>CAWCEZ010000007.1:0-534026 GCA_963794745.1 uncultured Acidimicrobiaceae bacterium
GACCGTCATTTTGTGGCTGTACAGATAGATGTCCTTGGCCAGCAAGTCGTGCGCGACCGACACGAGGCGCTCGTCGCGTGCGACAAGGCCGTACATGTCGTCGCCCGCCTCGAACCACATCTTCAGCAAGGTCGTGTTGCCTTGCTTGTCTTTCTTCTCCATCATGTTGCCGGCTGCCGCGTCTCGGCGAAGCTCGTCACGGGCGTGGTCACGGAAGGTTGCCACTTCCTCCTCCGACAACATCCCCTTGACGAGGAAGTACCCCTCTGAGGAATATTCGCTCAGTTGTTGCGGCGTCAGCATGTCCCGGCTCCCATGTCTATGAACAATTATGTTCAAACGCTACCCGGTCGGCCCTGACGGGTCAAGGTCCACAACGCAGCGGAAACCGACCGTGGAGCAACGGTCGACGCCGGGTGCGAAGAGCATGAACTTGGCGCTGCGCTCGGGCGGTAACGGCCCGCCCTCCGCGTACCAGCCTGAACCACCCAGCACGAGGTCGGAGCCACCCTTGACGATGACGAAGCGGCTGTGGCCATCGGAATGTTCGCTCTCCGTCCACTCCCAGACCCGCCGTTGGCCATAGCGGGCGTAGCCCTCAGAGGCCCCGACCTGCCACTCATCTTCGGTAGGCAGCCGCTTGCCTGCCCAAGCGGCGTAAGCCCTTGCGTCGGCGAGGTCAACGTAGGTCACCGGCCAATCGGCTTGCTCCGGGAGGTGGGCCGCCGTTGGCCCAGTGTTGCAGGAAGCGGTGAGGCTCCATTGGGGAGTAGCCGGTGGATCGTAGGAAAAGCTCGAACTCTGCGTTGCTGACCGGTAACTCGTCGATGGCCAGGCCCTCGACCTGCAACGCGCGCTGGCTGGCCCGCTCCTGGTCCTGGTCGGGAAAATCCTGGCCCAGGTGATCGGCGCGCACGTAGGTCCCGCACTCACGCAGGCGGAACACAGCCTCGAAAGATCGGGGCCCGGGAGGGACGACGCGCATGCCAGGCGAAACGCTGCGCGACTGCCGATCGCTCCACGTGGCGTCGCAGCGGCGGCCCGACCGACGTGGTCGTCTCGGGGTAGCGGGTGAGCCACAGTCGAGGTCCCCGCCTTGGCACGCTCTACTGCCGACCAGAGATCGCCTTCTGCTCCTTCGCTGATGCTGACCAGGCAGGCGATACCGCGAGCGGGGACGGTCAAGCTCGGCGCACCAGGCTCGATCCTGCGGCCGGCGAGGACGTCGACCGTTAGCGCCCCGGGGGTGAGGCAAACGAAAGATCGGTCTCCGTGATGTCATTTTCGGAGCAATTGGCAAGCGCCCACAGGACCGTCCCGTCGATCTCCCATCGGCTCGCGCGCAAGCCGTCGGTCGGCATCGGGACAAAGGGCGTCCAATCCCCGAGGTTTAGCACGTCAGAAAAGGCCTTTTGGGCCCTCTGCATGGTCTTGAGCAAGAGCTTGTCCCCGTCGTCCCACGGGTACCAGGAGCCGAAAACGTTCTCCCAAATCACCACGCCCGCACCGTTGAGCCAGGCGGTCAGCAGTTCGTCCCGGTGCTTGTCGTGCCATCGGCGTACCAGGTGCTGCATATGCCGCTGCTCAAACCAGTGGTCCCGCATGAGGAACCGTTCCCTGAGAGGCTCGGAGGACTGCGCCCAGGACATGAGGTGGTCGCGAACATCCGCTAGTGGCACCACTCCTTCGGACTGGAACACATTGGCGGGCGAAACCTTGTCGATCTCGCCACGGAGGTCCCCGGGGGCATTGGCAAGGGTGTCGAGAAATATCCCGTCAGGCCCTGCTGCTGCGACGAGCTCGGCCAGGGCCTGGGCGTCGCTCAAGGGTTCGCGCCGCGTCTGGAGGTCCCAAGGGTTGTAGTCAATCACCGCTCTCACGCCGCGCCGGTGCAAGCGCGCGATGATGTCGGCGAGCGCCCTCAGCCCCCCAGGTATGTCCCTGTAGAAATCGAACTGGTTGCGCTCGTCAAAGCCGATCCGGGGGTACGCATGCCAAAGGATAAGGACATCGAAGCCCCCAAAATCCCGCTCGGCATTGTCGAGGTACTCCTCGACGAGGAAGCGGTCCGAATGGGTGTCGTAGAAGCTCTCGTCCCACAACATGACCATCCCGCAGACATAGGCCTTGCGGGCCCACTGCGACGCCGCCACGTCGTAGCGACTGTCGTCGCTCAGGTACTCCTGGCGGGCCTTTTGGCGCCACGCCCTAATGTCCTCGGCCCAGACCGACCAACCCGCCTCGTCGCCCGGAGCTGTCTTCAGGGCCTCGAACTGCTGTTCCAGCTCTGATGGCATCCCTCGTCCTCGATCCCGCCCTCGTCGCGTCCGTAGACGTCATGTCTGTAGACATCATGTCTGTAGACAATCCGGTACAAGCGAGGGGAGGCTAGCTGCCCCGTTGAGGCATGTCAAGCAAGCCTGTCATCGCCGCAGCAGGAGCGACGTGACACGCAAGAGCTTGCTATTGATCCAAATATCGGAGTACTCGATCGGCCGGCCATCGCGGAGATAGGTCACCTGCTCGAGGTATTGGACGGGAGCCCCCTTTTTGAGCTGGAGCGCCAAGGCAACCTCGTCTGTCGCGCTCTCGGCACTGAAAGTACGCCGGCCCGACCCGATCCGTAAACCGAAGCGCTGCTCCAAGGCACCGAACAAGCTCACCGAAGCGAAGTCGACCTGTTCCAGCCCGGGTGCCAAATCCAGGCGAACGTAGTTATGGAGCAGGACCAAGGGCCCACTTACGGTGGAGCGCAGGCGCGCCAAACGAAGGACGGCCTGCCCGGGGACGACGTCCAGGAGGCTCGCCACCGGCTTGGGCGCTTCAACGACAGAAAGGTCCAGCACCGACGTCGTGGTCAGGATGCCTTGGGCGGCCAGATCCTCAGACAGCGTGCTGAGCTTTTGCGCGATGGCGGGTTCGATGACCGTAGAGATCACGAACGTGCCCCGGCCCACCACCTGGCGGAGCGCTCCTTCTCCGATCAGGGTCTCGAGGGCTCGTCGTAAAGTGCCGCGGCTGACGCCGAGTTGTTTAGCCAGGTCGGGCTCAGGGGGTAGGCGATAATTGGGCGGCCACTGCCCCGAGACGATCCGTTCGCGGATGCTGTGCGAGATTTGCGCGTGCAGCGAAACGGCCACATCCCGCTGGGGTGGTTGTACCACGTCAGGGGGCTGCGAGGTTCGCTTCATCGGATGCAATGATAGGGGCCCGGGCCGCAGCCGGGCCCTTTCAGCTGGGGCCTAGCCGGCCGATAGTTCTGTAATGGCTGGCTACTAACGCCCGGCGACGACGACTAGGGACCAAGCGGCATGGGCGCTCGGTCATCGTCTACGGCGCCGTCCTGACCGGCCTTGGCGCTGGTGTTCTCTGCCGCCGGCCCCTCGGCGACGGCAACGGTGACAGTGGGGCCGGCAGGGCCGTCGGCTATAGCCAGCGCTTCCTTGGGCGAGCTGAGCGTTCCGGCAGGTTCGCAGGCCACGGTGAGCGGGAGCGGCTTCAAACCGGGCAGCGAAGTGAGGATGCAGATCGGTACCAGCCGACCGGTGCGAGCGCTGTGGTGGCTGTGGCTGCGTCGGGCGATGTCAACGCAACCCTGAGGGTGCCGGCGGGCTCACTGCCAGGTTGGGACGACGTGGTCCTTAGAGGGGTCGGCCCCGATGGCCACCCGTTGGTGGAGGAGCTGGCCCTGCAGGTGACACGCCCTGATCAGGGCGGCAGATTGCCGCTGCCTTAGCGGGCGGGCAGCAAGCTCAGGTCGGCGCGGCTGATCAGCGCTGTGGCGAGCGCCCACTCAGCCAGGTGCGGGAGGGCGTTCTCCCCCAAGAGATTGGGCACGCCGGCATTGGTAAGGCGGGTGCGCAGGTACTCCACCCTTTTTACGAGCGTCGTACGGGGCCAGTCCAGGCGAGCAGCCGCGTCGGCGTAGCTCTTGGGGTGCGGGTCGTAACGAGGAAAAGGTTCCAGGTAGCCGGAGAACAGCGCCACGAGGGCCAGCTTGTCGGCCGGGGTGATCGCGACGTCAGCGGCGGCCCGGGTGGGGTTGCCGTCGGTTTGCGGGCCGGTGGCGGGACCATGGCGGAGGCCGTCCAGAGCACCTTCGGGCAAGTCGACGGTGAGGGCGTGGCGCCTCGTCGCCCCTTCGACTACCACCGTGATCGGCGCCGTCAGGGCAATGCGCCGCCCGGGCGGCAGCACCGTGCGTATGCCGACGTCGTCGACAACTTCCAGGGGCCGCACGGTGCTCTTGTTGACGAGCCACCAAACACCTGCGTCTGCCTCGAGGGACCCCGCGACGCGCGAGATCCCGAGGTCGGAGGGATCCAGGCAAAGGTTGGTCCGCTGCGAGCGGCCGAAGGTGAACGCTTCGCCCGGGGCGACGTCAAAATGCTCCTTGCCTAGGCCGATCGTGAGACTGGACTTGCCCTCTGCCACAACAGGCAACGTACAGCAGGCTCAGCCTGCACGCTGCCCAGTACCCTGTAGGGCCATGAGCAACGCGTACAACGCGCAAGAGATCGAGAGCCGCTGGCAGGCCCGCTGGGCCGCGGAGCACGCCTACGAGGTCGACAACGACGACCCGCGGCCGTCCTCTTACGTGCTGTGCATGTACCCATACCCGAGCGGGCCGGCGCACCAGGGCCATGTACGCAACTACACCTTCGGCGACCTGAACGTCCGCTGGCGCACGATGCAGGGCTTCGCGGTGATGAGCCCGATCGGCTTCGACAGCTTCGGGCTCCCGGCGGAAAACGCCGCGATCAAGTCGGGTGTGCACCCGCGCCCGTTCACCGACGCCCGTATCGCCGAACTGTCGAGCTCGCTGAAACGGCTGGGCGCGAGCTACGACTGGCGGCGCTTGGTGAAGAGCCACGACCCCACGTACATGCGCTTCAACCAGGTCATCTTTCTCCGGTTCCTGGAAGCCGGCCTCGCCTACCGGAAAAAGGCCCCCGTCAACTGGTGCCCCGGTTGCAACACGGTGCTGGCCAACGAGCAGGTGCGCGCCGACGGGACCTGCGAGCGCAGCGGCGACCTCGTCGTAAAAAGGGACCTGGAGCAGTGGTTCTTCCGGATCACCTCTTACGCCGACGACATGTTGGACGCCTTGGACGGCCTCGAGTGGCCAGAGCGCGTGAAGACGATGCAGCGCAACTGGATCGGCCGCTCGGAAGGTGCCCAGTTCGAGATGGCCGTCACCGGCTCATCAGAGCGGATAGAGGTCTTCACGACCAGGCCGGACACCTCGTTCGGCATGACCTTCGTGGTGCTGGCGCCCGAACACCCGCTGGTCACCTCGATAGTTGCGCCGGAGCGCCGCGAGGACGTGATGGCGTTCGTCGAGCGCGTCCGCCAGGAGCCCGACATCGAGCGCCAGTCGACCGAGATCTCCTTGGAGAAGCGGGGCATTTTCACGGGGGCCTACGCGGTCAACCCGTTCAACGGCAAAGAGGTCCCCATCTACTTGGCCGACTACGTCCTGATGGGTTACGGGACCGGTGCGATCATGGCCGTGCCGGCCGAGGACCACAGGGACTGGGATTTCGCGACTGCGTACGGTCTGGCGAAGATCCGCACGGTGCAGCCACCCGAGGGCTGGGAAGGTGGGGCCTATACCGGCGACGGCCCGAGGATAAACAGCGAGTGGCTGGACGGCATCGAAGATACGGCGCAAGCCAAGGAAAAGGCGATCTCCTGGCTCGAGGAACAGGGGCTCGGGAAACGTACGGTGCAGTACCGCCTGCGCGACTGGCTGGTATCGCGCCAGAGGTACTGGGGTTGCCCGATACCTGTGGTTTACTGCCCTGACCACGGGATAGTCCCCCTGCCCGAAACTGATCTGCCGGTGCTACTGCCTGACGATGTGGAGTTCGCGCCCACCGGTGAGTCCCCGCTGCGCAGCGACGCGGCTTTCCTTTGGACCACGTGCCCGATCTGCGGCAAGCCCGCCGAACGTGAGACCGACACAATGGACACGTTCGTCGATTCGTCCTGGTATTTCCTGCGTTTTTGCGACCCCTGGACAACCAACGCCCCCATCGATGACGACGCGGCGGAGCGCTGGATGCCCGTCGACCAGTACATCGGCGGCATCGAGCACGCCATCTTGCACCTGATGTACGCGCGCTTTTATACGCGGGCCTTGGGCGATGTCGGCCTGTCGCCGAAGGAGGTCAAAGAGCCTTTCAAGCGCCTGTTCACGCAGGGCATGATCCGCATGGACGGCACCAAAATGTCGAAGTCCAAGGGCAACTTGATCGCGCCGGAGATGTACTACGACTCCGTAGGCGCTGACGCGCTGCGGATCTTCCATCTCTTCGTCGGGCCGCCTCAGGACGATTTCGACTGGACCGACCAGACCGACGAAGTAATCGAGGGCTGCCGCCACTTCCTGGACCGGGTCTGGCGCCTGGCGACGGGCGAGGCTGACGGCTCGCAGGGCGTAGACAGGGAGGTCGCCGCCGCAGACGAAGAAGTCCTAAAAGCCACTCACCGCCTGGTCGAGAAGGTGACCCACGACTTCGAGCGCTGGTCCTACAACACCGCCGTGGCCTCGCTTCGCGAGCACACCAACGTCCTATACCGCTACACCCAGTCGGCGGGGGGAGCCCGGCGGGCGACCCTGGACGAGTCGGTCAATACGATGCTGTTGCTGCTGGCCCCCATCGCACCCCATATGAGCGCGGAGCTCTGGGAGCGTCGCCACGGCGAGGGTGCCAGGGTGCACGCGGAAAAATGGCCCGTGGCCGACCCCGCCATGCTGGCCGAAGAGCGGGTGACCCTGATCGTGCAGGTGAACGGCAAGGTGAGAGAACGCATTGAGATCTCCCCCTCGGCGACGACCGAGGAGTGTGTGGCGGCTGCGCTCGCCTCCCCCAAGGTGGCGAGCCAACTCGAAGGGCGCGAGCCCCAGCGAGTGGTAGCCCGGCCGCCTCACCTCGTCAACGTGGTGATCTGAGCTGATCAGAAGTTGACGGGGGCCCAGACGTGGCCGCCGTCGAAGGTCATGATCATCTTGGTGGTCGTCGATGTCGTCTGCACGATGCCCACACCCTGGAGCGGGCTCGTGAAGCCGAGGTAGCTGAGCTCACCGTGGTAAACGGTGCTCCAGGTATGGCCGCCGTTGAAGCTCCCCAAAAGGTCTTGGCCCATGTCGCCGTGCGAGAGCAGGATGACCCCCGGCTCCGGCGAAGCGAGCACGCTGCCGAAGAAGTCCCCGAGCGGCCCCAGCTCGGGGCCGGCCTGGAAGGAGCTCCCTCCGTTGCTCGAAAAGTAAAGCCAGCTCGAGCCGAGTTTGGCCCCTTTGGGAGCGCTGCTCGAGAGCCCTTCGGCGAAGCCTCCCATCACGCACACCGCCACGAGGTCCTCCGGGGTCGAGGCAGCCGGGATGGCAAAGCTGTCGCCGACCGAAGCACACGGCGGCACCCAGCCCACCCACTGGCCCCAGCGAGCTCGGCGCTGCCCGTCGTCCCCCGGTCATTACCCTCGACCAACCAGCCGTGCGTCCCCTGGAGGACGAACGAACCGGACTGCTGTCCCCCGCCGGCGGGCGAACCCAGTGCGACGCTATTGGCATGGGCCCAGCTGTCATGAGCTAGCGGGGAGCCCTCCACGGTGACACCGTCGGTCTTGTCGGGGGCCATGAGGTACACCCTGCTCCCGGCGACCTCCAGGTCGAATATCGAACCTGTCGGGCTCAGCCCCGCCGGCAGGTGGTCCTGCACCCAGGTGGCACCTCCGTTGTGAGTGGACCACAGCACAGGCCCACTGGTGCCCTGGTTGCTGGAAGGCACCAGCACGCCGCCGTAGATCCAACCGTCCAGCAAGTTGGCGAAGCGGACGTTCAGGCCGCCGCCACAGCACTCGTCGAGCGCCGGGTTGCCGCTCACCTTGCGGTCTACGGCCGCAAGCAGGGCGGCGGGCAGCGGCCTCGCCGACCAGGACGTCCCCGCATTGGTGGTTTTCCGAAGGCCCAGGCATGCCCCCGTGGCACATGGGCTCGTCCCGAGGGCCCACCCGGTCTTGAGCGAGACAAAGGTCACCGACAGCGGGTCGAACTTGGCCGCAGCTACAGCTACGGCGGCCGAACTGGGGGCGGCTCCCGTCGCCGCTGCGGCCACCGCCCCACCCGTCGCCAGCCCGGCAGCCACCATCGCTGCCGCCGCCAACCCAGCGCTGATCATCCTCGAAATCGACCGCCACGAACTGTTCGTCCTCATACCAACGAGGATACGGTGCAAGTACCAGCCGATCGCTGATCCCAGGTGGCCTGACCTCCCCATACGGCCAAGGAACGCACAAAGGGCCGCAGGTCGGGCGGGCGCTTGATGGCAACGGGTGGACGCGGACCGGCGCAAAGAGACCCTTTAGCGGGTCTCTCCCCGCAGGAACCTCTCGAGCTCGGCGGCTAGCTCGTCGCCGGTGGGCAGGTTGGTGAACTCGGTAGCCGAGAGCCCGAGCTCGGCGTCGTGCTGCGCCTCGAGCTGGCGGACCATGGCGGAGTGCTCCTCGCTGGCTTCGATCAGCGCCTGGATCTGGTCGCGGGCGTTGTCGCCGGCACGATGGAGCGCCGCGGTGTCGATGCGGACGCTGGTGAGCTTGGACAGCTCGTCGAGCAGGGCCGCGGAGGCTTCGGGATAGGGAGTGCCGGAGGCGTAGTGAGGGACGCGGGCCCATACCCCTATGGACGGGACCCCGGCCTGGCCGAAGGCGACTTCGAGGACCGCCTGTGCCCCGGCCGGCACGTCCATGGTGGCGGGGAGGAAGCCGACGCGCCCGGCCAGCTCCGCGCTGCTGGCGGTCGCCGCGAGGCGTACCGGCCTCGTATGGGGCACGGGGGCCGGGAAGGCGCCCAGGCCGACGACCATCTCGACGCCTAGGCGCAGACCGAGCGCCACTACCTCGTCGGTCCACTCGTGCCAGCGCAGGTCGGGCTCGGGGCCGGCGAGCACGAGCAGGCTCCGGCCGTCGGTTTCGGTCGCAGCGAGCAAGCGGATCTCGGGCCAGGTCAAGCGCGCCGTGGGCCCCGTGCGAGATCCGCAGCACAGGACGCCTCGAGCGCTGGTCGAGCAGGGCGTCGGAGTCGAACGTCGCCAGCACCTCGTGCGGGACGGACTCGAGCAGGGCGTTGACCGCCGTGGCCCCTGCATAGCCGGCATCTACCCAGCCGTCGAGGCCGATGACGAGCACCGGGCGTTCGAGCTGGGGCCAGCTCCTGATAGACGCGAATGTCATTGAGCTCCCATTGGGAATGTCACGCTCCTGTGGGACGCTATACCTAGGGAGCCCGGGACATGGGCAACCGTGGCGCACAGCGCCGGAGGAGATATGACTGCATTGGACGTAACTGACGCCACTTTTGAGACTGAGGTCTTGGAACGCTCCACTCAGGTACCGGTCGTGGTTGATCTTTGGGCTTCATGGTGCGGCCCATGCCGCACGCTAGGGCCGATCTTGGAGAAATTGGTGGCCGAGAGGAACGGGGAGGTGGTGCTGGCCAAGGTTGACGTGGACGCGAACACGCGCGTGGCCGCCAGCTTCCAGGTGCAATCGATCCCGGCCGTCTACGCGGTGCGCGGACAAGAAGGTCGTGAACGGCTTCATCGGTGCCCAGCCCGAGGCGACGGTCCGTGCCTGGCTGGCCGAGGTGGCGCCAGCGCCGACAGAGGTGGACCTGCTGATCGCCGCGGGCGACGAGGCCTCACTGCGCAAGGCGGTGGCCCTCGAGCCGGCCAATTCGACGGCGATCATCGGCCTTGCCTCCGTACTGGTGGCCAAAGGGACCTCCGACGGCAAAAAGGAGGCGCTCGTGCTTCCTCGAACGTGTCCCCGAGACCGCCGAGGTGCGCCACCTGCTAGCGCAGGCAAGGGTCGGCGATGAGGCCGCCGGCGGCGACGACGCCGTCACAGCCAAGCTCGACGCGCTGCTGGAGCGGGTAAAGGAAGACCCTGCCGCCAAGCAGGAGTACCTCGACCTGCTCGAGCTCATGGGCGACGACGCCAGGGTCGCCGGGTACCGCAAGGCACTGACAGCTCGCCTGTTCTGAAGGCCCGGGCGGGCGCAAAGAGGCGGTAGCGTCGCTGGCGCCATGACTACAGACAGTTGTCCCCGGTAGCTCGAGCTTGGAGGCCGGAGCTACGACCTCACCACCCGGGCGCTCGTCATGGGCATCTTGAACCGGACCCCCGACTCGTTCTTCGACAAGGGGGCCACCTGGGACTGGGACGCCTTCTGGCGGCGCGCCGACCAGATCGTGGGCGAGGGCGCCGACATACTCGACGTCGGCGCTGTCAAGGCCGGCCCCGGCCCGGAGGTCGACGAGGACGAGGAGCTGGCCAGGCTCATGCCGGCCGTCGAAGGGCTCGTGGCCCGCTTCGACCTGCCGGTGTCGGTTGACACCTGGCGGGCCTCGGTGGCCGGCGAGGCGTTCCGGGCGGGCGCCGTGCTCGGCAACGACATCAGCGGCTTCGCCGACCCCAAGTACCTCGACGTCGCAGCGGCCGCCGGGGCCAGCGTCGTGGCAACCCACATCCGCCTCGCCCCTCGGGTCCCCGACCCCGAACCTGTCTACAACGACCTGGTCAGCGACGTCTCCGCCTTCCTCGTCGAACGTGGCGAGCGTGCCCTGGCGGCGGGCATCCCGGCCTCACCGGGTGGTAGTCGATGCCGGGCTCGACCTCGGCAAGACGGCTTGGCAATCCCTCGAGCTGCTGCGGGCTTCTGCGACGCTGGCCGGGCTCGGCTACCCGCTGCTCCTCTCCGCGTCCAACAAGACCTTCTTGGGCGTCGTCCTCGACCTCGAGATCACGCAGCGCCGCGAGGCGAGCGCCTCGGCCCACGCCGTCGGGATCGCCCTGGGCTGCCGGGTGATCAGGGCGCACGACGTGCGTGGCACCTGCCGGGTGCGTGACATGCTGGCGGCGATATTGGAGGCGCGATGAGCGGCCCCGCGGAGGCGACCGGCAGCTGGCTCGTCACCGGCGACGACGCCTCGCTGCTCGGGGAGGCGGTCAGCAAACTGGTCGGCGAGCTTGTCGGCAAGCGCGAGCGGTCCTTCGTGGTGGAGGAGTTCGCCGGCGAGGAGCTCGACGTGGCGGCCGTCGTGGACGCCTGCCGGACGCCGCCGCTGTTCTCCGACCGCAGGGTAGTCGTGCTGCGTGAGGCCGGCGCCTTTACCAGCGACCAGCTGCAGCCGCTCCTTTCCTACCTGGAGGAGCCCATGGCCACGACCAAGCTCGTCGTGGCCGGTGGAGGGGGCGCCGCTCCCCGCCAAGTTCGTGGCCGCCTTCAAACAGCCGGGGGCGCAACTGCTCAACACCGACGTCGGGAGCCGGGAAGCCCACAGCTGGGTCACCGAGCGCCTGGCGCACGGCCCGGTCAAGCTGGGCCCGGCTGCGGCCACCTTGGTCGAAGCCCACCTGGGAGAGGACCTCAACCGGCTCGGCACGCTCCTGGTCACCCTCGAGGCGGCCTACGGGACCGGGGCACGCGTCGGCCCCGACGAGCTTGCGCCCTACCTCGGCCAGCCCGGTTCGGTGCCACCCTGGGACCTCACGGACGCCATCGACCGCGGCGAGCCCGAGGAGGCGCTCAAGCTGTTGCACCGCCTCATGGAGGCCGGCAGCCGCCACCCGTTGGTCGTCCTGGCCATCCTGCACCGCCACTTCGGCAACATCCTGCGGGTGCAGTCACCCGACATCGCCACCGAGGCCCAAGCGGCTGAGGCGCTCGGGATCGCCAAAGGCCGCAGCACGTTCCCGGCCCGCAAGGCTCTCGACGCCGCACGCCGGCTGGGGATGCGAGGCAGCGGGGATGCCGTCATAGCCCTGGCGGACGCCGAGCTGGCGCTCAAAGGCAAGTTGGACTGGGGACCAGAGGCCGTCCTGGAGGTGCTCGTAGCGCGCCTGTGCCGGCTCTCGCGCACCGCCCGGGGCGCGCCCGTACACGCTGGTGCAAGGGGGCACGCCGCTGCAAGGGGGCATGGCCCGGCGCTGAGCCGGCGGCAGTCCTACTCTGCGCTGGCTGAGGCAGTCGCCCGGGCGGCGTGCCTCATGAGGGCGGACTTGCGGTTGGATGCCTGGTTGGGGTGGATGATGCCCCGCTGGGCCGCCTTGTCCAGCTTCTTGACCGCAGTACGCAGGTCCTCGGCGGCAGTCTCCCCGCCGGCATCGATGGTCGTAAGAGCCGACTTGACCCGGGTCTTGACCTCGGACTTGGCGGCCTTGTTGCGCAGGCGGCTCTTCTCGTTGGTGCCGATACGCTTTATTTGGCTTTTGATGTTTGCCACAGGGTGATAAACGATAGCAGCATCCGGGTGCTTTCGCGCTCGCGGCCGACCTATGGGCCAAACTGGGAGCTACAGCGCCATGAGCACCCCGACCTCCTCCACAGCCGCGGACAAGATCCGCAACCTTTCGATCGTGGCCCACATCGACCACGGCAAGTCGACGCTGTCCGACCGCATCCTCGAGCTAACCGGCGCCGTGAGCGCCCGCGACATGCGCGACCAGTACCTGGACTCGATGGACATCGAGCGCGAGCGCGGCATCACGATCAAGGCGCAGAACGTGCGGGTCTACTGGAAGGGCTACACGGTCCACCTGATCGACACTCCCGGCCATGTCGACTTCAGCTACGAGGTGAGCCGCAGCCTGGCCGCCTGCGAAGGGGTCGTGCTGCTCGTGGACGCCGCCCAGGGCATCGAGGCGCAGACCCTTGCGCACGCCTACCTGGCGCTCGAGCACGACCTCGAGATCATCGTCGTGCTCAACAAGATCGACCTCCCGCCGCCGACCCCGAGCGCTGCGCAGCGGAGATCGAAAAGGTGCTCGGCATCCCGGCCGAGGAAACGCTGCAGGTATCGGCAAAAACCGGCCAGGGGGTACCGGAGCTGCTCGATGCCATCTGCGAACGGATCCCCGCCCCCAAGGGCGACCGGGCAGCCCCGCTGCAGGGGCTTATTTTCGACTCCTATTACGACCAGTACCGGGGTGTCGTAAGCGCCGTGCGGATCTTCAACGGGGTCCTCATGTCCGGCGAAAAACTCCGCTTCATGCAGACCGGCCGCGTCCATGAGATCGAAGAAGTCGGTGTCCGGCTGCCGGTACCGAGCGAGGTGCAGGGCCTCGGGCCAGGTGAAGTCGGCTACATCATCGCCGGGATAAAAGACGTCGGGCGAAGCCCGCAGCGGCGAGACGATCACCGACGCGGCCCGGCCCGCGGAGAAGCCGCTCGAGGGCTACCTGGAGCCGAAAGCGATGGTTTTCTGCGGTCTTTACCCTGTCGAAGGTGACGAGTTCGAGTCGCTCCGGGACGCATTGGAAAAATTGCGGCTCAGCGACTCCTCGGTCTCCTACCTGCCGGAATCGTCGGCTGCGCTGGGGTTCGGTTTTCGCTGTGGCTTCCTCGGCCTGCTCCATATGGACATCGTCCGCGAGCGGCTCGAAAGAGAGTTCAACCTGTCCCTGATAGCGACTGCCCCGAGCGTCGAGTACATCGCCCGGCTCACCGACGGGTCCGAGGTACGCGTGCACAGCCCGGCCGAGATGCCGTCGCCGCAAAAGATCGAGGTTGTCGAAGAGCCCTTCCTGCAGGCGACCATGCTGCTGCCCTCCGAGAACACCGGCACCGTAATGGAACTTTGCCAGGCGCGGCGCGGCGAGATGCTCCGTATGGAGTACCTGTCGCCTGAGCGCGTCGAGCTCGTCTACAAGATCCCCCTTGCAGAAGTGGTCATGGACTTTTTCGACGCGCTGAAGAGCCGCACCAAGGGCTACGCCAGCCTCGACTACGAAGCAGCCGGTTTCGAGCCTGGAGATCTCGTCAAGATAGACATCCTGCTGAACGGGTTGCCCGTCGACGCCTTCAGCGCCATCATCCACCGTTCAGACGTGAACGAGTACGGGCGTCGGATGACGGAGAAATTGCGTGAGCTGATACCGAGGCAACTGTTCGACGTGCCGATCCAGGCAGCCGTCGGGGGCAAGGTCGTAGCCCGCCAAACCGTGAAGGCAAAACGCAAAGACGTCCTCGCCAAGTGCTACGGCGGGGACATCTCCCGCAAGCGCAAGCTCCTCGAAAAACAAAAGGAGGGCAAGAAGCGCATGAAGAACATCGGCCGGGTCGAAGTACCCCAGGAGGCCTTCATCCAGGCCCTCCGCCTCGACGACTAACTTCGCTTGTCCTCGCTCCGTCCGGGCGCGCACGGCCAACCGGCTCGAGCGGGGCATACCGCTTAGCGGTTGCCTGCAATGCCCGGAAGAGCCCTTCACGGATCTGCTCTTCGTAGACTGGGACCCGCAGACGATCGACGGCGGCCCGCAGGCTCCTATCCCATGGCGTGGGCGGCACCGGCCCAGTAATGGTCGGGTCAGCGGTCGTGCCCGGTACGGCTTCGAGGTAGTCGTAGCTGTCCATACACCAGGGCACGGTGGCTGCCCGCGCCGCCAGCCAGGCGGTGATGGACAGACCGGCCGGGTCGAAGTCGGCGTGTTGGTACAGCGAGGCCCCTTGGGCGCCCAGCTGGCGCAGCAACGTCAAGGTAGCTACCGTCGGGCGCCCGGAAGTGCAAATGAGCGGTGCGCGGATGTCCGCCCGGAGGGCCTCGGCTATCAGGGAGGGGTTCTCGACAACAAACGCCTCGGCTCCTGCTGGCAGCGGGGACAGCGGCCAACGCCGCAGGTTGGCAAGGGAGAGGACAACCGGCTGACGCTCCCTGGCTGCCTGCGCCAGCCATTGCTCCAAGGGGGAGCTCGGGCCACCTGGTAGGCCCAAAGCCAGGACTGTAGACGAATGCGGGTCAGGGACAACTCCGGCCATCTCCCAAGTGGAGCGGGCGGATTCGGCGTCGGCAGGGGTCGACTGGCAAAACACACTTGATATCGCTTCCAGCACCATGGCGCTGACCGCCCGGCCCGGATCGAGGCCATGAGGGTCACCGGCGCAGTCGTTGGCTAGTGCCGACAAGGAGATCCCGTCGGCTGGCAGCTCTTGGAGGACGCGCACCGCGGTCTCGAGCCGCCTGCGGTGCGCACTTACACCTCCCCGGATCCCGGCCGCCCGCTGATTGTCCACCCACGGCGCAAGCCCTGTCGGGTCGTCACCCAGGCGGAGGGCAGCCGCCTCCAAGCTCAGCCACGACCACAGGTCCAGCGGCGGGCGGTCCGTTCGGATAGCCGGGCGGCCCGGCGGTCGGGGACCGGGCCACGGATCTCCTCGATCAGACATCTGAGCTCGTTGGGCGAGCTGAGCCGCAGAGCCGCAGCTAGGCGCTTCATCTGCACCTTCGGGTTGGACGGTAGGGCCCTGTCAGTGCCGAGGAGATCGGCCACGGCCCGCAGGGTCGCCTCTGGGACGTCTCGCAGCGTGATCGCGACCGGCGTAGTCCCTTCGCCGAAGCGCCGGGCCAGTTCATCGACTAGAGGGACCAGCTCTGGCCGGTCGATACGGGCCGCGGCTGAGCTGACCATCCGCTTAGGCCGCCGAGGGCCCGGTCAGTCGCCTGCGGCCATCCCACGTGAAGCGGGTGGAGGTGACCGGCTCGTCGCCCGTCGGCGGGTGCAGGTGATGGATCGCGATGCCGTCCAGGGTCTCGTACTGGCACCACTCGTGGTCGCTCGTAAAAACGGCGTCGAGGTCCCACGTGGTGAAGGTGCCGAACAGCTGGGCCCGGTTGGCAGTGTCCACTCCTGCAAAAAGCTCGTCGAGGAGGATCAACCGCGGACAACACGAAGGCCGCCCTTTGTCTCCGACGTAGTGCGCAGCTACCGAGGCGATCATCGGCAGGTGCAAAGCGATCGAGCGCTCACCGGTCGAGAGCTTCTGTAACCGTCGGGCCGTGGCCGGCACGAACCCCTCCCAATCCCGGTGGGCCAGCTGGAGGCTGAACCGGTGCCAGGCCCGATAGTCGAGGGTTTCGCGCAGTCGTGCTTCCCAGGGGGCGTTCGCCTCCAACTCGGCCCTGGCCTGGTCCACCCGGGCTCGCACGAACTCCTGCAGGGATGACCGCTCCCCCTCCGACAGGTCAGCCGGGTCGCGCAGGAGAAGGGACCGGGCAGCTTTAACTGCGTCTGGCTGTTCAGGGTCGACCTCCCACCGCAGTCGGACCTGCACCGCTCCAGCGGCGCTGCGGATTTCGGCCAACTGGGCATTGATCGAGTCGGCGAGCGCGTTGGCGTGGCGGATGCGATCGGCCAGGGCCGACGGACGCTGCCCGCAAGGGTTTGCTCGAAGAGCCGCTCCTCCTCCTCGGCCAGCTCGGCCCGACCCTCGGCCAACTCGCTCCGGAGTGCCGCCGCCAGATCAGTTACCTGGCGGTGGATCCCATTGGCTGCCGTCCGCAACACCCACCAGCCGTCGTCGGCCAGCTCCCGGTCGAAGTCCACCCGAGCCCCTAAGGCAGCCTGTGCCGCGTGCACTCGCTCCCCGACCCGCTCTGCGAGGCGCCTTATGACCTGGGGCTCACCGTCCACCTTGTCTAGGGCCACGGCTAGGGACCGGGCCGCGGCCAGCACTCCAGTGGCGGTGTCCAACTGCCCGGGGCCATCGACGCCGGCGTCGGCAGCAAACGCCGCTAGGCCCGCCACCAGACGCCTGTGCGCCCCCTCACGGTGGGCTTCGACCTCGGTCCGCTGCTGGGCCGCCGTCTCCACCTTGGCTCGCAGCTCACCCACCTTGTTCTGCAGGGCTTCTGCTTCATCAGCCAGGGCCCTGGCCCGACTGGCGTTGGCCTTATGCTCAAGGTCCAATTGGCTGATGCTCCGCAGGATGTCGGCGTACTCGGCACCGATCGACGCCTCCAACGTTGCAACCCGGCGGTCGACCTCCTCGGCCTCGCTTCGCGCGAGGCGCTCGTCTGCGGCAGCGTGTGCCGCGGCCTTCTCAGTGTTGGTCGCGCGGTGCTCTGCCTGCTGCTCCACTTCGGTGGCGGCGCGAAGATCGCGCCTTCTCCGCGACCAGGTCACGGCCATCTCCCAGAGCCGGTCCAGGTCCGCATCTATATGGGCCAAGTTGCCACGATCGGACGGTAGGCCGTGGCGCGCGGAGAGGGCGGTGAGCTCGTGGAGCGCGGCTCGTACGGCGCCCACGGCCTCCTGCCGGCTCTGACGGGTCTTCTCTAGGCGCTCCTTGGCTTCGTCGAGCCGTGCCGCTGCGACCTCGGCCTCCTTGATCGCGTCGACCACATGGTCACCGGAGGGCAGGGCGGCCAGCTCGGCGTCGAGCGCCGCCCGCCGGCGGTCCAGGTCGGCCTCGCGGCCGTCCAGGTCCACCTCGCGACGGTCCAGGTCGGCCAGCTCGGCGTCCAACTCGGCCAGCCGGCTCAGCCGGTACCGCTCTCGGGCGGGAGCCCCCAGGACCTGGGCCGGCCGCAGCGGTCCCCGGCCGACGGCGTTGCCGAGCCTGTAAGTCCCGTCGGTCGCCACCCATACTTCGGCGTCTGTTCGGTAGTCGAGGACTGCGGTTACTTCCGGACCGGTCGGAGCCGTCGGCATCAGTCGAATGGAGCTCAGGACACCGTGAACGACCTGAGCCGTGACCCCGTGCCGCTCGGCCGACTCGGGAACCGAAGCGAGCAAAGATGCCAAGCTGGGCCCCTCTACCTTGCTGATGCCGAGAGCCAGGTCGGCTCGGCCCGGCTCAAGCTCGACTCGGCCGTCGGCACCCACCCAAGCGTCGAGCAGCCCGGCCGCGGTCAGCGCAGCTTCCAGCCCGTCGACGTCCGGGCCGGCCGCGGAGGCCGAGACATCCACCAACCGCCAGAGCGGCGCCCCTGGCCGACCTGTCCGGTCGGACCGCCACCGCGGTCCCTCCGGGTCAACCACATCTCCGGTCTCCCAACGAGCGCGCTCCTCCCGGAGCGCCGTCCTCTGGTCGGCGAGCGCGTCCCGGCTGTCCTGTAGCAGCCGCCGGGCCACGGCCTGTTCCGAGCGAGCCTCGGCCTCAATCTGACGCACACTGGCAAGGACGCTCGTCGGGTCTTGCGGAGGCTGGGGCAAGGCCGAGGCCATCCGGGCTGGGCCGAGGCTCTGACATCCCTCGGCCCAAGCCCGGACCCCCGTCGCGTAGGAGGACGCAGCGTCGGAGGCCGTCGCCAGGGCCCCGTCGAGAGCCCGCTGACGATCCTCGACAACCACCTCGTCCGAGACGAACTGGTCGTCGAAAAACCGCCGTCGGACCACAGCCTCGTCATGAGCATCGAGGGCTGTCCGCACCTCGGCGATAGCCGAACGACGGGTTCTGACCCACGCGTGGAGCAGGATCTCGGATTGGTCGGGATCCTCGATCGCTTCTGCCTCGCTCGTCGCCGCCAAGGCTCCGACCGCCTGGGCGGCGAGGTGGAGGTCATTTCCGGCGCGCTCCAAGTTGCCCCTCGCCGCCTCCTTTCGTTCGCCCGCCCCGCGCAGCTCGTCGGCCGCCTGCTCGTGCTCGCCCCGCCGCTCGAAGGCCCGGCGTGTGGCGGCGTCGGCGTGCTCGTGGAGGCGGCCAGCCTGGGAACGCAGGTCCGCCAGGCCAGCACCCTCTCGGTAGGCACCGCTGTCCTTGAGAGCGTCCGTTTCCACCCGGATCAATTCTTGGCGCTGTTCGATCGTCCGGCGCTCGGCTGTCATTTCTGTGGCCCGTCCTTGGGCCGCATCCAACTCCTCCCGGGCCTCGCGCTCACGGCGGGTGACGTCATCGCGGCGCGTCTCGGCGTTGCGCACGTCGGAGCCGGTCCCGGCCAACACAGACCGGGCGTAGTCCCGCTGGTAGCGGGCCAGGTGGTGTACCTCGTTGAGGTCGCGGTCGAGGAAAGCCAGTTCAGCTTTGCGCCGATCTAGGCGCTCGAAACCCTCGGCCACCGAGGCGATGTCCTGTTCGTCCAGAGGCGGGAGCGCTTCCGAGAGCACCTCCGAAAGCTTGACCAGGTCGAGGTCCTGAGACAACTTCTCTTTTCGTAGCGCGAGGAGCGCCCCGATGACCGAGTCGTAGCGGTCGGCGCTGAAGCCGGGGAAGAGTGTTTCCCGCACCGCGCCACGGTGCTCCTCGGCCGAGTCGTACACCCTTCCAGCAGGTCCGATCGCTTCCACAAGGGCTTTGCGCGACAGCGGGCTGCGGCTGGTGTCGAGGAGACCGAGATCGAGGCCTACGCGCTGCGACGTTGTGAAGAAGTCGACCTCGGCTCTCCCGGTGGACTGCGCAGCGCGGATGCGCGCCCCTACCGTGAAGGTTTCGGTCCCGCGAGCGAACTCCACCCACGCGAAACCGATCCGGGAGGGCTCGGTGCTGCCAGTCATCACACGATCAAACAGCCGGCCCCGCGGCTTGGATGACGAGGTGAGCCTGGAAGGAGACGTGTCACCGTCGAGGAGAAACGGGAGCAGAAGCTCGAGGGCCATGGACTTGCCGGACCCATCGGGCCCGCGCAGCAGCAGCCGTCCGCGGTGAAAGGTAAACGTCTCGTCCCAGTACCGCCACAGCCCGACCAGGCCGGCCCGGGTAGGGCGCCAGCGGTCCTCTACGGTGACGGTCGTCAAGGGTTCGTTCAAATCTCCTCCTCGAACAGGCTCATGGCCCCGCTCACCACCGGGTTGGTAACCCGGTAGCGGGCGATAGCCGGACGCGCGCGACCACAGTGCCATCGGGCTCCCGGTGGGCTAGACCGAACGACACCAGCAGGTCTACCGCTTCCCGGGCCAGGCGATGTGGCCCGCCCTCCTCGCGCTGACCACGAGCCCAGCCGGGGAACCGGACGAAGACCGCGTCCACCTCGGCCCTCAGCTGGTCAGGCTCCAGCCGCCCGAGCTTGCGCCGCCCGTCCGAGCCAGTAGTAATGAGACGGTCGGCGAGAAGCAGGGCCAATTGATAGGCATGCCCGAGCGGGGCGGGAAAACGGATGTCGGTGGCGATCCCGTCTGGATCGACCGCCAAAAGGCCCTCGGACCGCTCCTCGAGTTCGAACCCGGCCTCGGTCGCCCGCTCGCGTAGCCAACGCCGTCCACTCATGCTTGCCACGTAGACCCGCTCTATTTGGGCAAGGTCGTCAAAGTGGACAGCCGGGTCGTCCAAGAGGCGTCGGCCGAGGCGGTGCCGAGCCCAGCGGTTGCGGGCTTCATCGCTCAGCTGGCCAGGTTCGGGCTCGCCGATTGGCCCGTAGCGGGGTTCCTCGAGCATCCGCTCGAGCGCCGCGTCGAAGTCGAGGTCGCCGGCCAGTGAGCTTGGCGCGGTAGAGCTGACCAGCAGGCGATGGAGCCGGGTAGTGTCGGCGGTGAGGATCGCGTTGGCCTGCTGGCTATCGAGGTAAGCGTCGACCTCGCCTGCGATCACCTTCAGCGCACCCCACGATCGCAGAGCACGCAGTGTATCGACGAATGCCGCGCGCTCGCTGTAGCGCCCCGTGTCGAGGCCCGTCGCCCCGACCATCGCCGAAGCCAGTAGGCCGACCGTGGTGACAGGATGACGGACGAGTTCGGCGCAGACCAGGCAGAGCAATTCGTAGCGACGTCGGTCGAAGGGAGCCTCGTCGCCCCGGCGGCGTAGAGGCCGGGTAACGTCTACTTCGACCGCTCGCTTGGCCAGTCGGGCGAAACCGGAGGCGGCATCGACCGTCAGGGCCCATCCGCATGTCTGTTCGAAGAACTCTGTCAGCCAGCGTGCGTGCCTTACCACCGAACGAAAGGCGTCCGCGTCGTTGCCGGCGTCTAGGAGCGGATTAGCCAGCAGGCTCCTAGCTGCGACGGACCGCTCCGAGGCGAGGTGGTCGTCGAGCACGGACGCGGGATCAGCCACCGACTGCCTCCTCGAGCTCGTCCTGTTGTCCCTCGGAGCTCTCGTCATCGGTGAGGGTGATGGACACGTGGAAGTCCGGACCGCACAGCTCGCCTGTACCGGTCGAGATCGACGCCATGAGGCTGTCCCGTGGGGGGCGCAAGACCACTTCGACTCTCCCATCGGCCGACAATGCCCGTCGCGCCCCGTCGCTACCCAGGGGGGCGTCCAACCCGACGGCCAGGAGGACCAGCAGCTCGGCGAACGAGCTAGCCGGTAAGCGGCCGAAGGTCGACAACCGGACCGTCCCGTTCGTCGCTAAAGCGGTGCGGAGTTCGTCGTGGGCAGCCAAGGCCTCGGCCTGGATCCGCTGGCGATAGGCGCGCACGTCCGACGGGTCGCCGATCCGGCTTACCCGGCCTCGCTGAACGAGCGAGCCGGAGGTGCGAAGGGCTGGCGCGACTTCGGCGGAGGAGGCGGTCAGCCACGACGTCGTCGGCGCTCTCTCATCACCGTCGCCCGCCCGGATATGGGCGTGGCGCGAGGACCACAGCCCGAAGGCGGCCCCAAATAGGCGGTGGGCGTCCTCGTCGCCCGGCGCGGAAGCGAACCAACGGGCCAGGGCCTGGAAATCGTGCGCGATAGACGCCGAACGCCGACGGCTGTCCCAACGGCGCTCGAGGACCCTGAGCAGCTCGATGATGGCAGTTCGGGCCACATCGAGCAGACCCAAGATGAGAGGAGGGTTGGAGCCGGCCGGAGAGAACCAGGCCCGGAGAGCCTCCCAACGTCGTTCACGTTCGGCGAGCCAGGCAGGCCCCGGGTCACCGCCGGAGACCGGCGCTAGGTTGGCCCCGGTCAACGCCCGGTCGAGTACTGAGGCTAGGCCGTGGATCTCCACCCGCTCCACGGCGGTGACCAGGCGGCGATGAGGGCGCTCGACGCCTTCCACGTACTCCTCGAGATAGCTAACGGTCCGTCGCTTGACGTCGGCAAAGATGCCGTCGTCGGTGCCGTCCTCGCGCAGGAGCCGCTGCAGGTGGCCGTTGAACTGGCGGACGCTTGTCACCAGGGCGGCAAGGTGCCGCTCGACCTGAGACAGAGTGATATGGAGGCGGGCATCGATTGCCGGGGACCGGGGCCGGGACGCCAGTTCGGCCAGGTCGGTCAAGTCGTCACCGATGGCATCGAGCACAGCAGTCTGCAGGCCGACGGCGTGGCGAAGGGAATCGAGAGCGTGGAGCACTCCGGCAATGGCGGCCTCGCCGCGAGAGGTGAGCGACCACTGGAGGTTCTTCCGCTCGAACTCTTCGGGCGTGGCGTACCGGGCCGAATGGTCCTGGGTGGCCTCCAACAAGCCCCATCCGGTCAAGGCTGTAAGGGCGCGCTGTAGCACATCATCCTCGATTGGGTCGTCCCAACCGACTGTGGCCACTGCCGAGCGGACTTGGTCCAGGTTGAGGGCAGGAGCGAGCACGGCTGCCTCCTCGAAAGCAGTCATGATCGCCAGGTGCAGTTCCCGCAGGTCGGTGGTTGTGAAACGCAGCAGGTCCGCGTCCACTGTCCGCCAGGGCCTCCGCTCCACGAGGATGAATCTACGACAGGGGTGGGACGGTTGGTTCTTCTCTGGTCGCGACTGTCGCCTGACCGCGTAAAATTGGTAGTGTTCGACGCGTGAAATTGGTAGTCTCAGTCGCGTGATGTTGGTAATGACCCTCTTAAGGCAGCGCCGGCCGTTGTGAGCAACACCTCCTCGTACCGTCCGCGGATGGCTGATCAATACCTTGCGGAGCTGTGCGCCGACTTTCCGGCAGTCATGATCACGGGTGCGCGCGCCACAGGAAAGACGACGACTGCTGCACGGCACGTTGACCAGATCGTCCGCCTTGACCAGCCAGGAACCGCCGCCTCGTATAGAGCTGACCCGGATGCGGCGCTGCGTCGGGCTACCCGACCTGTGCTGCTGGACGAGTGGCAGGAGGTTCCCGAGGTGCTCGCCGCGGTCAAGCGCTCGGTCGATAGTGACGCCACACCTGGGCAGTTCGTCCTCACCGGAAGTGTCCGCGCCGAACTTGGCAACGAGACGTGGGCTGGTACCGGACGAATCGTCCGGATGAGCCTGTACCCCCTCGTCGAACGGGAACTACAGCCACAACTCGACCTTGGTCGCCCGTCTTTCCTCGCGCGCCTCGCCACTTCGGGCGTTGGAGAGCTGATCGTGCCGCCGGGCGCCCCGACTATCGACGACTATGTGGCGATGGCGCTTCGAGGCGGCTTCCCCGAAGTCGCATATCGCGAACGTACCCATAGGGCACGGACGATCTGGCTGACGAGCTACCTCGACGACCTCGTTACCCGTGATGCTTCGACCTTTGATACGGCGAAGGACCCCATCAAGCTCCGCCGGTACGTATCCGTCCTAGCACTGAACAATGCAGGTGTCCCATCCGACGCGACCCTTTACCGGGCCGCGGACGTAAACGCGAAGACCGCGGCTGGCTATGACCAACTCCTCAGGAACCTCTACGTTCTCGACGTCGTACCGGCCTGGGCGACTAATCGTCTAAACAGGCTCGTGAAGCAGGGAAAGCGCTACATGGTTGACTCGGGTCTCGCCGCCACGGCAGCGGGGCTCGACGCGCCGACCATCCTTGGTGATGGCGGGTTGGTCGGTCGGTGCTTTGACGCACTCGCCGTCGCGCAATTGAGATCCGAGATGGCTTTGAACCAACCTCGCCCCGCAGTCCATCACTTGCGCGAGGAGGGCGGTCGTCGCGAGGTCGACCTTGTCGTAGAGCTCGGTGCAGGACGTGTGGTCGGTTTGGAGTTCAAAGCCGGCTCGGCGCCGACTGAGAGCGATGCGAAGCACTTGTTCTGGCTCAGAGACCAGCTAGGCAATGACTTCATCGCTGGCGCCGTTATCCATAGTGGGCCCGCCGTCTATGAGTTGGGCGATCGGGTCTATGCCATCCCACTTTGCGCAGTTTGGTCTTGATTGAGGAAGTCTTCTCAATCAATAAGACAATGTACGTACCCCGGTCACTTCTTGGGCGGCAGCGGGATGCTCTGTGCGAAATGGAACACGTCGTCGGGGTCCCACTTGCACTTGACCTGGCGGAGCCGGGTGAAGTTGGCACCGTAATAAGCGTGCTGCCAGTTGGCTAAAGCGGGGTCGATGTAGTTCTGGTAAGCCTCGCCGCTCACGTAAGGCCGCAGTGTGGCATGCCAGTTGCTCATCCAGTTGCGTGCACCCTCGATGTCGGCGGGCGGGGCACCTTGGGAGTAGACGGCGGCGTATTGGGCCGAGGCAAGCGCCTTGCGGTGCACGAAGGCCGTCTCACCCGCCGCCACCCGGTTTATCGCGCCGCCCCACGAGTCAAAAACGACGCCACCCGGGCCGCCCTCCGGCTGGCGCCGCTCGATCCCGGCCAACACGGCCTCAACGCCGGCGTCGCTCAGATGGTCGTTCAAGATGTCCGACTTTGCCACGGTAATGGTCCTCGGCAGCGTGCCCCCCGGGTACTTGCCGCGCAGGTGGCAGGCGGTCTCGGACAGCGCGCGGCAGCCCGCTTCGATGTACATGGCGTCCTCGAACGCATTTTGACCTATCTCTTGGCTGCTCGGCGGGCCCGCCTTAGCGATGAGCCTGTTCAGCTGGGCCTGCGCTCCCGCCGCGCTCCCTGCCCAAACCCCGCCCACCTGGACATGCGGGTTGGCTGCGCCGGGGTCGGCTTCAAATATGCAGTTGGACCAAAGCGCATCCGGCCCTGCCGGGGCCCACTCCAGCCAAGCCGGCAGGAGCTGGCGAGCGGCCTCCCACGGCCAGGTAGCAAAGAGCAACGCCGTCTCGGTCAGCGGGAACGTAGAAAAGCGGAACTCGGTGACAATGCCGAAGTTGCCCCCTCCCCCACCCCGGCAAGCCCAATAAAGGTCGGCGTTATTTGCGGCATCGGCCGTCACGATCTCGCCCGCCGCGGTGACGACTTTGAGGCCGACGATCTTGTCCGACGTGAGGCCCCAAAGGCGGTCCATCACCCCTATCCCGCCGCCGAGGGCCAAGCCGGCGATCCCGACGGTTGGGCACGAACCGGCCGGGATGGAAAACCCTTGCTGCTCGAGGCCTGAGTACACGTCGATGAGGCGGGCCCCGCCCCAACCGTGGCTACCCGGGCGGTCTTCGGCGCAGCCGCCGAGAGGGCCACATGGGACATGAGGCTCACGTCTATTACGAGGCCCCCGCTCGTGGAATAGCCGCCGTAGCTGTGGCCGCCGCCCCGGGCGACGAGGGGCAAACCCACCCCCCGGGCGAAAGTAACGCAGCGTGCAACGTCGCTCGTGCTGGCGCAAAAGGCGATCGCAGCCGGACGCGTCGAGTCGAACAGCGGGTTGTACAGCTCGCGGTCGATTGGGTAGCTGGGCGAGCCGGGCAGCGAGAGGCGCCCGCTCAACTGCCCGGAGAGCTTCGCCCAGTTTGGCTTTGGGGACCGTGCTGGGGCGGCAGCCACAGCCCTGGTCCTCGGCCCGTAACCAGCACCGACGGCGGCCAGGGCGCCCATTGCCCCTAGCCGCAGCAGCCGGCGACGGCTCAGCTCGCTTGTGCCGCGCTCGCCCGTGCCGCCCTCCTCGGTCATCTCCCCACGCTAGGCGTGAGAACTGAGGTGTGGCGCCCGCCCCAGGATGGACGCCCTAGGAGGGACTGCCTAGGTAGCCCTCGCTCTGAAGGTGGAGGATGATGTGCTGGGCAGCCCCCTCGGCGCTCAGGTGGCTCGTGTCGATGCGGACCTCGGCATGCTCAGGTGCCTCGTACGGGTCAGAAACCCCTGTGAACTCCTTTACGATCCCGGCGCGTGCCTTCGCGTACAGGCCCTTGCGGTCGCGGCTTTCGCAAATCTCGATCGGCGTCGCAATGTGCACGAGGATGAACCCTCCGAGCGGCTCGATCATGGAACGGACTTCCTGGCGCACCGACTCGTAAGGGGCGATCGGGGCGCATATCGCGATCCCACCGTTCTTCGTGATCTCCGAGGCGACCCAACCGATCCGGCGGATGTTGATGTCGCGGTGCTCCTTGGAAAAACCAAGCTCGGAGGAAAGGTGCTTGCGGACCACGTCGCCGTCGAGGAGCGTGACGGGCCGCCCGCCCTCCTCGAGCAATTTCGTGAGCAAAATGGTCGCGATCGTGGACTTGCCGGCCCCGGACAGGCCCGTGAAGAAAATCGTGACGCCTTGCCGGGCGCGGGGCGGGTAGCTCCGGCGAAGCTCCTTGGCAACCTCGGGGAACGTGAACCACGACGGGATCTCACGGCCCTCCGCCAACCTCTTGCGCAGCTCGGTGCCCGATATGTCGAGTACCCGAGTGCCGGTCGGCACCTCGTCGTGAGGCATGTACTCGTCGCGGTCTTCGACATAGACCATCTGCTGGAAGGGGACCATGCCGATGTTGAGCTCGTCGGCGTACTCGCCGAGCATGGTTTGGGCGTCGTACGGGCCGTAGAAAGGCTTGCCGGTCGAGTCGTTGCCGGGCCCGGCGTGGTCGCGGCCCACGATGAAGTCCGTGGCCCCGTAGTTCTTGCGGATTATGGCGTGCCAGACAGCCTCGCGGGGCCCGCCCATGCGCATTGCCAGGGGCAACAGCGCCAGCGTGGCAGTGGAGTGGGGGTAGCCCTTCATCACGGCCTGGTAGCAGCGGACCCTTGTGTGATGGTCGACGTCACCCGGCTTGGTCATCCCGACAACGGGGTGGACAAGGAGGTTGGCCTGGAGCTCGCGCGCCGCCCGCAGCGTCAGCTCGACATGGGCGCGGTGCATCGGGTTGCGTGTCTGGAAGGCAACGATTTTATCCCAACCCAGCTCAGAAAAACGCTCGCGAAGGTGTGCCGGGGACAGCCGCAGGGACTTGTAGTCGTAGTGGAACGGAGGGCTGATCACCTCGAGCTCGCCGGCGACGTAAACGGGGTTGGTCTTGCCCAGGAGGTACGAGACGCCCGGGTGAGCCTTGTCGGTGGTGGCAAACACCCGCTTTGCTTCGTGCTCGCGGTCGGGCCGGTAGAGCTCGGACACGTGAAGGACGGCGAGCATGACGCCCTCGGGGTCCCGCAGCGCCAGGCTCGCACCCTCACCGAGGGCGGCCGCATTTTCCTCCGGTATGTCGAGGTTGACCGGGATCGGCCAGATCGTGCCGTCCGCGAGGCGCATCCTGTCGCAGACCGCCTCGTAGTCCTCCTCGCCGAGGAAGCCCCGCAGCGGCGAGAAGCCGCCGTTGGCAAGCAGGTCGAGGTCGCAGATCTGACGGGGCGTCAAGTCCCATGACGGCCAGTCCTTGGACTGCGCCTTCAGCTCGGCCGCACGGTCGGGCTTGGCCACAAGGTCGACAAGGGGCCCCCCGTGGGGGCTTATGAGCTGCTCAGGCACGAGTTCCTCCAGTTGGGAAGACGAATCTTGACTACGTTAGTCAGGTTTGGTACGAACGAGCAAAGCCGCCACCTGGGCCGGGAACTGGCTTGGCGACGACATGGCCCAATCAGGGTACGTACGAGTGCACCGCTAGCACTCGGTAACCTTGACTGCCAGAGATGCTGGACGAACGGAAAGCAGCCATCCTCCGGGCCGTCGTGGAGTCCCACATAAGGACAGCCCAGCCGGTCAGCTCGTCTTTCGTCGCGCAACTAGGAGACCTCGCGGTCTCACCGGCGACGGTGCGCAACGAGATGGCGGTGCTGGAGCAGGACGGGTACCTTTTCCAGCCGCACGCGAGCGCGGGGCGAGTGCCCACCGACAAGGGCTACCGGTTCTTTGTCGATTCGCTCTCCGGCCCGGCCCCGCTGGCGGCGGCCCAGTCCGAACTGGTCAGGTTATTTTTCGCACGGACCCACGGCGAGCTCGAGCGGATGCTGGCTGAGACGAGCGGGCTCCTCTCCCGGCTCACCGATTACGCCGCCGTCGTCGTCGCGCCGAGCGCTCCCGAGCCCGGACGGGTGCGTTCGCTGCAACTGGTGAAGCTTTCGACCCACCTGGTGCTGGTCGTCGCCGTCCTCGGCAACGGGGCCGTCGAGCGGCGCCCGCTGGAGCTGTCCGCTGAGGTATCTGATACCCAGGTGGACAGGGCTGCAGCCACGGCGGCAATGTCCCTGGTGGGCGCGACGCTCGACAAGCCGGGGCCGCTGACCCTGAGCGGGGACCTGGCCGTCGACGCGCTGGCAGGAGCCGCCGTGCAGGCGCTGCGTGTCCCTGAGGAGACCGCAGGCGGAGGCCAGGTCTGGGTCGGGGGCGCGGCCCGGATGGCTGCCGCCTTCGAGGCGGTCGGCACGATCCGCACTGTGCTCGGGATCCTCGAGGAGCAGTACGTCCTGGTCACCTTGCTGAAGGACGTGCTCGACCGGGGCCTTACGGTGGCGATCGGCGCCGAGCACGGGATCCTCCCGCTTGCCGACTGTTCGGTTGTTGTGGCCCCGTATGAGGTAGACGGGGAGCGGGCCGGTACCGTTGGTGTCCTCGGGCCGACCAGGATGCATTACGACCAGGCCCTTGCCGCTGTTGCGGTGGTGTCCAAGAAGTTGAGCCGGGCCCTCAGTGAAGGCGGCGACGGTGACGATCTAGGGGACCTGGAGAGGAGCTCGAACCGTGGCTGAGGAGGACTACTACGCCATCCTCGGTGTGAACCGCAACGCCACCGAGGACGAGATCAAGCGCGCCTACCGCACGCTCGCCCGGGAGCTTCACCCCGACCGCCACGCCGGTGGGGCATCTGCGGCCGGCAACGAGGAGCGCTTCAAGCTCGTCAACCGTGCCTACGAGTCCCTGAAGGACCCCGAGCGCAGGCGCCAGTACGACATGTTCGGTGCCGCTGGTGAGCGCACAGGCGACCCGTTCGCCGGGTTCGCCGGTGGCGGGCTCGGCGACATTTTCGACGCCTTCTTCGGCGGGGCCGCCGGGCCCTTCGCGGGCCGCGCGCAAGGCAGGCAGGGCGGGCCGCCGGCGGGCGAGAACGTGGAGGCTCTGCTCGACCTCGAGTTCCACGAAGCAGTGCTCGGGGCGGAAAAGGAAGTCACGGTGCGCGCCGCGATGACCTGCGAGACGTGTGCGGGTTCCGGGGCGCGCCCGGGCACATCACCGGTCACCTGCACCACCTGCAACGGCGCCGGGGAGCTGCGCCGTGTGCGCCAGTCCCTGCTCGGCCAGATGGTCACATCAAGCCCTTGCCCCCGCTGTGGCGGGACCGGCCAGGAGATACCGGCACCGTGCACCGACTGCCGGGGCCAGGGCCGGCGCATGGAGGAGCGTGCGTACACCGTCGACGTCCCCGCCGGAGTAGACGACGGCTCCACCCTGCGGCTCTCCAACCGGGGCTCGAGCGGGCCGCGTGGCGGGCCTCCGGGTGACCTCTACCTGCACCTGCGGGTTCGGCCACACCGCCTGCTCAGCCGTGACGGCGTGGACCTGCGCACGGACCTGCACGTGACCATGGCGCAGGCGGCGCTCGGCGCCCAGCTCACGGTGGAGACCCTTGACGGCCCCCAGGAGATCACCGTCCCCCCTGGTACCCCGACCGGCCAGGAGCTTCGCTTCCGCGGCCAGGGCGTGCCCCACCTGCAACGCCGGGGGCGGGGCGACCTGCTCGTGACCGTGTCGGTCGAGACCCCGACAGAGCTGACGGCTGCCCAGGAGGACCTCTTGCGCCGCTTTGCCGCCGCCCGTGGCGAGGAAGTTGCGCCTCCTGACGCGGGGCTGCTCTCGCGCATCCGCGGCGCGTTCAAATAAAGGGGGAAAGGATGCGCCGCTCAGTGGCGCACGTGTTCGTCGAGGACCTCGACCGGCCGGCACTTTCCGAAAAGGATGTCCACCACCTGGCACGCGTCCTGCGCTTGCGCGTGGGCGAGCTGGTGTCGGCGTCCGACGGGCTCGGTGGTTACAGGCTTTGCGAATGGGCTTCCCCCGCCGCCGCCGGCGCGGGCCGCCACCTTTCGCCGCTCGAGATCCCGACCTTCGAGGCCCGGCCCAAGCCGGCCCTCACGGTCGCCTTCGCGCTGACCAAGGGCGAGCACCCGGGCTTGGCCGTCCAGCAACTAACCGAGGCAGGCGCCGACAGGATCGTCGTGATGCTCACAGACCGTTGCGTGGCGCGCTGGGAGGCCGGCGGCTCCGAGCGTCAGATGGAACGCCTCCGCGAGGTCGCCCGCCTTGCCGCTATGCAGAGCCGGCGCTGCTGGCTGCCCAGCGTCGAGGGACCGATGGAGTTTGCCACGCTGGTCGCCGGCGGTGCAGAGGCTGAGGCGGTTGGCGGGGCTGAGGCCGGTCCCGAGGCCGGCGGCCGTGCTCGCATCGCCCTTGCCGTGCCCGATGGCGCGCCGCTCACCTTGTCCACTCCCACGGTGCTGGTCGGCCCCGAAGGTGGCTGGACCGACAGGGAGATGGATGCCGTCGCAGACCACGTGGCGCTCGGCCCCAACGTGCTCAGGGCGGAGACCGCGGCGCTCGCCGCCGGCGTGCTCCTGGCGGCGCTGCGAGCCCACCTGGTGGTGGCGGTGCCGCCGGTTTAGACGTCTTCGACCTAGGCCGCGACTTCGTCCCCGAGCCTCACGGCGGGAGGAGGCCGTGGTGCGACGCCAGTTCCTCGGTGAGCTCCGGCCACACCACCGGGTCGTGGCCCGGTACCAGCCTGAGCCCTTCGGCCGCGGCGATCGCCTTCAGTCGGCGTATCTGCTCGACGGTCTCTTCCGGGTCGCAGTCGACAACCCCGCCGATCGGCAGTTCGTGGTCGATGTTCTCCTGCAGGTCGGCGGCATCGAAAGCGAACACGAAACCTCCCGGCCCCACCGAGGGGTCGTAGCGCACAACGAAACTCTGATGGCCAGGAGTGTGGCCAGCGGTGCGGACCGCTGTGACCCCGGGCGCGATCTCGGCGTCGCCGTCCGCGAGCCGCCAGTCGATCGTCGGGTCGTCGAAATCGACCCTGTAGATGCCGTTGTGCTCGGCCGCTACCGGGTGGGCCATCGGGTAGTCGAGCTCCGAACGCTGGAGATGGACAGGGCCTGCCCGCAAAGTGGCGCAGGCCTCCGGCATGGTCGTTGTGAAGGTGGCTGACGCCAACCGCTTCGATTTCTTCGAGGCCGATCCCCACCGCATCGAGCGCGTCGAGGAGCGGGTCCCCATCGCCGGGAGGCAACGACGGCACGATCCCGGCCTCGGCGCCATGGAAGCGGCGGCGCAAGGCCGGGTCGCGGATCAGGCTCGGGTTGAAACCGGTATCGAGCAGCAGCCACCCGCCGTCGACTTGGACCAGCACCCCTGGGACTGGCTCGACGAGCCGCTCCTGCGGCGGGGCACCGTGCACAGACCACCGCTTCGGGAGGTCTTCCCAGCCGAGGGTCACGAGCACGACCCGCCGGGCACCGGTGGCGGTCATGGCCCTGTCCTACCACGTGCCCGGGCGGGCCGGCCGTCCCCGGACCGCCCCGGACGTCGTTCGTTACGCAGCATTCACATACGGGAAACAGGCCGTTCCCCCACCGCACGGCAGGATGTTCAGGTGGGCCCGACCTCCGCTCGAGACGAGCGCAGTGCGGCCTCGACCCAGGCTCCTGCTGCGACGACCTGCTCGTCGGCGCCCGCCCGCCCTACGATCTGCACGCCGATGGGCATGCCCGCCGTCCCCATTGCGGCCGGAAGGCACAGGACCGGCAGCCCGAGGAGGCTCCAGAGGCGACCGAAGCGCGGGTCGCCCGTGGAGCCGAGCCCGACGGGAGCCTCGCCCAGCACCGCCGGGGTCAGCACCACCTGCGCCTCGCCGAAGGCCGCCTCGGTAACCCGCCTCGCCTCGACGGCGGTGGCCAAGGCATCTTGATAAGCACCGGCGGCGATGGCATTGCCCCGCTCGATCATGGCTCGCAAGTTCGCCGACAGCAGCGGGCGGTGGTGCTCGTACTCGGGCGCGAGCGAGCAGGCCGCTTCGTACTCCATGACCGTCGCATGCACATCGTCCAGGCCGACCCACGCATGGGGCATCTCAAGGTCGACCACCTTCGCCCCCGAACGACGGGCCGCCTCGGCGAGCCCGTCGACAGCGCGGCGCGAGCCGAGCGATGCCTCCTCCCACCGGTCGGTGCGCAGCACGCCGATCACGGGCGGCCCATCGTCCGCACCGGCGGGCCGTGGTGCTAGGCCCGCCTCCCACCAGGCAAGCCGTCACGAGGCCAACGGTCGCCGCGTCCCGAGCGAACCAGCCCACCGTGTCGAGCGAGGGTGCCATCCCCTTCAGCCCGTCGGTCGGCACCGCCCCGAACGTCGGCTTGAACCCACAGACGCCGCAGAAGCTCGCCGGCCTCACGACCGAAGCCGCAGTCTGCGAGCCCAGGGCGATATCGGCCATACCCGCGGCCACCGCGGCGGCCGACCCCATCGACGAGCCCCCCGGCGTCCGGGCCGGGTCGTGTGGGTTCCTGGTCGGTCCCGGGTGGTACCCGCCGAGCTCGGAGGTGACGGTCTTGCCCAGCAGGACCGCGCCGGCCCGTTTCAGCTCGCTGACCGCGACCGCATCGGTGGTCGCGGCCCTGCCGGCGAAGATGGGCGACCCGTACTCGGTGGGTTGCCCGGCGGTGTCGAAAAGGTCTTTGACCCCAAGGACGGCGCCGCCCAGTGGCCCTAGGCGGGGCGCCGTCCAGCGCTTCGGCAGCTGCGCGGGCACCGACGGGATCAATGAAAGCCCAGGCCCGCACCTCGCTCTCGCGCATCGCCACTGCTTGGAGCGCACGCTCGAGCGAGGACCGCGAGGTGGGCACCGACATATCCTAGGGACCCGGCCAGGCCGGGCCGAACCGAGAGGAGCCCCATGAGCTCGCACTTGACTTCCGGACAGGGACGTGCCCATCTGGGACGTTCCGTCGCCTACCACGCCTGGGACCGTGACCAGCCACCCGAGCTGGAGGTCAAGCCGGGCGACGAGGTTGAGCTGTGCTTGCGCGACGGCTCGAACGCCCAGCTGGTCAGGAGCAGTACGGCCGAGACGATGCTCGGGCTGGACCCCACCAAGATGGACCCGCTGACCGGACCGGTATGGGTGAGCGGTGCCGAGCCCGGCGATGTGGTCACCGTCGAGGTGCTCGAGATCAGCCTCGCCGCGTCGGGGCTGGTCGGGCATCATCCCCGGGCTGGGCCTCCTGCACGACAAGTTCCCAGGGCCGCTCCTGCGTGGGTGGGACCTGACCGGCGGCGCGGTCGACATCGGCAACGGGGTGGAGTTCGCCATGTCACCGATGCTCGGGGTCATAGGCGTAGCCCCGGCGCAGCCGGGCCGGTACTCCACGGTGGTCCCGACCGAAGCGGGCGGGAACATGGACGTCAAGTACATCGTGGCCGGGTCGGTGGTGCACCTGCCCGTGCTGAACGAAGGCGCTCTGCTGTCGTTGGGTGACGCCCACGCGCTGCAGGGCGACGGCGAGCTGAGCGGCACGGCGATCGAATGCGAGGCCGACGTGGTGGTCCGGGTCGGGCTCGAAAAAGGGGGTGGGCTCGACGCACCGGTGATCGACACCGCGCCCCACCCCGTCACGGCCGAGCCGATGCGGAGCTTCGTCGGGTGTGGCCCGGACCTCTTCGAGGCCTGCCGGGAAGGCGCCCTGCGAGCCACCGACGCATTGGCAAAGGCGCTCCGGGTGGACGAAGCAGACGCCTACAACCTGCTCGGCACCATCGGCGAGCTGCGTATCCACGAGATCGTGGACAGGCCCAATTGGGTCGTGGGCTGCATGCTCCCCCGGAGGATCTTCGCTTGAGCGCGCTCGGCGCCGAGCTGGCCTCGATATGCGACCAACTGCTCCGGCGCACGGGGGCGGACAGGACCACCGTCCGGCTGGACGCTGACGAGCTCGGGCTGAAGGTGGACCTGACGGCCGCCGAGGCCCTGGCCAACGGGACGCCATCGATTGCGACGGATTCTTCCCTCGACCAGCGCGCCCTCGCCACGGTGCGCTGGCTGGCCGCCAACCGCCGGGTGCTCGTTCAGCCGGACTTTTCCGAGGCGCCCTTCCCGCCGGCAGCGTTGCTGCAGGTCTACGGGGTCAGCGCGCAGATCCTGGCCCCGCTCCTCGCCGGCAACGAGCTCATCGGATGGGTGTCGGTGCACAGCACGCAGCCTCGCCCATGGTCCGACGACGACGTGGCCGCAGCCGAGCGGGCCGTCGCGGAGGTCAGCGCTGCACTTCAACGTGGGCGAAGCACGTCATCTGTGGATTCCACCCTTCGGCGAGGCCGTACCCCTGGTCCATACGGTCGAGCATCACCTCGACTAATCCCGGCTCCTGGCCGAGCCGTCCGAGCGTGGTGGTGGTGGACCACCCCGTGGACGCGCGGACCAGCGAGGTCGCGCCCAGCGAGGGGTAGCGCCAGACCCCGACCGCAAGTCGGCCCACCACCACGATGCGCGCCAGCGGCGCCGGGCCTTGTGTGCGGCCGGCGGGCTTCACCACGCCACTCGACGACAGCGACCCGGTCCGGCTCGGCTTCCCTCCGCCAGCGCTCGACGTAGCCCTCTCCACGTTCAACAAGGAACATCGACTGCAGTTCAAGAACGGCGGTATCTGATGACAAGGCCGTACCTGATGAGAAGGGGTGCTGTTGACGGGTGTCGATATCGTGGTCCCAGGTGAACCTGGGAGCAACGAATGAGCCCATACCGCTGAAAGCCTGTCCCTCGTCCAGAGCGTCGAGTTCCCCCACAACCGGCAGATTGGGTACCCGCAGGTCGGCGAAGTAAGTGGCGGTCTGGAGCCAGAGCACGTCGCTACGTTCCACCATCGGTGCGTCACTGCGGGTGAGGCCCTCGCGGCGCCAAGCGCCCTGTAACCACCTCGGGACCTCTCTCGGCCCGGTCATGGTCGCCCGGGTGTTTACTCGAGGACGACGCGGGGGTCAGCGACGCTCTGGAGGATGTCGACGACCGTGTTGATCACAACATAGCCGATCCCGAGCACGATGGTTACGCCGCTGATCCCCGGGAAGTCGGCTGCGGGGATGCTGAGGTCGGTGTACAGGCCGATGCCCGGCCAGGCGAACACCGTTTCGATGACCACGACGCCGGCGAACATGAGCCCCACCTGCAGGCCGGTCATCGAAAGGGCGGCATTGAGGGAATTACGCAGGGCGTGGCGGAACAGGACCGTCCGCTCCGGGAGCCCCTTGGCGCGTGCGGTCCGGACGTAGTCCGATCGCATGCTGTTCACAAGGCCGGTACGGAGCACTCTGCCAATCGACACTGCCGGGCCGAGCGCCACGCACACACCGGGCAACAGGAGCATCACCCACGCGTTCCACTCCATCGCCCAGTCCCCGTGGACCAGGCAGTCGAGGACCGGCATATGCGTTGGGCCGGTCGGTGCGTTGTTGTAGCTGGTGTCACCGATGACCTGGGGCACCCAGTGGAGCTTGTTGAAGAACAGCAGGATCCCGAGCAGCGCCAGCAGGAACGTGGGAGCGGACGAGCCGGCCACCATGCACGAGGCGCAAGAGCCCCGAACCGCGCCAGCGGCCCGCCGACGCCATGCCCATGAAGGCGCCCAGCACCACCGCGAGGAAAAGACCGAACAGCGTCAGCTCGAGGGTTGCCGGCAGGTAGGTGGCCAAGTCGGTGCGGACCGGTCGCCTCGTGCGCAGCGACTCGCCGAAGTTCCCGTGGAGAAGGCCCCAGATGTAGTGGAAGAACTGGTCGACGATCGGCCTGTCGTAGCCGAGGATCTTGGACTCCTTGGCGATCGCCTGGGGCGACGCGTTGGCCCCCAGGTAGGCGTGCACCGGGCTGGTGCGGCTCAACTTCTGCAACAGGAACATGACCGCAGCCAATGCAAAGATGATGAAGACCATCGATACGAGCCGCTTGGCGATCAACCGTGCCATTAGACGATCGACCGTGCCATCAGACGATGAACCGTGCCATCAGCGGTCCCCGATCAGGTCTCTGATGCCGTCACCGGCGAGGTTCGCCGACAGTGCGATCACGAAGATGGCCAGCGCCGGCATGACCGGGACCCACCAGTCCTGGTCGAGGTACTGCAGTCCCCGCGCTGCCATCGCCCCGAGCTCGGGGGCCGGCGCGGGTGCTCCGAGGCCGAGGAAGGAGAGCAGTGCCAGGACGATGATCAGGTTGCACACGTCGAGGCTCGCTGTCACCAGTACTGCGGGCACCACGCCGGGCAGTAGGTGCCGCAGGGCGCGCCGGCTCGGGCTGACGCCGGCGAGGCGGGCCGCCTCGAGGTGCGGGCGGGCCGCCAGTGCGCGCACCTCGGCCCTCACGATGCGGGCGTAGAAGGGCCACCAGATGATCATCAGCGCGATCAGGGTGTGGAAGAAGCTCGGCCCGAGGGAGGCCACCACGGCGATCGCCAGCAGGGGACCGGGGACGGCCAGGAACAGGTCCGTGAGGCGCATGAGGGCGTTGTCGACCAAACCACCGGCGGCCCCGGCGATGAGGCCGATCACCCCCCCTACCACGACACCGGAGCTGATGACCACGGCGCAGGCGATAAAGCTGGCCCGCATGCCGTAGAGGATCCGGCTGAAGATGTCCTGGCCGATCTCGTCGGAACCGAGCAGGGCGCCTCCATGGAACGGTGACCCGAAAGGTATCCCTGCCGGCACGATCGGGTTGTGCGGGGCGATCAGTGGAGCAGCGAAGGCCGACAACACCAGCAGGACGAACACGCAGATAGCGATGCGGTCGCCGAGCTCGGCGCGCTGGCTCGCCACGCTGACCTGCTGCAGCCGGACAAGACCCCTACGCGGCGTCTTCAGGACGAACGGCTCAGCGACCGCCATCGGGAGCTCTCTGTCCATCGAACAGGCCCCAGGCCCGCCAACAGGCAACGGCCCTCGGTTCGCCACCGCGCCGCTCGGTGAGGAGCTGGACCGACGTGGCGCACTCGTCGGTCGCAGACGGGCAGCGGGGGTGGAACGCGCAGCCTGGCGGGGGCGAAAGGGGGTTCGCCGGCTCACCCTTGACCGCCACGTGCTGGTGCCCGGGCCCGGGACCGTCTGGAGGAGGCTCTTGGTGTAGGGGTGGGCGGGGTGCGCGCACAGGTCCTCGGCGTTGCCGATCTCGACGATGCGCCCGAGGTACATGACGGCGATACGGTCGGCGACCATCCGCGCTGCGGCGAGGTCGTGGGTAACGAACAGCACCGCCATGCCCAGCTCGTGGCGCAGGCGGCCGATGAGGTTGAGGACGGTCGCGGCGAGCGAGACGTCGAGAGCACTGGTCGGCTCGTCGCAAAGCAGGACCTCGGGCGGCACGACCGTGGCCCGGGCCAGCGCAACCCGCTGACGTTGCCCACCCGACAGTTGCACCGGCTTGGTCGACGCCACCTCGGCGGGTAGCCCGACAAGGGTGAGGGCCTCGGCCACCTTGGCGTTGCGTTGGCTCCGTGAGAGCCGTTCCTCCCGGAGACGCTCGCCGATCTGCTCCCCGACGGTGAGCCAGGGCGTGAGGGATGCCCCCGCATCCTGGAAGACCATCTGCGGGCGGGCTCCCCTGCCGAACTCGATGCTGCCTTCGTCGACGCTGTGGAGCCCGGCGATCGCCCGCAGGAGCGTCGACTTGCCGCACCCGCTCTCGCCGACCAGCGCCACCGATTCGCCCTTGTCTATGGAGAGGCTGATGCCGCGCAGCGCCAACAAATCTTGGTGCCTGCGCCCCTTTTTCAGCGCGAACTTCTTGTGCACGTCGTGGACGAGCACAGCCGGTCCCCGCCCACCGGTCGCCTTGTCTTCGGACTTCGCCCAGACGTCGTCGAGCACTGCAACCCCCCCGTAGGGGTCGGCCCCGATCTCGGCAGGGTGCAGGCACGCCACCGACGAGGTGACAGACAGCATGGTCATCTCCGGCATCGCCTGCTCGCACTCGTCGGTCCTGCTCGGGCACCGGGGAGCGAACGCACACCCCGGGGGCTGGGCACTCGGGTCAGGCGGCTCGCCCGACAGCGTGGTCACCGGTCGCGACCGGTCGGTGTCGAGCTCCAAGCGTGACCTGAGCAGCCCGTGGGTGTAGGGGTGCCGGGCTGAGGTGAAGATCTCCGAGGCCGGGCCCAGCTCGGCCATGCGCCCCGCATAGAGCACGGCGATCCGGTCGCTCACCTGAGAGGCAACCCCGAGGTCATGGGTGACGAGGATGAAGCTCGTCCCCAGTTCGTCGCACAACTTGCGGATCAGCTCGAGGATCTGCGCCTGGACTGTGACGTCGAGCGCCGTCGTCGGCTCGTCGGCGACCACGAGCGAGGGCGACCCGGCGATCGCCATGGCGATCATGACCCGCTGGCGGAGACCACCCGAAAGCTCGTGAGGGTAGGCACTGGCCCGCGCGACCGGGTCGGGGACCCCGACCGAGCGCAGCAGTTCGACGGCCGAGGCGAGGTCCCCTGATGCCTCCGCCACCTGCCGGCCGACGCGCATCGTCGGGTTCAGCGACGTCATGGGGTCCTGGAAGATCGCTCCCATGTGCAACTTGCGCACCTGGCGCCGGGTTTCCGCGCTCGCGCTCACCATGTCGACCCCGCAGACCACCGCGTGGCCCGACACCTCGGGAGCCGGCCGGTCCGGCAACAGGCCGAGCAGCGACAGTGCCATGACGCTCTTGCCCGACCCGGACTCGCCGACCAGGCCGACGATCTCGCCCGGGCCGATCTCGAGGGACACCCCACGCACGGCGCGCACCTTGGTCCCGCCGCGGGTGAACGACACGCGCAGGTCCTCGATCTTGACCAAAGGGCCGTCGTCGGGGGCGGGCCTTTGCAGTAGCTCTTTATCGTTCACCAAGGTGGTCAATGCAGCACCGACCCACCGTTCACGCACAGCGCCTGGCCGTTGACATACGAAGCGTCGGGCCCCGCCAACCAGGCCACCAACCGGCCCACGTCCTCGACCGTGCAGAGCCGCCCGGCCGGTACCCCGTCGAGCAAGCGGCGGTGCACCTCGGCGAGCGAGATGCCCTTGAGCTCGGCCTCGGCCTCCTCCTCGGCCAGGACCATGTCGGTCTCGACCGTCCCCGGGCACACGGCGTTCACCGTGATCCCCGCCGGCCCGAGCTCGAGTGCGGCTGCCTGTGTCAGCCCGACGACGGCGAACTTGGTGGCGCTGTAGCCCCCGAGGCCGGCCGCCGCCTGCACACCGAGGTCTGACGGCGACGTTGATGATCTTGCCCCTGGTGGCGGTGGCGACCATCGAGCGGGCCGCCGCCCGCAGGCCGTGGAACGTCCCCATAAGGTTGACGTCGACCATCCGTCCCATCTGCTCGGCGGTCGTCTCGGTGAGCGGGGCGAACACGGACACCCCTGCGTTGTTGACCCATACGTCGAGCGAGCCCAGCTCGGAGACGGCGAGGGCCACCAGGTCCTCCGACATCGCCGGGCCAGCGACATCGCCTTGGAGCTCTCTCACTCGCGAGCCGAGGTGCTCGCACAACGACATCGTTTCGTTCACCGCGTCCTTGTCCCTGTGCCACGACAGCACCAGGTCGAAGCCCGCCCCGGCTAGGGCGGTCGCGATCCCTCGGCCGAGCCCGCGCCCTGCACCCGTCACGACGGCAACCGCACGAGCGGGGCCCGGCTTCACTCCGCCACCAGCCACCGGAAAGGTTCCGATCGTCCGGGCTCGCCCAGGAGGAACCGCTCGGGATGCCACTGGATCCCGAGCGCCCGGTCGGCCTCGATGGCCTCGACCACACCGTCGGACGCCCAGGCCGACACCCGCACCTGCGGGCCGGGGTCGGCCACGGCCTGGTGGTGCAACGAGTTGACCTTGGACTGCCCTGCCAGCACGGTCTCGGCCTGAGATCCCGCCTCCACCTTCAGGCCGTGCACCCGCTCGTCTTCACGTTCTCCGTTGTCGTGGCCCGCGAACCCCGCAGCGGGCAGGTCGGCGACAAGAGTGCCTCCTAAGGCCACGGCCAGCAGCTGCATCCCGCGGCAGATGCCGAGCACCCGCTTGCGCGCGTCGAGGGCGGCGTGCACGGCAGCCACCTCGGTACGGTCACGGTCAAGGTCGCAGCCCTTCTCGAGGCCGGTCGGCTCGGCTCCGTAGGTGGAAGGGTCGACGTCGGCCCCCCCGGTCAGCAGGAGCGCCCCGCATGACCGCACCAGCTCGACGACGCCATCGATGTCGGCGCCGGGCCCGGCGGGGACGAGCGCCACGTTTGCACCGAGCTCCCAGAGCGCCTCCACATAGCCCCGGTGCACGGAGTACCTCGTGGCCGGGTCGCGCCCGATGACGACCGCCACCGTCGGGGCCGCTGTGCGGTTCATCGCGGCGCACCGACGGTCGCGACGTGAAGGGGACCGGCCGCTTGGTGGTCCTTTAGGGGTGGCTCCTCGGCCCGGCCTCTTTCGATGAGCGACACCAGCGCGTCGACGCTGCGGGCCACCAGCCACGCGCCCAGACCGGCGTCGGCCTCGGACGGGCGGCCGGTCACCCCGTTGGCGGAGAGCGACGTAGCCGTGTACCGGAACACCAGATCCCCGGTGCGGTCGGGGTCGTCGGCCGTGGCCATGCGGTCCATATGCACGAGCTCTGGCGCAATGGCCATCATCACCGACGTCTCGGCACGGTTGGCGTGGACGTCCTCCCCGTCGGCCGTGACTGTCGCGAGTACCTCGGGGTCGACCGCCCACCAGCCCACCACCGCAGTGCGCAAGTCAGGTCGCTCGTGGCGTAGGTGGTCCGTCGCGCAAAGCAGGCCCGACTGGTTGCCGAAATGACCGTTCACCACTACGAAGCGCGAGAGGCCGGACTGAGAGGCCCACTCGATGCTGCGCCGCACCACGAGCGCCAGCTCCTCGGGCGATACCGACAGCGTGCCTGGGAGCTGGGTGCCGTGCCCATAGCTGCAGCCGACCGGAATTGAAGGCAGCACGAGGGCCCCGGTCCGCTCGGAAGCGGCGTTGCAGAGCGCGGTGGCGATGATGGTGTCGGTCCCCGTGGGGAGGTGGGGGCCATGCTGCTCGGTAGCGCCCACCGGGACCAGCCCGACCTCGTTGGGACGCGACCCGAGATGGGAGCCGACGTCGGGCCAAGCGAGGTCCTCCCACCGCAGCGCGCCCATCAGTTCAGCTCATCCTCAAGAAGTAGTCACGCTCCCAGTCGGTGACCTGCGCGTGGTATTCGTTCCACTCCGCCAACTTCATCGCCACGTAGGTGGACTTGAAGTCGGCGGTAAAGACCTTCGCCGCAAGTGGGTCCTGGTCGAACGCTTCGATCGCCTCTAGGAGGTTCCTCGGCAGCCGCGAGGGCGCAGTCCCGTCGCCCGTCGAGCCCGACTGCCACTCGTAGGTGATGTCCTCTACGGGGTCACCGGGGTCGAGACCTTCGGTAACACCCTCGATCCCTGCAGCGAAAAGGAATGCCGCGGCCAGGTACGGGTTCGCCGTGGAGTCGACGCAGCGGTCCTCGACGCAGGGCCGGTTGCGCGGCAGTCGGAGCATGCAGCTGCGGTTGTTGTCGCCATAGGCAGCCCACACCGGTGCCCACGACACGGTCCCGTCGGCCAGCCGCGGCTGGAGACGTTTGAACGAATTGACGGTCGGGGTGCACACTGCCGAAAGTGCAGGGGCGTGGCGGAGGATCCCGGCAACGAAGGAGTAGGCGGTCTTGCTCCATCCGCGCCCGCGCTCATCGTCGGCGTCGCGGAAGACGTTCTCGCCGCTGTCGGCGTCGACGAGGCTCATGTTGAAGTGCGCTCCCGAGCCCCACGACTCGGTGTAGGGCTTCGGCATGAAAGTTGCGAACATCCCGACCTGTTTGGCCATCTGCTTGACCATCAGGCGGAAAAGTGTGAGGCGGTCTGCCATCTGGAGCGCCGAGGCGAAGTCGAAGTCGAACTCGTACTGCCCGTCTCCTCCTTCGTGGTCGAAGCTGAACACCCCGAAGCCGGCCTCGTTCATCGCCTTTACGATGGGGTCGAGGAAACCCATGGCGTCCAATGTCGACTCCACGTCATATGCCGGGCTCGGCCGCAATTGGCCGCTCGACGCGGTTGGCTCGAGGTACCCGCGAGGACGGTCCGGTGCCCCCGCTAGCTGCTTGGGGTCGTGCACGATGTACAGCTCCGGCTCGACACCTAGGCACATCCCGAAACCCGCCTCTTTGGCAGCTGCCACTTGGCGTTTCAGGACCGACCTGGTGCAGTGGGCAAACGGCGTCTCCCCCCCGAAGTACAGGTCCGCCGTCATCATGGCTATACGGCGGTCCCACGGCAGGATGCATAGCGTCTCGGGATCGGGCATCGCCACGCATTCGTCCTCATTGGGTGTCATCACACCGAGATTGCCGAGGCCCCGCGGGGTGTAGCGCTCGTGCCCGGCCAACAGGTCGCCGGCACGCCCGATCGGCACGCACTTCGATTTCGCCCGCCCAGTGATGTCAATGAACGAGGCGAAGACGTACTCGACTCCCTTGTCCGCCAACGATTGGGCGCACTCGCGGTCCTCGTGGGTGACTTCACGCACGGTGTCCATAAAACCGTTCCTTTCTCTGCGTTTTCATTTACCGAGCGTTACCCGGGGTAGAGGCCGTCGAGGAGCACGCTGTAGGGAGCAGCCACCACGTGGCCTTGCGGCAGGCCCTTGAGCCAGGGCTGAGCGACGAAGACGTCGTTGCGGTCGGCCAGGTTATAGAAGCACCCGGACGCGCCCTCCTCGTTGCCGACCTTGCCGAAAAGCGGGACGTTGTCCGTGGACAGTGCCTGCGACAGCTGGCTGTCAAGACCGGGGACCTTGCACTGGAGGAAGTTGGCTCCTCCCTTGTCACCCCAGAAGATGTGGGCGCTCTGGTACGGGTCGTAGGCGTCGGGCCAGATGTACTCCACGAGGAGGCCGGGCGCGTTCGACGGGACCGTCCCGGGAGGCGACCACCCGTAGACCGTGCCGGTCGGGTACCCGACGGAGCTGGCCTGGAGGCCGGTCTGGTCCAGCTGGGCAACCAGGAACGAGGCGATCAGCTGGTCAGAGGGCGAACTCGTGTCGTAGCCGATGGTCAGGGTGCGTTGTGACGAGGGAAGCGAGGCCACCAGCTTCTTGAGGGCATCGGGGTCATAGACGTCGTGCTGCACCGACATGTTCGACGGAACCATATTGCGCGGGTAGACCTGGGCGGCGACGCTCCCCACCCCGGGGTAGACGTCGCTCACGATTTGGGGCACGTTGATGGCGTGCAGGACGGTGAGGCGATGGGCCGCGGTGGTGAGGAACCCAGATTTGGTATTGACGTAGAGGACTTCGGACTGAAGTGTCGGGAGCGAATACACCGCCACGCTCGAGTCTTTCTGGTACGACTTGATCGCCTGGTTAGTCAGGTCGTGGAGCATGGCCGCGATCTGACCGCCGTTGAACTCGGACTCCTCGGTGTTGAAGTTGTCGATCACCGGCAGATTAACCGTCGTGTAGTAGGGCTTCTTGCCCCAGTACTTGGGGAAGGCGCTCAACTGGTACTTCACGCCCACGTCTGATTGGGTGAGCTCGTAAGGGCCGCTCCCCAGGTCGTGGGTTTTGAGGTAGGTCTGGTCGTTGTCCGACCCGGCGTGGGCAGCAAGACCGGTCGGGCTGTAGATCCTCGGGCCATACGGCGACGCCAAAAAGTCAAGGAACGCACCGTTGGGAGCAGCCAGGTGCACAACCGCCGTATAGGGGCTCGGGGTGTCGACCGACGCCACCGCCTGCGACATGTAAGCCGGGCCGCCGTCGACGGCCGAGTCGCGTTTGAACGAGGGACCGATGGCCGAAGAGTTGAACGGTGTCCCGTCGTGGAACTCGACACCGTGGCGGAGCTGGAAAGTGTAGGTCTGGTCGTTTTTTGAGACCGTCCAGCTCGTGGCCAGGTCGGGCTCGATCACACGTTTGGCGGTACCGGGCTCGTACTGGACAAGGCCGTCGTAGATGTTGTCCTGGAGCAGGAGGCCCTGGCCGGCGTAGAAGACCGCAGGGTCCGGTGGCTGCCCGGGATCCTGCAGGAACGACAGGGTGAGCGTATGGGACCTGGGAATGTTGGCGCTGGCCGAGGCGTCCGGCGTGGCCGAAGCGCACACGCTCAACACCAGGCTTGCAGCACCAACCGACGCGCCTATGGCTCTCGTCCTGCGCTTGAACGACTTCATGTACCAACCTCCGTGAGCTCTGGGACAGCATTTCTTGTTGAATTGCTTGCTGAAAGATCGGCCCTCGATGTGAACGCTTCGACAACGGCGTCGGTGAACACCCTGGCGCCGTGTTGGAGGTACTCCATTGCGTCGAGCGCTGCCTCGTGGCGTGACGTGCTCGAGCCGATGACACAGTCCTCCACCACTCGCACGCGATAATCGTGCTGGTGAGCGTCCACGAAGGTGTAGTGGACACAAACATCGGTAAGGTTCCCGATGAGGACGAGGGTCCCCACGTGCAGCCCACGCAACAAGATGTCGAAGTCGGTACCGAAGAAGGCGGAGTAGCGCCTTTTCACGACCAGGTACTCGTGGGCTTGGCCGTGGCGGGGAGCGAGGGTCGGCCACAGCGCAGTGGAGGGCTCGTCCTCGATGCAGTGCACCGACTCGGACCCGTCGAGCTCGCGTCCGAAGTCGACCCCGCTCCGCCTGTGCGCCTCCTGGGTGAAGATGACCGGCACGTTGCCCGTCCTCGCCGCCTCCAGGATCCGCTCGGCGTTGGCGATGACCTCGGCTTGGCCCGCGGCCCTGCGGATCCCCGACGCCTCTGAGGGCAGGAACATGTCCTGCTGTATGTCGATGATGACAAGGACCGGGCTGCTCACGAAGTGGCCTGGTCCGCCCCGCTCCGACTGCAACACTGCCCTCCTTGGGTGCGCGTATTTTTCCGCGTTCTACAACGCTCTGCCTGCCACCCAAGAAATCAGCGCTTTGTTTCCGGCAAGCAGCCGCAAAGTTTCCTCCGTGTGAACACTGTTGGCCCCCGGGAGGAGGGCCAGGTGACGACCTCAGCAGCGACGGCTCGCAGGCCGGTGGCCAGCGCGCCGCAACGAGCCGGGCCCGCGCTCAACCGGTACTGTCTGTAAGAAGTTTGCATATCGGACGGGAGCCGAGCATGGGACTGATCGACGATGCGGAGACGATGGAGCGTGAACTGATCGAGCTTCGACATGCTCTTCACCGTGCGCCGGAGATCGGGCTGCACCTTCCGCACACGCAGGCTCGGGTCCTCGACGCCCTCGACGGGCTCCCGATCGAGTTGAACGCCGGCGACCAGCTCAGTTCGGTCGTCGGTGTGCTCCGTGGCGGCGCTGCCGGTCCAACCGTGCTCCTGCGCGGGGACATGGACGCCCTGCCAGTGCTAGAAGCGAGCGATGTGGCGTTCAGGTCTCAGACTGAGGGGGCGATGCATGCCTGTGGCCATGACATGCACACGGCCATGCTCGTTGGCGCGGCGCACCTTCTTTCTGCGCGGGCGGGGCACCTTCGCGGGTCCGTGGTCTTCATGTTCCAACCCGGCGAAGAAGGCTTCGACGGTGCCGGTAAAATGCTGGACGAAGGTGTGCTTGAGGCGAGCGGGCACGTCCCGGTGGCCGCGTACGCATTGCACGTACGAGCAAACGAGGTCAGCCACGGCACGTTCGCATCCCGAGCGGGACCGGTCATGGCCGCATGCGATCACTTTTCTGTGACAGTGAGAGGGCGGGGAGGGCACGGGTCGGCTCCTCACGGTGCCAAAGACCCGATCCCCGCCGCCTGCGAGATGGTGTCAGCCTTTCCTACGTTCCTGATGCATAATGTCAGCGCATTTGACCCCGCGGTTATCACCGTCGGCCAGATCCACGCAGGCAACAGGTTCAACATCATCCCGGGCAAAGCATGGTTCGAAGGCACTGTCAGGACGTTGTCCCCGCAAGCCAAAGAGGTCATCGCGACGGGTATGACCCGGGTGTGCGAAGGAATTGCAGCGGCCCACGGCCTCGAAGTTGAGGTCGAGTACGCGAGCCAGTTCCCGCTCACGGTCAACTCGGCTGATGAGGCGGCGTTCGTGGCGGGCACGGTCGCAGATGTTTTTGGGCCGGAGTGCTTCCTGGAAATGCCAAATCCCGTCGGGATATCGGAGGACTTCTCGCGCGTGATCGCCGCCGTGCCCGGTGCCATGACGTTCCTCGGGGCAGCCAAGCCCGGCGCAGATCTCATGGCTTTGGCCGACAATCACTCACCCGAAGCAGTGTTCGATGACAGTGTCCTGGTTCGCGGGGCAACCCTGTACGCCGAACTCGCTGCCAGAAGACTTGCGGGATTGCCCTGAAAGCGGGATTGCCTTGAAAGCGGGATCGCGTTGAGAGAAGGTGTGCTCGACCTCCTCATCCGCGCGGACCGGGTGGTTGCAGGCGGGCGGGAGGGGCCCGGGCCATCGGTGTGCGCGACGGGGTGATCGCAGCGTTGCTCCCTTTCGGTACGGGTTCCCCGGCGGCCGAGGAGGTCACGATCGGAGCTGATGCCGTTGTGCTCCCCGGCATTGTGGACACCCACGTGCATATCTGCGAACCGGGTAACACGGCTTGGGAGGGGTTTTCCACCGCGACGGCTGCCGCCGCGGCGGGGGGCATCACGACACTCGTCGACATGCCGGTCGACAGCGTCCCTGCCACGGTCGACCCGGCTGCCCTGGCCGCCAAGCGGCAAGCTACCGAGGGGCAGCTCCACGTCGACGTGGGGTTCTGGGGCGGGGTCACGCCGACGAGCCTCGCTTCGATGCGAGCGCTGCTGGACGCCGGCGTGGTCGGCTTCAAATGCTTCCTGGTCGGCTCGGGCGCCGAGGACTTCGCACCGGTCGACGACCGGAGCCTTGAGCTCGCCCTGGCGGCAACGGCTCGTATGGGCGTCCCGCTCATGGTCCACGCCGAAGACTTGGACGGCGTCCCGGCACCCAAACCGAGCCGCCACTATGCGGACTGGCTCGCGACCCGGCCACCGGGGACGGAGGACCGTGCGGTGGCACGAGTCCTGGACGCGGCACGTCGCACCGGAGGTCGCGCCCACATCGCCCACCTGTCCAGTGCCACCGCCTTGCCGGCACTGCAAGCCGCTCGGGCGGAGGGAGTGGCCATCACGGCTGAGACCTGCCCCCACTACCTGTTGCTGTGCGCCGAGGAGATCGGCGACGGCGACACGGCAGCCAAGTGCTCTCCGCCCGTCCGTGACGCCGCCAACCGCACGGCGCTGTGGGAAGGGCTCGCGGCCGGCGTGCTGGATGCCGTGGTGTCCGACCACTCCCCGTGCCTGCCGGAGATGAAATCGCCCGGCACTGGCGACTTCTCGACCGCTTGGGGCGGGATCTCCTCGCTCCAGGTCGCGCTCGCGGCGACGTGGACAGCGGCCCGGGCGAGGGGCTTTCATCTCACCGACCTGGTGCGCTGGATGGCGCAAGCCCCCGCCGACCTCGCGGGCCTGCCGGCCAAGGGACGGATAGCCGTCGGGGCCGACGCAGACCTGTGCGTGATGGCGCCCGAGGAGACATTTGTCGTGGACGGGTCGCGCCTGCTCCACCGTCACCCAGTTTGTCCCTACGTCGGCAAGGAGCTCGCGGGGGTGGTACGGGCCACGATGCTGCGGGGGCGCTGGGTCGACCCCGACGGCCCAGCCATGGGCCAGCTCCTGAGGAGGAACGCGGCGTGAAGGTCCTGGCTGTAAACGTGAACACCAACGAGCACATGACCGAGACGATCGCCGCCGCTGCGCGCCGTGCGGCGTCACCTGGTACCGAGATCGTGGCGCTGACACCACGTTTCGGCGCCGACGCGGTGGACTCGGCGTTCGAGAGCTACCTGTCGGCCGTGGCAGTGATGGACATCGTCGTCACATTCGAAGGGCCGTACGATGCCGTCGTGCTCGCCGGCTTCGGAGAGCACGGTCGCGACGGCCTCCAGGAGCTGATCGCAGCTCCTGTTATCGAGATATGCGAGGCTTCGGCCCATGTCGCACAGATGGTGGGCCGGAGCTACTCGGTGGTGACCACGCTCCAGCGTTCGGTGCCGCTCATCGAGGACCGGCTCCGCCTCGCCGGCCTCTCGGACCGTTGCGCTTCGGTAAGGGCAAGCGGCTTGGCGACCGCCGAGGTCGACGCCGACCCGCAAGGGTCGGCCCGGGCCGTCCTGGAGCAGGCGCGCAAGGCCGTTGAGGAGGACCACGCAGAGGTGATCTGCCTGGGCTGCGCCGGGTTTGCTGGTCTGGAGGACGCCATCCGGGCCGAACTGGGCGTCCCTGTCGTGGACGGCGTGGCGGCCGCCGTCCGCCTGGCGGAGGCCTTAGTCGGCCTCGGCTTGACGACCAGCAAGCGCTGGAGTTACGCATGGCCGGAAGCCAAGCCGATCGCCGGCTGGCCGCTGACGGCGCAGTGACCGGCAACCCCACCCCCGCGACCGGCCCGGCTGTCGTCCCCGGACCGGCGGCCGGGGAGTGCGACCTCGCGTCGCGCTGGGTCGGCGGCACCGTCGTCGCCGCAAGCGACGAGTCCTTCGGCGAGAAGGAGCACCTCCTCGACCCGGCCCCCTGCGACCCGCAGCCGGGGCGTTACGGGCCGCGGGGCGAGATCGTCGACGGATGGGAGACCCGGCGCCGCCGGGACGGCCCAGGCGAGGACTGGGCCATCGTCAGGCTCGGGGTGCAAGGCGTTATCAGCGCCGTCGACGTCGATACCACGTCGTTCACCGGGAACCACCCGGTGACCTGCCGCATCGAAGCAACCGGGTGCGAGGGCTACCCCGGCCCGGCCACCCTCCTCGGCCGGGCGGCCCGCTGGGAGACGATCGTTCCCGACCAGGAACTCGTCGGCAACGCCCATAACCTCCTCGCCGTCAGCGACGAACGCTGCTGGACGCACGTGCGTTTGGTGATAGCGCCCGACGGCGGCGTGGCGCGGCTGCGGGTGCACGGGCTGGCCCTGCAAGACCCGAGGAGGTTCGACGGCATCAGCGTCGACCTGGCCTCGTGGGCGTCGGGTGGGCTGGTGGTGGCGAGCAGCGACGACTTCTACGGGACGGCGCAGGTCCTCAACCGCCCCGACCAGGCTCGCAACATGGGCGAGGGGTGGGAGACGCGCCGCCGGCGCGACCGGGGCCACGACTGGGTGCTCATCCGCCTTGGGTTTGCCGGGCTGGTGTCGAGGTTTGTCTTGGACACGTCGTTCTACCGCTACAACGCATCGGCCGCTGTGTCGGTGAGCGGGTCGTCGACCGGCGACGTCAATGGGGAGTGGCCCAGCTGCTGGCGCGGGCGCAACTGCAGCCGGACACCGTCCACGACCTGCCGGCCGAGCCGGCCCCGGCTGTCAGGTTTATCCGCGTCGACGCCTATCCCGACGGGGGGATCTCCCGCATCCGGGCCGTGGGCCACGTCGACGCGGTCGAGCGCGCCTACGCCGGGCGGCGGTGGTGGAACGCGCTGGCGGGCCAGCAGGCGGAACAGGTGCTGGCCGCTTACGGCGTCCCGGCCGCCGCCGCAGCGGCGCTGGTCGGCGAGCGCCCGGTGGCGCTCGAGGGCGCTGCCGCCGGGCCCCTCAGGGCCCTGTTGGACGGGCCGGGCCGCTAGAGCCCAGCTGTCAGGTGGCGAGGTCAGGGGGCGAGGTCAGGTGGCGAGGATGCGGTCGTCCGGCCCGCCCCTCGGCAGCTTCGGCACGTCCTGCATGAGCCGGGCCGTGTAGGGGTCCTCAGGCCGCTCGAAGACCCTGTCGACCGGCCCGCTTTCGACCACCCTCCCCTTGGACAGCACCAGCACCGATTGGGCGATCGAGCGGACAAGGGCCAGGTTGTGGGTGATGAACAGGAGCGACAGGTGCCGCTCGGCCTGTAGCCGTCGCAGCAGCTCGATGATCGTGGCTTGGACGGACACGTCGAGCGACGACGTGATCTCGTCGCAGACGAGCAGGTCCGGAGACACGACGAGCGCCCTAGCGATGGCGGCCCGCTGGCGCTCGCCCCCTGAGAGCTGGTCGGGGTAGCGGGACCAGTAGTCCGGCCCCAAGGCGACGTCTTGGAGCACTCGCGAAACCTTCTCCTCGCGCTCAGATCGTGTCAAGGAGGGGAAGAAGTGCAACAAGGGCAGCTCGACGGTGCCGCCGATGGTCGTGCGGGGGTTGAGCGAGGTGTACGGGTTCTGGAAGATGAACTGGATGGCCTGCAGGTCCCGCCGGGAGCGGCCGGCTGGCTTGCCTCGCCAGCACCTCGCCGCCGAAGCGCACCTCGCCCGACCATGAGCCGTGCAGCCCTACCAGGCAGCGGGCGAGGGTGGTCTTGCCTGAGCCGGACTCCCCTACGACCGCGACGCACTCGTCGCGCCCGACGCTCAGCTCGACGTTGGAGAGCACCTCGGCCGTCCCGTAGCGGGCCGACAGCGCAGAGGCGGCAAGCAGGGCGTCGCTCCCGGCTCGCGGCGGCTGCGACAGCTCCGGGGCCCGGTTGGGCTCGGGCCGTACGGTCAGATCGGTCCGCAGGCAGCGCACGAGGTGCTCTCCCGGGAGCTGCACGACCGGGATGGGGCCCGCCGTGCAGGCCGCCATCACGAGCGGGCAACGAGGGGCGAACTCGCACCCGGGGGGCCGGCGTGTGGGATGGGGAGGCTGGCCGTCGATCCCCTCGAGAGCCTGGGAGCGCTCCGGGGAGGGGACGGCGCGGAGGAGCTTGCGGGTGTAGGGATGGGCGGGAGCCCCGAAAACCAGGTTTGTCGGGCCGTGTTCCATCACCTTGCCCGCGTACATGACGGTCAATCGGTTGACGAGGCCCCCGACGACGGCGAGGTCGTGGGATACGAAGATCGCGGCAACGCCGTAGGCCTGGCAAAGGCTCCGGACGGTGTCCAATACGAGCCGCTGCGTCGTCACGTCCAGGCCGGTCGTGGGCTCGTCGAGCACGATCACGCTCGGCCTCAGCGCGAACGCCATGGCGAGCGCCACCCGCTGTTGTTGGCCGCCCGAGAGCTGGTGCGGGTACGCCTTGAGCAGGCCCGGTACCCCGCCGAGACCAGCCTCGTCGAGGGTCTGGGCAAGCCTCGCCTTCGGCTCCCCGAGACCCTTGGCGGCCACCGCGTCCGGATGGGCGCGCAGCACCTCGAAAAGCTGGGTCCCGACCCGCAGCGCCGGGTTGAGCGCCGACGCCGGGTCCTGGGGGACGTAGGCCACTTCGGCTCCGCGTAGCTGGCGCAGCTGTTGCTTGCTGGCCTTCAGGATGTCGGTGCCCTTCACGAGCACGGTGCCGGATGCCACCTGGAGACCTCGCCGCGTGTGGCCGAGCAGGGCGAGCGCCACCGTGGTCTTGCCTGAGCCGGACTCCCCCACGAGGCCCATGAGCTCCCCGGCCCGGACCTGAAAGGACACGTCGTCGACGACGTCGACCGTGCTGCCGGCCAAGCGCACGCGGAGCCGGTCGACATCGACCATGACGGGCCCGGCCGCGCCCTGCGGCCCGTCGCTGCCGGGCGCGCTCACTGTGCCTCCGCAACGGCGGGGATCTCGAGCATGGCGGCCGTTTCAGCCTCGCGGTCGATCCCGATGGCAACCCGGGCAACCGCGTCGGTCCACGTGTTGATGCCGACCGTGAGCAGTGCGATCAGGACGGCGGGGACGATGACCGCCCAAGGGTTCAACACCAGCCCGATCCGGTTTTCGTTGATCATGGTGCCCCAGTTCGGAGCCGGTGGTGCCTGGCCGAACCCGAGGAACGACAGCCCGGCGATGATGACGATCGAGTAGGTCATCCGCAGGCCGCTCTCGACCATCAAAGGGCTGATCAGGTTGGGGAGGATCTCCTTGGCCATCACCTTGCGCCGTTTCACTCCGAGCAGCTCGACGGCCTTTACAAAGTCCCTCTCGGATACGTCGAGCGCTGCCGAGCGCATCACCCGGGCGACCTGTGGGGCGTGCGAGAACCCAACTGCCAGTACCGTCAGCCACACCGACGGGCCGACGATCGACACGAGCAGCAACGCAAATACCAACTGGGGGAACGCCAGGACCACGTCGACGGTGCGCATGATGACCGTGTCCCAACGGCCCCGCAGGTAGGCCGCCGCGATGCCACTGGCGCTGCCGATCGCGACACCGAGCGCCATCGCGGCAAAAGCCATCGCCAGGAGCACCCAACCTCCGTTGAGCACACGCGAGAGCACGTCGCGGCCGAGCTCGTCACCGCCGAAGAGGGCACTGCCTGATGGCCGGGCAAAGGGGGAGACGATGCTCGCCGTGGCGGAGTGAGGGGCCAGGAACGGCCCGAGCACCGCGGTGGCGAACACGACGCCGATCACGGCGAGGCCGAAGCGGCCCCGCGGCAACGACGCCGCCCGGCGTAGGACCACCTCCCAGGCGCGGCGGCGCCTGACGGCGGGCCGCCGAGGGCCCGGACCGGCAGCGGTGAGCGTTGCCACTGGCTAGCGGGGCTGCCGGCGGCGCGGCGTGGCCAGCAGGGCCACGACATCGGACAAGATGTTGACGAAGACGTAGAAACCGGCAAGGAGCAGCACGATCAGCTGGATCGTCGGGACGTCGCGGCTGCTCACCGCGCTCACCAGGCTCGAACCGATGCCCGGGAAGGCGAACACGAACTCCACCACGACGATCCCGCCGGCCAGGTAGAGGAAGCTGAGCCCGATCACCTGGACAACCGGCGCGACGGCGTTGGGCAGTGCGTGGACGGCAAGGACCCGCCAGGTGGGCAGCCCCTTCAGCCGGGCCATCTCGGCGTAGTCCGACGCCAACGCCTCGACCATGGCGGCCCGGGTCATCCGGAAGATGTACGGCACGATGACAATTACCAGGGTCGCCACCGGCAGGATGAGCTCACGAGGCTCAGACCAAGCCTGGCCCCCGGCGGCACCATCGACACCGCCGGGAGCACGTCCCACACGACGGTAGCGAACAGGATGATCATCGCTATCGCCACTACGAACTCGGGCAGTGCGGTCACCGCCAGCGCCAGGACCGAGCTCACGTGGTCGAGCAGCGAGTCCTTCCGCAACGCGACCACCGCCCCCAGCCCGACGCCGATGATGGTGCCGATAATCCCGGAAAGTCCCACCAGCACCGCCGAATTGGTGGCGGCGGGCCCCACGAGGCTCCAGACGGGCATGCCGTTTACCAGGCTCGTGCCCGGGTGGCCGCCGAGGATCCCCGAGATCCACGAGCGGTACTGGACGAACACCGACCGGTTGAGGTGCAGCTGGCGTTCGAGGGCGTGCAGCGCGGACGGCGTGGCCGAGTGGCCGAGGATGGCCACGGCGGCGTTGCCGGGGAGGACCTGGGTGGCCGCGAAGATCACCACGGAGACCACCCACAACGTGACCACCCCGAGCGCCACCCGCTGGACGAGGAGCTTGGCGACCGGGTGTGGCGCCCGCGCACCGCTCCTACGGCTGCTCATGACAAAAACGCGTAGTCCTCGAAGTTGAAGTTCCCGAGCGGCTCGCCGACTTTGCCCGTCTGGTACCCGGTCAGGTTGGAGCTGTAGGCGTCCAGGGAGTCCACAAAACACGGGATTATGTAGCCACCCTGGTTGAAGTCGATCACCTGCATCTCGTACTCGATCTCCTTGCGGACGCTCGCGTTCTGCGTCTTGTTCGCCTGGTAATAAAGGCTCGTGTACTTCGGGTCGTTGAAATGGGTCTCCTGGAACGGCGATGTTGGCAGGAATGTCTGCGCGACCTGGCCCAGGTAGGGCGAGTAGTCGTAATAGATCTGCGTGAAGGGGACCTTCGTGTAGTAGTTCGGGCCGAAGAAGTCGCCGGCGCTCACCTGGTTGATGTTGACCGTTACGCCGACCGCGCTCGCTTGCTGCTTGAACACCGTCGCCATATTGAGGGCGCTCGAATTGACCGCCAGCGACGTGTAGAGCGTGACCGTCAAGCCCTTCGCGTAGCCGGCTTTCGCAAGAAGGTGCTTGGCCAAATCGATGTCCTGTTCCCGGTGCAGCGAGTGGTCGAAGTCCGGGTCGTACGGTGACGTCACGTCTGCAGCCACCGTCCCGAAGCCGTCCAGCGTCGTTGCGATGAACTCTGGACGGTCGATGAGGTAACGGAAGGCTTGGCGGACGTTAACGTCGTTGAACGGCGGCTTGTCGACGCGCATCGTGAAAGGCTCGATGGACCCGGTCCGCGATGGGATCGCGACGATGCCTGGGGTCTTTTGAAGGATCTGCATCTGAGCCCCGCTCAGCTGCCCGGTGCAGTCGATGACCTTGCTGACGAGCGCGTTCTCGACGGCGGTGGGGTCCTGGAAGTCGAGGATGGTAACTGAATCGAGGTAAGGGAGCCCCGGCTTCCAATAGTTCTTGTTGCGCACGAAGACGCTCCGCTGGCCCGGCGTGAAGCTCTGGTACATGAACGGGCCTGTGCCGTTCGGCTTGTCCTTCTGCGTCCACCCCTCGGGTGCGATGTACAAGAAGTACCAAAAGGACGCCAGCTGCTCGGGGAAGCTCCCGAACGGGCTCGTCATCGGTACTTCGACCGTCAGGTTGTCAAGCTTCTTCAACCCTTTGAGGTCCACAGGGGAAAGGACGAGAGCCCCCCCGAGCGGGGCCTTCGGGTTGAGGATGGTCTGGAGCGTGTAGATCACGTCGTCTGCGCCAAAGGGCTTCCCGCTGTGGAAGGTGACCCCGGGCCTGCAGCGGATGAGCCAGTTCGCGGTCGAGCCGTTCGGCACGATCTCCTCGGCCAGGACGTACTGGAGCTGCGCCTGGTTGCTCAGCTGGACGAGCGGTTGGTAGAGCTGCTGCGCACGCGCCGTCCCGATGGCACTGATGCCCCCGTAGAAAGGGTTCAGCGTGTCGCTGCTCCCGCCGCCGGTGAGCCCGACGTTCAGGTTGCCGCCGGTGCGCTTGGCCTGCGCCGCTAAGGCGGACGGCCGGGCCAGGGACGAAGCCCCCGCGCTCAGCGCCCCCGGCGCCACGGCGTCGAGCAGGCCACCGGCCGCCACTGCGGCGCCGCCGGCCAGCGCGGAGCGCAAGAAGGTCCGCCTGTCGACACCTCGACCGGAGCTGTTGGTCTCCCCGGCTCCCGTCGGACTTGATGTTGTGCTCATGTCACGACCCTCCTGTTCATTTGGCTGAGCGGCCCTAAGCATCCTCCGGCGGCGTCGGGACGCCGCACTGGCCTTGTCTCCCTGGCCGAAAAGGGAGCGGCATGAGGTATTCGTCCGAGCCGCATTTCAAGCCGGCTCGCCGATCGTGACGCGATGGATGGTGTCGTAGTGCTCCCGCCGGGCGTCGTCGTCGGGGAAGTTGTAACTCCGCTTGCCGTTCAGCCTCATGAGGTGAAGGCCGAGCTGGCTGAGCGGGAGGGACGCCAACACCGGGGAGAGCTCTTCGCCGACCCCTCCCGACAGCGGGAGGTGCAGCGCCGGGCCCGGGGGCGCCTGGTCGCTGACGAACAGCGGCGCCGCCTCGACATAGTTGAGCTCGTCGAGGATCTCGGCCGCCCTGTCCGTCGCGGCGCCGCTGGGCGCGATCAGTACGACCGGGTCACCAGGTCGGGTAATGAAGTACTGCTCGTGGGCCCATTCCTCGAGGTTGGTCGTGACAGCGAGCTGTTGGCCGCCTTCGAAGAGCTTGGCCGCGCCGAACCTCGCCGTCGCCTCGTTGGGCCCTGCTCCAAGGAAAGTGGTCATCCGCGCCCCGACCAGCCGCTGCGCCGCCGCGTACGAGGCCTCCTCGCCCATGGAGAGCGTCTGTTGCGCCAACTCCGGTAGCTGCTCCAGCTCCTTCGCGTAGCTCTTGGCCCGGTCCGCGCCGCCCTCCGCCCCGAGCTCGGCGGCGAGCATCAGCAAGGTGACGAGCATGGCGGTGTACGTGCTCGTACCGGGCGAAAACCCGAAGGTTGGGATCTCGGCCGACAGGGCCCAGTCCGCAGCCTTGGCGACCGGGCTCTCGAGATCGCCGGTGAGGCCGACCACCGGGTAACCGAAGGCTCTTGCCTGGCGCGCTGCCTCGATCGTCCGGCCGGTCTGGCCGGAAAAAGAGACGGCCACCACCGCCGTCGCACCGGGTTGGTAGCGGACCCCGTAGCGGGCGAAGTCGAGAGCGTGCTCGCAATGGGCACGGGCCCCGGAGTGCCGGTTGAGAGCCAGGACGGCGGCCTGGCAGGCAAAGAAGGAGTCCCCGCACCCCACCAGGACGAGATGGCGGACGCCGGACTCCAAAAGCCGCGCCGCGCTCGACGCAGCTTGCGCCGACATGTCCAGCCGGGCACGGATCACGGCCGGGATCGTGGCGATCTCGCGCTCCATCACGTCGCTGTCGTCGCCCTGAGCGGCCTTCGGGGGCGTCTTCGTCCTCGCCGGCGAGCCCCGCCCGTACCATGCCGCGCAACTGCTCCGCCACCGCCTTGCGCCGTAGCAGGCGCAACGAGCCGCTGGCCCCGATCGCAGCCCCAGCCGTGGCGGCGCCCCGCTGCGCGGCGAGCTCCAGCTCCTCCCCCAAGGCCAGGCCGGCCGCGAACCCACCGCAGAAGCTGTCGCCTGCCCCGGTAACGTCCTGCACGTCCACCTCCGGTGCGGCAATGCGCGACACCCGGCCCTGAGACGTGGCCAGGACCACGCCATCAGCGCCGCACTTCACCACGACAGCCGGCACGCCCTCGTCCAGCAGCTCCCGGCATGCTCTGTCCGGGTCGTCGTAGCCGACGATCGCCACCAGCTCCTCACGGCTGGGCAGGAACACGTCGACCTGTCGTGCCAGGGCCAAGAGCTCGGCCCGCCCCACCGTCCAGGCTTCGTGCGTATCAAGCGTCACGACCGCCCGGCCGCTCGCCCGGACGCGCTCGACGATGAGGGTGGCGGACGGGAACGGCATGGCCGCGACATGGACGACCGGGGTACGTCCCTGCTGGTCGGTCCACTCGGCCGGCAGGTCCTCAGGGCGAGGAGCCACCTCGGCGCTGCGCTCCGGAGGCGTCCTGTACACCCAGCTCCTGCGCCCGTCGTCTTCGTACACCACCCAGTTGCGCACCGTTGGGCCGGCGACGGGTCGAAGTCCCAGGGTGTCGATCCCCGCCTCGCGCACCCGCTCGAGCGCGGCTGTTGGGAAGTCGGCGCCCACTCGGGCCACCACCCCCACCGGTACCCCCCAGAATCCGAGCGCCGGCGGCGGCATGGAGGGTGTTGCCCCCTGGCGCAGCCATCGTGGTCACGCCGTCGGCGTGCACGATGTCATCGATCGTCAGGTTGCCGACGACGACGACGTCAGGGCCGGGGCGTCCCGTCCGGCCCGTCTCCGTGCCAGGCTCAAGGCCCGTTTCACTCATTGTCGGGTTCGCTCATTGTCGGGGACCGCGCCGCTTGCTCCCGCGGACGGGAAGTGCAGGATCCGGTCGTCAAGTCGGTAGCTTTCGAGGCTGAAGCGGAACCGCTCGACCCGGTACAGCACCCTCGAGAACTCCACGGCCGCGTCGTCGCGGTCATAGGTGACCGAGTCGGCCCGCAGGACCATCGTGCCGGTCCCGACGCCGAGCGGGACGGCCTCGTAGTCACCGGCGTGGACGGCCTCGATGACGCTTTCGGCCCGGACGAGCTTGACGCCGTAGACCGTGTCGAACGTGCGGTAAAGGGACCCGCCCACGAGCTCGCGCTTGTCGATGCCCGGGAAGCGGGCTGGGTCCAGGTAGGCCGACAGCAGCGCCACCGGGCTCGCCTCCAGGTGGGCAAGCCGCTGGATGAGGACGAGCTTGCGTGCTCGCACACCGAGCGCATCGGACACCTCCCGCGGGGCGGGGGCGAGGCCCGAGTACAACATCTCTAGCTTGGGACGCTCCCCGTGGTGCCCGTCGCTCCCGCTGAAACTGGAGAGGATCGAGAGCTTCTCCTCGAACTTCGATTGACGGACGAACGTGCCCCGTCCCCGGCGCCGGTCGAGGTACCCCTCGACTGCGAGCTCGACCAGGGCCTGGCGGACGGGGGCGAGGCTGACACCCCAGCGCTCCGCCAGCTCCTCTTCGGACGGCAGGCGCGCGCCCGGGGGGAGGCGGTCGGCGACGATCTCCTGGCGCACAAGGTCGTGTATCTGGCGGTGCAACGGCACGAACGAGCCTCGATGTAGCGCCAGAGCGGCGACCCAATCGTCGCCATCGCGCGGCTCTCCGGTCGCCTGGTCCCTAGGAACGGACGCCATCGCAGCTCCCACGACCCCAAGTTGCGTCCCGATCGTTTCCCCCGTGTGGCGGCAACATTAACAGAAGATTATAAGTTTCTCGGTTTGCGTGGGGCGGTCGGCCAGAGTGGCACCCAGCTGGGCAAAACAGGCACGCTCGGGGCCGTTTCCTGCCGTTGCGTGCGGAGCGTGTAGAATGGGGGATGCAAAACACGCACCGTGGTTTTGTTCAGACGCCCTCGGGTAGAACATCGGCGGGAGCGATGTGGCTTCGGTCACATCAGGCCTAATTAGGAACAAACCCCCAAGCTGGAGCGTTAGGTTCTTACGATGAGTGATTTCACGCGCCGCACAGGTTCACGAAGCGCCATGGGCGCTGGCCCGGATTTGCTGGGCCTATACCTGGATGAGGCCGGGAGCTTTCCTCTGCTTACCAAGGCAGACGAAATGCGCCTCGGGCAGGTCATCCAGGGTGCCCAGACAGCTCGCGAGCAGCTGGAGACTGCTACTGGCCTGACACCTCGTGCCAAACGCGACCTTCGCAAGGCCATCTCCGCTGGCGATGACGCCACAACCCAGTTCATCAACTCCAACCTTCGGCTTGTCGTATCCGTAGCCCGCAAGTACCAGTGGTCGGGCCTGCCCCTCTCCGACCTGATCCAAGAAGGCAACCTCGGCCTGATCCACGCCGTCGAGAAGTTCGACTGGCGCAAGGGCTTCAAGTTCTCCACCTACGCGACCTGGTGGATCCGCCAGTCGATCGGGCGTGCCATCGAGAACACGGCCCACACCGTCCGCATCCCGGCTCACGTCGGTGACGAGATCCGCCGCGCCCGCCGGGTGCAGGGAGAGCTGGAGGCCAAGAACGGCCGCCCGCCCACATTGGCCGAACTGGCCGAAGCCCTCGAGATCGAAGAGAGCGTCCTGGCCGAGCTGCTCCACTACGACAGCGACCCGGTCAGCCTCGACGCCGCAGTCGGCGAGGACGGTGACACGAGCCTCGGTGACCTGGTGGTCAACCACTCCGCTCAGTCCCCGTTCGAGATCGTGGCGCAGGCTCTGCTCGCCCGCTCAGATCGACGACTTCCTGAGCCGGCTGTCCGAGGACGAGCGCCGGGTGCTCTCGCTTCGCTACGGCCTGGACCGGGGCGAGCCCCGCACCCAGGGCGAAGTGGGCGAACTGCTCGACCTGACAGCCGAGCGGGTCCGGCGCATCGAGCGCGATGCCTTGACCAAGCTGCGCCGGGCACTCGCAGGCAGCGACGCCCGCGACCTGCTCGCCAGCTGACATCCAACGGCGAGCCCCGGCCTGTGCCGGGCTAGTTTTATCTGAATGAGTGCCGTTCGTGTCCGCATGGCCCCGTCCCCGACGGGCTATTTCCACGTCGGCAGTGCGCGAACGGCACTGTTCAATTGGCTGTTCGCCCGCCAGCAGCGGCGGCACCTTCGTCCTGCGCATCGAGGACACCGACGCCGAGCGCAACCGGGCCGAGCACACCGAGGGCATCGAGCGGGCCATGCGCTGGCTCGGGCTCGACTGGGACGAGGGCCCATACTTCCAGTCCGAGCGGGGCGACCTCTACGAAAAAGCGATCGGTCAGCTGCTTTCGAAGGACCTCGTCTACGCCTGCGACTGCACCGGCCGCGCAGGTAGCGGAGCGCAACAAGGCCGCCAACCGCTCCGCCCGGCTACGACGGCTACTGCCGGGACCGCGGGCTCGACCCGGCGACCGGGCGGCTGCTGCGGTTCCGCACCCCCGACAGCGGGCGCCACGTCGTGGACCGACATCATCCGGGGAGAGGTCGTCTACGAGAACTCCTCGATCGAGGACTTCAGCGTGCGAAAGTCAAACGGCCAGCCGCTTTTCATACTGGCCAACGTCGTCGACGACGGGGACATGGCAATTTCCCACGTCGTCCGGGGCGAGGACCACGTGCCGAACACGCCGAAGTACCTGTTGCTCTGGGACGCCCTCGAGCTCGGCCCTCGCCCTGCCTTCGCCCATCTGCCGCTGCTCGTCAACGCGTCGCGCCAGAAGCTCTCCAAGCGGCGCGACAAGGTCGCCCTCGAGGATTACCGCGACGACGGCTACCTCCCCGAGGCGATGCTCAATTACCTGGCTCTGCTCGGGTGGTCGCCCGGCGGTGACAGGGAGGTCCTTTCCCGGGCGGAGCTGATCGACGAGTTCCGGCTGGAAGATGTCAAGTCTTCGCCGGCCTTTTTCGACGAGCAGAAACTGGCATCGGTAAATGCCGCCTACTTACGGGACTTTCCTCCCGGCGAGCTCATCTCGAGAGCCAACGCGTGGCTCACGGCCCGTTGGGGCCCCATCGCTCCCCTGGTGCAAGAACGCGCCCGCACTTTCGCCGAGATCTACTCGCTCGTCGACTTCTTGTACCTGCCCGAGATCAAGATCGACGAAGCCCAATGGGAGAAATTGCGCCGCCAGCAACCAGCTTTCATCGCCCTTGCTCCAGCACGCCGAGGCCAACTACGCCGAGTGCGAGTGGGAGGCAACAGCGATCCGCGACGCCACCATGGCCGCCGGAGAGGCAGCCGGCATCGGCAACCTTGGCAAGGCACAGGCTCCGGTGCGACTGGCAGTGACGGGGCGCACCGTCGGGCCGCCCCTGTTTGAATCGATCGTGCTGCTCGGGCGCCGACGTACCCTCGCCCGCCTCGCAGCTGCCCGGGAGCGCGCAGCACTCGAAGGCTGACCTTGTGCGTCCCGCTGTGGCTCGTGCCAAACCTTAGGAGCGAGAGCGGGGCGCCGCCAGGCTCACGAGCCGGGGCCGGACCCTCAGGACGTAAAAGGCGCTGGCCACAAAACCGATGCCGACCGGTGCTCCAACGCCCATAAGGGCGACCCAGGTCGTGCGGTCGAAGCCAGCCGCCTGCCAATCCTCCGACAGGTGCAGGGTGGCATCGACGGCGCCCCAGAGAGCCAGCCCGACGACCGCTGTGAAACCTAGTGCCCAGGCAAGGCCCGAAGAGCTTGTGATCAGGAGCCCGAGGCCCGATGTGGCCAGAAGGGCGACGATTATGGGCCGGACCACTTTGTCCGGTGCCCGGGTCGAAACGCGCGCTCCGATGAAGGTCCCCGGGATGCTCCCAATGATCAGGCCGCCGGCTACGTCGAAGTTGATATGGCCGAAAAAGAGCTGGCCCAGCGCCGCAAAAGCGACCAGCGGGACGGCCTGGACGAGGTTGGTACCAACCTGGACATTGGACGACAGGCGCGGGTAGAGCAGCATTAGCAGGACGATCACCAACGAACCGGAACCAACGGAGGTCATGCCGACCATGAACCCTCCGACCAGCCCGACGAGCACAGTCGGTAGTGGCTTCAGGTGCCACGGCACAGAGTTGTCTGGGCACGGCCCCGGCTCCGGAGCCGGGCGCCGAGAGCGGCCTTGCTGACGAGGCTGGCGCAAGCCACGACCAATGCCCAGCCGAGCAAGGTCTTCAGGTGGGCCTGATCGGCGGCGCTGTCTCCCAGTTGGTTGAGAGCCCACGCACCGGCAAAGGCGGCCGGGGCGCCAGCCACCACCAGTAGCCGGACGAGGGACCAGTTGACGCTGCCGTGAAGGGCGTGCACAGTTGCCCCTACCGGTTTCATGGCCAGGGAGTTCACGAGATCGCTCGCAATTGCGACACGGGGGTCGATCTTGAAAAGCAGCACGAGCGCCGGAGTCATCAATGCTCCGCCCCCCATGCCTGCAACGCCCACGGCAAAGCCACCCACGAACCCCGCGCAGGCGAGTAGCCAGGTCGACGGATGAGCGCCCGCGGTTGCTGCGCTCTGCGCTACAGCCAAAAGTTGCTCGATGCGCCCGATCGCAGAACTTTACCGGGCGGCGGACGGTGCACGGCCGGAGCTCACCGGAGGCGCGCGCCTCGTCGGCTAGCATGACCCCTGCCCGTTCGGGGGTGGTGTAATCGGCAACACGACAGGTTCTGGCCCTGTAATTGGGGGTTCGAGTCCTCCCCCCCGAGCCATCGTTGAACCGCAAAGCCCCAGGTCAGAGGCCTGGGGCTTTCGTATGAGATGCGGTGGCGCGCCGTGTACCCGTCAATGCCCAGTCACTGAAACCCACCCTAGTAGTGCCCTTGTCAGGGTATCCCTCGGTAGTGCCTCGATCTCCTCGGGAGCCCACCAGGCGACAGCGCTTGTTTCGTCTTGGTCGGCCCTCGGGGTGCCTGAGGTCACCACCGCCTCGAACACGGCCGCTACATATGCAGCTCTGTCGCCGTTCGGGTAGTTGATGCGGAACTCGGGGCCGCCGACGACATCGAGCAGCCTGGTGAGCTCGACCGTGATGCCGGCTTCCTCAAAAGCCTCCCGGATGGCGGCGTCCCGAGGTGACTCGTCGGGCTCGATGGCACCGCCGATGGTCTGCCAAAGACCCGTGTCAATGTTCTGGACAAGTAGCAGGCGCCCGTCGGGGCGACGAGGTAGCACCGCCACCGAAGGCAGGAGCAGCAGGGCGTGCCCGATGGTCGCGCGCAGGTCGCGGATGTAGGGGGAGATCGCCACTGGCCCACATTACGCTGCTGGCCCTTAGCGAAATCAGGGCTCGGATGGCCACAGGGTGGTCACAATGCTCCATGGCCGATCTGGGCGGGACATCAGGTCGGGGCTCCGGGTCAGACATTCACGGTGTCGGTGTTGTTAGAGACCGGCGCCGAGAGGGCCTTTCGCATAAGTACGATCTCATGCAGCCTGCTATCACAGTGGCGGCCGGGCAAGGAGCCATGAGATGACGAAGTACCTGATTTCGTTCGATGACGGCGCGATGACTTTCCCGGTGGAGGATCTGCCAGACGTGGCCAAGGCTGGGCAGGCGGTGGCCCAGGAGGCGATTGACACCGGTGTGTGGGTATTCAGTGGGGGTCTGAAAGCCCATCATGAGGCGAGCGTGGTCGCGACCGACGGGACAGTTACCGACGGGCCCTACCCCGAGAGTAAGCAGTACCTCGGCGGGTTCGCTGTCATCGAGGTCGCCTCACGGGAGGAGGCGCTGGAGTGGGCTGCCAAGATCGCCGTCGCGTGCCGGTGTGCCCAAGAAGTCCGCGAGTTCGTACCCGACCCGACCGTCTGACCGAACTGAGGTCGCCGGGGCCAAACCCCGGTTGCCCGAACGCTGTCACGGTTATCTAGACCGCCGAGGAGCGCTTGATGATTCGAGTTGCCATTCGAAAAGTCAGGCCGGGCCAGGTTGGTGCACTCCGAGAATGGATGCGACAGGCGAACGGGCCAAGGAGAGCAGAAGCCCTCGCAACGCTGGTGGGCGAGGGGTGCCGCCACGAACAGGTGTACCTCCTCGAAGGCGCGGACGGACCGGTCATCGTTTATGTGATGGAGGTTGACGAAGTCGAGCAGTCAGAACAGGTCGCGGAGGTGTCTTCGCACCCTATAGACGCCGAACACAAACGGGTGATGGCTCTCACGCTTGGAGACTGGGTACCTGCTGAGCTTCTGCTGGACCTGCGAGCCGTTGGGCCCCAATAGGCCACGACCGTCGCCCATTGCTAAGGCAATCCCCTGCTCCTTAGGACCAGCACGAATTGCCAGGCTTAGGTGACGGGCAATCTCTCGGTCAGGAACAGGGTGTCGATCGCGGTGAACGCATCTGAGAGGCTCTGGTCCTCGGCGGCACCGAGGTCAAGGGGGATCATGTTGGGCGACTCGCGAGCGAGGGTGAACTCGGCGCTGATGAAGATCGCGTTATCGACCCCGATTGACGAGAGCGCATGGCGAAGCCACTGCTCTCCATGGTCCCACCCTTCGCGCGGCGTTCCCGGGCCGTACCCACCGCCACGAGCGCAAACGATTACGAACTCCTTGTCACCGAGCTTGCCCCTCGTACGCCCCGACACGATCCGGTCGAACCACGCCTTGAACGTGCTCGGCGGGCCGAAGTTGTAAAGCGGGAGCCCGATGAGGACCGTGTCAGCGGCCAGGATCTCGTCGATGAGCTGCGTGCTGACGGCTTGTGCGGCGGCTTGCTCCGGGGTCTGATCGGCCTCCGGGACGAATTGCCCGAAGAAAGCAGCGTCGTCGATGTGCGGGACCGGGTCGGCAGCCAGGTCCCGGTAGGTGACGATCCCGTCCGGGTTGTCGGTCCGCCAACGGTCCGCAAAGTGCGCAGAGAGCCGGCGGCTTCGAGATCCCTCGGTACGGAGAGATGAGTCGATGTGAAGTAGGTGTCCCATAGATCATTAGTGTAACACCATTGAATTGCAATGCGTCAACTATCTGTCAGGAGTGTACAATCGTCATAGTGACAGCGACCCGAACAGTCGAGAAGCAGCGGCTGCTGCCCCTGCTCGACTACCTCGCCCGCGTCGGTCGGCGCGCCGCAGAGGGGTCCATGGCCCCTGGCGGCCTTCGTCCCCGTCACCTCATTGCCCTCAGACTGCTCCAAGAGCACGGCTCCGTGAGCCAGCGGGCGCTCGCCGAAACCCTGAGCCTCGACCCGAGCAACGTCGTCGGGTTGCTGAACGACCTCGAGGAGCGCGGCTTGATCACGCACGCCGGCGCGATCCCGAGGACCGCCGCCGCCACATCGTCGAGGTTTCCTCTCTCGGCCAGGAGGAGCTCGAGCTGGCCAACGCCCGGCTCAGCTGCGTCGAAGACGAACTGCTGACCGCCCTGAGCGCCGAGGAGCGGGCCACGCTTTACGAGTTGCTCGTCCGAGCCGTCGGTGTCGCGAGCCCTTGCGCCCTCGTGGAGGAACCGCCTACCTGCTCGGGCTAGGTAACCTCATCACACGCCACCGGCCCGGGGGGTCAAGGCAGCGTGAGCGGAAAGCCGAAGGCGGCAAGCAGGCATGGTTCGCCGAACGAGATGACCTGGCGGATGCCTTCTGCGGTGACAGTCAGCACCGCCACTCCGTACCCCCGGTAGGCGCCGCTCGGGTCGCGCGTGTAGGCGACCGCAGCGGGCTGGCCATTGGCCCTGGTGGCCAACATTCGCCAGTCCCCAGGCGATCCCATGACCCGAAGGCGAAGGTACGGGACGCACGTGTCGTTCCCGGAGAACCAGGTAATGAAAGGCGTAGCCTCCAAGGTGGCATCGCGGCACAGCAGGTGTTGCAGTGCGTTTGCGTCGGCGCTCTCGAAGGCCTTGATGTACTGGTCGAGCAGGGCGCGGGTCTCGGGCTCGGTGGGCTCAGCCATCTCCTCTGCTAGAAGGGCAAGGCCCTGGAGCCGGGCGCGGGCGCGCTGCAGTGTGCTCTTTACCGCGGCCGTCGTCGTCCCGAGCATGACGGCGACCTCGGCGGCCGGGAAGTCCAGCACGTCGCGAAGTATTAGAACGGCGCGTTGGCGGCCAGGCAGGTACTGCAAGCTGGCGATGAGCGCCAAACGCAGAGCTTGCCGTGCCGCAACGATCACAGCTGGATCGGCCACGGCGGGGCTGACCATGGCGTCGGGGAGCGGCTCCAGCCAGCCAACGTCGGTGCCGGCCGGCATTGGGAAGGCTTCGGGGTCAGGTTCAGGACCGCCGAGGCCGGACGGCAAGACCCGGCGGCTGCGTTGGCTCAGAGCGGTCAAGCAGACGTTGGTAGCGATCCGGTACAGCCATGTGCGCAGCGAGGAACGGCCCTCGAACGTGGCATAGGAACGAGAGGCCCGCAGGTATGTCTCTTGGACCAGGTCTTCTGCATCATGCAGCGAACCCAGCATCCGGTAGCAGTGGGCCAGCAGCTCCCTTCGGAACGGCTCAGCAGCCTCAACGAACGTCTCGGTAGCTGCCACTACGTCCAAGTGTTATAGCTTCTCGAGGTCAAAGCCATTGCCGGCCTCAGGCCGAGCGCCCCAGGAACGCGGCGAGCCTGTCTGCCGGGCCGGCGCCGCGCGGCGGGTCAACGACAGGCCCGAAGAGCGCCATTTCGTTCGGGCCGCGGTACTCGCCGAGGATGGCCTCGCGGGCGAGGACAAGAAGGTCGCCGGCCAGCACGGGATCCAGATCGGTGGATTGTCCCGTCGCTCGAGCCAGGTCCCACCCATGCGTGAACTGTTCTATAGCAGCGAGCCCCAAGACCACGGTCCCCGACAATTCACCGAAGGGCATCTGGACGGTCCGCTCGAGAGCGGCGTCGGTCCCGAAAGCCTCGAGCGCCACCGCAATGTTGCCGTCGTAGCCGGCCACTCGGTCGTCGCTCCCAGGGCCGCCGGCGAGGAGGCCTTCATCGGCGACGATGACGGACGCCCACCAGCGTGTGGTACTTACGAAGTGGTCGATCAGGGCTCGCACATCCCACGAAACGCAGGGCGTGGGAGCGCCCAGCTGGTCCGGTCCCACCTTTGCCAGGACAGAGCGAGTGCTGGTAAAAGCTCGGCTGAGGTACTCGGTCGACGCTGTCAATGGTCCCCTCTCCGGTGCGGCTGTCAACTTTGAGCGCTGAGGCGCGGTGCCCTCAAAGATGCAGACCATGCGCGAGAGGAAAAGGAACCGCGGTCCGGAACTCCTGGCGCTCCCGGGCTTTCAGCCGAGCCCTGGGCGGTGTGCCGGACCTGGCCGCCGGGTTGGGTGTCTAGAGCGAGAAGTGGCACAAGGACGCTCGCGTCGGGGCTCCCCCAGCCCGTGACCGGGCCTCAACCGGCCCTGGCCTGGTAGCCCGTGATCGTCTTCGGCGGGAAGCTGACCGCGCTGTCCCCTCTCGTGACGTCGTGGAACGCCTCGTGGTAGAGGGGGCCAATGGCGATCCTGTAGATGGCTGAGTTCACAAAGCTGAGGTGGTGACCGGCGTACTGGTCGGCGAGCGCGATGAGCCCTGCCCACAAGGGTGCGCTGGAGCTCGTACCGGCGTGACCCTCCGCCCTGTAGCCCCCGCCGCTCGTGCTCGTGATGACGGCCATGCCTGTGTGGGGAGAGACTGGCACCCGCCGGCTGTGCCTAAGGAAGGAGCGTCGCTTAGGGGACCAGGAGATGCCGCCGGTGGGCCAAAGCCGAGGGAGCCCAGGACCGGTAAGGCAAAGCGTAAAGCTCACGCCAAACAAACCTCGGAACGCTGTCGCCGGTCCCGCCAACCTTGTCTTGGCCGGGCCCGGCTACTTGGCAGGCTCGCGGCGAGGCAGAGCGTCAGGCCGTCGGCCCGCTACCAAGCCAGCCGCGCCGCTTGAAGAGCATGAACAGGAGCGCGAGGGCGACCAGCTCCGAACCCATGCCGAGGAAGAGGAAGTAGCTGAGGCCCATCTGCAAATGAGCGATCGGCCAGGCGAAGTTCTGGCCGAAGAACCCGGTAAGGAAGCCTAGGGGAAGGAAGATGGTGGCTATGACGGCCAGCTGTTTCATGACAACGTTCAACCGGTTGGACACCATGGACAAGTGCGTGTCCATGGCGCCCCCGATAAGGTCGCGATAGGCGTCCACCATGTCGCTGATGCGGATCAGGTGGTCGTAAAGGTTGCTGAAATAGGCCGAACCTTGCTGGGTCATCCCCGGGAGGTCCACCGTGCCGGCGTTGAGGCTGGAGATCATGTCGCGCTGGGGCGTGATGACTTTGCGGATGTTCATGATCTGGCGCTTCATGTCGAACAGGGTCCCCAACTGCTCTTCGGTCGGGTTTTTCAGTATGGCACCCTCGAGGTCGTCGATCGAATCATCGAAGTCAGACAACACCGGGAAAAACGAATCGACCAGAGTGTCCATGATCAGGTAGAAAACGCCGAGCTGCGGCGGGGTCACCGTCGTGGAGTGGTGGGTCCTGATGCGGTCGCGCACCGTGGCCAGCGCCGGGCAGTTGCCCTGGTGAAGGCTAATGATGCATTTCTCGGTGAGAAAGCAGTGGATCTCGGCCACGTTCTTACCGTCCCCCGCCATGCCAAATGTGACGACGTGGACGAAGTCTTCGTACTCGTCGATGCGGGCCCGTTGCCCGAACTGGTCGGCTTCCTCAACCGCCACGGGGTGGAAATGGAAGGTGTCGGTGAGCAGCGCGCAGACGTCGTCGTCGGGGCCCGGGTCGTGGATATCGAGGTCGAGCCAGAAAAACGTGGCTGAGGCCGCCGCTTGTTCGATCGCTTGCGCGGTGGCGTCGGTGGCTTTGCCGTCTTGGGTGATGGTCCCCTTCATTGGGGACGATTTTCCCTCCCGCGTGCCCTCAGGAGGTGGATGGTCGCTGACCTGGCTAGTCCGGCCCGACCTTGTGGGGCTCTTCGCCCGGTGCCGCGCCGGTGGCTGCTATCTCGGTCGGAGCCGACGCCGAGGCGCCGTTCTATGTCGGCAAGGCGGTCGCTGATCACCGCGAGCTGCTGGCCGAGGTCGGCGTGGCCCTTCCTCAACTCGTCCTTGTTCTCGTCGGAATGCTCCTTGATGAACACGGAGGCAACGGTGGCGGTAAGCACGCCGATAAGACCGATCCCCACCAGCATTAGGACCACCGCCACAGCCCGGCCTCCTGGAGAGACCGGGAACCTGTCCCCGTAACCCACCGTGGTCACCGTAACGATGGCCCACCAAAGGGCGTCAAGGTAGCTGTGGATGTTGCTCCCTTTGGCGTTCTTCTCAAACAGGAGCACGAGCCAGGCCCCGAGGAAAAGGGTCCCGGCCGCCGCGATGAGGACCCGGAAAAGCCCGTGGTGCTTGAGGATTGTCTCGACACGCAGCTCACCCTCATGCACAATGAGGCTCATCTTTTCGATCCCGACGAGGTGCCAGCCCTGCAGGGGGGGCAGGACCACGGTCGCCGGCTCGACCCATCGCCGCTTGAGGTAACCGCGGCGGTCCGGGGTGACTACAAGGCGCACGACGTACTCCACCAGCAGGATCGCCCAAAGCACGAAGAGCGTGCCGACCAGCAGTGTCGACGCCGAGCCATTGAGATCTCTGCTGAGCACGAGGACCGCGACGACGAGCCAGGCGGTCCCGAGTAGGACCATCGGGTATTTCACCACCCGCTCGATCCGGTCAACGAGGTCATTGCGCCCGCCCGAAGGCTTGGCCCCGGCGACCGCACGGAGCCGTCGCTCCTCCTTGCGCGCCTTTTCCTCCAAGCGCTCCCGCTCGAGGCGCTCAAGACGTTGAATGCGCTCGATCGAGGACGGCTTCCTTGGGTGGCGCGTGGCGCGGCCCGTGGCGGTGGTCAGGTCCGGGGAGTCCCCCACAGTGAAGACGAAGTTAGCCGCTAGGCGAGGCCCGACCACGCACCGGGCCGCCGTAGAGAGCGAGCAGTGGCACGAGGACGCTTGCGTCGGGGCTGCCCCAGCCCGTGACCGGGTCCCAACCGGCCTTGGCCTGGTAGCCCGTGATCGTCTTGGGCGGGAAGCTGACCGAGTTGTCCCCGCTCGTGACGTCGTGGAACGCCTGGTGGTACAGGGCACCAGTGCCGATCCTGTAGATGGCCGAGTTCACAAAGCCGAGGTGGTGACCGGCGTACTGGTCAGCGAGCGCGATGAGCCCCGCCCATAACGGGGCGCTGGAGCTGGTGCCGCCGTGGCCCTCCACCCTGTAGCCCCCGCCTCCGGTGCTCGTGATGACGGCCATGCCCGTGTGGGGAGAGGCGGTGGCGGCGACATCGGGCACTGCCCGGTACTTCCCGATGCCAACCACCCCGTCCTGATAACGGGGCTTAGCGATTACCCGGCTGAAGCCACCGCCCGACGCCTGGAACTGGCTGCCGGGATCCCCAAAGGGGAGGCCCCAAGCGCTTTCGGAGATGTAGGCGCCGGTGATGTGGCTGGCCGAGAGGCTGGTGCCGCCGGCCGCCAGTACGAGGGGGTCCGCGGCTGGGAGGTTGACCTCCTTGAACGGGGCGAAATTGCCCCCGACCAGTCCCTCGACAACCTTGCACGGCTCACCGACTGCGCCAATGTCGCCTGAAGCGGCGACAACCGTGACGTTGCGGGCCGTCGCAACCTCTAGAGCGGAGTGGAGAGCCGCTACTTCGGCGGCGGTGTCGCAGTGCTCACCACCGGTCTGGCCTGCGGCACTTATCGATATGACGCCCCCGAGCGAGCTGCCAAGACGGATCGCGGCTACCGAAGCAGCACCAGCGCTGCTCGCACTGTTCAACGAGGTGGCGCTGACCATCAGCTCCACGAGCGTGGCACCGGGGGCAACGGCGTGCACCATCTCGGTGTCGAGGACCTCCTCCCCGTTGGCCAGCCAAGGCGATGCCGAGGGAGCAAGCGTCGTGACCGAGCGCAGGTGGGCTGGGGCAAGGTGGAACAGCTTGTCGAAGCTGGCCATGTCCTGGCGGATATCGGTGACCGGGGCCGGGAACTGTGGCTCGGCCAGCTCAGGCAACACCACGGTCTCGCCCCGGCCGTCGATGCCACGGGCCAGCAACGACGCGACGCCATAAGCGACCTCTAGCTCGTGGGGCGCTATAGCAGGTGGTGAGCGAGCCGCAATCGGCCGTGCCCCCGTTGGCCTGGGCAGCGGGCGGCGGCGCTGCAGCGGCAACAGCAGTGGCCGCGGCCAGGCTCGGCAGGCTGGCGACGGCGAAGATGCCGGTCACGACTGCGCCCGTCGCGAAAGGGGCCCGGCATCGGACCAGGGAATTCGCTCGGGCGCTCGCTGACGGGCCGGTCATTGTGCCACTGGGGATCGCATTTGCGGAAGGTTGTCCATGCTGACGAGTATACACTCAGGGTGTACTCTCAGTTATTACCCGAAGAACTCCTAGCGAAAGGACCTCATATGCGCAGGGACCGCCTTTCCCAGGTCTGCTCCGCCGCATTCGTCACCGTCATGCTCGGCACCGTCATGCTCGTCACCGTCATGGCCGTCACGGTGGCCGCAGGCACCTCGCTGGGCGCCTCTGCCAACACGATCACACCTGCGGCGCGTCATACCCCGGCGACTGGGGCCGTCCGTGGCGTTGTGGACCTCGTCATCTACAGCATCAACAGCGATGGCCCCGACTCGGAGGCCATCCTCAGCGGTGCCATCGGCGATTACGGGCCGGCCGTGACGGTCCTGCCCAACGGCAAAGTCGACCCGGAGCACACAAGCGACATGAAGCTCGAGCTTGGAAAGGGGACGTTCCGGCTCTTCATCGGAGCGATCGTCGGCAAGTTCCGCGCTCAAACCAGCCACGAGCCCGTGTTCCCGCTTACCTGCTCGGACCACTTCGACGTCACCTCGACGGTGCCGATTGTGGCTGGGTCGGGTACAGGCCTTTACAAAGGCATCAGCGGCAATTTCTCGATGAGCCTGGTCGGCAACGAGGACCAGCAGGCTCCGCCGTGCAGGTCCGCGATCGCCCGCCAGATCATCCTGCTGACTGGCTCGGGAAATGTCTCGTCCTGACCTGAGCCGCTACTGGTGGTGGAGCACGAGCTGGTCGAGCAGCACCCCGAACGCCGGGTTGTACAGGTAGTTGCCCACCTGCGCCGAGACAAAGTCGACCTGGGTCAAAGTGGCCAACGCCACCCAAGGTGCGTCGTCGGTCACGGCGCGGTCGACGGTCGCCCAGATGGCGGCGGCGCGGGCCGGGTCCGTTGCCCCGATGCTGTCGGCCTCGTCCATCAAAGCGTCGAGCCGAGGGTCGCAGTAGAACGAGCCGTCGTGGGTCGCCCCAGGGTCGGCGAACTTCCATGACGAGCAGCGGAAAAACTCGTCGAACATGGCCGACGCCGTGGGATAGGGGAGATAGGTCGAGCCGGTCGAAACCTGCACTCGCTTGCGCGAGTCGTTGACGTTTTCGAAAAAGACCGGGAGCGACGGCGAGACGACGCTGACGCGATAGCCGAGCGAGCGCAGGACCGAGACGGCAAAGTCGGTTGTCGTAAGCGTGCCTGGCGCGTTCCACACGACGACATGCATCCCTTCCGTCCTGGACTGGGCGACCAGCTTGCGCGCCGCCGGGAGGTCAGGCCCCAGCCAGGCGCCGTCGGGGCTCGGGTCAACCGTGAAGGGGCAGTACGGCTCGTAGCCCGCGATGCCGGGGGGCAACAGCTGGCACGTGGGATTGGCGACATCGGGGCCGCCGAGCATGGCGGCGAGCTCGCTGCGGTCCGCCGCCAAGGCGAACGCCTGACGTACCGATTTGTGGTCGAATGGCGCCACCCGGGTGTTGAAGGCCACATAGTCAATGCTGAACGCCGGGTTGACGTGGACTTGGGCGGGATGCTGCGCAGCCAGCGACGCGGCATCGGGGACGAAGTCGGCTGTCCAATCCGCTGTCCCGGAAGCGACGTCGGCGATCTCGGCCGGTACGGGCTGACCGAAGGTCCACACGATCCTGTCGGGCGAGCCGGCCGGCTGGGCGGCGGCTGACCACTCGTGGAAGCGGGGGTTGCGCGTGAACACGACCTCCTTGCCCGGCACGTACCGGCTGATCTGGTACGGGCCAGTCGATGGCACGGGGCTCGTGCCGACGTCATGGTCGGGTGTGCCGGGTGGCACAGGGGCGTTGAAAGGCAGTGTCAGGTCGTCCAGGAAGTCGGGGCTGGGGGCGTTGAGGTTGAACACGACCGCGTCGGCGGCGTCCGAAACCGTGACCCCCCGGTCGAGATTGCAGGGGCGGTCGCTCTTGCAGGCCGCCGCCCCGACGATCGCCGTGAAAGCGGGCGCGTCGGCCGAGTCGAGCTCGAGGACGCGCTCGATGGCACGGCGGAAGTCCTCAGGGCGGACAGATTGTCCGTTGGAGTACCGCAAGCCCGGCCGCAGCACGAAGGAGTACTGCCTCCCGCCGTCGCTGACGGTGGGCATCGCCAGTGCGAGGTCTGGGACTAACTGCAGGCCCTCCTCCCCGCCGGCCCGCTGGAACGTGATCAGCGTGTCGTACGTGCCCTCGTAGAACTGGGCGGGCTCATAGCCGTAGGCGACGGCCGGGTCGATCGACAGCGTGGGCACCGATTGCACCACGTGAAGCGTGCCACCTACCGGACGGCCCAGCGCAGCGCCGGTGGCGGCCCAGACTCGCCGGCCCCATGCCGCCAGCGCCAATGGGCTGGCGCCGACGGGGAGCGTCGCCGAGACGCTTTCACTGGCAGGGTCGATCCGCGAGAGCGTCGATGACAGGCGGTCCGCCACCCACAACGACCCGCTCGCTACCGTAAGGGCGTCCGGCCCGTCGCCGACGGCAATTGTGGCGTTAACCGAGTCTGTAGCCGGGTCGATGCGCGAAACCGTGCTGTCGAGGCCGTTCGCCACCCAGACCGAGCCGAAGGCGAAGATGATCGCTGTCGGTCCCGAACCGACCGAGATTTCCACGGGCGGCCCACCCACAGCGGCGATGCGCGTGACTTCGTCGCTCCCCGGATTTGTCACCCAGACCGACCCGTCACCGACGGCGACACCGAACGGATCCGTGGCAAGGGGCTCGTTGGCGACCTTTCCAGTGGTTGGGTCGACCTCCGATAGCGAGTTCCCCGCCGAGTCCGCCACCCACACCCCTCCGTCGCCGATCGCCAGGCCGCTCGGCTCGCTGCCGACGCCGACGGTCTGCACCACCGTGTCGGTTGTTGCGCTGACGCGAGAGACGGTGCCGTCCAGGGTGTTGGTAACCCAGACGTCAGGCCCGTCGACCGCGACGGCTCCGGCGCCGGCGCCAATTTGGACGGTGGCCTCGACCGCAGCGCTCGAGGGGTCGACGCGGTAGAGCATCCCGCTCTCGGGGCTGGTAACCCAGAGCGACCCGTCACCGCTTGCGGCGCTCCCAGGCACACCCGATAACGGGAGCGAGCGCACCAAAGCGGTGCCGCTACTCGAAAGCTCGGCGACCCCCGCCGCCGACAGGCGGCCGCGCGCGAGTCGCGGCGATGACAAGCGACACCGTGCAGGCAGTCGCGAGGACGGCGATACCGCAGGCCGCGCCGACCAGTTGGGTGCGGCGGCGACCGGGCCGGAGACGCTCCCCCAGCCCGCTCCTTCCCGGCCGCGCCAACGGCGCTGGGGCCACCGGCCCGCCTACGTCCACGGTCGGAGATCCGTTCGCGCCTGCTCCCAGCGGTGCGACCAGCCTGGCACGCGGCCCACCCGCGGGCGGTACCGCTTCGAGCTCGGGCGCCTGGCGCAGCACCGCCAGCTCGAGGTCGCGAAGCTCCCGACCCGGCTCCACTCCTATCTGCGTAACGAGGACGTTGCGGGCACGTTGGAAAGCGCCGAGCGCGTCAACCTGGCGCCCGCTGCGGTACAGGGCGGTCATCAGCTGCGCGTGCAGGTGCTCGCGCAGGGGGTGGGAGGCGACAAGGCGCTCCAGCTCGCTGACGAGCTCGACGTGCTCGCCCAACTGGAGCCGTGCGTCTATGAGTGCTTCAACGGCGCCGAGGCGCGAGCCCTCCAGCTGCGCCGCCGCAGGCCCGGCGAAGGCGGCTTGGCGTACATCAGCGAGGGCGGGCCGCGCCAAAGCGAGAGGGCCTGCCCAAGGTGCCGGGCGGCGGCAGCGGGGCCCTGGCCAATGAGGGCACTTCGCCCTTTGCCGACGAGCTCGGCAAACAAGAGCGCGTCGACCTCAGATGTAGCGACCACGAGCCGGTAACCCGGGCCGCTCGTCACGAGCGCGTCAGGACAGCCGATCGCGCTCAGGCTGCGGCGCAGCCTCGAGACGTAGGTGCGCAGGGTATGGGTGGCCGACGCCGGTTGCGAGGCGTCCCAGAGGTCGTCGGCGAGCTGGCCGACCGTTACGGTGAGCGGGGCGCACAGCGCCAGGTCCGCCAGGACGGCACGTTGCAGCGGGCCCCCGAGCGGGGCGGCGGCACCGTCGCAGAAAGCCTCGGTCGTCCCGAGCAGCCTGAGCTCCACGGCCTTCCCCGTGACCTCCTATGCGTCGCGCACTGGCCGCGACGATACACGCCAAGGGCGGCCACCTGCGCTGCGACTCCATTGCGACCAGGCATCGACCGGCCCTTCGTACCGTGCGGGGTACCTCGGCCGCAGCTCACCACCTCGCGGCCCTGTTCGAGAGGAGCCGTCATGCCCGCCAGCGCCGCCCCGTCACGAACTTCGGCCGTCATCGCCTGCGCGGCGCTCCTGCTCGCGCAACTCGTTACCGGGCTTGGCGCAGTGAGCACGGCGGCCGCCTCGCCGGCGGGGCCTCCCGCGCACTACGTGACGCTCGCCGGGGGCCCGGGCATGGCGGAGTGGGACCCCGGCAACGACACGATCTACGTCCCGGTCCAGTGCGCGACGAGCTACTGCCAGAGCAATGAAGCCGGCAAAGTCGTCGACGTCGTGAACGCGGCGACCTGTAACGCGACGAGCGGGTCGGGCTGTCGCGTCGTGGCGACCGCCCCGGCGGACGGGCCGCTTGGTGCCGCCGTCGACCCGACCACAGGGACCGTGTACGTGTTCGACAACCCGCCGGGCGGCACCGCCACGATCTCCCTGCTCGACGGCCGGACCTGCAATGGCACGGTCACGAGGGGCTGCCAGCGCGTCGTGGGCAAGATCGCGGTCGGCGCCAATGCGTTCATGGTCGCCGGAGCCGTCGACGCCGCCACGAGGACGCTCTACGTGGCGAGCCCCAGCCACGGTATCTACGTGGTCGACATCGCGAAATGCAATGACCTGTTCACGACGGGGTGCGGGCAACACCCCGCGATCGTCAAGGACGACCGCGGGCCGGGGCAGCTCGACGTCGACACTGCGACTAACACCGTCTACGCCGCTGACCAGGGGAACCCGAACTTGTCGTCGAGCAATGGCGGCACGGTGACGGTGATAGACGGCAACACCTGCGACGCCAGCGAGCAAAGCGGTTGTGGCACGGACCAGTCGGTTGTCCCGGTCGGCAACGGGGTATCTGCGGTCGCAGTCGACCAGGCGACCAACACGGTCTACGTTGCCGACTCCGAGGGCGTCTCGCTGATCGACGGCGAACGTTGCAGCTCGTTGCGCCTGTCCGGCTGTCACGCCACGACGCATGCGGTGCCGACCGGCGCGGGGAGCAGCGATGTCGTGGTCGACAGCAAAGACCAGACCGTGTTCGCGCTCGACGGCAACGATGACACGCTCTCGTCGATCAACGCCGCGACGTGTAATGCCAACACTCCCAACGAGTGCCCTGCCCTCGCCCCGTCGCAGCGCGAGGCCCCCGAGGTCGGCCCGGGCGCTGCCCAGAACGACCTGATCGTCACGCCCGGCAACCAGACCGCCTACGCCGTCAACGAGGGCGGGCAAAACGTGCTCGTAGTCACCGCTGCCGGTGGCTGCACGGCGCTCGACCGCTCCGGCTGCCTGGCGCTCGCGCCGAGCGTTCCAGACGCCGGGGCCCTTGCCACGCTCGACCCGGCGACGGCCACCCTCTACGTCACCGACGAGAACCTTCCCCAGGTCGATGTCATCGACGCGGCGCGTTGTGACCCGGAGCGGCTCAGCGGGTGCGCCCCGGTCGCGAAGATCCCAACAGGCGGCCCGGACCAGGTCGGGTCGGTCGACGATGCAACGCACACGCTGTACATCTCCGAGGCAGCCTCCAAGTCGGTGGCGGTGATCGACACAGCGGTGTGCAATGCCACCGATTTCTCAGGCTGCGGCGGCCACCACGCGAGTGCCCGGATCGGCGGGGAGTACCCCAACGCGCCGCTACTGGACGAAGGTACCGGGGCGCTCTACGTGCCCTACGGCGCGACGACGGACAAGGTCGCGGTGGTCGCTACACAAGCATGCAATGCGGAGGTCACTTCGGGCTGCAACGTCGCCCGAGGCACCATCGATGTCCCGGAGGGGACCTACTCGTTTGCGCTCGACCCCGCCACCGACACGCTCTACGGCGCAGTCTCCGGCAACCCGTTCGCCTCAGGCAACGATGTCGTCGTCATTAATGGGGCCTCTGCGTGGGCGACATGGCCGGCTGTGGCAAGGTCGCCGCCACCATTTCCCTCGGTGCGGTCCCGCCGGTGCCAGGAGGACCAGCAGGGCCGGACGGCCTGGCCGTCGACGAAGCCACGCATACCCTGTACGTCGCCGACAACCACGACGGGGCCCTGCCCGGTGCCCTCACCGTGGTGAACACAGCGACCTGCAACGGCTTCGTGACGACCGGGTGCACCGCCAGGTTCCCGACGGCGTTCGTCGGGCGTTCACCACGCCTCGTCGAGCTCGACGCACAGACCGGCCTCTTGTACGTCACCAACCACGGTTCCTCCGACGTCTCGGTCCTCAACACGGCCCGCTGCAATGCCGAACTGCCAGCCGGGTGTGCTGCGGCAGTCCCCGAGGTAAACGTCGGCTCGCAGCCGAACGGTCTTGCCGTCGACGCCGCGACAGGGACGGTGTTCGTCCTCAGCCTCGGGCCGGGCACGATGTCCCTGCTGCGAGGGTGAACCGCTACAAGTCGATGACGTCCGGTAGGTCGAAGCGGGCGACGACCCTCTCCCCGCCAAAGCGCGTGATGCTGCATATCGCGTCCTCGCGCATGGCAATTACCAAGATCCCGTTGCAGCGCAATGCCGGCGCGGACGGGCCCGGGATGTAATAACCAAAGGCAGGCTGGCCGTTCGCTCGGGTGGCAACGAGCTTAACCTGCTGCGCCCACGAGAAAAATGACTTGAGGAGCTCGCAGATATTCGCCTGGCCGTGGAACTCGACGGGCTGAGGCGGCATCGCGAACCTGGCGTCGTCGGTCAGCAGCGACACCACGTCGTCGATATTGGCGCTCTCGAATGCGTCGACAAATCGCTCGATCAGGGATCTCTCCTGCGCTGTGCGCGGAAGGGAGGCGAGGTCACGTCCCTCGGGAGCACGGAAAGCGCCCCTTGCCCGTAAAAGGGCGCTATTTACCGACGCCGGGGTCGTGCCGAGGATGCTGGCCGCTTCGGCAGCGGGGAAGCCAAGGACGTCGCGCAGCACCAGGACCGCCCGCTGCTGGGCCGGCAGACGTTGCAGCGCGGACACGAAGGACAGGCCGACCGACTCACGCATCTCGTAGCGCGCCTCGGGGCCGGGCGTCATGTCGTCGACCCAGCGGTCGGGATAGGGCTCCAACCACGAAGGGTCTTCGGCCGCCGCAGGCTCGGCCTTGGTGGTGAAAGGCATCGCGCCCGCTGGTCGAGGACGGCGGGACTCGTCGCGCAGGTGATTGAGGCAGCGGTTGGTGGCAATACGGTAGAGCCACGCTCGTACGGGGCCACCGTCGAAATTGCCAATTGAGCGCCACGCTGACAAAAGGACCTCCTGGAGGACGTCTTCGGCATCTTGGGCGGAGGCGAGGATCCGGTAACAGTGGACTTGGAGCTCGCGGCGGTAGGGGTCGGTGAGCTCCCTGAAGGCCTCTCCGTCACCGCCCTGGGCACGAGCGAGCGTCGTCTCGGTCATGGCGCCTTGCGCCCTCTCCTTCATTCGGCCACCTCCGACAGTAACAACACCAAGCGACTGCACAACTATGCGGCCAGAGGCCGATGAACCTCGCCGGCCCGTGGTGTTTAAACCTTCGTCCGAAAGCACCAAGGAGACCGAAGGCTCGAAATGCCCGTTCTGCGACCTGACCAATCAGTAACGACCAAACTCGCCCCGAGGCGTCGCTGGCGGGCGTTCGCCTTGCTGGCCGTGGCGTTCTTCATGACCATCGTCGATCTCACAATTGTGAATGTCGCCCTGCCGACGATCGGCCGCAAGCTTCATTTCCCCGAAGCAGACCTGCAGTGGGTGGTGACCGCTTACGAGCTCACCTTCGGTGGGTTCCTCCTGCTTGGGGGCCGGTTGGCTGACCTCCTGGGCCGCAGGCGCCTGCTGATGGCCGGCCTCGCCGTGTTCACGGCCGCGTCGCTGGCCTGCGCCCTGGCACCTGACGACAGCTTCATGATCGTGATGAGAGGCGTCCAAGGCCTGGGAGCTGCGCTCATGCTGCCCGCCGCGCTTTCGAGCGTAATGAACATGTTCGCCGAGGGGGCCGAGCGCAACAAAGCGCTTGGCATCTGGGGCGGCATCGGGGCCGGGGGCGCCACGATCGGCTTGCTGGCAGGAGGGGCGCTCACCCGTTACCTCGGTTGGGAGTACATCTTCTACCTGAACATCCCCATCGGTGCCGCCGTCATGGCGCTCGCCCCGCGGGTCGTGCCCGAGAGCCGGCTGTCGATATCGCAACGCCGCTACGACCCCCTCGGGGCGATCAGCGTGACCGGGGGCCTCGCATTGCTCGTGTACGCGATCTCGCAGGCTCCCCAAGTTGGCTGGGGGGCCACCCGGACGGTGGCATTGCTGGTCGCTTCGGCCGGGCTTCTCGCCGGCTTCCTGGTGATAGAGGCGAGGGCCGAAGCACCGTTGCTACCGATGCACCTGTTCCGCTCCAGCACGGTGGCCGGGGCCAACGTCGTCGGGTTCTTGCTCACCGCGAGCTTCTACACCTTCATCTTCGTGGGCACCCTGTACATGCAGCAGGTGCTCGGCTATTCGGCCCTGAAGACCGGGTTCGCCTGGCTGACAGCCTCGCTCACCTCGGTGGCCTGCGCCGGCCTCTCCCAGATGCTCGTCACCAAGACCTCAGCCAAGGCCGTCCTGGCGCTCGGGATGGGGCTCATCGGTGGCGGGGTTGTCTGGGCTGCTCAGGTACCCGTCCACGGCGACTTCTGGGCGCACCTGGCCGGGCCGTTCTTCGTGGCCGGCGCCGGTACCGCCTTCGCCTTCATACCGGTTTCGATCGCAGCATTGGCAGGAGCCGGCGAACGCGACGCCGGTGTGGCATCGGGCCTGCTCAATACCTCCCAGCAGCTCGGCGGCGCCATCGGGGTAGCCATCGCCTCCACGGTTGCCGCCTCGCGTACCCACGCCCTGGCCCACCTCGGCTACGGCACGGCGGCCGCTGTCACCGGCGGGTTCAGCCGGGCGCTCTGGGTGTGCGGGCTGGTCGGCCTGGCCGCCGTGCCCCTCACCTTCGTGTTGGTCCGGCGCCAGGAACTAGCCCGTGCTGTGGCCGCCAGCCTCGGACGACAAGCCGCGGCGCTCGTCCCGGCCGAGTGATGGGCCTCTCCCCCAACCAATCAACCAACCCTCGCGACAAGGAGCAAAAACGATGACCGCTCAAGACCTTTCCGGTAAGACCATCATCGTGGTCGGTGCCAGCCGCGGCTTGGGCCGCGGGACCGTCACCGCCCTCGCCGAGGCGGGGGCCCGGGTTGTCGCGGTGGCCCGCACTCAGGCGACCTTTGCTGAGCCAGCCAACGGTACCGGCACGGTCCGGCTCGAAGTCGCGGACGGCGGCGATGCCACGGTGGCGGGTAGCCTGCTCGACCGCTACGAGCCCGACGCGGTCATCTTGGTGGCCGGCGCAAGCCCGCTCCCTCGCCCACTGCAGCACCACACGTGGGAGACGTTCTCGGTCAACTGGGACAGCGATGTGCGTATTGCGTTCCACTGGCTTCGCGAGGCTCTACTGAAGCCGCTGCGGCCCGGCAGCAGAGTGGTCGTTTTCAGCAGCGGCGCCGCCCTTGCCGGGTCGCCGCTCAGCGGTGGGTACGCCGGGGCCAAGGCGACCCAGCGTTTCATCACGGCTTATGCGCAGGACGAGGCAAAACGCGCCGGTCTGGGTATCACTTTTACCGCCGTGCTGCCCCGGCTCACGCCGCTCACCGAGCTCGGCGCGCCGGCTGTGCGTGCCTACGCTGCCCGCAACGGCCAGTCCGAGGAGGAGTACCTCGGCCACCTTGGCGACCCGCTCTCAGCGGAGGTGGCCGGCGCCGCCGTGGTCGAACTGGTGCGCGCCGATGCCGCCAGCGTTTCCCCCGGCTACCTCCTGACCGGTGCCGGGCTGGCAGAACTGCCCTAAGCAGCGCCATTGTTGTAGCCTCTGGCCCGGGAAACGACCCCTCCGGTGGCACAAAGGCTGTCGGCAAGGGCCAATTGAGGAGAGACCGTGCCGTACACCGACATGCCGGCGGGCGAACTTGTCACATACAAACCCGAGCTGCCTTCGCCTCCGGACCTGAGCACCTTTTGGTCCAAAACGCTGGAGGAGAGCCGGGAAGCCGCGCAGCCGGCCGTGTTCGACAAGGTGAGTACGGGGCTATCTCTGGTCGACACATTCGACGTGACGTTCTCCGGCTTTGGCGGCCACCCGGTAAAGGCGTGGTTGCACCTACCCGCGAAGCTCGAGGCGCCCGTCCCCGCGGTAGTGCGCTACCAGGGGTACGGAGGAGGGCGCGGCCTCGCCCTCGACGTAACCACCTGGACCTTGGCCGGCTACGCAACCCTCCTGATGGACACCCGCGGGCAGGGCTCAGCCTGGTGGCCCGGCGACACTGCCGACCCAGTCGGTTCGGCAGCCTCTTACCCCGGGTTCATGACCAAGGGCATCCTCGACCCCCAGGACTACTACTACCGCCGCCTTTATACAGATGCTGTGCTGGCTTTAGAGCTCATGCGGCGACAACCGTTGGTACAGGCTGACAAAGTCGCCATCACAGGTGCCAGCCAGGGCGGTGGCATTGCGCTCGCAGTCGCCAGCTTGGTGCCGGACCTGTGGGCTGTGCTCGCAGACGTCCCCTTCCTGTGTGATTTCCCGCGAGCGACCCAGATCACGGGCAGGGCCCCCTATAGCGAGATCGCGGAGTACTTGCACGTACATCGCGACCACACCGATATCGCGTTTGAGACGCTCACGTACTTTGACGTTGCCGGGCTTGTGAGGGATGCAAAAGCGCCGGCACTGTTCTCGGTGGCGCTGATGGACGAGATATGCCCACCCTCCACGGTTTATGCCGCGTTCAATAATTACGGCGGGAACAGCAAGGTCGAAAAGCGGATCGTGCAATACCCGTTCAACGACCACGAGGGTGGCGAGACCTTCCACCGCGCTGTGCAGCTCGAGTGGTTGGCCGCGCTCGGTCGCTAAAAAGCCCCCCCGAAGCTGTGCGGCGCATTCTCCCCGGTTCAGGCAGGATCAGACAACGAGGACGCTTGTGTTACAACAATCGTTCCCTGGAGTTCACCTTCTGTTCACTTTAGCGCGGCGTTTGGCGTGAAGCGAATAAGCGGGACCTTGCTTGGGTAAAAGGTAACGGGGCCAAAGAGAGCGGCGCTCGGCTACCAACAACAGAAATGTGGCTTTAAATTGTCCGTGTCCCACTGTATTTTCATAGCGCCTGTTTTCCTCCGCGCGAAAGGAGTTGACCATGACCGCGACAAATAGTCGTGTTAGCAACCTTCCTCGGCGTGCCCTGCCAAAAATGATGGTCACGGCGACAGCAGTGCTCGTGACCGCCCTGGGAGCGGCCCCCGCCGTGTCTGCCTCTGCCTACAGGACGACCAATGCCGACAACGCCGCTGGCTCGGCACGTACTGTGAACCTGACCGAGACGGGGAGCACCCTGCTCGAACCGCTGTTCCAGATCTGGGCCAGCGCCTACAAGAAGAAGTTCCCCAATGTGAACGTCGTGCCCGGGGGAGGCGGCTCGGGCAAAGGGATCAGCGACGCCAGCAATGGCGTGGTCGACATCGGGGCCTCGGACGCTTACCTGTCGAGTTCCGACCGGGCTCAGTACTCCGGCCTGCAGGACATCGCCCTCGCCATTTCCTCCCAGATGGTCAACTACAACGTCCACGGCTTGAGCGCCAACGCCCACCTCAAACTGAACGGAAAAGTCCTGTCCGCCATGTACCAGGGGAAGATAACCACCTGGGACGCCCCTCAGATCAAAGCTCTCAACCCGGGGGTCAACCTGCCGTCGGAAAAGATCGTCACTCTCCACCGTTCCGATAGCAGTGGCGACACCTTCCTTTTCAGCACTTATCTTTCCGATTCCGACGCCAGCGGGTGGGGCAAGGCCATCGGTTACGGCACCAGTATCGCCTTCCCGACCATTCCCAACGCGCTCGGTGAGACCGGCAACGGCGGCATGGTCACCGGCTGCCAAGATACCCCAGGGTGCGTGGCCTACATCGGCATCAGCTACGAACCCAAGACGCAGGCAGGACACCTCGGCATCGCTGCAATTGGCAACGCCAGCGGGAACTACGAACTCCCCACCCCCGCCTCGATCAAAGCCGAGGCTGGCGCATATACATCGAAAATACCGGCCGACGAGGCCATCTCGATGATCGATGGAAGCGCTTCGGGTGGGTACCCGATCATCAACTACGAGTATGCCATCGTGCCGGGCAAGGAACGCAGCGCGACGGTGGCCCAGGCGGTCAAGTCCTTCTTGAGCTGGGCCGTCAGCCGCACCGGGGGCAACTCTGCGAGCTATTTGGGCCAGGTGAACTTCCAGGCCCTGCCACCCTCGGTAGTCGACAAGTCCGACAACCTGATATCCAAGATCAGTAGTTAGTTCCCGTGACTAATTGAGCCGGGCACCCCGTTGCTCAGCCGACGGGGTGCCCGAGGGCTACGATCAAGGGGGCATGGCAAGGGAAAATGACGGTTCTTTCCCAGTTTTTCGCCAGGTAGTGCTCGACACCACCGACGCGCGGGGGCTCGCAGAGTTCTACCGAGAGTTGCTCGGCTACGTCTACAGAGCCGGCGACGAACCGCCCGCTGCGGGCCAGCCTGATACAAAGGCCGGCGAGTGGCTGGTGGTCCAACACCGTTCTGGCTCTCCTCGCATCGCGCTCGAGCAGGTGGCTACCCTCCCGGCGGCGACCTGGCCGGAAGGCCCCGTTCCTCAGCAGCTCCACTTGGACTTCCAGGTCCCAAACGTGGAGGCCCTCGAGCTCCAGCACAGGCGAGCCCTTGCCCTTGGAGCCACCGTGCTGGAGGACAGGACCGCGGACGAAGAAGAGCCGCTGTGGGTCTTCGCCGACCCAGCCGGCCACCCCTTCTGCATCTTCGTGGCTACGGACTGAGATGGACCGGACCACTGCGGACCGCTTTGCGAGCGAGTGGGCCGAGCACTGGAACAGCCACGACCTCGATGGGCTGATGAGCCACTTTTCTGACGACGTCTTGTGGACTTCGCCGGTGGCGGCACAGATCGTCGAAGGCAGCGATGGCGTGCTGCGGGGAAAAGCGGTGCTGCGTGCCTATTACGCGGAGGGCCTGCGCCTCACGCCGGAGCTGCACTTCGAGGTCCTCGGCGTGTACCAAGGGGTAACAACGATGGTCATCAACTACCGCAACCAGCGTGGCGCACTGGTGAACGAAGTGCTGAATTTCGACGACGCCGGCCTGGTCCGAGAGGGCCATGGCACTTACCTCGGCGGCGGAGCGAGCACGGCCACAGGCCAATAGGCGAAAGGAGGATCCGGGCCGGCGAGCCTGCGGGTCAGCGGGCCTCGGAGGCCAGGCGCACGCCGAGCCCGATGAGGACGGCCCCCGTAAACCTCTCCATCATCCGCTGCACACGAGGCCCCAGCAGCGCACGCGCCCCGTCGACCGCCCAGGCGAGCGTGGAGAACCAGACCACATCGAACGCGACGATTGTCGCGGCCATTGCGAGCGCATAGAACAAGGGGTCGGCATGCGGCCGGAGGAACTGCGGGAACAGCGCAATGAAGAACACTGCCAACTTGGGGTTGGTGATACTGGTGGCTAAGCCCGAGCGCCACCCGGGACCCTGCGCACTTTGCGTCCCTGAGCACCGTCGGGCTCTCCTGCGCCGGCCGGTGGCTAGCAACGACCTGGCACCGAGCAGGACCAGGACGGCCGCGCCACCTATCCGCAAGGCGGTATATGCAACCTCGGAAGCCGTAACAAGCGAGGCGACCCCCACCGCGGAAAGGCAACCCCAGAGGAGCACGCCAATGCTGTTGCCGAAAGTTGCGCTGAGCGCGGCACCCCGTCCGTCGCGGGCGGCCACTCTGATGATGGTCGCCGTGGCCGGGCCAGGCGTGAGCGTCACGACCAATGCGATCAACAGGAACTCAGGTACCGAACGCACGGCGACACCATAGCGGTCGGTCGCCAAGCAGGGCCCGGGGTTTCCGGTGCCCCGTTGTCCCAGGGCTCGAACGTCCCCTGACCGCACGTGCTGGCACTAGGGCGGGACACCGGCATGCATCCTTGGCCGGCCCCGCACGCCCGACGACACTTGTGGCGAGGAGGGTCGACTTGGGAGCCTTGGGGCTGGTACTTCGGGCGGAGTTCCGCCGGCGCTGGCGGTCCTGGCTCGCCCTCGCAGCGCTCATAGCGGTCGTCAGTGGCCTTGTTCTGTTCGCCACCGCGGCCGGTCGGCGGACTGCCTCCGCCTTTCCACGCTTCCTTGCAGCGCATGGTTACGACGCCGAGGTGTACCACGAACGGCGCCTCCCCGCGCTGGCCAGGTTGCCAACCGTGGCGTCCGCGGTCGAGGTCCTCGAAGTAGCCAACGGCCAACCGACCTGCACCTGCAAGCGCCTGATCAACTCCGACGATTTCACCCTGGGCTGGGTCCCAGCCAAGGCCCTCGACCGCCTCACCCAGCTCGTTTCCGGGCACATGCCCGACCAGTCATCGCCCGACCAGGTCCTGGCGTCTTTCACGATGGAGCAGGATTACGGCGTCAGGGTCGGCACCGTGGTCCGCGTGCCCCTCTACGCGGCGTCACAGCTGGCGGCTCTCAACAACGCCGTCGCGGCTCTTCCCCCGGCGAAAGGCCCAACGGTCTCATTGCACGTGGTCGGGGTCGAGGCCGCCGAAATCGAGTTCCCGTCTGGGCAAACGCCCGTCTACGACCTGTTCGCCACCGCAGCGTTCGACCGGAGCGTCCTGCCCCGCACAGCGACCTTCGCCGGCTTACCTGGTGCGCCTGCGCCACGGCGCCGCCGACTATCCCTTGTTCCAAGCCGAGGCCAAGGCCCTCGGCGTGGCGGGCGCCCCCAACCTGAGCACGCCCGCTGCGCTCGTCGAGTCGTCGGTCCACCCCCAGGCGGTCGGATGGTGGGTGCTCGCCGTGCTGGCGGGCCTCGCCGGCTTGGCCGTGATTTCCCAGGCCCTGAGCCGCCAGGCGGCCGTGGAGGGGCAGGAGTACCCCACGTACGGCGCCCTCGGCCTCAGCACGCGCCAGCTCGCGCCGCTCGCCATGGCGCGAACCGTTGGCGTAGCCCTTCTCGGCGCGGCGGGAGGTGTCATCATCGCTGTGTTCCTTTCGCCGCTCGCACCTGTGGGAGAAGCACGCTGGGCCGAGGCCTCGAGGGGCCTCTCCCTCGACGGCTTGGTACTTTTCGGCGGTGGCTTGGCCACCCTGGCTGTCGTGGTCATCCTCGGGCTATGGCCGGCATCGCGGGTAGCGCACCTGCAGCGCAACGCCGACGAGGGCCGTCAGCGCAAGCCCTCTGCCGTCGTGGAGGTCCTGAGCGCATCAGGAGCTACCCCTTCCATGGTGGTCGGGGCGCGCCATGCCCTCGAACGCGGCAATGGCCCGACTTCGGTCCCGGTCGGCACCGCGTTGCTCGGCAGCGTCCTGGCGGTCGCTGCGCTCTGTGCCACCGCGGTCTTCGGCGCCAGCCTTTCGCACCTCACGGCCACGCCTGCCCTCTACGGCGATAAGTTCCAGATCGCTTTCTACGGGGCAGGCTCGGGCGGCACCGGGAGTCCCTACGGCCAAAATCATCAAGGTCCTGGAACAAAACCCGGCGGTCGAGGCGATCACGATCGGGTTCGGCCGAGCAGTATCGATCGGCGGCACAAGCATCCAGGTCCTCGCCGGCCAGGCCGTCCGCGGCCCGGTACTGCTGTCGACAGTGGAGGGGCAGTTCCCCGATGGCCTGGGGCAGATCGCGCTCGGCTCCACCACTCTGCGCGACGTCGGGGCGCATCTCGGGTCGGTTGTCCCGGTCACTTTCCAGGTGCCGGGCGGCGGCGCCCGGACTGTGCCGCTGCGCGTGGTCGGCGAGGTCGCTTTCCCGATCGGTATCGGCAATGAGAACACCGGCTTGGGCACCGGGGCGGCAATGAGCTTCAACGGGTACTTTGACGCCGGCTGCCCGCCTGGGAGATCCTACGGAGAGTGCGTCGCAGCCATCAAGCAGCAGAGCTCACCCAACCTGCTCGTCAGCGTCGTGCCAGGCCCGCGAGGGCTCGCAGCGATAATCGCTACCTGGCCGCATTCCCCGAGGCCACCGGCACCCCCACCGTCCCGGGCGCCTTGGTCAACTTCGGCGAGGCAGTCAACTTCCCTCTCATCGTCGGGTTGGTGCTTGCGCTGTTCGGGGTGGCCACCCTCGTCCATCTGCTCGTGGTCAGCGTCGGTCGCCGCCGCCAGGAGATGGGCCTACTGAAGGCGCTCGGGTTCGTGAACACCCAGGTTGCGTTCGCCGTGTCCTGGCAAGCGACGACGGTCGTCCTGTTCGGGATCGTCATCGGCGTCCCGCTGGGTGCTGCCGCCGGCGACGCCGTATGGAGGGCGTTCGCAAAAAACCTCGGCGTTGTGCCGGTCTCGGTGGTACCGGTCCCGCTCATAGCGGGATTGGCGGTAGGGGCACTCGTCCTAGCCAATCTGCTCGCGGTCATACCTGCCATAACCGCAGCACGTTGCGAACCGGGCGAGCTCTTACGGGCCCAGTGAAGTAGCGCGCGTGCCTCACCCGCAGCGCTCCCGTCAAGGTTCGCCAGCAAGGAGGCGGTATAACTCCGGCAGCGGGGAGCGGTCCTTCGGGCGGTTGGCCCACTCCTTCGAGGAAATTATGTCGCTCAGGCTCGTAGTGCGGATTGTAAATCCAAAACCGTGCGCCTCGTCGGAACGCGGCTCGATATCTTCGTAACTAAGCCGTCTCCCGTCCCGCGCCGGGAAGGTACGTGAGGACATCGAGATCCCCAGCGTTAGTGCGCCATGTTGAAAGCTCGCTGGAAGCGAGCATCACGCCATCGACCTGTACTGGTAGCGCCCTGGCCTCGTCGTCGCTAAGGCCATCGACGCGCAGACGAGCCCCGAGGTCACGCATTTGCGGCTCCCAGTCGCTCTAGGTTCTCCCTCCCTCGTCGCACGAGGCAGTCGAAGTCTTGGGTTTGCCGAGTAGCGCCATACACTTGGGCGGCTAGACCGCCGACCAGTAGGTACTCAACGCGGTGAGCCTGCAACACGCTTAGGACGGCTGGCAGGTCGAGTCCGGTTGACCCGCCCCTTCAGCTTTGTCCGGCACCGTGTTCGGCGGCTCGCGCCACGTTTACGTGGAGCGGGCCAGGCGAGCACCTTCTCAGGGGAGCCCAGGCGATGTCCTTCGAGATATACCAGGTACGTCGTCTCGTGTCGCTGATGGCGCGCCCTTGAGCACCTCAGCGACCTGTTCCAACGTGGCCAGCGGCTTCACCCTCATAACCAACATTTTACCGGCGTGACACGAGTGCCCCTGCGGCGATAGGGCTAGCGCTCGCGGCGAGGTCCCGCGCGCACAGTCCTGCGCCGGAGAACTAGCGCTGAAAGGTCTGCTTGGACCGGCCCAACGGAGTGTTAGACCGAGACCTCGTCTTTGAGGTTTTCCTTCAGCCAACTGCGCAACTCGTCGTTGTCCTCGTGGCCATGAACGGCGACGGCGTGTTGTACGGAAGCGGCGATCACCTCGTGCTCCTCTCCTGAAATCGTCAGGGTGCACCCACTTTCACTGGGGTAATCCCTGCAATCTGCAACCTTCCGGCTCATCGGTCCCACTCCTTTTCTTTGATTGACATGCGTGCAGGTCAACTTGCGCTGCCCGGCTATCCCTTGACGTAGGAGAGCTTTTCGGTGATCTTGCCGTCGCGAAGCTTGAACAAGTCGACGCCGCGGATGTGGCCACCGTCCCAGTCGTAGCGCCAGCGCTGGACGACGCGGTCGCCGGCGGAAAAGGTCTCCTCGGCCTCGAAACGCGACGACGCGTCCTCGAATATTGGTGCCCAGGCGCGGCGGATCTCGTCGGGGCCGACGTGACGGGTGCCGTCGGGTGCGGGGGCGGTGGAGTCGAAGATGCAGTCGTCACTGAGAAATCGCATGGCGGCGTCCAGGTCATGGTCGGCCCAGGCACGCCCAAAAGCTTCCACGACTTCAAGAGCCGACATGATTTCCTAGCCGACGATTTCTTAGCCGACAGTGCTGCGGGCGTAGTTGCTGGCGCCGAACCAGTCGACAACCACAACGGGTTCCTCACCGACGACCCACGCGTCGTGCCCGCTGGGCAGCGAGGTGACATCGCCGGGCTCGGCAACGAACTCGGTCCCGTCGTCCATCTGGACGGCCAAACGGCCCGACACGTGGTACTGGAAATGAGGCGCCGTGCAACTTTGCGTCCCTGCGATGGGTTTGACGTCGTTGGACCAACGCCAGCCTGGCTGGAGGACGAGGCGCCCGACCTCCGAGCCGCCGACCCTCAGGATCTCGGCACGGCCGTTGGGGAACTCCCTGACTTCGTCGGCGGCCCCGAAGCCACGATGCTCGGTCTGTTGCGGCATGTCCCCTCCCCTTCCTGCCTGCCCAAGCGGGCCTTGACCCGCAAGCTGACCCACTACCGAGTAGTCTTACTTACTAGTAGGTAAGATGTCAATGGGTTGCCCAGGGAGGAACGAATGGTCGGCTCACGGCGAGGCACGGCGTCCAGCAGGGGAGCCGGCGCGAGCCCCAACACGGCGACCGACATCCTCGACGCAGCCGAGAGACTGGTGCAAAGCCGCGGTTTCAACGGGTTCTCCTACGCCGATGTGTCCTCCGAGCTGGGCATCACAAAGGCGGCCCTGCACTACCACTTCGCCGGCAAGGCGGAACTTGGCGAGAGCCTCATCAGCCGCTACAACGAGCGCTTCGATGCCGCCCTGGTCGCGATCGAAGCCAGGCAAATGCCGGCGCCTGACAAACTGCTCGCCTACTGCGAGCTTTATCGCGACACCCTTCGAGGCCAACGGATGTGCCTGTGCGGGATGCTGGCCGCCGAGTACAACACACTCGGCGAGCCGATGCGGGAGGCTATTGGCAGGTTTTTCGACCACAACCGCGACTGGTTGGCCGCGCTCTTAGACAACGGCCGGAAGGCTGGGACCATGGGCTTCGCGGGCCCGGTCGACCAAGCTGCCCAGACCATCATCGCGGCCCTCGAGGGGGCGATGTTGGTGGCGCGCCCCTACCGCGACACCGCCGTCTTGGACGCGGTGATCGAGCGGCTCCTCGCCGATTTCGCCCTAAAAGAACCCGCCTGAGCGCTCAGACGTCTTCGTAGAGGGCTTCTCCCCGTCTTAGCCGTGCCGCGATCCTGACCACCTGGGCGAGCTCGCGCCGCGTTGGCGTGTGGGCGGCAAGAAAGCGTGCTGTCCCGGCCAGAATTAGCGCCACCGGCTCGGACGCCAGTCGGCCAAGCGGACGGCTTGGCGGACGGCCGCCTCGTATGTCTGGTACCAGTGAAAATCAGCGTCTTCGTTGAGCAACGCCGACCCGAGAGCTTCCAAGACGGCTCCGACCTCGCCCCCATCACGCAACCAGCCGTAGACGATCGCGCCCGCCTCGTCGACCATCCCCTCCTGGTCCCAACAAGCCTGCAAGCCGGAAAGCTCGGGCCGGCCGGAGTTGAGCCCGGCAGCGCCGGCGTGCTGGCCGGGCAGGCGGGCCGCAGGGATGTTGAGGAAACGGTCGAGGAAGACCTTCATCGCGCCCTGGTAGACGCCCCGCAACAATTCGGGTGTGGCGGCCCGGTTTATCAACTGGTGGGTTGCGTTGGCCGTGGTGAAGCCGTGATGCACGACATCCCAGTCGCCGTGGTCATTTTGCGTGTGAAAACGGGTCAACCTGAGCGCCGCGGCGTAGGCCACGGCACGGGCCAACTGTTCGGCGCTGGCCCCTTGCCGGGCCGACTCGTCGAGGGCGGCGATGACCGCGGCCGGGTCGTCGCCCAGGACATCCCAGGCGAGCGCCTCCGTCGCCTTGTCGTCAAAGGTCGCCGTCCCACCAAAGGGCCCGGCTCGGAGACACGCCAATAGTCAGCCGGCTCTGCCTGGACCTGCTCGAGCAAGCCGGGAAGGTCATGGGGGTGGCGCCACTCCCCCGTCTCCTCGGAGCGCCCGGCCGCAGCTGTCTCCTGGGCGAGCGTGGGGAGGACAGCCTCGGCGCGGTCCCAGCCGAGGTGGCCGAGCAACTCGAAGGCTTTGTTGGTGAAGTCGATCGTGTGGCCCCCGTCGACGAAGACGTGGTCGGTCACGGCGGTGCCCATCAGCGCGACGAGTGCCTCGGGCGTGGCCCCCGCAGCAGCGGCGGTCGCAAGGGCACGTTCGGCCGCGTCGCCGTTTCGCGTGTCGATGAAACGCCGGTACCAGGATGCGAGACGTTCGGGCGCGATGGTGGCTCGCAGTGGCGGGAGCGCAAAGCGGGGAGGATGGCCCAGGGTGTTGCGGGAAACGAAGCGAAGCCCGTGGACGAGCGCAAGGGGACGGTCCTGTGGCGCCAGCGCCGGGAGCACGTTGGCCATCGCCGTCAGCACGCTGAGCCCGGCACCCCAACCCTCTTGCCGGTTCAGCAGGCCGAAGTCGGCCCCTTCGCGCACGGCCGCCACGGCCCCCTGCTCGGAGCCGAGCAGCTCCATGAGGCCGAGCACCGCTTTGGCAATGACAAGGGTGAGGCCCTGCTCGAGGCCCTCCGCGAGCCGGCGAAGGTGGTGCCCGGCGGGATCGTCCTCGCCCCGCAGGACCACGAAGACGTCGGCACCGTCGACCTCGACGTTGTGTGCCCGCACGTCGTCGGCGAAGGGGTCGAGCGTCCCCCCCGAGGCGAGGTCGAAGCGTGCGTGGTGCCAGTGGCAGGTCAGAAGGCCGTTCTCGACGGTCCCCCGGTGGAGCGGGAAACCCATGTGCGGGCAGCGGTCGTCCACGGCGAACGCCTCCCCGTCAGCCCAGAACACGCAGACCGGCTGGGGCCCGACCTTGCCGGCCAGGCAGCCCTTCGCCTGCAGCTCCTCGATCGAACCGACCCTGGCCCGCCGGGGTTCCTTCACGCCCTCGACCATTACGCAGCTCCCTTCGCGCTCAAGCCTGTCACCGTCTCGGAGGCGGCTGCGAAGACCGGGTCGCCGCTCAGGTCGAGAGCCCGCAGGGCCGCCTCGACGAGCTTGACCTCGTGCGGGTCGCGGCTGGCCTCGGCCGCCGTGGCCAAGCTTTGGCGGGGCACGCCCGCAACGCGGACATCGGCGACGCGCGCTCGGGCGGGCACCGGCGTACATCGCGCTGTGCTCGGCTTCCAGCTGGGCCAGTGCCGCCGCCTGGTCGGCGCCGGAAAGGTGAGGCGCGAGAAGCTCGATTGCCATTGCGCCGGTCACGCCATGGAGGAAATAGATGTTCGGTGAGGCCAGGTAGTAGCGGGCACCTTCGGCCGCTGCGGCCACGACCGCGCCCTGCACGTCGTCCACCTCGCCGGCGTCAGCTACGACCTCGGCAGCGCCGGCAAGCCGCGGGTGCGACCTGGCCCGGGCGGTAACGAGCTGCCCAATAACCGAGCGCCCGTGCCAGTTCTTCGCGGCGCGCCGATGTGTCGGACGCCTCGATGGCCCGCACCGCGTGGCCCACCCGGATCACGCCATGGAACAGCGCCGTTGCCATCCCCGGGACCAGGCGGGGCACCCAGAGCGCGACGGTCTGCGCCCACCCGTCGTCGGCGATCACGGTTTCAAAATGGCCTATCCACTCGGGAAGTGCCTTGTAGTCGCCCAGAGACTGTCGCCAATCGAGCGACGCTGCGGATATCGGTGTAACGGCCGGGCCGGCGATGCGGGCGAAGCGCTTGGCCCACTCCCCCAGCTCGCCCTCGAAGCCGAGCGCGTCGAGCGCTTCGCACGCCATGGCCCCGTGGTTGACGAACCCGTTCGGCAGCTCGAAGCCAGCCGACGCCATCCGTTCGAAAGCCTCGTCCAGACTTGTGCTGGCGGCTGGTGTGCTGCGGCTGGTGGGCGCCGGGGTGGCACCGCCGGGGTGTGGGCAGCGGGTGCGGGGGCGGTCATGCGGCCTCGTTCGTGCCATCGGCGACGTCGCGGCCGGACATTGCCGGCGAGGCGGCGTCGACACCCCAGCTGATGATGCGCTTGGGGTGGACACGGATCACCTGGCGGCCCATCTGGGCCATTGGCGGCGCCACCCCGTCGAGCGCTTCGGCGGTGCCGCGGATCTCGACTCCCCGCACGACCCAGGGGTCCGTCGAGGCGAGGTCGTCGACGACGAAGGCGACCTTGGGGTTGGCCCTCACGTTGCGGTACTTCTTGGACTTGGCCAGGTTGAAGCCGAAAATGTCGATCGTGCCGAGCTCGGCGTTGACCGTGAAGCCAACGGGGCTGTTTTGCGGGGTACCGGTGGGCGAAACGGTGGCGAGGCGCCCGAGGCGTTGGCTCCCCAGGTAGGCGAGCTCGCTGGCGGTGAAAACTGTCGGTTCATTGCTCATACAGGTAGCCTAAGACCTCAAGTTAAGTTGAGGTCAAGTCCCTTATGGAACGCGTTCCCCCGGATTCCCATTTGCTCAGCGTCGGCCAGCTCTCCACCCGCAGCGGCGTGGCCGTGTCGGCTCTTCATTTCTACGAAGCGCAAGGCCTCATCCAGGCCCAGCGCTCCCCCGGCAACCAACGGCGTTATGCCCGCGAGACGCTGCGACGGGTGGGCTTCATCCGCGCCTCGCAGGCCGTCGGGATACCGCTGCGGGCGATCAAGGAGGCCCTCGACCTGCTCCCCGAGGGCCGCACGCCGAACCGGGCGGACTGGGCACGGCTTTCCGCGAACTGGCGGGCCGACCTCGACCAGCGCATCAGCCATCTCCAGGCTCTGCGTGACCGGCTGTCGGACTGCATCGGTTGCGGCTGCCTGTCGATCGGCCGCTGCCAGCTCACCAATCCCGGCGACGTCCTCGGCGAGGAGGGCCCGGGCGCCCGCAGGCTCCTGCCGGCGAGATAGTCGTAGACCTGGCCGGGCGAATGGCCTCGGGCAAAGGCGTCCGGAACGCTCGCGCACTTACCTCGGGACCGCGCCCGGCGTCGGCAAGACCTACGCCATGCTCGCCGAAGGGCGCAGGCGGGCGGAGGCCGGCGAGCGTGTCGTGATCGGCTGGGTAGAGCGTCACGGGCGCTCGGAGACCAAGGCCCAGCGCGGCGACCTCGAGATCGTCCCGGCGCGCACGGTCGAGTACCGGGGCGGCACGTTCAGTGACATGGACGTCGAGGCGGTCCTTGCCAGCGGGGCTGACCTGGTCCTCGTAGACGAGCTGGCCCACTGGGTGCCCGACAGGAGGCGCTGGCGCTGGGAGGAAGTGGCGGACCTGCTCGCCAACGGGCTCGACGTCCTCACGACGGCCAACATCGCCAACTTGTCGTCGGTACGCGACTACGCGGCACAGATAACCGGGGTTGGCGCAGTCGAGTTCGTACCCGACGAGTTCGTGCGCGCCGGCGAGGTCGAGCTCGTCGACGTGCCGGCGGCGATGCTGCGCGAGCGGATCGCCGCGGGGAAGGTGTACTCGGCCGACCTCGTCGGCGGCGCCCTCGCCGACTACTTCCGGGCCTCCAACCTGGAGGCGCTCAGCGAGCTCGGCCGGGCCTGGGTGGTGGGCGACGCTGTGGCCGTCGGCGAGGACCTCCTCGTGCGGCGGGGGCTGGTAGGGCCGCAGCTGCGACCCGTTGTGGTAGCCGGGGTGGCGGGCTCCGGCGAGGACGAACGTGTCATCCGCGACGCCTGCCTGCTCGCCCGCCGCGACGATGCCGACCTGCTGGTCGTCCACGTCAACGTCCTGGACGGCTCGTCCTCCCGGCGCCAGCGCCAGGCCCTGGAGCGCAGCCGGGAGCTGGCCTCCGAACTGGGCGGCAGCTACATCGAGGTCGACGGCAACGCCTCGGCCCCGGTGCTCGCCGAGATCGCGCGGGCGCGGGGAGCGTCCCGGGTGGTCGTCGCCAGCCGCCCAGCCGCGCCTCGGGCTACTGAGCCGCTTCAGCTTCGGGGCACAGCTGCGCCGGCTGCTGCCCCAGGTGACCGTGGACGAGGTGCAGCCGGCCCGCCTCTGAGCCCGCAGGTTCAGCCCGCCGCGGGCGGGGTGGCGCTCTCGGTGGGAAGCTGCTGTTGCTTGCCTTCGATGTACTCGTCGGCGGAACGGTTGATGAAAGCGAGCAGGTCACCCTGGATGCGGTCAAGTCCCCGCTTGTCGTACAAGTAGGTCACGCCCAGCCCGAGGACGAGCCAGATGACTAAACCGATGCCCGTCATGAGCCAAGCGTGGTCCAGGCCGGCGTCGCCCACGGCGTTGAAGTAGACGATGGCCCGGACGCCGCCGAGAACCTGGCGCAACGGCTCGAAATTGCTGACGAAACGGTAAAAGGCGGGCACCGCCTGGACCGGGATCGTCCCACCGGACGAGGCGAGCGACAGGTATATGAAGACCAGCATTGCGATCACCTGGCCAAGCGACCCGAGCCACGCGAAGAAAAACAGCGTTCCCTCGGCCACCACCGCTGCGGCGAAGGCGGCGTACAGCCACAGGAGCAGTACGTGCGGTGCGTCCACGTGCATGATCGCGACGCCGGCCACGAGCAATAAGGCGGCCATCACCGGGGCCAGCACCGCGGCGATCGCCCACTTGGTGACGAGCGTCTGGGCGCGGCTGATGGCCACCGGACGGCGATGTTTCCAGCGGGCGCCGACCTCGGTGCTGGCATAGCCGAGCGCCACGTCCACCGAGGTGTTCACGATCGTGGCGGACAGGAAGCCGCACATGATCGTAAGCAGCGCGATGTAAAAGGCGCTCAGGCCAAGGCCGGCGTTGTCGGGCAACGGGCGGTAGGTGACCTGGGTCAAGGTGACGAAGGAGGACATCTGCGAGCGGGCCGCCGCGGAGAGAGGCCCGGCAGGTGGTCGTCGGTTATCACCTGTTCGGCCAATTTGGCCGAGATCTTGGGGATGGCCGCACCGAGTGCGCCGCTTGCCAGGCTCACCCCCACACCGCCGAGCCGTGGGTTCGTAAGCAGCTCGATGTCGGGCCCGGGCGCGCTCGCTTCGATCTGCGTTGCCGGTTTGGTTGCGCTTAGCACCGCTGCCGTGAACCCCGACGGGACCACGACAGCGGCATAGAGCTTGCCAAGGCTCATCTGGCCCTCGGCTTGCGCGAGTGTTTCGGTTTTGAGGCTCAGGAGCGCTGACAGCTCGGGCCCGCTCATTGCGCTCGCCACCTCCTTGCCAAGGTCGACGTGAGCCCCGTCGATCACCAGGCCGCGGTCCTCGTCGACCAGCGCCACCGGAAGATGGTGCAGGTGCGAGATCGGGTTGACGATGGACCCGAGGTAAATGATGCTGATCAGGAAGAGAAGGACCGATGCGGTAAGAAGCGGTGCTACCCAAAGGCTGGGGACCTTCAGCAGGTTGGCCGCTCTCGCTTTCAGTGCGGGTGGCGATGTCAGCTCAGGTGTGCTCATGATTGGCTCCTCTTCGCGGTGCTGTCTGCCAATTTCTAGCTGTGTGCAGGGGCCGACGCCGGGCCGGCCGCGCTGGCCTGGCGCTGGACGAGGGTGAAGGCGCCGAAGAGCGCCCCGAAAGGTATGGCGATGCGCAGGATGAACTGCAGGGAACCGACCGAGCCGGCGGCGATCATAGAGAGCGTCCCGATGAGGAAAGCCAGCCCGAATATTGCCGACATCTTGCGGTTGGCAGCGTGGAACTCTGGCCTGTTCCAAACACTTTCGGGGACACGCTCGCGGGCGTAGCTCTCGGTGAAGGGGTGCCCGATAAGGATGGAGGCGAACACGATGACCGTCAGTGTCCCGTGCGAACCGGCCTGAGCGTAGCGGGCCCACGTGGCGATGTTGTCGGGCTGTGTAATTGCCAGGAAAGCGCCGATGGCGGCGAAGTAAGCGACGCTGACCCCGTCAAAAAGGTGGACGCTGTGGCGGCTGATCGCCCGGGCCAGCACGACCAGGGCTGCGACGGCTCCGGCGGCGATCGCCCAATAGAGCGATGCGAAACGGTTGACAGTTAGGAAAACGAGCCAGGGTGAGAAGCTCCAGATCATGTCGTTCATGGGACTTTCCTTTCGGTAGGTAGGAATTGGGCTCGGCAGAGGCCCTCTATCGCCGCCAGGAACTCCATCGTCCCGGAGAACGGTTGGGCATCCTGTCGGTCGGCAGCTCGGACGGTGCCTGCAAGTCGCCCGTCGGCTCCCTCAGAAATCTCAATGAGAATTTCCATAACCTGATGGTGCGCCTTTGCCGCCCGCAAATCCCTAGGGAGACTCCCTAGTCCTCGGCTAGGGACGTAGGAAGGGACGACAAGTGGCCATCACGCAGAGCTCAGGTGGCGTCTTTGTCGGGCGGGCGCAGGAGCTGGCACTGATCGCGGCCTGCGTGCAGGAGGCGGCCGCTGGGCGCTGCCGCCTCGTGTGGGTCGAAGGCGAGGCCGGGTCAGGCAAGACGTCGCTGATTTCGCAGGCCCTCCTGGCCCTGCCGGTGGGCTTCCAGGTGTTGCGGGCACAAGCCGACGAGCTGGCCGGCGACGAGCCGTTCGACGTGGCCAAGCAGTTGGGCCAGGTGAGCTCGGACCGTCCCTTCGGCGCAGCCATGGAGCTGCTGGAGCACTGGGCGCGCCTTCAGGACAAGGGACCGCTCGCAGTTGTCGTGGAGGACCTGCACTGGGCCGACGTTCTCTCCCGCCAGGCCCTCCTCACGGCCGTGCAGCGCCTCGAGCGCGAGCGGGTCATCGTGGTCGTCACGAGCCGGCCGGAGGTCAGCGACGGCTGGGAGAGGTTGCGGTTCGACGAGCTGGCTTGCCTGCGGGTGGCGCTCGAGCCGCTGCGCCCGCATGACGTGGCGGCCCTGGCCTCACGAGCGGGTTTCGACTTGACCCAGGAGGAGGCCGCGCGTCTTCACCGCCACACCCGGGGGCACCCCCTGTACGTGCGGACGCTGCTGGCCGAGCTGACCTTGCCGCAGCTGAAAGCGCCCGACGCAGACTTGCCGGCGCCGCGCTCGCTTGCCTCGACGACGATCGCCCGCCTGGCCGAACTGCCCGCTGATGCAAGGGACCTTGCAGCAGCGATGGCCGTGCTGAACCAGCCGTCGCCTCTCGCGATAATCGGACGCGTCGCCGCAGTGGCCCGGCCAACCGAAGCGTTCGAGGCGCTCCTGGCTACCGGTTTCGTCGTCTGGCACGCGGGCGAAGCGGGCGGTTCGGCCGAGTTCGCTCACCCGCTCTACCGCCAAGCCCTCTACCAGGACCTCTCGCCCGTGGCCCGCCAGCGGCTCCATCGTGGCGCCGCCGCGGCCCTGCCTGGTGCCACCGCTCTGGCCCACCGGGTTGCCGCCGCAGACGGGCCTGACGACGACCTGGCCGACGAGCTGGAGGCGACGGGGCGCCAAGAGATCGAAGCCCGCGCCGCTTCGATCGGCGCCCGCCATCTCCTCTGGGCCTCGTTGCTGTCGAGCCGGCCTGAGCGCAGCGAGCAACGCTTGGTCGAGGCCACCTTTGCCCTCCTGGAGAGGGGACGGACGGCTCAAGCCGAGGCGCTGCGGTCCCAGGTCGAGGCTTGCCAGGCCTTCCCTCGGCGCAACCTGGTCCTCGGGATGCTCGAGTGGGAAACGGGCCGGGGGGCCAGCGCAGAGCGCTGGTTCCTCGAGGCGGCTTCTGGTGCGCAGGCCGCCGGCGAGGACCTTGTCGGTGCGAGGGCCTGGGCCGAGCTCGGGGCCGTTTACGCCACGCAGGGCCACGCAATAAAAGCCATCGACGCGGCCGGGCGGGCGCTGGCCGTTGCCCCTGCCGGCTCGGCCACAGAACGCCTCGCCTGGATCGGGCTGGCGCTCGGCGAAGGGCTGGCCGGGGGAGCTGCCAAAGGCCTCGCCCGCCTCCATGAGCGGCTCCCCCAGCCGGCGGGCGAAGTTGCCGGCCCCGAGTCTGACATGCTCATCACCCGGGGCGTGCTGGCGTATTACGCCGGGCGCACCGGCCCCGGTATAGCCGACATGCGAGCCGCAATTGCACTGGCCCGGCAGGGGTCGGTGGCCGTACAGATCTCGGCTGTCACCTCCAGCTCGCATCGTTGTTGCTGATCACCGGCGAGTGGGACGAAGCCCTAATTCAAGCGAGGGTCAGCAAGTCGATCGTCGCGGACGACCAGCAGGTCTGGATGGCCGGCCGGGCGGACGCCCTCCTCGCCACTATCGCCGCCTACCGGGGGGAGTGGGAGGCCGCCGTAGCCCACCTCGCCCAGGCCGATGAAGCGGCAACGCGCCACTCCAGCTTCGAGGCGGTCCTGCTCGCCCGGACAGCTCACGGCGCCCTCGCCCGCGCCCGCCGCCAGCACGAGCAGGTCATCGAGCTGCTGGCGCCGCTCCCCGCCCTGGTCCCCAAGCTGAGCGGTCTCTTCTGGTGGCCCGCCCTTGTCAGCGCGTTCATCGACAGCGGCCGGCTCGACGAGGGCGAACAAAGCCTGCGCGACCTGGCGGGAGCGTCCGCCGCGCGAGGGCTCGATTTCGCCGCCCGCCTCGCCGCGCTGGCAGCCCGCTTGGACGCCGCTCGGGGCCGGCCCGACAAGGCCCTAGCCGGCTACGAACAGGCAACCGCCCGCTTCGGTGCCGACGACCCGCTGCTCGAACGAGCCCTGACGTTGCACGCCTACGGTCAGCTCCTTGCGGCGACCGGGGACCGCCGCAACGCCGTGGAGCAGCTGCGCCAAGCCCACACGCTGCTAGCCGGCGCAGGCGCCAAAGCGTTCCTCGCAAGCGTCGACGCCGACCTGGCCGCAAGCGGCATCCGCCCGAGCGCGAGCGGGCCGACCTCTACGCTCACCCTGACCGAGCGAGAGCACGATGTCGCCCTTCTCGTGGCGAGGGGCCTCAGCAACCCCGAGGTCGGTGCCCAGCTCTACATAAGCCGCAAAGCAGTCGAGTACCACCTCGCCAACATCTACGGGAAACTCGGCATCAAGTCGCGGCGCGAGCTGCGAGGGCACGCATTCAGCGGTGCTGCGCCATAGGCCCGCCCTACTGCGCCAGCAACTCGTAGCTGGCGAGCCTGTCGGCGTGGCTGTGGGTGCTCGTAACGACCATGATCTCGTCGACGCCGCTGCGAGCGGCCAAGTTGGCCAGTTTTTCGAGCAGCGTGGCCTGGTCGCCGACGACGTGCGAGCCGGTCGCCTGCTCGATCACCGCCTTTTCTTCAGGGGTGTAGGGGTACGCGGCGGCTTCTTCGGGGCTGGGCAAGGTCGATGGGTGCCCGGTCCGCAACCGCAGCGAGAACAGGCGCGTCGAACCGTGCAGCCAGTTGGCCCGCTCAGGGTCGCGTGCGCAGACAACCGAGACGCTTATTAGCGAATACGGCTCGGCCAGCACCTCGGAGGGCCTGAACGCCCGTCGGTAGAGGCCGAGCGCCGGCAGCGTGTTCGCCGCGCTGAAATGGTGCGCGAAAGCGAACGGCAAACCCAAAGACCCGGCCAGCTGGGCGCTATAACCGCTCGAGCCGAGCAGCCAGACGGCGGGCCGGTTGCCCTCGGCCGGGATAGCCCGGCTCCTTGTAGGCGGGCGCCCATCGTCGGGCGGGCCGTCGAAATACGAGCGCAGCTCCGCCAGCTCTTCAGGGAAAACATCCCCAGAAGGGGCCTGCTGGTTGCGCTGGAGCGCGAGCGCGGTCAGGCGGTCGGTCCCTGGTGCGCGCCCAAGACCGAGGTCGATACGCCCCGGGTACATCGCCTCGAGCATCCCGAACTGTTCGGCGACTACGAGCGGCGCGTGGTTGGGCAGCATCACGCCGCCGGAGCCGACGCGCATCGTCGATGTCGCCGAGGCGATCTGGCCTATCAGGACCGCAGGTGCCGAACTGGCGATCCCGGCCATGTTGTGGTGCTCGGCAACCCAGTAGCGCCCGTAACCCCATTGCTCGACGTGGCGAGCAAGGTCGACGCTGCGTCGCAAAGCCTCGCCCGTCGGGACGCCCGTCGGCACCGGGCAAAGATCCAGTACCGATAAAGGAACCGGCAAGCTCACGTTAAGGGCGCAACACTGCGGCGAAGGGCGATGTTCCTTGCGACGCCGGGCCTGGTCAGTTGAGGGGGACGTCGGGGCCGGGGTCAGTTGCGGCGAACTCGGAGCCGAGCGCCACCTCCATCGGCAGGCCCGCGCCCGCTCCCGCGAACTCCTGCTCCAGTCGCTTCACCTTGCGGTAGTGCTGGTTGAGGGCGAGCATCCCAGCCGTGCCCGCGACGGCGACCCCCAAGGCGGTGAAAGGGAATTCCGGCAGCGCAGAGTTGGGGCCGAGCGCGGCGGGTGACACCGACTGAGTGCTGGCGGCGCTGCAGATATCGGACGGGTCGAAATTCCCTATCCCTTCGATGATCTCGGTCTCGGTCTCGGTCGAGCCCAACGTAGCCGGCGGAGTTGGGAGCACGGGCCCGATCACATCGGAGCTCGTCGGGACCAATGTAGGGCTGACGGGGCTGGCGACCGGGGAGCTGAGGAGGAGCTGGGCCAGGTTCTTGGCGTTGGCATCCCTGGCCGTAAGCGAGTTCAGCCCGAAGGTGGTCTCGATGAGCGCAAGGGTGGAGTCGTGCTCGAACGGCCCCACGTGCGAGACCTGGCCGGGCGTGAGGAGGTTGGAGATCACGATGGCCGGTACCCGAAAGCCGAGCTGGGTGTAATCGGGGACCAGCTGGCCGTCGGTCGGTGTGGTCGAGTCGCCGGCGTGGCTGACGTTGGCCGGGTTGGTGTTGTCGGTCACGTGCGGCGGGGGCACGTGGTCGTAGAACCCTCCCCACTCGTCGAACGTGACGATCAGGACGGTGTTGTCGAGCCAGCCGTTGTCAGCGAGGGCGTGGTAGGCGTCTGCGATGAAACGCTCACCGAGGCGGATGTCGGAGTTGGGATGGTCGTCGCCACCCGTCCCGACCGTCCCGTTTTCGAAGGCGGGGTCCACGAAGCAGACGTTCGGGAGCTTGCCGGCGGCAGGCCCGGCGGCGCAGGCGTCGAGAAACGACATATTGCCGGGGTACACGATCGGTGCCGGGTCGGTATCGGCGAACGCATGGAAAAACTCGACGTACTTGAAGTCACCAGCGGTTATGGCCCCGCTGTACCAAAGGGCGAGGAACGGGCTGTCCCGGTAGAAGTACCCGCCCCACGGCTGAGCCGGGTTGTTGCCGGCGGTCCCGGGGGCGAAAGGCGTCAGCTGGTCCCAGATGCTTGGCAGGCTCGAGGGGGCCAGCGAGTTGTGGTCACGGTCGGTCTGGCCGCAGTGCTGGTAGAAACGGTTCGGGTAGGTCTCGCCGGCGAAGGCGCAGAAGTAATTGTCGAGCGTCAGGTACTGCTGAGCCAGGGCGCCGATGACCGGTAGGTCGGTTTCGGTGTAGTAGCCCACGGGGTACGTGTTCGCCGCCGCCAACGTCACACCTGGGGTGCCCGCCGGGGTGGTCGGGCCCATGAGGAACCCGTTGTTCAGGCCTCCGTTGCTTTGCAGGAGCCAACCTTCCCAACTGTGGTCGGGGTCGCTGTAGCCGCAGCCCTGGTAGTCGGGGGCGAGCGGGTAGTTGGGGTAGGTAAAGCCGTTGTAGGCGGGGAAGGTGAGGTTGTTCACGCCGTTGGCACCCGGCAGCCAGCTGAGGAAATGGTCGAACGAGCGGTTCTCCATCATGAGCACCACGATGTGCTCGATGCCGTTGGAGCCGCTCGGGTTGGTTGCCGGGGAGGCGGCGAAAGCCAGCGTCTTGGACAGGTTTGTGGTGAAGATCGCGGCGCCCGAGGCGCCCATGATCTGGAGGAACGTGCGCCGGGAGAACATGGTCGGAGCGTACGCAGGCGAGATTAACGCTACGGCGCGCGGTGGCGACACCGGGGTGAAGCGGTGGCCAATTTTGGGCGGCCCACCGTCCGCGTGAAGCACAGCTGGGCCCAGAGGCGAACCCACCCCTGGCGCGTAATTTCCTTAGCGCCTTGACCAGCGAGAACGCCGGTACTCACCAACGCGGCCTGGCAAATGTTGCCATCAGGGGTTTCGTCCACGAGTGCTGGGGATACGGGTCATAGGAGTGACATCTTCGGTTTACGGGGTGCCACCAAGTCGAGGAGGCGAGCGGTGGACTGGGTCTTTTCGGCGCGACAACCATCGGTGACGGCAGGCCAGGAACTGATTGCCCGTCACCTTCGGCGCCACGCCGCCCCTCCTGGCACTGTCCATTTCGCCGACCGGATCGTCGGCCAGGCACTCGCTTCGGTCGTCGCCGATGACGGCCTGGTTTGGGCACGTCTCGATTGGGAAACGGCACAGCCCGTCCTTACTGTTCGCACAGCTGCGGACGCTGCCCTACCTCCACGGGCTGAGCCCTTGTTGGAAGGGCGTGTGTGGGCGTTGGACGAGCACGTCGATGACATACGGCAAACGTTCTCTTCGGGCGTCGCAGCCGAGTACGCGTTGCCCGTCTCGCGCTCGCGCGAGGTCCACGTCGACGTCCCCGAACCTGACGAATTTCGCATGGTTTCCCCTACCGATTTCGTCGGCACCGTCGCCGCCACCGTCGTTCAGGGAGCCGGCGCCGGGGCCTCGATGCTCGAGGCGACGACCGCCGCTGGAGCGAGTGCCGCAAGTGCCGCGCTGCGTGCGTACAACGACGAACATGGAGGCGTCGAGCCGTCCAACGCGACCGAAATAGCCCAAGCTTTCGTCGACTACTACAACAAATCAGGCGGTGAGTTCTTCATAATCGAAGCGTCGGAGCGGCGCGCTGTCGTCGGCAACCGGAGGTGCCCCTTCGGGCCGGCGGTGGCCGGCCAACCCAGCATGTGCCGCTCAACAGCGACCTTGCTGGGGTCCTTGGCTGCACGGGTAAGCGGAAGGGCTGAGATCTCTCTTGACGAGGCGGTCGCGCTCGGTGACCCGCGTTGCCGGGCCGTGGTCAACCTCGACCCCGTAGGTTCGCAATGGGCGCAGCGCTTCGAGTGGCCGCCGCCAATCGACCTGGTCGGTCCGCAGCCTGGCGAAACGCGCGGGTTCCGGGTGTCGCTGTCGCTCCAGTTGCCCCGGGACAATATTTCCATCGCTCTGCTGCGCCATCTTGTACGTGTGCTCCTTAGCGAGTTCGGCGTGGCCGACGAAGACCGCGGGGACGTGGAACTCGCTGTGAGCGAAGCCGCAACGAATGTCGTTCAGCATTCTGGCGGCGAAGACGCCTACGAGGTCGCCATAACCGTCGGCCCGGTGCTCGCCGAGCTGCGTGTTGTCGACCTCGGGAGGGGCTTCGACCACGCCAACCTCTCCCTGGAGGGCGCTCTCGACGACGAACGAGGGCGAGGTCTGCTACTCATGAACGCGCTCGTCGACAATGTGGGCTTTCAGTCCGCCCCCGAACATGGCACGGTCGTCCACCTCGTCAAGCGGCTCCATTTCGACGACACGAACCCGTCCCGGCGGATGATGCTTGCCGCGATGGGCCAGGGACAAGGTTACGGGGTCGCCGGCTGACGGTGAAGGCGCGAGCTGTGTGGCCCATCCCAGTAGAGCTGCATCAGAGTGGCGTCGTCGCGAAGTTTGCCGCCGTTGTAGTCCACCACGGCAACCAGCAGGCGCCGCAACACTTCTTCGGGCGGCTGGCCAGAAGCTGATTGTTGTGCCCACATATCGGCCAGGCGCTCGACCCCGAAGCTCTCGCCGTTCGGCGATCGTCCCTCGACCATGCCGTCGGTGAAAAACAACACGCAATCGCCCGGTTCCAGGTCCTCCCTGGCAACCCCGGCGGACGTCACTCCAAGGCCGAAGGGCAACGACGGCGGGCAGCTCAACTCACGGACCACGCGGTGGCCCCGCAACAGCAGCGGCAGCGGGTGGCCTGCGTTTGTCCACTCAAGCACGCCCGTGCTGAGCGCCAAGCGTGCAATGACGCCGGTTACGAACCCCTCCCCGTGGTACTGGGCAGCGACCGCCTCATCGATGGCAACGTGGGCCGCCGAGAGCGCCTCTCCCGCCCGCCGCGTGTGGCGATAGGCCCCAATGGCCAGCGTGGTCATTAATGTCGCTTCGACCCCGTGGCCCATGCCATCGAAGAGCGCGGCGTGAAGATGGTCGTAGTTGAGGGCGTAGTCGAAGGCATCGCCCGCTATCTCGTACGCCGGCTCGAGCCGCCCGCTCGCAAGCGCCTGGGCGCAACGGACAGTGAGCGGTGGCAGCAGGTCCCATTGCATCCCGGCGGCGAGGCTCATCGGGCGGCTGCGACGGCGCAGGTGCAGTTCGTCGGTGGCGCGGGCGAAGGCCCGCACGAGCACCCCGGCAAAGCGCCCAAGGCGGGTGCACTCCGCCAGGAGCTCGTCGTCGACCCTAGGCAGGGTGAGTGCCAGGGTCCCCGTCCGCTCACCCCTCTCGACCAGCGGGACCCATACGCGCACGGCGTCGTCGCGTTCTCTCGTTACCACCTCACCGGTGCGGAAGACGCGCCCGGCGATCGATGTGGCCACTTCTTCCTCGCCGAAGATGGGGTCGCTCAAGTCAGCGCTAATCAGCACCGGCTGCAGGACAACACCTTGGAAGTCGGCCAAGTAGACGTAGATGTCCTCGGCCCCGATCGGTGCGGCGGCGGCTCGCACCAAGTCGAGCAACTCCCTGGGCGACGCGTCCACGACGGCGTCGAGCGCGGCCGCGTAGTCCAGTGAGCTCACCGCCCAAGTCTGCCACCTGGTGCCCCGCACTAGGAGTAGGGCACTAGTTAGCCGCCGCCGCCTGGCTGGCGGCGACGCCAGGTGAGGCTCAGGGAAGCGGCGGCGGGGGCTGGCCGGTCATGGTCAGGACCGCGGCCCCGTCCGCGGCCTCGTCCCCGTTCGGCGTCGGGACCGCAGCGGCTGGTACGGCGGCGGGGGCTTCGACGCTCAGCGGGCCGTGCACGGTGTGCCCCTGGCCCGAAACGGCGCGGCGCGCCGAGCGGCTCTGCACCACGAGCTTTTCGAAAAGGGCGTCCGCCTCGCGCTCGTCCCGGTCGCGGAACTCGGCACGCACGTCGCGCCCGGCCGCGTCCACGTGGACCGTGGCCAGGTGCAACAGGCGCTGCACCGGCCCTTGCACCCGGCGCACGCTCTGGACCTTTTCGAGGGGCACCCAGGTGGTCACCTTTTTCAGCCTCCCGCAACTGCCAGCCGCGACCAGGCCGTTGTCGCCGGCGGCAAGAAAGTGGTAGCTGAGCGGGGACTTCCAGCGGGCGCGGCGAGGGGGTTTGGAGAGCGGGAACTGCTGCAGCCCGAGCAAGTTGGAGAACAGCTCGTCCGCCACGGCGACCGGGCCGACCGGCAGGAGGGCCTTGGTGACCTTGCCCGACCTGGTCCCCTGTTCCCGGCCCGGGGAGCCGGCGACGTCCACCTCGAGGCGGCACCAGCCCAGGAAGTGCCAAGTGAACGGCTCGGCCTTCCTCACAGCCTGCACGCGTGCGAACGGGATCGTCTCGTTCACAGTGGAGAACAGGCCCCGTTTCAGCCGGATCCCGTCAGGAGCCGCCGCAACAGCGAAGCCGTACTCGGTCGCAACACGGCGCCAGGTGACCCTGGCAAGCCCGAAGAGGTAGAGGCCGAGCGTCAGGCCGGTGCCGGTCTCCGCCCCGTTCGCAGCCTTGGGAGAAATGGACTCGAGCGCGAGCAGCACGACCACGAAGACGACCGCCACCAGAGTCGCCGGCTGCAGGATCGCGGATGCCAAGAGCCTGCCTGTCGCGACGGTCGCCAAGGGTCGCTCGGCCGGCTCCGGGGTCGCCATATCGAGGCCGTGGTGCCCCGCCATGAGGCGTGCCCGCAGGTCGACAGCTTCCGCCTCGGACAGGTACGTCAGCTTCCCACCCGACTTACCCCCGCCGGCGAGGCGGATCCGCAGCTCCGCCAGGCCGAACACGCGGGCCAGGAACGGCCGCACGACGTCGACCGCCTGGATGCGTGCCACCGGCAGCTGGCGAGCGTCCCGCCTGAACAAGCCCGTCTCGATCCGCAGCGTCACGCCGTCGAGCGCCCATTTCGTCACCAGCCACCGGACGACGCCCATGACGACCGAGAACACCATGATCGCCACCGCGACATATATGGTCGCCAAGCGGCTCGAGGTGTCCCGCGACGCCTCCTCGCTGCCCAGCAACGCCACGATCACGAGGGCGCGGCCCCCCAGGACGACAGGCGTCCACGGGTTGAGCCTCTGCCAGTTCAGACCATCTGCACTGCTATTTGTCACACGCCAGCTGCCTTTGCCTCCCCGAGGGCTGCCAGGCGGTCCCGCAGGCGGGCGGCTTCCTCCGGCTCGAGGCCGGGGATGCGTGCATCGCTTGCGGCCGCCGCCGTGTGGAGCTTGACGGTCTTGAGCTTGAAGATCCGCTCGATGGGGCCTGCCGTGACGTCGACGAACTGCATCCGCCCGTACGGCACCACGCTCTGGCGGCGGAACATGACGCCCCTCGAGACCACCAGGTCCTCCTCCCGCTCCTGGTAGGCCCAGGCCCGGAAGCGCCGGCGGGCCAGCGAGCAGGTAGACCGCCCCTGCAACCAGCACCACGACGGCCAACCCGACCGCCAGGCCGGCTCCCTGCGAGGCTGTGCCCGCAGCGACGGCGATGGCGACCAGGACCGCGACCACGGCGCCCTCGGTAAAGCGCATGGACCACAGCTTGGGCGAGGGGGTCATCCACCCGGGGTTACTCGTTCAAGTTGCTCCTCGATCGGCACTGGGAAACGTAAGCCCAGGTTACGACCCGCCGTCCCCCGGCGCAGGCCCTGCTCACCGCCGGCGTGGAAGCCGTCACCGCCAGAGAGGTCCGCCGCTACGTGCCGGGCCCGCTCGCTTCCTACCAGGCCGGTACCGCCCTTGGTCTAAACTGCTCCCGCTTGGCCCCATCGTCTAGAGGCCTAGGACACAACCCTCTCAAGGTTGAGACACGGATTCGAATTCCGTTGGGGCTACCAGTTAAGGGTCCAGGGCAAGACGTGGTTCCTCAAACCGTCCCCGCGGAAAGAGCGGGAACGGATTGAGGCAACCACGCTCGCTCCCGCTGATCTCCCGGTTTGTGGCGGTCGAACCCGGAGGCTCTCGGCCGATAGCAAGCCCGCTGCAAGTATGAGGGGAAGGAGCCCACACCTTCAGGGGACGAACGCCGACGCGTGCGCCTGGAAAGGCAATACCTCGGGACGTGGCTCGACATCCGCACAGACCTCGGGCCTTCGACTCGGGCCAAGGTACAAGGGCCTGACGCGAGCAGAGGGCCTCTCAAACGTGGGTTTGGCGCGTACGCACACGATGACCGAACGCTGGGCCCGGGGAGCGGTAGGGCGGGGGCTTGGACTAGCCCGCCTGGGCGGGAGCTCGGTGTTGGCCGAGCCCTGCGTGTGCCATCAGGACTCTCCTCCTCGAAGCCCATGTCGCCGTTCGCGAACATTCGGTCTCATGTTCGCGATCGACAACATTCACCCCGAGGCCGACCACCAAGGAATTGAGATGCGCGTACAAACAGCGAGCGACATTGTCGACCTTGACCCCCTGCTGACCGACCGGACGCCAGCAAGCCGGCGGCGGCGATGAGAGGCCCTCGCCCCAACTCTCTCAAGGTTGAGACACGGATTCGAATTCCGTTGGGGCTGCCAACTATCCATGACCCCATTGCGTGGACCACTTTTTATGAGAGCGCGGCCTGGGGTTTTGTTGAGAGTAGAGCTTCGTGTTCGTTGGGCGTCAGGTAGTTGAGGGCGCTGTGGCGCCGGAGCGGGTTGTAGAAGCGGTCGATCCACTCCGCCATGGCCTGCGAGAGCTCGCGACGAAGCTGAGGTTCACCCGCGACGTAGCGCCCGTGCAGCTGCCTGTCTCCAACTGTCGGGAACTCGTGCGTCGTTGACTGCTTGGTACAGCACCTCTTGGGCGATGTCATCCTGTACAAGGCTGGCGATTTGCACGGCCGGCCGCTCGGTTGGATCGACCTCGATCGTGTCGCCTGCCTCAACCGTTCCCTCGCGAATGATTCGGAGGTAGAGCCCTGGACGACGGGCCAAATCGAACTTGCCCGGAAATCGGTCATCGTTCATGCGTATCCCCAACTTGAAGCACGGTTGGCGTGGCTGGGAAACCTCCAAAATCGCCGAGCCGATATGCCATTGGTCTCCGATGTGGCTTGCGTTCAAGTCGATGGCGGCGGTCGTGAGGTTCTCTCCGAATGTCGCAGGCTTTTGCGGGCCGATGCTTGTGGCCCACCAGTCGTAGTCTTCGATGGCGTAGGCGTAGACCGCCTTGTCGGGGCCGCCATGGACGCGTCGGTCCGCTTGGTCGTCGCCGGTGAGGTTCACCCCCCGGATCGTGACTGGGCCATCGATGGGCTCTTTCCATATGGCTGAGGTCACGCTGCGGCCGCGCCACTGGACGGTTTGTGGTCGGCCGACGTTCACGGATAGGAGGATCGGTCGGTCGCGTTCGGTGTCGGGTGTGGACATTCAGATGGCTCTCGTCGCTCGTCCATCGCCTCGACAGACGACCAGTCTCATGGCAAAATCTCGACTCCTCTTGGTTTGCGCTGGACGATGGCCTCTAGCGGTTGTCGCCCACCTCGGCAGGGTCGTGTCGGTGGGTGAAGGTGGCGATCGGTTGCCCGATCTCGACGATATAGGTTGAGAGCATCTCTCCGGTGCCGGGGCCGAGGTCGGTGGCGTTATGGGGCACTCGGGGTGGGATGAGGAAGCCGTCGCCGGCGTGGAGAAGGAGGGTGGGCTGGTCTTGGATCTCCATCTGTACGGTGCCGGCGACGATGTAGCCGACTTCTTCGCCGGGATGGGTGTGCCAGCCCGAGGCGACCCCGACGGGAATCTCGGTACGGACTTGGACCATTTCGCGGCCGGGGACCGACAATGGGCCGCGTTGGACCTCGGTGCGCTTCAGTATTGCCGCGAGCGCGTCGGCAGTTTCGGATTGGTTCCGGGTGTCGGATGACATGACTGGTCCTTTGTGGTGGCTTTGGTCCAAGGTTTGGCCCAGCGCAGGCTTTGGTGTCCTGCGCTGGGGCCGATGGTGGGAGCTACTCGGTGCCCAGGGCAGCCCGCAGGAACGCGGTGGCCTGGTCGATAGCGGCGCGCGCGGCGCGGGTTTGGCTGAGCGAGTTCAGCAACATGAAGTCGTGGACAGTGCCGTCGTAGCGCACGGTCGTCACCGTTACGCCGGCGCTTCGTAGCTTGGCGGCGTACGCCTCGCCCTCGTCGCGCAGGACGTCGGCTTCGTCGACGAACACCAGCGCGGGCGGCAGGCCGGCGACTTGCTCGAGGCTGGCCTGGTTCGGTGAAGCGGTGATCTCGCTGCGCTGCGCCAGGTCGGGAGCGTAGGCGTCCCAGAACCATTCCATGGAGGCGCGGCTGAGGTAGTAGCCGGTGGCGAACTGGTCGTAGGAGTCGGTGTCCATGGCTGCGTCGGTGACCGGGTAGTACATCGACTGCTGCACGAACGTCACGTCCCCGCGCTGCTTGGCCATCAAGGCCAGAGCGGCGGTCATGTTGCCGCCCACCGACTCGCCGGCGACCGCCATCCGTGAGGGGTCGAGCCCGTGCGACGCCCCGTTGTGGGTGATCCACTGTGCGGTGGCGTAGCCCTGCTCGATCGCGACGGGATACCGCGCCTCGGGCGAGGGGGTGTACTCAACGAAGGCGACGGCGGCGCGGGCGCCGACGGCGAGGTCGCGTACTAGCCGGTCGTGGGTGCCGGCGTTGCCAAGGATCCAGCCGCCGCCGTGCATGTATACGACCACCGGCAACGGCCCCTTCAGTCCCTTCGGACGGACAATCCGTACCCGGACGTCGCCGACGGCCGCGGGCACGGTTATCCACTCCTCGTCGATGGGCAACTTGTCGACGGGGGCTGCTTGCAGGTCATCGAGGACCTTGCGGGCGCCCTCGGGCCCCAGGTCGTAGAGATACGGGGGCTTCGCGGTGGCGTCGGCCAGCTCTTGGGCGGCGGGTTCGAGGACGATGGTCGGGTGGTGGGTGGACATGGCGATGCTCCTTTTGAGTCTCGACCGATCAGGCGATCGGAAGCGGTGGAAGCGGCGTGGGCGGTGGTGACTATCGGCTCAGGAAAGCGAGCAGTTCGCGGTTGACTTCGGCGGCGTGGGTAACGCACATGACGTGCGGGCCGCCGTCGATCTCGACGTAGTGGGCGTCTGGTAGCGCCGCGTGCAGGCGCCGGCCCTGCCCGTCGATAGGCAGGATGCGGTCGGCGGTCCCGTGCAGGATCAGCGTGGGGACGTCGATCCGTTTGATGTCGGCGCCGAAGTCCTCCAGCCAGCCGGGAGGGCAGGCCCAAGTTGCGTAGGCCGATGCGTCGGCTCCGGCATCCCAGATGGCGCGGACCGTCTCCTCGCTGACCCGTTGTGCCGAGGTAGTCGTCGAGGTTGAGGAAGTCGCCGACCAGGCCAGTCAGCCACGCGAAGCGGTCGTCGAGAATGGCCTGCTGGACGCCGCTGACGCCGGCCTGGTCGACCCCGGTCGGGTTGTCGGCGGACTTGGCGAACGAGGGGGCCAGGCTCTCAATGAAGACGAGGCTCTTGAGCCGGTCGGTGCCGTGGATGCCAACGTAGCGGGCCACTTCGCCGGTCCCGAGCGAGAACCCGACGAGCGTCGCGTCGTGCAGGTCGAGCTCGGTCAGCACAGTGTCGAGGTCGGCGGCGAGGGTGTCGAAGTCGTAGCCGCCGGTCGGCCGGCTCGATCGGCCGAAACCGCGGCGGTCATAGGTGATGACGCGGTAGCCGGCCGACGAGCAGCGGGAGCAGTTGCGGCTCCCAGGACCGGCTGTCCAGAGGCCAGCCGTGCAGCAGCACGACGGCCGGTCCGCTGCCGTGGTCTTCGTAGTAGATCTCGATCGGGGTCGTGTTCTCCCGGCCGACGGTGATGGTGCCCATGGAGGTCTCCTCGGGGAGTGGTTGGCTGATTCGACGATCCTCCCGGATCTCGGCCCCGCCGGGCTACACCGCTGACCGGAGAAAGTTTCCGGCTATCCCTACCGTGCGGGGGATGCCAAGGTGCGAGTATGGGAGGGGTGGCTCGCACTGTGCTCGTCGTCGATGACGATGCGGATTTCGCGGCCTGGCCACGAGAGTCCTGACCGGTTGGGGGCACACGGTGGTCGGCGAGGCCGGCAGCGTGGCCGAGGCGTTGGCGCAGGCGACCGAGCTCCGGCCGGACACGGTGCTGGTCGACATCGGGCTGCCCGACGGCGACGGGTTCGCGTTGACCGAGCTGCTGGTCGCGATGCCGTGGGAGGTTCGCGTCGTGCTCATCTCCTCGGACGCCGACCGAGCGACCATGCAGGCCGCCCAGCGGGCAGGAGCCGACAGCTTCTTGCCCAAAGACGAGCTGGCCGGTGTGGCGATGCGTGAGCTGATCGAAGGTCGGTGATTTAGGGTGCCGGCCACCGAAGCGCCCCCCGCGTTGCGCGTGTCGATCGGCGAGGACGACGTCTTGCTGCGAGAGGGCATCGCCCGCATCCTGAGTGACGCCGGGCTCAATGTGGTTGCCCGGGTCGGCGACGCAGAGGAGCTGGTGCGCTCCACGATCGCCTACCATCCAGACGTGGCGATCGTCGACGTCCAGATGCCGCCTCGGCGAGAGGACGACGGTTTGCTCGCGGCGGTCGAGTTGCGCCGACGCCTGCCTGACATTGGCGTCCTGATCCTGTCGCAGTACTGCGAGCCGGCATTCGCGGTGCAGGTTATCGGGGACCGCCCGGAGGGGGTCGGTTACCTGCTCAAGGAACGGGTCGGTGACGTGGCGACATTCACCGATGCCATCCAGCGGGTCGCCTCGGGTGGGAGCGCCTTGGACTCCGAGGTCGTCCGCCGGATGATGGGACGCCGTGCGCCCGGGGAATCCCTACGCGGCCTGACCCCCCGTGAGCTGGCGGTACTCGCCGCCATGGCCGAAGGGAAGTCGAACCTTGGCGTAGCCCAGGCGCTGATGATCAGTCAGGCCGCAGTCGAGAAACACGTGACGTCGATCTTCCGGAAGCTGCCGATTGCCCCAGCCAGTACCCAGCATCGACGAGTGCAGGCGGTGCTGACGTTCCTGCGCCAGCACCACACGAGGAACTAAACACCACGAAACAATGTCCCCTCACCGCGACCGTCGAACCGTCCGGGCCAACACCCAGACGCGGTGTCGGCGGCGGCGTCCGTCGAGGAGAGCCTCAGGAACCTCACCGCTGAACACCTCGCTTTGCGTCGGCTTGCCGAGCTGGTCGCCAAGGGCGGCCCCCAAGGCGAGCTGTTCGACGCCGTCGCCGTCGAGGCCTCCCGGCTGATCAAACAGGACACCAGCCTCCTGCGGGTCGAACCCGACGGCGCTTACGCAGTGATCGCGGTATGCGGCGGCCCGGCCCCGGTCGGTACGAAATTCGCGATTGCCGATGATGACGAAGGTTTTCTCTCGGAGATCGCGCGCACCCGCCGCCCGGCTCGCCGCGACGACTACACCGGTCGAGGCGGCCCCGCAACCGCCCGCGACCGCCTCGGAGTGGGATCGGCCGTCGGCGTCCCGGTCATCGTCGACGATCGCAGCTGGGGCATTCTCCTGGCCACCACGATCGACGGCCGCCAGCTACCTGTCGACACCGAAAAGCGCCTGGCCCAGCTCGCCGAGCTCATGGCCGCTGCCCTCGCCAATGCCCAAGCCCGTGCCGACCTACAGCGGATGGCGGACGAGCAGGCCGCGCTGCATCAGGTGGCCGAGCTCATCGCCCGGACATCACCGACGGAGACGATCTTCGCCGCCGTCGCCGTCAACGCGTCGCGTCTGCTCGACGACGCGCCGATGACCCTGACCCGTTTTGTGGGCGAGCGGGAGTTGGTTGTGCTGGCCACCCGTGGCGGGCCGCGCCCATCGGGACCCGCATCGCTTATGCGCCGGAGACGCTCCCCGACCAAGTCCGCCGGGGCGCCCGCGCGGTCAGGGTCGACGACTACGCCCGTGAGCTGGACGCCGATCTGGCGAAGCAGTTCAACTTGGCGGCCGCGGTATCAGTGCCCATCTCGGTCGGCAGTGAGGTATGGGGGATGCTCACGGCCACCTCTGACAGCGCCCCGATGGCCGCCGGGACCGAAGAGCGTCTACTCCAGTTCGCCGGCCTGGTCACAGCCGCACTGGCTAACGTCCAGGCCCGTACCGACCTGCAATCACTGGCCGACGAACAGGCCGCTCTGCGATCAGTGGCCGAGCTTGCCGCCCAAGACATACCCGCCGACGAGGTACTCGCAGCGGTGGCCCGACAAGCCTGCCGACTGACCGACGTCGACTTCAGTATGCTGCTGCGGTTCGAACCCGACGGGTCGACCGAGATCGTGGCCCTCGACGGCGCGCCGGCCGGCGTCGAGGTCGGCATGCGCGCACCCCCCACTGGTGACGGCACCACCCAACAGGTCTGGCGTACCGGTCAGCCGGCGCGCGTCGACAACCTGGCGCAGAGTTCGGGGCACTGGGAGCAGGTGGCGCACGGCCACGGTTTCACTACCAGCGCGGCGGTGCCCATCCTCATTCAGGGAACCTTGTGGGGGATGCTGGCGGTGGTCGGCCGCGACAAACCCTTGCCGGCGCAGATCCATACTCATCTCTCGAGCTTCGCCGAACTCGCCGGCACGGCCATTGCCGCCGCCCAGGCTCGCCGCGAGCTACGCCAACTCGCGCGAAGAGCAAAGCGCGCTGCGCCGAGTCGCCGAACTCGCGGCCCGCGCCGGCGACCCGCGTGAGGTGTTCTCAACCGTCGCCACCGAGGCGTCCGCACTGGTGAACGATGAGGAGGTCTTTCTGCTTCGTCTTGTCGGGCCAGATAACTGCCAGATCCTGGCAACCACGTCTGACCTCCCAAGGGACGACAAGCTCTATCCGCTGGAGGACGGCGACATCAGCGTCCTCGTTCGTGACACGGGCCGACCGGCGCGGATCGACGACGCCGTCGCTCGAGACTGCGCGATGGCGCGAGAGTGGGGCGTGGTTGCCGTCGTCGGCGCCCCGATCAACGTCGCCGACGAGATTTGGGGCGTGTTGACCGCGACGTCGCGAGTAGGTCCGCTACCGGCTGGAACCGAGCGGCGCCTGAGCCAATTCGCCGACCTCGCAGCCGTGGTCGTTGGCAACGCGGAGAGCCGCGCCCAGCTCATTGCCTCGCGGCTCGTGTCGTGGCGACTGCGGACGAGACCCGCCGCCGACTGCAACGTGACGTCCACGACAGCGCCCAGCAACGCCTTGTCCACACCATTATCACCCTCCAGCTGGCAAAGGACGCAATCGCCAAAGGCGACACCGCCGCCCAACTGATCGACGAGGCGCTCGAAAACGCGCAGCGTGCAAATAACGAACTCCGCGACGTCGTGCACGGCATCCTCCCGGCAGCCCTCAGCCGAGGCGGTCTGCGCGCCGGGCTCGAATCCCTAGTCGCCGACTTCACGCTCCCCGTCGACCTCGACGCCGACATCCCACGCCTAGCCGCCGACGTCGAGACAACCGCCTACTTCATTGTCGCCGAAGCACTCACCAACGTGGTCAAACACGCCCGAGCCACCGCCGCCAGAGTGAAACTCACCATCAACGACGGCAGCCTCGACATCGAAGTCCGCGACGACGGCGTCGGCGGCGCCAATCCCAGCCAAGGGTCTGGGCTAACCGGGCTACTTGACCGCGTCGAAGCAAGCAACGGCACCCTCGTCGTGACCAGTCCCGTAGGAAGGGGCACCACGGTGAAGGCGACAATCCCAATCAGCGCGCAAACCGACAATCCGCGCTAGGTGTGCCCAGGACAACCCGCAACGGACGAGCCACCCTTGAGCTCGGCGCTCGACCGCCTTGGTGGCCCTGGGCGCCCCTAAGTCCTATACGAGAGCGCCGGCCCTGGTCGAGGATCTCGGCGAAAGGCTCTGTCCCTCTGTCTCAAGGTTGAGGCTCGTCTCTTCGCCTAATCGTGGCAATGAACGTGTTCGAGACAGGCCGAGCCCTGTAAACCTCGATTAGCCAGGCCGGGGGCCGGGGAACCAAGGAGGCTTAGGCCGGCTGCTGTTGGTCCTCGACCTCGAAAGACCTCAAGATGGTTGCCGCCGCCTTCTGGATACGGTCGCAGGAGCTCTTGATCCCAGCGATAGCCTGCTCGCCGCCACCTGCCCAACACGCAACGTACCCGAAGGAGTAGTCGGTGGTGTCGATCCCAAGAACCTTGCACACAACGTACGCGACGGCCTCGGCCTCCAATTCCGCAAGAGACCGGTCGTCGAACCTTTCATGGAGCAGCGCGTGAGTGATCTCGTGAGCGAGAGTCTTCACCCGCTGTGCAGGTGAGTTCGTGATCTCGACGCGGATGCGGGACGCACGGTGAGAGCAGTCGCCGTTTGTCGTGCCACCGAATCGTGGTCCTGGACCGTGAAGCCCATCGACTCGGCCACCGCCACCAAATGTGCGTAGAGCCCCTTCTGGTCATTTCCGTCCAGGCGCCTGCAAATGGACGGTAGCTCTTCGCCGTCGGTCTGTGCGACGTCGAAGACCGGCACGAACTTGAAGCCTCTGATGACGCGGTCCTGCTCGCCTTCCTCGGCATCGGCGTTCTTGTAGACCATGGGGGCCAGATATCCAGATGGCCTTCTCCCCCTTGCGGACGAAGCGGTTGATCTTCCGCCAGGCGTTGAAGCCTGCGACCCGAGTCGCCTCGTGACACTGGGCTGCGATGAGGAGCACGTTCCCGAAGCTGTAGCGGTGAAAGCGGCTCTGGAAGTCGAGGTAGTGCTGCCACTCCTCGGACGACGTGAGGCTCTGATCCCTTCCGCGAGTTGGGCAATGAGTTCCGGGTGGTTGTTGTTCCCGGCCATTTCCGGCTCCCTCCACTAGCTTTGACCCGTACACCCGAGAGCGGCAACGCGGACGCCATGAGCCCCGGGGGACGCATCCCGGAGTGACTTGGGGCTCGAGGCCGCGTACGGCGAGGCTCCGGCAACGCCACGGGCGGGCGTAACCCGTGGCACGGGGCGAGACCGACAGACCATCCGAGGGCAGCCCGGAGCCAGCGGTGAGAGGGGACCACTTACGTGACCCGATGGACGTGGACCCTAGACGGGCCCTGTGTCGCAAACCGGCGGTACCGAGAGCCACGGCAGCTGGCTCCAAGGCGCCTTTCTAAGGTTGTCTAAGGCCAGGTGACCCCGGCTTAGAAAGTCTTAGACTGGCAAACATGCAGAGGCGGGACAACCCCTACACGCATGACCGCCGCATGGACATCACGGAACATCGAAGGGGGGTCCCACTTGTCGGTTGTCCGTGCCGACTCGAGGTGGACAAGGCTCGATTGCATAAAAGCCATCTTCAGTGCCGTTGAGATATTTATCTTGGCGCACCCCCGGCTGATGAGGTCAACGAACTGGGCCTCGGACATACCGGTCCCTCCGTGCAGGGCGATGGGCACCGGTTCGCAGGCAACGATGTCAGAGACGCGCCGCATGTCAAGGTCGGGGGATTGCTTGTACATGCCATGGGCATTGCCGATGGCCGGGGCAAAGACGTCGATCCCGGTGGTCCTTATAAAGTCGAGCGCCACCTCCAGCGACTGCCGCCCGGCGTCTTCGTCCGACCCGATACCATCCTCGACGCCCGTGATAGGTTCGATCTCACCCTCGACGTGCGCCCCATAGTGGCGAGCTTCGATGACTACTTCTGCTGTCTGGCGGAAGTTCTCTTCGATCGGCAAGCGCGACCCATCGAACAGGACCGAGTTCCATCCCATCTTCAGGCATTCGGTGATCATCGACCGGTCCGGACAGTGGTCGAGGTGGAGCGACACGGGGACATCCACACCCGCCGCCATCTCGGACCACATGGCAAAGAGCACCCTCGAGCCGACTGAGCGCACTGTCTTTACCGAGGTTTGAACGATGACGGGAGCGCGGAGGTCGACCGCGCTGGCTAGAACGGCATCCAAGGTCAGGTCGTTGACGATGTTGAAGGCCGCTACCCCGTAGCGCTCGTGGAACGCCCGGTCGAGGATGTCCATAAGCGGGACGGCTGGCAATGCGGCTCCTCCTACCTGGCGAGTGCCACTCGGCCGGTCCGAAGCACTAGGGACCTGTGTAAGCGGAGGTTTATGTCGTGCGCTCGCTCGGCCGCCACGACCTCATAGTCAGGCATGTGCGAAAGAAGCAGTCGCAGGGCGACGCGCCCTTCGAGACGGGCCAGCGGAGCCCCGATGCAGTGGTGGATGCCCGCGCCGAAAGCCAGGTGACGCCGCGGCTCCCGGCTGAGCCGGAGCTCGTTGGGCGCGTCCCACTCGCGCGGGTCGCGGTCGGCAGCGCCGAGGACGAGTACCACGGTGGCACCAGCGGGGATGGCAACGTCCTGGACCGTTACCACTTCGGTGGTCACCCGCGTCATATTTTGGACGGGGGCGTCATAGCGCAGCAACTCCTCGATGGCGCCTGTCCACCCTTCGGGGTGCCCATTCAGCCAGGCGCGTTCGGCCGGGTGATCGGCCAGCGCAATGAGGCTGTTCCCGATCAGGCTGCTTGTCGTCGAGTTACCGGCCTCGAACAACAGGTTGCACATCCCGATCGCTTCGTCCCCAAAGCCCGGCCCATGCCCCGCAGCCTCAACCAGCGAGCTGATGAGATCGTCGCCCGGCTGCCGGCGGCGGTGCTCCAGCTCAGCAGCAAAATAGTCACGAAGGCTCTGGGCCGCCACCCTGGCCGCCTCCGACGTCGTCCCGTCGACCGCGCTCGTCTCGACGATTTCATCGGCCCACTCCTTCAACATCAAGCCGTCGGCTTCGGGTAAACCCATGAGCGCACAGATGACCAGCACCGGCAGGAGCTTGCCGAACGAGGCGACGACATCGACCTGATCTTGGCCGTCGATCGCCTCCAAGAGGCGGGACGCCTTGTTCTCAACCAGCGGCTCGAGCTGCGCGACCTCCTGTGGTAAGAACCGCTGCTGGACGAACTGGCGGAGCTCACGGTGGCGTGGGGGCTCCATTGCGATTATCGACGGGCCCTGAAGCTCGAGGAGATCGTCAAGCCGGACGCCGGCCGAGCTCGAAAACCGCCGCCAGTCTCGAAGCGCCGCGTCGACGTCCGCGAACCGGGCCAGAGCGTAAAAGTCGCGACGCTCGTTGTGGTAGACGGGCCCATGAGCGAGGAGCCTTTCATACGTGGGGTAAGGGTCCTCCTGAATGTCGGCCGAGAAAAGGTCGTACTCAAAAGGTGATCTCACGCTTGCCTCTGTCATGGGCTCTCCCGCACCAACCGATCCCCATTGCCTGTGGGGTAGCTACTACCGTTTGATAAAGCGCTTGTTCATGAGAGCCTGGCACCGATAAGCGCTCTACGTCAAGCGCAATCACCGTGAGCGCGCTGCCCCGGCGGCCGGCAAGCGGAGCCCTACGAGCCCGTCGGACCTGGGCGGCGCCAAGGACTTGCGCTCAATGACCCGCGGTTCGGGTTTCTGTACCCGTTGGAGCTGCACAAAATCCTTACCGTTGATCACTCGGACGAGCAGCTTTACGGCCGCCTCGCCGAGCTCGAACAGGGGCATCCAGATCGTCGCCAACGGGGGCGACAGATAGTCGGCGATCTTTGCATCGTGAAAGGCGATGATCGACAGTTGCTCAGGGACGGCGGCGCCGAGCTGATGGCAGGCCGCCAAGGCACCGACGGCGGCCGGCAGGCTGCTCACGGCCACGGCTGTAGGTGGGTTGGCCAAGCTCAATAACTCAGTCATGGCATCGAAGCCACCGGCCTCGTTGAAGGCGGCCCGCGGCACATAGCGCTGCCCGATCGGGAGCCCAGATGCCCGCATCGCCTCCTTGAACCCGGCCAACCTCCTTGTCGCCGTGTCCACGTCGAGCGGCCCAGCAATACACGCGATGCGGGTGTGACCTAATTTCGCAAGATGAGCCACCGCAGTGGCCATTCCGCGCTCGTCATCCTCGATCACGCTCGGTATCGGCCCACTTATCCGCCGGTTCAGTACCACGCAGTTACCGGTCCGCTCGAAAACCACATCAGGCAGAGAGTCATTTAGGTTGCCGCTGCCGATGAGCAGACCGTCTACTCGCCCGCCGAGGACCAGCTCACGATAGGCCGTACCCACCTCGCCGAAATCAGAGGACTCGCTCAGCAGCAGCACGTAGCCGGCGGCGCGAGCTGCCGATTCTGCCCCCTTGATGATCTGGTCGTAAACGACGTTCGCCGCGCTCGGGATAATCAAGCCGATCGTCATCGTCCTGCGTAGTGCGAGGCCGCGGGCGTTGACGTTGGGGACATAACCGAGCTTGGCTGCCGCCGCGACGATCCGTTCCCTCGTCTCGGGCCTGACCCGCACAGCGGGGTCGTTGCGCAACACCCTCGATACTGTGGACTGGTCGACGTCGGCCAGACGGGCTACAGCCTCGAGGGTGTTCCCGGCGACGGTCGACCGAGAGCTGCCGTTTCCCCGAGCGCGCTCGGTCAATTCGAATCCTTCTCCTTTGGCACCACCGACGTGCCGGCCCGCCCGAAAGCTTAGGCGGGCGCTTGTTCCCAGGCTAGATTTGCTTACATTGCAGCCGATACTGAGGGGCTACCTTGACCAGCTCTCGGTAGCGCCTGGATCGGGCCTCAGGGCTCGGCTCAGCTCTCCCGACGAACCGTCCGCCCTAGGCGTGGTCCGCCTCCGCCACGGGGACCCGAACCCGGCCGGGCCTGGTTTTGTAAGCTCAAGCTGCCCGTGGACGGTCGCCGCTCTTGGGGGCGTGGCCGAGCAGACCACGACCTCGGGCTCTTTCGCTTTGCTCCCCGACGCCTTTCGCGCGGCGCGGTGCCCAATTCGCCCTCCTCGCCTGGGTGTACCCCACCCGCCTTGACGGCGAGCCGGTGATCTTCTCGTGGACGACAGCGACCGGCCCTGCGTATTTGACCGTATCCCAACGCCGTCTGGCTTTGGGATCATCAGCAACCGGGACTGTTGTGCAGGCGTCACACGAAATGCGCGAGCGCCAGTGGTGCTTCGTGGGCGTCGGTCATGGGTGAGCAAGCCAGTCTTGCATGGGGGGCCTCGGGCGTACGGGCGGCCCCTACCAGCTCGTGGCGCCCGGGACCAACGGCCTGAAAGCCACAGCTTCAAGCCCCTTGTTACTCGGCGCCCGGCTCGGCCCCGCCGGGGAGCACCTTCCTGGTTTCGACGGAAAGATCGCCAAGCCCCTCCTGCTCGACCGCGCGCCTGACGCCGTCAGCCTCATGGACATAATGAACTTCGGGGCCGACCGCGGCCGGGGAAGGCGACCACGTGCTCGGACGCTGGGGCTTCGGCGTCCTCCGAGGACCTGGGACAGCGTCGTCGAGTTGTCGGGTAACGGCCACGATGGCTCACTGCTCAACGCGCCAAGCCTCGGCGTCCTCGGGCCGCCTGACAACGGTGGCGAACGCGGAGACCAGCTGCCCGACGGCCCCCCGTTCGACGCGGTCCACCTGCACACCGACGACCTTGACGACAGCGCCTGGCCGGATACGCATCTGATCGAAGTCCCCGCCGACGCCGGAAGCGGCCTCTACGCCCTCCAAGTCAGCAGCACTGCCGGCGAGATCCACCTGCCTTTCGTCGTCCGCCCGCGCCGGGAGCTTCCCGTGCTGATGCTCGTCCCTACCTACACCTGGCAGGCCTACGCCAACCTCGGGCGGGACCCATTGTTGTTCCCGGGCCTTTCCCACTACGCCCTCCACCGCGACGGCTCGCCCGTGTACATCACGACCCGGCTGAAGCCTGCGCCCTCGACTGGGCCGCGAGCGCGGGTGGAAGTCGACGGCGTCGACAGTTTCATCAGCGACGACGAAGCCGCTCGACGGCAGACGCCGCACACCTGTTGATGGCCGACCTCTACATCAACTGGTGGTTGGAACACACCGGGGCGGACTTCGGCGCCATCACCGACGAGGACCTGCACTTCGGCGGGCCCGGAGCGCTATCGGGGTGCCGTGCCTTGGTCCTGTCGGCGCATCCCGAGTACTGGACCGAGGAGATGCTCGCGCCCTCTCCACTTTCGTCGAGCCAGGGGGGCAGCGTCATGTACCTGGGTGGTAATGGCCTGTACTGGGTCACTTCTGTCCACCCATCACGCCCGCACCTGCTCGAGGTCAGGCGTCGGGCCGGTTCGCAGACTTCTGCGGCTCCGGCAGGCGAAGACGCTCACGTGTTCGACGCCCCAGCCGGGAGGGACCTGGGGCGGGCGCGGGAAACCCCCGGACGGCTTCGTCGGGGTCGGTTTCGCGGGGTTCGGGTGGGACCGTGCCGTGGCTTACCAACGGACCGAGGTCTCTTACGGCGACCGCTTCGGATGGGTCTTCGATGGGGTGGAGCCGGCCGTGGTCGGGGGGACGGGCCTCAACATGGGCGGCGCCGTGGCGTTCGAGTTCGACCGCCACGACCCCGACCTCGCCCCTGCCGGGACTGAAGTGCTGGCCAGTGCTTACCCGACCGGGGGCGGGTTCTTCCGCTCCTACGAGGATGGGCCCGGCCGGGCGCCTGACCCGCTCGTGCGCTGCGACATGACCATCCGGCTGACCGATCAGGGTGGGCTGGTGTTTGCCCTCGGCTCGGTAACAGCCAGCGGCTGCCTCCCCGAGCTGAACGGGCAGACGACCGACATCGCACGCATTTGCACCAATGTGCTAGCACGCGCCCTGGCTTGATCACGAGCGCCCTGGCTTGAGAACAAGCGGCCCTACTCGGCGAGGAAGTGCTCTAGGACGTTACGGGTGAGCACGGCGACATCGTTGTCGTAGTTGTTGTAAGCCAGCGACCCGAGCCAGGTAATGGCCCCGACGGAGAACACGATGCCGCCCGAGGCATGCGGGACCACGACCATGTCCGCGCGGACAAGCGGCTGCTGCGTCCCGCCTTGGCCGGGAGCGCCGAGCTGGATATCCTCCACCGCCAGCTGGTACTCATCGCTGTGGCCCTTCGAAGTGGCGAGTACCACGGCCTCTACAGGAGTACCCCTGGCGAGGTCGGCCCGGTCGACCTCATTGCCCGCCGCCCCGTTGAGAAGAAGGCCAAACTCACCGATCGCGCCGGGGTCGGCGACACCGGCGAACACAAAGCCCCATTGGTGCTCCATCTCCTCATCGAGGACCTTGCGGTAGCCGGGTGCGCGCTCGTCAGCACCTTGGGCGCTAAAGCCCACTCCGAGCAGTCGGTTCGGGGGACGGCCGCGATGGCGCCAAAGGCCTCCCGGCTCGCCGGTGCTCGAAAGGTAACCCTCACCGGGGTCGCTCTCCCAGGTTCGCCCGCCCGAGTGGCCCCTGCGGATCTCGATCAAATGCGGCCGGCACGGGTCGAGGGCGGTGACCCAGTAGTGCCCGTTGCCGCCCAAGTACATAAGCCGGCCGCCGCCGCGCACATGGCCTTCAAGGGCGTCGATAATGGCCAGGCTGACGTACTCGGGGTGGCTCCCGGTGATCACGACGCGGTAACCCGCCAGAGCGCTTGGGCCCTCTACGTGCAGCTGGTGGTCTGTCAGTACGTCGTAGTCGTAGCCAAGTCGCTCGAGCCAATCGAGGAGATAGATGTCTTCGCCGAGGTGGACGGGGCCGTCGAACAACCAAAAACGGTAGGTGGGGTCGAAGTTGACGACCGGCCTACGGAGCGACGAATAACACACCCCTGTCCCGTCGCCGTGGTGGTCGTAGAGAGACAGCCCGAACTCCCGGTGGGCTGCCATCTCAATGTCCTGCGGCGACGGCGAGGTCCGGACGTGCGCGAACTCCTGCACCTCTTCGCGCACGTGTTCGTTGGCGTAGGCCAGGTAGGTGAACGTCGGGAAGACGACGGCGACACTCGCCCGGTGCTGGCCCGGCCCCGGGACCACAAAAAAAGGCACGTGCCGCGGCCCGGCGGCGTTGGTCACCACCATGGCGTAGACCCCGCTGCGCAGCGTCTCGGGCAGTTCCACTTCTCCGGTCGAGGTCCAACAGGCGTCTTCGAGGTCGTCGTCATGGAAGGCCAGGGCGTCGTACTGCTCAGGCGCCTTGGTGAAATCCAGCACAGTGCCGTCCCAGTTGTGGCCGGTTACGCCGGCCGTGGGCGCGTTCACCAACCGAAGCGGGGCATGCTCGGCGCTGCTGTCGGAGAGCTCGGCACTATTGGCTCCCTGCCCGAGCCGCCACGCGTAATCAAAGCGGCCGCCGCCAGTCGCTGCCCCTGCCTCGCACGGAGACGGTGGGTGCCTCGAGCTTGCCATTGAACGGCCTGAGCCCTGTCGCATCGTCGTCGGTTTCCCAGGCGGCCAAGACCAAGTGGTCAGGAGCGCCTTCGCCTCCGAGATAGGCCCGTGCAGCGCTACTCAGCTCCAGGCGAAGGTCGAGCCGCCCTTCGCCACTCGGCGTCGGCTCCAGGCTGACCACCGTCAGCGAGGCCGTTGCGGCGCCTACGTCGAGAACGGCTCTGGCCCGGTACCACCGGCCGGCCTGCAAAAGTCCCGGCACTGGCGCCCAGTCGCTACCGGCGCGGGCGGGCCCGACGTGGAGCTCGGGCAGCCCGGCGGGACCGAGGCCGATGGCAAGGGCGCACCTGCCGCCGCGCTCAGCCAGCCCGGCCACCAGCTGAGGCCCCCGGCCGTTTATGGCGCTGGGACGGAAGATCACCCCGACCTCGACGGTCGTGGCCCCGGTCAGCCTGGCAAGCGGCCCCGACACTGCCCTCGACCCGGTCCGGACCGGTTGTACGAGGGCCTCATAAGCCCGCTCGCCGTACCACTGCTGCGGTTCCTCCTTCCGACCTGGTCCGTTGGGCCCGTCGTCGGCCTGGACAATGCGCACTACCCGGGTCTCGAAGGGAGCTGCGCTACTCACGTAGAGCGAGAGCTTCTCGCCGGGCCTGGCCGTCCAGCGGTCCAGGTAGGCGTAGGGCATCCCACCCGCGCCGCTCGCCGGCCCGGGCGCCCCGCCCACGGTGCTCACGGCTCGTCGAGCAGCATTCGGCGAGCCTGGTCGGAGAGCGCGAAGGTAGCCGTGTGGGCTCGCAGCGCCTTGGCCGCCTCAGATCCCAGCGCCTCGGCCATACCGTCGGGGCTGGCAAACACGAGCAGACCGAGGCCGTCACAACCGGCCGCCTCGGGGTCTACCGAGGGGAACTGGCGCGCCTCGACCAGGTGCGGCAACTGGCTCATAAGCCGACGGTGTTCACCCAGCCATATCTCGAGGAATTGCTCCCTGGACAGCTCAGGCCGGCGGGACAGCAGCACGCAGTAGACCCGGCCGTTATTCACCGCGCACCCGGACCGAGCCGTAGTAGGGGTAAAGAGTCCCTTCCAGGGGAGCGAAACCCTCGACTCCAGGCGCTAAAGCGTACGTTTCCATGGGCGCGCACAGCGGTATGTAGGGCAGCTCGGTCATGAAAACCTGCTGTACGTTACGGCTCTGCTCCTGGAGCTCGTCGGGCGAGCCCGCGCGCAGGAAGGCGGCAAAGGCATCGTCAACCTTGGCCGAGCGCGCACCCTGCCAGTTGCCGCCGCTGTCGGCTGCGCAAGATGACTGGGAGAAACCCATGACGGCTTCGATGGCGTCGGGCCATAGCCACTTCGACATGATCGCCGTAGGGCGGCGCGTCGGCGGCGCGATAAAAGTCAACGAACGGTTGGGCGAAACCGGAAAACCAGCTCCATGCCGGCCTCTGCGAGCTGGCGGCTTAGCTCGTCGGCCAGGCGCCGGAACGTCTCGTTGTCCTGGGTTAGGCACTCGACCGAGAGGGGCGTCCCGTTACGCTGGCGCGGGCCGGGCGCCGGTACGCTCCCAGCCCAGGCGGTCCAGGACCGCCGCGGCCTCTTCGGTTGACATCCTCGGCGCACCGGCGGCGTCGAAAGCGGCGGCATGGGGATGACCTGCGGGGACCGGCGAGCGACGGGCGTCACCGTGGCCATAAAAGGCCGCAGCCACCAAACGAGGGCGGTCGACAAAGGCCTCGATGGCCTGTCGTAGGCCCAGTTGGTCGAAGCCCAGCGGGCTGTCAAAGTTGAGGGCCAGATAGAACTGTGAGATCTCGGGCTGTTCGAGGAACCGCCAACCGGGCTCGGGCCCGAGCCACGCCCTGTCCACAGCTCGCACCACGGCGACATCGTCGCGCTCCAGCGCCGTCCGCCGCTGCGCCTCTGACGGCGCCGCCGCCCAACGGATCTCCTCGGGGGCCATCGACGAACCGGGCGACGCAGCACCCGCGGTAATTGCCCGGCGGGCGACAACCAAGTCAGGCGAGAAGGAGACGAGCTGATATGGGCCGGTCCCGTCGGCAACAGAAACCCCATAGTCCTCGCCGATCTCGGCCCGCATCCGCTCGTTGCAAATTGCGGTGTGTGTCCCCCATAACAACGTCGGAAGGCGCAGGTACGGGTAAAGCAGGGTCACTTCAATTGTGCGTTCGTCGATCGCCGCCACCCGGTCCACCGGGTCCCAGTACCAGAGCTGCCGCTGGAGGCCGTCGCCCCAGCGGCATCGTTCGAGGGCTGCCACCACCGCGGCGGCGTCGCACGGCGCCCCCGAATGGAAGCGGGCGCCTTCCCGGAGCTGCAAACGCCACTTGAGCCCGTCTTCGGAAGTCGACCATGAGGCGGCCAAGCCGGGCTCGGGGTGCTCGTCCCGGCCCTTTTTTCATCAGTGTTTCGTACACTGCGACGCTCGGGGGATCGATGTGGTCACCGCCGATCGGGTCCAGCTTGGTAAAGCGGTACTCGAAGATCTCCTGCATCCTGTCTCCCCTGCTGTTCCGTTCCCTAGATGACCGGTGAGCCGCTGTTTGCCGCCGCCTGGCCCCGGGCCCATACCGCAGCCGGGTCGTAGCAGGAGGTCTGGGTCGGCTCTGAGGTCACCCTCAAGGAGTACGAGGTCCGCCGACAGACCGGCAGCCAGCGAGCCGGTCGTGGCCGCTAGGCCAAGGGCGGCGGCCGGTTTGGACGTGGCCGCCAAGAGCGCCTCGACCAGGTCAAGGCCCACCTCTCGATGAAGCGCCAAGACGGCGCGGGCCACTCCGCCGTGGGCAACGTTCGTCACCCCGCCATCGGTGCCAGCGAGCAGGGGCACGCCCGAACGGTGCATCGTTTTGAACACTGGCAGCATGTCCATGCGCACCCGCGCCCGGGCCCCCCCATCTGCCGGCGCCTGCTCCGGCCCTCCCAGCATGCCTACGGTAATGGTGGCGTCGACGGCGGTACCAGCAGCACTCAGGGCAGCCAACGTCGGCGTCGCTTATGGCGATCCCGTTGGCCGATCGGCACGTCGCGTGCGAGACGATGCCGACCCCGGCTCGCGCGGCCAGGGCGACCGCCTCTTCGGAGTGCGCGTGGGCGACGAGTGCCCGGCCGAGGCGCCGGCTTTCGGCGCCGAGTGCGAGCACTACCTCCGGTGGGTACTGCAACATCGCCGGGTTGCTCCCGGGCGTGAGGTTGCCTCCCGTCAGCATCACCTTCAAGAGGTCCGCACCGGCGGCGACCTGGCGGCGCGCCTCGCGGATCACTTCGTCGAGCGAGTCGGCGCAGGCCCCCAGCCAGGCGCAGTGCCCGGCCGTTGTGGTGATGGGCGCCCCCGTAGCCAGGATGCGAGGACCAGGCACGGCATCATGGCAGACGAGTTCTCTCAGCCGTAGCGCAACGCCGCCCCGGGCACCGCAGTCGACCACTGTGGTCACCCCTCGGGCCAACGCGACCAACGAGTTGTGGTAGGCGCGCACAGCGAGGTCGACATCGGTCACGCCGAGGTAATCGCCCACGGGGTCAGGTCCGCCGCTGAAGGTCAGATGAACGTGGCTGTCGATCAATCCGGGCAGGAGGGTGGAACCAGACGCGTTGAAGACTCGGCTCTCGGCGGCTTCGGGCAGGCGGCCGGCCTCAATTACGTCAGTTATCGTCCCCCCCTCGACCACGACGGTGACGTCTTTGACCAGGCCCCGACCGGGCAGGAGCGCCAGGCCAGCACGCAGCGCGAACGTGCCGGTTGGTGGCGCGGCCAAGGCCCGCTCTTCGCCGCCCTCCGAAGTTGGGTTGTCTATCGATGTCATACGCGCGGTGCGTTCTCTGATGTCGCCGAGTTCCTCTAGGTTCACAGGAGGTTCGCCGGCAGCCCGATCTTGTTGAACTGGCTGGCGGCGAACTCCACGTGACGCCTGCCGTTGATGAGCGAGAAGGCCAGGTGCCCTGGCAACAGCGCGCTGAAGTCGTACTCGAGCAGTTTGTTCATGGATCTGGCGTAATCCTGGACGCTCGAGTCGCCCACGTTCTGCAAGATGATCTTGCCTCCCCAAAAGACGTGGTCGCCGGTGAACAGGTAACCGCCGGCACCCCCGGTCACGAAAAAGCAGATATGGCCTCGGCAGTGCCCTGGAGTGTCTATGGCGGTAAGGGTGAAGCGACCGGACTCGAAGCGCTGGCCACCCGTGAGCTCGACGTCGATGTCGCATGGCTCGAGGTCGAACTCGGAGGGGTAGAAGTTGAAGCTCTTGGCCCACCGCAGCCCGTTGTCTTCCTCATCACCGGCACGCACTTCGGCGGCTACATCGGCATGAATTGCGATCTTAAGCTCGGGGGAAAGTGCCTTGCGCATAAACGCGAGCGCGCCAGCATGGTCGGCATGGTAGTGGGTAACGAAAAGGTGGGTGATTTCCCGCGGTTCGAGGCCCTCCGCCCTTATGTTGGCGACAACCTGCCCCCCTCCGTCAAAGCCTGCGTCGATCATCCACAAACCGTCGCCCGTGTCGATGATGTAGCTATTAGAGTCGAGCCGGCCGGAGAGGTTGAAGCCGTAATCGCCGCCTCCGACGAGGTACAGATGGTCGTTGATCTTCATTCCGCCAGCAGCTCCTTCGGGATCGAATAGGCGTGCGCGGTCAGGCCTCCGTCGACGATCAGATTATGGCCGGTGACATAGGCGGCGTCGGACGAGGCCAGGTAGGCAAATGCGGCAGCAATTTCCTCCGGCAGGCCGAGGCGGCCCATCGGGACGAGCGGCCAGTGCTTGCGGGCCCGCTCCATGGCCTCCTCGCTCCCGAGCACGGCGAGCGACTGGGGCGTGTCGAGCGGCCCGGGGCTGACGGCGTTGACCCGGATGCCGAGGTCGACGAGCTCGAGCGCCATCGTCTTGGCCAGGTTGACGATCCCGGCCTTGGACGCGCCGTAGTGGGCATACGACGTCGACGCCCCGAGCGATGAAACCGAGGCCGTGTAGAAGATCACCCCACCCTTCCCGCTGGATGCCATCGCCCGGGCGGCACACTGGCCGAGCACGAACGATGCCGTCAGGTTGACCTTGACGACACGGTCCCACTCCTCCAGCGACATCTCCAGGAACGGCGAGGCGCTGTGGGCCGGGGCGTTGCTCACGAGGACGTCGAGGCTGCCGGCCGCGGCCACGGTCTCGTCTATCGCCCGTTGGCAGTCGGCCGTGGAGGTGACGTCACCGACGAGTTCGATCACCTTGGCGCCTCGTTCGCGCACCTCGCCGGCGACCCGGTGAAGGTTCTCGGCGTGGAGGTCGAAAAGGCAGAGCGTCGTCGCCCCCTCTTCAGCAAAGCGTTTGGCGGTCGCCCGGCCAACGCCGCTCGCGGCTCCGGTGATAACGGCCGAACGGCCGTCCAGCCTCTTGCAGGTCATGTCGTTTTTCTCCTTTGTTGGTACCGGTCATCGGCTTTGGGCTCCGCGTCATCACGGCCGGTCCCCGACGAGGCCGCCTGCACGAACGCCGTCAGCTCCTTGGTGATCCGCTCGGTTGTGGGGAGCACGGTACGCGACAGGTGCGGCGAAGCTGGCACCCTTGTGTCCAGCGGTGCCGATGCGGGTGCTCGACTTGAGCTGCGGTCCCAAGGTCTCGGCGACCCGCGCGACCACCTCCGCACCGAAGCCCTCCGGTGCGGTTCGCCTCGTGGACGACGGCGAGGGGTCCGCGTCCTGGCCGACCGACGCCAGCACCGGGCCGAGGTCGAGCGGCGACAGCCAGCGCAGGTCGATGACCTCGGGGCGGATGCCCGGCCTCCTCGAGCGCCGCTACGGCAGGCGAGCACGTCGCTCACGGCCGTGCCCCAACAGGCCACGGTGAGGTCGTCGCCTTCGCTCACCACCCGGGCGCCCGCCGACGTCGCTCGAGCGGCGCGTCCAGCTCCACCAGCGCCTTGGTCGGGTAAAGGCGCCGGCTCTCGAAAACCATCACCGGGTCGTCACTGGCGATGGCGGTGCGCAGCATGCGTAGGCCTCGGCGGCATTCGAGGGAAGGCAAACCCGTAGCCCGGGAACGTGAGCGAACAAGGCCTCCAGGCTCTGGCTGTGCTGGGCGCACGAGCCCGGCGTGGCCCCTTGCTGGGTGCGGATCGTGAGCCGAGGGACCAGCTGGCCGCGCGAAACGTAACGGGCGTTGGCCACCTGGTTGACGATCTGGTCCATCGCCACGAGCAGGAAGTCGGCGTACATGATCTCGACCACCGGCCGGAGCCCCGACACGGCCGCGCCGAGGGCGGCGCCGATCATGGCCGACTCGGAGATCGGGGTGTCGAAGACCCGTCGCGCCGTAAGCGGTCGTGAAGGCCCTTCGTGGCGCCGAACGGCCCGTTCGGCAACGCCACGTCCTCGCCGAAGACGATCGCCTCCGGATAGGTCTCGAGCGCCCACGCCGAGCGCCTCGTTGACCGCCCTTATGTAGGACAGCTCCAGTCGCGGTCATCGCGCCACCGGCTCGTAGAGGTGCTCGCGACTCGGCGTCGGTCGGGAAAGGGCACCAACCTCGCCAGCTCGAGGGCAGCAGCCTATCTCCGCATCGACCGATCTCGCTCACGCTCCTCGAGCACGCTGTCGTCGCCGATCCGCTGGCCAAGCGCTCCAACGGGTCGTTCAGGCCGGGCCGCCTCAAGCTCCCCTGGGGCCGGTATGCCTGCACATCGCCGGAGTAATGACCGACCAGCCGGTGGGTCATCGCCTCGATAAGCACGGGCCGGGAGCGTTCGAGGACTGGCGGCCCGGGCGATGCGCGGACTGCGGCGGCGACTGCACGGGGGTCGTTGCCGTCCACCACGACCCCCTCGATCCCGTAGGCGGCGGCGCGCTGCGTGGGCGCGGCACGGCGGTAAGGGCGTCGGCCGGCGTCATCTCCGCGTAGCCGTTGTTCTCCACGATGACCAGCAGGGGAAGCTTGAGCACCGCCGCCATATTCAGCGACTCGTGCACGTTGCCCTGGTTCATGGCCCCGTCGCCGATCGAGACCACGGCAACGCCCGGTCTCGGCCTGGGCTCGAAGCTGCGGGCTAGGGCGGCCCCGAGCGCCATAGGCACCCCTGCGCCGACGATCGAGTTCTCGCCGAGGAAGCCATAAGCGGGGGCCATTAGGTGCGCCGAGCCGCCCCGGCCGCCGCAGAGCTCGGAGTCGCGCCCGAGGACCTCGGCGAACATTTCCGACAGCGGGGCGCCCGCGGGCGATCGCCCAGCCGTGGCCCCGGTAGGTGGCGACCACAGCGTCGCCAGGCTCAAGAGCCGAACACGCCCCGACCGGGACCGCCTCCTGGCCGATGCACAGGTGGACCGAGCCGACGAGCTCGCCTGCCTTTAAGCAGGGCCAGCAGCTGCTCTTCGAAGCGCCGCACGCGCAACATCTGCCGGTAGGCGCTCGTGGTGTCCATCAGTCTCCTTCTCGCTCGGCGCCATCGGCCGGGCGAGATCCGCCGAGCCGTCCTCGGACGCCAGTTCGAACGCCGCCTGCTCGAGCATGGAACTTGAGGGCCAGGCTCACGACATGGATCTCAAAGCCCTCGCGATCGGTCGACCGCTTCGCCAAGGCCGACGAGGTCGGCCCGCAGGCACCACGCCGTGGTGCCTGTCGATGATCTCCTGGGCGTAGCCTTCCGAGCACCCCCTTGGAGAGGATGACGAGCTTCGGTACGTGGCGCCAGCACGCCGACCATGTGTGGAGGCCCGACCTCATCGCGCTGGGGGTCAAGGAAGGCGGCCGCTACGGGCGGGTTCGCCAAGGTCGGTCGTCAGCAGCAGTTGGGCGCTCCGGCCGTGGGCGACGAAGCCCGACGGCCCCTGTCACGCTGTCGCTCAGCCAACGGTAAGCCGCGCCAAAGACCTCGGGCCCGTCAGCGCTTAGGTCGCCGCCGCTCAGCCCGTTGCCAGGGAGGTCGATGGCCAGCACGTGAGTCCCCGGCGCTGGCGACTCGCTCGCCAAGCCAGCGCACGCTGTCGAGGTCGGCGCCGAAGTCATGGAGAACGAGCAGCGCAAGGTCCGAGGCCGGCCAGGGCCAGGCGACGCCCTGGGTCACGCCGCCTCGAATATAGCGATCTCGACCGACAACGGGTTCGGGCGCTTGCGGCCTAGCGCTGGGGATCACCATGACATCCTCGGCAGGGAGTCAACCAGGCTCTTGGTATAGGGGTGAGCGGGTGATTTGAGGATCTCGCTCGGGAAGCCCTCCTCCACCACTTTGCCACGCTCCATGACGAGGACGCGCTCGCAGAACTGGCGCACGATGCCGAGGTCGTGGCTGATGAACAATGCACGTCAGCTGCAGCTCCGTACGCAGGTCGTTCAACAGGTTGAGCACCTGGCCCTGCATCGAAACGTCGAGAGCGCTGACCGGTTCGTCGGCCACCAGCACGGCGGGCTGCATGGCCAGCGCGCGGGCGATGGCGACACGCTGGCGCTGGCCGCCCGAGAGCTGGCGTGGGTACATGTCCCGGTAGCGCTGGCGGGAGGCCGACGATGTCAAGCAGCCGGCCAAGCTTCGCTAGTCGGCGTGCTGGCGCCCGAAGACGCGCTTGGCTCCTTCGGAGATGCTCGCCCCGACCGTCATCCTCGGGTCGAGCGACGCGTACGGGTCCTGGAAGACCACCTGCACGGCACGCGGGCAGCTGCTTGCGTGCCTGGCGGTCCAGCGGCCCAGATCTCCATGCCTGTGATCGACACGCGGCCGGAGGTCGGGCGGGTGAGACGGAGCAGCATGCGGGCGACGGTCGTCTTCCCGCTCCCGCTCTCACCGACGATGCCGAGCGTCTCGCCCGGCTTCGACGGAGAACGAGACGTCGTCCACGGCCATGGTGAGCCCCTGACCGCGGACCCGGTAGACCTTGGTCACATCGTCGAGCTCGGCCACGATGCCGTCACGGGGCTGGCGCTCTGTCGGTTAGCGGGATGAACGCACCGCACCGTGGTATGGCCGCGGATCTCGAGCGCCGGGTGGGCAGCGCACGCTTCGAGTGGCCCGGTCACACCGGGGCGAGAACCGGCACCCTGACCGGCCAGTGCCCGGGCTCGGTGACCGTACCGGGGACAAAGCCGAACGCGCTCGCCGTAAGACAGTCGGGTCGCCGCTGCGGATAAGACCAGCCGTGTAGGGGTGCTGCGGAGCGCGTGAACAGGTCCGCAGTCGGTGCCAGCTCAACCATCTCGCCGGCGTACATGACCGCAACACGGTCGGCCAGCCGACCGACGAGAGCCGAGGTCGTGGGAGATCCAGAGGACACTCATCTGCAGCTCCGACCGCAGCTCTTGGACCAGCTTCACGATGCCGGCCTGTGTGGTGACATCGAGCGCCGTTGTGGGCTCGTCGGCCAAAAGGACCGCGGGGCCGCAAAACAAGAGCGGCGGCGATCATCACCCGTTGGCGCATGCCTCCGGAGAACTCGTAGGGGTAAGAGCGCATGCGCTCTTTGGCCCGCGGGATCCCGACCCGGTCAAGCAGCTCGAGGGCGTCGCGCCGGGCCTCGGCGACCGAGACGTTCCTGTGGGCGCGGATCGTCTCGACGATCTGGTTGCCGATCCGCGAGCACGGGTCCAGGCTCGACAGGGGGTCCTGAAAGATCATGCTGATCGAGCTCTCCGCACAGCGAGCGGAGACGCTTGCGGTCCATGCCGACCAAGGACTCGCCCTGCGAGGCGCACGTGCGCCCGAGCTGACCTCGACGCCGTCGGGGAGGAGACCAATGCTGGCGAGGGCGGTCAGGCTCTTGCCCGACCCGCTTTCGCCGACAAGGCCGACGATCTCGCCCGCGCCGACGGAAAGGTTGACGTCGGTGACCAGAGGCCTCTCGGTGCGACCGGCCCGAAGAGAGATCGACAGGCCGGATATCTCAAGTGCGGGCACCGGTGGCTCGCTACTGCGGCGCGCCGGCTCAGGGGCTTTGACGACCATGGTCTCGCTCATCGTTTTTGGATCCGGCCAAACGGGTCGAGCAGGTCGCGCAGGTGGTCACCCAAGGCATTTAAGAACAGTACGCCGAGGGCGAGCACAACACCCGGGAGGACGACCATCCAGGGGGATATTGCCAGGTAATCGCGCCCAACCGTCAAGATGAGCCCGAGGCTCGGCATGGGAGCTTGGACGCCCAGGCCGAGGAACGAGAGGCCCGCCTCACCGATTATCGAGGTGGCGATGAAATAAACGATCATCACCATCGTGACCGGTAGCAGGTTCACCACGAAGTGCCGGACGCTGATGTTCACCTTGGGGACGCCTAGCACGCGGGCCGCGTTCACGAAGTCGCGCTCTCGCAATGAGAGAACTTCGCCGCGGACGATGCGAGCGAACCCAGCCCAGTTCGTAAGGGCAAGGGAGAGCACGACAGTGGTCAGGCTTGGGCCGATCCAGCCGGCGAAGACGACGGCCAGCAAGATCGCCGGGAAGGCCCAGGTGACGTCGACAACCACGTTGGTGACCGCGTCGGCCACCTGACCGAAAAAGCCTCCGAATATGCCGATCACGAGGCCGAGGACCACCGATATCAGCGACACGCCAACGCCAATGCTCAGCGAAATCCCAAGACCTCCGACCAGCTGCCAGAACATGTCACGGCCAAGGTTGTCCGTGCCGAGGATGTGGCCCGGCCGAAAAGGGGGGTTTGAACGTTGCGATGAGGTTCTGGTCCAGGTAGAGGTGCCGTAGTGAGGGCACCACTTGTATGACGACCCCAGCGATACCGGCGACGAGGAGCACCGTGGAACCGGCCACCCAGAAGATATTGGAACGTTGGACAAGTCGAGCCCCGGCCCGCAGGCCGACCGCGCCGACCGCGGTTCGGGCTCCAAGGGCAGGCTGCCGGTCGCCGTCACGGTCATTGATGCCTCCCCGGTGACCCGCACTCGTGGGTCGACGAGACGAAGAACGATGTCCCCAAGAGCGCTGGCAATGACAACCGCAGCAGCGAGCAGCAGCGAGAGGACTTCGGCGACAGCGTAATCGCGGTTGAGAACGGCGTTGACGAGTTGGGTGCCGAGCCCGGGCCACCGGAAGATCACCTCGACGAGCACGGTATAGCCGAGCAGATTGCGCACCTGGATGGTCCCAAGTGAGATGATCGACCCAAGGGAGTTCCTAAGGACGTGGCGCCAAGGATACGCCGCTCAGAGATGCCGCGGGCTCGAAGGGTCCGTGTGAAGTCCGATGACATCTGTTCGAGGAACGAGGTGCGAGTTACCCGGACAGTCAGCGACCAGGGCTCGGCGGCCAATACGACCGCAGGTAGGACGAGGTCACGGAACGACCCGGCTCCCCCGACTGGCAGCCAGCGCAGGTGCACACCCACGACGAGCACGAGAAGGGTGCCGAGGACGAAGTTGGGCACCGACAAGCACGAGGCTCGCCACGGCCCGAATGATGCGGTCGAGCAATGAGTCCCTCTCGATCGCTGCGATCACGCCTGTCGGGATGCCAAGCCCGAACGCGAGAAGGAAAGCAGCCCCTGCCAGTTGAGCCGTGTAGCCGATCAGAGGTGGTGAAGATGGTCATCACTGGAAGGTCGCTCACCAGCGAGGTCCCGAAGTGCCCGATCACGATGCCCGAGATGTAGTTCCAGTACTGCTCCCAAATGGGGTCCAGAAGGCCGTGATGACGCTCGTATGCGACGATAACCGAATGTGGTGTAGTAGCCACGTCGAAGACACTGCTAACGACGCTGCCTGGGCTCCCATGGAGGCCGATGAACGTCCCGACTCGACGCCAGCAGGATCACAATGACGGCGTAACCGAAACGAGTCACCACAAACTTCATCTGCACCTCTTATGAGCGAAAAGTCTCAAGGTCTTGCTAAAGACTACCATTGCGAACCACATGTCGAAGCCGACGACGCCTTCGCGAAAAGGACGTCGCCGGCAGGACTTAGTCAGGAAAGCGCGGTCGCTACAACAATTAGGCGTTGCGCAGCCAAACGTCGTTATAGAACGGGTAGAGGTTGGCCTGGTTTGGCTGCCACCCGACAACGTTGTTGGTGTGCGCCCAGATGGTGTTCTGGGTGTATATCGGGATGATCGGGATAGTCTCGGCGAATATCTTTTGGTAAGTATAGGCCGTCGACTTAAGCTCGCGCAACGGTAGAAGCCTTCTGCCATGCGGCATATGAAGCGTAGAGAGAATCCAAAGCACTTGACTGGTGCTGATAGAACTCGACGAACAAAACCGACACGTCCACGGGGCTCGACCACAGCCACTTGAAGGCATATGACAGCACATTCGCGACAGCTTGGGGTAGAAGGCCGCCTGCGACAGGCTCTCGACCTTCATATTGATGCCGACGTTGGCCAGCATCTGGCTAATCGCTTGCATAACCTGGTTCTGGGTCTCATCCGTGAGGTTGTAGGTCGTGAACGACAGAGGCTTGCCGTTCTTGGTCCGCAAGCCGCTGGAGCCCTTTTTCCAACCGGCGTCGTCTAAAAGGCTCTCCGCCTGGGCCAGGTCGAACTGGTTGTACTGCTCGACAGCCGGGTTGTACCACTTGTACTTCGTCATTACCGGCCCGTACGTTGCGACAGCGTGGCCGAGGAAGATCGATTGGACGATGGCTTCCCGGTCTATGGCGTGCGAGATCGCCTGGCGCACCCGCAGATCATCGAAGCCGAGCGAATGCTCGCCCATGTTCACCGAAAGGAAGAAGTTGGAGAGCTCCTGGTATTCGAGGACGACGATGTTAGGGTTGTCCCGAAGGGTGTCGACGTCCTGGGGAGGCGGGTTCTTAATTGCATCGACCAATCCCGTTTGTATCTGGGGCGCCCGCTCAGATGCATCCGTGATCGAGATCCACGTGATGCTGTCGAGGTAAGCCTTGCCCTTGTTCTGGAAGAACGGGACGATCGAGCCCGGATAGTCCTCCCATCTCTCGGCTACGACATGCTCGCTCGGGGAGAAGCTGGTCAGTACGAACGGGCCCGTTCCGTTCGTGGCCTTGGTCCCGTAGGCTGCCCCGTCTGCCTTCCAGGTGTCGGGGTCCATTATGTAGGAGTATTCCGTGGTTACGGTCTCCTGGAAAGCCTGGAACGGGTGCGTGGTCGAACAGATGACGTCTTGGCCGCTGGCCGTAACATCTGTAACCGGTACCCAAAACGGCCCGTTTTGCCCGGTCTTGGGACTACGGAAGAGGTTGAAGTCTTCCACGACGGCCGCAGCCGTGAGCGGGGCACCAGACTGGAACTGCAGCCCTTCGCGCAGGTGGAACGTCCAGCCGTGAGGCCCGCTCGAAAACTTATCGGCGAGCATTGGCACAATCTGGCCTTCGGGGTTCCGCATCACCAGCGCCTCGAACAGAGCGTTGAAGTCCGGATCGGCCCAGGCATTTGCGACAGGATTTGGCGGCGTGAACACCCGGTCATAGCCTTCACGGAAGTTACCGCCGCTCTTTGGCGACCCCGAGAAAGCCTCGCGCACACCTGCGCGCCGACCAGGAGCCGTGGCCCCAGCTGTTCCACTCGCGACGAGTGGCCCGACGACGGCGGCTGCGACACCCAGCAGGCCCGCGCGTTTCAGGAGTTCTCGTCGGGAGATCCGGTGCGCGGCGTAGTCGCCAAGCGCGCTCTCGAGTCCGTCAGGTGCCCGGTCCATGAGTTTCTCCCTTCTTTCTTTGCGCTCTTCGCGCTGCAAGGTACAGTAGAACAAGCGCTTGGTCAAGTCAATACGCCGCCTCGGGCTCGTCGCACATGGACCTCGTCGCGTGGGAGGCCCAGGGGAGCTGGACGCCCGTCGTCCGAGCGAGGCTCTCGGCGCTCCAAGACCTGTCGAGCAGGGATCTATGCCATAACTGGTGCAATTGTCTTGGTGTTTGTTAAATGGCGTTGCTGCATTCTGCGCCTAGCCCAGAACCTCTTGCGTAACAGAGAGTTAATATAGGACCAGCCAGAGGAGCGAACCGTAGGAGATGGTCCAAGCGCACACGCTTGAACGCGGCAAGCATCGCAGCCACTGGACCACCCCGCCGTCCGCAGGCTCGCCGCCGGCTCGCGCTGGCCGTTGGGCCGCTTCCCAGCTCCACCCAGGCACCCGCGCCGACGGCTGAGTAGTAGCAGCCACGTGTTAGGTGCGAACTTGCCCCATTGCGATCAGCTCCGCGGCCCGACGGACAGAGGGGACTGCGAGACGATGGCAAAAGGCTTCCCGCCCGCACGGTGAGCAACGGCATGGGCCGGGCCCGTCACCGCGATGCGACAGCCAACCCGAGTTAGGGCGAAAATGGCCGGGCCATGATGCCACCTCTCCAACCCGGGCGCCCACAGAGGGGGCTGTGGTGGCTGAGGCCTTTCGACACCCGCTCGCGGCGTGCCAAAGCAACCGTGGTCGGCCTCACCGGCTTGGCAATCGCCTTCGTCCTGAGCATCGGCACGTGGGGCTTCTACAGGCTCCCCACGCAACCTCGTCTCGGCCTGCTCCTGTCCATTTACCGCTCCGTGCACCTGTTCACCTTCGACCTCGGCCCGGCGTCCGGAGGCAACGGCAGCCCACGGGCCGACTGGCAACTTTGGGCAGCTTTCGTCGTGGCCGGCCTGCTGGTGCTGCGGGGCGGCCTGCTCGTGGTGCGCCAGCGCACTCGGGGCCTGGCTGTTCGCTACCTTCTGCAAGGCCACGTCGTCATTTGCGGGGCCGGCGGCACCGGCACTCGTCTGGCCGAGATATTGGCCCGCGACCACGACGTCGTCCTGGTCGACCGTGACGGGGCGGCGCCCGGGACGGCGGCGAGGCCCGCCCCCAACGAATGGCGGGTCACGGGCGACTGCGTGCGCGAGGACACCCTGGTCTCGGCCGGGATCGCCCGGGCCAACTGGGTCCTTGTCACAGTGGGCGATGACCTTGTCGGCTCGCAGGTGGCGAGCACGGTCCGCTCATTGGCCAAAGCGGGCCGTCTGCGGGACCGGGCCCATCTCCTCGTCCGGGTGGAACACCCGGCTTTGGCGCATTTCTTGGAAGGTAGCGAGGAGATAGACGCCGTCGAGGTCCCGCCCGGACCTGCGGCGCCGTCCACCACCAGCTCGGGCCCGGTGGTGAGCACTTTCTCCACCGGTGCCATCGCCGCCGAGAACCTGCTCGACGAGCCCCCCGCCTACGGCGGGCCGTCGCTGTCCGAGGAGCTCTTCGGCGGCAATCAGCTCGAGGCTCCCAGCCTGCTGTTAGGAGGCGACGACCCTTTCATCGACTCCGTCCTTGCGGCGGTGCTGCGCCGGGGCCGCGTCCAAATGCTCCGCCAAGGCGAAGGAGACCGCGCGGGGCACTGGCGCACCGTCCACATAATGGTCCTCGGACGTGGAGCCCAGGCACGGGCGGAAGCCTTCTCAGCCCGGTGGGCCCCGGAACCTGAGGTCTTGTCGTTGGAGGCTCGCGACCTCGCGCGGGTATCAGACGAAATGGACTGGCCGGCCGACTGGTTGCAACGCTCCGGCCGGTCGGGTTGGGCCGTGGTCGCCTGCCGCGACGAGCTCGAAGGGGTGGAGCTATCCCTGCAGTTGGCCCGGGCGCTCGGCGGCACGGCACGGCTCACCCGGCTTACTGCCCAGGTGGCCAGCTCGGTCGACCTCGAACTGCAGGAGAGGACACAGAAAAGCCCGGACCTGGCCACGACCGACGTACGCGCATTGCCCGACCTGTCATGCCGACCTGAGCTCATCGCGGGGGCGGGTGGGCAGGAAAGGTTGCAGGCCGCCCTGGCGGCCCAGGGCGTACCCGTCAATAGAAGCAGCCAGGCTCAGCGAGGGCCTCTTCGGCAGTGCCCGAGCGCTCGGGATCCGCAAGCAGTTCTCCTGGCGCGTGCGCCCCTGCGAACGTCCCCTGCTGGAGGCGTTGCTCGGCGAGGTCCCGCTCAGCGCCATGTTGCGCGCCGGGCTGCGAGTGGACCTGGGCAAAGCGGCGAACCTCCGCCTCGCCGCCGAGCGCTTGTCGCAAGAGGCTTCGCCTTATGCCTTTTCGGCTTGGTGCGAGTACCTCAGGCACTTGAGCCCGGGCCTGCCCGAGGCGCCCTCCCCGCCTCCCGGGGAGCACCGCGCGGAGAAATTGCTCAGGCTCTACCGCGCGGCCCTCGGCGATGAAAAGGCGTTGGCCGCACTGGCCCCCGCTGGGGACGTCCTAAAAGGCGTAGACCGGGTAACGATAATTGCCGGCGGGGCGGAGAGCATGAAGCCAAGCACGGGGCCATCGGTCGCCGCCTTGTTACGGGTCGCCCTTTACCGCTACGAGGGCATGGTGCTGAGCGGTGGGAGCTTTGCCGGCGTACCGGCGATCGTGGGCGATGTCTGCCGAGAGCTCGGCATCAGCGGCCGTCTGGTGGGCTACACCCCGCCAGGACGGGGCGACCCGGGCCGCTACCCCGTGCTACGGGAGACGGAGGGAGCAGCTCGAGTTTTCCGTGGACGAGCCCTTGGCCATGTGGGCCGACATCTTGGGCTCACGGCGTCCCATTGGGCAACGTCCGCGTGCTCGTTTTCCCGGGGGGTGGCATAGTCACCGAGGAGATCCTCCTTGCCCGGGCGCTGGGGGCGCGGGTGGCTTTCATCGACCCGGGCAAGGACCTGCCGGCTTCGCTCGACTACTTGCTCCCGCTCGGTTCAAAAGGGGTGCTGGAGGTGCCCGCTGACCCCATGAGCGCCCGCGCCTTCCTGCAGTGGTCGCAGCTGCCCCCCGGCCTCGCCGATGCGATCGGCCGCTTCGTCCACAGCCGGTACCGGGCTAAGTCCCGGGGCAACAAGGCTCCCACTGACCCTGCCCTGCTCCCCTGGGACGACCTTCCCACCCACCTGAAGCAGTCGAACCTGGCGCAGGCCAATGACATCCCCAACAAGCTGGCCTTGCTCGGCATGCGGCTCGCTCAGCCGGGCCGGCCCTTGGTGCTGAGCCAAGAGCAGCGGGAGCTGTTGGCCGAAGAGGAGCACGGCCGCTGGGCCCTGGAACGCCTCAGCGCCGGATGGCAATCGGGCCAGAGGCAGACGAGCCGCAGCCTCACTCCTTACCTCGTTCCTTGGGCGCAGCTGGACGACGCTGTCCGGGCCTTCGATTTTGATGCCGTGGACAACATCGCCCCTGCGCTGGCAGAGGCGGGATGGGGCGTCGAGCCACGGGAGGGAGCGAGCCAGCGCTAAGGCAGGAACTAGCCAGCGCTAAGGCAGGAACTGGGCCCGTTGTGCTTTGCTCAGGCTGGTCACGGCCAGCGTACGGGCGACGCTCAGCACCTGGCTGAACGGGAGGTAGGGGCGCGTGGGGACAAGCTGGACGCTGCTGGACGCACCTATACCGAGAAGCCGGCCCCCGTCGCCCCAAGCCAGTGCCGGGTACGAGGTTTCGGCCGAATAAGCCGGCACCGGTGGCTGAGCCGAGCCAATGTCCCACACAGAGACCTGCCCGTTACCGTAGGCAAGGGCCACGGCCTGGTCCGACGGCGAAAGCGAGTAATTGAACTCTCCCGCCAATTGGGCCGTCGCGTGCTTGGCCTTGAGGTCATAGACCTCCAGGCCGTCGGGGTCCTGCAACAGCAGCCTCTGACCAGGCAGGGCGCTGGCATTGCGTCCAGCCGTCGCGCTGGGCGATAGTGGCGACCAGGCGCGCCGGGCTCGACGAGGAACCGTCCCAGAGCCACAACTTGCTGGCCGTTGTGGGGCTGACGGGAGTTGCAAGGATCCTGATCTCGCTGCCCACGAAACCGGCCAGAGCGTCATTGTCGGCTTTGAACGCCACCTGGCCCGGGGCGTCGTGGGTGCGCCAGGGCCAGTCGAGCACCACATCGTGGTCGTCGTTGCCCACCCCAGCCTGAGCGCTGATAACCAGAGCGTCCCCGTTGGGCGTGAACTGGACATTGTTGGCCCCTCCCCACTGCGGGCCATGTGGCAGGGTCAGTTGAGCCACCTGTTGCTGGTCGGCTACCTGCCACACGGTGACCCGGTCACCCAGGGCGCCGGCCAGGTATGCGCCGTCGGGGCTGAAGGTCAGGTCGCCGTAGCCTTGGGAGGAGCCGGCCTTCGAGCTGGGCGCCGTCGGGGCGGGTACCAGCCAGCGGTAGGTGAAGGCGCCGTAGTCCCACAGGGCCAGGGCACCGCTTTGAGTGGCCACCGCCACCAGGTCGCCTCTCGGGCTAAAAGTCAGGTTGCCACTGGCGAAACCGAGGTCATAGGCCAGTGTCGCCTTCCAGTCCCACACCAGGGTGCCGTCCACCAGCAGGTCCCCGTCGGGGCTGAAGGCCACGTAACCCCCGGGGCCTTCGCTCCCGTAGGGGAGGTAAAACGGTGACGTCGAGGCGCCAGGCCACAGCAACACCACCGGGTCCTCGGTACCGGCGGCCAGGGTTGTGCTGTCCGGGCTCCAGGCCAGGCTGAGCGCTTCGTCCACATCGTCGCTGTGCACCCCGAAAGAAGACGGGAAGGGTGAGGTCGTGCACGACCGGGAGCTCCGTCGGGTCGGCCAATTCGACAACGTCAACCTCGGGCCCGGCCTGCCCTATCGCCAATTTGGTGCCATCGGGTGAGAAGGCGGCCACTCCGGCGCCCCCCACCGGCACGACGGTGCCCTTGCCGGGCAGCGCCCAGACCTCGCTCAGCGACGAGCCCACCGCGGCCAGTTCGTCGCCGTTGGCGGACCAGGCCAAAGCACTGACGCCCCCGTTGTCGCCGTTGGGCAAGAGGGCTTTGACCGGGTGCAGGATCCTCGTCACCTTTGCCCCGCGGGAGCTCTGCACGGTTATGGTGCCTTTGGCGCCGACTACAGCCACCAGGTTGCCCTGGCGGTCGAGCGCGATCGGGTCGAACGAGTTGGGGCTTATCGTGCTCCAAACGTCGGCCGAGGCGCTCGGGCGGTGCCATGGCCAAGCGATCACCTGCACCTCGTCGGACGGGAAACGGCGCACCAGGGCCAGGACTTCGCTGCCATCGGGGCTGAACTGGGCGCTCAGCAGGACGCTGTGGGGCAGGTTCAGGACAAAGCGCGACGGCGTGCCGTGGGCCGGGTGGGCACCGGGCAGAGCAGCGACCGTCGCAACGGCTAGGCCGTTGAGGCCCGCGTAGGTCGACACCGCCCATTGCCCGTCGGGCGAGACCGCCCACTCGCTGTCGACGACAAGGTCCGACGCGCCGGGCTCGGGCAGCGTGCCCGCTAGTGAGGACTGGCTGACGGCGCTGCGCACGGCCGCCTCGGCCTCGTCGGTCGGGTCATAGTCGTAGGCGCGCAAGGCGAGCAACAGTGAAAGCTGCGGGTCCGTGGCGAGCTCCGACTGGGCGTTCTGGGCAACGTAGAGCGAGGAGGCCTTGTCCCTTTGCTCGTCAGCCTGGTGCCGCTGGTTCACGGCTGTTCTCCACTCCAGCCCGGTTAGGGCGGCCAAGATGACCATTACGAAGGCGATGCTCAGCGCAGCGGTGACCGAGCCCCGCTGGCGGCGCACAGCAGCCCGGCGGCTCTCGCGCACGAGACGTTGTTGTTGAGGCAGCACACTCAGGTGGGTGGTACTGCTTTGTTCGTCCAGCCACCTTTCTGCCTCCTCCAACTCGCGCCCTCGCAACAGCAGGCTCCGGTCGTTGCCACGCTCCGCCCAACGTTGCGAAAGGGTGAGCAGGTGGGTGTGCAGGTGCACCGCCTCGATATCAGTGTTGAGAGCCTCGACCAGGATGTCCACCTGCCGGTCGAAGTCTGCCTGGCCCAGCGCGGGGCTCTCTCCCGCACCGTCGGGCGGGCCTGGCCCGGGGGGACAGGCGGGGGGACAAACGAAATGAACTGCAGCTCGGCCAGTTGAGGGGGGACCAGGTCGTCGGGGGTCGTGGTGGCGACCACCGGTACCAAGCGTTTCCCGAGAGCAACCGCGCGCTCCAGCTCGGCTCTGCAGTAAGGAGACTCCACCGACGCCGGCGAAATGACAAAAAGGACCGCCTGGGCTTCCAATATCGCCTGTTCGATCTCGGCCCGCCACGGCGACGACGGCAGGATTCCTTCCCGGTCCACCCACGAGGTCAGGTCCCTCGCCTTGAGCGCTTCTTCCAGGCGGTCGACGAAAGCCGGCTCTGTACGCCGGGAGTATGAGATAAAGACGTCAGCCACGACGGGAACTGTAACGCGAGGGCCTCGCCGCGGTCCCCTAGCTTGATGTCCCGTGAGCCCCGAGGGAACTGCTGAGGACCGCATAGGCGCGCCCGGAGCGCTCGAGGGCGTCTTGCACCGGCGCGACCCGATGGCGGCCACGGCGGCGCTCGCTGCCCTGAGCGCTGCTGCGTTCGCCTACGTGACGACCGAGAGCCTCCCCGTGGGCCTCCTCCAGCCCATCTCGCACGCCTTCCACTCGTCGCTCGTCGCGACGGGCCGGCTCGTGACGGTTTACGCGGGGATCAACTTCGTACTTTCGGCGCCGCTGGCCCACCTGGCCAAGGGGCTGCCCCGCAAGGCCACGATGTGCGTCCTCATGGCCGCCCTCGTGGTCACCTCGTTCGCCGCAGCGGCGGCCCCGGGCTACGGATGGCTCATGGCGGTGCGGGTCGTGACCGCGCTCGGGCAAGCTCTCTTCTGGTCCCTCGTGATCCCGACGGCGGCGAGCCTGTTCCCGGCGGGGATGACGGGCCGAGCGGTGCGCTGGATCCTCGGCGGCGGGTCAATGGCCGTCGTCCTCGGTGTCCCCGCCGGCACGTGGCTCGGCCAATTGGCCGGCTGGCGCGCTGCGTTCATCGGAGTGGGGGTCTTGGCCGCCCTCCTGTCGGTGCCGATCGCGCTGTTCCTGCCCAGTTACCACCCTGCCGATACCCATGCCGGGACGGGGTCGGCCCCCGACCGGCGACGCTACCGTCTCGCCTTGGTGACCACAGCCGTGGCCGTCGGGGGGTTCTTTTGCATGTACACCTACGTGAGCCCGTTCCTCACCAAGGTCGCCGGCCTGGCGCTGCGCGACGTGGCCCCCGTACTGCTCGTCACCGGGTTGGCAACGGTGGCAGGGGTCTTCGCGGGGTCCTTCTTGTCCCGCCGGCGGCCGGACATCGCCCCCATTGTCCCCGTGGCGGTGCTGGCGCCCGCGCTTATCGGCCTCTACCTTGCCGGCCACGTGCTCCCCGCCGCCATAGGTTTCATCGCCGTCGTGTGCTTCGTCCTCGGCGCTTACGACGTCAGCATCCAGAACCACGTGCTCGAGGTTGCCCCGGCCAGCACGGACATCTCCTCCGCCTGGACCTCCGCGCTCGTACAACGCAGGCATTGCGGGTGGCTCCCTTGCCGGCGGGCTGGTGCTCAAGGGGTACGGCGCTCGCGCAACGGCGCTCCTCGGCGGGCTCGTGGCCGTTGGTGCGCTCTTCATCGCCGTTGCGGCAACTCGCCGGCGGGGGGACATCCGCGGCCAAACCGGGCGCCCCGACCCTTGAGTACCATTCCCTGTCGGCACGCCAAGGCGGATCCGCTCGAGGCGAGCCCTACCCAAGGTGCCCTTGTAAAGCTATTCTACTAAAACAGTTCGGTGCCGGCCCACGGCCAGTAGTTAGCGCTCTAGCAAAGGGATATAGGTGGTTTCGCAGAACGTCACTATCTACGAAGTGGCCCAGGCAGCCGGCGTCAGCATCTCGACCGTCTCCAACGCTCTAAATCGACCCGACCGGGTGTCAGAGGCGACGCGCAACCGGGTTCTGGAAGTTGCCCACGCCCTCGGCTACGTACCCAAGGCGGAGGCCGTGAGCTTCGCCCGCAAGGCCATGCGGCGCATCGGCGTCCTCGGTCCCTTCACCGCCTATGAGTCTTACCTTCGCCGACTGAAGGGGATCCTGAGCGAGGCCAGCGCTCTCGGCATCGAGGTGTCGGTTTTCGACCATGAATCGGCCGCGACTTCGTCTTCACCGCTCTTGGCAACTTTGCCCATCCAAGGTCAGTTTGACGGGCTCATCGTCATGGGCAAGCGCATAGAGGACACGATCGAGCAGCGGTTGTTCGAGCGAGGCGTGCCAACCGTGCTCGTTGACGCCGACAGCCAACGGTTCTCGGTGGTCACCTGCGACGACCTCGCCGGAGGGCGCTTGGCCGCGCGATATCTCCATGGGCTCGGGGCCCGCACCTTCGGCTACGTTGTGGAACGCCAGGTGTCCGACTATGAGTCGCAGGCGCAGCGCAGGTTGGCTGGGTTCCGGGGCCAGTTGCATGACTTCGGCGATTGCAAGCTGACCGTCGTAGAGTCTGAGCCTTCGGCCCAAGCAGCACGCGACGCCGTGCGCGACCTCTTGGCGGGAGGGGACCGCCCCCAGGCAGTGATGTCCCATTTTGATGACATGGCGGCCGGAGTGATGCTGGCGGCCAGGGACCTTGGCCTCAACGTGCCCGATGGCCTCTCGGTCATGGGCTACGACGACGGCCCGATGGCGGTTGCTGCAAGCATGACGACGGTCCGCCAGCCTTTCGAGGAGTCGGGTTCGGTCGCGACCCGGGTCCTGATGGCAGCGATCGAGTCGCCCGGTGCCTCGCGGACGATCACCTACCTGGACTCCGCTGTCGTGCAACGCCAAACGACAGCCCAGCGCGAAACGACAGCCCAGCGCGAAACGACAGCCCAAGGCGGGACAACCGTCCAACGCGAGACGACGACGCCCCAAGCACGTCCCGCTCATCGCCCCAGAGCCGCGCGGAGCAAAGCCACCTGAAGCCCAGCCACTTCAGCTGAGCCGGGCGACCATAGGAAGGTGATGTCAAGGTGGAAAACCAGGTGGAGGGCCCGTTGCCGAGCGACGGGGCCGCGCTCGGTCATGTGGGCGAGGGCTTCGAGCCGGTCAGAGAGCTCTTCGAGGCGATCTTGCGAGAGGACCCTGAGCACTCGGCAGGGCTGTGCGCCTATTGGAGGGGGGAGAAAGTCCTGGATCTCCTGGGAGGGCCGGGCGCGGCAGGCGACGCCGTAAGCCCTGTGTTCTCTGTGTCCAAGGGCATTTCTGCCCTCACCTTGGCGCTCCTCGTCCAGGAGGGGGACCTTGACCTTGACAGGTTGGTCGTCGATTACTGGCCACAGTTCGGCGCCGCAGGCAAGGACCTGGTTACGGTGCGCGAGCTGCTCACGCACCGGGTTGGCCTGCTCGCTACCGAGGAAGGCCTCACTGTGGGCGAGCTCTGTGATTCTGAACTTGCAGCCGAGAAGTTGGCCCGCAGTACGCCCAGCTGGCGACCTGGGACGGCGGTGGGTTACCACGCCTTGACCATGGGCGTGTTCATGGAGGAGCTGGTGCGGCGCGTGGCAGGCAGCACTCTTCAAAGTCTTTTCGCCGAGCGGATCCGTGACCCCTACGGGTTGTCCTTCTTCCTCGGCCTCCCGCAAGCACAGGACTACCGGTTCCGCGAGGTGCTCCCGGCGCCCGAGGACGAGCAAAACGAGCTGGACGCTCAGGGGGAACTTGGGGACGACTTGTTGAGCTCGGCAATGCTCGTGAGAGACGGTGCCAAGGTCATCCAGGCCGCGACCCCTGCCTTCGCCAACCGCGTCGATGTCAGGCGGGCCGGCTTAGCTGCAGCCGGTGGCGTGAGTTCGGCCGAGGGCCTGGCGAGAGCGTACGCAGCGGCGCTGACAGGGGTGGACGGCCGAGCTCCGTTCCTTGACAGCAAGACGGTGAGCACGATGTCCCAACAGCAGGTTTGGGGCAACGACCGGGTGCTCGACGTTTACATGTGCTTCGCAGTCGTGTTCATGAAGCCCCAAGCGCGTATGGCGTTCGCCAGCCGTAGAGGTTTTGGCCACGACGGCGCATGCGGCGCGCTGGGCTTTGCCGACCCTGAGTACGACCTCGGGTTCGGTTATGTCCCGACCACAATGTTCCATAGCAACGAACGGTTCGTCCGTCTATCGAAGCAAGTTCGCTCCGCTATCAAGACGCTCCTCGGCGACCGGTCGACCTCTAGCGCGCGCTGACGGGGATGCTCGACACCTGCAGTGCGTCGAGAGAAACTTCGCTTGCTACACCGGCCGGATCTTCCGAGTACCAGTAAGCAACCGAGGCGAGGTCGTCGGACCGTGGCAAATAGCGTCCGTCCGGTCTCCAACCCAGGTCCTGTATGGTCACGGTCAGTTCGCCTTCGAAGCTGACCGGGTCGGGCAAGTGCCACCGGTACATACCGAAGCGAGTTTGCGAACGGTAAAGGCCATCGGGCCGCAGTACCTGGTGCAGCCCCAGGTAGTTCGACGAGAACGTCGTATACCCCTGCCCGGGGACGTCAAAGTTCCAAGCACCGCCAAAGTAATCTTCCGTGCCGGTCCCGCAGATGGTCGGGTCGCTCTCACCGTCGATGAAGAACTTCACCTCGCCTTCGCCCCACCAACCGGGCCCGTTCACACCGACCGCCAGGTAAGTGCCGACGTAACTCCCCCGGCCTCTCGCCCCCTCCAGGAGCGTGTACACCTCGCCGGCACGCACCGGGTTTGCCCTGCGCCAAGATGCGTGCAGGTAACCGAGGTCGTCGGGGACTTCACCCAGCGCGTAATCGACCTGGTAGTAAATGACCTCTTCACGTGGGCCGAGGTTCTCCACCGTGATGTGGGCGGAGCTACGGAAAGGCATCGGGAAATAGCAGTTCATTCCGCCGTGAGGCGCCACCACGACCGGCTCGGAAACGAGCGGGGCGTACTCCGCCCAGCCCTGGCAGAAGAAATCCCCGAGCGGGACCACCACCGCGGGTGCATCCTCGTTGCCTTCCCAGCTCATTCGCAGGACCAGTGAGCGCCAGGCGTCGCTGCGGGTCGTAAGCCAAATGTGCTCGATGACCCCCGGCCCCGCGATAGCTGCCAGCTCCAGCGTTTCGCCTGGCGCGATGGTCCGGCTGGGCGAGACCTTCCAGCCGGTGCCGAGATCGCGAGCTGCATTTGCGCCGGTGCCTTCTGTTGCTTTTCCGCCGCCGCCGCGCTCGCCCGATGGGTTCTCAGCGGTAATAGCACGACTTTGCGTCCGCCGCAGGCGGGCCACACCAAGTCGGGCCGAGCCGTCATAATCGAACCGGTTAGTCCATATTTAGCCTCCATTGCACGCTCCGGCCCGTTGGCAGCCGCCGTGGCTCCCATCGTTACCGTCCCAAAGTTGCGACAAGCTGCGAACCACCGACCAGGACGACTTCCTCGGCAAAATGTGCGGTGAGGTCGTCGTCAACGCCGCGGACTTCGACCGGGTGCCCATCGAGGTCGACTGACGCGACCGCCCGGCCCGCCACCGCCATGCTCCTCACCGGCACCGTGCCGGCGACGCAGTCGAGCGTGACGGCGCCATCGGAAACTGCCACCAGGCACCATCCCGTGCCGGCGAACAAGGGGTAGCGCGTCGCCCTCAGGCCGAGCCGCACGCGAGCTGTCAGTGCGTCGTAGCTCGAGCCGGTGAACGCCTCGAGCACCGCGAAGCCGGCCATCGCCCTCGCGTAATGGTCGCCGCACTCGATGTGGTTGTAGGGGTTACGGCGGGTGCCGTCGTAGCGGGCCTGCACCGCCAGAAGGATCTTCATCCCCTCGTCGACCAGCCCCTCGTACATGCAGTGCCCGGCCACCTGGTACTCGACACCGGTCCACACCTCGTCGGCATAGCGGACCGGGACCTCGGGACGGCCTCCTCGAGGCCAGGTGCAGATGAGCAACCCGCTGTCGTCAGCATCGGCGAAGACGCGGTAACCGTGCTCGAAACCGCGAAAGCTTTCCCGGAAGTTGTAGGACACGATGGACGCGAGAGCTCGCCGGACGCGCTCAGCAGGCAGGATGTGCCCGAGCCCCAGCTGGTGAGCCCACCATTGCCCGAACAGCTGGTCCGAAAGGCACCCGTCGCCAAAATCAAATGCGCTCCCGTCGGAGCGTTGGCTGTAATACTCGCCGTTCCAAAGCAGGTCGTCGTAACCCGATCGCGCCCGCTGGCACCGTGCCTCGTACTCGCGACCCTCGCCGTCGAGGCCGAGATGAGCGCTCATCTCGGACATCGCTCGAAGGGCGGCCAACCAGAGGCTCCCGACGAACATGTTCGGCCCCTGCAGGCTGATGTCGTAGGTAACCGGCTGGTCGCCGACCAGCACACCCGATCCGTCGTTGTCCCAGGTTGCCGATACGTACTCCATGAGCCGTCGCGCGTTCGGGAAGTAGCGCTCCAGCCAGGCGGTACCGGAGCCGAAGCGAGCCTCACGGTAGGTCTTCAAGACGGTCCCGAGCATGCCGTCCAGTGCCGGTCGGGTGGGACCACCTATCGGTCGGCCATGCAGCTGCGGCCCCTCTACGGGCAGGAGCACCCTGTGCGGCAAATATCCTTCCGGTGCTTGCAAAACGTCCCAGTCCGTCTCGCGCATCGACCTCTCCAGTACCGGGAACAGGCGCGAGATGGCTTGCTCGTAGTTCCAAACGTGCGTGCAATTGAGCGGGCAGGAGCCTCCGATATTGCCGTTCCAGTTGAGCGTCGACTCCCCCAGGACACCTTCGTAACCGTAGAAGCGGCCGTCGGCGGTGCGGAACGAAGTCGGGCTGCGCGCTAAGGAGGCCTGCACCCCGAGCAGCTCGCTGATGGCCGGGGGCAGGTCGCTGTCGTACACGGCGTCATGCCAGCGCCGGGTGGCAGCGAGAAGTTCGTCCCGATGAGCAGAGAAATATTCGGCTACAGCCTTCGCCCCCTCGAAGCGGGCGGCATAGTGGTTGCCGGCCCAGGGAGCGACAAATGAGCTGTTATCTGAATCCCCGAAACGGTCGAAGTCTGCGTAGCGATTAGGAAAGTGCCACGCGAAGCCAACCTCGACAGTGGCAGCCTCGCCGGGAAGGGCCGGAAAGGGACCGCCAAAGCGCCGGCCCAGGTTGACCCGGCGGGGCTCGGGCCGATGGGGGCCCTGACGACCGGGCGCAGCGCCCTCAGCGCGCGGGCCACGGCGCCGGTGCTCCAGTCCTCCAGCACGGTCGGAGTGAGCAACTTGAGCGAACTTACGAAGGCCAGGGCGGCATCTGCGTCGTCGAACTGGGGTAACGCCATTGCCTGGCCCCTGCTCCACAACGCCATCGACCCGTACCCCGGGTCTCTGACGTCAAGGGTGGGGTTGTGCATGACGATACAGGTCTCCTCGCCGATGGTGCCCAGCTCACCGAGACTGTCCAACTCGTTGACGTTGCCCCCCAAGATGGCACAGCGACCGTCACGGACCGGGGTGGCGCCGTCCCACCCAACGACATTCTGTAGCGCGGCCAGCAACCAGCCATGAACGGGGTGAGAGAACCGGTTGGTGACCGTAAAGGTGAAGCTGGCGAGCGGGAGAGCCGATGCCTCTTCGTCCAGGCACACGAGCGGGGTGTAGGCCTCGAGCTGGACCTCTACCGGCCACTCGTCTTCATAGTCAACCCGTGCGAAGGGATAGGCCCCGTGGAACCTCGTGGCCTTGACTCCGGGCCAGCTGAAGGGGCGGGCGTACGAGCCGGCCGCGTCGAACTGGTCGTTGACGAGGGGCGCCCCCTCGGCCCCTTCAGCGGCCGAAGGGCCCTGCAGGACCCGGCGGTACGACCAGGGCGGCTCGAGCGAAGAAACCCGTAACCCGAAGAAGGACTGTGGGAGGAAACCGAGATGGTTGCCCTGGTTGTGCAGTTGCCATTGCTTCAGTGCCCCATTGGCACCTATCGAGAAGTTGCCCGTACCGAGGCCTCCGAGGGGCATGGCAACGGCGCGCTGGCCCTCCGCGCGCGGCGGGCGCGCCCCGTCCGGGCGGGGGCGTTCAGTCACGATCGGGCCACTCGCAGCATTGCCCTAATGTAGAGCGTGCGGCCGCCGGCAAGCGCGGTAGCAGACCGGCGGGCCGCACTGGGGTTGAGCCCGTGCCCGACCAATTGCGGCCGGGTACGGGCTCGGCTAGCTGATCTTTCACCAACTAAGGCGCACCCTAGACCGCCCCTGGGCCCGTGTTGTTGAGCAGGCCGTTGACTTTCGTGTCGAGAGCCTTCATCAAGGTGGCTGCGTCTGCATCTGACGAGTACAGCTGCGTGAGGGTGTTGGCGAACGCCGTATCAATGGCGTCCGCGGCGGCCGGGCACGGCAGCGGGGTGGCGTACTCGAGCTCGGTCCAGAACTCGTTGATCCCCTTCTCGGGGGCCGCTTTGTGAAGGTCGTTGTAGAACACCGACTTGAGGCCCGGGGTCGCTTGCCCGGTGGCCGTCAAGTTCACCGACGCCCGCTCGGAGCACACGTACTTCACGAACGCCCACGCCGCCTCCTTGTTCTTCGAGCTCTTCGTGATCGGATAGGCGTTCCAACCGACGACGGTCCCCTTCTTGACCTTTTGTGGGCAGGCCACGACCTTGGCCTTGCCGGCTGCCTTGGCGGACAGGAGCGCGGGGTTCAGCCACATGCCGGCTTGGAAGATGGCGAGCTTGTTGTCGGCGAACTCGACCGGGTCGGAGAAGCTGCCCCCGGGCTTGGGCGCATAGCCCTTCTGGTGCAGCGACTGTACGAAAGCCGCCGCCTCTATCGTCTCCGGGCTGGCGCACGTTGACTTCGTCCAGTCAGCGCTAAGCAGCGACCCGCCATTGCCCAACGCCCACGGCATCAGGTCCCAATCGTCCGGGGGGACGTCGATCAGATAGGTACCGGGCGATGTACAGATCTTCTCCCCCGCGGCCAACAGGTCGTCCCATGTCCAACCGTCTGATGGCACTGGGACGCCGGCCTTTTCGAACATCTCCGTGTTGACCCAGCAGCACAAGACGTTGTAGTCGGCCGGTAGGAAGTAGGTCGGCCCACCGTTCGAAACAAGTGACTTCTCCCACTTCAGGAACTGCGGGACCTCGTTCGCGAGGTAATAGGCCAACTCGGCGTGGTCGCGCTCGATGTAGGGGTCGAGCGGGGTCACGACACCCTTGGTCACCAAGAGGCGCTGGACGTTGACGGCACCCTGCAGTACGTCAAACTCCCGCCCTCCTGCCATTTGCAATATGGCCGAGTCGGCGTAAGCGGTCCAAGTCGCTGCCGGGATCGCGACGGCCTCGACGGTGATGTTCGGGTACACCTTGCGGAAATCGGCAAAGACGACGTCCCAGGCCTTGATAATGTCTGCAGCCCCGTAGAACGCGATTGTGATATGCCCGGTAACGGAAGTGTCGGCCGGCTGGAACCTGCTTTTTTCCCCCTTGAATATGTTCGACAGGCCGGGGATTGTTGCCAACGCTGCAGAAGCGCCGGCCGCCTGTAAGAACTGACGACGGTCCATTGTATGTGTTCTCCTCTCGCTTGGTTTGTGTTGGGGATTATCGGAACGATGTCATCGCAAGGCTCTGAGTGATCGCCCGTTGGGTAAAAATGAACAGTATTAACAAAGGAAGTACTGTCATGGAGACAGCAGCGAACATCACGAGGGGTGATCCCTCCTTGTACTCACCCTGAAGCGATACGAGCCCTACCGTCAGGGTCATCTGGCTCCGGTTGGTCAGGTAGATGCTGGGCCAGAAGAAGTCGTTCCAGGTTGCGGTGCCGATCAAAATGGCCAAAGCAGCCAAAGCCGGCTTGGAAAGCGGCAGGATGACATACCTCAGCACGCCGAGAGTTGTCAGGCCGTCGACGCGTCCCGCCTCCTCGAGGTCTCTCGGTATCGCCCGGAAAAACTGGCGCAGGAGGAAAATCCCGAACACGTTGATGAGGCCGGGAAGCCATACCGCGGTCTGGCTGGTGGCCAGGTGGAGCGTGTGCATAAGCACGTAGGTCGGGACGGCTGTGACTGTGTTCGGGACCATCAAAGCGGCGAGGAACATGAAGAACAACACGTCGCGCCCGGGGAAGCTGAGCCGGGCAAAGGCATACGCGGCCAGGGTGCTGGTCACCAGCGACCCGAACGTCACGATGGCGGTGATCTTGACGCTGTTGAACAAGAAGGTGAAGAAGGGGATGTAACTGAACACCGAGGAGTAGTTGGCGATCGTGGGGTGGACCGTGAACCACACGGGGGGGATCCTGAGCGCGCTGTTCTGCGACAGGAAAGACTGGACCACGGTCCAGATCACGGGAGCCAGGAAGATGGGGATCATCAGGGCCAGCAGCGTGTTGGCACTTAGCCGTCGCAGTTTGAGCCGACCGCGCGTTGGGAGCGATGTGCGAGCCATGGTCATGGGCTAGCTCCCGGTCTCGTCGTGGACCCAGAAGCGGGCGAGCCCGAACTGGGCGATGGTGACGAGGAGCAGGACAACCAGGACCAACAGGGCCAGCGCCGCCGCGTAACCCATGTAGAGATCCGTGAAGCCGTTTTGATAGATGTACTCGACGATGGACTCGGTGTCGTTGCCCGGCCCGCCCTGGGTGATGATGTGCACGGGGTCGAAGATCTGAAATGCACCAATGAAGGAGATGACGATCACGAAGAACAGCGACGGCGACAACATCGGCAGGGTGATGCGCCGGAAGATCAGGAACGTGCCGGCGCCATCGACCCGGGCGGCTTCGTAAAGGTACGGCGGTACCACCTGGAGCCCGGCCAGGAGCACGATAAACGAGAAGCCGACGGTGTGCCATAGGTCGACCCCCACGATCGCCCCCAAAGCCGTGTTCGGGTCGGCGAAGGCGTTCAGGTTATGGATCCCGATCTTGCCCAGGTAATAGGTGATGAAGCCGAAGTTGGGGTCCAAGGTGTACTCGGCTATCAAGGACACGACCGCCCACGAGATGAGCACCGGGAAAAATATGGCCGTCCGCAGGCCGTAAAGAAGAGCCCTGGACATCTTGCGGTTCACGGCCAGGGCGAGGGCGAGGCCGACCGCCACGTGCAGCACAACACTGGCCACGGTGAACTCGGATGATACGAGCAGTGAGTGCCAGGCCAAGCTGTCGTGGATGAGGTAGCGGTAGTTGCCCAGCCCGACAAATTTTGGTGGGTTCAAAAGGTCATAGTTGAAGAGGCTGAGGACTATTGCACCGATCAAAGGGCCGGCAATGAAGCAGAGGAACAAGAGCAGGGCTGGGCTTATGAGAAGGTAGGCGGCCAGCGCGTCGCGGCGTTCGCGGGGCGTGCGGCGAGCCCGGCCGGCCCGCCCAGCTTCTCCGCCGACGCCCGCGACCGGGGTCGGCGCGACCGTCCAGCGCGCACCCGCCGGGAACAACCGCGGCCGGGCCCGCGACGGGCGTGCCGCCAATGCCTGGCTGGGCACTGTCACCTCAAGCACCGCCCGAGGCACCGGTCATAAGGTCGGCTCCGTCACGCATCAAATGGCCGGCGAGGCGGCAGGGCCGTCCAACCGCTCCAGGTCGATATCTAAAAAGCGGCAGACGGCGGCAAGCTCTGCGGTTATGTCGCCGGGGACGGCGTGGATGTGGTTGGCGCCAAAGCGCGACAAGAACACCTCGGCGGGCGCGTCGAAGTGGGTGAAGGCGTGGGGCCAGACGTAGGTGCTCTGGCGCATGAGGGCCTCGTTGGTGGCCTCGTCGTAGTTCTCGAAGCGGCCCAGGGTGACCTGTAGGCGGTAACGCCCGTCGCAGCGCGAGAGGCGCCCGAGGGTTATCTCGCCCGGCGCGGCCAGGTGATGGACAGAGGCACCCCCGGCGGGGAAGTAGAACTCCTCTGGGTATAGGTGGACCCGTGCCATGTTTTCGCCCGGGTCGTCGCTGCGCGCCGCGAACCAGGTGGCGTGCTGGCCGGAGTTCTCGAGGTCCCAGATGGCGCGCTCGGCGAAGTAGTGGCGCACGTCGGCGAACAGCACCGGCGTGGTGGTGATGCGGTGCATGAGCAGCATCGTCAATGCCCCGTCCATGTCGCACTCGGTGGCACAGATGTGCACGTCCTTGGGGCCGTCCCAGTCGTAGGGGTCGTTCAGGAACGCTTCGGCGATGTCGGTGGTGGCGAAGTTGTTGGTGAGCTCGGGCTGGCCCTTGATACCCGAGAAGTCGAGGTGGCCTTCGTCGATGATCTCGCGCATGGCGTAGTAGGACCGCACCTGGCGCTCCAGGATCTCAGGGGTGAGCCGCGTCCCGTCGTAGTGGACGCCTGCCGCGTTCTTCTCCAGCCATTGCCGCCCGGCGGCCGCGCGCGAGGCGGGCACCAGCTCCGAGCGGCGTACGATCTCCCACTGGTCTATTTCTTCGACGTCGATGCCGAAGCGGCGCATCCACTCGTCGGTGCGCCCCACCGCTGTGTACATGCCCATGGAACGACCCCCCACCCGGCCGAAGGTGCACCCCTCCAGCGATCTCACCGCGTGAGCCGCCCGTACAAGGGCACCGAGCTGCTTGCTCACAGCGGGGTCGTCCACGTCACCCCAGAGCCTCTCGTGGCTTCTGCCGATCTGGTCGAGGCTCCCGCCCGCTGCCAACAGGCTCACCATGCCCGGGTAAGTCGGGTCGATGTTGGAGAACAACAACAAAGGCCCGGCGGTCGCCTTGGCGGCGTGCACGGAAAAATGGGGGAAGGCCCACACCGGGTAGTTGAAGATGGTGAGGTCGGGGCGCTGGTCCGCCATGCGCCGTGCCTCGCGCACCGCTACCTGGTTGGAGGTGACCGGCTCGGTGCCCAGCACCACTTCGAAGCCGTCGGCGCGACAAGCCGCCGCGATGCGCCCCTCGACCTGCGCCCCGAACGACGCGATCCCTTGGTGGACGAAGTCGCGGCCGTCGCTGAAACTGAGGATCCCGACCTTAGGCAAAGTGGTTTCTCCTTCTCTCAAGACGCCCGCAAGGTCGGTGCGTGTGCCGGGCAGCACGAGCCACGATGGCGCAGTTCCAGCTCGAAGACCTGGCGTTTGCGGCGACCGCGGCCCTGACCGAGCCGCTGCATCAGGAGCTCTACTGCGGCAACGGCCATGAGGCGGACCGGCTGTGCCAAGGTCGTAAGGGGTGGGTCTGTCAGCTCCGCCCAAGCGGGGTCGTCGAACGAGGCCAGGGCGATATCCGCCGGGACTCGCAAATGAGTGGCCCTGATCGCCTGCAGCGCACCTATGGCCATCAGGTTGTTGGCCACCAGGAGAGCCGTAACGCCTTCGTCGAGAAGGTCCTGCGCCCCCCGTCGGCCTCCTTCGACACGGAAGTCCCCTATCGCACTGCGGGCTTGGGCGCCGGCGTCGAACATGGCCTGCTCGTAACCCGATAGGCGCTCTGCTGCGGTCCGCACTACGTTCGGGCCACCGAGAAAGCCAATCCTGCGGTGGCCACCCGCGAGGAGGTGCTCCGTCCCGAGGCGGGCGCCCGTGACGTTGGCCGCCAGAACTGCATCGGCACGCTTGTCGTCGACGGGACGGTCGAAAGCGACCACCGAGGCGCCAATGTCGATCAGCTCGCTGATCTCGGCGGCCCCAGCTTCGGTTGGTGAGATGATCGCGCCCGCCACTCGCTCGGCGATCATGACCCCTAGGTACTCTCGCTGCTTGACTGGATCCTCGTCGGTGTTGCAGAGCAGGACCCGGTAGCCCTTCAGGTAGGCAGTGTCCTCGATGGCCCGCACCATCTGGGAAAAGTGCGGGTTTTCTATGTCCGAGACGACAACGCCGATCATTTGCACCTGCTGGCGGCGCAGGTTGCTCGCTACCCGACTTGGCCGGTAACCGAGCTCGTTGATGACGGCGAGGACTTGAGAACGCTTGGCCTCCCGTACTGAGACGCTGTCGTTTAGGACCCTCGAGACCGTGGCGGGGGACACCCCTGCCCGGTCGGCGACCTCTTTTATGGTGAAGGGCTGGCGGATCTGTCGAGCCATGGTGCCGGTTTCAGAGATCCCTTTTTCGAAATCGGTTCATAAAATCCCTTTTTAGAAATCCCTTTCAGAAACCCGTTTCAAGACGCTACAGGTCGCCTTCGGTGTTGTCAAGTACCTGCCCGGCCAGCTAAAGGAGCAGCTCAGGCACCACACCCGCTGAGCCCCCCTGCACCTCGGGCGCGGTCAATGCCACGATCATCAAGACGGTCGGCCCGCGACAAGCAGGTGCGCGCTACAGCAACGACGAGCGGGCCGGGCGCTACCTAAAAAACCAACTGGTAGCAGAGAAAAACGGACCTACGGAGGTCCCTAACCGAGTGCCGGGAGGGGCAGGCCCCGGGCTACCGAAGTCGTCAGCGTCCCGATCTCCTCGATGTCGATGCGCACCACGTCGCCGGGTTCCAGCGTGAAAGGGGCGGGCGGCACGAGGCATGTCCCAGTCGAGATAACCACGCCATCGGGATGGACATCCGAGCGCATCAGGTAGCTGACCATCTCGTCATAGCGCCGGTGCAGCCTGGAGGTGTTGGCGGTCCCCTCCCAGGCGACGGCGCCGCCGCGATGGATCGTCAGGGCGATGTCAAGGTCGTAGGGGTCGGCGACCTCCCACACCGGGCGCACGGACGGGCCGAGCGCACAAGCCCCGTAATAAATCTTCGCCTGCGGGAGGTAAAGCGCGTTCTCGCCTTCGATGGAACGCGAGGAGACATCGTCACAGATCGAATAGCCGACGATCTCGCCGAAGGCATTTATTACGAGGGCCACCTCCGGTTCGGGAACGTCGAGGGTGGAGTCGGCGCGGACCGCGACCACGCCACCGTCGCCAACGACACGCCAGCCCGAAGACTTGAAAAACAGCTCGGGCCTGTCGGCATCGTAAACGAGCTCGTAGAGGTTGGCCGCCCGTTCGCTCTCCTCGACGCCGCGCCTCGTGGGAGATCTCGTAAGTGACCCCGCACGCCCACACTTCTGTTCGCCCGTCGATGGGCGCGAGGACCTCGACGTCCGAGGCCAGGAGCTCCGGCCCTCTCGCCCCGTCGAGCCGCTCCCGTAGGTCGTCGAGCCGGAGCGCCCAGAGCGAAGCCAACGTGCTCACGTCGAGATCGGTGACACGGTCACCGTCGAGCAAACCGACGTGCCCTTGAGATGAGCCGCGGGCGCGGTACCTGATGATGTTCACTGTTCGTCCTCCCGAGCGGCTACCGCGCGCTCCCCCACTTTCGTCCTCGTAACCGGGACCATGTCAGCGTAGAGCGCGCAGCACTTGGTCTCGGTCCAAAGCGCACATCTCCGCTGCCGGCGGTGTCGTTGCAACGCTGGCGGTAGAGTTGCACCAGTAACCAACACGGGAGCTCGGGTTAACCGGGCTGAGAGGGTGGCTTCGGCATTCGGCCCCACGCCACCGACCGTCTGAACCTGATCGGGTAATGCCGGCGAAGGGATGGGACTGTGACAGACATAGTTGTCTCCGAGGTACCTGCATTGGCCGGTGGCGCCTTCGTCACCGTGCCCGGGGACCGTCATTCTGAAGTCGGCCGCAACCTGGCCGAACCTGTCCCCAAGGCGCTCAGCCTGGTCGACCAGCTGGGGCTATGGGGCAACCTCGGGGTAAGCCTTCTCGGCTTTACCGGGGCAATTTTCGTGCTCCAGCCCAACGGCAGTGGGACCCCGGAGCTTTCGCTGGCCGCGGGGGTCACGGCGATAGTTCTGGGCACCCTTCTCGGCACGCTGCCGATCGCGTTGGTCGGCGTGATGGGCACCCGGACGGGAGCCCCGGCGATGGTGCTGTTGCGCGGCCTGTTCGGCGCCCGGCTGTCGTACCTGCCCACTGCCCTCAACATCTTGCAGTGCCTCGGCTGGGGCGTTTTCGAGCTGGTCACCATAGCCACCGCGGCCCACACCGTGGCACCGTCGCTGCCGCGCTGGGCCTACATACTCCTCGCCGGGGTGATCACCGCGGTGCTGGCCGCTCGCCCGCTTGGATTCATCCGCTACCTACGGCGCTACGTCACGGGCGCCGTGGTGGTCGTGCTGGCCTACCTCTTCGTCGAGTTGGCCCGCCACCCGTTGCCGGCGTTGTCGCATGGCACCTGGTCGGGTTATTGGGCGGCTACAGACACGGTGGTGGCGGCGGCCATCTCGTTCGCTCCGCTGGCGGCCGACTACACGCGCCATTCGCGCTCCGAACGGGCCGCCTTCAGCGGGGCGCTCGTCGGCTACAGCGTCACGCAGATCCTCTGCTATGTGATCGGCCTGCTGGCCCTGGTGACCGTGGCCCGCAACCCCAGCGACATCTACGGCGCCTTTATCGCCCTTCCGCTCGGGACAATAGGCTTCGCCATCCTGGCAGCGCGCGAGCTCGACCAGTCGTTCGCAAATGTGTACTCCACCGCCGTTTCGGCTCAGAACTTCAGGCCGCTGTGGGACCGCCGGGTTCTCGCCGTGGGCATCGCCGCCCTGACGACGGCCGGGGCCCTGTTCCTCAATATCGCCGACTACGAGAACTTCCTCGACCTCCTTGGTTCGGTCTTCGTCCCAATGTCGGCGGTGCTCATAATCGACTTCTTCGTACTGTCCAGGGGCGGGGAGCGCTGGGACCTTTCCCGAGCCGCCCGTTCACGCTGGGCCATGGTCATACCGTGGGCGGCGGGCTTCGTCACCTACCAGTTCATCAACCCGGGCTACATCTCGTGGTGGGTCTCGGCGTGGCAATGGTCCGCCAAGTTGGTGGGCTTCACTCCTGCCGCCTGGATGTCGGCCTCGATCCTTTCGTTCATCGTGGCCGCGGTGGCCACCCTGCTGGCCGGCTTAGTGCCTGTTGTTGCGCGGGGCAGCCGCCCGTCCCCCCGCCAGCGCGACCGCCTCCGCCAAAGCCTGTGAACACGGCCCGGCCGCCGGCAGCCAGGCCGCTTGTCCACGGCATGGGCCACGAGCTTGTTACCCCCGACTGGCCCTCGCTGACCGACCTCGAGGTCAACGCCGTCCTTGCTCACTACGGCGACCTCGCGCCACAGCGTGGCGAGCCGGGCGCAGCCGTAGTGTGGCGCAGCCCGCGGCCTATGTCCGCGGCGGGGGTCGTCCGCTGCCGCGCGGGCGTCGTGTTCGTCAAGCGTCATGACCGGCGCGTCCGCACGGCCGCCCAACTGAGCGTCGAACACGCGCTTGGCGACCACTTACGCGCAGGTGGCGTGCATGTACCGGTTGTGCTGCGGACCGTTGCCGGCGATAGCTCCGTCACCTCAGGGGACAGCATCTACGAGGTCCACGAGGTGGCGGGTGGTGTCGACCTGTACCGGGACACCATGTCATGGGAGCCGTTCAGCAGCCTCGGTCACGCCCGGGCCGCTGGCGCCGCGCTCGCCCGGCTACATGATGCGGCGGCCGGCTTCGACCAGCCGCCGAGGGCACCTGGCGTGCTGACGGGCTCATGTGACATCGTCACGGCGCGAGACCCGGTCGGACAAGTGGGCCGCCTCCTCGAGAGCCGGCCCGGCCTAGCCCGTTACCTGGCTCGACGGCCCTGGCAGGACCAGCTGGCCCGGTACCACGTCCCGGTGATCAGACGGGCGGCACCGCTCCTGGCGGCACTGCGTCCTCAGTGGGGTCATGGGGACTGGCACCCCTCGAACCTGGCCTGGACGTCCGCGGGGCCCGACGCCGACGTTGAAGGTGTGTTCGACCTGGGGCTCGCCAACCGTACCTTCGCCGCCCACGACCTCGCTATTGCCCTGGAGCGCTCCACCATCACCTGGCTGGACCTGGAGCGCACCGGACAAGCCGAGGCAGACCTCGACGCTGTCGACGCGATACGTCGATGGGTACCAAGCCACCAGGCAACTGGGCCCCACCGAGCTGTCCGCCCTGGCCGAGGTGCTCCCGGTGGTCCATCTGGAATACGCACTTTCTGAGATCGAGTACTTCGCCGACGTTGTGGGCTCGCAGGCCAACGCGGACCTCGCCTACTCCACATACCTCGTCGGCCATACCCGCTGGTTTGAAGGCGACGGCGGCTCGGCGCTGCTTGAGCGGTTGCGCCAGCGAGCAGTCGCAGCCGCTCATTGACCAGGTCGTGGGCCGTGAGCTACCACTTTGTGCGGGCCAGACCAGGTCCCAACTTTCATAGGCGAATGAAGGTCATGTCCGGGTAGCGATCCCCGGCGGTGCCGCCACTCGGCGCAGCTTCGTCCAGCGCCCGTAGCTCGTCCTCGGACAGCTTCACGTCGACAGCCTCGATGTTCTCTTTGAGATAGGTGCGCCGCTTGGTCCCGGGGATGGGCACGACGTCCTCGCCCTGGGCGAGCACCCAGGCCAGGGCGACCTGGCCGGGCTTCACGCCGAGTTGTCCCGCCAACTGCTCCACCTTGTCGACGAGCTCGAGGTTCTTTGCGAAGTTCTCGCCCTGGAAGCGCGGGTTATTGCGCCGGAAGTCGTCGGGCGCCAGGTCATCGAGGCTGCGGATGGCGCCCGAGAGGAACCCGCGCCCGAGCGGCGAGTAGGCCACGAAGCCGATCCCGAGCTCGCGAACCGTGGCGAGCACGCCATCGTCCTCGACGTCTCGTGTCCAAAGCGACCACTCAGTTTGCAGTGCGGTAATGGGGTGGGTGGCATGCGCCCGGCGGATCGTCTCGGGGGCGGCCTCGGAGATCCCGAGATGACGCACCTTGCCCGCCTGCACGAGCTCGCTCAAGGCCCCCCAGGTCTCTTCGATGGGGACCTTTGGGTCGACCCGGTGCTGGTAGTAGAGGTCAATATGGTCGACGCCGAGGCGCTCGAGCGAAGCGTCGGCGGCCTTGGCCACGTACTCCGGCCGGCCGTTGATGCCGAGCCTGGTGCCGTCGGGCTCGCGCTCGTTACCGAACTTGGTGGCGACCACGACCTGGTCCCGGCGGCCGGCGATCGCACGGGCCACCAACCTCTCGTTGGTGAACGGGCCGTACATGTCGGCGGTGTCCAGGAAATCGACACCGGCGTCCAAGGCTGCACGGATGGTGGCGATCGACTCGTCCTCGTCGCCGGCCCCGTAAAACTCGGACATGCCCATACACCCAAGGCCCATGGCGCTCACGTTCAGCGCAGCGTCACCGGTCCCGAGCGTGCGGCGGGGATAAGCCAAGACGTCCTCCATTTCTTCGTGCTGTTGGTCGCCATCTTGGCGCGGGTGTGCGCTCGAGCGGCGAAGCGGGACCTGACCGCCCTAGCGGTCTATCTCGGCGCGAAGGCCAGGCGTAGTGGCCTTTGCACATCTTGATGCCCGCGTCGCGAGCGGCCGGGAACGCCCCAACCAAGGGATAGAACCCATGGACTTCACCTACGTAGTCGATCAGCTCAACGTCGACACCGGCTCGCACGAAGCCTGTCGGCGAAATCCTCTGCCTCCCCGCGCAAGATGTCGTGCTCAGCTGTGACGATGAACGCCGGGGCTACGTTTTTCAACGAGCGAGCTCGCAAGGGCGAAGCCCGCTCGTCTGTACGCTCCGACGGGTCGGGGACATACTGTTCCCATATGTAGCGTATTACCTCTACTCGTGAACGACCGTAGCCTTCGATCCCGACGAAGTCGCTGTACCGCTCACTGAAATCGCCATATGGCTTGGAGCCCGCACGGAAGTCGAGGACCGGGTACACGAGGAGCTGGAGGCGCAGCTCTATCGCAGCGTCCCTGGCAAGTATGGCGGTCGCCGCGGCGAGGTTCCCGCCCGAGCTGTCCCCGCCAACTGCTAGCAGATCAGTCTCTTGCCTTGCCCACTGAAGTGCCGCCCAGCAGTCCTCGACCGCAGCCGGGAACCTGTGCTCAGGGACCAAGCGGTAGTCAACAGACATGACCGAACAGCCGGCGCCGATAGCCATGGTGCGTACAACTGCATCGCAACAATCGAGGTCGCCGAACATCCAGGCGCCTCCGTGCATCCAGAGAAGTAAGCCCCTCTCCTCGCCGGTCGGGTGGTAGAGGCGAGCAGGGACACCAAAGGCATCGACATCAACGACCGAGGCCATCTGCGGCTGTCGCCCCGCGCCAGCCAAGCACTCCAGACGCATTGCCTGCCTCCGCTCGGCAGGCGTCTGCTCCCAGAGGGGGACCGGCGACAACGAGTTCAGGTACCTGGTTGCGTCTTCGCCGGCCATCGGGGGTTCCCGGTTCACCCGTGCACCTCGGACAACCTCAGCCACGCTCTATCGAGTAGTGAAGTGCTTCCAACAACCGAGCCGCCCTCTTATCGCTCCCGTCATCTCGCAAGAGGTTCATCGCATACGAGAACCCAACGCCCTCCTTCACCCAGCGGCCGTGGCGCGACCCACCTGTACCGCCGTGCCCGAACACGATGGGAGCGGGGCCGTAGGGCATGTCTTGTGTTTGGAGCTCAAAGCCAACACTGAACGCAGCCTGCTTACCGAGCAGCGTATCGGGACCGGTCCGCAAAGCGCGCAACGCCAGCTCCACCGTCTTAGGGTCGACAAGCTGGTCAAGACTGGAATAGAGCTTGGCAAACGATCGAGCTGTGCCGATGGCGTTGGCACCTGGGATCTCCGCTGCATGCCAAGAACGCTCGTTCCAAGGGAAGTTCTGGCGTTCATCAGCGCGCAGGGTTCCCGAAGACCGAGCGCAGTAGAGGGTCCGAAGCGAGGCGCTCAGGAGCAAAGCTCGGCGAGGTACCCCATCCCGGTGCGAGCTCGACTCGCGCTACTCGTTCTTGGAGATCCTCAGGCAAGCCGATCCGAATCTCAAGGCCTAGCGGTCCGGCAACCTCCTCGGCGAAGAACCGGCCGATCTCCCGTCCATCGATCCGTCGCAATACTTCACCACAAATCCAACCAAATGTGAGGGCGTGGTATGTCGCCTCCGCCCTCGGGTCTGAGCTGAGCGGCTGGGAGGCCACGAGGTCGGCCATGCGCTTGCCGTCAGTTGCCTCCTCCCAGGTAACCGGGACGGTCAAGCCTGGGATGCGAGCGGCGTGCGAGACGATCTCTCGAACCTTGACTGCCTCCTTTCCCTGCGCACCGAACTCCGGCCAGTACCGCGCAACCGGGGCCTCGAGGTCCAGCAACTCCCGATCGATCAACAGGAGAAGGCACGTCGCGACAAGCCCCTTCGTCCCTGAAAATACGATCTGCATCGTGTCATGTGACCACACCGTTCCGTTGCCACTGTCAGCGGTACCTCCCCAGATGTCCACGATGGGCACGCCGTCTGAGAAAGCCGCGAACGAGGCACCGATCTCTCCATCGTCCGCGAAGTTCGTTTGGAACGCGTCGGCCACGGCCTCGAACCCGGCTGCGACGAACCAGCCCGGAGGCTGCCAATTGCTCACGAGCCAGGAAGCTCGTGCTGAACGGGGTTTATGCGGGACATCGGACTGGTTCGGGTCCCATCCGGGCTAGTGCTTGACAAGGTGAACCGCCTCATACATCTGCCTCCCAACAGCCATCGTCTTGCTTCAAGAGTTCTCTTTGGGTTCTCGGACATCCACGTTCGCCATCGGGCCGAGCCTCGCCTCGGCCCGATGGCGCCTCGTGCCAGCTAGTGCTGGCTCGCCATGTAACTGGCAACATTCGCCTTGTCGACCACCTCTGCTGTTGTATACGTCAGCTTGGGCACGGTCTTGCCAGCTATGACTTCTGACATGTACTTGACCGAGATCGTGCCTTCAGCGAAAGGGTTTTGCACAGTGTCGACTGCAACAGTGCCCTTCTGCAACCCCTGGAGCGCTGGCGTGTCGCCGTCAAGAGTGAGCAACTCCACCGTGGGGTGGTCGGTCATGGCCTCCAGCCGCGCCGTCTCCCATGGGCACGTTTGCGGCAAAGATCGCCCCAATACCCGGGTGGGCCGTAAGCATGTTCGTCACCTCGTCTCGGGTCTGGTCGAGCACGAGATTGGTAATTTCTGTGGCGACGACTTTATAACCCGCAGCCTTGACTGTTGTCGAGAAGCCTCGGACAGCGCGCATCGGTCGATGCGTACTCACCGGGTGGCTGCGTAACAACACCGACCTGCTTGCTGTGGTCGGCGGGTGGGTGGGCGATGAGCCACTTCCCATCATCGACGCCCATCTGGTAATGGTTCGAACCAACAAAACTTGACTGGCAGCTCCCCATGCCCGTGGCCGGGCTATCGATCAAGATCACCTTGATCCCTTTGGCGCATGCCGCGCGAAGGGTCGGCGTTTGAGCAGCTGGGCCGTTTACGAATGCGATCACCCCGCCCGGGGCCAACTGGTAGCTGGTTTGGAGCAGGTTGTTGTACGCGGACACGTCGGAATAATTTGTGCCGGTCTTGACCTGTACCGTAAAGCCACTTGGCTTGAGGGCCTTTCCTTCAGCAATGACGCCGGCGCATAGCTGCGAGGCATAGGCATTCAGGTTGCACGGAAAGGGAAGCGTGAAGATTATCAATTTTGACCCGGCTGTGGCCGATGCCGGGCTGGCCAGGCTTGCGACCGGGGCCAGCACAGCGACTACCGCGGTGGCAACAGCGAGCGAGTGCCGTAGGCGGGTGCAGACGTACGGGCGCGTTTCATTACGGTTTGGTGTAACGGGGGGCATTTCTTCCTCCTTGGCTGATTTTGGATTGTCTTTACAGGGGCTTCACGCCTGAGGCGCGGAGTAGCCGTTGTTGGTTGTTTGGGCTCCGATGATCATCGAGACGATGGCTTCGTGCTTCTCGTGTGTAGCTGGGACCTCGCCGACCTTCCTGCCCTGGCGTAGGACTACCGCCCGGTCTGCCACCGAGATGACTTCTTCAAGGTTGTGACTGATCAAGATCACGGCAATGCCGGCCTCGGGCAGCTTTCTGATCAAACGAAGGACGTTGCCACGCTCGCGTAAACCTAGAGCTGCTGTGGGCTCGTCGAGAATGACGAGCTTATGAGCAAAAGCAATGCCCTTTGACACCGCGATCGCCTGGCGCTGCCCGCCCGACAGCAGTCCGACGAGTGTCCTCATGCTAGGTATACGCACCTCGAGGGTTTCGAAAGTGTGGCGCGCTTGTTCGAACATCGCTCGCTTGCGAACGAGAGCCAGCGGACGAAAGGATTTCGGCCACGTGAGCTCTGCGCCGGCGAAGAGGTTCTCGGCTACGGAAAGGTTGTCGAAGAGCGCCAGATCTTGGTAAACGACCCCGACTCCCAACGCTCGAGCGGCTGACGGGGACGGAGAGTGGAACCGGTGGCTTCCTATAATGATTTCGCCCCCGTCCGGTCGGCAAATCCCAGCTATGCACTTCACAAGTGTCGACTTGCCGGCGCCATTGTCCCCAAGGAGCGCGACGACCTCGGCGTCGGCGACGGCGAAGCTCACGGCATCGAGCGCTGCATGGTTACCAAACCGCTTCGTTAGGTTGCGGACTTCAAGCACTGAACCTGTCACGGGCTACTTCGCCTCTGCTTGGATCCGGGCCTGTCGGATCCGCAGGCGACCCTCGACCCGGTTACGGACGACGTCCAGGCCGACGGCCCCCACAAGTACCGCCCCGATCGCGAACGAGGTCCAATCGGGCGAAACGTTCACGAGCGTGAGACCATCGTTGATTGCCTGGATGATCACGGCGCCTACCAGGGTTGCCCACACTTTCCCGCGGCCACCTTTGAGGCTGGCGCCACCAATCACCACCGCGGCAAAGGCGAGGAGCACCGAGCTGCCGTCGTCGACCGTGCCGGCATCATTGCGGCCAGCGACTAGGAGCCCAGCGACCGAAGCGAACAAGCTGGCAAGCACGAACACGCTGAAGAGGACTTTGCGCACCGGGATGCCGACTTTTTCCGCCGCGTCCTGGCTGCCCCCGATCGCGACGATCCAGCGTCCCCATGTGATGCGGTTCAGCAGGAAAGCCAGCGCACCCGCAACGACCAGGACCAGCACGATCGGGCCCGGTATGCCCAAGACGTCCTCGTTGGCCAACCCAGTGAGGTAGCTCGGCACCCCGGAGATCGGGATCCACCCGAGAAGACCTCCGACAGGCTGAAGACGGCGTACTGCATGCCCAGCGTCACGATGAACGCCCCGCCGACGCGCAAGGTGACGATGACAAACGAGTTGACGGCTCCCACGGCCAAACCCGTCCCGAGCACGGCAGGCACCACCAACCAGGCGGAATGAGGGTGGTCGTTGAACACCGACGCCGCCACTACGGTGCAAAGCCCAGCGGTTGCACCGAGGGAGATGTCCAGCGAGCCGACTACGACTACGAGCAATGCGCCCGAGCGCGAGCAGCGCTGTCGAACTGGACTCGACCAAGACGTTCGTCAGGTTGGAGGAAGTGAAGAAGTACGGGCTGAGCAGCGAGAACAGGATGCAAACCCCGAGCAGCACCATTAGAGGCCCCAGTGCGATGACACGCAGCAATAGCGAGAGCAGCGCGCCTCGCCCGAGCGTTAGCGAGGGCGGCCGAAGGCCTTCTCGCCGAGACGACTGACCACGCCCAGAGGGCGTCTCGCTGGGGTTCAGCCCTCCCCCCTCTGGCTGCTCGTTGCCCGGTTCCTCGGTCGGCCGGGCGGACCGAAGCTCGGAAGGTACCGGCATTTCTAACGGAAGAGCTTTTCGCGGTCCTACGACCAAGGCGGGACCACCTGGGCTGAGGTTCTTTACCCGCGGATCTGCGACGTGGCTCCTAGACATGCTCCCCCTCAATCCGGACGACCGGTTGAAGCGGATGCTAACCCTTGTAAAACGCTTGCGCAAGCGCTTGACAGATCTTTTTTGACGGGTCTGGGCATGCCTCGATGCCGCTCATGAACCCTCGTCAGGACGGGCACAATGCGCTCGACAAGCGTTTGCGCAAGCGCTTCTCGACTATTGGAAGCGCTGCTGGTAGCCTCTTTCCAGCTAGCGGAGGGCTGTCTGAGCCGGTGAATGGAAGCCAATGAGACGACACGTAACCATGGCTGATGTGGCCCGGATCGCCGATGTGTCAGTCTCCACCGTGTCTCATGTTGTGAACGGGACACGCACCGTGAGCGACGACCTGAAGGCGCGAGTCTTGGAGGCCATCAAAGAGAGCGGGTTCTTCCCCAACACAGTGGCGCGCTCATTGGCGACTTCGGACACTCACTTGATAGGCATCGTGATGCCTGCGCTGACGTGCCCTTATTTCGTGCCAGTCGTGACGGCTCTCGATAGAGCTGGGCGACGGCACGGGTACAGTTCGGTGCTCGCAGACAGCGGGGAGCGAGTGCAGGATGAACGCGACGCAGTGAAGATGTTGCTAAGTAGGCGCGTCGACGGGATGGTCGTTGCCCCCACCTTCGGCGACACGGAGGCCGTGTTGGACCTCCTGGCGGGAGAAGGGGTCCCCACGGTCCTGATCGACCGTTTCGGAGACGACCGCTTCGATCAGGTCGGTGTCGAGAACATAGATGCAACGATGGAACTTGTCCAGCACTTGGCCCAGATCGGGCACACGAAGATACTCTTCGTCGGCGGGATGCGAGGCTTGTCGACGAGTACCGAGAGGGTAGAGGGTTACCGCGTCGGCCTTGAACATCGCCGGGCTCCAGTTTCATGAGGCTTTCGTCTTGCTCGGCGGTCCCGTCGCAACACGGGCACATCGGGCGCTGGAAGTACTTGTCCGTAGTAAGGACCGGCCCACCGCCATTGTCTCCGGCACCAACCAGATGACGGTCGACATACTCCGAGCCCTGAGGCTCCATGGGTTACGCGTGCCTCGAGATATTGCACTGGTCGGCTATGACGATTTTGACTTCGCAGACGTGCTCGAGCCGAGGATGACCGTCATCGCCCAGCCAATAGCAGCCATCGCAGAGATCGCGGTAAAACTCCTCATACGGCGCATCACCGGCAAAACGGTAGGCAAAGGTCGCGAGTCGATCCGTATCGCTCCCACTTTTGTTCATCGCGACTCCTGTGGCTGCGGCCTGACCGAAACCAGCACGGGGACCTTCGCCAGCTCGGGGGCCATGCATCCGCCGGGGGTAGACCTCGTGACCTCGAGCAGCCAGGCGGGCCTCGCTTGAACACCGCTATCTCTTTTTGGGAGTAGCGAAGTCGCCGTTACTGCGGGACGGGCACCAACTTGATCATGCGCCCTCCGATGAGCCACTCGGCCACGTAGATGTTCCCGGCCGCGTCAACCGTCAGGCCATGGGGGCTGTTGAAGCGACCGTCCTGGAGCTCCGCCGTACGGACCGGGTGCTCGTGCTCGTCGAGGCCGTTGGGCCACCCGGGATGTTCGCGAACGGCGCCGTTGTCCCCCAGGTAACAGATGAGCTCGTCGTCCGCGCCGATAACGGCGAGGCGAGCAAAAAGCTCGGCAATGATCAGCTTGTCCCCGTGCGGTGCAAATGCGCTCGGGCTGTTCAAGAAACCCTCGCCCACAACGCGCCGGAACGAACCGTCCAACCCGTAGACCTGCACGCGCCCGTTGCCGCGGTCGGCGACCCACAGTTCGGGCACATCGTGGCGGCGGTCGATAAACACGGCGTGAGGGCAAGCAAAACGGCCGGCTCCCTCCTCGCCCGTAAGGCTTGATACGTAGCTCCCGTCACTGCGGAACCGATGGACGAGGCTTTCGCCATAGCCGTCGCCGACCCAGACGTCCCCGCTACCGCCATGGACCGCTTCGTCGACCGCTACCGATGTGGGTGCGTAGCGACCGTTCTCGTAGGCGGGGTGCGGTGGTCGCCTAAGGCGGGCCACTTCCGCACCGTCCAGGGCGAACTTGACAACCTGGCCCTGCTCGGGCGCCAGGTCGACCTCGTAGGCGCCACCCGGCACCCGGCGCGCCTTGCCCCCCGGGTCAGCGATCCAGAGGTACTCCTTGCCGTCCTCCTCGACAAGGGTGATGCCGTGGCCCTCCGTGAGCGGGACCTCCCACGAACGAACTGCGGTCCCTTGCTTGTCGAACACGACGACTTCAGAGCGCTCCGGGTGAAAACCGACGATCTCACCTGAGCGGGTAACTGCAAGGCCGTGATGGGCCCAACCGGTCCTCGCCTCGTCGGGCGTCGGCATATCGGCCCAGCCGTCGTGCCACTCGTAGACCTCGCCGTCCTCGCCCACCATGGCCATCGGCCGCCGATCGTACCCCACGGACCGAACTGCCCGCCTACCCCGCTCGGCGTTGATGGAGTTACACGGTGACGGTCAGGGACGTCAGGAGCGCGAGTTGGCCTTCGAGCTGTCCCATGCGAGCTCAGGGTCGTCCAAATGCAGGGTCGGGAAGCGCTCCAGGAGCTGCGTGAATGCGACCTCGCCTTCGGTGCGGGCCAACGGTGCGCCGATGCAGAAATGGGCCCCGAACCCGAAGCCCACATGTTGGTTGGGACTGCGGTCCACCCGGAACACTTCCGGGCTCTCGAAATGCGAGGGGTCGCGGTTCGCTGCGTTCAGCATCTGGAACAACATGTCCCCCTCGCGAAGCGCCGCGTCGCCCATCTGCACATCCTCAGTAACACGGCGCGGCTGGCGGGCAACCGGGCTCTCGTAACGCACGATCTCTTCTATCGCGGAGCGCACGAGCGAGCGGTCCTCGACCAAGCGCTGCCAGTTCTTGCGATCTCCCAGCAACAGAGCAAGGCCGTTGCCGATCAGCGACGTCGTTGTCTCGTGCCCGGCCACCAACAACGTTTGGCAGGTATTGATTATCTCTGGCTCGGACAGGCCGTTCGGTTCGCTTTCAGACGTTACGAACGCGCTGAGCAAATCCGTACCTGGGTCCTTGCGGCGCGCCTCCAATAGCTCCGCCAGGTAGGCGCGGATCTCGACGATGGCGCTCTGCGCTGCCAAGAGCAAGTCCAAATCCGGCTTGTTGATACCTTGAAATCCGAGGAGCTGGTCCGTCCAGCGCTGTAAGAGGTACTGGTCGCCTGGCGGCAGGCCCATCAGTTCGCCAAGCACCGCCACGGGCAATGCACCGGCAAAGTCGTGGACCACCTCCATGCCGCCCTGGTCAGCACACTTGTCCAGCAATGCCCCAGTGATCTTGGCGATATTGGGCCTTATGCTCTCGATCCTGCTGGGCGAGAACGCTTTACCGGTGAACCTGCGCAGGCGGGTATGGTCGGGCGGGTCCGAGTGGAGCAATCCCTTTGTCGCATAATGCTCCTCGAACACGCGTAATTTCTCACGGTCTGGAGGGGAGAGATGAGCGGCGGCGCGCCCGAGCCGTCCCTCGTTGGAGTATTCCTTCGTGTTCCTAAAAGTAGGCATGATGTCGTCGAAGCGCGTCACCAACCACCCGCCGACCGAATCGCTCCAATAAATGGGTGCTTCGCTCTGCAGCCGTTGCAACGTCGCATAGGGGTCGGCAACGAACTCGGGCGAGACGAGGTACCGGTCAAATTCCTCGCTCCCGAGCGGTAACGTCGCGGTCGCTCTCAATGGCTCTCCCCCTTGTGCAGGCACGACCCAAAGCCTAGCGTCGGCTACTAACCGACCCGGATAGCAGCTTGGCACTAAGACGAGCAGTGCCCCTGTTGGAGCAGTGCCCCTATAGGAGCAGGCCCCTGCCCCTGGGCCGGGAGTGTTCCCGTGACGCTCAGGAGGAGCGTGGCCCGGACGGGCCTGGGCCAGGATCTCGGCCTTCAAACGTTCGAATTCGTCGGCCGAAATATCTCCCCGGTCGCGCAGCTGGGCCAACCGGGCCAACTGGTCCGTCTTACTGCCGTGGCCGTCGGCGAGGTGCTGCGAGTACCAGTGCCATGCCGTGTCTTGGTCCACCGCGGCTTGGGCCTGGTGCACCCGCATTTTGTCACCACGGAAGATCAGGTACAAGACGATACCTACAAGCGGGAAAATGATGACCAGGGCCAGCCACAACGCTTTTGCCCAACCCTTCATGTCATGGCTACGAAATATATCGATAAAGATGGAGATCATTAACCAGATCTCCACGAAGAACAAGGCGAACCACAGGATCGAATAGGCAACCTGGCCAGCTCCGAAAGTGGTGGCAATCACGGGATCCTCCTACATGGTAAGTGGTCGATGACGAGCCCCCTCCCGCTCTCCTGGCAGCGGCAGTCCTCGTCAGGAGCCATATTGCTACAAGCACACCATGAACGCGGCTTGTCTGTCCCCCGTGATCCCGACTGGTCTTCGGTGCGCAGCGTTCCTCGCGGGACCATAGAGTGTCCCCTTAGGTCCGCCAGATCCGACATCAGGAGGTAGACGAAGTGGGCGTTCAGGTCGTCGATCACCCGCTCGCGAGCTCCTTGCTCACCGATCTCCGGGACAAGAGCACGCCACCCCCGTTGTTCCGACTCCTCGCCAAACGACTAGCCCTGGTGCTCTGTGTCGAGGCGACCAAAGGCATGCTCATGACCGCGGTCGAGGTACAGACACCGTTGGCCCCGGCCGCAGGGGCTCGTCTGGCGCAACCTCTCGTCGCTGTCCCGGTGCTGCGGGCCGGGCTCGGGATGCTCGACGCAGTGACCGAGCTGTTCCCGGAGGTCACGGTTGGCTACGTCGGGCTGGAACGTGACCACGCGACCTTCGAACCCTCCCTCTACTATTCGAAGCTGCCGCCGCTCGAGGGACGCGCAGTTCTCCTGCTCGACCCGATGCTGGCAACCGGCGCCTCGGCGGCGGCGGCCTGTGGCGAACTGGAGAAGGCGGGTCCTGCCCAAATAACCCTCCTGTCGGTGGTGTCGGCACCCGAGGGCATCGCCCATCTCCAAAAGCTCCACCCCGCGGTCAACATCGTGACGGCCTCGATCGACGACGGGCTCGACACGCACGCGTACATCGTCCCCGGCCTCGGCGACTTCGGGGACCGGTTGTTCGGGACCGTTTAGAGGTCCTGGAGGTTCTTTGGCACTGGCGAAATCGCCCCGTACTAGCCGGTAGCAAAGTGGCCCATGTACACGACGTCATTATCGTCGGTCTCGGGGGTATGGGAAGCGCAGTCGCAGCGCAGCTCGCAGCACGCGGCTTGCACGTCCTTGCCATCGAGCGGCACGGCGTCGCGCATGATCTTGGATCGAGCCACGGAGAAAGCCGAGTTATCCGCCAAGCGTATTTCGAGGGCTCTGCATATGTGCCGCTGTTACTACGCGCTTATCAACTGTGGCGCGAGCTCGAGGCAACGACAGGTGCCCAGCTCCTCACAGTGACCGGCGGTCTCATGATCGGGCCCCAAGGGTCGCGGACCATTTCCGGCAGCCTCGCGAGCGCCAAGGCTTGGGGGCTCGACTACGAGCTCCTCGATTCAGGTGAAATTGCACATCGGTGGCCAACTTTGTCTCCCGGTCCGGGTGACGTGGCGCTCTACGAAACCAACGCCGGCTTTGTGCGGCCCGAGGCTACCGTCGCCGCTCAGGTCGCCCTGGCCCGCCACCACGGCGCAGAGCTCCACTTCAACGAGGTGGTTACCGGCTGGGGCACGACGACCGCCGGCGTGGAAGTCGTGACCGAACGGGACCGCTACCTTGCAGCTCGCCTTGTGCTCGCACCAGGGGCATGGGCTCCGCAAATCCTCGCCCGGCTCGGTTTGCCCTTCACCGTGGAGCGCCACGTGCAGTTCTGGTTGCGCCCGACCGTGCCTATCGAACGCTTTTTTCCCGAGGTTCAGCCCATCTATATATGGGAGAGCTCGGAGGGTACTCAGGCCTACGGCTTCCCTGCTCTTGGTGGCGGCATCGACGGCGTTAAGGCCGCGTTGTTCCGTGCTGGGGCCCCGGCGGGCCCGGACGACCTAAGACGCATCGTCGACCCCGAGGAGGCGGCGCCGCTCCTCGAGTTCTTGGGTTCGCGCCTGCCTGCGCTTGGCCCAAAGATCAGCGCCGCGGTCGCCTGCATGTACACGACCACGCCCGATGAGCATTTCGTGCTGGGTTTCGCCCAAGGGGACGAACGCGTCGTCATCTGTTCGCCATGCTCCGGCCACGGCTTCAAGTTCGTCCCCGTGGTCGGCGAAGTGACTTCGGACTTGGTCACCGCGGGCGGGACGCATCTCGACATCTCATTGTTTGACCCATCGAGATTTCCCAACTGAACCAAGGTAAACCTAATAGTGGTAGCGGGCCATCAGCACTATGACAGCGTCACCGCTAACGCGATAGACAAGACGATGCTCTTCAGTGAGCCGCCGGCTCCAGCATCCAGCTAGCTGGTGGCGAAGCTGCTCTGGTTTGCCGAGCCCGTCGAAGGGCGTCCGCAACGTTTCCTCGAGCAAACGGTTGAGGCGGCGAGTAACTGCTTTATCGGTAGCTTCCCAGTAGAGGTAGTCCTCCCATCCGTCCGGGGTGAACGTTAGGTTCACGCTTCGGCGAGCTTGTGCGCCTGGACATTCCCAGCTTCGGCATCGGCCAGGGACCTCATGAGCCTGGCAGCATTGGCTGGGGACCGGAGCAGGTGGGCTGTCTCTTCCAAGGCGTCGTACTCTTCTTTTGAGATCAGCACTGCGGTTCCAGCCCGCGTGACGATTTCCACGGGTACGCCGTCTTTGGCTACTTGCTCGATAAGCGGGAACAGCCGAGCACGGGCATCGCTTCCAGTTATTGCCACTGGTTCACCTCCTCATGGTACGACAATGGTACCACTCTCGGGTCTTCGCCGATGGTTACGATGCGAGCGATGCCGCGATGGCAGCGAACACCACAGCCACGGCCTCTGCGCCCGGGTCGGTGACCCCGAGCAGATGGCTGGAGGGGACGTAGGCCGAACGGCCGGCGGATGCCCGCCCCATCGCTGCGGTCGCCGCCGCCCCATCGCGAGCCGCGGCCGCAGCCGCCGCAGGCCCGGCTCCAAGCTGAGCTAAGGCGGGGAGCAGGGCATCGAGCATCGTGCGGTCCCCGAGCGCTGCACCGCCGTAGCGTTGCACCGCCTCGCCGCCGCGTCCCAGAGCCGTTATGAGCCCCGCGCCTTGCTCCATTGCGACTGAGGCTGCAGTCAGCATGATCGAGACCAGGGCCCCGCTCGAACCACCCATGGAAACCGAGACCAGCTCGCCCAGACGACGCATGAGCGCCCCCCGGTCAGCAAGTGGTAATTGGTCGATCTCGGCCGCCACCCGCTCGGCCGCTGAAGCAAAGGTCGAACCTGTATCGCCGTCCCCAACGAGCGCATCGAGCGCGTCAAGGCGTTCGCGCTCGTGTAACAGCGCCTCGGACACCCCAAGCAGGACCGAGCGCACCACTGGGTCGTCTGAGCGCGCAGCGCTCCGGGCGTTGCCTGCGGCGGGAAGGGCTGAGAGGTGGAGCGGGCCGACAGTGCGAGCGATGGGCCAGGACGACATCGGCTCGCTCGGGGCCAGCAGTGCGTCGCGGGTGCGCCCGACGAGGGGCAAGGCCGAGACCGAGAAACCCTTCATGCTCATTGAAGTCATCAAGGTTGCCGGGCCGACCATGATCTCGGCCCGCGCCCCTAGCGAGGTCCCGAGCAGGTCGTCGACGATGACACCCAGCTCCAGCCCGGAGAGGCCGCCGAGGTTGTTGACCAGCAGCGCCAGCGGGGCGTCACCCGGCATCTCCTCCTCCAGCCTGGCAGCCATCCGCCCGACGATCTCCCTGACCGGCCCGACCTCGATCGTCTCGACGCCAGGTTCACCGTGGATCCCAAGGCCGAGTTCGGCTGTGCCTGTCGTGAAGCTGCGGGCGGCGGGGCGGCCGGGGATGTCGGCGCCGGACATCGAGACGCCGAGCGTCCGCACCGACCGGGCTACGAGCCCGGCCAGCTCGGCGACCTCGGCGAGCCCGGCGCCAGCCTCCGCGACTGCCCCCGCGACCTTGTGCACGAACAGTGTGCCGGCGATGCCGCGAGGTTGCGCCGAGCCCTTCAGCGCGATGTCGTCGGAGACGATGACGACCTCGACCTGGCGGCCCGTCGCCCGCGCCCGCTCGGCGGCAAGGCCGAAATTGAGCCGGTCGCCGGTGTAGTTCTTGACGATCAACAGGCAGCCGGCCCCAGTGTCGACGCTCATGATCGCAGCGAGGACCGCCTCGACGCTGGGGGACGCGAAGATCTCGCCCGACACCGCCGCGCTCAGCAAGCCGGCACCGACAAATCCGGCGTGAGCGGGTTCATGCCCCGCCCCACCTCCCGAGACCAAAGCGACACGGTCCGCCGCCAGCTCGGCGCGGCGCACGACCTTGATGTCGGGATAGCCGTCGAGCCGGCTAAGCAACCCGCCCGAGGAGCGGACCAGCGCGTCGAGCGAACTGCCAACGACTGCGGAAGGGTCGTTGACGAAATGGGCCATCTGCCGCTTTACTCTAAGCCCGTGTGGTCTCTAAGCCCGTGTGGTAGCCGAACGGCCGAGGACCTTCCCGCTGGCGTCCAAAGCGGCAACTGCGTAGTAGCCGGCGCCCGAATTGACGGCGATGGCGGTCTCAAAACCGGTCCACTGTTGTGAACCGATTGCCGTCAGGGAGCTTGGTTGGCTGCCCGCCAGGACCGTCCAACGAGCCACGTTGACCGCCCCGTTCCAGCTGGCATATACGACCGATCCGCCGGCAGGGTTGGAGCGCACTGCAATGGCGGGGGAGTCGCTCGGCTGGCCTGCCCAATCGTTGCAGAACGCGCGGTACGAGTGGCACCCGAGCGGTAGCTCGCCGTCGAGGAGCAACGTCCCATCGGCGGCGAACTCCGAAAAGTACGACTGGTTGCCCCACCCGACGAAAACGTTGCCGTCCGGGAGGACTTGCACGCTGCCCTGGCTCCCCGACACGAAGCCTGCGGGGTGCCGGTAGGCGGCAGCGACGCTGACATGCATCCCCGTCTCGTCGACATCGAGCAAGAGCCCACGCGAAGGGGCCTTGGGGTTGGGAGCGTAACCGTCGTCGAACACGCTGATACCCGACGGCCCATTCGGGCGGGCGTGATGCTGCCAGAAGAACGGAGATCCAGGGCCCATCGTGAAGTCGGACCTCTTGCCGTTCATCCGCCAAAGTACCTTGCCGCTCGACCTGTCTATTTTGTAGATGGCGCAGGTGTTCTTGGCAGAGATCAACAGGTTGCCGTCAGAGGTCTCGGCTATCGAGTTGATATGGAAATAGTCATAAGCCCCCGACGAAGGGGCGCTCACGTAGCTCTCGGCGGCGCCGATGTGGTCCCAACTGTCCCAATCGAACAACAACTTCCCAGTCGCAAGGTCTATTTCTTGAGCATGCCCGCTCACAACCTGAGCCTTTGCTCTCCCTCCGACCGAGGAAAGGTCGGCTTCGATCGTCTGGTAGGCGGTGATCAGGGCTGTGCCGGCCGACGTGAGCACCAGTTCGTGCAGATCCTCACGGAGGCCACCTCCAGCTTGCACCGAGCGGCGGGTGACATACGACGCGTCGGCGATCTCGCCCGTACCGGAGCCATAGTCGAGGATGAGATCTCCTTGCCACCAGGTGAGTACGGCTTTGCCTTGGTACGTCTGCGCGTTGAAGTCAAAAGGCGCCTCGCTGGTCGGCTTGAACCACACCAACCGGCCCTGGCGGTCGATGACCATGAGCCCGGCCTGGCCGGGCGCACCGGCAATATAGTTCCGGGGCGAAAGGAAAATAGTAGGCGGGCCCTGTCGCAGTGACCGGCTCGTACGTCGTCAAAGTGACCGACGGTGGTTGCAGGTCCGGACGGCTGATGAACGTCTGGACCGATGAAGTTACCTGTGGGGCGGCGGCTGCCGGCTTGGCCGGCCCGGTCGACGAGGCGGTGCTGGAGGCGCTTGCGTCGCTGTGAGGCAGTTCGAAACCCGCCAGGCCCCCGATTGCCAAGGCCCCCAGCCCACTCCCGGTCCCCAAGAGCAATTGCCGGCGCGAAAACCGCGACGAAGTAGGCACGTGCTGGGGGGTGGCCGTCTCATCGCTCACTTTTGCCTCAATTTCCTCGAGTAATCTGGCCGGACCTGATGGTCCCGCGGCGCCTGCTCTACGGTGACCTGCGGGCCTTGGCTCAATTGGCGAACACTGAATAGTCTCTTCTGGTCGACGGCCCGGGCGACAGGCTGCCGTTGCCGTTGGGCACCTGCGCAGGCTGCCCGCCAACAAGGAAACGGACGCCGGCGACGCCGGTAAACGTAGTTGCCGTAAAGACAATTTGGGCGGCGGCAGCGGTTTGGTCTTCTCCGTTCAGGTTCTCGAACGATACGGGCAGGTCGACTGTGACCACTCCGTCGTGGAAAGGGCCGACAGAAAACGAGCCGACGGACGACGCCGGGCTGACGAGGCCCCTGCTCGACTCGGAACGGTGCGGCCCGGCGACGAGCTGGTCCATGATCTCCTGCAGGGTGGCCGGCGACAGGACCTCGCGGTGGACACTTCTGAGGTGTTCGTTACTTCCCTCCAGGAAGATCGTCACTCGGGCAAGGCCCCGCCCAGGGACCGAGGTCGCCGAGGGCGGCGGCACCGAGCGCGCGAGCCGGGGCGAAGCGCTCTGGGTAGCCAGGGCCTGCGGGGAGCTTTGGGCGCCCAGGCCACAACCGGCGAGCAGTGCTGAAGCAGCCAGCGCCGCCACGAGGGCAATTGGCGCCCGGCTGACGGCAGGTCCCGGCCTAGCTCTCATGCGGCGGCCCTATCGGCATAATCGGCAGCCGTACGACAAAACAGGCTCCGCCACCCACCCGGTCGGTGACCTCCACACGGCCATGATGAGCCTTGATGTGCTCGGCCACCAGGGCCAGGCCGAGCCCGGTCCCTGAACTGCCCCCTCTTCGCCCGGCCGCTGCTCCGCGGTAGAAGCGCTCGAATATGGCCTCCCGTTCCTCGGAGCGCACACCAGGACCGGCGTCTTCGACCACCACGTAGGCCTCATAGCCGCGACGGTCGACGCGGACGGCCACGGCCCCGCCCCCGTGCGCCTGGGCGTTGTCGAGGAGGTTCACGAGAACGCGCTGCAGGCGCCGCTGGTCACCCCAGACCCAGGCGCCTTCGCCGTCTGGTGCTACGACCACGGGCACCCCGCCGCCGGTATATGCAGCAACCGTGTTGATGACCATGACGTCGAGCTCCAGCTCCTCCATGTCCAGGTCAGCGGCACCGGCGTCAAAGCGCGACATCTCCAACAGGTCCTGCACCATGACCGAAAAACGCTCGATCTCCGAGCTCAGCAGGGCCAATGCCCTCCGGCCGTCCGGGGGCAGGCCCGGCCCCGATGCCTCGAGAAGGGCAATCGTGGCCTGAACGGTCGTGAGGGGGGAGCGCAGCTCGTGGCTTACATCCGAGGCGAACTGGGCGTCGCGCTTGATACGGTCCGCCAACGCGGCGACCATCTCGTTGAAGGACTTGGCGAGCACGGCCAGGTCGGGGTCGTTGGTGGGCGGTAGGCGCTGCTCCATGGCACCCCCGGCGATGGCTGCAGCGACGTCAGCGGTCCGGCGCAAGGGCCGCACAAGGCGCCCGCTCGCCCACCGTCCCACCGCCAGCCCGCCGACTGTCGTGGCTATGGAGCAGGTCAAAAGGACTACAGCCAGCACGTCCAGGGTCCGCTCCAGGTCGCTGAGCGAGTGGATCTCGAAATAGCTCGCGCCATCTGTCGTCACCCGCACACCTATCGCCACCGCCGGCTGACCTTGCCAGATGACCCGTTGGCGAGCGGGGACACCCGTGCTCACGAGCGCCACCAGCGCCGCCGGCAGGCCTTCGGGCCGAGCAGCGCCCGTGGGCTCATTGACCGAGACCGACGACGAGTACCATTCGCCGCGCCGGTGCAACAGCGCCACGGTCCCCTGAGCCTCTGTGAGATCAGGCTCCGTGAGCGACGAAAGGGCTTCGCCCACGTTGGTCCCCGGGAAAGCCAGTAACTCCCTCATCGCCCGGGCGTCGGCGTAGGTGGTGGTGGTAGCTCTCGCCTCCTGCTCGTTGAGCAGGTAGTGGTGCACTAGCGCGTAGGTGCTGGTCGCCAAGGCACCGGACAGGACCGCCGCACCAATGGCGAACGCCGCTGTAACCCGGGCGCGCAGGCCGAAATGGCGCCGGCCGGGCCGGGTGCGCTCCGCGCGGGCCTCGCTCGACCTAGGGGCACCCAGTCGCGCCGGGGGGCTCCCGGCGGACTGGCCTCCAGGCGCTGCGATGACGGCGCTGCTCGTGCTCATGGCGCCTGAAGCTTGTAACCCATACCCCTCATGGTTAGCAACAACTCTGGTTTCGAAGGGTCCGTTTCTATCTTGGAGCGGAGCCTGCCGATGTGGACGTCCACCAGCCGCGTATCGCCGAAGTAGTCGTAACCCCACACGCGCTCCAGCAGCTGAGGGCGGCTCATGACCCAGCGAGGACGGGCGGCCAGCTCGCACAGCAGCCTGAACTCGGTGCGGGTGAGCGAGACCTCATAGCCTGCCTTGCGCACGGCTCCCTTCTCGAGACAGATCTCCACGTCCCCAAATGTAAGTACCGTCTCGCTGCGGCTGCCCGTCTGCGCCCGCCGCATCAAAGCGCGGATGCGGGCGAAGAGCTCCCTGGCCGTCACGGGCTTGGTCAGGTAGTCGTCCGCGCCAAGCTCGAGCGCGGCAACGATGTCGGGTGTGCCGGAGCGCGCCGACACGATGATGACCGGGACGGCACTGCTTTTGCGCAACTCGCGCGTCACCTCAAAACCGTCGACCCCGGGCAGCATAAGGTCCACCAGGACGACGTCTGCGGCCATCTGGCCAAAACGCTCGAGCCCGTCCTCGCCGGAGCTTGCTTCCGCCACGTCGTAACCTTCTTGGCGCAGGAGCATGGCCAAAGATGTCCGGATATTGGCATCGTCTTCGATCAAGAGGATCTGCGTCGGCATCAGTCTTTACCCCTTGTCGATGCCAAGCCGCGATCCATCACTCAATGCCATTCCTTCAAATATGCCCGTTTACGACGGGGTTTAGCGGATCCGTTACACAACTGTTACCCATTCTCGCGTCGCTACTCACATTTTGGCCCAAGCATGGAAGAACGCTTGTACCGAACCAAGGAGACACGATGAAAGTCATTGGCGCCGGCCTGCCGCGCACGGCCACGCTTACGCAAAAGGTGGCGCTGGAAATGCTGGGCTTTGGCCCTTGCTACCACATGGTGAACGTCCTGAGCAACCTTGACCTGGCGCCCCAGTGGCAGGCTGCACTTGAAGGAAGCAGCGACTGGGACGAGATCTTCGGTGCTTCGCAGTCCACGGTCGACTGGCCGGGCGCGTTCTTCTACCAAGAGCTCATCGACTTCTACCCCGACGCCAAGGTCCTGCTCAGTGTTCGCAGCGGCGAGGCGTGGGAACGCAGCATGGGCGAGACGATCTGGGGGCTGTTCTACGGGGAGATGGTCATGCACGACCTTTCCAGCGCATGGAGCCGGGTCGACCCGAAATGGGCCAGTTACATAACTCTGATGAAGAGCATGTGGAGCAAGAGCGGCTTGCTGGGCAGCGAGAACGACGCCCCGGGGTCAGGTGCGATGGCAAAGGCGATGGAGCGCTACAACGAGGAAGTCAAGAGCACCGTTCCTGCGGACCGGTTGCTCGTGTGGTCGCCAGTCGATGGCTGGGGCCCGCTTTGCGAGTTCCTAGAGGTGCCGGTCCCCTCCGTCCCAGTGCCCCACCTCAACGATTCCGCCCAGTTCGGTGACAGGATCGTCGACGCGGCCATGCAGGCGCTGAGCCGGTGGAGAGACGAAGGGGCACAGGTCGGGGCTGCCAAGTGAGCCTGGCTGACACCGGGCAACGCCCCCCCGCCGCGGCCCACGCCAGCGGCGGGGGCCAAGATGGCCAGGTCGCCGGCGGTCCCCCGTCGGTCGAACACCTCGGATGGCTGCTAGCAGTCTGCTGCGCCGCCCAGTTCATGGTCATCCTCGACCTGTCGATCGTCAACGTAGCTCTCCCCTCGATACAGGCGAGCCTCAACTTCTCGGCCACCCAACTGCAATGGGTGGTCGACGCGTACGCGATCGTGTTCGCCGGGTTCTTGATGCTGGGCGGGCGCGCCGCGGACTACCTCGGGCAGCGACGGATCCTAGTTTTTTCGCTTTTGATGTTCGCCCTCACCTCTGCAATCGGCGGAGCCTCGGTCGACCATCAGATGCTCATAATCGCCCGAGCCGCCCAGGGGCTCAGCGCGGCGCTGATGGCGGCCACATCGCTATCGGTGATCACCGCCTCTTTCCCGGCCGGCCCGGCGCGCCACCGCGCCATCGGCCTGTGGGGAGCAATGAACGGGGCCGGGGGCGCGGTTGGTACCTTGCTCGGCGGGGCCTTGACCCAGGAGCTCAGTTGGCGCTGGATCCTGCTGATCAACCCTCCGATCGGCGTCGCCGCCGCCATCGTCGCCCATCGCGTCGTTGCCGACCGGCGCAAGAGCACCGACTCCCCCCGCTTCGACCTGGCCGGCGCCCTAACCCTGACGGTCGGGGAGCTCGTCGTCGTCTACGGGGTGGTGAACGCGGGCCAGTACGGCTGGACGTCCATCGACGTCCTCGGGCCCGTCGCCATCGGGGTCGCGCTGTTGGTGTCGTTCGGCGTGATCGAGACCCGCTTCGCCTCGGCTCCCCTGGTCCCGCTCAAGTTGGTAAAAGGCACCTTGCGCGTCTCCAATCTCATCGTGCTCCTGTTCAGCGCGGCCCTGTTCCCGATGTGGTACGTGAGCTCGTTGTACCTCCAACAGGTTCTTGGGCTGTCGCCTCTGGTCACAGGCCTGACCTTCCTGCCCATGGCGCTGGTGATCTTCCTTTGCGCCTCGCAGGCGGGCAAGCTGGTCGGCCGTTTCGGCGCGAAGACGGTGCTGGGCTCGGGCCTCGTGCTGATGGCGAGCGGCATGTTGCTGTTCTCCCGGATCGGTGCCAGTGGGAGCGCCCTTGGCTTTATCGTGCTGCCCGGGGTGCTCATGTCCGCCGGGATAGGGCTTTCCATCGTGCCCTCCACGATCCTGGCTACCCAGAGCGCCGGGCCTGCTCAGGCCGGCCTCGCTTCAGGACTGGTGAACACGTCACGCCAAGCCGGCGGTGGCCTCGGTTTGGCCTTGTTGATCTCGCTCGCAACGAGTTACACGAGCGGCGCCATCGGGCGCAACGTGACCGTACCGGTGGCGCTCACAGACGGCTTCCGCGTCGCTTACCTGGTGGGAGCGGCCTTGCTGGTAGCCGCCGCCCTCATCACTTTCGTCTTTGTAGCGCCGCCGGCTGTTGCCCCGCCCAGCCCACGGCACCGTCTCGTATTCAGCGTCGTAATCGTGGCCGCCCTATTTGCCGCTCTCGATTTCGGCGTTGCCGGGTCACCGGGTGCCCCCATCGGGGCCTTCAAGCTCCAGGGCGCCTACGACTTCGTCTCTGCGCCCGCGCTTCACCCCCCCAAGGTGGTAGCCGAGGTACCAACGGTCACCAGCCAGTTGGCGCCCGGGTACATCATGGTGGCCAACTTCTACGACCTGACGACGACGCCGATGGTGGGCCAAAGCGGCCCTCTCGTCCTCAATAACGACCTTCAGCCGGTTTGGTTCCGGCCCATCCCAAAAACCGTTGTCGCCTCCAACCTGACTTCGCAGACCTATAAAGGTCAACCCGTGCTCACCTGGTGGCAGGGCGTCGTCTCCGACACAGGCGCAACAGAAAGCGGCGAGGACGTCATTGTCAACCAGCACTACCAGACGGTCGCCACGATCAAGGGCCAGGGCGGCTGGGTGATAACTCTCCACGAGATGGTCATCCGCGGCGGCGACGCCTGGGTGACCGCCAACAGGGACATACCGATGAACCTGTCGAAGTACGGCGGGACGGCCGACGGGGTGCTGGACGACTCAGCCGTGCAGGAGTACGACATAGCTACTGGGAAGTTGGTCTATTCGTGGGATGCCCTGACCCATATCCCGCTCACGGCTTCGCATGCGCAGCCGCCGGCAAACGGGTTCCCATGGGACGCCTACCATGTCAATTCCATTAGTTTCTCTACTAGCGGTGACTTCCTCGTGTCGATGCGCAACACATGGGCGGCGTACATGGTCACGGCCAAGACGGGTGCTATCGAATGGGAACTCGGAGGTAAGAACTCCAGTTTCCAGCTACCGAAAGACGCTTCGTTCGAGTGGCAGCACGACGTCGACCTAGGCCCCGGTCCCACCGTCACGCTGTTCGACGACGATTGCTGCCAGATCACTGGCGCCGGGACATATCTCGCCCCGGCGGGGCCGTCGCGAGGCGAGATCCTGAAGGTCGACGCAAAGACCGGCAAGGTGGCCCTGGTGACGCAATACGGCCAGGACCAGCATCTCAGTACGGCGTACATGGGCGACATGCAAGTGCTCCCTGACGGTAACGTGCTGGTTGGTTGGGGTTCACAGCCCTACCTCACCGAGTACACCCGCTCCGGTAAGCTCGTTATGGAAGCCGAATTCCCCTCCCCCGACCTCAGTTATCGCGCCACGCTGGCCAGTTGGGTCGGCCTGCCGGAGTACCCGCCGAGCGCCGCCGCCCGGCACAGCTCATCAGGCACAACCGTTTACGCAAGCTGGAACGGCGCCACCGAGGTCGCTTCATGGCGGGTCACGGCCGGCAGCACGACCGAGGCCATGTCGGTGGTGGCGACCTCGACCAAGACCGGCTTCGAGACTGAGGTCGCCGTGAAGGGCAGCTACCGCGTTTTTGAGGTCGAGGCGCTCAATTCCAAAGGCCAAGTGATCGGTAAGTCCAAGGCTTTCAGTGCCACCTGATCGTCAGGAGGACCAAGCGCGGGCGCGCCGAGCGGCTAATAGCCAGGGGGTTTTGTTGTCGTCGTCGTAATGATGGTGGTCGTTGTCTTGCCGCCCCCCGAACCGCAGGCAGTGGAGACAAGGGTCAGGACCACGACCGCGGACGCGGTGACAACCCACCGGGAACGCCTAAGCAAGCGGGGGTGCGGGACCTTGCGCATCTTTTCTCCTTTTGAGCTGGTGTAAGTCACTACCTTCATACCCCGACAGTCGCCGAGCGCCCCAATTGCGCGCCGCTGATGTCGACCGCCACGACTGCCACGTACGGCGACCAGGTCTCGACCGGTATGGGTGTTTCGAACCCGGCTTTGAGCGCAGTCGTCACCTGTTCGAGCGCATGGGGGCCCGTCCCCGCCAGGACGGTCCAGCTGTGTACCTCGGTGGCCCCGTTCCAGGCTGCAAAAACCGTCATGCCTGCCCCGGTGCGTTGGGCCGCCGCTTGCGGCGGCTCGCTCGGGCGACCCGTCCACGGGTAACGGAAGGCACGGTAGGACTGGGTGGCCGAACCGGAAAGATTGCCGTCGAGCACGGCCTTGCCGTCAAGGCCGAACTCGGTGAACCAAGCGTGCACGCCCCAGCCCATGAACACGTGCCCGTCCGGCAGCACTTGGACACTACCGAGGGCGCCGGCTCGCAGAGCGTTGCCCGGGTGAGGGTACTGGTGGACCAGGTCGACCTTTTTGGCCGACGTGTCCAAACTGAGCACCAAACCCCGAGAATCGGGTTGGGTTACGTATAACCCAGTGCCATTGTCGAATACCGTTATCGTCCCGTCAGGCTGTTGGGTGACGTCGTGTTGCCACGCGTAGCTCGCTCCCGGCGCGAAAGGTGAAATCACTTTTCTTCCCACCCATCCGCCAGAGCACTTCCCCGGTCGCGCGGCTCACCTTGTACACACCCCAGGTGTGGCGGCCAGAAATGAGAAGGTCGCCGTCGTCGGAGAGGCAGATCGAGTTGATGTGGAAATAATCCCAGGGATTGCTTGCGTCTTTGGGGATAGGGGCGTAGGACTCGGTGAAAGCGATATGGTCGTCGCTGTTCCATTGGAAAAGGACCTTGCCGGTCGCGACATCCACCTCCTGAGCAATGCCATAGAAGTAGGTGGCATCCTTCGGCCCCCCTAGCACGACAGGTCGGTGTGCGAGGTACCGTAACAGGAAAAAAAGGCTGTGCCTTGCGGCGTAAGGAAAAATTCGTGAAGGTCGCCCATGTAGCCGTTGCCGGCCTCGACCCGAGCCACTTGCGCGTAGGACGGGCTCGCTATCTCGTAGGACCCTTCCCCGTGGCCCGATACCACTTTTCCCTGCCACCAAGTGAGCACGGGCTGGCCCTTGTACGACTGCGCTTTTAGGTTGAAAGCTCGCAGAGGTTGGCCAGTCTCTGAGAGCGGGTTGAACCACACAAGATCCCCGTTGCCGTCCAGGACTATGGGCCCTTGCTGACCCGGGCCGAAATGGCTGTCCATCAGGATCAGGCCGGGGGCCTGGAGGTTGCTGGACGTGCCGATCTTGATGGCGGCCGGGCGGAGCTCAGGGTAAGTCCTGAATGTTTGAACATCGCCTTCGTCGCTCCCGGGCGTTGCCGGCGCTCCTTTAGGGTTCCCGTGGCCGCACCCCGTTAGGGACAACACAGCGGAGCCCAACGCGAAGCCCCCGCCCAATCGGAGCACTTCACGCGGCGCGATAGGTTACTTCCAGGCCGGGCCACCAAGGCTAGAACCTTACCTCCGATAGCCTGAGTCGCATATTAACGCCCAATGACGCGCGTCTAAGTCGGCTCGGGAGAGTGAAGAAATCTTGTACCTCGGGAGTAAAAGATGCGTATCGGTGCAGGGCTTGATGCCCGCTTGGGCCTGACGTTCGACGAGCTACGTGAAGCCGGCCAGGAGGCGGCTCGGGCGGGTTTCGAGAGCCTGTGGACGCCCGCAGGAGGGGTACCGGACGCCTTCCATGTATGCAGCGCTTGGGCGCTCAGCACGCCACTTCGTACAGGGATATCGGTCGTGCCGGCCGCCCGCATGTGGAGCCCGCTGGCTTTGGCGGCTCAGGCGGCCACCGTGGGCCAGCTGTCCGAAGGGCGCTTCACGCTAGGTATCGGGACCGGAGGCACCGGCCCTGCCTTCTGGGCCTCGGTCGGCATGCCTAGACCGGCCGGTGGCCGCCATGCGTGACTATCTCACGGTCGTACGTGCGCTGCTGGAAGGCGAGACCGTCACCTACGAGGGCCCAGCGCTGAGCCTTCGGGACGCCTCGATCGCAGTCGGCGGCTTACCCCGGGTACCGCTTTACCTGGGCGCGCTCGGTCCGCAGATGGTGCGCCTGGCGGGCGAGCTGGCGGACGGGGCCTTGCTGAACTGGGCTACCACGGAGCGGATCGCCGAAAGCCGCAGCCTGCTGAACGAGGGTGCGAGCCGCGCTGGACGTGACGATGCGGACGTGTCACTGACCATGTACATCCGCGTTTGCGTGGACGACGACATCGCTGCGGCCCGCCAGGCGCTGGGCATTCAGGTGCTCAATTACGCCATGGCCGCACCGGGGATCCCGCTAACGGCTGGTTACCGCGGGCTGTTCGGGGCAATGGGCTTCGACGAAGCCCTCTCCGAGCTCGAAGGCAGGGCGAACAGCGGGCGAACCCGTGCGTGCCCTGGTCCCGGCACTTCCCGACGAACTCCTGAACTCCGTCGGCTATTTCGGCTCAGCGGCCGGCGCAGCCGGGAGCCGTCGCCCGCCTATCAGAAGGCCTCGACGAGACCATCGTGCGGGTTGTCACCACTGGCCATGGTCTCGGCCCGGTGCTTGCGACCTTGGAGGCGCTCAACCCCGGCCGCATCCGCAAGGCAGTGGCAGCTCGCGACGCCGGCCCGGCTAGCTAACTCCCTAAGGCTCGCAGCCGCTCGCGGGCTCCCGGGGGGACGCTGCCCCATGGCTGGATACCCGCCGCCTCTCGCGTGAACTTCAAGAACAGTGCTAGGTCCTCGTCGTGGCTGGCATTCAGGCTGTCGAGCCCGTCGACCCAGGAAGTCCACAGTTCGTCGCCAGGGGGCAGAAGGCGCATAGCTAGGGCGTGGGCGTCAAGCATGGCTTGGTAATTTCCCTCCGTCGCCGCCATCCGCACCAGTACCCGCATGCGAGGGTCCGCCAGTGGGTTGACCTTTGGCATTACGTACGTCGGGCCACCGGGCAGCCTCGAGGTCTTCTTGCCCAACAGTGCCATTTCCACAGACTACTCCGCCCTCAGGGCGCCGGGACCTATCGCATCGGTCGGAACGCTGCCCGCAGAGCCTCAGCTAGGAGCTGCGGTTCGCTGATGGCCGGAAAGTGGCCGCCGCGGTCGAACTGCTCCCACGAACTGAGCGAGAAGTACCTCTCAACCAGCTCGCGGGGAGGTTTCGGGAACGGCACACGCTCCCCGCCGAAGATGCTCACCGCCGTCGGTGTGCTCGGCGGGTCGTCCAAGGGCAGGTGGTCGCTCGCTGTGCGACGGTACGCCAAGTAAGGCAGTAAAGACGACGCGATCGTGCCCGTCGCCCAGTAGAGGGTGAGCGTCGAGAGCAGGACGTCACGGCCAAAGGAAGGTCCGCCATCGGCCCCGACGCTGCTCCAGGCTCGCACCTTCTCGCCAACCCACGCCGCCAGGCCGACCGGGGAGTCCTGGAGGGCGGCTCCGATGGTGAAAGGCTTCGTCGCATGTTCGTGGGCATAACCGCCCTCGTCGGCAACCCATTGCGCGACCTCGGCCGCAAAGTTCCTCTCCACTTCGTGCAACGGCTCCGGCGGGGGCGCTAACCCGGGCGTGGCCAAATGGACCGCCACCACATTGGCGGGGTACGAACGCGCGAGGTGCGCGGTGACGCCAGCTCCAAGATCGCTGCCATGTGCGAAATACCGGCTGTAGCCGAAACCATCGACCATCATCTCGGCCCAGATATCGGCGACGGCGCGAGGGGGAAATCCTCCGGGCGGCGCAGGGCCCGAGAAGGCAAACCCTGGCAAGGAAGCAACGACAACGGTGAAGGCGTCGTGCGCCGAACCCCCATGACTTGCGGGATCGGTGAGCAGAGGGACCAGCTTGTGGAACTCCCAGAACGAACCGGGCCAACCGTGCGTGAGGAGCAATGGTTGCGGCTTGGGGCCGAGTCCGAGCTCGTGCACGGCGTGCACAGTTAACCCACCGACATGGACCTGAACGTGGTGCTGGGCGTCGAGCCGTGCCTGGAAATCCTCAACATCGAAGTGCTGCCAATCGGCAAGCAACTCGGCCAACCACTGTCTTGGTACTCCGCCATCCCAACTGTCCGTACCTGTGTTGGCCATGCCTATGTTGGGAAGTCTCGCCGTCGCAAGACGTTGCCTGAGGGCCTGAAGCGCTTCGACCTGGAGTTGGGGACGAAAAGCTTCGACCGTCGCCATCGGCGGTCAGGTTAGCTCAGGACGTCACTGCGGAGCCCGTTCGGCGAATGCCTGTCGACCGGCGTGATAGGCCCCTACCACCCGCGACAACACCGCGTCCGTTGTATCGTCCTGCCTTGTCTGGTCAGGATGGGAACGGCGCCATTCCATCATGCGCCCAGCCGCTCTATGGAAGGTAAGTTTTGGTGCGAAGCTTGGGACGAAGCGGCGGATCTTGGAATTGTCGAACACGGCGCTATGCGCAAGATCGCCGACCAAAAGGTCGGACCAGAACCAATCCGGGGCAACAACAGGGAAGAGCTCCGACGCGACGTGCACCAGCTTGGCGTCCACGCCAAGTGCGTCACCAACGATCGTATAGATCTGGTCCCACGTGTAAACATCGTCACCGGTAATGTGAAATGCTTCCCCGATAGCCCGCGGGTTACCGAGCAGGCCGATCAGGCCGACCGCAAAGTCCTCCGCATGCGTGAGGGTCCATAGCGACGTCCCATCACCATGCACCGGGATTTCCGCCCCGCGAGCGATGCGGGCCACCGCCGTCCACGCCCCGGGGAGCGGCGGGTTGGCATCGTCGTAGGTGTGCGCCGGGCGCACGATGGTGACCGGGAAACCCTCGTCCCGGTTGGCCCGCCTAAGAACCTCTTCGGCACGAAGCTTTCCCCGTGCGTACTCAAGGAACCGGTTATGCGTCGGCGTCGACTCGACGATCGGGGCCTGCAGCACGGGCTTGCCGTACACAGAGGAGGAACTGATCTGAACATATTGGCGCGTGCGGCCGCCGAACATCCTGACGCTGCGCTCGGCATCCTCGGCGTCGTAGGACAGGAAATTGACAACTGTATCAAAATCCAGGCCCTGTATTGCTCTGGCGGTCGACCCCTCGTCGTTCACGTCCGCCCTGAGCCAGGTCACCCCGTCCGGCAAGGCACGTCCGGCACCATTGTTGCCTCTGTTCAACCCATAGACCCGCATGCCGCATTCCAATGACAGCCGCACGCAGGAGGCGCTGATGGTCCCCGTGCCGCCGATGTAAAGAACCCGGAGGTCGGTCATATCTCTTTCCATCATCTTGTTGTGTTTCCTTTCGGTTTCGCTGAGGCGCCGGAGCGCCACCCTTTAGAACCGGCCCGCGTACCAGTCTTCGAAGCCGTTTTCGACAACGGACACCAAGATGTCCTCGGGCCGGACGCCGTGGCGGCCCAGACCCTCGACGATGGCCCGGTAAAGCCTTTGCTTAATGGCGACGCTGTACATGTGCACCATCGTGACCCTTATGAGAACGAGGCGCTGCCGGTCAACGTTGTTGTAGCCGGGGTCGAACTTCAGCTCGCCGGCGTCGTGGGGTTGAAAGACCTGGAAAAGGTCGTCTGCCGGGATACCCAATGCCTCGATCTGGGCATTGTGGATAGCGGCGCTGAGCTCTTCATGGAGCGAATCGAACAGCTCCCGATCAAGATCGACTTGGACCAACGGCATTACAGAATCTCCTTTGTAGCTCACGACAACCAATGCTCCGGGCCGGGCGTGAGCGCCTCGATCTCCGACCAGAGCTCGTCAGGGATGGGATGGGCAGCTAGCGCCAAAGCTTCGTCATAGCGCTCCGGGCGCGACATGCCCACAATGGTTGAGGTAATGCGGGGTTCGCGCAGGGAGCACTGCAGGGCCGCAGCCGCCATCGGGACCGCGGAACGCTCACATGCGACGTGCATGGCGTAGACCGCCTCGAGCAGAGCCGGCGAGGCCGGGCGATAGGCGTACCGCGGCGAAAGTGCGGCGCCCTTGGCCAGGATCCCGCCTCCGAAGGGGGCACCGTTCACAACCGCGACTTTGGCGGCGGCGCAGTCCTCCAGGAGGGGGTCGGCCGAGCGGTCGAGCAGGGTCCAGCGGTTGTGGGTCAACACGACCTGAAAACTTCCTGTGGCGACAAAGCGGCGCAGAAGACCGATCGGGCCGCCGGCCACACCAATGTTGGCCACCTGGCCCTCAGCCATGAGTTCTCGCAGCGCGGCGACGGGCCCGTCGTGCGCCATTGCTTGGTCGAAGCCGATCCGCTCCGGGTCATGGATGTACAGCAAGGGAAGCTGGTCCAGGCCGAGGCGGGCCATGCTCTCTCGGGCCGAGGCGAGCACCCTGCGCCCATCGAATGGCCCGTTCTCCTCGGGGTCCACCTTGGTGGCCAAGAGCAGGCCCTCCGGCACGCCCCCCAGTTCGTCCAGGGCTCTACCGAGGCGCTCCTCGGAGACGCCGTAGCCGTTCGAGGTGTCGACGAAGTTGAGCGGCCCTGCGAAAGCACGTCGGGCGGTGGCCATGGCTTGCTCTTCGGGCACTGGGGCCCCATAGACGGGGATCGCCCCTATCTCGCCCGTGCCGACACATAGCCCGCTCACCAGCCACCCCGTCGCGCCCAAGGGCCGCGGCGTGAGCAAATCAACGGTCACTGGACCACCTCCTGTTCGGCCCACCAATGGTGCTGCGGCTCGTAGCCGAGGAGGCGCCTGGCTTTTTCGATCGATAACAGACTGTCGTTCGGGCCGAGACCGTCGGCGAGGGGCGTACCGGGGAAACAGTGCTCGACGAGGTCAGCATTGGGAAGTCGTACAACGGTTTCGGCGTTCGCCACGACGAACACCTCGCAGCCGCGGAGCGTCGACTCGAGCGCCTTGCGCACCGCCTGGGCACCGTCGCGGGCGTCGATATAGCCCCAGAGGTTCCAGCGCCGCTCGTAAGGGTCGAGCTGGAAGCCCGCGAACTTGGCGTAGTCCGCTTGCAACTGCACGTTGGAAAAGCGCAAGCCGAACATCTTGAGCTCCGGGTCCCGGCGGCAGAACTGCTCGGCCATCTCCTCGGCGAGCAGCTTGGAAAGGCCGTAGGCGCTCTCCGGCCGCGCCGGCGACTGCTCGTCGACGGGCAAGTAGGAGGGGGGCGTAGTGAAGGGCAGGCCGAAGATGATCTCGCTGGAGGCATAGACGACATTGCGCACCCCGAGCCTTCTTGCGGCCTCGAAGACATTGTAGGTACCTGTCACATTGTTCTTGAACGTCGTGGCGTTCGGCCTCCGGCCGGGTGCCGCTGTGGCAGCAAGGTGGACGACGGCGTCGCTGGCCTGGCAGAGATCGGCCCCGGCGACCGCCTCGAGAACCTGCCCTGCATCCTCCAGGTCGACTTGCAGGAACGGGCATAACTGGTCGGCAGGCGCCACGAGGTCAGCGTTGAGGACGTTGTGCCCGTGCGCAACAAGATCGGCGACAACGACTGCCCCGAGCTTGCCGCTCCCGCCGGTGACAAGAACGTTCATTGGCGCTTCGACCGGGCCGCTTGAGCCGGCCACTTGCCCCGTCACTTTACGGCGCCCGCAGTGAGCCCGCGCTCGAAGAGCCTTTGCAGCCCAAGGTAGGCGACGATCTCGGGGATCGCCGTCACCACGGCTGAGGCGAGGATTTTCGTCTGGTCGTCGTTGAACTCACCAATAAAGAACTGTGGTACAAGTGTGATCGTCTGCATGTTCGTCGCCTGCTCGAACACGAGCGGCATCAGGTAGTCGTTCCAAGCGGCGATAAGGGTGAAGATGACAACAGCGGCAGCGATCGGTCGGGTGAGCGGGACGATCAGGTGCCTGAACGTCCGGACCGGCCCGGCGCCATCGACGCGGACTGCCTCGAACAGTTCGTTGGGCAGGCCACTGATGAAGTTGCGCGTCAAAAGGACGGCAAAAGGGATCTGCAAGGCGGCTAGCGGGAGGATGACCGCCCAATAAGTATTGTACAGGCCCAGTTTTTGGTCGGTGGTGAACAGCGGGGCGAGCAGCACAACCTCCGGGAGCGTCAGGCAGGCGAGCAGCATCCAGAAGTACACCTCGCGCCCGAAGAGCCTCAGCTTGGCAAAGCCGTATGAGGCGAGCATGGCGCAGAGGTAGACAAGGATGATCACGCTGACCGAAATGATGGCGCTGTTTATGAAGAAACGGGCGAAGCCCGGTACCTCGGCGACCGCCTTGTAGTTCTCGAACCCACGACCAGCTAGAGAGCCCTGCACCATCACTATGAGAGGGAACAGGTACGGCACGACCATTATCGTGACGACGACCTGAAGGATGACCCGCTTCCAGCGCTTGCTGACTTCGAACATCATGCCACTGCTCTCCTACTGCGCCACAGCTGGAGCACGACCCCGAATATCACGGCGATCACGAGCAGGACGATCGAAAGTGCCGCTCCATAGCCGACGTTGTCGAGCTGGATGATCTCCTGGTAGATGTAGGTCCCGAAAAAGTTGGTGGCATAGTCGGGGCCCGCCTGGGTGACCAACCATGGGATGTCGAAGGTCTTGAGCGCCCCGATCACGCTCAGGGTCGCCAGAGCGAACGTCGTGCCGGCGACACTCGGCCAAACGATCCGGGTGATCACCTTGAAGTTGCCGGCGCCGTCGAGGCGCGCCGCCTCGAGGACCGACTGGTCGATCTGGCTCATCGCCGCGTAGTAGAGGACGAAAGTGAAGCCGGTGAACTGCCAGATGGTGATCGCCATGAGCGCAGGCAGCGCCGTCGACGTCTGCCCGATCCACGGCTGGGTCAGCGAGCCGAGCCCGACGTGCTGGAGCACCTCGTTGAACTGCCCTCCGGGCGCCAGCATCGCCCGGAAGACCGGCGCCATGATCGCCGGGGCGAGCACGACCGGGATGAAGATGATCACCTTATAGAGCACTGCCAGACGGATCCGCGAGTGCAGGAGCACGGCGAAGGTGAGGCCGAGGAAGGTCTGGACCGTGAAGGTGACCGCGAAGAACACCACCGTGTGGCGCACCGCGCCCCAGAACACCGGGTCGTGGAAAAGCTGGGTGTAGTTCCCGAAGCCGACGTGCTGCGGGTTCGGGCTGATGCCGTCCCAGGTCCACGTCGAGATGAGACCGGTGTAGCCGATGCAGTAATAGATGAGCCCGACGCACAGGACGAGCGCAGGGAGGATCCAGGGGAGGCCGGAGGCGACCTTGACACCCCGACGGCGGCCGAGCCCGGGCGCGGAGGGGGCGGGCGCTTCGCCGGAAAGACTGCCGAGGTCCTGGTGGACCGTGGCCATGCGAAACGCCCGCTCTCCCTAATCCCGCTACTTGCGGCTTACTTGAACTTCACGCCGGAGGCGACAGCTGCCTTCTGAAGAGCGTTCGCCGCTGCCTGCGGCGTCTCCGAGCCAGTGGCCACACCCTGTGCGGCCGAGAGGATGCCACCCGGCCCCATCTGGACAGCCGAGCTGAGGAGCAGTTCACGGGGTTCGGTAACGCTCCCAACGCTCGCAGCGAGTTTCTTGACGGCGCCCAATTGCAAGCTGGGGTCGACGATCCCTGCTGCCGCGTAGTTCGGGGTCACCGACTTGAGCGAGGGCAAGTCTTCGAGCTGATTGGCTACGTACTGTTGGCCCGAAGCCGAGGCGGCAAGCCACTTGGCGAAGGTTTCCGCTGCAGCAGTGTTCTTCGACTTGTTGTAGACCGCGAGCCCGTAGTCGGCGTCACCGTACATTGCGCTCGGGTGCCCGGCGACGTTGGGGAACGCTATCGGCAGGATCGGGAACGGCTTCGGGCTGCTGACCCCGGCCGCTTGCAACGCCGATGTCAGGCCGGTCTTCGTCACGTTCGCCGTGTACCAGGTCCCCATCATGATCATCGCGTACTTGCCGGTAAGGAACTCGTTGTTGGCATCGGGGTACTGCTGGACACCGAGCGAGCCCGGCTCCATGATCCCGTCGGAGAAGAGTCCCTTCCAGATCGTCAATGCCTTTACGATGCCGGGGCTGGTCCAGTCGGCCTGACCCCTGGACGCCGCGGTCCATAGCCCTGGCTGGACGGAGTTTGTGATCGATTGCAAGGTGTCCTGCAAGAAGCCTTCGGTCTCGTTGCCCTGCACGAAGCAGCCGACGCCGTCGGCTTTGAAGGTCTTGCAATCGCTCACCCACTGGGCGAGCGTGGTAGGCGGCGAGAGGTTGTACTTCTTGAACAGGTCCTCGTTGATCCACAATGTGCCGGCGTACACCGAGCCGACGGACAGCGCCGTGAGCTTGCCGTTGTAGGTGAAGCCGCTCACACCGCTCGGGGCGATCTTCGACTGCCAGTTGCTCCCGAGCGCCTGCGCGGCAACAGGTGCCATGTTCGTTGCGAAGGAGTTGAACTCTGTCACGTAGGCGCCCGGCTGCAGCTCGAACAGGTCCGGTCCCTCACCTGACACGAGCGCAGGGCGGATCGCAGTCACGTAGTTGGCAATCGTGATCAGCTTAAAGTTGACTTTTATGTTCGGGTAGACCTTGTTGAAACTGGCAATTTCGGCGTTTGCCTCAGCCGAGTCTGTCGGCGTCCACCCCCACCAGTTGATTGTCCCCGAGATAGACGCCGGCGTCCTGGTCGTCGCCGGATGCGTCTGTGCCGCTCCTGCCTGTGCCCCGGCCGCGAGCGGCACGCTAAGGCACAGCGCTGCGAGCGCGCAGGCCTCGGACTTGCGTCGACGAATCATATGTCCCCTCCCCTTCTGTTTGCGGAAACTTTTCGCAGTGTTTTAGCGAACTCTACCCCCGACCGTAAGGGCCGTCAAGGGGCCCGCAGGAACTTTCGCAGGTCGTTTTTCTGCCTACTAGAGCTGTAGAACTTCGGTCACCGGGCGTACCTGGGCTCCCGGCCGGGACAGGTCCGGCGCGCTCCACCGGCGACACGACGCCGGAGTTCTGTTGACAGAATCTTTCGCAGATGTTACTCTCGATTTCGCTGCAGCGGCCGGCCTGCAAGTGCCGGGCGTATGGGCTGCCCGCGGCGCGATCAGCGATCAAGTACCAAGTGAGGTGCGAGAATCATTGCGGACTGAACGCCAACGGAAGGGAAAGGATCCAGGATGGTGGTACCGAGTGGCGGCGGCTCTCACGGCGGCTCCGGTCGCCGCAAAGCCCCCAGGCGTGTGACCATGAGCGACATAGCCACCGAAGCTGGCGTGTCGGTCGCGACCGTGTCGAAGGTTTTGAACGGCAGCGACCGTGTTTCGGAGGAAACGCGCACCCGTGTAAAGGACCTCCTTTCCCGGCACAACTATGAGCGGCGGCTCGCGGCGACGAAGGGGCCTGCCTCGATAGTGCACCTGGTGCTACGCGAGGTGAGCAACCCGTGGGCGACCGAGATAATCGCCGGAGCGGTGGAAGCTGCCAGACGGATGCATACCACTGTTGCGGTGAACGTCCTGCCCGATAGCGGTTGGCACGGCAGTTGGCTCGACGACATCTCCGCCCGTGGCACCAAGGGAGTAATCGTGCTCCTGGCGCGCCTGAGCGAACGGGAGAAGGGAGCCCTTCGTTCGCGGGGCATACCCCTGGCGGTGATCGACCCACGCGGGGAACCCGACCCGAGCGTCCCCACCGTGGGCGCCACCAATTGGTCGGGTGCCTACGCAGCGACGCGCCACTTGGCTGAGCTCGGCCACCGACGGATCGCTATTATCTCTGGCCCTCCTGATTTGTTCTGCAGCCGCGCCCGTATGGACGGCTACCGCTCCGCAATGGAGGCTGCCGGGCTGCCGGTCGACCCTGAACTGGTGCGTTGGGGGGACTTCCATGTCGAGGCGGCTTTCAAGCACGCGACATCGATGCTTTCGATGGACGACCGCCCCACCGCGATCTTCGTCGGCAGCGACCTACAGGCTATGGGCGTGCTGGAGGCGGCGCGCCTCGCCCACGTACAAGTGCCGGCGCAGTTGAGCCTTGTCGGCTTCGACGACATCCCGCTAGCACGCTGGATGTCCCCGCCGCTCACCACGGTCCGCCAACCGTTGGCCGAGATGGCAGGCACGGCGGTCCACCTCGTCCTGTCCCAGTGGGAAAGGACGAGCAAAGAAGACCGCAGTGTTGAGTTGGCGACCACCTTGGTGGTGCGGGAAAGCACCGGAGCACCACCGCGCACAGTCAGGAGGGCTTCATGAGCGCCGTCGAGAGGTTCGTTCACACCGAGGGCACCACAGTTGTCGGGATAGACGGGGAGCCGGTCCGCCTGCGAGGTATTTGCATCGGTGGATGGCTCAACATGGAGAACTTCATCACAGGCTTTGCCGCCAATGAATCGATGATGCGCTCAGGAGTACTGGAGGTCCTGGGCCGAGAGCGTTACGAGCTGTTCTTCGAGAGCTTCCTGTCAAACTTCTTCGGGGACGAGGACGCGGCCTTCCTCGCTTCTTTCGGGGTCAACTCGGTCCGGATCCCCGTCAACTACAGGCACCTTGAGGATGACGCCGACCCCTTCGTGGTCAAGGAAGAAGGGTTCCGCCACCTGGACCGGGCGATAGCCGCCTGTGCTGCCAACGGCATCTATTCGATCATCGACCTGCATGCGGTGCCCGGCTCGCAAAATCAGCACTGGCACTCAGACAATGCCACCCACCGGGCGCTTTTCTGGGAGCAGCGCCAGTTCCAAGACAGGGCGGTCCACCTCTGGGAGGCGATCGCGGACCACTACAAGGACGAGGCCTGGGTGGCGGGCTACAACCTGCTGAACGAACCGGCAGACGAGTCTCGCAAGGCGATCGGCCCCTTCTACGCACGGCTTCTGGAAGCTATCCGCCGAGTGGACCCGCACCACGTCCTGTTCGTCGACGGGAACACGTACGCGACGGAGTTCGACATCTTCGGGGAACAATGGGACAACACGGTGTACACGTGCCACGACTACGTCCGCTCGGGTTTAGGGCGGGGCGGGCCTACCCGGGACTGACTGATGGCGTTTACGTGGACAAGGCGGCGGTAGAAGCGACTTTCCTGAAGCGCTCAGAATATGCGCGCCGGACCGGGACCCCGCTGTACGTCGGAGAGTTTGGCCCGCTCTATACGGGCGACGAGGCGATCGACGGGCAACGCAGGCAGATCCTTGCCGACCAGTTGGAGATATACCGCCAGTACGGGTCTGGGTGGGCGCTGTGGACTTATAAGGACGTGGGACGTCAGGGCCTCCTGACAGTGGCGCCTACTTCGCCGTACCTCGAGCGCTTTGGTGGCTTCATTGCCAAAAAGGACCGCCTGGCCGCCGATCAGTGGGGTACGGACGGGGAGGGCCTTGCCGAGGTCAGCCGGCCCGTCCAAGAGCTCATCGCGCACGAGGCCCCCGACTTCGAGCCTTACCCATGGGGCCGGTTCGATTGGGTACGGACGCTGCTGCTCAACATTACGGTTGCCCAAGCGTTGGCGCCGCAGTACGCGGCCGCCTTCGAGGGGCTGAGCGACGACGACCTGGTCGGCGTTGGCGGAGTCCTTTGCTTTCTCGAACTGTGTGGTGCGCGAGCCTTTGCGCGAGCAGCTGAGCAAGGCCACAGGGGGTTAACAGCCGATTAACGGAGCCTGAACAGCGGCATTGCCTGCGCGAGATGCCCGCCTGCGAGGGCCGTGCACTGTTGCGGGAACTGCATTCGTTAACCAGTATTCAAGATGTGACAGACGCGGCCGGTACCTCTCGCCGCGCTCAACAGGTGCCACTACCCAGCCCTGAGCCCCGCGGCCGCCCATCGCCCCAAGCCGCCCGGCCCGATGAAGACACTGGGAGCGAACCGGCCACTGACGCAGCTCGTTGTCGCCTTCGCCTTCGTCAGCACAGCCGAATGGGCCTACGTCACGGCGCTCTCAGTACACGCCCTACGCAGGGACGGGACAATCGCAGTCGGTTTCGTCGGGTTGCGCTTCTTCGTCGGTGCCATCAGCAGCCTCATGGGCACGCCGTCTTGGCTGCGCCACGGTCGCAACGCGCTCGGCGTGGATCTCGACGGCGCGTGCTCTGGGCCTGGTAGCCAGTGCTCTCTTTGTCGCCGCCGGAGCCCCGCTCGTCGTCCTGCTTGTGTTGCTGGCTCTTGATTCGGCCGCTTCCGGCCAGTACCGGCCGGCCCAGTCACGGATAGTTCGTTTCCTGGCTCGGAGCCCCCAGGAACTGGTCGCCTCCGCCACAGGGACGAGTACCGTCAAGACGCTAAGCCAGGCGCTCGGGGGTGTCGCCGGTGGGACGCTGCTCGCTGTGACCACGCCGGCCGTCGTGTTCGCCGGGGCGGCAGGTCTGTTTGTCGTCGCAGCGGCGTTGAACTTCGGGGTCAAGACGGCCGGGCTCGTCCCCCGAGAGGAGGCGCGACCCGCCAAGGCAGGGCCGGTCCTGGCACGTTTCATGAGGGCGGTCGACGAGGCTAAGCAGGTCACTCGTCGCTCCCATCTCGGTGGGATACTCGTGCTGAGCGGTCTGCGGACCTTCGTGCGCGGCATGTGGCTTGCAGTCGCTGTCATCGCATCGATCCGCCTGCTGCACGCGGGCAGTACGGGTGTGGGGCTGCTGATGTTGGCTGCCGGCGTTGGCTCGCTCATCGCCGCACCACTTTCCTCGCTCCTTCTGAGGCGGGCTCGGGTGGGGACCCCGGCCGTGGTGGCACTCGTTGCCTGCGGGCTACCCCTCGCCGTTGTAGCCGGCGTGCCCGTTTTCAATCTCGCCATGGCCGTCGTGGTGGCCTGGGGGGCAGGGATGGCACTGGCGGACATAGCGACCACGTCGATCGTGTACCGGTTGGTGGAGACACCCATAGCCCCCAGGGTGACCGGCATCATCGAATCGACCAAGTTGGCCCTCGAAGGCCTCGGAGGGTTCCTGGCCCCGGTCCTGGTCCTGCTCATCGGGGTTCGCGGGACCCTGTGGGTGGCCGCCGTACCCCTCCCGCTCTTCGCCGTCACCGGGTGGAAGATGCTGCACCGGATGGATGCCACCGCGGGAGAGCGAGCCCAACTGCTCGATCTGGTCCACGGAGTTCACTGGTTGCACTCCTTGGACGTCCCGTCGCTGGAAAATCTCGTGGGCCGGTTGGCACCCGTGTTCGTCCCGGCGGCCGAGACGGACGTCGTCCGCCAGGGAGATGAAGGCAACCTTTTCTACATCGTGGTTTCGGGAAGCGCCGACGTGCTCGTCAACGGGTACGTGGTGGGCGCAATGAGCCGCGGGGACAGTTTCGGCGAGCGTGCCCTGCTGCGCGACGTGCCCCGTATGGCAACCGTGAGGTCTCTGAGCCCTATGCGCCTACTTGCCTTATCGCGGGAGAATTTCCTCGCAGCGGTCGCCGTAGCGGACCTGGAGGATGCGCCCGGAGCCCTTGGCTCCTCGGTGCCGGAGGGCACGCAATGGACGAAGGCCGGGCTTGTCGATGCGCTATCGCGGGTTTCGCTCCTCGCGCACGTGGGCGGCGTTGCATTGGGGCAACTGGCTGACCGAGGCGTCCGCGAACAGTGGCCGGCGGGTGCGTCGATCATAAAGCGGGGCGACCAGGGGGACTGCTTCTTCCTGCTCCTGCAGGGACATGCCGTTGTCATCGCAGACGGTCACCAACTGGACCTGCGACCGGGGGATTCCTTCGGCGAGATCGCCGCCCTTCACGGGGTCCCGCGCCAAGCCGATGTCATGGCGGCGACGCCGGCACTTACATTGAGCGTGCACCGCAACGACTTCATGCCATTGGTCCCGGGCATGCGGCCCCCGAGTTGAGAGCCGGCCTTGCTGGGGCCAAAGCCCTATAAGCTTCCCTAGCAATACCAACCTCCATGAGATGAGGTGAAGCGTGAGCGACGTAGGTACGCACTCGCGGGTTGCCGTGATCGGTGCCGGCATCATGGGCTCCGCGATGGCCCGCAACCTGATCGCCGCCGGGCTACCGACGACGGTTTGGGACCGCTCGAAGTCGGCGACCGAGCCGCTTTCGCAAGCCGGGGCATCGGTCGCTGCGTCGGTCGCCGACGCCGTCCAAGGTGCCCGGGTGGTGATCACCATGCTCCCGACCGTGGAGATAGTTAGCGCGTCCCTCCTGGACGACGGGGTGAGCGATGCTTTTGCAGCTGGTGCGGTCTTGGCGCAGATGGGGACCATCGGCTTGCAGGGCACGACCGGGCTCGTGAGCAGCCTCGCCAAGCTCCGCACAGACGTGATGTTCGTGGACGCACCGGTCTCCGGCAGCAAAGGGCCTGCTGAGTCAGGGCAGTTGCTCGTCCTGGCATCGGGACCACCCGAGGCCCAGCCGATCGTGGCACCTGCTTTCGACGCAATCGGGCGCAAGACAGTGTGGTTGGGCGAAGCGGGTCAAGGCACCCGCATGAAGCTCGTCGTCAATGCCTACATGTCGGTGCTGATAGAGGGCGTAGCCGAAGCACTTGTCTTGGCCCGCCAGCTCGGTATCGACGCCGCACAATTGCAGGAGGTGATCGAGGGTGGTCCCTTGGACGCTCCAATTGCCGATGCCAAGCTTCACAAGATGGGAACAGGCGATTTCGCTCCGGAGTTCCCGCTCGAGTGGGCGCTGAAGGACATCAACCTCGCGATCGGTGCAGCAGACGACAGCCCGTTGCCGCTTTTACAGGCGCTCTCGGCCCAGTGGCAGGCGGCGGTCGAAGCCGGCCATGGCCGCGAAGACATCAGTGCGGCAGTACTCGCCCTAGGCGAGCGCTAGGAAACGGTTCCTCGTTCGAGATTGGCGATGATATCCCTCTGCCTTTTGGCCCAGTACTTCTCGATTGTGGAGCGTTTCACCGCAAGGCCCGGGTCATCTTGGACGTCGCCCAGTGACCCAAGGGCTCGAACGATAGGGGTCACAGCGTCGTCGGGAGCCTTTGTCCGGTAACCCTCTAAGAAGATCCCGAGGCCCTCTTCAGCTGTTAGTGGAGTGCGCTTCTCAATGGTCATCATGTCGAAGTAGTCGCGAAGTTCCCCTCTGGCCAGTAAGACCTTCAGTTCCATGGCCAAGAGGTCGCCGAGCCCAGCTATCGGGATCCCATCGACGACTGCCAGCGGCTCGGTGTTGCTCTGGGTATCGGCCAGGAGAAATTGCACCTTCGCCTCACCGAGAACGCCGTTGATCGTGCCGGGGGCCACGTGAGACGCCACAAAATGCCCGGTCGCTTGGAGGCGGTCGTAGAGGCCGTCCATGTCGACGCGCTCGCTCAAGAAGAAGTCGAAGTCCCTGCTGACCCGGTGGCGGAGGTGGGCCGCGATAGCCATGCCTCCGACGAGGTACGCGGGAGGAGGTCTGAGGTCGACCAGCTCTTCCCAGGCTGCCTGTGTACCGGGCGGAAGGACCTGCTAATCGACAGTGGGAGGCTCACGCCGGTTACGCCAGGTTTCGGGCCAGGGCCTGTACTTGCTTGTCGATGCCTCGCGCCTAGGAGGCGTCGATAATGGCCTTGTTCGGGAGCGAACGAGCCATCCAGGCCAACGCCTGGGTGTCGTTGGACGTGAGAATACGCCCGGCCACGTAGCGAGCGTCGCGAGGCAGTTGGACCTTGCTGAGGTCGGCGTTCCAGAAAAGGTGGGCCCGCCGTCCGGGGACACGCCTCGGCAGCGCCCGCGGCCGTTCCTGAGCCGCCGGGAGGACGACTTGCCGGATGAGGGGTGCAACCTGCTGCCATGGTGCGCCGGACCGCTTGATGCGCCAGATTGGCCGCTCTACCACTCTCCCCTCGACCAGCTTCTCCACATCCCGGGTCACATAGCCCAGAGCGTGCAGGCGGGTAAGCGCTCGGCTCGCCGACGTTGGCGATACGCTGCCGGCCGCAGCGGCAGCCCGGGCCGACGTCAGACCCAGGGGCCGACGGTTCAAGATGGCGAGGACAAGGGCCTCTTCCCTCTTGAGGCCTGCCACGTCGGGGACCGCCCCAAGCTGCCGTTCCAAATGCTGGTACGTGGAGGAAGGGATCAGTGCCCAACGGCCCTCGCTCCTGGTGACAGCCAGCCCAGAGCCGGCCAGTGCGCGCCTGACGCGAGGGATACTCGTGTTGAGCAGACGAGCAGCTTGACCAGTCGTCTGAGTGTCCATATCGTTGAGTTCACCTGGCTCAGACGAGTCGGCCGCGGAGCCGGCGACCCTATGTCGCGCGAGCTACCAGGGTTCGCACCAAGGTTCATATACTGCTCGAAGAAGCGTCTGGTCCCGCCAGAAGCGCCCGAGCACGAAGAGCGACGGCATAGTCGACAAAAGTACCGTCGGCCAACATGATCGACGCTACTCCCAGACCTTCGGCCTCGGTGAAAGCGCGGTCTACTTCACTCGCCCACAGGAGCTCTTCGGAGGTAGCGGTGAATGCCTGGCGGACCAAGTCCAGCTGGCGGGGATGGACGACGAGCTTGCCTGAGAAGCCCAAGGACCGCGCGTGCTCGGCGGAGCGCCGGAGGCCTGCGTCGTCTTGGATGTTCAGCCAAGGCCCATCTATGGGCCGTACCAAGCCTACGGCAGCTGCCGCCAACACGATGCTGGAGCGAGCCTGAAGCAACTCGGTACCACCGGCGGTCGGGGTGACCCCAAGCTGGCGAGAGAAGATCCGCCGGCCCGAACGCCAGGGTGTAGACACGCTGGTGCGCGGCCGCGATTTCTTTTGCCGCAAGTACACCCTGCGCTGTCTCGATTAGCGGTATGAGCCTCGGCCCGCTACCTGCACATTTAGCGAATTCGTCCGCCTCGGCGAGCCGTTCCACCATGTCCAAAATGGTCTTAGCATTGCTCACCATTGGCAAGACGATGAAATCAAGAACCGGCCAGACGGGCAGCAAGGCCTCTAGGTCGCTCTCCAGTTGCACACTTGTCGGCGAATTGACCCTGATGGCTATCAGAGGGCCGTCTGTCTTTGCAACAGAAATGGCCTCTACGGCACCTTGCCTTGCTTGCACCTTGTGAGAGTGCGCAATTGCGTCCTCCAGGTCAACAGCAATGCAGTCTGCCCCGCTGGAGAGGGCTTTAGCGATCCGGTCAGGCCTGTCGCCTGGGACAAAGAGCATTGTCCTGATCGCATGCAGGGTCATCCTTGCCAAGCGCGTCCCCGTTCACCCATTCTCAAAGGCTAACGGACTATTACTCGGGGCCTATGGGTGGAGCTTTACGTATGGAGTTCTGCCTCGCTCGCGCACCGGCGGCGGACGGTACAGCAAGATCGGCTGCACCGAGCTGCGACATCTGCAACCAAGGAGCTTCTCGCGCCAGCGACTCCAAGCCCAACGACGCCCTGTGCACCCGCGCTCTAGACAGCGAGATCGCTGTGGCGTCGAGGTGAGATCCTGACGGGTAGACATCTGGGGCGTTGCGTAACCCGAACTTTAGGTACACGGGGGCCGCCACTTTTACTAGCGCCGCAATCTCGTGGTACCTCATGATGCCCCCACCGGAGTCGGGCGACTCCACATAGATGTCAAGTGGGACGTCCACAACGGCCCGTATCGCCGCTATATCTGCGAGCGGGAGATCGTACGGAAGGTTGATCGTGGATGCTCCCAGCTGCTCGACAACCCGAGCTGTCGCAGCGTTGGCGACGGGCAACATCACTGATACCTTTGCCTGCATATCTGGCGGGAGAAAACCGCTCTCACGGCCACGCCCAAACGCGTAGAGAGCACCAATATCTGCGATCAGGACCGAACGGAAGCCATGTCCGGCCGCCCTCAAGCAATCACCGAGGACTGCGACAAGCTGTTCCTGACCGTACGCTACGGAGCCGAAACTTGGGTTTACACGTGCGCTCGCTGACAGCCCCCATCCGGCATTCGGCCGAGCAAAAAGAGACACCTCGGTGTGGCTGCTGGCGGCGAGCTCGGCGTAGCGATCGAGTTCGCCGTCCAGCATGAGGCACACTCCTGAGCCCTGAGACACGCGGTGTACAGGGACACCAAGCTCTTTCGCCCGGTCGAGCACGGCCTCAAAACATCCAGGGCCCTCGACCGACGGGATTTCGACCCGGTACTGAGCCCCGTCAGGGAACCGCTTGGCCGACTCCGCCAAGCGCTGAACCTCTCCCTTGTGCAGGCCGATCTCAGTCAGGAACCCCCGGACCTCGTCAGTCATCGGTCCCGACCAATGAGTTGGTCAACCACCTCAAGCTCCCCTCCCGTGGCCTAAAAGGCCCGACATCGTCCTTGCGACTTCGCAAACCCGGTCCCCGCTTTTTGAGTCCCGCAAGTGTTGCTTCATTCGCGAGACTGGACCGGCGACACTGATGGCTGCGACGACTTCCCCCTTCCGCCCAAGTACGGGGGCACCGATGCACGCAACACCCGGCTCGTGCTCCTCGTTGTCGGTGGCATAGCCTTTGCGCCGGGCCCGACGAAGTGACGCCTCGAGATCCGCGCGTGTGTGTGCAATGTCTGTGGCGTGAGCGCGACCAGCTCGGTCATGGCGAAGAACTTGTCCAGGTCCTCGGGAGATAGGAACGCGAGCATGGCTTTGCCCACCCCGGTGCAGTAAGCCGGCGCGGTATAACCAACTCCCGAGCCCCGAACGAGCCCGACGACCTGGGAAGACGGCACCAGCTTCTCCAAATAGATGACCCTGTACTCCTGGTCAAGGGTGGCCAGGTGGACTGTCTCGTCAAACTCGTCTCGCAACATTTCGAGAGCTGGCCGTGTCTCCCGTCGCAGATCCAACGACCCTTCGAAGGCGGAGGCGGCCTGAAGTAGCCGGTTCCCCAACCAGTAGCCGTGGTCGGTCTGTTGTGCCCATCCCCGTTGCACGAGTACGCGCACCGCTCGGTGCGCCGTCGCCTTTGGCAACTGAGTGCGAGCCACTACTGCCGAAAGCGGGAGCGGTCGGCCAGCCTCGACCAGCGCCTCCATCACGAGGAGGCCCTTGGCCAAAGCGCTCAGAGGGCCGTCCTGTTCGTCCTCAGCGACCGTGCTCACCCAAGCCTCCAGCCGGCGCACCGTTCGCCATGGCCGCATCCCCGGCTCCGAGCCCGCCCCACAATGTCATCAGTCGGAGGCGCCCACAACCCCACTGCCTCGACACTCTCTTCCGACAACGACGCGCCCACAACCCTCCCTGGACCGGCAGTGTGTTACTTGATGGCCCCGGCCGTAATGCCTTCCACGAAGAGCCGGCTGAGCACAATATACAGGACGATTACCGGCAGCGACGCCAGGATGACAGAGGCGAACACTAGCCCGTACGACGTTGAATATGACCCGAAGAAGCTGGCGATAGCAACGGGCACGGTGTACGTCGAGCTACTGGTTTCGATTATGAGGGGGAGCAGGAAATCATTCCATACGAATACACCATTGATTATCGCGACTGCGGCGATCGCTGGCTTCAGGAGCGGGAGCTCGATCATCAGGAATGTCTGGATATGAGAGCAACCGTCCATATACGAGGCCTCGGCCAGCTCCGCCGGCACTGTCCGGAAGAAATGGAGAAAGATCAAGAACGCCAGCGGCACCGTGAATGCGCAGTAGGGGAGTATCACGGAGCCAATTGACCCGACCAGCCTGAGCTCGTGCATCAAGATGAACACGGGGATGACGATGACGACCGACGGCACGACGAACCCGGAGAGGAACACGAGCTGGACCAGCCCGGAGAACCGCGCTTTGAGCCGCACGACGGCGTATGCAGCCATCGCACCGACTGTGCTGCTCACGAGGATCGATACGATCGTAACGAGGAAACTATTGCCGAACGCCGGGAGCAGGTCGCCCTGCGTCCACGCCTGAGAGTAGTTCGAGAAATAGAGGTGCGTGGGGAACGAGTACGGCGAACTGAAAAACGACGGTTCCGACTTGAACGACGCGAAGAGCGTTACGACGATCGGGCCGATCGCGAAGGCACTGTATGCGATCAGGAACCCATGCACCAAGACGTGCCGGCCCCGCGCCGTCAGAGACCTCATGCCGGCACTGCCGGTCGTCAGCACACCGGTGGCTGTCATTACAGCGTAACGATCCGTCGACGGAAGTACAGTTGCAAAAGGAGCAGGCCAAACCCGAGGATGATCATTACGCCTACGGCGTTCGCTTCGGCATAGCCGAGGTTCGCAGTTGGGCTGAACGCGCCGACACCGAAGGCCGTCCGGTAAATGAGCGTACCCACGACATCCGTCGCTCCCCCAGGCGCCCCTTCGATACCTTCCAATATGTAGACGACAGCAAAGCTCTGAAAGATGGTCACGAAGGTCAGCACCGTGTTCACGACCACGGCGGGCCGCAACAACGGGATGACGATGTGGCGGAACCGCCGTAGCCCCGCAGCACCGTCGACTCGCGCCGCGTCGAGAAGCTCGAGCGGGATCGCCTTGAGGCCCGCTCCGTACACGACCATGGGCACGCCTCCCCATTGCCACCAGCTCACAACGATGACGCTCAAGAGAGCCAGGTGTGGAGAGGAGAGCCATTGCCGCTGCAGGAACCCCAAGCCAATGCTCTGGAGCGCCGGGTTGAGCAGCCCGATCTGTGGGTTCAGCATCACCGACCATATGAAGCCCGTAGCTACGAGTGATAGCACTGCGGGTAAAAAGATCAGGGTGCGGTAGACGGTGTAGCCGGTGGGCCGCTTGTCGAGTATTACGGCTGTCCCTAAGGCCACCACATTGACGAGTACCAAGAAGGCAACGAACATGATGGCGTTATGTTCCAACGCCGACAAGAAGGCGCTCGAGTCAAGGACGGACCTGAAATTTACTAAGCCGTCAAAGCTGAAGCGGCTGATCCCGTTCCAGCCGCTGAGGCTCAGCGGCAAGCTACCAATGGTGGGGACAAGGAAGACGATCCCGTAAAGCACCAATGCCGGGGCAAGGAAACGAGCCGCTGGCCGTGACCGCTTTCTGCGCCTTGGCGTGGTGCCCGGTGGAACCGGGCCACGCCCGGTCGCAACTACCGCAGACGGGCCCCAAGACGCTCGTCGCCGGTTCAAGCCCCCCGTTCACCACGGGGCGACCGAGCCGTCGCGGTAACTCAATGGCGGGATCGGCCAGGTCCAATTGTCCTCGGCGCTGGCAGGGCGCACCGCTTCCAAATTGACAGTCACCCCGAGACCGGCCCGGCCGGCGCAGCGATCATCCCGTCCACCACATGGAACGGCTCTTCGATCAGGCCCTCGCCGAGATCGCGGACAAGCTCCTGGATAAGTGCGTTCTCGCACACGCAGTCAACCTGCAGGCTCGCTGCCAGGGCCACGGGCCCAAGTGGGTTATGCGGAGCGATAGAGGCGTAATGAGTGTCGGCCATAGCCGCGATCTTCACCAGTTCGCTGATCCCGCCTGCATGGCAGACATCCGGCTGGTACACGTCCGCGATGCGCTGCTCGATCGCCTCTCGGAACCCCCATTTGGTGAATAGACGTTCCCCCGTCGTGATCGGGATGCTGGTCGAAGCTCGTAGCTCCTTCATCGCGAAAACGTTCTCAGGCAGGCACGGCTCCTCCACGAAGAGCGGCCGGCAGCTTTCCAGCTCTGCGAGTAGGACCCGGCTAAGAGCAGGGCTGGCGCGACCGTGAAAGTCGATCGCAAATTCATAGTCGGGCCCGATTGCCTCCCTCAGCTGGTGGAACCGAGCGACCTCCGAGTCGACGAAGCGTACCTCGCCCATGCGGGGGGCCGGCCCGGAGAGCACCGTCTTGAAGACGGTGAAGCCTCGTGACGCGGCGCGGAGAGCGTCCTCGGCGAGCTCGCCGCCAGTCGCCCCGCCTATATGGCAATACACCGGGACCGCAGTCCGGACCGGGCCTCCCAGGAGCTCATATGTGGGGACACCCAGAAGCTTCCCTTTGATGTCCCAAAGCGCGTTGTCGACAGCCGAGATCGCACTGACGAGGACAGGCCCGCCCCTGTAGAAATTGTCCGTGTACATCCGCGACCAGTGGTGGCCGATCGCCCGCGGGTCTTTGCCTATCAGGTACTCAGACAGCTCGCCGAGAGCGCCCCGTACGGCCCCTGGGTTCCCCTCGAGCACTGCTTCGCTCCAACCGTCCACGCCGGCGTCGGTCGCGATGCGGAGGAACTGCCACCTCGGGGGCCCGTAGCTACCCCCGAGGTCACGGCGTGGGCCATAGAAAACCTCGACGGCCCGGATGCTTAGTTCATTCGACATACTCGCTCAACGGACGGGTTGTCGTGGCAATGAAGTTCCGGCACCGTGGCCGCGTCGTCATACTTTGATGGTAGCTTGCGCGGCTGCCGCAAACGCCGACGGCGATAGCTTCCCGAGGAACATGTTCTCGATGTTGGCGAGCGAGTAGCTCCATAGCGGGGTGAGCTGTGGGACCTCGTACCATTCGGGGCCATTGTTCGTCGATTGTTGGATGATCTGCTCGAAAATCGGGGCGGTCACATGAGCCTGCTTTGTGTCCGGCATTTCGATGTTTTGGGCTACCTCAGAGCTGACCTTCGAGGTCAGGAAGAAGTTGAAGAACGTCTCTGCGGCGGCGATGGAAGCCGGGTCAGTGACGTTCGAGTTCAGCCCGTAGAGCAGGTCGACACCGCTGTTGACTGCCGCTACGCCGCCATGATCAGAGTGGGGAAATGCGAAAAAGCCCAGGTCGACCTTGGGGTTCACGTTCTTGTACCCGGTGTAGTCCGCCGAGCCTCCCATGATCATGGCACCTTTCCCCGAGGCGAAAAGCGCCTTACCGGTGTAGTACGCCGTCGAGGCGAAACCCTGAGCGAAGTAAGGCACGAGGCTCTGGAGGTAGGTGGTTGCCGCCACCAAGTCCGCATCTGTTACCGATGTTTTGCCACTCGCAAGTTCCGTGATCACATTCGGTCCCCGGACCGTCGTCATGAGGCCCGTCCACCAAAATGAGGGCAGGGTGCCGTCCGATGACGCCATTTGGATCGGTGATTGGCCCGCCTTTAGCAACGTTTCACATACATTAATGAGCTCGGACCAAGTGGTGGGTGGCGTCAATTTGTACTTGGCGAACACCGGCTTCCAATAGTAGATACCCGTCGTGTACTCGCCGAGGAGCGGTACCGCATAGATCTTGCCGTTGACTGGCATCACGCTCGTGGCGGCGGCATTGAGGGCAGCCACGTTCACCTTGCCGGTGAGGTTGCGGAGGTGACCAGCTTTCGCGATCACCTGGAACCCGGCGCCTGCTTGGCACCCAAAGATATTCGGCGCGCTCCCGGCGGCAAGGGCCGAGGTGAGCAACGTCGGGTAGTCGACCCCCGACTTCGCTGTGACATCGATCTTGATAGCGGGGTGCTGTTTTTCGAACTGGCTCACAAGAGCATTGATCTGTTGCGCCCATTCCGGGTGACTGTGCCACAAGCTTAAGGTCACCGGCTGCTGGCTCCCCTGGTAGCGGAAGCGGGCCGCATTGCCCAGCACGGTTGACGCACTGGCGGTGCCCGGCAGCAAACCTGCTGCGCCGGCGACCGTCGCCGCCCCGGCTCCCGCGAGGAACTGCCGACGAGAAATAGACATCGAGATACCCCCTATGGTTGTGAACTCCTAAGTAACGTCTTTGTCATGCCGTTCCGGCTGGCCAGCCAACACTCTGCACCTAAGCTTTGATCTCCCAGGACCAACACGCGGGCCGTGGATACCCCGAAAGAGGCGTCCTCACTCCGCCTCAGCTGGGCTGTCTCACCTGGTGGACCAGTCGGTTCATCTTTTCGCTCCCCTATTGATACATGCCCATCGTCTGGGTGTCAAGGATTTCCTCGGGCCAACGCGCCTGTCGTCGTAAAAGTGCCCAACTTCAGCGCGACTACGTGGTGGGTAAAGCGAAATGTGAGCGCTCTCGTAGCGTCATGTTCTCGCTGGCGCTGATTCCGACGGCCTTTCGGGCCGGTGCTAGGTTGCAACGAGTCATGACGGTCCTTGGGCTCGACATCGGAACGACTGGTTGCAAAGTTGTCGCGGTCTCCGGGACTGGCGCCATAATCGGGCGCGGTCACCGTGAGTACGCACTTCGGTCCCCGCGCGAGGGCTGGGCGGAGTTGGACGCGGATGAGGTCTGGTCGTCTATTTCGTCTGCGTGTCGCGATGCCACCTACGGCACCGAGGAGCCCGTCAACGCCGTTTCCATAGCCGCGGCGGCTGAAGTTGCTCTCCCGGTCGCTGCCTCCGGTAAAGTGCTCGGCCCAGCAATTGTCTCTATCGACCCGCGGACCGTGGACGAGTACCACTCGGTACTTGAAAAGATGGGTGCCGCACGGCTGACCCAGTTGGGGGGATTTGAACCTCGCCCTCACCACACTTTGTTCAGATGGCTCTGGATTCCGCGATCACGAGCCCACGGTCTACGAACAAGCTCGATGGCTGGTGGGTTGGATGGACTTCGTCTGTATTCGCCTTGATCTTGCGCCGTGCGTCGACCGCTCGCTCGCCGTGCGGAGCGCCGCATTTGACCTACGTCGCAATACCTGGGATGACGGGCTTTTGGACGAGCTCGGGCTCTCGAGCGAAAAGCTCCCTCGAGTTGTCGCGTCCGGTGAAGTTATCGGCCGGGCACACGGCGGCGGGTGTGAACAGCTAGGCATTGCCGAAGGGACGCTCGTCGTTGCCGGCGGAGTGGACCAACTCTGTGCCGACTACGGGATCGGGCCACTTCAAGACGGCGAGGCCATGCTCTCGATCGGGACCGTCGTCGTACTGACCGTCGACGTGGCGACCGGGGCCAATAACCTTAGCCCTGAGCTCCCCCGTGTCCCCGGTGTTACGCCGGGGAGAAGCCTGGTCATCGCTGGAAGTCCCGCGGGAGGGGCTCTGCTCCGGTGGTTCCGCACCCAGTTCCCGACCGGTGAAGCGGGTGGTCCTATGCCGAGCAACGTTGACCCGTTCGACTTCATGCTGGCCGGGGTGGACAACGTGAGGTCTTCTATCATCGTCCTTCCTCATTTAGGTGGGTCCCGGTTCGCCTTCGAAGATCCGGCTGCCACCGGGGCCATCGTTGGGCTTACGTACAGCACCACACGCGTAGAGGTCGTAAGGGCCTTGCTGGACGGGGTGGCTTACGAGATCGCCGAGATGGTGGACCGGCTCACAGCCTTCGGTGTCCAGACCAGGGGCTTTGTCGCGACCGGTGGAGGCAGTCGGTCCCCGGAGTGGATGCAAATTATCGCGGACGCAACAGGGTTCCCCATCAGTTCAACTGCTTCGTCGGAGGGCGCGGCATACGGTGCGGCGCGACTCGGCGCCAGGTACGAGGATCCACCGGTCCAACTTTCCCCGTTGCCCCGCCCGCACGACTACGCGGCGCGCACGGGTTGGGCCGAATACCACGCGGCCCGACGTACAAGCTTCCGATCGGCTTTCCGCGCGCTCAGGAACTCCACCTACGACAGGGGCTACCGGTAGTCGACTGTCACTACCGAGCCGGTCCTGGCCGACTTCAAGCACGCCTGGCGGATACATTCCGCCGAGGAGCTGTCAGCCAAAGAAGACAAAGGCTCTGTGCTGTCGCCCCCCCTCACGGCGTCCGAGAAGCGCGACAAGAGCTGGACGAAGGTTTCCACATATGCAATCGGCACGCGCCCCGTCGTCGGGAGCTCGACGTACGAAGCTCTCCAGTCGCGACAGAAGCTCCCTTTGGAACCGACGACCTCAAAGCGGGTGTGCCCAGGGCCGGGTCCACCGCCCACGGCGATAGAGATACACAAAACGAGCATCGAACGGTCCGGGTAGAGCAGCGTGACAGACGCCTGGTCGAAGTGGTCGGGATCGCGGTAGCGGAACTGAGAAAAATGGCAGGATACCCGCTCAGCGCGACCCTTGAGGAAGATGGAACTATAGATGAGGTGCACCCCGTGTTGGGCGAGGATCTCCGGATAGGAGCGAGACATCTCCTCTGTGTGCTCCTTCCAGTACGAGAAGCAGCCGTAACCCACATCGCCTAGTTCGCCTTCTTCCAGGCTCCTCTTGAGGAGCTGTAGGTCTGGGTCATAGACATTCGTCTGCGACGGCCAAACGATTACACCTCTTTCAGCGGCCATTTTCCGGAGCACCTCGATCCGGTCGACATCGAGGGAGACGGGCTTTTCAACTAGGACAGGTCGTCCCGCCTCAATTAGACGCAGGGCTTGGTCCACGTGATGATCCGTGGGGCTCAGGACGATCGCGGCATCAAACTCTGAGCTGTCGAGACAGTTCTCCAGGGAGGTAAATGTTGGGATTTCGCCAAATAGCTGGCCCTCGAAGCGCGGGTCGACGATAGCCACCAGCTCGGCGCCGGGTAGTTGCCTTAGCGCTCGTTGATAGACCTCGAAAACTCTGCCGGCGCCAATCACGGCAAAACGGACCGCCGCCTTGGACGGGCTCATGGTTTCCGGCGGAGCAGTTCAGGGGCGCGGTCGCGCAGCTCGGGCAGAGATGTGACCCCGAGCAGCTGCATAGTCAGCTTGAGCTGGGCCTTGAACAGGTCCAGCACCTTTGAAACCCCCTGCTCCCCGCCGACGGCCAGACCGTAAAGGTAGGGACGGCCAACGGCGCACAGATTGGCACCGAGGGCGATGGCCACGGCGATGTCGGCACCATGACGGACGCCAGAGTCGAGGATTATTGCGGGCTCATCACCTATGGCCTCCCGCACCGGCGCCACCAGGTCGAGCGCTGGTACGGAGCGGTCCAACTGGCGGCCCCCGTGGTTGGACAGGTGGAGGCCGTCGACGCCTACGGACATCGCCCGCTTGGCGTCTTCGGGGCCGACAGGCCCTTCAGGAACAGTGGTCCCTGCCACCAGGACCGCACCTCGGCAATATCGTCCCAGTCCAGGGTGGGATCGAAAGTGGTGGCCATATTGGCGGCGTTGACCTTGTTCTCGCCTACGTCTGGGTTGCCCAGGTTGGCGAACTTTAGGGTCGGGGCCCGGAGCATGTTGGTCCAGTAGCCCACCTTCGTGCCTATATCTGCCAGGGCACTGAGCCGGAGGCTGGGCGGTATGGTGAGCCCATTGCGGACGTCCCTGCGCCGCATACCGGCCAACGGCGTGTCGATCGTAACCTCCAACGCCTCGAACCCACTCGCTTGAGCCCGCTCGACGAGCGACCTGGCCATCCCTCGGTCGCGGAGCACGTACAGCTGGAACCACAGGTCGCCGTGGCGGACCGCGCGGAGGTCCTCTATGGACGTGTTGCCTACCGTGGACAAGGCGTAGGGGACGTTGTGCTTTTCCGCCGCAGCCGCGACGGCCACCTCCCCGTCCGGGTGCGACATCCGCGTATAGCCAGTGGCGCACAGCGCGAGGGGGAAGGCATAGCGGCGACCGCCGAAGAAGGGAGCGCTCAAATCGGGAGCGCTCACGTCTCGCAGGACCTGAGGCGCGAACTGCCACTCAGAGAAGGCGGCCCGGTTCGCTGCCAAGGTCACTTCGTCGTCCGCAGCGCCGTCGACGTAGTCGAAGACCACTCCCGGGAGTCGTCGCCGGGCCAGCCGGCGCAGGTCATCGATTGTCAGGCAGCGATTGAGGCGCCGGGTGGTGGTGTCCCACTCTACGGACCTGAACTGGAGCAAATCTCTGATCTCGTCGAGGCGCACAACTATCCCCTCTTCATAGCGCCCACAGCGGAGCGGTCCTTATTAACGGCTGCGCAGCAGAGCCAGCTCGGCGTCTGTCTCGTCCGCGTCAAGCCGCAATGGTACGGCGTCGCCACTGGCGGTCGCCAAGTGAGCCGATAATTCAGCGTGGCGAGCCAGCAACCAGCTCTGCGTTTCGCCAAGCCTCGATTTGGCGATCTCTACGCTGACGTTCTCTCGGGTTACGCCTCGAACCAAGACCGGCAAGCACCTCGTCATGAGTGTCACTCGGGGCGAGATGCATGCTCAGCTCGAACCCGGCGGCATTCAAGAGCCGCATCAAGGTCGGAATAGTCGGTTGCCGGCGGTCGCGTTCGTAGGCAGAGATCATCGTCGCGGGGACCCCCGCCCGGTCACCGAGTTGTCCTTGGCTTAGGCCGCTCTTCATCCGCGCCAATTGCAGGAGGGCGGCCGCCGGCGAGGGGACATGATACAATCGTGCCATAGCACAAACGTATCATATGTAGGATCTATCCGCCTGTGCCGGGTCAAGAGTGAAGGGTCACGCCCAAGGCGGCGATCCCTCGCAAGGTGATGTTTTCCTTATAGGCCGGTGGATCCTGCTGAAGCTCGATGGCCCGGTAGCGCCGGGCCAGCGTGCCTAGCGCGACCTGGCCTTCCAGTCGGGCCAGCGGGGAACCGATGCAGGTGTGCGCGCCGAAACCGAAGCCCAGGTGACGGTTCTCGGTCCGGCCGATATCAAAAGTCTCCGGTCGGTCGAACTGCCTCTCATCGTGGTTGGCAGCGGCTGGGAGCGTGACCAGGCGTTCGGTCGGGTGCACGGTCCCACAGGAAAGTTCGATGTCATCGAGCACGACACGGCCGACAATGTGCACCGGGGAGTCGAAGCGCAACACCTCTTCGACGGCGCTGCGGGTTAGCGAGGGGTCGGCGCGGAGCCGCTCGAACTGGTCGGGATGGCGAGCGAATGCCAAGACACCGTTGGCGATCAGGTTGACGGTCGTCTCGTGCCCTGCGACGAGCAAGAGGTAGAGGATCCTGAGCAACTCGAGCTCGGTCAACTTGTCGCCTTGCTCTTCCGCCTCGATAAGGCCCGACAGTAAATCCTCACCCGGCTGGCTCCGGCGACGGGCGATGAGGTCACGGAAGTAGGCCATCGCCTGCTCGCCGGCTGCGTTGTAACGTTCCTCGAGCCCAGGCGGCCAGGTGAAGGGAGGGTCGAGCCCTCTAGCGGTGACCGCCGACCATTCTTTGAACTCGTCTACTTCTTCTGACGGCACGCCGAGCATCTCGCAGATCATCAGGACTGGAAGGGGGAAAGCCAGGTCGTCCACCACTTCCATGCTCCCAGCGCCCTCCGCCTCGTCAAGAATCCCGTCGACGATCTCCTGGGCTCGGGGACGGAGCTGGTCTACCCGTTTCGGTGTAAAGGCCCTGCTCACCAGCCCACGGAGACGAGTGTGGTCGGGCGGGTCCAAGAACAGGAAAGAAAGCGTTGGATCCTCTGTCTCGAAGGTCGGGTCCCAATCCGGCGACTTGCGCCAGTCGTTGCTGGCCGCCGGGTGCCGGTAAACCGTGAGGCAATCCTCGTAACGCGACACCACCGTCGGCCCGAAAGGGCTGCGGTGCAAAGGCTCATATTCGATCAGAGCGCGGTAGGTCGGGTAGGGATCGGCCTTGAAGGCCGGGTCCGTCGGGTCCCATCTCACGCCCACGACGTCGCCTCATTTCTCGGGTTAGGAGCCGCTCCCGAACAACATACCCAAGGGGGAAGCGCCGCTGAGCAGCAGGCTCCTGTGTCCGCGACCTGCAGCCTTGACTTCTAACCCCAATTTGCCACTATCTCCATAATGTTGATAGATTCGGTCAGGTATTACCCCGGCTGGTCGGATTGCGCCCGTCCAGGCGGCTGCGGCCGGCCGGCCAGAGTCCCCCCTCTCTTGGCCCGCCGGCCGCATTCCCCTTCCCGGCCGCCTTGGTACCCTCCCCGCTGCTCCTAATGTAAGCCCGATTGACGAAGGGGTGTGCCGCGCGCAGCTCGCGCACCTGCGGGGAGGCGATGCTCGCCTCCCCGCCCTGGTGAGAGCGGTCGTCGGCGGCGTCGTGGCGTTTCGTGGTGACCGGGCAAGGCACCTTATGATCCGTCTGAGGAAATGCAACTGAGCCCGCACGAGACAGACAAGCTGATGACCCGCGGTAGACCGTGACTATTTCCGGTTTCACGCAATGGGAGATCATCTAGCCGTGCTCGCTTCCAGCACCCTGCTTACCCTGGCCGACGGGCGCTTGCCGGCGGGAGGCCACGCCCACTCCGGGGGGCTGGAAGAAGCCGTGACGTCAGGCCGCGTTGGCAATGCCTCGGGTCTCGCCGCCTTCCTGGCGGGGCAGCTCCAGACCACCGGACGCGTCGACGCCGCCTTGGCCGCCCTGAGCTGTTGGGTTTCGCCTTCGTTAGAGGACCTTTTCGCCCTGGAGGCACAAGCCATCGCCCGCTCCCCTTCTCCCGCTCAGCGCCGCGCCAGTAGGGCGAGAGGACGAGGCCTGCTCAGGGCGGCGGCTGCGATGTGGCCACCTGCCGCCGTAGCCTGGTTGGCCGAGCTATCCGGTCGCGCCCAGGCGGGCCCGATGTACCCGGTGGCCTTCGGTTCACTGGCGGCCAGCGTCGGGCTTGGGCCGCCCGAAACGGCTCTTGTCGCGGCCCAGGCGTCGGTCAGCGGGCCGGCGTGGGCCGCGACACGCCTGTTAGGCCTCGACCCATTTGCAGTGGGGCGTTGCCTGGCCCAGTTGGCCCCCGACGTGGAGCGGGTAGCCCGCGAGGCCGGTGCTCTCACGCGTTGGGCCAGTCTGGCCGAAGCCATCTCTCAACTGCCCGCCTCTTCGGCTCTCCTTACCGAGATAGGCGCTGAAGCCCATGCTCTATGGGAGGTGCGCCTCTTTGCCTCCTGAAGCCATGTTCGGTACGTCACAGAGAACGGCACCAGCTTCCGCGGTGAGGTCGGTCCCGACTGCCTGGTGCAGGGCCCCGGCTCGCACCGAGTACCTGCGGGCGCACTTCGGCACCGCCAACAAGGCTCTAGCCAGGGACGTCAACCTTCGCGGCTATTTCGTCTGATCTTTCTTGGAAAACTTCGAGTGGGCCGACAGCCATTCAGAACTCGGTGAGCACCAAGGGGTAACTCAGCCGGAGCGAGTTACAGGCCGTAGGGCTACGGCTCGTCGGCGTCGAGGCGGCTCAGTTCCTCGTCGCTGAGCTTGAGGTCGGCTGCTTGGGCGCAGTCGCGCGGAAGCCGGCCGGCTCGAGCCGGGGATCGGGATCACATGGTCGCCCTTGGCCAGCATCCAAGCCAGCACCACCTGTTGGACCGACACCCCGTGGTCATTGGAGACGCCCACGAAGGCCGGGTGGTCGTTGCGAAGGCTGTCGGCGTTGCCAATGCCACCGAAAGGGCTCCACGGGAGGAACGCGATGCCGAGTTCACCGCAGTGCTCCAGTTCACCCTCGCTGGAACGGAACGCAGGCGAGAACTGGTTTTGTACGCTCACCAAGTTGCCCTCGCCCAGGATGGAGCGGGCCAGGTCGATCTGAGCGATATTTGCATTGGAAATGCCGACCATCTGCACCTTGCCCTCGTCCAGGAGCTGCTTCAAAGCCCCGATCGGCTCCTCGTAGCGAACCTTCGGGTCGGGCCGGTGGTACTGGTACAACGCGATGGACTCCACTCCCAAGCGGCGCAAGGATGCTTCGGCGGCGCTACGGATGTAGGCGGGGTCACCGTTTACCGTCCAGGTGCCGTCGCCGGGACGGACATGGCCGCCTTTGGTGGCAACCAGGATCGAGCCTTTGTCGCCGCCCCACGACGCCAGCGCTTTGGCTACGAGCACTTCCCCGTGGCCCGTGTCGGCGCCGCCCAAGCTGTAAGCGTCGGCGGTGTCGATCAGGGTCATCCCGGCGTCCAAGGCCGCATGGATGGTCTCGATCGAACGTGCCTCGTCCGGGCGCCCTTCGATTGACATGGGCATCTCGCCGAGGCCAATCGCTCCGACTTGCCGTGAACCGATCCGTCGCAGTTCCATGTCGTTCTCCGATCAATTAGGTGTCTGACGTGTAGAGGTTACCTGGGCCGCGCGCTAATCGACGGCGTGCCGGCGGCCGGGCGACGGTCAGGTCAGAGATCGGCCCGGGCGCTCCAAGCGGTCGGAGATCGCCACGAGAAAAGCTGCCGCAGCGGCACCGTCCGCGACGCGGTGATCGACCGAAAGCGTCAGGTCGAGCTGTGGCACAGGGCGAACCGTCCCGTCCACCACACCAGGGCGCTCCCGGATCTGCCCGGCCGCCAAGATCGCACACTGGTCCGGGTCGATCACGGCCTCGAAGCGGTCGATGCCGAACATCCCAAGGTTGCTCACTGTCACAGCCACAGGCCCGGAGAACTCCTGGGTCAACCGGCCCTCTCGAGCCAGAGATGCGGCCCGCCGGGCGGTGAGCGTGAGCTGTCCCAAACTGAGCTTGGCCGGGCAGGGGACAGTAGCAACGATGAGGTTGTCGGCGGACGCCACAGCCAGGCCGACATCTCCGCGCCCAAGGCGCCGGTAAGACGGCCCGGGTTCGCTCCAGGTACGGTCCAGTGAGGGGTGCTCGAGGAGGGCCGCAGACACGGCCTGCAGCAACAAGTGAGTGATCGTAAGGCCTTCTAGCTCCGCAGCCAGCTCGCGCAGCGCAGTGGCGTCGATGGTCTTGGATATCGAGAAGTGAGGCACCTGGGTGGCGCGGGCCAAACGGCGAGCGATGGCCTGGCGGTGCGGCGCCACCGGCTCCCCGCCCAGCGCTCCCGCCGTCGCCCCGGCGCCCCGTTTGTCGATGGTCTCTTGCACGTCGCGTCGCTCGATGCGCCCTTCAGGCCCTGTCCCAGTCACGCCCGAGATGTCGAGCCCATGCTCCCTGGCGAGCGTGCGAGCCGCCGGAGTGGCCTGCACCCGGGCCTCGGGAGCCGCCCCCGGTGCCTCGGCCGCGACAGGGCTGTTGCCGGGCGCCGGGGCCCTGGGAGCGGGAACACTCGTGGACGGTACCGCCTCACCGGCTTCGCCCAGCCAGGCGATCACGGTGCCCGAGGCAACGATCTCACCCGGCTGGCAGAGCACCTGCAGCACAGTGCCGGTGGCCGCCGCCTCGACCTCCAGGGTGGTCTTGTCCGATTCCGCCTCGAACAAGGGCTCGCCCTCGACCACATCGGCGCCCACCGCCTTGAACCACTGGACAAGCTTCATCTCGTCACTGGACTGGCCGAGCGCCGGCATGCGAATGGCGTGGGCCACTTAGCTAGGCCATGACCTGTCTCACTGCTGCCACGACGCGCGCCGTGCTCGGCAGCACGGCATCCTCGAGGACGGGCGCGCAGGGCATCGGGACGTCCAAGGTTGCCACCCTTTTCACGGGGGCTTCCAAGTACGGAAGGCATTCGTCGGCAGCACGGGCTGCCACTTCTGCACCCCAACCCCCCGTGAGGGTGTCCTCGTGCACGATCACCAGACGACCGGTCCGGCGCACGGAGCCGAATATGGTGCCGCCGTCCAAGGGTTGCAGGGTGAGCGGGTCGATGACCTCGCATTCGATCCCTTCGGCGGCGAGCTCCTCCGCTGCAGCCAAGGCTCTGTAGAGCGATATGTGGGTGGCGACCACGGTGACGTCGCGCCCGGGCCGTTTCACGACGGCCTGGCCGATCGGCACCACGTAGTCCTCGAGTGGCACCTCGCAGGTGAGGTCGAAGCCCCCGGCCGCCTCGCGGCCTTTGCTCCCGTAGAGCATCTTGTGCTCGAAGACCAGGACCGGGTTGTTGTCGCGGATGGCGCTTTTGAGGATGCCCTTGGCGTTGTAGGCGTCGGAGGGTGCTACGACTTTTAAGCCCGGAACGTGGGCGAAATAACTCTCCGGGCACTGCCCGTGCTGCGCTCCCCGGGTGGTCGCTCCGACCGGGGCTCGCATGACCATAGGGACCGAGAGCTTGCCGCCGGACATGTAACGGAGCTTGGCCGCCTGGTTGACTAGCTCGTCCATGCACTCGAAAAGAAAGTCTGAGTACTGCATGTCGGCGATCGGCCGCATCCCCAGAATGGCCGCTCCGACAGCTGCACCTGCGATCGCCTTTTCACTGATCGGCGTGTCGATCATCCGTTCGTGGCCAAACTCTTCAGGCAATCCGAGGTAAACACCGAAGGCGCCGCCGAATCCGCCCTCGACCCCGATGTCCTCCCCGATAAGAAATACGTCGGGGTCCCGGCGCATTTCTTCGGCGATGGCTTCGCGCAGCGCCTCGGAGATCGTCAGTCTGCGACTACCAACCGCGCTCTCGGGCCAAGTCTTGGTCTCGGGCACAGTCTTGGTCTCGGGCACAATCTCGGTCTCAGGCATAAACGTCCTCGAGAGCTTCCTGCGGCGAGGGGAACGGCGAGCTCCTGGCAAATTCGACAGCGTCGTCCAGTTCGGCTTTCACCTCGGCCTCCAAACGGGCTTCTGTGGCGTCGTCCAGGTGGGGCCGCAGCACCAACAGGGGGTCACGCGACGCCCACTCCTCCTCCTCTTCACGAGTCCGGTAGCCTCGCCCGTCGCTGCGGCTATGTCCCGTAAAACGGTACGTTTTGCACTCCACCACGAGCGGGCCGCCGCCGGCGCGAGCTGTGGCCACAGCCCGGGCGCTCGCCTCGCGCACCGCGAGGACGTCCATCCCGTCGACGATCTCGGCGGGCACGCCGTACGCTCTTGCCCGGTCGGCAACATCGGGCACTCGGGAGACCAGGTCGTAACGAGTGGACGCACCGTAGAGATTGTTCTCACAGACGTAGACGACCGGGAGGTCCTTTACCGCTGAGAAGTTGAGGCTCTCGTGGAAAGCGCCCTCGTTGGTGGCGCCCTCACCGAAGAAGCAGACCGCGACCTGATCGGTCTTGCGAAGCTTCATGGCCAGGCCAAGCCCGGAAACCACGCTCGCCCCGCCGGCGACAATGGCGATGGCCGGGACCATCCCAACGGCCGGGTCCCCAAGGTGCATGGACCCACCCTTGCCCTTGCACGCCCCGGTTGCCTTTCCGTAGAGCTCAGCCATGGCGGCTCGAGACGAAACCCCTTTGGCGAGGGCATGCCCATGGGGCCGGTGGGTCGAAGTGACCCAGTCGTCACGGCGCAGGACATCGCAGACACCTACGGCCACCGCCTCCTGGCCCTGGTACTGGTGAAGCGTCCCAGGGATCTCCCCTTCAAGGAACAAGCGGAAGACGCGGTCTTCGAAACGTCGAATAAGCAGCATCGCTCTGTACAGCGCCGGCGCGGACGGTTCCCCGGCGATCATTTGCTCACCCATAGAGCTAATGATCGCGGTTCAACGATGTGGTGTCAAGCTGCCGCCAGGACCTGGCGGGCCGTGGCGATGCTTGCGACAAGAACGTCGAGCACGCCGGTACGCAGCGCCCCGAGCACGGAGCGGGCCTTGCCTTCCTCGCTGCTGACGGCGATGACCCGGGGGACCGACCTCAGGTCGTCGGCACCAAGCCCGACCACCCGCTCGCCGATGCCACCCCCAGCCGGTCTGCCGTCCAAGTCGAAAAAGAAGCCGAGGATGTCCCCCACCGCTCCCGCCTCCCTCATGGTCGACATCTCGGCGGCCGAAAAACAGCCCATCTGCACGACCGCGCTGTCGTTGCGGGCATCGCCGATACCAACCAAGGCGCTTTGGGCCAAGCGGGCGCGGGCCAGCGTCTCGCGGACGTCGCTGTGGCGCATGAACGCTTCCCGGCTGGCCGCACTGTCGGCATATGCGGGCGCGTAGAGGCTCTCTGCCTTCCCACCGAACCTCTCGGCCAGGCGCCTGCAGATGTCGTTGGGGTTGATGCCGGTGCCAACCTGCGGCGACCCTCCCATCGCGGCGACGAACGTGCAGGAGCGGCCGCTAAGGCGGGAGAGCTGATCGGGGACCGCACCGACGTTGCGGCCCATACCGACGGCGACCACGTCACCGTCGTGAAGCGACCGGGCCAGCAGGTCCCCTGCGGCGCGCGCAGCCATGGCCCTCTGGGCGTCCTGGCTGTACTGGTCGGCCACCAGCACGGCCCCGGCAAGCCCGAAGCGTCCCGCCAGGTCGGCTTCGAGCTGGGCGCTCAGCGCGGGATGGGTCCTGATCGCGATGTCGACGACGCCGTCGTTCCTCGCCTTTTGCAAAAGGCGGCCCACCTTGGGACGCGACAAGCCGAGCCGGGCTGCGATCTCGGCTTGGGTGACGTCCTCCATGTAGTAGAGGCTCGCCACCCGGGTCATCAGCTCGACTTCCGCTTCGCTCACCGTCACCGTCCGCAGGGGGTGTGGGGTGCCGGGCGGGCTGCTACCATAACCCGATCATAGGGTCTGGGGGTGAGCGTTTGCTCAGTAAGGCGCTCAACCTCGTGCATTAGGGGGGTCGTATGCTCAGTCGCCAGCAGTTGCAAGATGCCCAGGGACGTGCCGCGGCCGCGCTGCACGACGCAGGTATCGCCATCACCCCACAAGAGGCCGATCGCCTGGAAGTGGCCGACTTCGGGCTTGGGGAACTGGAGCAGACCGGGCTCGAGATCGTCGTCTACGTGAACACCTCGCGGGTGTGCGCCAAGGAAATCGTCCTGTTCCCTGGGCAGACATGTCCCGAGCACAGACATCCGCCGTACGAGGGCAGCCCGGGCAAAGAGGAGACCTTCCGCTGCCGCAGCGGCACCGTCTACGTCTACGTGGAGGGCGAGGCTACGCCGGTCCCCCACTGCCAGCCGCCCAACCAGGAGCACTACACCGCCAGGCACGAGATCATCTTGCAACCGGGCGACCAGTACACCGTGTACCCCGGCACCAGGCACTGGTTCCGGGCCCCAGGCGGCGCCATCGTTTCGGAGTTCTCCACCGAGAGCCGGGACGAGCTGGACATTTTCACCGACCCCGCCATCCAACGGGCGACCAAGCTCGCCGACTAGGAGCCCGGCCCGTGACCGTCACATGCTTCGGCATCCTTGTGGCCGACGTGTTCCTGCCCCCGCTCGCCCATTTCCCGAGGCCCGGCGAGCTGATGGTGACGGAGGACTTCCTGTTCCAGCCCGGGGGTTGCGCCGCCAACACGGCCCTCGACCTGGCCCGCCTCGGGGTGAGCGCTGGGGTCAGGGGGACGGTGGGCGCCGATGTTTTCGGGGACCTCGTGAAATCGCAGCTTGGTGACAGAGGAATAGATGTGGCCGGGGTCGCCCGCACCGACCTCGTCGGGACGTCCAAGACCGTCATCCTCGACGTCCCTGGCGACGACCGCAGGTATATCCACACCATTGGCGCTAACGCCGCCGTGCGAGCCGCCGACCTGGACGGCGTCGCGTTCTCCAGTGGCGACGTCCTATACGTCGGGGGCTACCTCGTCTTGCCCGGGCTCGACCCTGAAGAATTGGGCGAACGCCTTGCCGCGGCCCGCCGATCGGGCGCCCGCACCGTGCTCGACGTTTGCGTGCCGGCCGACGGAGAGGTCCGCTTCGAAGACGTCGCTCCCCTATTGCCCCATGTAGATCTGTTCGTGCCCAACGAGGACGAAGCTCGCGTGCTATCCGGCGCCGAAGAACCGAGCCTGCAGGCCGAGATTTTCCTGTCCGGCGGTGCGGGAGCGGTCGTGGTGACCCGCGGTCCTGCCGGGGCCCTGATGGCGGCCGGCGACGTCCGGGCGGAACTCCGTGCGCCGGGAGTCGAAGTGGTCGACGGCTCCGGGGCGGGGGACGCCTTCGCAGCAGGCTTCATCTGTGGGTTTGTGGAAGGCTGGTCACTCGAGCGCAGCTTCGCGTTCGCCACCGCCGTCGGTGCCTCCGCCTGCACCGCGCTCGGCTGCACCGCAGGCGTGTTTTCCCGCCAGCAGGCTGAAGATTTCGTCATCGCCCACTCACTGGCACCTGCCTAAGAGCCGAAAGGTACAACCCATGCCGACAGTGCCCATGCCCGAGCTCCTGGCCGCCGCCCGAAAAGGTGGCTACGCAGTTGGTTACTTCGAAGCCTGGGACTCCTACTCCTTGGAGGCGGTGGTCGAGGCGGCCGAGACGGAGCAGTCTCCTGTCGTGATCGGCTTCGGTTGCGCCATGGTAGACGGCGCCTGGTTGGACGGCGGCGGGATCGAGCTCCTCGCCAACATGGCGACCCATGCCGCCGAGATGACAACAGTGCCGGTAAGTGTCCTGTTCAACGAGACGCATACGCTGGCACAGGCAAAAAGGGGCGTAGAGGCGGGCTTCAGCGCGGCGATGGTCGACACGTGCGACCTGTCAGAAGATGAAGCGCAGCGAGTGGTGGCCGAGCTCGCCACCTGGGCCCACCAGCGTGGCGCCGCGGTCGAAGGCGAGCTGGGCCACCTCCCCAACTTCACCGGTACCGCGGTGGACAGCTCCGGTTCCCATCTGACCGAACCAGACGAAGCGGCCGAGTTCGTCCGTGCCACCGGCGTCGATTGCCTGGCCGTATCAGTGGGGAACGTGCACCTTCTCGAGGGCCGGGAGGCTCCCTTGGAACTCGACCGGATCGGTGCGGTCGGCGAAGCCGCCGGCGTCCCCCTCGTCCTGCACGGAGGGACGGGGCTGCCCGCCGGCGCGATCCCGGCCGTAATCGCAGGCGGCGTCGCCAAGATCAACGTCGGCACGGGACTTAAGCGTGCTTTTTTGGGTGCGATGCGCGAGGCGCTCGCCCTGGACGTCAGCCCTCACGACCTGCTCGGGTCGCATAAGCCCGTGGACGCCGCGGTCGTTGCCAAAGCAAAGATGCGCCAGGAGGTCCGGCGCTTGATGCACCTCTACGGGTCCGCCGGACGAGCAGGCTCCTAATTGGGTACGTGTAAAACGGTGTTTTGCCGCCGGACGGAGTTGTAGAACAGGGAGTTGTAGAACATGCAGTGCGTTCGTCGCTGAGTAGTTGAAAATCGCCAGGTTATGGCGCAGAGGGAACTCGGGCGACCGAGGGCCAGACATGGAGGCATTGTGGTGGACAACCGGGGTGTTGCGTACGTTGAGCCTGGCAAGGTCGAGTTGAGGGCCATCGATTTCCCAGTTCTTGCTCTGGGCGAACGCCGCTGCGACCACGGCGTGATCCTCAAAGTGGTGAGCACGAATATCTGCGGGAGCGACCAGCACATGGTGCGCGGCCGCACTACGGCACCGGCAGGGCTGGTCCTCGGGCACGAGATCACAGGCGAGGTCATTGAGGTTGGGCGCGACGTCGAGTTCGTGAAGATGGGCGACCTTGTCTCCGTGCCGTTCAACATTGCCTGCGGTCGCTGCCGCAACTGCAAAGAGGGGAAGACCGGGCATCTGTCTCAACGTGAACCCGGCGCGCCCCGGGGCCGCCTACGGCTATGTCGACATGGGAGGCTGGGTCGGCGGCCAGGCAGAGTACGTAATGGTGCCGTATGCGGACTTCAACCTCCTTCGCTTCCCGGACAGGGACCAGGCGATGGAGAAGATCAAAGACCTCACCTGCCTGTCGGATATCTTCCCGACCGGCTTCCACGGGGCGGTGAGCGCAGGCGTGGCCCCGGGTCGGTTGTCTATGTTGCCGGTGCTGGGCCGGTCGGCCTGGCGTGTGCCGCCTCCTGCCACTTGCTGGGCGCCGCGGTAGTGATCGTTGGGGACCGGATTGCCGAGCGCCTGGCCCAGGCCCGCAGTTTCGGCTGCGAGACGGTCGATATCGCCAAGGCGCCGGTAGCCGAGCAGATCGAGGATATCGTCGGTGTCCCCGAGGTGGACTCCGCCGTCGACTGCGTCGGCTTCGAGGCCCGTGGTCACGGCGAGGACTCGAGGCACGAAGTCCCCGCCGCGGTGCTCAACTCACTGATGGAGGTGACCCGCGCGGGTGGGGCGATCGGCATCCCCGGCCTTTATGTCACCGGGGACCCCGGTGGCGTTGACGAGGCCGCCAAGCTCGGCAACCTGAGCATTCGCATCGGGCTTGGATGGGCCAAGTCCCACGTGTTCGTCACAGGCCAGTGCCCGGTGATGCGCTACCACCGCCAGCTCATGATGGCGGTCCTTCACGACAAGGTGCAGATCGCTAAGGCGGTAAACGTTGAGGTCATTTCCCTCGATGAAGCGGAGCGGGGGTACCGGGACTTTGACCACGGGGCGGCGAAAAAGTTCGTCCTCGATCCTCACGGCCTCATCGGCGCGGCGGTTTAGGGACCGTGAGGTCGGGCCGTAAGCGGCCCTATCTTCCCCTGTGGATCAGTCGCGGCGGAGGCGAGCCAGGATGTCGGCGTCGCCGGTGACGCGCAGGCCGACATCGCTGGCCTGGGCTAAGTCGACCATCCCGGCGAGCACCCCGAGGACCATGCGCGGAGGGCCATCGAGGGTGAGGTCAGGCGCAGCGGCCCGGCCCACGCTGGAGCGGACCTCGCCTCCGCCGACCTCGATGACGGCGCAATTGTCTCCCGAGATGAGCTGGACGACAACATCGCCGGCCTCCGGGTCGTCGTCCACTATGAACGACTCTGCTGCATAGGCCATCCAATGAGCCCGAAATGCATCACCCGGCCTGCTCTGTAACCATGAGGTGCAGGCCCCACTGCCCAAGTGCCCGCAGCACCGGCTCGAGCGCCCGGCCTTCCTCGGTCAGGGCGTACAGCGCCGTTGCGACCGGCGGCGGAGCGTCCTGGCGGCTGATCAGCCCGTCCGCCTCGAGGTCCTTCAACCGGCTCGATAGCAGGTTGGTGGCGATGCCGGGCAGCCCGTTCTTCAAGTCGGTGAAGCGGCAGGAGCCCCGCTGCAGCAGCTCCCTCACGATGAGCAATGTCCAGCGCTCCCCCACCACGTCGAGGGCACGTGCGATCGTAGCAGATACTGGCCATAACTCCGCATAGGCAGCATCCTAACACCGATGCAGTTATAAATCAAAACTAATTCAGTTGACAATTTCTACCGAGTCCGTTAGGCTGCCGGCCATGAACGCGAGAACGCTCGAAGCCGCTTGTCCTCGTGTCCCTACTGATGGCGGCCTTCGTCATCAACTTGGACACGACGCTCGTCAACAACGTCCTGCCGACGCTGACCCGTGAGCTGGGCGCTACGAACACCCAGCTGCAGTGGGTGGTCGACGCCTACAACCTCGTCTTCGCGGCGCTGCTGCTGACCTCGGGCAGCCTTTCTGACCGGTTCGGCCGCAAGGGCATGCTGATGGCAGGACTTGGGCGTCTTCGGCGTAGCGAGCTTCGTCGGTGGCTTCGGTACCAGCCCTGGCGAGCTGATCGCCGCCCGCGCGGTGATGGGCATCGGGGCCGCCATGACCTTCCCGGCGACTCTGTCGCTGCTCACGAACGTGTTCACTGAGCGCAAAGAAAGAGCTCTTGCGATCGGCTTGTGGGGAGCGACCGCCGGTGCGGCCATCGCGCTCGGCCCGATTGTCGGCGGCTTCCTGCTTGCCCACTTCAGCTGGTCAAGCGTCTTCTTCACGCTAGGCCCGGTCGCCGCAGTGGCGATTGTCCTAGTTGCCATGTGCGCGCCGTCGTCAAAGGACCCCAAGGCGCACCCCCTCGACGGCGCGGGCTTCGCGCTGTCGGTAGCGTTCATGGGCCTGATCGTCTACACGATCATCGAAGCGCCGGACCGCGGTTGGGGGTCGTCGCTCTCGATCGCCGGCTTCGCTGGAAGTGCGGTCCTTCTTGGGCTCTTCGTCGCCCAGGAGCGCCGCACCGACCACCCGATGCTCGATGTCCGGCTTTTCAAGAACATGCGCTTCACTGCCGCCAGTGGCGCCGTAACAATCTCGTTTTTCACCTTGTTCGGCTTCATCTTCTTGATCACGCAGTACTTCCAGTTCATTCACAATTACAGCGCCCTTTCAGCTGGCGTCCGTCTTCTCCCGGTCGCTGCATCGGTCGCCGTTGGCTCGATCGTTGGCACCCGCCTTGCTGTGCGTTTCGGGACCAAGGCGATCGTCACAATTGGCCTACTGGCTACGGGCATCTTCTACTTGTGGGTCTGGAGCGTCATCTCGACAACCACGAGCTACGAGATCATCGCCATGCAGATGGTCCTCTACGGCCTTGGTATGGGCCTGACCTCGGCGCCCGCAACCGAGTCCATTATGGGTGCCGTCTCCGCAGCCCAGGCGGGGGTCGGCTCGGCGGTCAATGACTCCACCCGGATCCTCGGCGGGACGCTGGGCGTAGCCGTGATCGGCAGCATCTACGCCTCCCTCTACGGCAACCGGCTCGACAAAACCCTCCCCGGCGCGCTCCCGGCAGCAGCCAAAGCTGTCGCTCATGAGTCCGTCGGTGGTGCTTACGAAGTCTCGGCGCGCCTCGCCAGCCGTGGGGAGCATGCGCTCGCCCAGCTTGTCCACGCCGCAGCCTCGAACGCCTTCGTCCACGGCATCAGCATCAGCTGCCTTGTTGCAGGCGTGGTAGCTCTGGCCGGAGCCCTCCTGCCGCTGCGGTTCCTGCCTGCGCAACCGCCCTCGTCGCCAGACTGACCTGCGCTCCCAGGACGCCGGCGAGGACCGAGCTGACGATCTTGCGGACCTCGTCGGGCTCGGGCGGGACGCCTTGCCGACCGGCGAACAGCAGGTGACCGGCTCCCATCAGGGTTGCAGCCAGAGCCGCAACGTCGGTGTCCGCAGCGGTGCGGCCCAGGTCACGCTCCGCCACCAAGTAGCCGGCAATCATGGCGGTGCCCTGCCTGATGACCGGGAGGCGACCGGCGCCCGCTTCGTACAGCTGCGCCCGCAGTTCATTGCGCGACATCAGAAGCCCGATTATCTCGAGGGCCACTGAGCCGAAGAGAGCAGCTAACGCCTGCGTCAAGTTGTCGATGACGCTGCCGGTCCCAGCGCTGTCCTGCAAGGCGGCCGCCTGGCGGCCGACACGCTCGGCACGGTCGAGGACCAGCTCAGCGAGAAAAGCGTCGAAGTCGGCGAAATGCCGGTGCAGGACGCCCTTGGCAACGCCGGCTTCGGTTGTGACGGACCGGCTCGTCAGGCCGCTCGGCCCAACGCGGAGAAGGACGCGCTCGGCCGCATCGAACAGATGCTCGCGGGCATTGCGCACGGGGACTCCCGTAGGCACGGTGACGTCTCTCCTGTCTGTCCCAAGGGTTGCTGTGCTTGCCAAGTGGGCGGTCGCCCATTTAGAGTGGGCACATGGTCACTATACCTCCGGGCCCGGGCTCAGCCAGCGTGGAGCTCCACAAGGCCAGGCACTTAGCGGAGTCGTTCGGCTCCGATCCTGAGCGCTACGACCGGACGCGTCCTCGCTACCCACAAGCGCTCGCGGACCGGGTCATGGCGACGAGCCGGGGCACCGAGGTGCTCGACGTGGGCATCGGCACCGGAGTGTCAGCCGAGCCGTTCCGGGCGCTCGGGTGCCGGGTCTTGGGGGTCGAACCGGACGAGCGCATGGCGGAGCTCGCTCGACGGCACGGGTTCGAGGTCGAGGTAGCAAACTTCGAAGAGTGGGAGGCGGTTGGGCGTACCTTCGATGCCGTCATTTCTGGCCAGGCGTGGCATTGGGTTGACCCAGTCCGCGGGGCCTCCAAGGCGGCGGAGGTGCTGCGACCGCACGGGTGCCTCGCGGTGTTTTGGAACGTCTTCCAGCCTCCCCCCGACGTGGCGGAGGCGTTCGCCGCGGTCTACCGCCGCGTGTTGCCAGGCTCGCCGTTCTTTCGCGCCACAGTGCCCGGCATGGACGCGTACGCAGGACTGTTCGACAGGGTCGTGGCCGGGCTCCGGGGATCAGGCGTGTTCGCTGAGCCGGAACGCTGGACGTTCGACTGGCAACGCGCATATACGAAGGACGAGTGGCTCGAACAGGTGCCGACCTTCGGCGGCCACGGAAACCTCCCAGCTGGAAAGCTCGACGAACTGCTTGCGGGTACCGGCGCCGCTATCGACGCGCTGGGAGGGCACTTCGCCACGGCGTACACAGCGGTGCTCCTCACCGCCGAGGTACTGAGCGACGCCGCCTGATCGGTCAGCTGAGGTTAGGGGCGGGCTACCCTACCGCTTATGAGCACTGAAGTTTTGGGACGCGGTGAGGCCGTAAGACAGTTCACGGCACGTGGGAGCATGATGTTCTTCAAGGCCTTGGCCGAGCAAGATGGCGGCGACCTTTCAGTCATGGAGCGCACACTTCCTCCCGGTGGTCGCAGGCCTCCGCCGCACCGCCATAGCAATTGCTCCGAGGCGTACTTCGTCCTGGACGGGCAGGTGTCGGTGGTCATAGAGGGCGAGGACTTATTGGTTGGGCCGGAGGGTTTCCTCCTCGTCCCGCGCGGCACCGCCCATACGTTCGGCAACAGCGGGGAAGTCGAGGCCCGGCTCCTCGTCATCCATGCTCCCGCCATGGATGCCTACTTCGCCGGCCTGCACGAGCTGTGGAGCCGCCCCGGCCCTCCCGCCCTGGACGAGGAGCGAGCGCTCATGGCTCGCTTCGGCATGGAGCCGGCCCCCTAGGCAAGGATTTCCCCGGTTGATCGCGCTCCGAGCAGCACACTAAGTAAGCGAGCCCCGAATGGGGCACAACGATAAGTGGCAAACAGCCTCTGAACGGAAGGACGATGATGGTACTCAAGATCGCAGCAGGGGCGATGGCCGCCGCCATGCTCCTTGGCGGAGCCGGCCTGGCAGCTCATGGGAGCTCGTCTCATGGGAGCTCGTCGGTCCGTCTGGCCGCCGCAGTTTCGAAGCCGGAGGATCCCAAGTGCCCGGCCGGGACCACGACGGTCACGGTTGACGGCTACGCGACGGCTCAAGCACCCCCGAACGAGATAACGATCAGCCTCGGGGTCCAGACCCAATCGACAAAGGCGAACGTCGCCCTCACCAACAACTCGACCAAGGCCAATGCCGTTGTGGCCAAACTGATCAGCGACGGTGTGGCCAAGGACGACATCCAGACCTCCAACCTGTCTATCCAGCCCGTCTACAGTGGCCCCAAACAAGTACTGACGGGCTACCAGGTAAACGACACGCTGACCGTCACCCTGCTCAACCTGAACACTGCCGGCAGCATCATCGACGATGCGGCCCAGATCGCCGGAAATTCCATCCTTGTGAACAACATCTCGTTCTCGCTGCAAAACGACGGCACCATCCTCGCCGAGGCCCGTGCGGCGGCAGTACGCCAGGCCGTAGCACAGGCACACGCGATGGCATCCGCCGCCGGCATGGTCCTCGGGACGCTTTGCTCCCTGGTAGACAACACCTCGCAGCCGCAGCCCAACTCTGTTGGTTCCCCGGAGCCTTTGGCCGCGAAGGCGTCCAGCACCCCGGTTGAAGCGGGCGAGGAATCAGTAACCGCTGACGTCACTGCGGTGTACGCGCTCGACAACGCCTAGTCGCCAGGGCAACACATCAGTGCCAGCCTGGGCCTGCCCGAAATGCCACCGACAGTTTGGCAGGCGCGGGCAGTCCCATGAATGCGCTCCGGCCATGTTGCTGGAGGACTACTTCGCCACCGGGCCCGCTCACGAGCGTCCCGTGTTCGATGCCGTCATGTCACACCTGCGCCACGTCGGCCCTGTGCACGTGGAGCCTGTCTCGGTCGGGATTTTCCTTAAGAAATCACGCACATTTGTGGAGCTCCGTCCCATGACCAAATGGGTAGCGGTCTCGTTCTGCCTACTTCACCCGGCCAGGCACAAGCTCATCACGCGAAAAGTCCTCCAGTACAACGGGCGTTATTACCACGTGGCCAACGTAGCCAGGCCCTCGCAGATCGACGAGGGCCTGGTTGACCTGCTTACCGAGGCGTACTTCAGCTCTCCCGACTGACGGCGCGAGCTAGCCGCGCCGGGACAGCCCGTCAGCGCTGTCGATGGGGAAAAAGTCAAAGGGGCGTTCAGGTGGCGTGTGCCCGTTGGTGGCGACCAGCAGCGCGGGTTGGAGCCTCTCGGTTTCGAAGCGGCGATAATCGTCTTCCGACTCCCAGACGTCGATGATCCGCCAACCGCTCGCCGTTCGGGCCGACACGTGGGCAACCAAACCAGCGACCGGCGCCTCCCCTACTTCGGCTTCAACCCTGGTAGCCATCTCCTTGGTGACACCGGGCATTTCCTGGCAGTACGCGTACATGGCTTTCACCTTTCAGTTAGAGTAACCATCTATCGGATCTAGTGTTACTATATCTAAATGCCCGGACCTGTCAAGAGGCGTTCTTACGACAACTCTCGGCGCGAGGCGGGCGCTCGTCAGACCCGGCGCAGCATCGTGGCCGCGGCACAGGAGCTGTTCGTACAGAACGGCTACCCGGCCACGACCTTCCCGGCTATCGCGGAGGCGGCCGGCGTGAGCGTGCAGACGGTCTTTGCACATTTTCCGGCCAAGCGTGACCTGCTCAAGGAGGTAATTGACCAGGCCGTCGTCGGCGATGACGAACCGGTACCCTTGCGCAATCGTCCCGAGGTAGCGGCGATCCTCGCCGAAGCAGACCCCGCAGGAAAGCTCCGCCTTCACGCCGCCCATGCCGTCGCAATTTCGCGGAGGGCCACGTCAGTCGACCAGATGCTGCGCAGTGCCGCCGCCGTAGACCCCGAAGCAGCAGAACTGTGGAAACGCGGCTCGCAAGACAGGCAGGGCGGAATGGAACAGTTCGCTGCACATCTCTTCCACGGCGGCCATCTACGGGAGGGCCTTTCCGTCCATCAAGCGGCGGACCGCCTCGCTGTGCTGATCGATCCTGAGCTATACCGGCTGACCGTAGGGGTAAGGGGCTGGTCGCCCGAGGAGCATGAGGAATGGCTCGCCCAAATGCTCGTCGCCTCACTGCTCCCACCGGCCGCGTCTGGCGGCACGAACACGTAAACGTTTTTGGGTGAGCCCATCGGGCCCCTGTTCGCCAGTACAAACCGTCGGCTGAGGGTACAGAGTTAGATGTGACCACCCAAGTCCTCGGGCCGCTCGTGCTGACGCTCGGGATCGCGCCTGCTTTGTGACCCGGGCTGCGATTGTCGGCGCGAGCGGTTACGTCGGCCGGCGCCTGAGCGACCACCTTGCGGCCAACGGTTTCGACGTCGTCGCACTGGCCCGGCGCCCACTGGCGTTGAAGGGGCCGACGCAGGGCCCAGGGAGCCTGCGGTCCGTGAGCGTGGACATCGCAGACGAAGCAGCCACTACGGCCGCTCTGCAGGGGTCGGACGTCGCCTTCTATCTCGTCCATGCCATGGCCGACGAGGGAGACTTTGCAAGCCGCGACAGGGCTTTGGCTGCCGCTTTCGCCCGTTCTGCGCGGCGGGCCGGTACCGGTCGCATCGTCTACCTCGGAGGCTTGGGAGGCGGCAACCACGAGAAGCTTTCGGCCCACCTGGCCAGCCGTCAGGAGGTCGCTGACATCCTGGCGGGGTCGGGGACACCGTTCGTGGAGCTCCGAGCGGCGGTGGTCCTGGGGGCGGGGAGCATCTCGTTCGAGATGTTGCGGTCCCTAACCGAACGTCTCCCGGCTATGGTGTGCCCGCGGTGGGTCCGGACCCGTCTCCAGCCCGTGGCTGAAAGTGACCTGATGGACTACCTGGCCCAGTCGGTCCTGGTCCCTCCGGGCACCTATGAGATCGGGAGCCCCGATGTCACCTCGTACCGGGAAATGATCAATATCTACGCAGCCGAACGGGGGCTCCGGCCTCGTTGGATCGTGACTGTTCCCCTACTCAGCACATCCTTGTCGGCTCGCTGGGTCGACTTGGTCAGCCCGGTCAACCGCAAAGTAAGCCATGCCCTGATCGAGAGCCTTGTCAATGAGGTCGTCGTGGTTGACCCCGCCCCCGCTGGAGCCTTCAGCGTTCGTCCCATGCCTGTGCGCGCCGCCATCGCCAAGGCCATTGCCGATGAGACCGCGCGGCTACCCGATGAGCTTTTCGAACGCGCCCCGGGCCTTGAGGGCGGGATTTACACGGTCCGCCGCGAGGTCTCCCTCCAGCCCGGGACCGTCGAAGCCCTCCGGGACAACATCGCCCTCATCGGCGGGAGCCTCGACTGGTACGGGCTTGCGTGGGCCTGGAGGCTCCGCCTTGCTCTTGGCCGCCTTTTTGGCGAGCACCTGACGCTGAGCAAGCCTCCCCGTCTAGAAATGGGCGCCCAGGCCGACTGGTGGCGCGCAGCGAGGGTCGACCGCGGCCACCTTGTCCTGGCTTCGGTCGACTGGGCTTTCGGCGAAGCGTGGCTCGGGTACCAGACGACGTCGCGCCCTCCCGCGCTGTTGCAGGTGGCCGCCTTCCGGCCGAAGGGCCTACTGGGCCTGGCTTACTGGCGTGCGCTGTGGCCAGTGCATTGGTTGGTTTTTTGGTTGATGTGCCGGGCGCAGATCCGAGCGGCCCGCCGCGTCCGCATCGCGTCCGCATAAAAGCTCAATCAGTTGTCCATCGACTGGTCAGCCGATCGTTGTGTTGGTGACGCGAGCTACGCGAGCCCGTCGGAACACGATAAGACAGGAGACAACCATGCAGTACATGCTTATTCACGTCCAGCCAGAAGAGGTCGGCGCCGAGCAGGGGCAGTCCTGGCGCCACGATGCCCCCCTCACCGCCTGGCTGGAGGAAACCGGCCCTACAGGGGTCGGGCTCCAGGGAAGCCGCCTCCGCCCTGGCACCGATGCGACGACCGTGCGCTCCAGGCGGGGAGAGCTGATCGTCACCGACGGCCCCTTCGCCGAGACGAAGGAGCAGTTGGCCGGTTACGACCTCCTCGAGTGCGCGGATATCGACGAGGCGATCGGCTGGGCCTCCAAGCACCCGACCCTGTGCAACGGCGCGATCGAGGTCCGGGCCTTGGTCGGTGGCACCCAGCCGGCCCGGCTGCCGCAGCAGCGGGAAGGCACGATCCGCTACGTGCTCCTGGTCTGCTTGGGCGAGGATTTCCAGATGGGCCCCAGGACCAGACCGAGATGGGGCCGGCCACAGACGCCTGGGTGAAAGAAATGGACGGCAGGCGGGCCCGCTTGTTCGGCAGCCAGCTGGAGGGCCCGAGCGCGCCCGGACCGTGCGGCGCAAGGGCGCCCAAGTGATGGTGACCGACGGCCCCTTCGCGGAGACCAAGGAGCAGATCGCCGGCTTCGACGTCCTCGAGTGCGCCGACCTCGACGAAGCCCTCGAGGTTGCAGCCAAGCACCCCATGGCCAGGTTCGGCATGCTCGAGGTGAGGCCGTTCTGGGATCCCGAAGAGCCGTAGCCGGTCCGGGCCGGGGGGAACTCGCCATGGAGCCCCCGCGGGGAACGGGCAACGCTGGGCAAGGTGTGCAGCACGTTGTGGCCACGGTCTTCCGTGAGGAGTGGGGCCGCGTCCTGGCCACTCTCATCCATCGGACCGGGGACTGGGACCTTGCCGAAGAATGTGCCCAGGACGCCTTTGCCGAGGCGCTGGAGCGGTGGCCGAAAGATGGGCTCCCCCCGCGGCCGGGCGCGTGGCTGATGACCGTCGCCGGCAACCGGGCCATCGACCGGCTCCGACGAGGCAAAGTCCATGCCAGCAAGATCGAGCAAATTGCGGCGCTGGCCCCTACCGGCGCCGGCGGCCCCGACGAGGAGGGGGACGTGACCGACCAACTTTCCCCCACCGAAGGCAGTGCTTTACCCGACGAGCGCCTCCGCCTCATCTTCACCTGCTGTCACCCCGCCGTTGCCATGGAAGCTCGTGTCGCTCTCACCTTGCGTACCCTCGCCGGGTTGACGACTGCCGAGATAGCTCGCGCTTTCCTTGTCCCGGAGGCCACCATGGCCAAGCGCCTGGTGCGGGCCAAACAAAAGATCGCCCACGCCGGGGTGCCATACCGCGTGCCACCGCCCAGCGCCTTGCCCAAGCGCACCGCAGGCGTGCTGGCGGTGCTCTACCTGCTCTTCAACGAGGGCTATTCGGCAAGCGCAGGAGCAGAGCTGGTACGCAAGAACCTCTGCGACGACGCCGTGATGTTGGCCCGGTTGCTGGCTGAGCTCATGCCTGAAGAGCCCGAGGTAAAAGGACTTTTGGCGCTAATGATGTTCCATCGTTCCCGGCAAGCGGCGCGCGTTGACCACAACGGCGACCTCATCACCCTGGAAGCGCAGGACCGGGCCTTGTGGGACCACGCCGTCATCGAGCAAGCCGAGGAGGTCCTCGGCTCGGCATTGGCTAAAAACCAGCCGGGTACTTACCAACTACAGGCTGCCATCGCCGGGTGCCACGCCCTCGCGCCGAGCGCGGACGTGACGGATTGGCCCCGCATCGCCAATATTTACGACCAACTGCTCGAGATGACGGGTTCGCCGGTGGTGGAGCTCAACCGTGCGGTTGCGGTTGCCATGGCCGATGGCCCGGCCGTCGGGCTGGCATTGGTGGACGAGCTCGAGGCATCTGGCGAACTGTCCCAGTACTATCTCTTGTCGGCTACCCGTGCCGACCTCTTGCGCCGCTTGGGCCGGCGGGCAGAAGCAGCCGCCGCCTACCGTGATGCGCTCGCCCTCGTGGCCACCGAGCCCGAACAGCGTTTCCTCGCAGCCCGGTTGGCAGAACTTACCCGCTAACCCAACCAGTACTGAGGCGCGGGGACTAGTTCGCCCAGCTCTTCCCAAAGGTCGTCCGGGACCGCCGTGTGGTAGAGCGCCAGGGTTTCGTCGATGCGACCCGGCCTTGACACCCCTACGACCGTGGACGAGATCCTGGGGTCCCGGGTCGAGAACTGCAGCGCTGCCGCTCGCAGTGGGACGCCACGCTTCGCGCAGCACCTTTCCATCGCGGTCACGGCGTCGAGAACGGGCTGCGGCGCCGGCTGATACCCATATTTAGGCAACTGGGCAACCCCTTTTGCCAGGATCCCACCGCCGAAAACAGCGGCGTTGACCACAGAAGTCCCACAGCTTCTCGCTTTATCGATCAGCGCCTCGGCCGAGCGGTCGAGGAGCGTGTAGCGGTTGTGGGTGAGCAGCACGTCGAACTGTGCCACGTCGAGGTACTGGCTCAGAAGGCCAACGCCGCCGCCCGCCAACCCGATCGCCCCGATAACGTGCTCGTCGCGGAGGGCCAGAAGCGCTTCGAGGGCGCCGCCGGGCGCTGTTGCCTCTTCGAAGCTGACGTGGTGCGGGTCGTGCAAGTAGACGAGCTCGAGATGACCGGTCCCAAGGCGCGCGGCGCTCGAAAAGACAGAGCGCCTGACTTGGGCACCACTGAAGTCCCCCGTTTTCAGGTCCCTGTCGGCCTTGGTGGCGACCACGTAACCGTCCGGGACGCCCCCGAGCTCGCCGAGGACAAGCCCGATAATGCGTTCCACCGAGCCGTCCCCGTAGGCGGGCGCCGTGTCGACCCAATTGATCGGGCTCGCGAGCGCGCTCACGGACCGTCTCCAGGGCACGCTCCGTAGGGACCTCGTACCCGAAGACGTCAGGGATACTGCTCATTGGGCCCCACCGATGCAAAGTGGCGTCACCTGCAACCCGGATTCTTGTGAGGTTTACCTTGGGTAGATGCTCGGCCATGTCTAGGCGGACTGCCTCGGCACAAGCTCGGTGGGGAGCACGACCTGGCGGGGGCCGCTCCGTCCGGTCATTAGGGCGTCGAGGATGCTAACCGCTTCGACGGCAGACTGCTCGAGCGGGTTGCGCATGGTGGTCAGCGGCGGCTCTGCCATCGTCGCGGCCGCGGAGTCGTCGAAACCGGCCACCGCTACGTCCTCGGGCACACGCCGGCCGGCTTGGCGCAGCGCAGCGATGACGCCCAGGGCCATGAGGTCGGAGGCTGCGAACACGGCGTCGATGTCAGGGTGCTGGTCGAGGATACGCGCTGCGCTCAAACGGCCGCTCAGGACCGACCAGTCGCCCTCGGCAGCCAGGCTGTCCCGGAACGCCTCGCCGGTGGCCCTGCGGTACCCCTCGAAGCGGCCACGGCCACTACTTGTGTTCAGCGGCCCCGTCACGGTGGCAATGCGCGAGCGGCCCCGGCTCAGCAAGTACGTCACCATCTCGTGGGCCCCGGCCTCGTCGTCGACTGCTACCCAGGAAAGCCCGTTGTTCTCATAACCGAGCGGGCGGCCCATGACCACTAAAGGCAAGTGGCTGTTCGCTAGCCGGGCCAGCATCGGCTCCCCCAAACGGGGCAGGGCAAGGAGCGCGCCATCGACGTGCCCGGCGCTCAGGTAGTTGCCCAGGAAGGTTTCTTCCTCGTGGTCCCCCGCCACAGTGACCAGGAGGTGGCGGCCCTGCAGGCGCAACTCGCGGGTAAAGACTTTGACGAACATGCCGAAGTTCGGGTCCTCGAAGAGGCGCTCCTCGTCTTCGGAGATGACGAAGGCGACCGAGCCGGTGCGCCCTCCGGCGAGGTTACGGGCGGCCTGGTTGACCGAATAGCCGAGAGCCTCGATGGCGTTGTTGACGCTCTCGACGAGATCGTGCCGCACATGGTGGGCGCCGTTGAGTACCCGCGACACCGTCCCCCTCGACACGCCGGCAAGATCGGCGACATCTTCGATCGTGGGCCGGCTGCGCCTCCTCGGGGTGCCCAGGGCCGGCAGCCGAGGGCTTGCCGCCGGCGCGACGGGCCCGTCGTCGGCGGGTCGGCAAGGTGGGTCACTTCGGCGATCCTAGAAGAGGCGGCTTAACGTTGACCAGCGCCGCGACGGGTTGACGGCGCTCGCCCCGACCATGTGGGACAAAAGTTCGCAGGCGCGGCTCCCAACTCCTACATGGCCCTGCTATGGTACGGCCCGTGGGTGTGGGAGCGCTCCCTTGGCTGGCCAGGGAGGCAGCCTGTCTTGTGCGTTCCCATGACGCGTAGGGACCGACGACCTCAACCAAGGGGGTAAACATGAAGCTCAAGAAACTTCTATCTGTGAGCGCGACCGCAGCGACGCTGTTGGGAGTGCTGGGCGGTACCGGGATCGCTTCGGCCTCGGCCTCGTCCTCCAAAGTCACACTCACCTGGTGGACCTGGACGACCAACCCGGCCAAGGTCATCGCCAACTTCGAGAAGGCGTACCCGGACATCACGATCCCGGCCCCGCCGAACTACGGCTCGGGTGGGACCTTCTACACCAAGCTCACCACCGCCCTAGCCGGCAGCGAGCGCGCCGTGCGTGACCCAGGTCGAGTTCGACCACCTCCCGACCTACATCGACGCCCACGACCTGGTGAACATCTCCCAGTACGTTTCCTCCTACGCCAAGGACTTCCCCGCCTGGACCTGGCAGCAGGTCTCGCAGGGCTCGTCGGTGTACGCGGTACCCGAGGACATCGGCCCGATGGCCCTCATGTACCAGCCCAGCGTCCTCAAGAAGTACAACCTGCCGGTGCCGAGCACCTGGGCCCAGTTCGGCTCCGACGCGGTGGCGCTGCACAAGGCCGACCCCGCCATGTACCTCACTTATTTTGCCCCGAACGACGCCGACCAGCTGGAAGCATGGTTCTGGCAGGCGGGCGCCAGGCCTTACGTACTGCAGTCGAACGGTACCTGGAAGATCACCCTCAACGGGCCGATCGAGCAGAAGGTCATGAACTTCTGGGGCAGCCTTGTAAAAGAGGGCGCAGTTGCTGTCGACCCGGACTTCAGTGCCGACTGGGGCCACCACATCGGCGCTGACCGCTACGCCGCGATGATCGGTGCCGGATGGTCGCCGACCTACATGGTCGATGCTTACCTGCCTGCCGGGTCCACCCAGCAGTGGGCGGTCGCCCAGATGCCGCAGTGGACGCCGGCGCTCACGCTGCCGCCAACTGGGGCGGCTCCACCAACGCCGTGACAAAGGACTGCCCGTCGGACATGGTGAAGGACGCTGCACTTTTCGCGGCCTACATCAATACCTCCAAGACCGGCCTCGCCATCGACGAATCACCGGCCACGCCGTCAGGCGGCGGGCGCGGCTTGTTCCCAGCCGCTCTTGCCCGTGCCACCGTGCCCGAGTTCGCGGCGCCGGTCCCCCATTTCCAGGGCAATATCAACGCCCAGTTCGCCACCTATGCCAACAACGTCCCCACCAACTTCGAGTGGAGCCCGTGGGACAACGAGTTCGGCAACTTCGTGACGACGCAGATGACCGCAGCCGCCGCCGGCAAAGAGAGCTGGACCACCGTGCTCAACAACACGCAGTCCCAGCTGATTTCCTACGCCAAATCGGCCGGGTACTCCGTCGAGGGTTGAACCGCCGACGGTTGGGCCAGAGGCACCCTTAGGGGTACCTGGGTAAGGTCCTAGCAGCTCCCTTAGCGGGGACAGAGCGAGAGAGGGGCAACACCCTCTCTCGCTCGCCCCCGTCCGGGGCGCGAGACTATGTGGAAAGGGGGGCTGGATTGTCGGCGCAGACCGTTGAAGCGACAGCATTGCCTGGCCCGGTGACCGTGGCGCCGGGAGGGCGCAGCCGCCGGCCTGCTCGCTTGCGCGTAACGCAAGGCCGGGCCGGCCTCGGCATGACGGCGCCTTTCCTGGTCGTGTTCGCCATGTTCTTCATCGCCCCGCTCGCTTACTCCGTCATCCTCAGCCTGCGCTCGCCCCTTACCAACGCCTTTACAGGTTTGCTCAATTACCGCACCGTGTTTTCCAACGGTGAGTACTGGAGCGGGGTGGTCCGCATGGGCTACTTCGGCCTCATCCAGGTGAGCATCATGATCGGCCTTGCAATCCTTCTCGCCCTCTTCTTGGACAGCCCTTACTGCCGGGGGAGAAGGTTCTTCGCCCTCATCTACTTTCTTCCTTTCGCCGTCCCGGGGGTGATCGCGGCGATCCAGTGGGGGTTCCTCCTCGAACCTGACCTCGATAGCGCCCTCAACGTCCCCCACCACCTCGGGCTCACCGCCGGTGCCGTGACACCGCTTGACTACCGGTTGTCCCTTTACGCGATCATGCTGATCGTTACCTGGGAGTTCACCGGTTACAACATGACGATCTTGCTGACCAGCTTGACCAACGTCCCCCACCAGGTCCTCGAGGCAGCCAAGGTCGACGGGTGCTCGGAGCTGGCCATCGCCGCCCGCATCAAGCTACCCCTCATCCGACGGACCATCGCCTTCATCGTGATCCTGTCGATCATCGGCACTTTGCAGCTCTTCAGCGAACCGGTCATCCTCAACGAGATCGCGTCTATCGGCAACAGCTTCACGCCCAACCAGATCATCTACAACACGGCTTTTTCCTTTGGCAACGAACAACTGGCTGCGGCTCAGTCGGTCATCCTGGCAGGAATTACGATCGTGGCCACGGTGACCTTTTTCGGTCTCGTGCGACGCAAGTTGGACCCCATAGCAGCGACTCGGGGGCGGTAGGCGAGATGACTGCGGCAACCATACCCGGGCGCCGGTCCCCGGCGTCGGCCGGCTCGGGGGGGCGGACGGCGCGGCGGTTGAAGACGACCGTAGGCACTGCAGCCCTTATCCTTGCTGCGGTTTACGTGATCGCACCGATCTATTGGCTCATCGTCGCATCGTCCAAGAACGCCGGTCAGCTCTTCAATACTTCCACCTTCTTGCCTCCCGCCCACTTGAACTGGATCTCGAACCTGAAGTCCCTTTTCTCCTATAACAGCGGCGACTTCAAATGGTGGTTCTTGAACTCGGTGGTATATGCAGTGTCCAGCGCGACGTTGGCAACGGCGGTTTCGACCCTGGCCGGCTACGGGCTGGCCAAGTACCGCTTCAAAATGCGGGGGGCGATCTTCGGAGTCGTGCTCGGAGCGCTCGTCGTACCTGCGACCGCCCTGGTCGTACCTCTGTTCCTGCTCGAGCACGACTTCCACCTGACCAACAGCTACGAGGGGGTCATACTGCCGCTCATGGTGTACCCCTTCGGGGTCTACTTCATGTCCATCTTCGCTGCCGACGCCGTACCGGACACGCTCATCGACTCTTGCCGGATGGACGGCGCCGGGGAGTTCCGCACTTTCTGGCAGATCGGCCGGCCCATCCTTATGCCCGGCATGGTGACCCTTTTCCTGCTCTCGTTCATCGGCACCTGGAACAATTACTTCCTCCCCCTGGTCCTGTTGGGCACGGAGTCACGCTTCCCCCTCACCGTCGGGCTCGGGGCATGGGCGAGCGACCTGAGCCTCGCCGGTGCAGGGCAGCCGCTTTACCCAGAGGTGATCATCGGTTCGCTCGTGTCGGTCCTGCCGATGCTGGTCCTGTTCCCCTTCTTGCAGAAGTACGTGGCGAGAGGGCTTACCTTGGGAGCGATTGCCGGTGAGTGAACGAACCCGTTACGGGGGGGACTACAACCCCGAGCAATGGCCCCGCGAGGTGTGGGACGAAGACGTCCGCCTGATGGGCGAGGCCGGGGTGGACCTGGTCACGGTGGGCGTGTTCTCGTGGGCGCAATTGGAGCCGGCACAAGGGAGTTACTCCTTCGGCTGGCTCCACGACCTGCTGGACCTGCTCGATGGGGCGGGCATCGGGGTCGACATGTCCACCCCGACCGCGTCACCGCCCGCGTGGCTTTCGACCCGGTACCCCGAGGTCCTGCCGGTCGACGCGCGGGGAGCGCGCTACAGCCCTGGCAGCCGCCAGCACTTCTGCGTGTGCAACCCGGTTTACCTGGAAAACGCAGCGCAGATAGTGGAAAAGCTCGTGTCCGAGGTGGGCGACCACCCGGCCATCGAAATGTGGCACGTCCACAACGAGTACGCCTGCCACGTCCCTTACTGCTACTGCGACCACCACGCCCAGGCGTTCCGGGCCTGGTTGGAACGGCGCTACGAGTCCGTCGACGCGCTCAACGATGCGTGGGGGACCTCGTTTTGGAGCCAACGGTACGGGGCCTTCGCCGAAGTGCTCCCTCCCCGCATGACACCGACGTTTATAAACCCCAGCCAGGCGCTCGATTACCGGCGCTTCAGCAACGAAGCTTTCTTGGACGAGTTCCGCTTGGAGCACGAGATCCTGAAAGGGGCGCGTCCAGCCGTCCCGGTCACGACGAATTTCATGGGCTTCTTCAAGCCTCTTGATTATTTCGCGTGGGCGGCCGAGCTCGATGTCGTCTCGACCGACAATTACGTCGACCCGGCCGACCCCGAGTGGCCCATGCTCAGCGCGATGCATTACGACCTTGTCCGCTCGCTCAACAAGGACGTGCCCTGGATGGTCATGGAGCAGACCAGTTCGCGGGTCAACTGGCGAGAGCACAACGTCGCCAAGGCTCCCGGCCAGATGCGGGCGATGAGCTACCAGGCCGTCGCACGGGGAGCAGCGGGCGTCCTGTTTTTCCAGTGGCGAGCATCGCGAATGGGGGCGGAAAAGTTCCACTCCGCCATGCTCTCGCACTCGGGCACGGCGTCGCCGGTTTGGGCGGAGGTGGCCGGGTTAGGTAGGGAACTAGCCGACGCTGGGCTCGTTCGAAGGAGCCGCCGTACAAGCCCGGGTGGCGATGGTAATTTCATGGCCGAATTGGTGGGCCCTTGAGGGTGATGGCAAACCGGCTAACGACCTCAAGATGAGCGACCAGCTCGCTTGGATGGCCAGGCCGCTCTACAACAACGGCACGACGATCGACTTCTGCCGTCCCGGCGAGCCGCTCGAGCGCTACGACGCCGTAGTCGTGCCCAGTCTCTACCTGGTGACCGAGGCCGAAGGCGCCAACCTGGTGTCGTTCGTGGCCAAGGGGGGGACCGCAGTCGTGTCCTTCTGGTCGGGCATCGTCGACGAGCACGATGCCGTCTATCTAGGTCCCTACGGGGGGCCCTTGCGCCCATTGATGGGCTGTGACGTGCTGGAGGTGGCGCCGCAAAGGCAAGGCGACGTGATCGAGGTGGAGTGGGAGGACGGGACCAAGACGAGCGCAACCTTCTGGGCCGACGTGGCCGTGGAGGGCAACGGCCGCGTCTTGGCGCGCATCGCCAGCGGGGCCTGGGCCGGGCGCCCGGTCGTGGTGGCAACGCGGCTCGGCAAAGGGGTCGCCTACTATCTGGGAGCCCGCCTGGACGCCGCCGGCCTCGCACGGGTATACGACGATGGCCCCCGGTATTGCGGGGGCGGGGGCGCCCGGTCCGGCTGGGAGCGGGGTAGAACGTGTAGTGCGCTCGTCGAGCACCCATAGCTTCGAGTTCCTCATCAACCACTCCAACGAGGGAGCAGAAGTGGAGATCGCGCCTGATGGCTTCGACCTGTTGACGAAGGCCGAGGTGGGCAACCGGCTGACGCTTACACCAACGGGCGTCGCCATCATCCGGCGTGCCGCGGCCGGCCGGCGTGGCTGACGACTGGCAGGACCATCATGTCCTGGAGCGGGGACGGCTGGCGCCCCGGGCTGCATTTGTCCCTTTCGCCGACGTAGCATCGGCGCGGTCGTACGAACCCGCCCTGTCCCCGCGCGTTCCGGTCACTGTCGGGCACCTGGCGTTTCCATCTGGCACCTCGCCCGTCGGCGGCTCCCGAGGGCTTCGCGCAAGCCAGCTTCGACGACCGGGGCTGGGCGGAAATGCCCGTCCCGTCGCATTGGCAGCTCGAGGGATATGGCCGGCCGCAGTACACCAACGTCGTCTACCCCTTCCCGGTAGACCCTCCGAGAGCGCCCGACGAGAACCCCACCGGTTGCTACCGCCGCGAGGTGGAGCTCGACCCGTCATGGCTGGAGCCCGGTTCGAGGGTGGTGCTTCGTTTCGAAGGTGTCGACAGCGCCTTTCACCTCTTCTGGAACGGGGCACCGGTCGGCTACAGCCAGGGCAGCAGGTTGCCCTCGGAGTTCGACGTGACCAAATGGGCCAAGGCGGGGCGCAACGTGCTCGCTGTCGCGGTCTACCAGTGGTCGGACGGGAGCTATCTCGAGGACCAGGACATGTGGTGGCTCTCGGGCATCTTCCGTGACGTCTCGCTGCTCTGGCGGCCGCCCGCCCACCTCGCCGATGTCGTCGTTGGCTCTCCCTACGACCACGCCACGGGCACCGGCACGGTCGTGGTCGAAACGACGGTTGCCGGCGCTGCGCCGGGGGGCAGCGGGCTGAGCGTTGGGACCGAGGTGTACGACGGCCCGCGCCGTATTGCCGGCGCTCAGGGCGGCTTCGAGGGCCGGGTCGCCACGGCTCGCCTTGATTGCGGCACCATCGAGCCCTGGTCGGCCGAGGTCCCCCGCCTCTACGAAGTAGTCGTGACCCTGCGGGGCGCCGACGGCTCGGTCATCGAGGTTGTCGCGGTAAAGGTCGGGTTCCGCCACATCGAGAGGCGTGAGGGCCGGTTCTTCTTCAATGGCGAGCCCATCACCTTTCGCGGCATGAACCGTCACGAGTTCCACCCCGACCACGGGCGAGCCCTGCCCTTGTCGTTCATGGTGAGCGACGTAATAGCCATGAAACGGCACAACATCAACGCCGTGCGTACCTCGCACTACCCTCCCGACCCACGCTTCTTGGACCTCTGCGACTCCTACGGGCTCTACGTCATCGACGAGGCCGACCTGGAGTGCCACGGCTTCGGGATGACCGCCGACGAGAACCAGCTGTCCAATGACCCGTCCTGGCTCCCGGCCTATCTGGACCGTTTGGAGCGCATGGTCGCCCGCGACCGCAACCACCCGAGCATCTTGTTTTGGTCGCTCGGCAACGAGTCGGGCTGCGGTTCGAACCACTCCGCAATGGCGGAGCTTGCCCGCAGAGATGGACGGGTCCCGGCTCGTCCACTACGAGCGCTGCCCCGAAGCCGAGATGGCAGACGTCTACGGGTCGATGTACACCGACATCGCGACCCTGGTCGCTCTCGGTGCCAAGAGCGAGCTTGACAAGCCGCACCTGCTCAGCGAGTACGGCCATGCCATGGGCAACGGGCCGGGGAGCCTGAAGGAGTACTGGGACGTCATCGAGACCTACCCACGCCTGCAGGGTGGCTTCGTTTGGGAATGGCTCGACCATGGCCTGCGGTTCCCGGGAGGTTCGCGTCCGGGCGCCTTCGCCTACGGCGGCGACTTCGGCGACGACCCAAACGACGGGAGCTTTGTCATCACGGGGATGCTTTTCCCGGACCGTAGCGCCTCCCCTGCGCTCAACGAACTGGCCAAGGTGCAACAGCCGGTGGACATCACCCTGGTGGACGCGGCGGGGAAGCTGGAAGCCCGCAACCGCTACGATTTCCTGTCGCTCTCCCATCTGGAGGGGAGTTGGGCGTTGCTCGACGACGGGGTGCTCGCCGCCCAGGGCGCTCTTGGCCCGTTGTCCGCCGGCCCGGGAGAGACAGAGACGCTCCTTGCCGGGCCGTTCCCGCCGCTCGAGGGCGAAGCGGTGCTGGAAGTCTCTGTGCGCACGCGGTCAGACAGCTCCTGGTCACCAGCGGGCCACGAAGTGGCCTGGGCGCAGTTCGTGCTCCCCACGCTGTCCGGACCGCAGGACGACAGCCCCGACCATGTGACCTCTTTCGCCGGCCCGCTTCATCGAGACGACCATGCGCCGGCGACGCTCGTCAACCTGGGCCAAGATGGCGACCGGATAGTTGTGACCACAGGCGGCAACAGCGCGACTTTCGCTGGCGGGCGTTTGGTTTCCTGGACTTTGGGCGGAGCTGAAATGATCGAGCAGCCGCCCCAGCTGGAGCTTTGGCGAGCACCCATAGACAACGACAGGCTCGGTCTATGGGTGCCGGCGGTGGCCGACGAGTGGGCTGCTGCCGGTCTGCACCACCTGCAGCACCGGGTGGACCGAGTGGACAGCGCCAGCAGCGATGGCGGGGCAGAAATAGTGGTCACCACCAGGGTGGCGCCGCCCTCTTTGGCCTGGTGCGTCAAGTGCACTTACCGCTACGTGTTCGACAGGCTCGGGAGGCTGGCCATCTCGGTGGAGGGCCGCCCCGAAGGCGACGGGCCCGCTACCTTCGCCCGGATCGGCTTGGTCACCGCCCTGGTGCCCTCGCTGGGCGAGGTCGCCTGGTACGGCCTCGGGCCGCATGAGACCTACCCCGACTCCAAGACGGCTGGGCGGCTCGGGCGCTACCAGGCGTCCGTCGCGCAGCTGGAGACGCCTTACGTGGTGCCTCAGGAGAACGGGCACCGCAGCGATGTGCGGTGGTGCCAAATCTCTGACGGCCACCGGGGGATCTTGGTGACGGGAGCTCCACTGTTTGGCTTCAGCGCCCACCCGTGGTCGACCCAGGCGTTGGCTAAAGCCCTCCACCAAGACGAACTGGTGGCCGAGCCGCGCACCTGGCTGCACCTCGACCACCGTCAATACGGCCTCGGTTCGGCCGCATGCGGCCCGGGGCCTCTCGAGCCTTACGTGCTGCGCAGCGCGCCGTTCCGCTTCGCGTTCGGTCTGTGGCCGCTGTCCCCGCTGCCCCTCGACCCTGGGCCTATCGCAGCCGAACTTGGCGAAGTACTGGCAACGTTGACCTAGTTGTGGCCGGACGGCCGGACCATGTGGTCGAGGATCTCAGGCCTCGTCCCCTTGCAGGAGCCATCTGAGGCCGCCAAAGAGATGAGCCAGGTAGACGACGTTCTCGTAGGCGGCGGGGAAATGCCCGAGCGCAGTGTAAAAAACACGGCCCTGGCCCTCCCTGAAGCTCCATGCCAGGGGGAAACCTATCTCCGGCACCCTTGCGCCTGGGCGGCTCATGTCAAGGTCGTCAGGGCGCAACCGCAATAGGACGCGAACGTCAGGGCGTAGCTCCCTAAAGAGGTAGAGCTCATCATGGATGGACCACGGCGAGGGCAGGGAACTCGTCGCCGGGTGCGCCGCGTCCACCACGTCGATAGTCAGCTGCTGGGTCCAGGGGTGGCCGTCGAAGCGCGCCCCCATCAAACGCCCGAACGCGGGCCAACCGTGGCAGGAGTCTGTTGCAGAATGGACCCCAAGGAGGTGGGTTTTCCCGGCTTGGACACGGGCCTCCACCACGTCGCGTTGCCAGTCGCTCCAAGGGGTTTCGCCGATGGTGAACAGAGCCAGCACCCGGCAGTTCTCCAAGGCGCTGACCGGCAACTGGCGAACGTCACTCGTGTGCACGAAAGCCAACCCAGCGGCGTCGGCCATCTCGGCGAGGGCGGTCGCCGACTGCTGCAGGACGCCGTGGGCGCCAGCCAGCCGGAGGGCCCCGGTGACAGGATCAGTCCCGTAGGGCGCCACCTGCGTCACGTACAACAGGGCATTATCCATTTTCGGGACCTCCGCTCGCGAGCAAAAGGGACGTGATCTCGGCTATTCGTGCGGCCCTGTCACCGATCCAGACTAGGTTTTCTGGCACCAAGCCCAGCCCAAGCTCGTACGGGTCAATCTCGAGATCGACCAGTGGGGATGACGGTTCCCCGGGCCGGACCATCTCGGCCAGCAAGGCACACAGCTCAGCCAACAGGGCCTCCCTTTGCGTCACAGGGATGAAGCTCAGGGAGCCAAAGCCCACACGCTCGCCGCCCTCGCCATGAACCGTGACCTCCACCGTCATCGGTTCTCCGCCCTTCCCGGCCAGAAAGGTCAGCAGCGGACCGGAAGAAGTCGGCCCGTCGTGCCCCGCAACAGGAGCCGGCTTGCCGCGTACCTCCCAGGTGTACCTGGGGGCCACGTCGTGTGCCCCACGAGCCGTATCTACGTACACCTGTAGCGGGGTGCCTTCGTGCGGCCACGCGCCACCAGAGGCCGGGACCGGGCCAACGAGCCTCAGCGACGGCACCGAAAGGCGGTCCAGCACGTTCTGGGTGATCCTCGCCACGTTGCTGTCCAGGTCAAGTAGCAAAGGCCAGTCGGTAGTCGCCCCGTTGAAGACCGTCCCGCCCGACGGCGAAGCATAAATCCCCATCGTCGCCACCGGCCGCTTGCTCGTTGTGTACCACCGCGGCCCGAGCTCAGCGGTTCCCAGCACCGCAAACGAGTCTGGGGTCCCGTCTCGACCTGTCGCTCGTGCGACACCGTCGCGCCACACCACGTCCGCCCCGTCGCACTCATAACCCAGCAACGGGACTACGTCGCTGTCACCGAAAACCTGGCCATCGTCAAGCCCGGTGCCCTCGAAGACCCAGTGCTCATGGTGCTGCACGCTGTACCCGACCACGTCTCTCTTGCCGTCCCACCAGCCTCCCGCCTGCGCGTGGCTACAACCCGTCACGCTGTTCTCCGGGTCGAACTGCTGCCACCGGTCGCCCCCACCCCGCTGCCCGAGCGCCCTCTGGCGGACCGACTTGTCGCATATCATCGCGGAGTCGTCGTCCACGTAATGGACCCGGAACCAACAACAGTTGCCGGAGAAAAAGGCGACGTTCCCGCCCTCGTCGATGTAGTCGGCGATATTCCGGCGCATCGGCTCGGACCAGTACTCGTCGTGGCCGACACTGAGCACGAGGTTGTACTTGGCCAACAACGCGGCCTCACGGTGCACATCCCAGTCCGTGCAGTAATCAAGGGAATACCCCGACCGCTCGGCCCAACGGATAAAGGGCGCATCCCAGTGGGCGAACGTCTGTCGGCGTGACGACGGCCAATGTGCGTCCGCGGAGTCGTTCGCCATGACCACGCCACCCGTGCCTCCGCCTGGCCGCCGGGAAGAAATCTTGAAACCTGAGGGCTCTGTCCCGTGCCCATCAAACCACTTCGCCTGCGCGTAGAGGCTGCTGCCGCCCGTGCCGTTGTACGCGTGATATGTGTTCCATGGCAACTTGTAGAGAATCTCTCCTTCGCTGCCAGCCGCGAGGTCGCACAACGAACAAAGCCTTTCCCCACGCGCCATCCGGCGTGGTCGTGTCCGGCGCGGTCGTGCCCGGCGCCGCGCCTGGCGCGACACCTAGCTCCGTCAGCATCGCCACGTACACACCGGGCCGCCAGTCCTCGCCGATCTCGAACTCATAGGCCGGCCAGCCCCAGTCCGCGCCCACCGGGCCGAATGGGAAAGCTCCTCCGGTGCGCGGGCCCGAAGCCGCAACATGCTCCAAGGAAACGCCTTGGCGGTAGAAGTCAACGCGGAACTCCGGAGCCGTTGTAGCTACATGCAGGGTCACGGCCGTGCCTTGTTGCACACTCGGCGTCCGCGGATAAGCGTAGATCATCGCAGCGCAGCACCAATGCCGTTCATTCGCAACTCCCTTCTCTCGCTCGCATCAACACAGCCTCGTAACCAAATACCCAACAACGGAGCCCCTCATCCCGCGAACCCCGTCACCGTTAACCAACGGTTGCTCCGGGCACGGTGTACAGGCAACGTTACCCGCCCTGTCAGCCATGCCCGGAGCAACCAGCCACCTCGCCCAACCTCACCCCTCCCAGATGAGGTTGGGCCTGTACACAGCTAGCTGACCTTCACGTTCGCAAGGTACTCGGTGCTACCGCTCGAAAGGACGTTCACATTCGAGACGTGTGCTTTCAGGTACGCGGCGTAGGTGTCCAACGCCACCAAGTTGATGTTCGGGAAGGCATTTTCGTATTGCCAGTACGTGATCTTGTTGATCGCCGCAGTGAACCCTGACGGCGAGGCACTCAACGCCGCGTTCTGCAACGCGTTGAGCTCTGGCGGGATAGGGCCTACACCCTTCCCGAACCGATTGGCCTCGAGTTGCACGTAGGTGTAGGGATCGGAGTAATACGCAAACTCGTTCCAACCGATCTGGTATTTAGTCGAAAAGATAACTGCCTTTGCCCATGTCGCAACATCCTCCGGTTGCAGTGTCACGTTTATCCCCACAGCTCCCAACTGCTGTGCCACCTGTGCCATGAGAGCATTGGTGCCCCAGTCGAAGTTGGTTATGTACTTCATCGTCACGTTTACACCATGCGGGTAGCCGGCCTCGGCCAGCAGCTTTTTGGCCTGCGTGGGGTTGTACAACGAGTACGGGAGCTTTGAGAGCGGCGTAGCCCAGCTGTACGACGGAGGAACTGGCCCGGTCGGCACGGCACCTCCCGCATAGGCCACCTGGCCCAGTGCAGCGCGGTTCAAGGCCACCGACACTGCTCGACGGGCGTCCACGTTGCTGAACGGGGCTGCGTCGTTATTGAGCTGCAGGCCGGCGACGTTGTCCGAGCTGACCTGCACAGTCTGCACGGCCTTGTCGCCCTTGAGCGAGACGATCGCCGGCTCAGGCGCGACCAGCAGGTCTACCTTGCCAGCTTCGAGGTCCGTAACCTCTGTAGTTGCCACAGGGACGTATAGCACATCAAGGTTCGTTGCTGCGGTTTTCGGTCCCCAGTAGTTCGCAAAACGGGTAAGGCTCATGCTCTCGTTCGGGCTATAGGCCGTCTGCTCCCAGGGCCCCGTACCGACCATTTGCTTCGTAAGCTCTCCGGCCAACCCTGCCTTCTGGTCGACGATCGCACAGCCATATGACTGTGGGCTCGCCATGGTGGCCGCAAAGCCTGCATTCGGTGCGCTGAGATTGAACTCTACGCTGTACGGGCCGAGCGCGGCTACCGACTTGTAGTTGCTGAAGAGGACCGTTTCCGATGCAGCGCCGACCTTAAATAGTCGATTGAACGTGTACACGACATCACTGGAGTTAAACGGGTCGCCGTTCTGGAATGTAACGCCTTGCCTCAAGGTGAAGATGTAGTGCAAACCGTTACTGCTCACGGTATATTTCGTGGCAAGCTCGGGCACTATCACTCCGGCGTTCGTCGTGTTGAGCAGGCACTGGTATGCCAGATCCCAGGTCAGCCGGTTAGCGAGCAAGCCGTTGCCCTGAGGATCTAGAGTCGACGGCCCGGTCGATAGGGCTACGACTAATGTTGACCCGCCGGCTGCAGCTGCGTTTGGGGTTAACCGTAGCGGCGTGGCCCCCGCGCCCGACCCAGGTGCCATCACAAATGACGCTGCCGTAGCCATACACACTATAGCACTAGCTTTTGATTTTACGCGAATAGCCATCTTGTCACACCTCCATTAGTTATTATGCGGACTTCACAACTCATCTTTCACTCCCCTTTTGACTTGAACTTATTTGCTCATCACCCACCGCAACCCTCCCCGCCAGGCACACCTTTTCCAATTTCCATTTGCGCTTTGTCTCTATGGCACCCCTTTCCGGGAACGAACCCTGAACGTGTGGCCCCCCGAACACCGCCAAGCGAAGGGGCACGACTGACCGGAGGCCTTCATTGGCCGCTCACGCCCCGCCCAAAACGGATCTTCTCCACGCGGGTCAAACCTCTCCCTGAGCCAATCTCCAACGAACACGAAACCCAAGACCAGCAACACCAATGCTATGCACGGGAACAACACCGCCCACGAGTCATTCAGCATGAACACCTGGGCGTCCGACAGCATGCTCCCGTAGTCCGGGGCAGGCGGCGCCACCCCGTACCCAAGGTAGGCCAGCACCGCATAGCAACCCTCGGCGTTTGCGAGGCTGAGCCCGACCATGACAGCGAGCGGCCCAACGATATTCGGCAAGATATGTCGGAATATGATCCATTGCGGAGATCTACCGCTCAGCCTGGCAACAGCGACGTACCCGCGATGGCGGATGTTAAGCGTCGCTGTGCGGCTAATCCGCCCGAACTGTGGCGAGAACGTGAGCCCTATCGAGAAACAGGCGACCAACAACCCGGGCCCTAGCACAACGGCAATCAGAATAGGCAGGACGTACGAGGGGAAGCCGAAGATGAAGTCCATCAAGCGGCCCAATACCTGGTCCACCATCCCGCCGACATAGGCCGCGATAACCCCCATAGCAACGCCCAGGACCAGCCCGCACACCACCGACCCGAACGCGGCCACGATGGCTATCCGCGACGCGACGATCACTCGGGCTAGTTCGCTACGGCCGAGCTCGTCGGTGCCAAGCAGAAAGCCGGCTCCACCCGGCTTCAAAAATGGTGGGGCAGCGATCCGGTCAACGCTCGAGCCGACTGCAACGGGGCCAATTACAGCAGCTACGCAGAATATGAGGACGATACCGAACCCGAACACCCCGATCAGCCCAAGGTTGCGCGTACCAGCCATCGCCAGTCGGGCCCAGGCGCTCCGGCCGCCCCGCCTCGCGGACGGACTGGCATCAGCCACGCCGCTAAGCACTGACCAACCTCCGGTCAAATATGGGGCTTATAAGATCCACAAGCAAGTTACCGCCTATAAATGCTATGGCTATGATCAGTACCTGCGCCTCGAGCTCACCAAATTCTCGGTTTGTTATCGACTGCAGCAGTCCACGGCCCATCCCGGGCAGGCTGAACACCTGCTCGACCACGATCACGCCACCGATCAGCAAGCCGTAAAGGAAGCCTATTAACGATAGGATCGGTAGGGACGCTGCCTTCAGCGCGTACAACCCGTACAAACGCAAGGAGCGCAGCCCAGAGGCACGAGCGGTCACAATATACGGCTGAGACAAGACCTCCAGCATCGCGGCCCTCGACATTTGCGCCAATAGCCCCGCTTCTGTGAGGCCTATCGTTATCGCCGGAAGCGCCATAACCTTCAGGTTCCCGATAAGGCTGCTCCCAAGCGGCACGTAAGTGACCGAGTACAGCGCCGTGAAATAATGGGCCGAGGCGAGAAGCAGCAGGGCGCCCGATACGAACACCGGCGTCGCGTACACGAGAAGGAACGGCAAACGAATTAGCACGTCTGTGCCGGCGCTATTGCGGTGTATGGCAGACAAGATGCCGACTGGGACACCGAGGACGATGGCGATCAGCAGCCCTAAAAATGCCAGTTCGAACGATATCGGGGCTTGCTGGGCTATTACTTGCGAAATCGACTGGCCCGACAACGGGGCAACACCTAGGTTGCCGGTCAGGGCGTGGCCAAGCCACGTGCCATATTGATCGAGGATCGGGCGCGTTAGGCCCAACTTCACCTCTTCGGCATGCACCTGAGCAGGTGTTGCATCCCCTGACCCATCCATTATGTCTGCCACATTCCCTGGGACGAGTTGCTGGAGGACCACGAACACCACTATCGATATCGCCCACAGTGTGAACAGCGACGATGCTACGCGAGAGGAGACATATTTCAGGACCCCGCTCATAGTGCGTCCTGTCTCAGTTCTCCGGCGTGATAGCAGGCCGCGTCGTGGTCCGGACCGTATTGGCTAAGTCCAGGCTCCTCGGTGCGGCACCGATCGTCCGCAAGCGGGCAGCGGTTCGAGAAGCGGCACCCCGTCCCTCGGACAGCAAGCGTTGGGAGTTCCCCATTCGTCCTGACCAAGAGCTCCGGCAAATCTCCGGCACTACCTGGGCGCGGCTGCGCCGACTCGAGCAAAACCGAGTAGGGATGGACGAAGCCGTCTCGTTCCAATGCCTCGCGTCCGACCGACTCCACTATCCGGCCGAGGTACATCACCACCACGCGGTCACTTACGGCCAAAACGGCCGTCATGTCGTGGGAGATAAATATGTACGAAAGGTCGCTCTCGCGTTGGAGCTGAATAAGCAGACGTAGGATCTCGTTTCGAAGTATCGCGTCGAGCGAGCTAACGGCCTCATCTAAGACCACTACCGACGGCTTCGCGATGATGGCCCGCGCAATGCAGGCACGCTGCTGTTGCCCTCCAGATAGCTGGTGAGGTAGCTGATGCCCTAGCTTCGGGTCAAGCCCAACGGCGGACAAAGCGGCGTTCACCCGCTCCGGTAGTGACGACCCGTGGCCCTTGAGAATGGGTTCTTTGATGCTCTCAGCGATCCGGATATGAGGGTCGAGCGACTCCGATGGGTCTTGGAACACCATCTGGACAGTCCCACGTTGCGGGCCGAGCGGGCCCGCAACGCCCGGCGAAATAGAGACCTTGCCGGACGTTGGCGCGATCAGTCCGGAAATTATCCGACCGAGCGTCGTCTTCCCGCACCCGGACTCGCCGACTATGCCTATTGTCGCGCCCGACCAGCACTCGAGGCTGACGCCATCCACAGCTCGCAGCACTTGCCGTCCGGAACGACCGCGCGCCTTGTAGAGCTTGACCAGTCCTTCGGCGACGAGCACAGGGCCTGGTTGGGAACTTGTTGGCCTGTCCTGTCCTCCCCGGAAGCCACCATGTGGCCGGCCCGTCGAACCCGGGCCAGGTGGTTCGCTGGTCGCCGAGCCTCGCGTGGCCGGGGAAGAAAGTCCTTCCTCGCTAACCTGCATTGGCGCAGCCGTGACTGCAAAGCACCTGACGTTACGCCCCGAGCCGATGTCATCCAATAGGGGGTGCTCGCGGTCACACTGTGGCATCGGGTGAGGGCAAAGCGGCCGGTACTGGCAACCACCGGAGGGAGCTTGACCGTCGATGTCGATTTCCGTGTGGTCGAGGGGCTCAGACTTGCTGGCCTCGATCAAGACCTTCGTATAAGGGTGCAGCGGCGTCCGGTATATGGTGTCGGACGGGGCATCTTCGACGATCTCTCCTCGGTACATCACGATGATACGATCGCAGACACTAGCTACGACGTTGATGTTGTGGGACACGAGGATCAATGCCATGTTCCGGTCCAGTGATGCCCGCCTTATTATCGACAGGATCTGAGCTTGGATCGTTGCGTCCAGTGCGGTCGTAGGTTCGTCTGCAACGAGTAAGGCGGGGCGATTTACCAGCGCCATGGCAATGAGCACGCGCTGCCTCATGCCACCGGAAAGTTCGTGGGGATAGAGCCGCAGTTTTGCTTCGATATCGGGGATCGCCACCGCTTGGAGCACGTCGAACATTTCCTGGCGCTCGACGTCCTTCGGGAGGCGCCTATGCGCGCGAATGGCGTCACGCAATTGGGTGCGGACGGTGAGGACGGGATTGAGCCCGGCTAAGGGATCCTGCGGCACACGACCGATTACAGAACCTCTTATGTCACGTAGAGCACGCGGGGTCAGGGTTCTGCAGTCGGTCCCTTGCAATGTCACCGACCCGCGTCGTATTGCAGCGGCCCTGGGCAGGAGGTCCGACACCGCCAAAGCTAAAGTCGTCTTGCCAGAACCAGATTCACCCACCACTCCGATCCGTTCACCGTCGCGCACCTGGAATGAAAGGTCCCTCACGGCAGGGAGATGAGCACCTGCATAGGACACTGTCAGGTCGCTCACCGTCAATAGGTCGCCAGTCTCCGGCGCCATTTGGCGATGCATGCCTCATGCCCCCAAAACAGCTACGACTGACAACTCCACCAGGATCCCCTTTAATTTCGCGCCAACCGTCGTCCTCGCCGGGTATGGGGCCTCGAAGTAGCTGCCGTACGCAGCGTCGAAGGCTTCCCAGTCCCTCTCCAGCTCGGCGAGATATGCGGTGCAGTTCACTACGTCAGCAAAGCGGCACCCCGCGCCGGCAAGAACGGCATCGACGTTCCGCAGCACCTGGGCTGTCTGTTCGCCTATGACCTTGCCGACCACGGCCCGGGTGACGGGGTCATATGGCCCCACCCCGGCCAAGTAGACAAGCCCGTTCGCGATTATGCCTTGGGAATAGTGCCCTGACGCTTTCGGGCTCGTCTCAACGTAGACACTACGTTTGGTCAATTTATTGCCCTCCTTGGCCGGTAGTTGTCCGTACTCGGGCGCCGCCGCAAAGATAAGATCGGCTAATGCGAACAGAAGAGAGGCAGACGCCAGGTACCGACGATCTAGTGCAGCAGCTCATTGCTCTGGGGGCTGCAACACTCGCTGAGTCCGGAGCGGTACCCATCAGCTCCGGTATCCGCCCGATGTGGCCAGGGGCCAGCTTTGCCGGGCCCGCCTTTACAGCGTTCTGCGCCCCGGGTGACAACCTGGCGTTGCATGCTGCGGTCACGCGCGCGCCCCGCGGATCTGTCCTTGCGATCGCATTCGGTGACAGCACACCCCGGGGGTACTTCGGGGAGGTGCTAACGACCGCAGCAGAGGTGGCCGGCGTTGTGGCCCTCGTTATCGACGGGACCGTGCGAGACGTCGCCGCCATTGAGCGGCACCGGTTCCCAGTCTTCGCGAGAGGCATAGCATTGCGTGGTTCCACGAAGTCTGGCCCTGGTTCGATTGCCAGCCCTGTAGTCCTCGGCGGGGTGGCGATAAATAGTGGCGATTGGCTCGTGGGTGACATTGACGGTGTAGTCGCTATACAAGTCGGAGGGCTGTTGACCTGTCGTGACACAGCGCTTTTGCGGGCAAAGAAGGAGGCCACCTTCTTTGAGAGGCTCCGGTCGGGAGCGACGACAGTGGACCTGCTCTCCCTCGATGTCACCTCGATCGAGGGTGCTTGAGCCTGTTCGCGGCTCAGCCCGCTCGCCGCCGAAATCTGTTGCTGGACAAAGCTCACGACGCCCTCTCGCCGACGGGCAACCCCGCGATCTCCACGTAAATGCCAAGGTCGCCCAGGCGTTTGCAGTCGTTATCATCTGCGTAACGGAGGCCTTGGACATTGAAAAGGTCGACCTGCGGGCCGTCGATAGGGAACGGCCCCCAATGCCAGGTCCCTTGGTGAAGTACCAAGGCGTCATGCGGCTTGAGGACGAAAGCTTCGATCTGTTCGGCGTCCACAGCGTCGCGCAGGAGGCAAGTCGGTGGTGCGACCGCGATCACCGCAGTGCTCTTCAGGACCAGCAAAGCTTGGGTATGGCTCAAGTGACGGAACATCATTTCGCACACCAGGCCGTCGTCCGTCGGCTGGACTTCGTCGCTGCGATGGCATATGACGTTCACGTGCACATCGGACCATTCGAACACGAGCCGGGACGAACCGTCCTCCGGGTCGGTGTCGCGTACCGGCAACCAGCCGTACGGCCCCCACGCCGCTTCTTCTAATGGCCTCGCCGTTACGCGGATAGTGCGCTCAGGAGCCACGGCGTCCCCCCTTTTCGAACTGCGGCAAATATGGCGCATTGACCTGCAAAAGGGCCGCCATGAGGGATTCCAGCTCGGGAGGCTCCAGGGTGGCCGAGAGGAGTGGGTCGGCCGTCATCGCCTGGCGTAACGCGCCCACGTCACCGTTGAGGGCCGCTTGAGCAGTGAGCTCCTGCACCAACGCGTGATGAGACAGGACGGCGGCGAGCCCCGTCGGCAGTTCGCCGATACCAATAGGGTGAATTCCCTCGCCGTCCACGACGGCCGGTACCTCGACCACTGCGCCGGTGGGCAGGTTCGGCACGAGGGCTCCGTTGCGGACGTTGACGATGAAATGCTCGGCGCGGTCTTCGATAACAGATTGCATGACCTCCGCAACGACGATCCCCTCGTCTTCTGGGCCATGCGGCAGCTGGGCCAAATCGTGATGCCCAGGGTCTTTCGACCATCGGTCCGCAACTTCTTCCCACAACTCGGCTCTCGCAAGCTGAGTGTCCATATCGTAAATATGTCGCCCGTACCGCATCGGTAGCCCTTGGGCGCGTCCCGAGTATGGCTCCTCAAGCCGCTGGAGCTGGGGAAAGAATTCGAGCCAGTGCTCCCAGCAGTAGGGGACGACCCCGAAGGTATCTATCGCCCACCGGATGACCTCGTTGCCGGTTGAGGCTCGCACGAGCGGCAGCGCATCAGTGCCGTCGCGCAACTTGAACGACAAGATGCCTGTGCAGTGGTTGATCCCGCCTACTCTCAGCGGCACCACTACGTCCTCGGGCGCTACGCCTGCCATGTCGGCAAGCCACTGGCGATTGAACGGCATTGGCGAGCAAGAGCAAAGAGACGCCGACCGCACCGGGTAACCCGCCATCGCCATGGCATTGACGCTGGCCGGGTTCGTATAGTTGAGCAACAGCGCACCCGGGGCGACCTCGGCAGCCTCTCGGGCCACCGCGGCCACGACAGGCGTGTTGCGCAGCGCACGGAAGATCCCCCCCGGGCCGATCGAGTCGGCAATGTGCATAAACACGCCGTAGCGGGCCGGCACCTCGATGTCGTTCGCCCATGCGGCCATGCCCCCGACCGAAATTGCGGAGATGATGAAGTCCACACCGCGGAGGGCTTTCAGCCTGTCCGTCGTCGACGTGACGGCTAGCTTGCGCCCCTCCGCCGCAACGAGCTCGGTAGCCAGGTTCTCCATCACCGCAAGACGACGGTCGTTGATGTCCATGAGCCGCAGCTCTGCACCATCGAAGCAGGGGATCTCTATCAAGCGCCGCACCAGGCCCGGGACAAACATGCTGCTCCCGCCCCCGACGACGGCAATCTTTACGGTCATAGCTCGTCCCTCCCGAGAAGCACATTCCGCGCTCCGCTCGCCCGTAGAATATAGAATGGAGGCTCTTAGGATATAGAATAGAGAAGAGATTGGAAGCGCGCAAGAGGGGCACCGAGAGGGGGTGGAGGGCTTGTTGAACAGCGTGACTAAGACAGAGGCCGCGTACCAGAACCTGCGCTGGAACATCCTGACCGGCTCTTTGGCGCCTGGGCTGGGCATGAACCAAGAGACGCTTGCGCGTGAACTGGGCGTCTCCCCTACGCCCGTTCGGGAGGCGTTGCGGCGTCTCGAGAGCGAGGGCTTGGTCCGGTTTGCCGCACATTCGACCGTCAACGTGGCACCGCTCAGCCTCCGCGAACTGGACGAGCTCTACCAGGTCCGCTCTGTACTAGACCCCCTGGCGGCCCGGTTGACCGCTGCGGTCGCATCCGACGAGGAGTTGCATGCCATCGGCGCGACGCTGCACGCTGGCCCAGGCGCCGACTCTGACGAGGGCCTTTTCGAACATAACCGCGGATTTCACCGAGCCGTGTACGCCGGTTGCGGCAACTCGGAGCTAGTGGCGGTTTTGGACCACCTTTGGGACCGCACCGAACGGTACCGGTACATCCTCATTACGGCACGAGTCGACGAGTCGAAGTCAGGTCATGATCATCAAGAGATTGCCGACGCGTTGCGAAGGCGCGACCTCCGCCATGTCAGCCGTCTACTCGCCGCACACGTGAAACGGTCCCATGACCTAACGCGGGCCACTCTTGAACGGGCGGAGCGCACAACAGCACCACAAGGCAATGGTCGCGAAGATGGCTACCGCCTGGACCGCGAGAGGCAAGGACCTTCGGGCCGCTAACGCTGAGCCTTCGCCTCGGAAGTGGGACTAACTCGATGACATCCACGGCTCCTCCACTCAGCCCACTATCCCGCGATGCGGCGCTGCGTGAGATGACCGCCGCAGGCCTCGACATCTTGGTCGTCGGTGCGGGGGTTGTCGGCGCCGGGGCTGCGCTGGATGCTGCTACCCGCGGGCTACGTGTCGGCCTGGTCGAGGCCAGCGATTTCGGGTCAGGGACGTCAAGCCGCTCATCGAAGTTGGTCCACGGCGGCCTTCGCTATCTCAAGCAGCTCCATGTTCCTCTGGTCCGAGAGGCCTTGCGGGAGCGCAGGCTCATCCTCGAACACCTGTGCCCCCACCTGGCCCACCCCGTCCCGTTCTTGTACCCCCTTCGGCGACCGGCCTGGGACCGCGCTTACGTTGGCTTGGGGATCGCTGCTTACGATTTATTGGGCGCGGGGCGCGGGGTCCCGGGCCACGCCCAGCACCTGGGCCGGAAGAGGGCTCTGTCCTCTTTCCCCAGTGCAAAGAAGGATGCCGTGCGCGGAGGGATCCTGTTCTACGAAGGTCAGCTCGATGATGCGCGCCACACGATGATGCTTGCCCGCACGGCTGCCGCGCACGGTGCGTTCGTCGCCAACAGCGCACGAGTCACCGGCCTGCGAAGGGACGGAGAACGGGTTGTCGGTGCGCACGTCACGGATCTCGAGTCGGGGGCGGAGCTGGCGGTCAGCGCCTCGGTGGTGGTCCTTGCGACGGGTGTGTGGACAGAGAAGTTCCACGCGCTGCTCGGCGGGCACCGGTTTCACACTCGAGCCTCCAAGGGTGTCCACCTTGTCGTGCCAAGGTCAGCGATCGACTCAGCCACGGGTTTGATAACCGAAACGGAGAAGAGCCTGTTGTTCGTGATCCCCTGCCCTTGGAGCGAACAGTTCTGGATCGTTGGTACGACGGACACCCCATGGTCCCTCGACCTCCGGCACCCTGCCGCCAGCCAGGCCGACATTGACTACCTCCTCGAGCGGGTGAACCGCCTGCTGGAGGCTCCGCTCACCCGGGACGATATCGTCGGTGTGTACGCGGGTCTCCGACCATTGGTCGGCGGGGCGTCGGACGAGACCAGCAAGCTTTCGCGAAAGCACGTCGTCGTCTCCCCGGCGCCCGGCGCGGTCGTTGTATCGGGAGGCAAGTACACCACCTATCGCGTGATGGCCGCTCAAGCCGTGGACGCAGCAGCACGGGACCTTCCGTTCCCGGTGGCGCGATCTCGCACCGACAACGTGCCGCTCGTGGGGGCCGACGGCTATGACGCTCTCCTGAGACACCCTGAACACCTCGGGCCAGATCTCGAGATCCCGGTAGCGCATTTCGACCGCCTCGTCGGTCGGTATGGCGTCGAGGTCCGCGAACTGTCCTCCCTCGTCCACGCCCGTCCTGACCTCGCCCACCCGCTCAAGGGCGCGCCGAGGTACCTGCGGGTGGAGGCCCACTACGCCGTCTCCCACGAGGGAGCACTCCACCTCGAAGACATCCTGGCTCGTCGGCTGCACGTCTCAGTGGATACACCGAGCCGTGGTCTCGAGAGCGCTTCGGAAGTGGCAAACCTGGTTGCCCCGCTCCTGGGTTGGTCTGCCACCGACATTGCTCGCGAACTCGACTACTACACGGCGCGGGTCGAGGCGGAGCGGGACTCGCAACTGCAGCTTGACGACCTGACGGCAAACGCAGCACGGCTGCTCGCGCCGGAGGTTCGCGGCCCCCGCGCCTAGGTCCACAGGAGCCTTCCTCAGACCGCTCGGGCCGGCATGGTCAGGGCTAGCAAAGCGGACAGCGCGCGACATTTCATCTCGCGCCTTGACAACTTACCGGCGCGAGGTGCCTAGGCTGACCCTCGTTGGCCACGTCGCCAACCCCTCAGTGGTCCTGACCGGGAGTAAGTCGCGGGCGACGGAAGTGCAAACGATGCGGTGCTGACGTCCATGCCGAGGTCGATAAAACCTTCACCCATCGCTCTACTTGGTGCCCTGCTGGGCTCACTGGTGTTGGGCGCGCTGTTGTTGGCCTCGCTGGTGTCTGGAGCCCCTAGCGCCCTGGCGGCCACGCCGTCACCCACCGTCTTGTCGGCAAGAGCAACGCCAGGCGCACTAGGGCCGGCCGGCGGCCAGGTGGTCGTGAGCGGGACCGTCGACAACGCCGTCACGTGCCAGCTCGTGCTGCTGTCGCGCCAGTCGTTCCCGGTCGTCTACTCGCACAACCCGACTACAGACTGCCAGGGCGGCAACTTCTCGGCACATGTCACTATCGGGGCCAACCCCAGCTCGGTAAAACGTACCGTCGCCTTCGCCCTCATCGCCCGCAACGGGACCTCATCGTTCACGGGGCGCTTCTACGTCGTGCTCGAGCCGTTACTGGTCCCGAGCGTTCTCTCGGCGCGCGCCACGCCAGGCGCCCTCGGGCCGGCCGGAGGCCAGGTACTCGCGAGCGGCGCGGTCAAGAACGCCAAAACCTGCCAGCTCGTGCTGCTTTCGCGCCAGTCGTTCCCGGTCGTCTACTCGCACAACCCGACCACGGCGTGCCAGGGCGGCAACTTCTCGGCGCATGTCACGATCGGGGCCAACCCGACCGCGACAAAGCGCTCCGTGGCGTTCGCCCTCATCGCTCGGAACGGGACCTACTCGTCCACCGGGCGCTTTTACGTCGTGCTCGAGCCGCTGTTAGTTCCCAGCGTCCTGACCGCCCGCGCAACACCGAGCGCCCTGGGGCCGGCCGGCGGGCAGGTGCTTGTGAGCGGGACCGCCAAGAACGCCGGCACCTGCCAGTTGGTGCTCCTGTCGCGCCAGTCCTTCCCCGTCGTCTACTCGCACAACCCGACGACGGCGTGCCAGGGCGGCAACTTCTCGGCGCAGGTCACTATCGGGGCGAACCCGAGCACGATCAACCGCACAGTGGCGTTTGCCCTGATCGCCCGCAATGGGACCTACTCGTCCACCGGGCGCTTCTACGTCTCGCTGGCTGCCAGGCCGGCGTCGACGCCCTACACGCCGCCCCCGCCTACGAGTGCCGGTCCCGACCCCTATCCGGCCGGCACCAGCGGCTACGACATTTCCTGGCCCCAGTGCACTTCCAGGACATCGGCGCAAACCAAGCTATTGCCCGCCCCTCCTACCTACGCCATCGTCGGGGTCAACAACGGCACCATCGGGACCCTGAACAGTTGCTTCGCGGCCGAGGCGGCCTGGGCGGGCAAGGACCTCTCCGTCTACCTCATCCTGCAGCCGGCGCCAGGCGGTAGACCTGTCCCCTTCGAGGCGACCGGACCGGAGGCGGCGTGCGCAAGTACCAGCAGCGAGTGCGAGGGCTACGACTGGGGTTACAACTACGCCGAGACTGACATCGCATTTGTCAAGGCTCAAGGGGCCGACCCCAAAGTGTGGTGGCTGGACGTCGAAACCGCAGAGGGCTGGCCCACTTCTGCGTCGTTGCAACCGGTCAACGCGGCCATTGTCCAGGGGGCGCTCGCCGCCATCAAGCAGGCTGGCGGCGTAGGCGGGATCTACTGCACCTGGTACCAATGGGGCGAGATCACGGGTTCGTACGTGCCACCGGGGGGGCAAACCCCGCTCTGGGTAGCCGGCGCGCTCAGCTTGAGCAACGGTTATTACAGTGCCCAGTCCTACTGCCAACGGGCGCTCTCGCCGGGCGACCCGTCCACCCTCAAGTCGGGGCCGATCGGCTTCGCCGGCGGCGTCCCCTGGCTCGTACAGGACGGCTACTCGTCGGGGCCCCCAACCCGCATCGACGCCGATTACTCCTGCGGGTAGCCGACGCGTCGTGACGCTCGATCGTCAGATGACCCGGTCGTTGCCGCCGTCGATAGGGATCTGAGCACCGGTGACCTTGGAGAAAGTGTGGCCGCACATGGCGACAGCGAGTTCCGCCACGTCCCGGCTCGTCACCTCGACGCCGAGCACGCTGCGGCGCCGGTACTCCTCTGGGCTCACGCCGTACTGCTTGGCACGTTGCGCGATGACCTCGTCGCTCCAGATGCCGGTGTCGAAGACGGCGTTCGGGTGGAGCACGTTCACCCGGATCGCGTCGCTTCCCCACTCCAGTGCCGCAACCCTGCACAGCTGGGTCAGCGCTGCCTTGGAAGCCGAATATGCCCCCGCCCCCGGGCCGGGTGCCCTGACGTTCTTCGAACCCACGGCCAGTACCCGGCCACCCCGCGGCGCCAGCCGCAGGTAGCGGTGCGCCATAGCCATGAGCGCCATGTTCGAGTCGAGGTTGACTGCGAAGATCCTTTTCCAATCAGCAGAACCCATCGACTCGATGCGGGTGCTCGCTGGGAACACGCCTGCGTTCAGCACCAAGATGTCGATGCCACCAAATGAACGCACAACCTGGTCCAAGTTGTCCCGGACCGCCCCCTCGTCCGTCAGGTCGCAAACCACGCCCAGGTAGTCAGGCCCTTGCCCGGTCTCGCCAACCCGATCGCTCTTGTCGATACCGCAGACGGCCGCTCCTTTTTCAAGCAGCAGCTGGGCGATGGCGCGACCGATGCCGGAGGCGGCGCCGGTGACGAGGGCTACCTCGCCCGCCAGTTCGAGCGGGGAACCCTTCCGCCAGACCTTCGCCTGCTCGAGTTCCCAGTACTCGACCTCGAAGAGCTCTGCCGCCGTGAGCGGCTTCCATCGCTCGAGGGCCTCGGCGCGCAGAATTGCCTGGACCGTGTGTAGGTAAAGGTCTCCTGCGGCCTGTGCCAGGGCAACTGTCTGGCCCGCCGTACAGAGGCCCAGATCTGGGTCGAGCACGACGCGAGGCGCCGGGTCGAGCATCCGCAGCGGCGGCTCCCGACGGGCACGGCCCTCGTGCTCGTTGAAATATGCCCGGTACCGCTCGGCAAATCCCTCGACATCGCGCCCCAACATGGGTACCCGCTTGGTAAACAGGACGTGGTCCGGAGTGGCGGGGCCCCGCTGCGACAGCTCAGCTACGTCCGGTCGGTTGGCAAAGTCCAGGGCCAGAGCGTCGCCGTGCCAACGAACGATGAGAGGTGTGCCGGCGGCTGTCGATATCTTGTGGCGCAGCTCTGCGACCTCGAGCGCGTCCGGCTCTCCCGCTGAGCTGGCCGCTGGGACCGACGCTGCCGGCATTTCCCAGGCCTCGTGGCTCTTGAGGTAATCCTCTGCTGCAGTAACGAGGTCGATGAGGCGCTCATACGACTCTTGGGCCGACTCGCCGAAAGCGATGAGCCCGTGGCCCATCAAGATGATCCCCTCGGTCGTCGGGCTCAGCTCTTGGCGAACAAGCCGAGCGGTGGCACGGCACAAGTCAAAACCAGGTTTGACGTAAGGGACAATTATCACACGGTCCCCATACGCCGACCGCAGGTGGTCGCGCCCCGAGGGCGTATTGCCCAACGTGACTACGGCGTCGGCGTGGGCGTGGTCGACATAACGATGCGGCAGGATGGCATGAAGGATCGACTCCACGGAAGCGGCTGGAGCCCCGGGTTCCACCGATGCCAGCTGGAATTGCCGGGCCATCTCGAGGTCGCCAAGTTGCTCCAGCTGCGCCAGAGCGCGCAGGTGCTCGATGCGCAAAGGCGCGAAATCGGCTTCCCTCACCGACCGCAGGTCCCGCCCGGAGCCCTTGACGTAGAGGACATCCTCGACGACCCCGAGCACATTTGTCACCTTCAGCTTCACCGACGTGTTCCCACCGCCGTGCATAACGAGTTGTGGCTCGGCACCGATGATCCTCGAGGTACGGGCTCGCTCGGCCAACTCGCCTAGGCCACCGGGCTCACTTCCCGGCCCGGAGGCTGGCGGTGGGCTCCAGGCGCTCTTCATCAGTTGTCGACCTCCCCGTCGGGCGCTGAGCAGCCTCCCGGCGCGCCACCATAGCTGTTGCCGGCGGCCCGAGGAACTGGCCGCCCTCGCCCAGCAACCTAAGCCAGCCTCGGCGGGTCAGCGCAATTTGGGAAGGACCGCCTTGGCCACGGCGACCGCCCGAGCGTAGTTACCGGAGTAGCCACCGGCGACAGTTCCTCCAGCTCCCTGCACGGCCAGTAGCCGTTTGCCTGCTTGGACATCCAGTTCGATGGCGCCGACTACCGCCTTGTCCCCGAGGCCCCGCAGCACCTTGACGGTCCCGACACCTTTTAGGACGCTCACCAGCATGGGAAAAGTTACCCCGCAGCCAGGTTCATAGACGATTATGACCAGGTCGGACCCATCGGGATTGTGGTAAGTGCACTGGTCCTGACCCGGGGCAATCGTTGCCGCCGTCGCTGACGTGTACCGCTTGCCCACAATGGATTCGGCTCGGGCCAGCGTCAGCAGTGCACACGTGCCTGCTCTCGCTGTTGGACGAGCCGCCGCATGCCCGTTGGGGACCGGCGCTGCGAAGGCGTTGGCCATTGACCCGCCATTCCCGCTCAACGCGAGCGCGCCGACCACGAGAGCGGCGCATGCACCCGCTCGTAGCCGGCTTTTCCGCTCAACGACTGTTCGCCTTGTCATCAGCATTGCTCCTTTGCCCGTCGGTCCGGGGCAAAGGAGCTGCCCGGGCGACCCGAACTCCCTGTCCCGGGAGGTCCTACAACTGAACAGCGATGCGATCGCAGTTCGATCGCATGGGTCGCCCGGCCGCAAGATGCCGGACGGGGATCCTCCGGATAGGAGGTTGCGGACTCATGCTTGTGGGGCGACTGCGGCCGTGGTTACACTGTGGTAGGAGGTTGGACCACACGGGGCTCGAGCGCACAGTTCAACTGGTCTAATAAAACAGTAAAGCGGTTATTGTCCGGACCTTGGAGGAGGAAATAATGTCTCATAAACACGCCCCAAAATCGCAAGATAATTCTGGCGACACGCTTGACGGTGTTGTCCGTGGCCATTTTGAGGGCACGCTCACGCGGCGCGAAGCGATCCTGCGCGCGTCCGCCCTAGGTTTGTCAATGTCCGGTCTCGCTGCCCTACTGGCCGCCGAGCCGGCCAGCGCTTCCCCGCTCACTAAGCGCTCTGAAGCACTTGGCACGCTATCGCCTGCGATCACGCCTGCCCGTGGCGGCACATATACCGAAGCGTACCTGCTCACTCCGACAAAGCTTAATACGGTACACGGTCCCTTCGCCGATGAATATTATCCCGCCTTTTTCGATAATGTCATCCTGAAGGACCCGAAAGGCAATATCGTCCCCGACCTCGCGGAATCCTGGACCATTTCCCCCGACGGGCTTACGGTGACCTTGAAGATCCGCGACGGCCTGAAGTACTGGTCCGGTGCGCCCGACGACGCAGCTACCATCGCTGCCTGCCTCGAATCGCAGCGCGACGGCGGCCCGAACACCGCCTTCCTCACCGGTGTCAGCTCTTTCACGGCTGGTCCGGGCAACACGGTGCTCATCAAGCTCAAGCACCCGTGGTATGGCGTGCTCAATACCATGGCAACGGTCTGGATGGTCTCGGCCAACCCAGCGTACGCTGCCAAGTACGCCAACTCGTATGGGACCGCCGGGACGGTCGACGGCAGCGGGCCGTTCATTCTCGAGTCGTTCGACCCGGCCACGGCTGTCGTCGGCAAGCGCAACCCGAACTACTCGACGATCATGCCATTCGTCTCAAATAAAGGCCCGGCCTACCTCGACAAAGTCCAATGGAACGTCGTGCTCGACGCCGCGACCCGAAGCTCGGAGATCGAAGCGGGAACGGTAGACTGCGTGACCCAGCCCTCACTCGAGAACGTCGCCGGCTTCAAGGCCAACCCAAACCTTGTCGTTGTTGACCTTCCGCAGATCGCCAACTATTACCTTGCGCTCAATCAGACGCGAACTGAGCTCGGCTTCAACAATCCGAAGGTGCGCCAGGCCATCTCCCACGCTATCGACCGCCGGGGCCTCGTCGAGGCGGTTTTCTTCGGCTATGGCGTGCCCACCTATGGTCCTCTCTTCCCAGCAGACAGCCGCTACAACCCAGCCGTAGAGGCTTACAACCAGTACGACCCCGAGAAGGCAAAGGCTCTCTTGAAGGCCGCCGGCCACAAGTCCATCTCCTTCGAGATCTGGACGCAGCCAGACGAGTTCCAGGAGAACCTCCTGGAGGCGATCGCCGGCAACCTCCAAGATGTCGGCATCAATATGAACGTCCTCGTTCAGGAGACGGTCGGCTTTTTCCCCGGCCTTGCCACATCGGACGCGTTCATGTTCGAGTGGCTCTTCGACGATGCTATTTCGATTATCGCGTTCGTCCTCAGCCTCCCGACGGCAAAGTACACCGGTCCGTCGCCGGCTTCCCGGAAGGCTGTCGCCGACTACTTCAGCGCCAAAACGCTCGCATCCTCGAACAATGCAGCCCGTCAGATGCAGGTGGCGATTGCAAGCGAACTGCCTATCATCCCGCTCGTTACGCCGAACCAAGTCTGGGTCCACAGTTCGAAGGTCCACGGCCTGCAACCGACGGCCACCATGATCTATCCTCGCTGGAACGATGTTTGGATCGAGCCGTAATCTTCTTTGGCCACGAACCGCCTGATGAGACGCACACCTCAGAACTCATCTGAGGTGTGCGTCTTGTTTTCTCCCGTACCGATTTGTAGGTTGCGCTGATGGGCCGTTTCGTCCTGCACCGCTTCGCCTACTCTTGCGTCCTGCTATTGGTGGTCTCGGCACTCGTGTTCTTCGGGCTCCGAGTCGCTCCGGGAAGCGTCATGCAGACCGTCACCAATCCCTACAGCCAAGAGAAGTTCATCAAGACCGCCGAAGCGAAGCGCCTCGGGTTGGACAAACCCCTCCTCGACCAGTACTTCTTGTTCCTGAAACATGTTGTTACGGGGCGGCTCGGTCTTTCGCTTGTGAGCGGCCTACCGATCGCGACGATTATCGGGCATGCCGCAGTGAAGACCGCGGAGCTGGCATCTGTAGCGGTACTGCTCACTTACGGCTTTGCGATCCCCTTTGGGGTCCTGGCGGGATGGAGGCGGAACAGCTTTGTTGACCGCCTCCTCCTCCTTATCGCCGTGCTCGGCATGGGGATCCCTAATTTTTTCTTGGCAGTTCTGCTCATCCAGCTCTTCGCGGTGAAGCTGCATTGGCTCCCTGTCGCTGGCTCGACGGGGTTCAACAGCCTCATACTCCCTGCAGTCGTGCTGTCCGCCGAAGCCGTTGCGATCAACTTCCGGCTCATGCGGTCGTCTGTCCTGGATGAGGTGAACCGAGAGTACGTCCAGTCGCTGCGTGCTCGAGGTCTTTCAGAACCACGGATCATCTGGCGCCATAGCTTGAGAAACGCTCTTCCACCCGTGATCGCGCTCGCCGGGGTCATGATCAGGACAATCGTCGGCTATTCCATGATCGTCGAGGTGATCTTTTCGTGGCCCGGGCTGGGGTTCCAGTTGGTCAACAGCGTGCTCCAGCGCGATTATGCCCTTGCCCAGATGCTCGCTCTACTGCTCGCAGGGGTTGTTATCGCGGGTAACTTCCTTGCCGATGTCGGCCATCGTCTCGCCGACCCGCGGATACGTGGTCAGGGCAGCCAGGCATGAGCGACGTCCGTGCTCCCAGCGAGATGGAGATGCTCGCCGAGGCACCTCTTGACGATGACGCGGTTGTCAAGCACGCGCTCCTGCGGGAGGGCTTCTCGTCTCTGCGCCGGAGCAAAGTCGCAAGTCTTGGCGGGCTTCTCGTCATCGTGTTCTTCGTCGTTGGCATTGTTGGAGCGCTGCTGCTCCTGGTCCCTTCGTGGCATCACCTCTATCTGCAACAGGACCTTTCGGCCGCGCTCAAGCCCCCCTTCTCCAAAGGACATATTCTCGGGACGGACACGTTCGGCCGTGACTTGACGTGGCGCGTGATCGCCGGGACGGGCATATCACTCTATGTAGGCGTGACGATGGCAGTCTCTTCGGTTGTCATCGGGTTCGTGTTGGGTTCCATCGCGGGCTACTTCCGCGGCCCCGCAGACGTCGGTGTCTCCGGTCTCATGGACCTCGCTTGGGGGTTCCCGGTCATCCTCGCAGCGGTGATCCTTGCCGGGGTCTTTAGCCCTGGGCTCAAGGTCGTTATCATCGCCGTCGTTGTAGTCAACTGGGCGAGCTTCGCACGAATCGTGAGGACTCAGGCAGCATCCCTACGCCAGCGCGAGTTTGTCGAGGCCGCCCGTGCGTTGGGCGTCCCGAGCTGGGTCATCATATTGAAGCATTTCGCGCCGAACATGCTCGGGACCGCACTAGTCATGAGCTCCTACTACATCGCCTCGGGTGTCGTGGTGGAAGCGAGTTTCGCCTTCATTGGCCTTGGCGCCCAACCGCCTACGCCGAGCCTTGGACAGATGATCGCGACGGGAGCTCCCTTCTTGCAGACCGACCCGTGGATGGCAATTGTCCCCGGTGTCGTGATAGCGCTGATCGTCCTCGGGCTCAACATTTTCGGGGACGCGCTTCGCGATGCTTTCGACCCACGCCTTAGACAGTCGTAGCGCGATCGTGCCGGACCACACCCATCACCCTCAGCAGAACATGGCAACCAGCCCGTTTACGTCCGATGACGTCCTCGAGGTCAAGGACCTGACAGTGACGATGAAGCTACGGCAAGGGACGATCCGGCCTGTCGACGGCGTGACGTTATCCCTGAAGCGGGGCGAGATCCTCGGGCTAGTGGGAGAGAGCGGGTGCGGCAAGACCACCGTCGCCCTCGCCGTAGCGGCGTTGTTGCCCCGGTTCGCCACCATTACCGGGGGTCAAATCCTGCTCAACGGCCAAGACCTGGCGGCTCTCAAGCAGTCGGAGATGCGGACGGTCCGCGGGGCGAAGATCGGTACCGTGTTCCAGGACCCGATGAGCAGCCTGGACCCTTGCTTCAGGGTTGGCGACCAGATAACAGAGGCAGTCCGCGCCCACGGCCGTGTAAGCCGCGCCGACGCGGATGCCAAGGCGGTCGCGATGCTCCAAACCGTCGGCATGCCGGACCCGGCTCGTCAGATGCGTGCCTACCCGCACGAGCTTTCGGGCGGGATGCGGCAACGGGTGGGCCTCGCGATCGCGTTGGTCGCAGATCCGATCGTGCTTGTAGCGGACGAACCGACGACCGCGCTGGACGTCACATTACAGAAGCAGATCCTCCGGCTGCTTAAGCACCTTCGTAGCGAGTTCGGCTTCAGCGCGATCTTCATCACACATGATCTCGCGGTCGTGGACGAGGTAGCGGACCGCGTCGCGGTGATGTACTGCGGGCAAATTGTCGAGAGCGGCCCGGTGGACGATGTATTGCAGGACCCGCGTCATCCCTACACCCAGGGGCTCCTTCGCAGCATGCCAGGCCTCGCAACGCCCGGGCATGACGTGCCGGTGATCGGCGGAGAGGTCCCTGACATGCTCAAGCTCCCGGGCGGGTGCAGATTTCAGCCGCGCTGTGCAAACCGGGTCGAAAGGTGCGCCGAGAGCGTGCCGGAGCTTGGCCCAATCGGCGGGGACCGCGAACTTCGCTGCTACAACCCCACCCCTCTTTCCTCGGTGATGGAATGACTATGGGCGCGGGCCAAGTCCCCGTTTTGAGCGCACACGACCTCAGCAAGAGCTTTGTCACTCGTCGGGATCTTTTCGGGCGGCCGGCCGCCTCGTTCTCGGCCCTCAAGGGTGTGAACCTGGCCCTGTTCAAGGGCGAGACCGTGGCACTCGTCGGCGAGAGCGGCAGCGGTAAGAGCACCCTGGCGCGGTGCATGCTCCGTCTGGTCCAACCGTCCTCCGGCAGCGTCCTGTTCGGTGACGTCGACGTGCTCAACGCCTCGCGCCCGCAACTTCAGGACTTTCGGCGGCACGTCCAGATCGTGTTCCAAGATCCGTTCGGGTCACTCGACCCGCGACTGAGGATCGGGACAAGCATCGCTGAGGGGATGCGACATCTCGGGTTCACGTCAGCTCAGTCGCGGGCACGTTGCATAGAACTGCTCGAACTCGTACAGCTCTCTCCACGAGCGCTTGACCGGTACCCACATGAGTTCTCCGGCGGCCAGCGCCAGCGCATCAGCATTGCTAGAGCGCTGGGGCCGAACCCGAGCATACTTTTGGCCGACGAGCCGGTGAGCGCCTTGGACGTTTCCGTGCAAGGAGCCATCCTCAACCTGCTGCCGCGACCTGCAGGATAAACTCGGGCTGACGTACCTCATCATTACCCACGATTTGTCGGTCGTGAGGAACATCAGTGATCGTGTGGCAGTCATGTACCAAGGTGCATTGGTCGAGAACGCACCAGCCGACGAGTTCTTTGACCACCCCCAACATCCTCATTCACGCGAGTTGATCGCAGCGGCCCCCTCGCTCGAACTTCGCTCGCGACTGCACACGACCCGCCAAGCCGAGCAGCCTTCGCGCCCGGACGGTACGACAGGTCCCGGTGAGGAACCGTGATCTGTGCACGCAAGATCCGCCTTGATTGCCGGCCGCCTTCTCTCCGTGGTTCGCGACGGCGATGCTACTGTCGCGTGGGATCTTCCGCTACGTCGGCCCTGACGACCCGAGGAGTGTTCAACAATGCGTTTTGACTTGCTGGTCCGCGGCGGCGAGGTCATCGATCCCGGCGGCGCAAACGAGGGTCAGCTTGACGTCGCTGTGACCCGCGGCCGGATCGCGGCTGTGGACCGCTCCATCCCACGCGAATCGGCAGCGCGCGTGATTGACGCGGATGGGATGTTCGTCACACCCGGCCTCGTCGACCTGCATACTCATGTCTACCGGGGGGCGACCTATTGGGGCCTCGACCCTGACCCAATTGCCTCGCGGACGGGCGTGACGACCTGGGCCGATGCCGGTTCAGCGGGTGCTCTGACCCTACCGGGTTTCAGGGAGTTCATAATCGAGCGTTCCGCGGCCCGCATCAAGGCTTTCCTCAACATCTCCATGATCGGGCTCGTTGGCGAGAACCACGAGAGCGCCAACCTCTCGTACCTCGACACGGACCTTTTCAGGCGGCTCGTCGACGAACATCGTGATCTCGTAGTCGGTGTGAAGGTCAGGATGGGGACACCAAACGTGGGTGAGAACGGGATAGAACCGCTCCGGCGTGCCCGCCGTGCCGCCGATGAATGTGGGCTCCCGCTCATGGTGCACGTCTCGGTTGCCCCGCCTTCGATCGAGGAGGTGCTCGCACTAATGAGACCAGGCGATATCCTCACGCACTGTTGCACCGGCCTCAGCATGCGGATCGTGGACGAAAACGGGCAATTGTTCGATTTCGCGAAGCGCGCCTGGGACGAAGGTGTTGTGATGGACACCGCTCACGGTAGTGGCTCGTTCTCATGGGCAACGGCCGAGGCATTGATCGCGGTGGGCCGCCTACCCGACACGATCTCGACCGATCTGCACCAGTTGAGCATCAGGTTCCCTGCGTACGACCTTCCAACCTGCCTCAGTAAGTTCCTCCACCTCGGGGTCTCTCTTCGCGACGCGGTACGGGCAGCAACCTATCGACCCGCGGAGGTCCTCGGCCTGGAACGCGAGATCGGCTCGCTCCGCCCCGGCATGACCGCCGACATCGCGCTCTTCGAGCTCCTTGCGGGTCATTTTCCCCTCTACGACGCGCCCGGTGAGGTGCGCGAAGCACGCCAGCTCCTCCGGGCCAAGCTTACGATCCTGGCGGGTAGGCCCATGCGATCGATGCCAGCATCTCCCCCCGCACCGTGGATCGAAGAACCGACCTGGCCTGCGGACCAGAGCCCGTTCTCGCGAAGGCAGCGGGAGCTGAGGGAACTTGGGCACACGCCAGACGCGATGGCCGCGGGCCTCGGGACGTAATCGCTGGCCCTAGTAGCCCGCCTTCTTGTCCACGATATTGAAGAGAGGTTCACCTCTCCGATAGAGCGCCAAGTTCCTTGCGAAGTACTCCACGGCCAGCGCTGGCGTAGTTTGCCATGACCCCGCCTGCGTGTGGTGTGATGAGAACGTTTGGAAGCCCCCATAGGGCGTTATCGGATGGGAGCGGCTCCTCAGTGAACACGTCCAGGCCGGCAGCGCGGATTGCCCGGGACCGAAGGGCGAGCACGAGGGCTGGTTCATCGACCACCGCCCCACGTGCGACGTTCACGAGGATCGCGTTCTTGCGCAAGGCCAGGATCACCTTGCTGGAAACCAGCCCTCGTGTCTGCGCGGTGAGAGGGCAAGCGACGATGAGCCAGTCGCAAGCGGCCGCCTCGGACATTAGGTCCTCGGCGCGAGAGACTGTCGCAAACTCGGCAACGGGCTTGCCCGAGCGGTTCACCCCGGAGACGACCATGCCAAAAGCGAGAGCCCTGGTGGCAATCGCCCTTCCAATAGTTCCCGTACCTAGGACGAGTAGTCGCGTACCTTCCAAGCCTGCAACGTCTTGTGCTGGCGGCGGGGACCATTCAGACCGCGACTGCGACAGGACTAGGGCGGGGATCCCACGTGCGAGCGCAAGCACGATAGCGAATGCATGCTCCGCTGTAGTAGCTGCGTGCATCCCCCGCACGTTGGTAAGGACGATACGAGACGATATGAGCTCTGGGCTTAACAACCCTTCCACGCCGGCGGCGGTGGCTTGCCACCAGCGCAGCTGCGGGGATTGCGCGATCATCGACGCCGAAAGGCCCGGCCCGAACCACACTTCAGCCTTTCCCATGAGCTCGTTCAGCTCGGGAAGTCGGCTTGAAAGGGTGGTGCCGTTGTGCGCCTGGCCCACCGAGCCGTGCCAGAGAACTTCGCCCCCAAATCCCACGATCAACTCGATCTGGTCTTCGGTGAGCTCAACTCCAGAGACGATGGGCGTTGGCGTCGTACCATGAAATGCGACGTCATGGTTCATTGCGATCTCAACTCTGCCCGTCTGGCCAGTAGCGGGCGATCCGCTCGCGAAGGAAGCGAGCTGAGTCCCTGATGTCGATGAACCCCTGCTCGCCCCGGCGTTCTCCGTCCTCGATAGAAATCCAGCCGCTAAAACCGCGAGCAGCCAGGCGACTGAGGATCGCGTCGTAGTCGTTCAAGCCTTCACCGAGGACGCCATGGCGCAAGGCCTGGGGGTAACCGGTGCCTTCGAACCTCTTGATGTCGTCGAGGGTGTAGCCCGGACGGAGAGAGCGGTCGCTGGCGCCCATCGATTTCACCCGGTCGACAACCAGGTCGAGGAGCTCGATCGGGTCCTCACCGGCGACGATCGCATTCGAGGGGTCAAAGTTGACTGAGAACCACGGAGAATCGATCTGGTCAACTATCGCAAGAAAAAGCCGTTGTGGTTGAGCAAACTCCGGGTACGTCCAGCTCCCGTCTTTGTAGTGGTTCTCCATTACGAGACGAACGGACTTCTCCTCTGCATACGACAGGCACGCCTTGATACCCTCTACTGCCCGCGAGATACCCTCGTCCTCGGGGACATCCGGCCAAGCTTGGCCCGAGAGGACCCGCACGCTGCGCCAGGAGGGACCGGGCGACAGTTCCACCATGACGTCCACCATCTCCCGGATGTACTTCACCGCTGCTTCCCAGCCTCCCGGACTTGGGTCGATGAAATCGGGTGAGGAGCACATCATCGGGATCTCAACGCCCACATTTTCAGCGCACGACCGTATCTTGGCAAGGTACCCGTCATCGATGCTCTCGAGCACAGCCGGATAGAGCTCGACTCCTTCGAGCTCCATGAACGGCGCCCGCACGATCCAGTCCTCGACGGTCATCTCGCGGGCCATCATCACGTCGAGATAACCCTTGGGAAAGGCTGCAATTCGAGGTCTCGGAGCGCCAGGAGCTGCATTTGACCCATCAGTCATGCGACGCTCGGGGCCGAATTGAGAGCATTGCAGTTCGGCAAGACGGGCACGATTGCCGTGGGCTCGTGCCCCAAAGTGACGGGAAAGCGTAAGAGGTCCATGGGCTTCGATGATAGTACGGGCACCACTTCCGCAGGTTCGGGCCACCGGCGCGCCGAGCGGGCCGAGGTGGCCACAACGCACGGCCGGCTATGTCGCGAACGGCCCACTTCAGCAGGACTGAGCCTGAATTTCCTGAGAAGACACGAGCTCTGGGGCTAGGAAGCTAAGAGGTGCTCACTTGTGGTTGGCGTGCTGCCCTGGGTACACTTTTGGTAGGAGGTTGGACCAGATGGGGACTCGAGTACGTAGCTCAACTGCTGTTTTAGGCCCGATTAGTGGCAGCAGTGGGCGGCGTCGGGATTCGTCCGGGACCGTCCTGCCAATAGAAGTGGCACGTAAGGTGGAGGGCTGGGTCCGTTCAGGGCGGCTCAAAGGGGGAACGAAGCTGCCACCCGAGCGCGAGCTTGCGACCCAGCTCGGCACCAGCAGGAACGTCCTTCGCGAGGGGCTGCGAGTTCTGGAGACGAGGGGTGTGATCGAAATTCGCCACGGCGTAGGGTCCTTTGTGGCGGAGCTGGCTCAGTCTGGAGCTGACACTATTCCTGTCCAGCTGGATCTTGAGGTCGCTTGGCTACCCGTCGCCGAGATCCTGACAGCGCGGCGCGCTATAGAGTGTGCCGTCGTCAAGGTGGCTGCGCGAGCGCATGACAGCCTCGACCTCGAGGAACTGCGAGATGTCTTAAAGGAAACCTCTATTGCGGTCAAGTCACAGGACACGTCCCGTTTTATCGAGCTTGACCTACGCTTTCACGAAGCGCTTGGCCGTTGCACTCACAACTCTGTCTTGGAGGCAATCCAGGCAGAGATAACACGAGCCACCGCCGCTGTTCGCGTCGTCGCCACCGTCACGCACGCCGCGATGCGGTCCGCGCTGCAGTTCCACGAGGAGATAGCGGGTGCTCTGGCAAACGGCGACGGCGAAGCGGCGGCGGCTGGGATGGTGATGCACCTGATTGATGCGAGTGAGCGAGCAGCGAGCGGCCTCGCACACCAGGAGGATGCAGGGCCGAGACCGACCCAAGGAAACACCAGGCGACGGGGCAAATTAGCGTGAGGACGTCGTCCGCTCTTGGTCATGGGCCAAATGGTAAGCGCTAGCGACAAGGTCGAGAGAACCGTCGAGCGTCCACTAGGCCGCTCCTACGCTGAGTTTGTTGCCGACGACGGGACGACCCTGCGAGGGATTTGCTGGGAGGGCTCGGACAGCTGGGTCCTGTTGGTGCATGACGTCGGCGAAGATCTCGATGCTTGGCAACCACTCGAAGCCGTACTCGCAGAGAGTGGCTGCGCTCGCCTGGCGTTCGATCTCAGAGGTCACGGAGCCTCGGACGACTCGCCGCGTGAGGACCGGGCCGACCTCGACATCGAGGCTGCCGCGCGCTATGCCGAGGAGGCGGGTGCTAAGCGGATCTGCGTGGTTTCGGCTGGCCGAAGCGGCATCGTGGCGCTCGGTTTGCGGCGCGAGCGGCCCTTCGAGGCGATCGCACTGCTGTCGCCCGGGCCACTCGAGGGCCACGACCCCGGTTCGCTCCGTGGCGAGGGGACGCGGAAGCTCTTCGTCGTCGGCTCGCAGGATGAGACGTTGGCGAACGCGTCCTCCACCCTTCACTCCGCGTCGATCGGGTGGTGCTACGCGGTCAGCTTTCCCACTGCGCGCCAGGGTTGCTCGCTATTCGAGGGAGCTCACGCAATACACACCAAGGAACATCTCGCGAGCTTCGTGCGCGAGTTCGCTTACGACGCGGAGGAGGCGTGGCTAGCCCGTCAAAGCGGCAATTCCGGAGCGGCATCGTGACGTACATCCAGACGGTTACCGGAAAGATTTCCCCGGCGGATTTGGGTGTCTGTGACTTTCACGAGCACACGTTGCTCAATTGGTCGGGGATGCTTGGGAAACCAACCCCTCCGTTCGATTATGAAGAGGCATTTGTCAACATACGCGATCTTCTCGTGGATTTTCGCGACGCGGGCGGCCGGACGCTCGTCGATGCGGGCATGACTTGGTTCGGCCCGGACCCGTGGTTGTACCTTCTGCTTGCCCATGCAACCGGAGTAAACATCATCGCCAGCGTCGGCTTCTTCAACGAGATGGATTGCCCGATGCCGAAACTGGTCTATGCGCTGACGATCGACGAGCTCGCGAACTGGCTCGCTGCCGCCATCACCGAAGGTATCAACGGGACCGGGGTCAAGGCAGGCGTCCTCAAAGCGGCGTCGAGTTCTGACCGGGTCACGCCGGCAGAGGAAAAGGCGATACGCGCCGTTGCGCGCGCGCAACGCCAAACCGGAGCAGGGATCATTACTCACGTCAGCTCGCCCGCCGTGCAGTCGCGTTTAGGGCTTGCGCAAGTGGAGATCTTCAAAGAAGAGGGTGTCGACTTGAACAAGGTGGTGATCGGGCACATGGGATGGGACACAACATCCTCGCCGCTCGACTACCACCGCGAGATAGCGGAGACGGGAGCGAACCTTGGGTACGACCAGATCGGCCATCGCGCGATCCACGACGACGCCTTTTGGGTCGAACTTATCTCGACAATGGTGGCGGAGGGCTTCACGGAAAAGCTGTTCCTCTCGCACGACTCGGTGGGTGCATGGGTCGGTCCCAGACAAGCAGAGGGGCACGAACTGAACCGGACCTACTCCCTGACGCTGCGGGGCATCGTCCCTCAGCTCCGACAAGCCGGCGTGAGCGAGGAAGCGCTGGAGACGATCCTCGTCTCGAACCCAAGACGCTTGCTAACTATCTCGCCCTGAGGGCGACCGCAGCACCCGGTGAGTTGTCCAGGTCCCTTTGGGTTAGGTCACCCAGCGGCGCGAGACCTCGGGGACGCCGTCAAGGCTCACCTCACCGCTAATGGTGGCGGCGTCGCCCGAAATGAGGATGTCCGCTCGGACGCGGAACTCGCCGCGGGCCGTCTCGGCGTGCACCGTCGCCCTCCCGCTTACCACGGCGGCGTCGGGCCACTCGGCATCGACGGTCGCGGTAGCGAACCAGTTCAGCTCGATTGTTGCCATCTGGTCGGGAGATCTCATAAGAACATGGTCACCTATCGTCACCTTCACCTGGTCGGTGACGGGGTCGCGCGAGACCCGATAGAGGGGGTCCGCTCGCAGCACCAAAGACAGGGCGGTACGGGCTGGCACCGGCATCGCCGTGCCCGTGGGCAGCGCCACGGTGACCGGTAGCTCGAGCTCAACGCCTTCGGGAGGGCAAACGACCGAGACATCTCCCGTCCGCTCGGGCCACAGCCGCGGGAATTCGCCTCCATGGAGGCGTAGGCGAAGATTGTGACCTTCGGGTACCTCATATGCAGTTGGGGCCATCTCAATCGAGACGGTCTCGTCAAACGACCCGTTTTTTGGAGGCTCGTCCTGGTCGTGGGCCGTCAGCGCCCTCGTTCCCCACGTGATGAGCGAAGACGAGCCATCCGGGGCCACGTGCAAAAGCTTCGCCACGAAAGTACGGCCCGCGCCAGGGCCGCGCCGCACCACGGCCGTGACCTTCGGACGTCCGCAGATGACGAGGGCACCCCCTAGGAGCTCGCCCGTAAACGAAAGTGACCGACCGTTCTCTGCGCTCTGGTCGGACGGTCGGGAGAGGCCTCGCGCCTGATGGTACCCCAGGGGGCTGGCCGCTCCTACCGTGGCGTCAGACGAAAGCTTCAGGGGCGCGAGAGCGGGGCCGGTGCCCGCGGGAGGACGTTTGTCGGGGCCCAACCGCATGACGAGCGGGCTTGTGCCGGGCACCGGCCAGGCAGGCGCCTGGCACCAAGCGCCTCGTCCTTCGAGGTACAGCTCGACGGGAGCCTCGGCAGTTCCCCCCCCGCTTGCAGTCTCTCCGGCACCGGGGTGCAGCCATCGGCTCCACCAAGACAGGGCGAGGGGCAGAAAATCCACCGGCTCGAACGAGGACTGGTCGGGCTCGGTGTGCATCCAGGGCCCGACGAGCAGCTTTTTTGGGCCTTTGAGTTGCTCGTAGGCACGAATGGTGCTGTCACAGTCGACATCGCGCCACCCTCCGATCAAAAACGTCGGCAGGGTGATGCTGGTTGCGTCGACGGTACGGGACCGCCACTCCTCGGCGCCTGGCCCAAGCCGAAGGATCTCGAGGAGGTACGGCTCCGCCTCCAGACGCTGGCGCCACCGCCGCTCCCAGCTGCCGGCGACATCCTGGTGGACGGGGGGCATCAGGTGCTGGGCCAGGGTGGTGAGGCCGAACACGCCCAGCGGGCCGAGGCACCCACGCAAGCCGTTGGGGTGGATCAGATCTCGCTCGGGGTCGAGCAGGCCCATTATCGACATCACAGCCCGCAGGGGCGCTGGGCCAAGAGAGGCGGTGCGCAACGCGACGACCGCTCCGTACGAGACGCCCCACATCCCGACGGTGCCGTCACACCAGGGCTGGGTAGCTGCCCATTGCACAGCTACCGCGCCGTCTTCGGCCTCGGCCGGGTCGAAAAGGGGCCGGGGCCGCCCGCCGGAGGCCCCGGTCCCGCGAAAGTCGACGAGGACGGTGGCATAACCGCGCTCAGCGAAGTAGTGGTTGGCGTCCCAGCTAGTGACGCCCCCGATCGCGTCCTTGTGGTAGGGGAGCAAGGTTATTAGCGCCGGGCAAGGTGCCGCGCCGAGGGGCCGGTAGATGTCCCCGGACAGCTCGGTGCCGTCGGGGCAAACGATCATACAGTTGTGCTCTACGTGGACCTCGTAGAGGTCCTTACCCTCCAACTTGCCCCCGCCCGTCCTGATCTGTGGCCGGCCCGACCTTAGGGCCACCATCGCACCCCGGGCCCGTTGGGCCGGCAATGCGTCGCGTACACTAGTGGGCGATGCTGATGCCTTCGCCTGCGGCAGCCGAGTTGCCGCGGCTCTCCGACCGTGAAGAAGAACTCATCCGGGCCACCTACCAGGTAATTGCCCGCGTCGGCAGCCAGCAGCTCTCGCTGCGGCCCTTGGCGAAGGAGCTCGGCGTCAGTGCCCAGCTCTTCCTTTACCACTTTGACTCCAAGGACAACCTGCTCCTTTCGACAATACGCTGGGCTGTGCTCGACCTCGTCGAGCGCATCCGCCAACGCCTCGAGGATATTGACGATCCGGAGCAGGCGTTGGTCGCTCTCGTCGACGCTATCTTTGCTGATCCCCAGGCGGCCCGTGATTTCTACCTTGTGTACCTCGACCTCGTGCAGTACTGCGCCCGCAACGCTTCCTTCAGCGGTCTGGCCGAGATGCTCTGGAAATATGTCAACGGCGCCTACGCCGTCGTTATCCAGCACGGCGTGGCTTCGGGGAGCTTTGACATCGACGATATAGAGCAGGCGGCCCGCCAAGCGCGCGCGATCGTCGAAGGCAGCGTGGTCCAGTGGCTCCAGGACGACCACTGGGAGGAGAGCCATGCGGCTTTGCGGGCCGAGTGCTACCAGGCGCTCGTCGCCCTCCTCAACGGCTCGTCGGCGCAGTCGGCATGGTCGTTGTCGGCCCGCTCTTCTTGACGGGCACACCCTAGCCGCGGCCGTGCCGGCAACCAGGATGGCTTTGGCCTGCAGGAGCCCGGTGACCCGGCAGAGCGCGGGGCATCAAAGATCCTTTGCGGTTGCTCGGACCTTTTGAACCGGGCCAGCCAATGAGCAAGCCCCGATAGCCCTCCGACTGCCGAGCCTCGCCGGCGGGCCCGGCATCCTTGACGACTGTTCAGGACCCCTGCTACTGTTCCGGCGGTAGCGCCTGAAGGGGATTACTGAAATCGATACCATAGCCCAACGCGTCCGACGGCTGTACCCGGCCCAAGAACATGCCGAGCGGCAACTTGCCTAACACTTGCCGCACCAGGGGGCCGCTCAGGTGACGATGTCGAGCCCCACGATGTCGACGCGTCGGCCCGAGAGGAGGTTCTTGCCGATCGATGCCGGCCGGACCGCGACGTCGGGGCCGTTCCTCGGCGGTGAAGCCGACGACCAAGGCCCCCGGCTCCGTCGTAGGGGCCGCACCCGCTTATCGCCTCGCCAACGTCGCGACGCACTAACCGCCTACTTCCTGATAAGCCCGGCGCTACTGCTTTTCCTCTGCTTCATCGCCGGCCCGCTGATCGGCGCCATAGTGCTCAGCCTGTTCAACTACGACCTGTTGAACCCACCAACATTTGTCGGGCTCGGCAACTACCGCTACCTCCTCCACGACAGCCTGGCCTGGAACGCCCTTTTCGTGACCGCCGAATTCACGATCGCCAGCGTCGTCCTGCACGTGGTTGTCGGCCTTGGCCTGGCTCTCGCTGTGAACCGGAAGATGTCCACCGCCTTGCGCTACGGCCTTCGCACCGCGATCTTCTTCCCGGTGTTGATCTCCTGGGCCGTCGTCTCGCTCATAGCGGAGTACACCCTCGACCCGAACTTCGGCTTCATCACTTACTATCTCGGCCAACTCGGCATCCATAACCTGAACGTTTTCGAAGGCTCCAACACCGCGCTCGGCGCCATCGTCGGGGTGGACCTCTGGCACACTGTCGGGTTCTCCTTCATCGTCCTGCTGGCCGGGTTGCAAACGATACCGCCTTATCTCTACGAGGCCGCCCGGGTGGACGGCGCCGGCACGTTCCGGGTCTTTCGGACCATGACGCTGCCAATGCTGTCGCCTTCGTTGTTTTTTGTCATCGTTATCTCGTTCATCGGGGCCTTCCAGATTTTCGACCCGGTGCACATCATTACCCAGGGTGGCCCGGGCAACGCCACCGAGTCCATCGTGCAGTACATCTACCAAAACGGCTTCACGGACCTCTATATGGGTTATGCCGCGGCCCTGGGGCTCGTCGTACTGGTCGTCCTGCTTGTGGCCACCTTGGGCCAGTTCGGCCTCGCCCGCTTCTGGGTCCATAACGAGATCGCCGACTGAACGATGGTGACCACCCATGCACCGGCACTTGCCAAAGCGGCCCGCAAGGCACGAAGACTGAGCGCCAACACGGTCCTCCTGCTCATGGTGCCCATCTTCCTTGCCCCGGTCATATGGACAGTTGTGCAGTCTTTCCTGCCAGGCAGTGGCGCCCTCAAGATCCCCCCCGTGTGGGTTACCGCCCACCCCACCATCGCCAACTACTCGTCGGTTTTCAACCTGATCCCTTTCCTCACGTTCCTGTTCAACAGCGTCAAGATCACCCTGATCGTCACCGTTGGGTCGCTCGTGACGAGCGCCCTGGCGGCTTACGCGTTCGCCCGGCTCCGCTTCCCGGGCCGCAACGCTTTGTTCTTCATGTTCCTCGCCGCATTGATGGTGCCCAATGTCGTGACCGCCGCCCCGACGTACGTCCTAATGCACGAGTTGCACCTGGCCACCAGCCAAACCGCGGTTTGGCTCCCGGGCCTGATCAACGTGTTCGGGATATTCCTGCTGCGGCAGTTCTTTCGCGGGATACCGCGCGACCTCGAAGACGCCGCCCGGGTCGACGGCCTGTCGACATTGGGCGTTCTCCGCCGCATAATCCTGCCCCTGTCGAAACCGGCACTGGCCGCGCTTGCCATCCTCATCGGCACGACGACGTGGAACGACTACTTCTGGCCGAGCATCTACCTCACCAACCGCAGCCAGATGACCCTGACAGTCGGGCTCGTATCGCTCCAAGGCGAGTACAAAGAGGGCTCGCCCCTGGTGATGTTCGCGGCGGTATCGATGACAGTCCTGCCCCTTCTTGTACTTTTCCTCTTCACCCAGCGGGCGATAACCCAAAGCCTGGCAATGACTTCGTTCCGCTAGTTCCTAGTCCCCAATTCGACCCATCTCCGCAACCCGACGCTCTCGGACCTCCCGTCGCCGTCGGGACCACAACCAAGGCACAATGACAAACAGAAAGGTGAGTTCATCATGGACCGTCGTGAGTTCCTAAAAGTAGCAGGGGCAAGCGCAGCTCTCGCGAGCGCTTCGCGACTTCCGGGCCTATTCGGCAGGAAGAGCGACCTCGAACCCGATGCCAGCGTGACAGGGCATGTCACGTTGGCCTTTTTCGGGGCAGCGGACATCGTCAAGGCATGGGACATTATCTTTGCCGACTTCAACAAGGTATACCCCAACATAAAAATCGACGCCGTGCCGATAGCGGCTTCGACGTGGTCCACCTACGCCGACGCTGCGATCCTGCAGATGGCGGGGGGCCGCCAGTTCGACATCCTCCAGGGCGCGATCAACATCCAACGCCTCCTCATCACCAAGGGTGTCGTGGCACCGCTCGACGATTTCATCGCGCGGGACAAAGCTCAACTGGCCCCGTACTTCGCTGACGAAAACCCCCACTTCCTGGCTTGGAACAAGTCGATCGTCTCGAAGGGTGGCCCGACTTACTACCTGCCCGCGGACTACAACACATACTGCTGCTGGGTGAACACGGAGATGTTCGAAAAGGCAGGTGTCCCAGTGCCCTCCGACGGTTGGACGTGGGACGACCTGATGGCTGCGGGCGAGAAGATCTGCACCTCGCCTGGTACCTACCTCATCCACTGCGACCCGGGCGATATGTTCTTCTTCCAGCCGTGGGCTCTGACCAACGGCGGGACATTGCTGAACGCCGACTGGTCCAAGTCAACCTTGGCCAGCGCTCCAACGATTGAGGCAGCGGCATTTGCACAGCAGCTCTGTCTGAAGGGTTACTCACCCAAGCCGGGGGGAGCATTCGACGACGTGGTCGAGTTTGTTGACAACAAGCTCGCAATATTCGGTTGCGGTATGTGGCTTAACCCTGGGATCGTGGCAGCCAAGGCTGCCGGGAAGGTCAAGATCGTAAGCTGGCCCCAGAAGGTGCGCAAGGGGACCTCTGTCGGGTGGAACGCCTACCCCATAACCAAGACGTCAAAGAACAAAGAGGCGGCGTGGTCGTTCATAAAGTATGTAGCTTCGACGCGCGCCGTTGTGAACCTGACAGCGACGGGACAGGCGACGCCGGGCCGCAAGTCGGTATTTTTCTCGGACCTGCACAAAGCGGCTCCCGAGCAAGGGATCGACGAGTTCTGGAACGAAGTGGCCTACGCCACACCCGTACCGTCTCCCGACGCCTCGGACGCGGTCAATGCCGCGATCATCAAGACAGTCACCCAGCTGTACTCCTCGAACGCCGACCCGACGACCCTCATGACGGCGCTCGACAAGCAGGTGACCGGCTACCTCAACAACAGCGGGCCAGGAGGTATCTGACGTATCGATCGCTAGATGTCGGCACAGTGCCAGCGTGTAGCGATCGCCGATAAGTTCGGCCGAGCCCGCACCTGGCTCCTGGTAGTCAGGGCGGGCTCGGGGCCGCCGGTTCGCCGTAAGGGCGTCTGTAGCACCCAGGCCCACAGAGGATGGCCCGAGCTGCCTCTATCCCAACACGAACGGGTCTCGGGTCGCGCCGGACATTTCAAACCAGGCCGACTTGCTCACAAGGTACTCACCCATACCTTCGGGGCCGTTCTCGCGGCCGTAACCGCTCGCCTTGCGCCCTCCAAAGGGAACATCGAAGCTGACAAGGCGGTAACTGTTGACCCAAACCGTCCCTACCTGCAGCCGCCCAACAAGGCGGTGGGCGCGCCTGACGTCACCCGTCCACACGCCAGCGGCCAGCCCCATGCGAGATCCATTGGCGATGCGGACTGCTTCGTCTTCATCCGAAAACGGTATGACCGAGAGGACCGGCCCAAAGATCTCTTCTTGGGCAACGCGCATTTCGTTTTTTACGCCGGCAAAAATGGTCGGCTCGACGAAATACCCTGGCTCTAAGCTCTTCACGCCCCCGCCGCCCGTCACGAGCGCAGCACCTTCGTCCTGCGCGTCGGCGATCCTGGACATCACGTAGTCGTAGTGCTTCGAAAACGCAAGCGGCCCCATTTCGGTTTCTCTGAGCATCGGGTTACCGAGATGGATGCGTTCAGCCCGCTCTATTAGCCGCGCCAACAGCTCATCGTGGATATCGCGCTGCACAACGAGGCGAGACCCGGCCACGCACGATTGCCCGCTCGCCGCGAAAATACCAGCAACGACCCCGTTCGTAGCGGCCTCAAGATCAGCATCCGCGAACACGATATTAGCGGATTTGCCCCCCAGTTCCAAAGACACGGGCGCAACGTGGGCCGCGGCAGCTTGGGCTACGCGAATGCCCGTCAGCGTAGAGCCGGTAAAGGCAACCTTGTCCACCCCGGGGTGCGAGACCAAGCGGGCGCCGACCTCTCCGGCGCCCGTGACTACATTCAGGACCCCGGCCGGAAAATCAGCCTCCTCCACCAAGGCAGCGAAACGAAGTAGCGAAACAGGGGTGTGCTCAGACGGTTTGACAACCATCGTGCACCCCGCGGCCAACGCAGGAGCCATCTTGTACGTTGCGATCAGCAACGGTGAGTTCCAAGCGGATATGGCACCAACCACGCCAACCGGCTCGTGCAATTGGAACACGTGGTGGTTGCTATACCCGGTAGTTAGCACGTCGCTCGTCAACTTGTCGCCCATCCCCGCGAAGTAGTCGTAGTAGGCAGGCAGGCTCGCCATTTGCCCGGTGGCCTCTCGGACCACCTTGCCGTTGTCGTGCACCTCCACCATTGCCAACTCATCGGCGTGGGCCTCTATCAGCCCAGCCAATCTTCGCAGGGACCGCCCACGTTCACGACCGGTCAACCGGGGCCAGGGGCCATCGTCAAAAGCTCGCCGCGCCGCCACGACCGCGCGGTCGACGTCCTCAGGTGACGCGTCGGGCACCCGCGCCCAAGGTTGCGCCAAATAAGGATTTACGCTCTCAAAGCTCGCCCCATCGGCCGCGTCGACCCAATTGCCGTCGATGAACATCCGCTCAAGATTGTTAGTCGTCATTTTCGTCTCCTGGCAACGGGGGCAGTTCCTAAGGGAATGATGTGCGGACCGCCAGGCCTGGCACGATACCGCCAAGGTGCATGCTTACTGGCACACACGCGTGTTCGAAACCACCATCTCATGCATCATCAGGCGGATCATGCATATAATGCTACCCAGTGGGATCGCTAAGTAGCAAGCAGGGGGTCGTCTTGGCACGAGGCCAACAGCTAGGGAACGCATGTTCCCTCGTATTGGGTGGCAAGAACCGCAGCCTCGCCACAACGAGGTCATCACTCCCCGTATATTCGTCAAGAACGGTGGCCGACGGGAAAGACGCCACGCGCATAACTCTGTTTTTGAGGCCCCTCGCATCGGTTGACGTGTGAGGACAAAAGCTTCGACGTCCGCTACCGCTTCCAACAGCGCTTGGGACCTCACACCAGAGGGTCTCCGCAATGTCTCGCGGGAACTGGCGTTACCCGAATGAAACCCTATCCGTTGGACGGGATCCTGGTCGTCGCCTGTGAGCACGCCGTCGCCGGCCCTCTCGCAACTCGGCACCTGGGCGACCTCGGAGCTCGAGTCATCAAAGTCGAGCGACCTGACGGCGGAGATTTCGCCCGGGCCTACGACACCACGGTTGGCGGGCTTTCCAGCCACTTCGTCTGGCTAAATCGCGGGAAAGAGTCGGTTTGCCTGGATCTCCGGGACCCCGGCTCAAGGGCAGCCATGCGGTCACTGATTGCGCGAGCCGACGTGTTCTTGCAAAATCTCGGCCCGGGGACGGCGGCACGCCTTGGCCTGAGCTCAACGGAGCTACGCAGCGAAAACCCAAGGCTGATCACGTGCGACATCTCCGGCTATGGGACCGAGGGGCCCCTACACGGGTCGAAGGCTTACGATTTGTTGATCCAGGCCGAAGCCGGGCTCTTGGCAATTACGGGATCGGAGCTGGAACCCGCGAAGAGCGGTATACCCGTGGCAGACATTGCGGCGGGCATGTACGCGTTCTCGGCGGTTCTTGCGGCACTGTATGAGCGGGAGCGTACCGGGAGCGGTGCCGGGGTCGAGGTGAACCTCTTCGACTCGCTCGTGGAATGGATGGGGTACCCGATCTACTACACCCGCTACGGAGGGAGTGCGCCTGCCCGCACCGGCACGAGCCACGCCGCCATAGCCCCGTATGGGATAGTGCGTTGCGGTGATGGCGGCGAGGTGATGTTGGCGGTGCAGAACGACCGTGAGTGGCGCGAGTTCTGCACAAAGGTCATGGGAGACCAGGCTCTAGCAGACGACCCCCGTTTCCGGACCGGGGCGGACCGCGTGAGGAACAGAAGGCCTCTTGATGACCTCATCCACGAAAGGTGGAAGAACCGCACTAGTGCAGAGCTGGTAGCCGCGCTTGAAGCGGCCGAGATAGCCACCGCACGGGTGCGCTCCGTCGAAGAGGTGATCAAGCACCCTCAGCTGACCGAGCGTTCGCGTTGGGCCCCCGTACAGACTGAGGTCGGGGAAATAGAAGCCTTAAAGCCTCCCATCGCGGTGACTGGGCGCGAATCGTCGATGGGCTCGGTCCCAGCTCTCGGGGAACACACCAAAGCGGTCCTCGACGAGTTCGGGCTCGGTGCAGGCCATGTCCCCACTACGTAGAACTCACTTCTGACCACTAGTCGCCAAAGGCCCTCCAGCGTGCAGCCCTGCTTGGCCCGACGTGCTCCTTACGCTGCTCCAAACCGCGACTTTCCCGTGCATCGAGCCGTGGTATGATGCATCATTATCCGTTTCCTGCATACTTGGCTCCCGTCGGAGCAAAAGGAGCCGGCCTCTCATCCCGGCTCACCGGGCTGAGCCTGAGCATGGAAGACCCTCGTAAGACCGCGGATGAGACGCGGAGCGCGCTTCGTACCGACGTGGTGTGGCCGAGGGGCGTTTCGCGATGAGCGACGTCGCCGTGCACGTCGCCGTGCCGACGTTACGGATGCTCGGCATATCGAAGAGGTTCCTCGGCATTCAGGCGCTAACCAACGTGACTTTCGAGGCACAGGCCGGCGAAGTCCACACGATCGTCGGGGAAAACGGTGCCGGAAAGTCGACCCTGATGAAGATCTTGTCGGGCGTACACGAGCCCGATGAGGGATCGATCGAGATCGATGGTCGCTCTGTCCGCTTCTCCAGTCCTCACGATTCGCAACAGCTCGGTGTAGCGATGGTTTACCAAGAGTTCGACCTAGTCCCCGAGCAGAACGTCGCCGAGAACATCCTTCTCGGGCGCCAGCCGATAAATCGGCTCGGCTTCGTCCGGCGGACCGAGCTGCGCAGACAAGGAAAGGCCCCGCTCGACGAGCTACAGGTCGACCTCGACCCGTCGCTGCTCGTTAAGGACCTGTCGGCGGGCCAGCGCCAACTCGTTCAGATCGCCCAGGCCTTTAGCCGCGAGCCGCGGATCATGGTCTTCGACGAACCGACATCCGCTTTGACTGAGCACGAAACGCACAACCTTTTCGGCATCATCCGGCGCCTGAAGGACCGTGGGGTCGCCATCGTCTATATCTCGCACCGTCTCGGCGAAGTCATGACGATAGCCGACCGCGTCACGGCGCTGCGCGACGGCCACCTGATAGCGACGAAGCCGATATCTGAGGTCAGCCCGGACCACATGGTCGAGCTGATTGTCGGCCGCTCCATTACCGAACTGTTCCCAAAGCAAGAGGTTGACATCGCCGAGGCGGTGCTCGAGGTCCGAGACCTATCGAGCCCTCCGAAGTTTGAGAACATCTCTTTCTCCGTTCGTGCCGGTGAGATCGTCGGAATGGCAGGCCTGGTCGGCGCAGGCCGGACCGAGATCGCCCGCGCCATCTTCGGCCTCGACAAACGTGCCGGAGGGACCGTCACGGTCCGCGGCGTGCCAATTGCATCTGGTCGCGTGGACTCAGCGATCCGTTCCGGGCTCAGCTTCGTACCCGAGGAACGAAAGATCGACGGACTGGTCCTGGACGAAACTATCAGCCAGAACATTGCTCTCAGCAGCTTGCAGGCGCTCGCCAAGTTTTGGATCATCAGCCGCCGCCGAGAGCGCACATTCGTCCAGGCTCTCGTCGAGCGCCTGAACGTGCGCCCGCCGGCGCTCAATCGTCCGGTGATGACCTTGAGCGGAGGGAACCAGCAGAAGGTCGTGCTCGCGAAAAGCCTCGGCACCTCACCCAAGGTATTGATCCTCGATGAGCCGACGGCGGGTATCGACGTTGCATCGAAGGCCGAGATCCATCGTTTGATCGGGACGCTTGCGTCGACCGGCGTTGCGGTCCTACTGATTTCCTCCGAGCTGACAGAGGTCATTGCTGCGAGCGACCGGATCCTGGTGGTCTTCGCCGGACGGATCGTCGACGAGGTGCCACGCGCCCAGGCCACCGAACAACGCATCATTCGCGCTGCGATGGGCTATGCCAACACAGCTGGCGACGATACCGGGGCGCTGCCAGCATGAGCGTGCCCGTGGCGGCGACCACTTCGTTCCGCGCGAAGCGGCACTGCTTTGTACTTCCTCGCCCGTTACGGGATCTACGTTGCCCTGTTCCTGATGTGCGTCATTGGCGTGACGATCTCCAACCAGTTCCTAACCACTACGAACTTCCTCAATATTGGGTTGTCCGTCGGCTACGTCGGGTTCGTGGCGACCGGGATGGCCTTCGTCGTGATCGGTGGAAGCCTGATCGACCTCTCGATCCCGGGTGTAATCGCGGCAGCGGGGCTCATCGCCCTAGCTGCCCAACCGACGGTTGGCGCCGTGCCGGCGATCCTCATCGCGATTTCGGTCGGCTGTTTCGTCGGGTTACTGAACGGGCTGGCCGTCGGCTACCTCAGGATCAACTCGGTCTTGGTAACCTACGCCGCCCAGATCGTCGTCCTTGGGATCTCGCAGGCGATCGCAGGGGCCGGCTTCATCTATGCCCACGGCTCGGTCTACAACTGGCTAGGCAACGCGTCGATCGGGCGCGTGCCGCTGGTGCTCCCAGTGCTGGCGGTCGTCCTGGTGGTCGCCTACGTTGCACTACACCGCTCGACCTTCGGGCGCCAAGTGTTCGCGACCGGTGGCGGCTATCAGGCGAGCCGCGTCGCCGGGATCCGCGTGCGCCGGATCGTGATGACGACGTTCGTGATCTCCGGAGCGCTCGCCGCAGTAGCCGGGGTACTGCTGTCAACCTCGCTCGGGAGCGCCCAGGCAACGATCGGCTCGGGTTATGACTTCAGCGCGATCACTGCGGTGGCGATCGGCGGCACGAGCCTGTTCGGGGGCGAAGGCACGATCGCACGCGTCGTCGCCGGCGTCCTGGTCGTCGGAGTGCTGGACGACGTCTTGATCCTTGCCGGCGTTTCGATCAATGCCCAGGGGATCGTTCAAGGGCTAATTATCGTCGGAGCTGTCGCGCTCGACGTAGCGCTTCGCAGGATGCGCACCCGATGAACGCCCGGCTTCTCGTGTCGCGTCTTTACGGTGCACGGATCTACTTCGTGCTGGTGATCACGCTGGCGATAGCGGGAGTTCTCGTACCTTCCTTCCTGCAACCGCTGAACCTCGAGAACACCGTCATACAAGCGTCGCCCAATGGCCTGATGGCTCTCGGCGAGACGCTTGTGATCTTTGTAGGTTGCATCGATCTTTCGATCGGCTCGACGCTCGCGCTTTCCGGCATCGTCGCGGTCCTGTTGCAGGGACCGATAGGCCCGTGGCCGGCAATCGTGGCCGGGGTGCTCAGCGGGACCGCCGTGGGGATCGTAAACGGCCTGGTCGTCACACGACTGGGCGTCAACGCCTTTATCGCAACGCTCGGCACCATGACCGGGATCGCCGGGCTTTCCCTCACCATCTCGAACGGGCAGCCGCTCAGCCCAGCGAACATCAATTTTGGGTTGCCCATCAACAATGGCTTTATCTGGTGGCTTACACCGCCCGCCGTGGCCTTCGTCGCGTTTTGCATCCTGCTGGACATCGGCGTCGTCCGAACGCGCGTGGGGCGCAACCTGATGAGCGTGGGCGGTAGCCGCCAGGCGAGCCGGAACGCCGGGCTGAAGCCCAAGTCGTACATCTTCGGGGCGTACGTTGCCTGTGGCACTTTCGCTGGTTTCTCCGGGGTCATGCTCGCATTGGGCCTCGGGACCGGGTCGCCCATCATCGGTACCGTAAGCGTGCTCCCCGTCGTGGCATCGGTGGTACTAGGGGGCGCGAGCCTCCTAGGCGGAGTGGGCAGCGTGATCAAAACCGGCGTGGGCGTGCTGATCATCGGGAGCATGACCCAGGCCATGGACATTGCCAACGTCTCGTCGTGGGACCAGGACATAGTCCTCGGCTCGGTGTTGCTAGTTGTCCTATTGCTGGGCACGCTCAATCCCGGGGCCGTTCGCGGCGCGCTCCGCGGAGAGCACAAATCCGGCTCATTGGCTGGCGGTCCCGGCGCAGGGGGCGTTGCCGCAGCAACGGCGGCAGCCCTAGGCGCCGCGGGTGAGCAGATCACTCCTTAGGAGGAGGAGAACCGACAAAAGAGGGAGGGGTTGATGACCGGAGGCTAAATGGAGCACGGCCGCCTAGCGGCGCCCATGCCGCCAGATCACACCGACGGAGGAGACATCAATGGAAGCAAAAGAAAGCAATTACCGGCAACACAATCACGACAGGAGATCAGAATGAAATTATCCAAAGGTAGGCGTCTTGCGGCAATAGCTCTGGCTGCCGCGATGCCAGCAGTGGCAATTGGCAGCATCACCATGACGGGCGCCGCCACCAGTGCGGCCGCCGCGCCCCTGAAGAAGGTATGCCTGCTTGCCAACACGACTAACTCGCCCTACGCGGCGTTGCTTAACGTGGCGATCACCAAAGAGGGCAAAACAGTCGGCCTCAATGTGCAAACGATGGACGGCAACAATGACATCGCGACGCAGGCCCAGCAGATGGACACCTGCATCGCAGAGAAGGTCGCCGGTGTGATCGTCGTCCCCGTCGACGCGGTGGGCATCGTACCGGCCCTGGCGCGCGCGTACGCCGCACACATCCCCATCGAGAACTCGAACGCCGAGGTCGCCCCGGCCGGCCTGAAGTACATCAAGGGCTTTACCGGCCCCGGCGACTACGAGATGGCTTATGAGGCCGGGACTACGCTCGGCAACGACCTGAAGGGCAAGGCGGCCAACATCGCCGAGATCGAGGGCTCTGCTGGTTACGGCCCGACCATCAACCGCGCCGCTGGCTTCGCCGCCGGTTTGAAAAAGACTGACCCGAACGCGAAGATCATCGCCGAAGAGGACGGCAACTGGGTCCAGGAGACAGCCGAGAACGATGCCCGGACCCTGATCGTCAAGTACGGCAGCAAGATCAACTACATCTACTGCCATGACGACACGATGTGCGTCGGTGCTGCAGCCGCGATCAAGTCCTCGGGCCTGCCTATCCACATCGTCAGCCTGACCTTGAACAAGCAGGGCGCGGCTTTGATCGCATCGGGCGTTTTCCTCTTCTCGATACTCCAGTCGCCTTATACCGATGGCGACCTGGCCGCCCAGACGATGGCGAAGATCCTGAACGGGCAGACGGTCCCCAAGGTCCAGTACATCTCAACGCCGCTCGTCACCAAGGGGAACCTGACCAAGTACCCGGCCCCCTTCTAGACGTAGTTCGCGTAGCAACAGTTCCCTTACCGAACACCGTTCCCCTAATCAGCGGTGCCGGGTCGCGACTCGTGCGGCCCGGCACCGTGTAGCCCGACATGTGGGAGGATTCAACGTCAATGAGGAGCTCAAGGTGAGCCAACGGCGACCGGAGATGGTGGACTCGCACGTTCACTTCTGGGACCCGGCGACTCAGCAACGAGGCTGGATCACGGGCGAGTGGGAGCCCTCTCAGGAGGCCTACCTCGGGGACTACAGCCCACTGAAGCGGACCTTCCTGCTCGAAGACCTGCTGCCGCTCTACTCAGCCAATCGTGTGGCGAAGGTCATCCACATAGAGGCCAGCTGGGGAGGTGAAGACCGGGTCGACGAGACGCGCTGGCTGGCTTCGATGGCAGCTTCCGCCGGCTTCCCTATGGGGATCGTCGCCAGCGCCGACCTTCGCGCGCCAGGGGCCGAGGAGGAGCTCGCGCGTCACTGTGCGGCAGGGCCAGTCAGAGGTGTACGGATGCTCTCCTATTACGACAACCTTTTCGAGGACCCTGCGTTCTTGCGTGGGCTCACACTGCTCGAACGCTTCGATCTCGTGTTCGAGCTCGGCGTGATGTGGGACCACATCGATGACGCTCTCTCGCTTGCCAGAGCGTGCGAGGACGTGAGGTTCGTCCTCGACCATGCAGCCATGCCACTTGAGCGAGACAGCGAAAGCCTCGCTAAGTGGCGGTCAGGTGTGCGCGCGGTCGGCGACTGTGAAAATGTCGTGATCAAGATATCCGGTCTCGGCATGGGCCGCCACAATCTCAGCGTGCGAGAGATGGGACCACTCGTGGACTACGCCCTGCAGGAGTTCGGGCTCGCCCGCTCGATGCTGGGCTCAAACTGGCCAGTCGACAGCCTCTTCGGTGATTTCGGCGAGCTGATCGAGTCATTTGAGTCGATCACGGCAAATCTCTCGAACGATGAGCAGTGGGAGCTTTGGCGTGGCACTGCCGAGCGCGTTTACCGGATCTGAACTGCGCTGCGCAGAACATCCACCTCTCTGTCGTTCTGTGCGCCTGTCTTTCTGTGCGCTACACCTAAGCGACGACCATCCCGATATTTGGCAGGAGCGCGAGCTGTGTTGGCTTGCCAAGTTGCATCGCCAGGAAGAGCACCTTGGCGTTGAACTCAACGCCGTAAGTCCGCTCCATAGCCTGGTGAAGGTTGCCACCGACGACCAACACCCCGTGACTGGCCCAAATGGCGGCGTGGCGGTCACCCATTATCTCGAGCATGTTCTCGGTGAAGGCAGCGTCGCGCTTGTACGCGAACGGGGCCAACGGCAGGACACCTCCGGCTGACTTCAGTCCCGTGGTCGTTACGGGGTCGATCTCCCGCCCGACGGCCCCGAAGGCGGTGACGTACGGCGGCTCCGTATGGATAATTGCCGCGACCTCGGGCCGGTGCTTATAAACAGTCAGGTGGAGCTCGGCATCGTACGAAGGGTGGCCGTCACCTTCCACTCGCTCCCCATCTGCCGACAAGACGATCAGGTCGTCGCCAACCATGGTCCCGTACGGTGCGTCATGGGGCGTGATCAGAACCTGCCCGGACTCATGGTCGCGCAAGCTGAGGTTGCCCTGGCTGCCCGGCATCAGGCCCAACGCCTTCAGCTCGCGCGCCGCGGAAATGAGGCTGGACCGATCACTCTCTGAGAAAATCATAACGAGAACCTTTCATATAGGGTGCGTTTTCGTCAGGCCGTTTTGCCCACTACCACACCGTGTAGCCACCGTCGATGACGATGGTGCTGCCGGTAATGAAGCTCGCAGTTTCAGCGAGAAGGAACACGATCGCGTCCGCGACCTCCGATGGTTCACCGGGACGGGCCATCGGCGTACCCCCGGTCCAATATTGCTTCGCCATTTCCGTCTTCATGTTCTCGGCCGACAACGGCGTCCGGATGTAGCCAGGTGCGACTGCGTTGACGCGGACCCCGTTGGGCGCCCACTCAGCCGCTAGCGATTTAGTCAGCATTATTACGCCGGCCTTCGAGACGTTGTAGGCCACGTGCGGTTGAGGACGGTTGACGATCAGCCCTGACATGGAAGCGATATTGACGATCCCTCCACTGCCCGCCTCGAGCATGGAGACCCCAAATATTTGAGAGCAGTAGAAGACGGCGGACAGGTTCACGTCGATAACGCTCTGCCAAAGAGCTGGGGTGAGATCCATGGCCGAAGCGCGGTCCACTATGCCGGCATTGTTGACCAAACCGTCGGCAGCCCCCCATCTACCCGCGAGATGATCGCGTGCCGCCAGCACCTGATCGTACTGGCTGACGTCGCACCTGGCGACATCGACGATCGCAGAAGGAACCGCCGCGATCAAGCTTTGTTGCGCTTTCGCAAGGCGAGCGTCGTCCAGGTCGAGCAGCGCGACGGCGCCACCTTGCTGCGCGATCGCGAGCGCCGTAGCGTACCCAATGCCCTGCGCACCCCCTGTGACCACTACCTTGCGCCCCTGCAACGAAGGCTCCGTCACCTTGTCACCCCTTGTTCGCGCGTGCAGATGTTCTGTGCGCTTTTCATAAGATCGCCATTGGCATTAGCTAGTATTTCTCGAACAGATATAAGCTCGGTCATCTTGCACAACGGTTGCCGCCTGAGGCCCGGCCGAAGTATGCAGGAAACCGACAATGATGCATCATCATACCATAGCTGGATGCATGGGAGGACGAGTGCTGCAGCACCCTGAGGATGCCTTCGAGACCAAGCAAGGTCGCATGGTGGAGGAGCTACGGCGGTTGGTGGTCAGCGGTGAGTACCCTCGGGGAGCCCGCTTGGCTCAAGATGAGCTCGCTTCCCGCTTCGGGGTAAGTATCACTCCGGTCCGTGAAGCTCTCCGTGCTTTGGAGGCCGAGGGCCTGGTGGAGTCTCGCCCGCATCGTGGCGTGCGAGTTGCCGGTGTCAACGTCGACCGCCTCACGGTCGTATATGTGCAAAGGCGGCTTGTCGAGTCGTTCGCCATGAGGAGGGCGGCCACCCGGATGTCACGCCGCGCGTTGAAGGGTGCGCAGGAGTGCCTCGATGAGATCGACGAGCGCGCGGCCATAGGCGATGGCGTGGGAGTCCGCGCCGCCAACGAGGCGTTCCACTTCGAGTGCCTGCAGCACTGCGAGCTACCGGAGCTAGTCATCGCCTTGCGAGGTCTCTGGAGCTCGTTCCCGTGGGATCTCGTGATGGCTACCGACGAGAGAGCCAAGGCCTCGCGTCGCGAGCACCTGGAGATCATGAAGGCGCTTCGGGCGGGCAACAGCGAGGCCGTCGGGGCGGCGAGCGAGCGCCACATTGCAGGCTCCTTTCGCTCACTCCTGCATCACCTCGGCGAGGATGCCCCCGACCCGTTCGACGACCTACTGGAGACGTGACCCGCAGGGGCCTTCTCAGAAAATAAATCGCTTGCGGTGAAGGGGCGGGTCTGTACGTAATGGTTGCGTCCGCCCATCGAGCCTGAGGAGGAACCGGTGGAAACAACCTTCGAGCCCGCTGATTTCTGCTCCGGCACTTCCGGAGCGCGTTAATCCCAACCTGCGAGGTGCTGTCCCAAGCACCGCACGGTTCCTGGCAATTCACGCCTTAGCTGCGTAACTCACGCCTCAGCTGCGTGATCGAACGCGGCTCCACTGATGGAGGTCATCTTGTCTGCGCACCCTTATTTCGTCGCGCAGCTTTCCGCTCAGCACCAAGCTGAGATGGAGGCTCGGGCGCACAAACACCGCCTCCGTAGGGAGGCGGCCAGCACTTCGGCACTGGCCGAAGGCCTGGTACTAGCAAAAGTCCCCTCGAAGGTCCCCCGCCATTGGCGCTGGAGGTACCTCACCAGGGGAGCCATTCGAATGTTGCGCGGCTAACGCCGCTTGCCGGTAGCAGCGGAGTCGGGTTCAGCCTTCCCTGGGCCCGACGGTCTCGCTGCGCTCACGGACGAACTCCAGGAGCTCGCTTTGGGAATGGACCGCGAGCCTCTGGAAGATGGCAGCGAGATGGTTCCGTACTGTGCTCGGGTTGATGTAAAGCTCAGTGGCAATGGTGCTAACCCGTTGCCCTTGGAGCAACCGGTCGAGCACTTGCGCTTGCCGGGGAGTGAGCTGGTCCAGTTGAGGGAGGCGGCTAGGCACGGCCAGCCCCGTGTCTTCGTCGCGTATGCCGGCCGCCCGGACTTCGGCCGCGATGCGACGAAGGCGCATCTCGAGTTCCGCAACCCGGTCGCCCAGCCCCGTCGCGCCGTACTGGCCTCCGACGGCCGATGAGAACACGCTCCCGCTGGTGAGCTCAGGAGCGGCTGACGAAGTCCCACCGGGTGTGCCGGGCGCGACCGGGGCCCCCGGGGGACCATGGTGGTACCTGGGATCGGACATGAACTCAGGATATCGGAAACGATACGTACCGTTTCCATATTTTTCGGCTAGTGTTGGGCTCATGGGAGCACTCGAAGTTGAGGTCGTCGGCCTGACGCCCGCCTCACCCACGCGGGGACGAGGGCGCCCTCTGAGCTGGAAAACCGAGCGTTCGATCATCGACGCCGCTGTAGCGCTGCTGAGCGAGCGGGGCCTGTCCGATATCTCGATCGAGGACATCGCCACGCGCGCCCGGGTGTCCAAGGCCTCCATCTACCGGCGGTGGCCGTCAAAGGGCACACTCGCCTTCGATGCCTTTTTGGTCCACTTCCTCGACAGCCAGCCGACGCCGGACACAGGACGCCTGGAAGACGACCTCCTGATCACGCTTCATAACTGGGTGCGCACGGCCAACGGGACAACGGGACGCACCCTCAAAGGGCTCATCGCTGAGGTGCAACGCGACTCAGAGCTTGCGGAGGCGTGGCGGGACCGGTTCGTCGATGCCGTGCGCGCCCGTCATTTGGCCATGACCCAGCGAGCCGTTTCCCGGGGTGAACTAGACCCCGGGAGCGATCTCGAGCTCCTCGTGGACTTGCTCTTTGGCCCGGCGTACCTTCGGCTGTTGTATGGGCACCTTCCCCTCGACGAACGGTTCGTCGCCCGGGTGGTCAGGGCGGTCATGGCGGCGGTGAACGCCGGCGCCTTCTGAGCGCAACTGGCACAACGGGCGAGCCCACCAATGGGAGCACGCGATATTTGGACGTTCTGCCTAGCGCTTTGGATGCTTTGCCTACAGCACATGACGCTCCTTACGCCGACCATTGACTGGTGGGGATCTCGCACAGGAACGGGCGTGTACCCAGGCCGAGCGCCGACGAGCCGGGCGCCCTGCCACCTCGCGAGGTGCTGCTTATCGCCTTGCAGAAGTTGAGCATCTGCGACCCCTTGACGGGCCTTCTCAACTTGGGCTCGTTTAGGCAACAGGTCGACCGGGCGCTCGACCGATCGCCGCAGGGCCCGGGGGTGGCCGTGGTCCTCATCGGTATCGACCGGTTCAGGGTAGTGAACGACAGTCTCGGGCACTCGGCCGGGGACGCCCTGCTGGTCGCCTTCGCGGACCGCCTCCAGGTCGCCGCCCACGAAGCGACGCTCGGCCGCGTCGGCGGGGATGTCTTCGCCGTCGTCATGGAAGGCGTCGGTGGTGTGGTCGACGCTGTCGATTGGGCGCGGCGCCATATGCATGAGCCCGGGAACCATCGGTTCGCGGTCATGGGTGCCGAGCTTTATGTGGCCTTCAGCGTCGGCGTAGCGTTCTCGGGGGCCGACGAAACCGCCGAGGACCTCGTGCGCAACGCTGACCTTGCCATGAGCCGCGCCAAGCAGGCCGGTGGAGGGCAGGTAGTGACCTTCGAAGAACGGGATCTGGCCGTTGTGCGAGAACGCCTCGCGCTCGAGCGCGACCTGCGTCAGGCTCTGGCAGACGACCAAATCCATGTCGCCTACCAGCCGGTGGTGCGCACAGATGACTTCCGGGTGATCGGTGCAGAAGCATTGGCGCGTTGGGACCATCCGGTCCGTGGCGAAGTCAGTCCCGATGTCTTCCTGCCTGTGCTCGCCGGCTTGGGCTTGACCAGCGACCTGACCTCGAGAATGCTGCGCACCGCCTGTGCGCAGGCCGTAAATTGGAAAAACGAAGGTGTCGTGGCCGACGACTTCCAGGTGTCGGTCAATTTGTTCGCGGAAGATCTGGTGAACCCCGGGCTCGTCGAGGACGTCCGCCAAGCGCTCGAAATTTCGGGCCTAGAGCCTGCTCTTCTGACATTGGAGGTCACCGAGTCCGGCCTCGTTCGCGATACGGAGACGGCTCTGGAGTGCCTGCGAGCCATCCGCCATCTCGGGCCCCGTTTGGCGGTCGACGACTTCGGCACGGGGTATTCGTCGCTGTCCTACCTCAGCATGTTCCCCGTGGACGTAGTCAAAATCGACAAGAGCTTCGTGCTCCGCCTTGGGCGTGACGCCGACGCAACGGCGTTGGTGCGCGCGGTCCTGTCGCTAGCTCGCGCGCTCGGCCTGACGGCGGTGGCAGAGGGCATTGAGGACCATGTACAGCTTGGAACACTGCGCGAGCTCGGCTGCACCTTGGCCCAAGGTTACTTCTGGTGCCGTCCCGTCCTGCCTGAGGACTTCCGTGATGCCATCGGTATGCTCCGCTCACCCCGAGCTAACACGTCGATGGGCGAGGACCATCCTGACCTGGGCGATGCTGACCAGCGCGACCACCTCGGATGGGCGGTGTTCCACGCACTACCGACGGCGGTGGCTGTAATTGGCGCGAGCGGCAAGATAATGGCGACCAACCTGGCTTGGAAGCGTTTCGTATCCGAGCACGGTGCGCCAGCGCCAGACGGCGGCGTCTGGGCCGATTACCTAGACCGAGAGCCGTTCACCTTCGAGTACGCCGCTCCGGAGGGCTCGCAGGCACGCCGCTATCTCGTGCTGGTATCACCCGTCGCTTTCGTCTCAGGAACGGCCATCGTTTCTCACCTCGACATCACCGAGCCCCAGACGTCGTTCCCCCAGGCGGGCCCGTCGCCAGATGGTCGGCATACCCCACGGCTACAACCAGGGGCTCAGAGGTGGGAAGCCCGCGCGGGGAGGCGGTCGAAGAACCGGCCGAGCACGTAGCTCGGCACGGCCGCGATCGCGATCATCAATAGGGCAAACGGCGCTGCCTGCCCGTAGGCGAGGTTTTGCTGATAGGCCCAGAACTGTGTGGCGAGCGTCTGGACGTTTGTCGGCACAAGGATCAAGGTGGCAGTGAGCTCTGTCACCGCCGACAGGAACACCAAGCAGAACGCCGCCGCTAAGCCCGGCATGACAAGCGGCCGGGTCACCTGCCAAAACACGGCGACGCGCCGTTTGCCGAGGGACCTGGCCACGTCCTCGAGGCCACGAGGTGCCTGGGCAACCGATGCCCGGACCCCGACCAGGGCCAGCGGGAAAAACATGATCGCGTATGCGCCGACAAGCATCGGCGCCGTCTGGTAGCCCCAGGCGTCCGCATAGTGAAGGCTGAAATAAGCAAGGGAAAATGCGACCACAACGCCCGGCACCGCAAGGACGAGATAGGTGCTGCGTTCGAGCAACGACTGCAACCGGCCGCCATGGCGGATGGTGAGGATCGCGACGGGGAGCGCGATCAACGTCGCGATAGCCGCGGCGCAGCCGCTGTACAGAGCCGTGTGCCACGTCGCATCTGCGATGGACAGGCCCTGGAGGACGCCTTTGGCCCCGTCACCCACCAGTACGATGCCGATGCAACGGGCACGCCGAGCGCGAGCGCCACGAGCAGCGACAGGCCGGTCACGGCGGGAACGGTCCACTTGCCCAACCGGTGCCGCACCGTGACGCGCTGGGCGGTGCGAGCAGCCCGGCTGACGCGGCCACGGCCCCCCCCGGCGGCTTCACCGGCCAGCACCACCAGGCCGAGGACGATCAGCACGAGCGACAATGCGCACGCGGCGGGGACTTGGAACACCGAGAACTCAGTGAAAATCTCAGTTGTAAAGGTCTGGTAGGCGAGGATCTCGAAGGCCCCGTACTCCGCCAAAAGGACCAAGGCCACGAGAAGGCAGCCCCCCAGGATGGCGACGCGGGACTGCACGATCGTGACCCGCCAAAACGTCTTGGCCCGGCTAACCCCGAGGCTCCTGGACACCTCCTCGAGAGCAGGGTCAGCATTTCGCAGGCTAGAGGCGACCGGCAAGTACACAAGTGGGTAAACGGCGAGGGTCATCACGAGCACCGCGCCGCGGAAGCCGGAAATATCCCGGCTGAGCGACGCCCAGCCGAAGCTGATGACGAAGTCGGGTATTGCCAGCGGTACCACGAGGAGCACCGACCAGACGCGACGGCCGGGGAGGTTGGTCCGTTCGACGAGCCAGGCGGCGCCCGTGCCGAGGACCGTGCAGAGGGCGCTCACGGCAACGGTAAGGCGGACCGTGTTCCACAGCAGGTGAGCGGTAAGTGGCCGGTTGACCAGCGACACGACCTTGCCGGCACCGGCGCCCTGCGCCTCGACGAGAAGGAAGGCGAGCGGCAGGAGGAGCACTAGCGCGATCAATACGCTGGTGGCGATCAGCCCCACCGGCCGCTCGGCGCGCCCGCGGCGCATTTTCAGAGCAGCCCGGTCCGCTGCAGGAGCGAGATGGCTGTCGAGCCGTCGCCGAGCTCAGGGATGGTGATCGAGTTCGGCTCGAGCTGCGAGAAAGGCGTTTCCGGGGCCACGGTCTTCACCCCGTCGTCGAGGGGGTACTCGAAGCTGATCGAGTGGGCGATGATCTCCTGGCCCTGCTTGGACACGAGGAAAGCCAGGAACTTCTGCGCACCTGCTTGGTTCTTCGACGACTTGAGCACTGCGGCTCCCGACACGTCCAGGACATAGCCAGGGTCGTGCGGCGCAAAATACGCGATCTCCGAGTGGATCTTCGCCTTTCCTAGTTCCGCTCCCATCCGGTACCAGTAGTACTGGTTGACGACACCGAACGCAACGGCGCCCCGGTTGACCTCATCAGCGATGGTCTCGTTATCGGGGTATAGATGGCTGCCGGCGTTCGCTGCGATCCCGTGCAGCCAGGCGAGCGTCTTGGCTTGCCCATAAGTCCTGTCGACAGACGTCACAATTGGCTGGAAATCGGTCTCGCCCGCCGCAAATGCGAGCTTTCCCTTGTACTTGGGATCTGCCAGCTGTAGCACCGTGCCCGGCAGCTGCGACCTGGCGATGAGCGATGGGTTGTAGATCAGTACGCTCACTCGGGCGGAAATGCCCACCCAGTCGCCCTGCGGCGAATCGTACTTGCCCGGAGTTTTGGCGAGCGTGGACGGCTCGACGGCCGCCAGCAACCCTTTTTGTTGCAGGTGCTCGAGAGGCGGCGAGTTTTCCGTAAAGAACACGTCCGCTACGGGGTGCGACGCCTCCTGCACGATCTCGTTGGTAAAAGTGCCCTCGTCGTCAAAACGCACGTTCACCTTGATCCCAGTGCTTTTTTCGAACGCGGCCACAAGAGACTGGGTTGTCTGCTCGTGTTGGCCGCTATACAGCGTTATCGACCCGTGGCTGCTCGAGGGACCGCCCCCACAGCCTGCGAGAAGAGCCGTCGAAACGATGAGCGCCCCGATGAGCGCGGACGCGTGCCTCATGGCGCCGCCCCAGGGCAAATGGCGTTGAGCGCCTTTTCTTCGGAAGCGACACCGGCGGCGAGCGGGCGCCCGCCGTTCGAGGCGTACGCCTTGTAGGCAGAACCGAGCTTGTTCACCACGTCCTGCAATATCGTGCCACTGAGCTTGAGCTGGTGGAGCGGGAGCACCTGGGCCTCGGCGTAGCCAACGGGGTCGACGTCCGGGTCGGGCCCGTTGCTCAGGACGCCCGCCACCGCCGTACAGCCTTGGGCTTGGGCGGCCCCACCTGCCGACGCCGACGAGCCGCACGCGGCGACCGCCGTAGCGGCCAACACGCCCGAAGCGAGCACCGCATAAGTCCTAAGGCGGAAAGGGATGATCGGTAGGTTCCTTTCGGTGCCGGCTCGGCATCGTCGAGCCATAATGCGGAGCCTGTATCAGGGGACGGGTCTTAGGTGGACGGGTGTTAGGTGGAGGGGGTGTTAGGTGTACCTAATATTAGGTGAACCTAACAATAACCGCACCGTCCTCCGGGCGCAACCCCCGGCTTTCAGCGGCTCAGCGCCACCAAGGCCGCCTTCGCAAGTCGGCGACCACCTCGGTCGGCCCGACGAGGCCGGTCAGGTCACGCCTCACGTGGTCGAGGTGCTGGCGCACCCAGAGGTCGTAGCCGCTGGGGACGGCGCCGCCTGCTTGGGAGCCGCCGCCGGGCAGGCCGGCCAGCTCCTGTGCCACCGTCGATTGCAGGTGCCCGAGCTGAGACGCAAGGGAATCGCACACGCCGGCGAGGCGCACCGCCTCCTGCACCAGGGCGGGGGCGGCCGGGCCTGGCTCGTCCTCGGGCCGCGCCGGGCCGGCGATCGATTGAGCCGTAAGGCGCAGGCGCGTTGTGCCGGCGACCAGCTTCCAGAGCTGCTCCTTGGAGACTCTCTTGGTGCCCTGTTCGGCCAGCGACGCCCGGAGCGCATCGTCGAGGCGGAGACCGGCGCGGATCGCCGAAGCCCCGGCGTCGGGGCGCGCAGGGCGTACCCCGAGCGCCCACGCGGTGGCTTGCACGAGGTAGATACCGCCGCGGTGGAGGGCGTCCGCAAGGTCGTCGCCGACAACGCGTGTAGCACCGCGGGGCCAGAACAGCACTCCCGCCAGGGCGCTCACACCCGCGCCGATGGCAACGTCCTCGACACGGATCTCGCCCACCTTCCAGCCGACCGGCACGATGATGTTGTACAGGACGCTGATCATCACCGTGAACGCGGCCTGCCCCAAGGCGAACGGTGCCGTCCCGGGCGCGTACGCCGCAATCAGCACGGCAATGGGGAAAACCACCCAGAGGACAGCCGTGTGCGTACCGATACCGAGGATCAGCCCGGCACCTATGAAGAACCCGACCGTTGTCCCCGCGAGCGCCCGCATCGCCGTGGCGCCGGTCGAAGCGGCGTTCGTGCGCAGCACCGAAAGGGCACCGAGGACCACCCAGAAACCGTGCTGGACGTTGGTCAGGTCGGCGACCCCGACTGCGACCGCGATAGCCACCGCGCCCCGGGCAGCGTTGACGAACCAGACCGAACGCAGGCTGGCGTGCCCTGTCACCAGGCGGCGGGCTGCATTCAGGGAGGCCGTGTTGAAGGGCCAGCACCCTTCACCGACGAGACCGGCGCGCCCGGCCCGTCCTGCCAGCGAGCCAGCTCGGCAGCGACAACGGAGGGGTCGACCCGGCGGCCGGCGATCAGCGCGTCGACCGCGGCGCTGCGGGCCGCCGTGGCCACGATCTGAGCATGGAAAGACACATGGACCTCGTCTGCGCCGGAGCCCTCATTGTTGAGCGAGGCGATCCTTGCTGCACTTGCCAAGCGCAGCTCCTCCAGGGTGCCGAGCGGCAGCGTCACCTCCGCCCCGGAAAGAAGGCTCGCCGTGCCCCTCAGCACATTGACGGTTTCGCGGAAAAGGCGCCCGTCGACCTCGTCGATGGCCGTGAGGTCGGTGCCCTCCCGGGTCGCCTCCGAAACAAGTGTGGTGAGCCACTCGAGGGTCTCGACCAGGTTGGCCAGCCCCTGGTCCGGTGCGGCCAAGCCTGTAGGACGGTAGGGAGCGGCCGTGAAGGAGTTGAGGAGAGCCTGGTTAGCCGCCATGGCCGCCTCGGCGAGCGCCGGGCTGCACTCGTGGTTGACTGCATACTCGAGCTGGTCAGCGAGGGCGGTCGCGGCATGGGCCGCCGCCGCCCGCACGCGGTCCGCCGCCGGTCGCGGGGAGAGCACAACGACGGCGAGGGTGCCGATGGCCGAGGCGAGCCAAAACCCCTCGAGCCGTGACGGGACCAAGCTCATCGCCGCCGGCGAGGCGGCCGGCAGCACGAAGGTGAGCATCGCAGCGGTCGCCCCGATCGCAGCGTTGGGCCCGGTAATGCCGGCGAAGAGGACGCAGAACGTAACCACCAAGGTCACAGCGGCCGCGACAACGGCCTTTACTCCCGCCGAGGGCCCGGTGCTGACGGCCGTGCCGATCACGATCAGCACAGTGCCTGCGCACGCCAGCCCGAAATGGGCGACAAGTTTGTCCCGACGGGTCCCGCCGAAGCCGGCGAGCACCAGGGTGGCGAACCCGCCGAACGCCGAAAACGTTGCTATCTGGGGGTTTTTCACGACCTGGCTGGTAAACGCGAAGAGCGCAGGTATGACCAGCGTGGCCCGGAGGGCACGGAAGGCAGCCATCTTCGACCAGGTGGGACGAAACGTGGCGAGCCACGCGCCAAAATGCTCGAGCTGCGGTCCCTTGAACCGAGCGGGAGCGCTGGCAGGGGCGGCGGGAGCAACCACGCCGGTAGTGTATTCCTTCATGGAGCGGGCGCCTGACGTCGAGCAATTGCTACGGGACCTGATGGAGCGCGGCGAAGGTAGGCGACGGCGATGGGGTGGCGGAACTGTTTGCCCCGGGGGCAAACACGCTCTTGGTCGGCAGCGAGCCTGCTGACTGGTACCCGGGCAGCGAGCCGACCATCACCCACCTGCGGGATTCGCTCGAAAAATACGGCGGGGTGCCATTCGAGCCTGAGGCGCCGCTGGGTTGGTCCGAAGGGACGGTCGGATGGTTTGCAGACCGGCCGATGATCGTGTTCCCTCAGGTATCGGTCCCGATCCGCATCACGGGCGTGGCCACCAAGGGCGCCGACGGCTGGCGGATCGTCCAGATCCACTTTTCGGCTGGCATCCCGGACGAACCGCTGCTCAACGGCTGACGGCAGTTAGCCCCGCTTGTCGACCCAATGTTCGCGCCCGAACAGCCGGCCGAACGGATGGTCCCATGAGGAGCCCAGGTCCTGCGGGCCCTGCGGGACCTCCACCGGCGTCCCCGACGGCTTAGGGAGGTTGGCCGCCTCTTCATCGCTGAGCAGGGTGCGGACCTCCGTCCGCCTGATCTTGTCGATCTGATCGCGGTCGACGAAGCGGTGGCCCTTGTGCACCTTGACGACGATCCCGTCGAAGAGGTCCAGTTCCGGCACCTGCAACACGTGCTCGACAGTGCCGAACTGCGTGCCGCTCGAGCTGGCCACCGGAGTGCCGCGGGTCAGCGCCATATAGGAAACCTCGTCGTCGTCGTCGTTGGAAAGCGTCATATTCCCTCCTTTAATTGAGCCATTCCCACTAGCTGAGCCAGGTCCATGGGTCTTAGCCTCGGCCCGGCTGGCGCCAGGTAGGGCGAGCCGGCTGCTCAATGGCTCGGCATACTGCCAGCAGGAGAGCCTCGGAGCCTGGGCGCCCCACAGCGCCGAACCCGACCGGGAGGCCTTCGACCAACCCCATCGGCGCCGTGGCGATCGGCCAGCCGGCGATCGCTGCAGCAACCGTGATACCCGAGGAGCTTTTCGGGTGGCCGCCAAGGACGAGGTCGCTCTTCCAGGCAGGCGCATAGGTCGGGACCGACGAGGACGTCGGCATTGGCCATCGCCGGCTGCAGGCAGGTGCCCAAGGCCCATGCGAGGTTGCGCGCCCGTGCCGCCCGGTACACCTCGCGTGTCGCAGCCGCCCAGCGAGACGGCGCGCTCGAACAGCTCGTGGCCGAAGTGCGCAAGCTCGCTCGCAGCGTTTTGCTTCTCGTGCTCGATCACCTCCGCCAGGTCCTGCGGGCCACCGGGGCCCCTGGTCGGGAGGTAAGCGGCCAATCCGTCGAAAAGCTCGCAGAGCATCACGATGTCCTCGTCGCTGCTCTCCGCTGGCGTCGGTGCCGGCGGGGAGACGTGGTGGACCGTGACCCCGCTGGCGGCGAGCTTGCCGACTGTCTCGTCGAAGAGCTCGTCCGTAGCCGGGTGCCCCGTGCGCAGCGTGGAGGCGACGGCGATACGCAGGCCGCTCGGCCCCTCGCGGGCACGCTCCAGGATCCCCGATCCTGCCGTTAGCACCTCGAGAAAAAGAGCGACTTCGTCGACGCTGCGGGCCATCGGCCCTGCACTGTCCTGACTGAAACTTATGGGTACGACACCTCGCATGGGGACGGAGCCGACAGTCGGCTTGATGCCGACAACCCCGTTCAGCGACGCCGGGCAGGTGATCGAGCCGTCCGTCTCGGTCCCGATCGCCAGAGGCGCGAAGCCGGCCGCCAATGCGGCGCCCGAACCGGAGGACGAACCGCCTGCACTGCGGTCCAACGCCCACGGGTTGCCCGTAAGGCCGCCCACAGCCGACCATCCTGAAGTCGAGCGCACCGAGCGGACGTTCGCCCACTCCGACAGGTTGGTGGTCCCAAGGATGATGCCACCCGCCTCCCGCACACGCCTTACGAGCGGCGCGTCGGCAGCGGGCGGGCGTCCCACGAGGCTGGTTGCCCCGGCAGTAGACGGCAGCCCGGCAACTTCGATGTTGTCCTTCACAAGGACGGGCACCCCTTGCAGCGGCCCACCCAGCCCGTTGTCACCCCGTGCCCGAGCCTCGTCCTGGGCGCGAGCCTCGTCCTGAGCGGCTCTCCGACACGGCGAGCACGCTGCGCAGAGACTTGTGCGGCCCGGGCGAGGGTGCATCGAGAACGGCGATCCGCTCGAGCAGGCACTGCACGAGCAGCTCGGCGGAGACACCTTCGCGCTGCAGGGTGAACAGGTCTGCGTAGGCGAGGTCGTCCTCCACAACACCGACCCTAGGGGAGGGACGTCCTCAGTAGGCAGAGAAGCCGGGCGGCAGCGGGACGCGCCCCGACAGGGCAAGGAGCGCGAGCTCGGCTTTTCCTTGTCTCACAAGAGGATCTGCCAAAAAGCGCAGGCTCTGCTGGAGCGCGGCCGGCGGGGTAACAATTTCCGCGCCGAGCGCCCTCGTGAGGTCGATGCCGTGGACGGTGAGCTCGGCGATGCGCGACGGCAGATATTCGGCCAGCGTCATCGTCCTGACCGGGCTCCCCAGCGTTGCATTTGCGGGGGTCTTGCGCACGAGAGCGACCACCCTTGTCGCCGTCGACGCAACAGTGCCCTTGGGGTCGTCCCCGAGGGCCGATACCGCCTCGCGCGCCCGTTCGTTGATCCTCGCGTCGCTGAAGTAGTCGCTCCCCGGGCCGGCCGGCGGCTGCGGCCTGAGGAGGTACTCCTCGACGGTCGTGTGGGCCCGGTTGCCATGGCCGACCAGATCGAGGACAGTCCACTCCCCTAGGCCGACGGATCCCCAAGCGTCGTCAGGCACCGCCTGTACGGCTTGCACGAAGAAACTGGAGGCAGTCTCGTAGGTCTCTGCCAGCGGCCCGTCCACTGCCGCATACTACCCACGGGGCCAATGAGAACGGCTGGCCTGCGCCTGGCAGCTGCACCTGGCAGACCGTCGCCCGAGGGCCCTCCTTTCGTCAACTGCGCCTGTGGCTCAACCCCACCGCCTCTGCTGTCCGAGAGGGAGGAAGATGGTAACAGTGAGGCAAGCGCGCGGTCACGCGAGCAGGGTGTTGATGGCCGCGATGGCAGCTTCGTTGATGGCGGGCGGCGCCCTCACCGGCGTGGCTGTTACCGGTTTGGCTCCTGCCGGCATGGCCGCGGTCAGCGCCGGCACAGCCGACGCCAGCACGCTTCCCGGGCCCCCGGCTGTGAGATATTCCCGCCCGACAATGTCTGGAACACGCCGGTCGCCTCGCTGCCTGTCGACCCGCGCTCAGCTCAGTACATCGCCGCCATCGGCCCGGGCGTCCCGCTCCACCCCGACTTCGGGCAGGGAGACTGGGACGGTGAGCCCATAGGCATCCCGTACAACGTGGTCCCGGGCTCGCAGCCGAAGGTGCCCATAACTTTCATGTACGCCTCGGAGAGCAACCCCGGCCCCTACCCAATCCCGCGCAACGCGCAGATCGAGGGCGGCCCGAGCAGCACCGGCGACCGCCACGTTATCGTCGTGGACACGGGCAATTGCACCGACTACGAGACATGGTCCTCCTACCCCAAGCATGGCGGAGCTTCCTGGCAAGCCGGTTCGGGCGCCATTTTCCCCCTCACTTCCAACAAACTTCGCCCGGCCACCTGGACCTCGGCCGACGCCGCGGGGCTCCCGATCTTGCCCGGGCTCGTCCGGCCCGACGAGGTCAAGGCCGGCGTCATAGACCACGCGATCCGCGTGACCGTGCCGTGCACCGACACCAGGTTCATCTGGCCCGCCCGCCATGAAGCCGGCCAGGACGACCCGAACTGCCCCCCCATGGGGTTGCGGCTCCGCCTCAAGGCGAGCATCGACATTTCGCACTACCCGCGCATGGACCGGGTGGTCCTGCAGGCTCTCAAGACCTACGGCGTCATCGTGGCGGACAACGGTTCGGCCTGGTACATCCAGGGGACACCGGACAGCTACTGGGACAACAGCGTCCTGCACGACCTCGATGGGATAACGGGGAACGATTTCGAGGCGGTCAACGAAAGCTGCCTCGAAGTATCGCCAGGCTCGGCCCAGGCGGACGCGGCTCACTGCTGACCCGTGCTGGGCCGCCGACGCGTGCGACGGTGGCCCGCTGTAGCCTGCACGGAGAACGCCGGCCCCGCTAGGAGTTATCGCGCCCTCACCCAGCCAAAACGAGACGCCGGAAGGGCTGGCGTACAGTAGCGCCCGAGGCCGCTGGGTCATAGCCGCAGCGGTGCTCGGCTCTGGCATCGCGACCCTCGATTCGACCGTGGTCGGGATCGCGCTGCCGGCAATTGGGCGTTCATTTCACAGCGAGATCGGCATACTGCAGTGGGTCGTGACGGGGTACTCGATAACCCTTGCCGCCTTCATCCTGCTCGGCGGGTCGCTCGGCGACCGGTCCGGGCGGAAGAAGATCTTCCTCGTCGGCGTGGTCTGGTTCGCCGTCGCATCGGCCTTGTGCGGGATCGCGCCCAACGCAACCAGCCTGATCATCGCCAGGGCCCTCCAGGGTGTCGGCGGGGCGCTCCTCACTCCTGCCAGCTTGGCGATACTGCAGGGTTCTTTCCGCTCCGATGACCGCTCCAGGGCGATCGGCGCCTGGTCCGGCCTCAGCGGTTTGGCGGCAGCAGCCGGCCCGCTCGTTGGGGGCTACCTCATCGCCGTAGGATCTGGCGCTGGGTGTTCTACATCAACATCCCGGTAGCCATCGCCGTCCTGGCGATCACCTCGCACCATGTGCCCGAATCCAAAGACCCGAACAGCAAGGGCAAGGTGGACAGGCTGGGGGCCGCGGTCCGCTGTCGTGTTCCTTGCGGGCCTCACCTACGGTTTGATCGAGGCCTCGAGCCGCGGCTGGTCGAGCCCGGTCGTGCTCGCCGGCCTCGCCATCGCCGCGGTCACCGGCCCGCTGTTCATCGTGATCGAGCGAGGTGTCAAGGACCCGATGCTTCCGCTGAGCGTGTTCAAGTCCCACCAGTTCAGCGCTGCCAATGCCGTGACGTTCATCGTTTACGGGGCGCTGAGCGGGGCCTTGTTCCTGGTACCTGTCGAGTTGCAGCTCGTGGCCCACTACAGCGCGTTGCAGTCCGGCCTCGCCCTTTTGCCTATCACGGTCCTGATGCTCCTACTGTCCCCTCGCTCAGGGCGCCTGGCAACACGTATCGGCCCACGTTTGCAAATGTCGCTGGGCCCCGTTGTTGTCGGCGTGGGCCTCTTGCTGCTCACGCAGGCGACTCACCGGGGCAGCTACCTAACCATGGTGCTGCCGGCAATGCTCGTCTTCGGTGCCGGCCTTGCGATCACGGTGGCCCCATTGACTTCAACTGCAATGAGCGCGGCCCCGGCCGAACACGCGGGCGTCGCCTCGGCGGTGAACAATGCCGTCGCGCGGGCGGCTGGGCTGATCGCCGTCACCGTGCTGCCCCTGCTCGCCGGCCTCACCGGTGCCGCCGCATTGCAGCCTCATCATTTCGCATCGGGTTTTCGCGTCGCTATCGTCATCGCCGGCTGCACCTGCGCTGCCGGCGGCCTTCTCGCCGCCGCGACGATCCGGGACCCCGGACGTGTCGAGAAAGACAGGTCCGCTCCGACCAATAGGTGACGGGGCCGTCGGGGCCTCGAGGAAAAGGAGGCACGGTGAAATACATGGTGATCATCTATGGGAACAAAGACCTGTGGAGGTCCTTCCCGCCTAAGGTCGCGAGCAAAACCATCGCGGAGGTTGACGCCTTCAACAAGCGCCACGCCGAAAGCGCGGAGTTGTTGGGGGCTTACGGCTTGGGCGACGAACTGACAGCCAAAACGGTGAGGGTACGCGAGGGTGTCGCGGCCGTGACCGACGGGCCCTACCTCGAGGCGAAGGAGTTTGTGTCGAGCTTTTTCATCCTCGACTGCGAAAACGAGGCGCGAGCATTAGAAATCGCGGCTGAGTACCCCTTCGCGGCCCACAATGCGGTCGAGGTGTGGCCGATCTTGCACGAGGCCGGGCAGGAGATGTGACCGAGAGGCGCAGTGCCGAGGACCTGTTGCGCGAGCTGGCTCCGCAGGTCCTCGGCGCGCTCGTGCGCCGGCACGGTCAACTGGACCTTTGCGAGGACGCAGTCCAAGAAACACTCCTCGAGGCGTCGCTGGAGTGGGGGAAGGCCGGCGTGCCAGAACACCCAAGAGGTTGGCTCCTCACCGTAGCGACCCGTCGGCTTATCGACCGCGTTCGTAGCGACGGCGCTCGACGCCGGCGCGAGGAGCAGATCGTTGTTGGCGCTCCTCCTGCAGAGCTGGCCGAGCTCGCCGGCGAGGAGCGCGACGACTCCTTAGCCCTCCTGTACATGTGCTGCCATCCCGCCCTTAGTGCGCCCGCGCAGGTCGCGCTCACGCTTCGAGCCGTAGGCGGGCTTTCCACTAGGGAGATCGCCGGCGCGTTCTTCGTGCCCGAGGCGACGATGGCACAACGCATCAGCCGAGCCAAGAAACGCCTGCAAGACGCCGGTGCGGTCTTCTCGCTACCACCGCCCGAAGAGGTCGAAGACCGCACACGGGTCGTTCGTCACGTGTTGTACCTGATTTTCAACGAGGGTTACACCGCATCGTCGGGCGTAGCGGTCCACCGGGCCGAACTGACGACCGAAGCAATCCGGTTGGCTCGCGAGGTACACCGCCTGCGTCCCGCCGATACGGAGACGACCGGTCTTCTCGCCTTGATGTTGCTGACCGAGGCACGCCGCCCGGCTCGGACCACAGCCGTCGGGGACGTCGTACCGCTTGCCGAGCAGGACCGGGGCCTGTGGGATAAGAGATTGGTCCAAGAAGGGGTGGCACTTGTCAGCGGGGCGTTGTCCGCCGGCCCTGTTGGCTCTTACCAGCTCCAGGCGGCGATCGCCGCTCTGCACGACGAAGCCGAACGCGTGGAAGATACGGACTGGCCTCAGGTACTTGCCCTTTACGGGCTGCTCGACGAGATCTCCCCGAACCCGATGGCCACGCTGAACCGATGTGTCGCAGCGTCGATGGTTCACGGTCCTGCCGCCGGCCTTGATCTTCTCGCCACCCTCCAAGAGGACCCTCGGGTGCGCCAGCATCACCTGTTCTACGCCGTGCAAGGTCACCTCCTCGACTTGGCGGGGGACTACCCCGCCGCCAGCGAAGCGTTTGAGACCGCGGCGCGGCGCACCGCTAGCCAGCCGGAGAAGCGCTACTTGATGAAAAGGTCCAACCAGGTCCGGTCTGGCCACCGCACCTAGGACGAGCGCGACTTCAAGGCGGTCAAAAGGTCCGTACCGTCGGGAGATCCCAAGCCGGTACAGGCGTTCCAGCCGGCATGCGCCGAATAGGCGCCGTTTGAACCCGAGGTGATCTCGTGCAACGAGGCCTTGCCGGCGGAAGAGTAGAGGAAAGGCTGGAGGAACCCGACGGGCTGGCCGAGCGACTGGTTGAGCAAAGCTACGAGACCGGCCCACAGTGGCGCTACCGCGCTCGTGCCGCCCACGGTCATGGTCTCACCGTCGACTCGCACCGTGTAGCCAGTGTCGGGGTCGGCGTCGCCCGCTATATCTGGCACGCCACGGCCGGTTTTCCCACCCGGGTTGGCGGACTGGGGGATATTGGCGTCCTGTTGGTATGGCGGGACGGGGAACACGACGCTGACCCCGCCTCCCCCCGCGCCACCCCCAGTCCCGTCGTTCCACGCTGTTTCGGTAATGATCTGGCCCGTTGTCGAGAGCTGAAGGCTCGTCCCCCCACAAGCGAGGGCGTGAGGAGCAGATGCCGGGAAATCAACGTGGGCGAGGCCGTCGCTTACCCCGTCACCGGAGCCATTGTCGCCTGCCGCGACAGTCACCGTCACGCCCATCGCAGCCGCCGCGGCGAACGCCTGCTCCATCTGCTGCATTGCCTGCGCGGTCCACGTGCTCTCAGCGCTCCCCCAGCTGATCGAGATCACCGAGGGTTGGCGCGTCGTGTCGTGCACGGCCGTCGTGACGGCATCGATAAAACCCTGGTCAGTATTGGGCGCGAAGTACACCGAGATATCGGCTCCCGGGGCAACGCTGCCGAGGACCTCGATGTCGAGCATCACTTCGCCGTCGGGACCGTTGGGCTTTCCCGGGTGGTTCTCGCCTTTGAGCACGCTCACGGCATGCACGGTCGGCATTGCGATCCCTAGCGACGAAAAGTAGTCGCTCAGGTCGTCCTCCCGGAAACCTCCGCCGAGCTCGATGATCGCCACGGACTGGCCGCTGCCGGTAAGCCCCTTCGGGAACGAATAAGCCGCCGCCACCTGTGGAGGCGTGTACTGCGTCGACTGCGGGGCGAGGGTTGCCCGGGGACGGAAACGAAAATGGGGCTGCGCCTGGGGACGTTCGTCGATGCCGAAAACGCCCGTTACTACGCCGTCGAGCTCAGCCGGCAAAGTGAGCCCGCCCTCGCGGCCACGGTACGTTGCCCCATCGGGGGAGCGGTAGAGGGCGACCGTCGCCTCAAAGGCGCTGGCGATGGCGCCCACCGGGCCGGAAAGCTCGACGCTGCGCCGGGCGAGGTCGACTTTGCCGACCGACAGGCCGTGCCCCGCTGCAAATTGCCGTACCGCTTGGACATCTGCCTCGGCTGCACCATGAGCGGCGCGGTACTCCTCGCGCGTGAGGCGCCCGGGCGAAGGTTCGGTGCCTCGCAAATATACAGTTACGGTCGCTCGGCTCTGCGGGTCCACATTTCCGATGCGCTCATGGACGGGGACGTCACGGTTGCTCCCCGGTAGCGCTATACGCGAGAGTTCAGTCATAGAATCTCATCATCGCCCCTCGTGGCGTCGTCGTCTAGTGATAACCCAATGACAAATGCCCCAACGCCAGCAAACAACCTAGGCTCGGTCGACCACATCGTCGTCCTGATGCTGGAAAATCGGTCATTCGACCACATGCTCGGTTTTTTGTACGCGGAGCAGGGCAACATTTCGCGCTCAGGTGCTCCCTTCGAAGGCCTAACCGGCAAAGAACGCAACACTGACCAAAACGGGAAGCCGGTTGTCGTGAGCCAGGCTGCGGTGTCGAGGCCGAGCCTGTATTTCCTCCCCGGCGCGGATCCGGGGGAAGGCTACGCCGCCACGAATTCCCAGCTTTACGGAGAGGTCGGACCGTCGGCACCGCCAACTAATTCCGGCTTCGTCACGAACTATGCGGCCACACTGGCATGGCAGTCGCGGGACCCGAGTTGGTCGGTGCTGCCCGGCACAATGCCCGCCGAGATCATGGTTATGTTCACGCCCGAGACGCTGCCGGTCCTTTCGGCCCTCGCCAAGGGGTTCGCCGTCTGCGACCAATGGTTTGCATCGGTACCGACCGAGACCTTGCCCAACAGGGCGTTCGCCGGGGCCGCGACCAGCCAGGGCCATATGGACGACAAGACCAAGACCTTCACTTCAGCGAGCATTTTCGGGCTGCTCTCCAACAAAGGGACCAGCTGGACGGTCTACGGCTACGACAGCCCCCCGCTTACCCGGCAACTTTTCACCGACATCACTGGAGCAGACGAGGCACACTTCGGTCTTTTCACGGACTTTCAAGTGGCCGCTGCCCAAGGGACGCTCGCAGCCGTCAGCTTCCTCGAACCCAGCTGGGAATCGACAGGCAACAGCCAACACCCCAATTACGACGTCGCACTCGGTGAGGAACTTGTCCACGACGTCTACTACGCACTGCGCAACGGCCCCGCCTGGGCGGCAACCCTGCTGGTGGTCACTTATGACGAGCACGGTGGCTGTTACGACCACGTCCCTCCCCCCTCAGGGGCCGTGCCCCCCGACGACAACAAGGGCGAGTACGGCTTTGATTTCACACGCTTCGGGGTACGCGTCCCAACGGTCCTGGTCTCGCCTCTCATCGAGGCCGGGACGGTCTTGCGGGCGACGCCCGGTGGTACGCCGTTCGACCACACCTCAGTGCTGCGGACCATCGAACTGCGCTGGGGCCTCCCATCTCTAACTGCCCGTGACGCCGCCGCACCCGACATCGCTCCCGTGCTCGCTCTCGAGGCGCCGCGCGCCGACGACCCATTAGCCGGCGTCGCGGTCCCGGTCTCAGGGCAGGCCGGCCCATCCGCCGACCTGCCCTCCCATTTGCTCAAGGTGCACGCTGAGCTGGTTTCTCACCTGGTGGTGCCAGGTAGCACCGAGGAGATGCCCGACCTGCGTACGAGTGCCGACTACACGGCGTACATCCGCTCGCGGACGGCGGCCTGGCAACGAGCGCGTGCGCAGGGTGCCGGAGGCTACCGTTCTCAGGCGTGAAGCGCTCGCGGCACCGCTACGGCAAGCAGCGCTGGCAGGTAGCTGACCTTTGGCTCCCCGACGGTACGGGCTCCTCGGGCTCCTTGCGCGCTCCGGGCGGCGGGATTGCTGTAGTCGTGCTCGTCCACGGCGGGTATTGGCGCTCGTGGTACACCAAGAGCCTGATGAACGGGCTGGCAAGAGCAGTCGTGGCCAACGGATGGGCGGCCTGGAACATCGAGTACCGCCGGGTGGGCCCGCTCGGGGGCGGCGGATGGCCCGCGACGTTCGCTGACGTAGGTGCTGCCGTCGACCACCTTCAAACGTTCCCGGCCCTGGACCTTGGCCGTGTAGTCACATGCGGGCACTCTTCGGGGGGTCACCTGGCGCTGTGGGCCGCCGGACGCCACAAGGCGCCCGCGGGTACGCCCGGGACGCCACCGCTAGTGCGGCCGAAGGCGGCGATGTCGCTCGCCGGCGTGGTCGACCTCGAGCTCGGCGTGGAAATGGGCCTTGGCGGAGGGGCCGTGAAGGCTTTCCTCGGTGGAGGCCCTGAGCAGTGGCCGGACCGTTACCGTGCCGCGTCCCCCGCAGCGCTGCTCCCCCTCGGTATCCCGCAGGTCCTGGTCCACGGCCTGGCGGACACGGTGGTCCCGCCCGAGATGAGCGCGCGCTACCAACGAGCCGCCGTGGCGGCCGGCGACGACGCCATTTATGTGCCGGTGCCATCGGCGGGCCATCGCGAGCTGATCAACCCGGCGAGCGCCGCGTGGGGCGTCGCGGCGGGGCACCTGGAGGACCTGCTGGCCGCCCCGGGCTGAGCCATTTTCGGCGGCATGCGCCGCCGATTAACCACCGCATCGCGCGGGTGCCGATATGGAACAGTGGGAGCAACGAAGGGCCCGGGTACGACCTGGCGAGGTTGGTCTTCCCAAACAGACGCACGATCGAGTTCCGTGACGAGCGCGGCTCTCCCCTCACACGCTTCGGTACGGAGCCGGACGTTCCCCAAGACAAGGTCGTGGTTCGCCCTGGGCGCTCCCCTCGAGCTGCTCAGCCCCTTGTCGGTGCTGCGCATCCTGTTCGCTGTCGACCTGGTGGCTTGGCCCATCGAGGGCCTGGTGCTGCGGTGGCCCGGCTACAAGCTCGGCTTGCTCATCGGCGGCGACGGCCGTCGCCGCGACCGTCTGGTTCGCTTTGCGCTCGGCAAGAGCAGTCAGCCGGCGTGTGTGCGAAGCGCTGGCCCTGCTCGCCAACGTCCTCGTGCTGACGCTGGCCTACGCGGCGCCGACCTTGGGCCCGGTGCTGGCCGCCGTGCTGTTCCTGCTGCCGGTGGCGTCGTTCATCGCGCTCTTCCTCGGTTGGCGGGCGATACTCGGCCATCAGGCGGTGGTGACAGTGGGGCTGGGCCTGGTGCTGGCCGGACCGCTCGGGACCGGCTCGGCTGTGCTCGTGGACGTGCTCGTGTCACTGATGCTGCTGTGCGCCTCGATGACGATCCGGCTCCTGGTCGCGTCGGTCTGGAGCCGGGGGTCAGTCGACCCTGACACCGGGCTGCCCAACGGCATCGGGTTGTCGCGACGTCTGGGCCCGCTGGTCGGCGAAGGCGGCTCGTCCCAGGAGCGGAACGGGGCCGCTCGTCCTCGCCACAGTCCTGCTCGGCGGTATCGCCGAGGCCCGCCAGGCGCTCGGCTACAACGTCGGCACAGAGCTGCTCCGGCGCGCCGTCGAGGACCTCGGACAGGTTGTCCCGGCCGACACCCTGATAGCGCGCGTGGAGGCTGACGAGCTCGTGATCGCCCGCCGGCTGAGCCTGGCGACCGGCCCGGGCCTCGGCGGCACAGGGACACCGGGCACGGTGCCAGAGGACGTCCTCCTCGCCGCCCTAACGCTCGCCGACGAACTGGCTCGCTCGATCGCTGCCGGCCGCTACCTCGTCGATGGGATCGAGGTACTACTGCGCGCCCACATCGGCCTCGTTTTCGCTCCCTGGGACGGCGAAGAGGTGGCAGAGCTGGTACGGCGGGCCTCGCTCAATGCCCGCCGCGCCGCCCACGACGGGGTCACGACGGCGTTGTGGGACGGCGACCGCGACGCGATGACGGGCGAGGACCTTGCGCTGCTCGCGGACCTGCGCCTAGCAGTGGAACGCGACGAACTGTGGCTGGCCTACCAACCCCAGGTGACCGCGCCCGAAGGGACGGTCGTCTCAGTGGAGGCCCTGCTGCGCTGGGACAGCCCGGTTCATGGCAGCGTCCCTCCGGGACGGTTCATCATCCTCGCCGAGCGAACGGGTCTCATCGACAGGCTCACCGAATGGGTGCTCCATCAGGCTCTCGACGCCCAGGTGCGCTGGCGGGCCCAAGGCGTCGACCTGCCGGTCTCGGTCAACCTGTCGGCAACCACGCTTGGCCGCCCGGACCTGGCCGCGTGGATCCTTTCCCAGCTAGATGCCCGCCAGTTGCCGACCGGCGCGCTGACGGTCGAGGTGACCGAGACGGCGGCCGCCGACCTGCTCGCTGCCGTCCATTTGTTGTCGCCGCTGCACGACCGAGGGGTGCGCGTCTCGATCGACGACTTCGGCACCGGGTATACCTCGCTCGCCGCCATCCCCTACCTGCCGCTCGACGAGATCAAAGTCGACATGCAGTTCGTCAAGAGAGCACCCACGTCTGCGGCCGATGAAGCCATCGTGCGCTGCGTCCACGAGCTCGCCCACCGGCTCGGTCTCATCACCGTGGCTGAGGGCGTCGAGGACGAAGTCGTGAGAGACCTGATGATCGAGATCGACTTCGACCTGCTGCAGGGCTACCACTACTCCAAGGGCCTGCCCGAGGCCGAACTGTTGTCCTTTATCGCCAGGCCGGCTGCGCCGTCAGCGGCGCGCTCTACGAGAGCGCCTCTAGCACTTGACCGCGACAGCGAAGTCGTCGCTGCGCCGGAGCCCGAGGTGGTCGACGGCTTGGCCCACCAGGCGGAGCTCGGCTAGGCCGGGAAGGCCAGAAATGCGGCGGTCGATGCGTTGCGCCGCCTGCGCCCCATCGGGCCCCCCGAAGAGGTAGCCGACGAGGAAGGCGACGTCGTCGCGGGGCATGATGCCCGACCCGACCGGGGCCCAGAACTTCGCCAGCATCGCACGCGTCAGACGCTGCGCCGCGCGGTTGGCGCCGAGACGCTTTTCGGCCTCGGACATGTAGAAATCGATGTGGCGGCCCTCTTGTCGCATGATGCGCCGCAGCAGCTCGGACAGCACCGGGTGCCCGGCACGCTCGGCGAGGCGGGCGTAGCCCGCCTGGGTAGTCCACTCGTTGACCGCACCCCAGCTCATATGCAGGGCAATGACGTGGCCGGTCAACATCGACGTGAGCTGGGTCAGCATCGGCCGCACTTGGTCCCGCAGCCCAAGGTGCTGGCGCAGCGACGCTACCCGGTCGCCATTTGCCAGTTCCCCGTGGGCTGCCAGGACCTGGCCGATCGCCTCACCGTGCCAATGTTCTTCGTAGTTCCAAATGGTGAGAAAGGTCGTGATATCTGAGTCGCGGTGAGCTCTCGTAACAAGAAGGTCGCGCAGGTAGCAAACGGAGTGGTGCTCGACATCGTGCATATAACGCAGGCAGCGCAATACCGGGGCCGTGAGCGGCTCCCGCCTGAACGCCCCGAAATCAATGTCGGAGGTGTCGAGGCGGTGGGTGAGGCTCGAGAAGCGGTCGACGTCGAATTTCATATACCGGTGCTACGGCGGTGGGTTCGCCCTCGGATTAGCCGAACGCCGCCGACCTCGCAAATAAATGCTAGTGGGCACCTCCTGCCCCAAAGCGTGATGAGCACCGGCGCGCGCTAACCCTGCCTTTTCAGCCGGCCCGTCTTTTTGGCCCAGCGTTCGGCCGCCGCGAACACCAGGAGCGAAGCCGGGACGAGCACCACTCCGAAAATGGCGAGGATCGCGAGAGTGCCAGCTTGGTTGCCCACGCTGCTCCCGTTCAACAGGGCATTGCGGATCCCCCGCAGCAGGTACGTCGCCGGCGACACGTGGGATGCCACCTGCAGCCACCCGGGCAGCACGGACACGCTGTAGTAGACGCCCGAGACGAGCAGGACGAGGGCCTGAACCATGAACGACATCTGCTCGCCGCGCTCGGGGTAGAGAAGCGGCAGGATGCTGGCCAGGATCCCGAGGCCGACCAGGCTGATGCTCCCGACGGCCACGATGGCCGCCGCGGTCGCCCAATTCGCGTTCCCGAGGTCCACGTTGAAAAACGGCAGAGCGCAGGCCATTATTAGGCTGGTCCGGATAAACGCGTGCAGGATGCCGAAGGCGGACATGCCGACCAGGTGCACCACACGCGGGACGGGTGCCATCAAGGTGTGCTCTATGGTCCCCTCCCAGCGCTCCCACATGACCGTGAGGCTCATGTCGTCGAGAACGGCCGACATGTAGGCCCAAACGAGGGTGCCGATCAGGAGGAACATCGTCAGGCGCGACAGCTGCCCCTTGCTCACGCTGCCGCTGACGCTCGCTTCGTTAGCAATGAAAGTAATTGCGAGCGTGTTGACCACGCCGTACAGGAGCCATACGACCTCCCACGCCCAGTAGCGCTTCCATAGGTTGGTCTGGCGCTCGAAGAACGCCCAGCCGAGGCCGACCCTGCTCGGAGGCCTCGGCCGCAGTACATCGATGGTCGCCATCGCTATGCACCTCCTTCTGCTTGCTGGTCTTCGTTTTCGTCCTCTTCGATGCTGCGACCGGTGAGCTCGATGAAGACATCCTCCATGTCCACGTCGTCGAGCGGGCGCCCCGCGGCCACCTGTTTGCGGAGCTCGAGCGGCGTCCCCTCGGCGACGAGCCTCCCGCCCGAAAGAAAGCCGATCCGGTCGCAAAGCTGCTCCGCCTCGTCCATGTCGTGGGTCGTGAGCAGGATCGTCACCTGGGACTCCCGGCGCACTTCGGCGACGAAGGATTGGACCTCCCGCTTGCTGCGAGGGTCGAGGCCGGTCGTCGGCTCGTCAAGCAGCATGAGGCGCGGGCTGCTGAGGAACGCCCGTGCAACCGCCACTTTTTGCTGTTGCCCACGCGACAGGTGCAGCATCGGCTCGCGGGCGTGCTCCTCGTTGAGGCCGAGGCGGGAAAGTATCTCGGCGCTGCGGCGGCGCACCTCGGGACCGCTCATGCCGTAAGCACGCCCGAAAAACAGCAGGTTCTCCATGGCCGACATGGGCCGGAAGAACGACGGGTCGGCGGAAACCCGGTTGAGCAACGGGCGCACCTTCGAAGGTTCTTTGACGACATCGTGGCCAAAGGCGCGCACCGTACCACCGTCGGGCAGCAGCAGGGTGGAAAGGATGCGGATGAGCGTGGACTTGCCCGACCCGTTGGCGCCCAGGATCCCGTAGATCTCGCCCGTCTGGACGGTGAAGCTGACATTGTCGAGTGCCGCCCTGGGCGGTTTTTTCGCCTTCTTGCGCCGCGTCAGAGAAGCCAGCCGCTTGTGGCGGAAGGTCTTGGTCACGTTGGTCACTTCGAGCGGGACGGGCCGACGGCGCAGCGGCTCGTCCTGCGGCGCTGCCAAGTCAGCCGGGACTGCCTCGTCCTCCGGCGCAAATCGCCGGGCTTCAGGGATGTTCATTTTGTTCGTCGTCTCCTCGCGCTAAAGCCAATCGGGTGTTGTGGCTCGTTGCTGCTCCCTGGCGGCGCTCGCCGGCGCCCAGGTACTCAGAGGAAGACGATGGTACGCACGGCACGGGATCCTAACGACCCGGCCGGCTCAGTCCAAGTGATTTTCGCAGCGCGGCAATTTACAGGCCGTAGGCCTCGAGGAGCCGCAGCCAGATCTCGCTGATCGTGGGGTATGAGGGGACCGCATGCCAGAGACGCTCGAGGGGGACTTCGCCCACTATGGCGATCGTCGCGGCCTGCACCAGCTCGCCGGCTTCGGGCCGACAAAAGTGGCGCCGACGACGACATGGCGGTCCTCGTCGACGACCAAGCGGGCTTGCCCGTTGTAATTGTCGGCGTACAAATGGGCGCCGGAAACATCGCCCATCTTGTAGTCGACGGCCCGGATGTTGAGGCCGGTGGCCTTGGCCTGGGCTTCGGTCAGGCCCACGCTGCCCACCTCGGGGTCGGTGAAGATGACCGATGGGACCACCCGGTGGTCAGCGGTGGCACTGTACTTGCCCCAGGGAGCCGGGTCGAAGTGGCCCTTGACGCGAGCGGCGATCCCGTCGCCGCAAATCCGGCCCTGGTACTTGCCCTGGTGGGTCAGCAGCACGCGGTGGTTGACATCGCCGCAGGCGTAGAGCCAGCCGCCGGCGACACCTTGGACCGACATCGAGTCGTCCACGTCCAGCCAACTACCCGGCTCCAGCCCGACCGTACCCAGGCCAATGTCGTCGGTGCGGGGCCTGCGCCCGGCAGCCACGAGCATCTCGTCCACGACGAGCTCGCCGTCGTCGAGCGTGATCAGGACGGTGCCGCTGCTCGTGCGGTCCACGCCCCTGATGGCGGTCCCGGTCCGCACGTCGATGCCCGTCTCGGTCATCGAGGCAGCCACGATCTTTGCCGCGAACGGTTCGCTCGACGCCAGCAGTCGCTCGCCCACTTCGAACACCGTGACATCGCTGCCCAGGCTGTCGAACGCCTGCGCCAGTTCGCAGCCGGCAACGCCGCCGCCCAGCACGGCAAGGCGCGGCGGCACCTCCTTGGTACTGGTGGCGTCCCTGGTTGTCCACGGCTTGGCCTCGGCTAAACCTGGCACGGGCGGGATGGCGGGTGCGGAACCGCAAGCGAGCACAACCGCATGAGCAGCCAGCAGGGTCACGGGGCCGTCACTCGTGACCACCACCACACGTCGTTCCCCGGCGAGCTTGCCGTGCCCGCGAACCAGCTCAATGTGGGCATCTCCGACCCACTTGACTTGGCTGGCGTCATCCCAATTGCTTGTGAACCTGTCACGCCGGGCCAGCACAGCATCGACATCGAGGTCGCCCGTCACGGCTTCGCGGGCGCCGCCTACGCGCTGCGCGGCCCGCAAAGCCGCCATGGGCCGCAGGAGCGCTTTGCTCGGCATGCACGCCCAATAGGAGCAGTCACCGCCCACGAGCTCCGATTCGACGATTACCGCCGAAAGGCCGCCTTTTACTGCGCGGTCTGCGACATTTTCGCCCGTCGACCCGGCGCCTATGACAATGACGTCGTACTGAGCGCTTTCAGCCATGGCTCTCCCTACCTCGCCGGAAAATAGCGATAGAAGCGGTGAAACTGTGCAAGAAGTTCTTACCGCCGATCGGGCCTAGCTCACCCGCGCAAAAGCAACCCGCCATCGGGACTTCCCCGAGGAACTTGGCCACAAGGCCCGCGTCGTGGTCAGGTGCCTGGAAAAGTTGCGACCCTCTCCCAACGCACGTGAACAGCAGCGCTGCTGCCGGGCTTTGCCCCGACAAAGAGGCCGCCTCACGCTCCAAGGCCCCGCGGAGGTCTTCGTCAGCGGACTCGGCGTCGCGCACGTGGAACTGGACGGTCTGGCCAACGTCTATGTCACCGCCGACGACGATGGCCCCGCTGTCGGGGTCCGCACCCATAACGCCGCGGATGAGGAAATCCCCATGGCGTTGCTCGCTTCGGTACTCGTCGATCACGACGCCCATGTGCAGGCCCCCGTCGGCGAGAAGCTGGTGGTCCCTCTCAGGAAGCTCGTCGACCAGTTCCTGGAGGCGCTGGTACGGAGGGCGCCCGCCCAGCTCGCGCATCACGTTGCCCTCGGCGCTTGTCACCGTGAAGGGGTCCCCTATCGGCCGGCACCCCTGCGACACGAGCAGGTCGACCTGGGCACCGGCAAACCTGGCTCCGACCGCGCCCTTGAGGAGGACCTGGTCGTCCAAGAACAGATGGCTCCGGCGTTGCTCGGCGCCCTCGCTCGCCATGCCCCCGATGACCTGCGTGCCGGGCACATTGGCATTGAGGTGCTCCAAAAGGTCGCCGGCAGGGAAGCTGAAGGGGTCGCAGATCAGCATGTGCAGGCCGCCGTCGCGCTCGAAGTGGTGCCCCGCGAACACACCTCCGCTCGAACCCTGCAGGTACTCCATCGAGAACGTCTCTACCGGCCCTGTCCCTTCGGCCAGCCACAAAGAAACTGCCGGATTCGTTTCGATCTCGCGTGCCCCGCCGATGACCGACTCGGCGATACAACCGACAAGGGGCATCTCGCCAGTCACGGCACGAACAGCCCCGAGCAGTTCTTTGGCACGGGTCACGTAATGAGGCGTTGCGAACAGGGCGCCGAAGGTCGGAGCCACGGTGCGCAGCGAGGCGAGAGCCTCCTCGGCGACGAGCGTGCCTGCTTGCGCCGGGCCCAGGTCAAGGACAAGAGCAGATGCCGCCTTCATCAGCGGAGCGGCTTGATCAAGGTGTCGGTGAAGTACGGCGAGGAAAAACTCGTTCTTTCACCGGCAAGTTTTCCCGGCACCGGCAGGAGGCGGGCCGACAGCGGCTTAGCCAAGCGCACCGCGAGGGTGGCCATGTCGCAGATCACTTTCGTGACGTCCTCGACCGAACAGTCGCCTGGTAACGGCACGGTATCGAGACCGGTCCCGCAGATGGCCGAATAGGCCAGCAACTGGTCGAGCCCGAGGCGGCCTTCCGCCCAGCGCCGGGCCAGCACCGCGTCCTCCATCACCGGCAGCATAAGGCCGCAGAACCCGCAGGTCGGCAAGCCGGTGCTCTTCAACGCGGCCGTGAGCGCTGCCACCAGCGCAAGGGTGCCCGGGCCTCCGAAGAGCCCATGGCCCGCAAGCTCCATCGCCGCCACAACGCTGTCGTCGACATTGGGTGCGGGGGACAAGTCGATACCGGCAAACTCCAAACCGAGCACGCCGGATTGCCGTTGTGCGAGCTCGACAACGGGGCCGCCGTGGCGCAACAGCGCCTCCCGGGCCCGCCCCGTGACCTCGCCGAGGTCGGCGCCTCCCTGAAGTGCCTCGGCTACGATCCCCGCTCCTTGGAGCCCGATGCTCAGGTTGTCAGGGCCTGCGTGGTAGGCAGCAGGGAAAAACGGGGCCCCCGGCTCGACACAGGCCAGCGCCGCAAAACTGAAGTTCCCAAAGCCTTCTTTGGTCTCCGCAGCCAAGCGCTTCATCACTTGGGCGGCCGCCCGGGCCGCCCCGACGTCCAAGCCACCATCTGCCGTGGCAACCATCACCGAGCCGTTCAGCCCCTCGTGCTTGGCGATCAGGTCGACCAAGGCTTTCATCTGCTCGGCGTTGGCGTTGGGCGGGGCCGGCCCCAGCGAACAGAAGGGCACCTCGGCGCCCTCCAGTGCTCCCTGCAGTTCCTCGCCGTAACTGGCAACGTCTTCGCAGGCCCATCCGGCCAGGTCCACCAGGACGGGGCGGGTCGACAGCCGGACGGTCTGAACCTCGTACCCGGCGTGCTCGAAGGCAGCCCTGCTTTGGCCGAGCCGCCCGGCCATCTTTTGGACCACCCCGACCGGGAGCGGGTGGCGCTCCGCCACCCCGATGGTCAGCGCTCTGATCGGGGTCTTCGGCACCAGCCCAACACCCTATTGCCTGAGGCTGACCTACTCCGTGGGGAGCCCTCTCCGTACGGGGCGACCGGGGGTGGCCCACGCCAAGCAAGCCCCACAGTTACAGCCAGGCGATGTCGTCTACAGCCAGGCGATTTCGTCTACAGCCAGGCGATGTCGTCGTCGGCCCGGTCCGTCACCCTTTCGCAGGTCGGGCAGAACCAGCGGGCCTCGAGCACGGTCCCACAGGAGCGGTGCCGGGGGCCCTCGACCTCACCTCCCGCTGCGCGTGCACCCCAGCGGGCGAGCAGGCGGAGTGCCCCAGCCAGCTCGCGACCTTCGGCACTGACTCGGTACTCGTAGCGGGCAGGCCGCTCGGAGTACGGGACCGCCTCAACGAGGCCCTCGCGCTCGAGGCGGCGTAGCCGGGCCGACAAGATGTTGGATGCCAGGCCGGGGACCGCCGCTGTCAGCTCGTTGAAGCGTCGCGGGCCGTCGAGCAGGGCGTCGATGACGAGCAGCGTCCAGCGGTCGCCGACCCTGGACATCGCCCCGTCAAGTGCCGGGTTGCCCGGTGCCTGGTCGGACAGCTCGCTCACGTCCCCATCCTCGCGCTCCAAAAGTCTTCGCCGGTACGGCTCGACCCTCTGTTAGGTTCTCAGTTGCAAGTTGCAAGTTACAGGCTTAGAAGGAGAAACAGGGATGGCTACACCGTTGGGAGAGTTTTCGAAGGCCGCCGCTGATGTCGTCGCCGGTGCAGCTCCGGCCGTGGTGGGCGTTGGGCGGGCAGGCAGTGGGGTGGTGATCGGCGACGGGCTCGTAGTGACGAACGCCCATAACCTCCGGGGCGAGATAGCCGTCACGTTCGAAGGCGGGCGGGTGGCAACTGGCACGGTGGCCGGGGCCGACATTGAGGGTGACCTGGCCGTGCTTTCGGTCGACACCGCCGGCGCCCCGGCGCTGGCCTGGTCCGACGGCGAGGTCGCTATTGGCGAGGTTGTTATCGGGCTCTCGCGCCCTGGTGGAGGGAGCCTGCGAGCCGGCGTCGGCTTTGTGACCGGGCTCGGGCTCGCCTTCAGGGCCCCGAGGGCCGCACGGTGAGCGGGGCGCTCGAGCACAGCGCTCCTCTTGCCCGCGGTTCTTCGGGAGGCCCGGTGGTCGACAGTGAGGGCCGGTTCGTGGGTGTCAATACGCACCGCTCCGGCGAAGGGTTCTACCTAGCACTGCCGGCAGGTGCAGACTTCAAGGCACGAGTGGACGCCCTGGCACGCGGAGAATCGCCGCGTCGGGTGCGCCTCGGCGTAGCCCTGGCCCCGCCCAAGGTTGCCCGCAGGCTCCGCCACGCCGTGGGCCTGCCCCAGCGCGACGGCCTACTGGTGCATGCCGTTGAAGAGAACGGCCCAGCCGATCGTGCAGGGATCCGCCGAGGAGACCTCATCGTCTCCGTCGGCGGCCAGCCGGTCACCTCGGTCGAGGAGCTGGCTGCCGGTCTCACAACCGCCGGCGACGCCGGCAACGTAGACCTAGTCGTAGTCCGTGGCGTCGATGAGCTATCGATCGCCGTGAACTTCGAGGAGACCGCCCCGTCAGGACAAGCGAGCGCCTGATGGCGGGCAAAGCGTGGGGCTCCGTTCATGCCGAACGGTCCAGCCCTGCGGCTGCTGAGGCGGGGGGCTCGGCCCTTGTCCCCCCGCCCAGCATTACCTCTTCCGACGCAACCTCCTTGGACGCGGCCTCGGCGTGCCTGGCCGCGCCGGCGCGTCGGCCAGCCGAGCTCGACGGGATGCTGCTTGACAGCTATTCGCTAACGGTTTCGTCAGTAGCCGAGCAGCTACTGCCCTCGGTGGCCGCCCTCAGGGTCGAGGACCAGCTGCACCGCGCCAGCGGAGCTGGCTCGGCGGTGGTCATCTCGGCGGACGGGCTGCTGGTCACGTCCGCTCACGTGGTCCAGGGCTCCGCCCGTGGGACCGCAACGTTCACCACAGGCGACGAGGCCCCGTTCGAAGTCGTGGGGACCGACAGGCTGAGCGACTTGGCCGTGCTCCGGGTAACAGGCAGTGGCTACCGGCCGGCCCGCCTCGGCGACGCAAGCCGGCTGCGGGTCGGCCAACTGGTCGTTGCGATCGGCAACCCGCTCGGCTTCGAGGGGTCGGTGAGCGCGGGGGTCGTCAGTGCGCTCGGCCGCAGCCTCGTGGCGTCGGCCGGGCCGGGGGCGCGGCTGCTCGGAGACGTCATCCAGACCGACGCCGCCCTCCACCCAGGCAACTCCGGAGGTGCTCTTGCCAACAGCGCGGCAGAGGTAATCGGGATCAATACCGCGCTCGTCGGGCCGATGGTCGGCCAGGGCCTCGGCATGGCTGTGCCCGTAAACGAGACGACGCTGGCAGTCATTGCCACTCTCGCTGCCGGCCGCAACGTCAGGCGGGCCTACCTGGGCATCGGCGGCGGGCCACGCCTGCTCCCACAGCCAGTCGCAGCGGCCACGGGCTTCTCACGGGGTGTGGAGGTTGTCTCGGTCGTCACATCGAGCCCAGCAGGCGCAGCCGGGATCAGGCCCCGCGACGTGATCGTCTCTTTGGACGGCAAGCGCATCGAAGACGTGCGTGAACTGCAGGCGATGCTCGCAGAGCGCTACATCGGCCGGGTGGTCGCGATCGAGTTCGTCCGGGACGGCCGCCTCGCGACGTGCCAAGCCACTTGCGTGGAATTGCCTTCCTCCTAGACAACGCCGAAAATACTCTGCTCCCAGAGCTGTTTTTGAGGCTTAGCCAGTAGGGGTGACGCCGAAGGGGACAGCGTTTCCTTGGGCCGTGATGAGGCGGTAACCGAGGTTGGCATCAGCGACCATGCCCACGATGTGCGCGCCACGCACAGCCCCGAGCGAACCGAAGAACTTGGCGTCACCGAAGCTGAACACGCCACCGTCGGCAGCCACCAACCAGTAGCCCTTCCCGTCGGGGGTGGAAGCGATACCGACGATGTGCTTGTTGGGGTCGGCTGGGCCGAGGCACTGCCTTACCAAGCAATCAGGCTCTTTGACGCTAAAGAGCGCCACGGAATGTGCCGAAACGGACAAAGAGGTCGATTTGGGCATTTCGGGCTCTGCAGCGCCCCAGGTGCCCTAACGTCGAGGGGAGGACCGTGCCAGGCACAGATGCCAGGACAGGGGTGAGCAACCCGCGGACCACTGCCGAGCTGGATACACCGGGTGGTGAGCTCGTCCAAGAAGAAGGCCTCGCAACTGCCTTGAGCGCCTTTTTGTCGCAGATGCACTTTGTCCCCGACACCGCTCCTGCCCTCTACGCGCCCGACCCCGGGCCTGCAGCAGTCCAGGCTCTTCGAGCTAACCGTCTGTCTGCGTTGTCCGCTCGCGGCGAGACCCCGCCGACGCTAGGGACGACCCCCGGAGGCCTCGCCCGCCCGCTCTCCGATGACCCCGCAATAATCGAAGCGCAAGCTCCTGCCGGCAGGGCGCCCGACCTCCAGCCAGGCCCGGCGCCCGGCAAACGCCCGAGCGCGCCACTTCTCCCGGCCTTCAGGTCCGGGGGCCTGCGACCCGGGGCTGTCGACCGGGTACCCAAATCCGACGCCTGGGCCACCCCTGAGCCGACCGCCCCCGGCCCGACAGTGGAGCGCCCGGCGGCCGCACGAGCCGCCGCGATAGCTCACAGCGGCCAGGTCTCAACGCCGCGGACCGTGCGCGCACGGCCGGTCCCCGAGATTCGGGTGGACGACCTGCGCGAACCCTGGCTCGGGACCGAGGACGACGACGAGGCCGTCTGGTTGCGACCGCAGACAGACAAGGCGCCGGGCCAGGCCCCGTCCCCCCGGGTTGCGCCCGAGCTGATGCTGTCGCATCTAGAGCCCCCGACCGTGGCGAACGATCCCATTGTCGCGAGCGGGCCGACCGTGGTACACGACCCGCCAGCCGTGGCCGACCCGCCAGCCGTGAACGGCCCGCCAGCTGTGAACGGCCCGCCAGCTGTGAACGCGCCGGTCGTTGTGGCCGGGCCGACAGAGGCGCAGACAAGAAGGGACCTGGACGCGCCGGAGTCGGCCCACGACCAGACAGCCGAGGCCGCTCCAGCGGTGGTGAACGAGCCGCAACATGGGCGCAAGGCGAACGTCCTGGACGCGCCCAGAGCGGTACACGAGCAGTTGCACCTGCTCGCACAGCCGGACGGCCAGGCCGTCGTCCCCGCACCAGGGGCGAGCAGGCAGCGCAAGGCCGCTGTCGCCGGCCTTGCCCTCGCCATCTTTGCGGCAACTACCTTGGGCGTCTCGGTCTATTGGGGCTACAGGACAAACGCGACCCTCAACCAGCGCAACATCGAGCTGGCTACAACTCAGGCCAGCTTGGGTGCTGTCCAAGACAGCTTGACGGCGGCCCAGTCGACACTCCTGCACCAACATGAGAGCTATGTCGACTTGAAAGCCGGCATCAAGCAGGTAGCCGAGCAGTATGTCGCGACAAAAACCCAGTTAGAACAGGTGCAGATCGCTCTCGGGCGGACCCAGGGCCAGCTGACCCAGGCTCAAAGCCAGGTCGGCAGGGCTCAGGACCAGCTTGGGAACACGCAGCAAAACCTCTCGACGACACAGTCTCACGCGGTCCAAATTCAGCGGGGCGCCGTGCTCCTGCAGCAGACAGCGCAGCTCTTGACATCTCTCATCGTGGCGGAGAACGACTACATCACTGCGGCACAAACGCACAACGGCCCCGAGATGAAGAGCGACCTCGCCGAAATGCGCACGCTCGAAAACCAAGCGCAAACGCTCGAGCCGAAGGCGAGCCCGTCGGCCCGCTGAGGGCAGTGGGGTGCTTCGCTACACATCACCCGCGCGTTGCCACTACCGCGTCTTAGTGTTGTTAGCGCGTCTTAGTGCTGTGGCCGCACCGGCTACTCCCAGCACCTGAGCCCGAGGAGATAGCACATGCTCGCCAGGAAGCTCAATGCCTCTGATGAAAACGTCGACGCTTCGCTCGCGCCGATGTACGGGTCGCGTGAGCTGTGCGACCCGGTCCCCCGCTACGAGCTGCCGGCCGGGCAAATGCCGCCCCGAGCGGCTTACCAGATCATCCACGACGAGCTGAACCTCGACGGCAACCCGGCGCTCAACCTCGCCAGCTTCGTCACCACCTGGATGGAACCGGAAGCCGACATGTTGATGACCGAGTCCCTCAGCCGCAACTTCGTCGACGCGGACGAGTACCCCCAGACGACCGAAATCCACAACCGCTGCGTCAACATGCTGGCCCGGCTCTTCAACGCCCCCAAGAACGGCGCCGCCGTGGGCTGCGCGACAGTCGGTTCGTCAGAAGCGATACACCTGGCCGGGTTGGCGCTCAAATGGCGCTGGCGGGCGCGGCGCAAGGCAGATGGCCTGCCGACCGACAACCCCAACATCGTTATGGGCGGGAACGTCCAGGTTTGTTGGGAGAAATTCGCACGCTATTTCGATGTCGAGCCGCGCTATGTTCCCCTGGCGGCTGACCGGTACGTCATCGGGGTCGACGAGGCGATGGCGCTTGTCGACGAGAACACGATCGGGGTGGTCGCCATCCTCGGCAGCACCTATACAGGCGAGTACGAGCCGGTCAAGGAGCTCAACGACGCGATCATGGAGCTGAATTCCACTCACGGCTGGGATGTGGCGCTACATGTCGACGGCGCCAGCGGGGCTTTCGTTGCCCCGTTCACCCAACCGGGCTTCGCTTGGGACTTCCGCCTCCCAGCGGTGCGGTCTATAAACGCGTCAGGCCACAAGTACGGCCTCGTTTACCCTGGCGTGGGCTGGATAATTTGGCGCGAGGAGGAGGACCTTCCCAGCGACCTGATATTCCACGTCAATTACCTGGGTGGTGACCAACCGACTTTCAACCTGAACTTCTCTCGGGGCGCAGGCCAGATCCTGGCGCAGTATTACAACTTCCTACGGCTCGGCCGGGCCGGTTACACGCAGATAATGGAAGGCCTCGAGGGCACTGCGTCATATCTCACCAAAGCTGTTGAAGCACTGGGGCGTTTTGAAATCCTGAGCAAGCCCAAGACCGTCCCGCTGGTCTGTTTTCGTCTGGCGGAAGAAGCCGGCGGCAATGGGCACCGTCCCTACACAGTGTTCGACATTTCGGCTCACCTTCGCCAGCGCGGCTGGATAGTCCCGGCCTACAGCCTGGCCCCCAACGCCGAGCACATCTCTGTGCTCCGTGTGGTGGTAAAGGAAAACTTCTCCCGTGACATGGCAGATCTTCTCGCAGACGACCTGGCCCGCACGATAGAGCACCTCGAGCAACACGGCCCCTCGCACCCGGCGACGGCGCAGGCCCGCTCGGCCCAGCCCGCATAACAGCTGCCGCCCCGGCCCGGCCCCACCCCAAGGGCCACAAATCAGCCCGCGGGGTGTGCTGAGCCGAGCCCTCCTGTCAGTGGTTGTGCAGCGGGAAGGCGCACGCCGCCGCTGCCTGCGTGAACTGCGGCGACTGCTCGTCGATCGTGCTTGGGAACACCAGGATCACGCCGTCAATGTCGCTTATCACACCAGTCGTGCCGGCGAGCGCGTCGGACGGGACCGAGGTCAGGGGATCGGGGAAGTCTGAGATGCCGTGGCGGCGCATACATTGCGAGACCTTCAGCATCTGCGCGAGCGCCTGTTTTGTCGGGGGCGGCCCGAGCCGGCCCCGGTGGCATGTACTTTTGGCAGGCTTTCTGAGCGGCTTGGAACTGAGGGCTCTGGGCAGCGCCGGAGCTCGTGTGGAAAACGAAACCGCCACCGCTGATCGGGTCGGGGAAATTGGTGATGCCATTGGCGCGCATGCACTCGGCGAACTTGAGCGCCTGCTCCTGCGTAGATGCAGCCGAGGGCAGTGTGGTCGCCGCGGCCCCCGCGTCAGTGCCCGACGAGGTCGTCGAGCCGTGCCCCGCCACTCCCTGGCTGTTCGAGGGCGCTCCCCTCGGAGCTCCCGCTCGGGTAGTGGCTTCTGGCCGGCTCGTCGTCGAAGGCAAAGCCGCCACCCCATGACTGTTGGCCCCTCCACCTCCGCATGCCGGCAGGGCCAAGGCGACCGCGGCAACTAGCGCCGCGGTCGGCGCAAAGCTTCCTGCCCGGCGGCCCGGCCACCTATCGTGCGCCCTCCGAGCGGCGCTAGCGGTGCTGCCAAGACCTTGGTAGCTGCTTTCCATATGCCCTCCCCCGGTCATAGGCCTTGAGAGCAGTTATAGGAAATGGCAGGTGACATGACGATGACAAAAGTTGTTACCTGGCTGTCACCTGCGACCTGGCATCGTTAGCAGCTGGGCAACCAAGGATCGTGCCGTACCGGCATTGGGGCCGTCCACTTACCACCCGCTTTGGGGGCATGATCGGAAAATGAGAGTGCTGGTAGCCGAGGACGACGAGGTCCTGGCCAACGCGGTGGCCGTCGGGCTGCGCCGCGAAGGCATGGCGGTCGACGTCGCCCTTGACGGCGACGGCGCCCTCACCCACCTAGGTGTCAATCACTACGACGTGGTGGTGTTGGACCGCGACTTGCCCGGCACCCACGGCGACGACGTCTGCCGTGCCCTGGTCACACAACGGTCGGCAACCCGGGTGCTGATGCTCACCGCTGCCAGCACGGTCAGGGACCGTGTCGAGGGGCTGGGGTTGGGTGCCGACGACTACCTGGCCAAGCCCTTTGAGTTCGCCGAGCTGGTCGCCCGCATCAGGGCAGTAGCCCGACGCCCAGCGACGGCACCCGCCGAAGTGGCCTACGGCGACCTGATCTTCGACCCTGCCCTGCGAGTCGCCTTCCGCGCCGGGCGGCGCCTCCAGCTCACGCGCAAGGAACTGGCGGTACTGGAGTGCCTGCTCGCCGCGGGCGGGAAGCCCGTCCCGGCCGAGGAGCTGCTGGAGGGGGTGTGGGACGCGGCCGCCGACCCGTTCACCAAAACCGTTGCGGTGACGATCGGCCGCCTGCGGCGCAAGCTCGGTGACCCGCCGGTCATCGAAACCGTCCGCGAAAGCGGGTACCGGATCGGAGGGCAATAATGCAGCGATCTCACCCCCGACTTGCACCGAAACTGTGGTCCCGCTGGCCCCGCCGAAGTGCCCGGCTCCGGCTCACCGCTGCCTACGGATCCCTTTTTCTGCTTTTCGGCACTGCACTGCTCGCCGCCACCTACGCGCTGTTTGAGCGGGCGACGCAATACAAGGCTCCACATCTACCGAAGATCCCTGTCACGCCCGACATCGCCGATCTTCAGCCCGCGCTGGCGCAGGCCCAACAGCAGCTGGCAGCGGCGCAGAGACAGCTGTCTCAAGCTTTGCCAACGCAGGCAAGGTTTTTGCCTGCCCTGCCCGAGGCCCAGAACCCGTTGCGCCAGGGCCCACTGCAGGCCAAGGCTCCCCTGGCACAGGCCCAGCAGCAGCTCGCACAGGCCTTTCATCAGCTGGCGCATCTGCCGAGCGGGCTGTCGGTCGCCCTGCTGCCGCTCTCGCAGGCGGAACGTCAGGTCGCACAAGCGATGCATCAGGTGGCCCAAGCGATGCACCAGGTGGCGCAGGCCGCCCCTGCCCTCGCGCAAGCCCGCCAGCAGATGGCGCAGGCCCAGCTTCAGCTCTCACGGGCCGTCCACCAGGTGGCAGAGGCCGGGCCGGCCCAAGCCGCGCAGCGAGCTGTCGACTCGCACCAGCTCCTGGTCAACTCGGGAGTCGCTCTGGCCATCGTTGCGATCCTCGCCCTCCTGGCCGGCTGGCTCGTTGCCGGCAGGATCCTCGGGCCTATCCGGACCATCACCCGCACGGCCCGAAGGATTTCCTCCACCAGCTTGCACGAGCGGCTTGCCCTCGACGGGCCGGAGGACGAGCTCAAACAGCTCGGCGACACCCTCGACGAGCTGTTCGCACGTCTCGAGGCGGCATTCGAAGCGCAGCGGCGTTTCGTCGCCAACGCCTCCCACGAGCTGCGAGCCCCACTCACGCGAGAACGCACCCTGGTACAGGTCGCCCTCGGCGACCCATCCACCCCGGAGGGGTGGAGATCCACTGCCGAAGAGCTCCTGACCTCAAACCGGGAGCAAGAGACCCTCATCGAAGCCCTCCTCACCCTCGCCAGCAGCGAAGTCGGCCTCGACCACCCAGAGCGCACCGACCTGGGAGCGATCTGCCAGAGTGTGCTTGCGCGCCCAGGCCTCGACACCGGCCGCCTCGGGTTGCACGTCGAGACGGTCACCGGCTCAGCGCCGCTCGACGGCGACCCCACACTGATCGAACGTCTCGTCGCCAACCTCGTTGACAACGCAGTCAGGCACAACGTCGGGGGCGGCCACGTCCAGGTCTCAACCGGGGTGATCGAGCGACAGGCCGTGCTATCGGTAACCAACACCGGGCCTGTCCTCGCGCCGAGCGAACTCAACCGGCTGTTCGAGCCGTTCCAACGCCTAGACGGGCGGCGGGGGCGCCGAAAGGATGGCCACGGCCTCGGCCTGTCGATCGTCCGGGCCATCGCCACCGCGCACGGCGCTGCCATAAGTGCTTCTGCCTTACCAGGAGGTGGCCTCTCGGTCGAGGTGACTTTCCCTGCGCCGAGGTCCCCTATGGACGTCCAGAGGTCAATATTCGTTCTTCAGCACGAAAAAGGAACCGCGAATGGTCCCAGCCAGCCTCGACTTCTGCCTCGCGAACTTGAACCGCGAGCCAAGCTCGGCAGGAACCTCCATCCCTTCTGAGAGCTTGAAACCTACCGCCCGTTTCTTCGGGTCATCGACGGTGTACATCACGTTGACCGACAGGCCGCTCTGGTAAAAAACGTAAGCCATTCGGATGTTCTCGACTTCGAACGAAGTAGCCTCAAGAGGAGGAGATGAGATCACGATGTCGCGTTCCTCTTTCAGGATGCGGTGCACCCAGTCGATGGTCGCCTTTGCGTTACTGGCAGGCTCCACGGTGAACGCGTGGTCGTACTTGTTCTTGAAGTAACGCGCTTCGTTCGCCCGCAGACCGGCTAGCGCCACCGCGACAGGTGACGCTTCCAGGCCAATGGTCGACACGGTGGCGAAATCGACGGTATAGCTCACGACGCCTCCCAGCTCGCCAAGGGTCGGGCCCCTCGACCTTGCGCTGAGGCTACTCCAGGCCAATGACGGCACCAAGGGTTGCCCCCGGAGTAGTCGTCGCGGTCGTTGAGGTGGGCGACCAGATTTGCCAAGTGCGCGATGAAGTGCCCGGCTTGCTCGTCGTCGAGGTCCCGCAAGAACCGTGTGAGGGCGTCGACGTGGCGGGCGGCGCCCGTGGAGAGCCCCCGTACCCGCCTAGTGGTCCTGTGGCCGGCATTCCGCTGATCCTGGCCCGCTTAGAGGCCACGGCACCTGAGCACAAACAAAGCGGGGCGGGCTCGTGGCCGGGCTTCCAATGACCCATCGAGCAGATTCTCGGCATATTTCACGAACGCCTCTCCGGCGCTTGTGACCCGCTCTTTTCTGCTGCGCAAGGGCCTTAGTTCACAGAGCCATCACGAAGTGATCAATGAGCGATCGCAAGGGAAGGGAAAGTCCACTACGACCCTGACCATGGGCATGGAGACTTCAGGAGGTTGGAAAGATGCGCTATAGGCACCGAAGCAGTTGGCTGCTCAAAGCAGGCTTGGCGAGCGGGGTTACGATCGCCGCCGCTGGTTGGTCCCTCGCACCGACAGCGTCGACATTTGCTTCAGCGACCGCCAGTACGACTACGACTACGACTACGACTACAGCAAGTACCACTACGACGACGACCGCCCCCACGACGACGTCTACTACAGCGCGTCCGTCCAAAACCACGACGGTTCTCTCAGCATCAAGTAACCCCGTTGCGCGCGGTGCGAGCGTTACGCTCAAAGCGCGCGTCATCCCGACGCCGAGCGGCGGTACGGTTAGCTTCTTTGGCAATGGCAAGCCGATATTTGGTTGCCAAGACGTCGCTGTGGACGCTTCGACTGGTCAAGCAACCTGTACCACCAGCTTCCCCCTGGCGGGGCACTCGGGGTTGCAGGCGTATTACAAGGGAGCCGACGGTTTTCATTCGTCGTCCTCAAATGTCTTCGTAATGGCAGTAGATCTGCCTGCCGCGGGGATCTGGCTCGTAACCAGCGATGGAGTGGTTGTTGGTACGGGTGCAGCCCGGTCGTTGGGCAACGTCGCCACATCAGCGTCGAGTGGGCCCGTCGTCGGCATAGCTTCCACTCCGTCTGGACAGGGTTACTGGGTAGCAACGTCCCGCGGCGAGGTAAAGGCGTTCGGGGATGCGCAGTTCTACGGGGACCTGCCTAGCCAAGGTTTGAGCACGAAGGATATCGTGGCCATCGCCCCGACTTCTAATGGGGACGGCTATTACCTGGTCGGAGCGGACGGCGGTTTTTTCACTTTCGGTGACGCCAAGTTCCACGGCTCCGTGCCCGGCATTGGCAAGCACGTGCACGACATCGTGGGCATGGTGGCGACCCCGAGCGGCGGGGGCTACCTGCTGGCGGGTGCTGACGGCGGCGTGTTCAGCTTTGGCCAGAGCCACTTCTTCGGCTCGCTCCCAGGCCTCGGAAAGCACGTGACCGACGTCCGCGCCATTCTGCCGTCTTCAACGGGTGGGGGTTATGTGCTTGTCGGTGCGGACGGCGGAGCGTTCATTTTTGGTACCGGCGTCCACTTTTACGGTTCCCTACCGGGGCGGGATGTCAAAGTCGACAACGTCGTCGGCATTGCCTTGACCCCCGACGACGGTGGGTACTACATGGCAGGCTCCGACGGCGAGTTGTACGGGTTTGGTGATGCCCATGCGGGGGCGCAGCAAGTCGTCACTTCCAACTTGCCGGTGGCTGCCATAGCTGGCACGTAGAAGCCCTCTCGCCGGAGACGAGGCCTCAATGTTTGGCTAGCAGCGAACGGACCTCAAATTCGGATGGGCGAGCGTGGTCGCCACAAACCTGCCCCGTTCGGTGGGCGGGGCCGGTTTGTGGTGCCACGGCGACCACGGAATTGTGCCAAAACCAATTAGGAAGACTGGGACGCCTGCTCGGCGTGGCCGCCGAACTCCTTGCGCATGGCGGAGAGGACCTTGTCTGCGAAGTCTGCCTCGCCGCGCGAGCTGAAGCGCTCGTACAGGGCGGCAGTCAGGACGTGGGCCGGCACGGCCTCGTCGATGGCGGCCTTTATCGTCCAGCGGCCCTCGCCTGAGTCCGAGACACGGCCCTGGAAGCTCGAGAGCTTGGGGTCCTCGTGTAGGGCGTGGGCGGTCAGGTCGAGCAGCCAGGAGGCCACGACGCTGCCCCGCCGCCATACCTCGGTGATCTCAGGCACGTCGAGGTCGTACTGGTAGTGCTCCGGGTCGGCCAGAGGGGTGTTCTCGGCGTCGATGGTTGCCGCCGCCGACTTGCCGATGTTTGCCTTGGCGAGGATCCCGAGGCCCTCCGCATAGGCAGCCATCATCCCGTACTCGATGCCATTGTGGACCATCTTCACGAAGTGGCCCGCACCCGCTTGCCCGCAATGGAGGTAGCCCTGCTCGGCTTGGGCCGGGCGGCCCTTGCGACCGTCAGTGCGCGCAGCGGAATCAAGCCCGGGGGCGATCGAAGCGAAGAGGGGCTCGAGATGCTCGAAGACCTCCTTTTCCCCGCCGATCATAAGGCAATATCCCCTCTCCAGGCCGAACACCCCGCCGCTCGTGCCGACATCCACAAAATGGATGCCCTGCTCTTTCAGCTTGGCGGCACGAGCAATGTCGTCGTGGTAATAGGAATTGCCGCCGTCGATGATTATGTCGCCCGAGGACATGAGGGCAGCAATTTTGGTCACCGTTTCACCGGTGTACCCGGCAGGTACCATCACCCATGTGGCTTTCGGGGCATCAAGCTTTGCCACGAAGTCCTCCAGGGTTAACGCACCGGTGGCCCCTTCTGCTTGCAACCCCTTCACGGCGTCAGCGTTGACGTCGTACACGACGCATGTGTGCCCGGCACGCATCAACCGTCTCACCATATTGGCGCCCATGCGCCCAAGCCCGACCATCCCGAGTTGCACGGCTGCCTCCTAAGTTTTTGTCCCGGGCACTGCGAACGTACGGTTGCGCAGCTGCCCTCAGCTTCTGATCGCAACCTAGCGTCTGGCGGCCACCTAATGCCTCCGCAAGGTCAATTTCGGCCCGTTGCGCACCACCGGAAGGCTTGACTGCAGGCCATCTGATGAGCTCGCCCGCGACCGCTCAACGTCGGCAAATGCCGACCATCCGCGTCCAGAGCCACTAAGTGGGCGAAAATACCCAAGTGGGTTATCACGCTAAGCACGTCTTCCCTGAGTTGGACGCAGAAAGTATTGCCCCGGGCCGCCGAGTTGCTGTTGCCCGGGTCGGCGGCATCGCGCTGCTCATAGCGGGTGCGGCGGTGGTCGCAGTGGTTGTCCTCAACCACGGGACGCCACACTCGCTCGGTAACCCTGTGGCCGCTTCCTCCAAGCACGCCGCGGGCCCGGGCACAACGCAAAGCGGCTCCGGTACAGCCGCCAAGGGCGGTGCCACTAAGGCTGGCAGCCCCGCAAGTTCGCTCGCTGGCCACAAGGGAAATACGGGCGTCTCGACACGGGCCGCACGCGGTGGCGGAGCAAGCAGCGGCGGAGCAAGCAGCGGCGGGTCGGGCTCCGCGGGGGCGAGCCCTTCCCTCGACCCGGCGTCTGCTGCCAGCCCGGCGGTCAACCTCCCCGTCCCGGCGGGCTTCGGGCCGGTGCTGAGGCGGGCCTGGGCCAGCGCCAACCCGGGCGGGGTGGGGGTCAAAGCCTCCGACATCGTCTCCACCGAGGTTGGCACCGTCTTCTACGCTGAGCAGCCCGCATTGCACACCTACTGGGCGATAACCCAGTTCGTCCCGTCGGCTCTGGCCGAGTCCCGGGGTAGCACCCCGGCGGGGGCGGCCCTGCTCGCGGAGTTCCACGGAACGGCAGAGTTCGAGAAGCTGCCCGGGCACCATTGGGCATACGTGGGGTCGTTCAGCACCGGCACCTGCTCGGGCGGCCTCCCGGTCCCGGTCCTGACTGTTTGGGGGCTGTGCGCTGTAGGTTCCTGAGCACTTGTAGGTTCCTGACGATTGGCATCAGAGACGGCCCTGCATTGCCGATCTGTACATGGTGAAGAAGGCCCGTTTCACAGGCCCGGCGCGAGAAGCGGCCCTCCTGTTCGCCATTTGTGGCGTCGTAGCCCTTGCCGGGGCGCCGATGCCGGGGCCGGTCGACCGCGCAGCCGTCGTCGGGATCGGGATGGCTTGCTTGGTCCTGGCAGGAGCGATCTGGCAGGTGCCCTGGAGCCGTTATGAGGTCTCCGCGACCCTGGTACTGACATTCCCGTTGCTCGCCCTGGTGGCTGTGACCGAGTTCGCCGGGGTGCCGGCCCGCACCAGTACCGTCCTGCTGTTCCTGCTGTTCGCGTGGGTGGGAGCTCACCAGCCGCGCCGTAGCTCTTTCTGGCTGGCCCCTTTGGCCGCCGTCGCCTACACGCTCCCGATGGTCATGATCGGCAAAGCCACGCCATTCGGTTTTTTGAGCGTGATGCTAATGATCATCGGGTGCGTCTTTGTGGCCGAACTGATCGCGCATATCGCCGAGCAACGGCGGACCTCCGAGCGCGAGCTACGTTTCCTGGCCGACAATACGAGCGACCTCGTCCTGCGCTGCAGCCTCGACGGGGTGGTCCTGTATGCCTCCCCGTCCGCACAGCGCATGCTCGGCAGGCGCCCCGAGCAGCTGGTCGGTCGCCCAGCCAGCGAGATCTGCCATCCTGACGATGCCGCCCCCTTTGCCTTGCTGAAGGAGCGGGCCCCCGGCGAGATCGTCACGATCACCCGCCGCCTGCGCCGCGCCGACGGCACGTACTTGTGGGTCGAGGCGCTCGCGCAACTCGTCCCGGGCGCTCAGCCCGGCGTTCTCGAGAGCGTCTCGAGCTCGCGCGACATCACCGAGCGCCGCAAGGCCGAGGAAGACCTCATGCACCTCGCCACCCACGACGAGCTGACCGGGCTGCCCAACCGCTTTTTCCTGTCCCAGCACCTAGGCCCGGTGCTCGCCGACGCGGCGACGCCCGGGCTCAGCGGCGTCGTCCTTTTTGTCGACCTCGACGGTTTCAAGGCTGTCAACGACAACCTCGGTCACGTATACGGCGACCGGCTCCTCGTCCAGGTGGCGCAGCGCCTCGTGCGCGTGACGCGCGCCGGCGACGTCGTGGCGCGCTTCGGCGGGGACGAGTTCATCGTTGCCTGCCCGACCACCGACGTTTCGTCGGCCCAGCTTGCTCAGAGGATCGAGCAGGAGCTCTTGGTGCCGTTCCGGCTCGACGACCATGTCGTGACGATCAGCGCCAGCGTCGGGTGGGCTCACGTCAGCGAAGGGATCACCCCCGAAGCGCTGATGGCGGCCGCAGACCGCTCCATGTACGCCGTGAAAGCTGAGCGGCGCAGCGCCCCAGGGATCTTCACACCTGAGATCGAGGGCTCGCCCGCCGTCGCGCCGGGAGCAGCCCGCACCCCCTAGGCCTCACGGGCCCTTCTAGGGCAGGATCACCAGGTCGTCGCGATGGACGACCTCCTTGGGCACCTCGGCGGGGAGTTCAGAGGTCCGCCGGCCCGCCCATTCGGAGATCGCCTTGGCCGTGTGGCGCGCCAGGCCCTTGGCGAAGACCTCCCCGTCCGGGCCCGTCACAGCGACCGCGTCCCCCGCGACGAACTCCCCGCGCACCTCCCGCACGCCCGCCGGCAACAACGAAACGCCCTTGTCAATGAGGGCCTGCTTGGCCCCGGCGTCCACTACGACAGTCCCGGCCGGGGCGAGGGCGAAGGCGATCCAGAGCTTTCGGGCGGACAGACGAGCGAGGCGGGGCTTTACGACCGTGCCAACTCCGGGCTTGCTCGCCAACGCGTCGCGCAGCACATCGGCCCGCTCGGCCGAGGCGATCACGACGCGGACGCCCGACCAGGCTGCGATCTTGGCGGCTGCGAGCTTGGACGCCATACCGCCGCTGCCCCGGCTCGTGCCCGCACCGCCGGCGAGGGCGAGCACCTGGTCGACCTCCCGGACCTCTTCGACCAGCGATGCCTGCTCGTCGACGCGCGGGTCGGCCGTAAACAGGCCGGCAGCGTCTGTGAGCAGCACCAGCAGGTCGGCTTGGAGCAGGTTGGCGACGAGGGCCGCCAAGCGGTCGTTGTCCCCGAAGCGGATCTCGTCGTCGGCCACGGCGTCGTTCTCGTTGACGACCGGGACAACGCCGAGGTCGAGCAGGAGGCGGAGCGTCTCGCGCGCGTGCAGGTACTGGGCGCGGTGCATGAAATCGAGGGGCGCCAGCAGCACCTGGCCCCCGATGATCCCGACGGCCTCCAGCGCCCGTTCGTAGTGGCCCATCAGCCGGCTCTGGCCGACCGCCGATACGGCCTGGAGCAGCGCTAGGTCGGTCGGGCGTGGGTAAAGACCGAGCACGGGAAGGCCGGCGGCGATCGCCCCGCTCGTGACCACGACGACGCGGTTGCCGGCCGTGCGCAGCTCCGCCACTTCGGAGCACAGCTTGGACATCGCGCCTTGCGCGACGTGGCCGTGCTCGTCGGTGATCGATGAGGTGCCCACCTTCACGACGACGGTCGCCATTAAAGCGGCGCCACCGTCAATCCGGCTCCCAGTCAAACTCGAAACGCCCGATGCGGACCCGGTCACCCTCCTTGGCACCAGCCCGGGCGAGCGCCCGGTCGACGCCGAGCCGTTTCAGCCGCCCCTGCGCGTAGGCGAGCGCGCCCGCGTCGGTGAGGTCCGAAAGAGCGACCGCGCGCTCGGCCTGGCGGCCCGTGACCACGAGCGACCCGTCAGGGCCGCGTTCGACAAGGACGCCCGTAGGGACAGGCCGGTGCAACATCACCCGGCGCGGGCGGGGCTGGAGAGCACGGGCCTGCTCGACTAGCAGCGCGAGCTGCCCGGTCAGCCAGGCGATCCCCTCGCCCGTGACCGCTGAGATGGCCGGGAAGCCCGAATGCGAGCGCCAGGGCTCGGTGGCGAGATCTGCCCGCGACCCGACAGTCAGGCGGGGCCGCTCCATGAGCTCTGGTTCGTGCTGTTCGAGCTCGGCCAGCAGGATGCGCTCCTGCAGGGCCGGCTCGCGCCCGTCGTCGGGTGCGAGGTCGACCATGACCAGCAAGACCCTCGCTCTTTCGATGTGGCGCAGGAACTGGTGCCCCAGGCCCTTGCCCTCGCTCGCGCCTTCCACGAGGCCGGGGATGTCGGCGACCACGAACTCGTGCTCGTCGAAGCGCACCACGCCCAGGTGCGGCTCCAGCGTGGTGAAGGGGTAGCTGGCGATCTTCGGCTTGGCCGCCGATATCCGCGAGATGAGCGTCGACTTGCCGGCGTTCGGGAACCCGACCAGTGCCACGTCGGCCATGAGCTTGATCTCGAGGTTGTACCAGGCTTCCTCCCCGATCTCGCCCTGCTCGGCAAAGCTGGGCGCGCGCCGGCGGTTTGAGAGGAACCGGGCGTTGCCCTTGCCACCCCGGCCTCCGGCGCCGGCAAGCCAGCGGGCGCCTGCCTCGTTGATGTCGGCGACCACTTCCCCGTCGAGGTCGCGCACGATCGTCCCCTCGGGCACGGGTACCTCGATATCGGTCCCGGCCCGCCCATGCTTGGCCTTGCCGGAGCCGTGGGCGCCACTGGTGGCACTGCGGTGGGGGTGGTCCTTGAACGAGAGCAGCGATGCGACGTTGTGGTCGGCGACCAGCCATACGTCGCCGCCTTTGCCGCCATCGCCCCCGTCCGGGCCACCTTCGGCTACGTGCGCCTCACGGCGGAACGATACGGCCCCGGCGCCGCCGTCACCGGCCTTTACGTGGAGCTGGCACTCGTCAACGAACACAAACAGACCTCGGGCGCAGGTGGGAGGTTATTAGGCCCCAGGGACCGAGCCCGACAGGGCCCGGATGATGTCAGTTGTTGGCCGCTTCGAGCGGCTCGACGCCCACCACGCGCCGGCCGTTGCGATGAGCGAACCGGACATGCCCGTCCATAAGAGCGAACAAGGTGTCGTCGTTGCCCTTGCCCACGCCGGTGGCCGGGTGGAAGCGGGTGCCACGCTGGCGGACGATGATCGACCCCGCCGTGACAAGACCACCGTCGAACACCTTTACGCCCAGCCGCTGTGCATTGCTGTCACGGCCGTTGCGGGTACTACCGCCACCCTTGGTCTTGGACATTTGCTCAAGCCTCCCTGGTGATCGCGGTCACCTCAATGGTGGTGTACCGCTGGCGGTGCCCCCAGGAACGGCGTCCACGGGTCTTGTTCTTGTAGGTGAAGCCCCGCACTTTGGGGCCTTTTTCCTCGCCGACGACCCTGGCGCTCACGTTGGACCCGGAGAGCTGGGCGGGCGTCGAAAGCACGGTCGAGCCGTCCACGAGGAGGACCGGCTCGAAGGAAACTACGTCGCCCTCAGCCGCGCCAAGAAGCTCCACCGCGACGCGCTGGCCTTGTTCGACACGCTCTTGTTTGCCGCCTGTTTTGATCACTGCATACACAGGAGCGACAGTATAACGGCAATGCCCGCCCTGCGTTCAGCGGCCAAGCGCAAGTAGGCTGAGCGGGAAGCTCGGTAGACATCCAGCACACTACGAGGAGGCACTCCCGATGCCCAGTCCCGAAGCGGGTAAAGACTCCGCGACCTTGACTTTCGACGGTGAGCAGATTGAACTGCCCGCGGAAAAACCGACGCTCGGGCGCACCGCCCTCGACATCACCAGTCTCGCCCAGCATGGCCTCGCCGTGTTCGACCCGGGTTATGCGGACACGGCCGCTTACCACTCGGAGATCACCTTTGTCGACGGGGAGGCAGGGCGTTTGTTCTACCGCGGTTACCCGGTGGAACAGCTCGCTACTTCGTTTTCGTTCTTGGACATCGCCTACCTCCTCATCTACGGTGAGCTGCCCAGCGCGCAGGCCTCCGAGGAGTTTTTCGCAAAGGTGCGCGACCCCAAGCTCGTGCTGCACGTCGGGATCGAGAGGCTTTTCGACTCGTTCCCGCAGTCGATGCACCCGATGGCCATGCTCTCCATCGCCACCGAGGCGCTCTCGGCGTACTCCGACGACGGGCCCAAGTCCGACAACCGCGCCCACGTCGAGCAGGCCGGCATCCGGCTCCTGTCGGCGATGCCGATATTCACCGGTTACGCGCTCTCGACACTGCGCGGCCTTCCCAGGGCCAAGAGCAACCGTTCGCTCGACTACGCAGAGGACCTCCTGCAGCTCTGTTTTGCCATCCCGGGCAGCGACCACCTGCCCGACGACGCCACCGCCCGGGCCCTCAACACGCTGCTCATCCTGCATGCGGACCATGAGTTCAATTGCTCGACGGCCACGCTGCGCATGGTGGCGTCCTCAGGAGCCGGCTTCTACGCAGGCGCATCCGCCGCCATAAACGCCTTGTGGGGGCCTCTTCATGGAGGTGCCAACCAGGAAGTCATCAAGATGCTCCAGGAAATAAAGAGCTCTGGCCAACCCCTCAGCAATTTCGTGGACAAGGCCAAGGACCGCAACGACCCGTTCCGGCTCATGGGTTTTGGCCACCGCGTTTACAAAACGACCGACGCCAGGGCCAAGGTGATCCGCCAAATAGCCTTGGACATCGTAGAAAAACGTGCCTCGAACGACCCCCTGCTCGATATCGCCTTGCAGCTCGAGGAAGTGGCGCTGGCCGATGATTATTTCATTTCCAGGCGGCTTTACCCCAACGTCGACTTCTATTCGGGGATCATCTACCGGGCGATCGGTTTCCCCGACGAGATGTTCACGCCCCTCTTCGTCGCCGGGCGCACCGCCGGCTGGGTGGCGCACTGGCTCGAGGCGACAAGCTCGTCCGCCAACCGCATCGGCAGGCCGACCCAGATTTACACGGGCCACGGCGAGCGGCGCGTGCCCGCCCGGGCCAACTAGCCCTATTTCCCCAGGCTACAAAAGGGATTCGTCGAAGATGATCCCGCGACCGCCGCAAGTCGGGCAGGTTTCCGAGTAGGACTCGACGAGCCCTTCAGAAATGCGCTTGCGGGTCATTTCGACGAGGCCGAGCTCGGAAATGTCGAATACCTGCGAGCGGGTCTTGTCCCTCGCGAGCGCCTCGCGGAAGGTGCGGATCACTTCCGCCCGGTTCGCCATGATCTCCATGTCGATGAAGTCGATCACGATTATCCCGCCGATATCGCGCAGGCGTAGCTGGCGGGCTATCTCTTCGGCGGCCTCAAGGTTGTTGCGGAACACCGTCTCTTCGAGGTTCGAGGTGCCGACGTTCTTGCCCGTGTTGACGTCGATGACCGTGAGCGCCTCGGTGCGCTCGATGATGATGGACCCACCTGAGGGCAGCCAGACCTTGCGGTCGAGAGCCTTGTGGACCTGTTCGTGCACCCTGAAGCGCTCGAACAGCGGCAAGGCCTCGTCGTTGGGGTCGACAAGCTCGACCCGGTCGGCGAGCTCGGGGGTGATGCTGGTGACGTACTCCTTCACCTGGTCGTAAAGCCGCTGGTCGTCGATCACGACGGCGCGGTAGTCGCGATTGAACTCCTCCCGGATGACACGCACGGCAAGGTCCGGTTCGCGGTAGAGCAGCTGCGGTGCCCGCGAAGTCTTGGCGATCTGCTGGACGCTCTCCCATTGGCGCATCAAGCGGCCCACGTCGCGGCCAAGCTCCTCGGCGCTCGCACCTTCGGCGGCCGTGCGCACAATGAGGCCGTGCCCGGCGGGGCGGATATCGTCGAGGACCTTGCGCAGGCGGCGCCTCTCGTCGTCGCCGAGGCGCTTGGAGATGCCATAGGTGTCGCTGTCGGGGATGAGCACGACGAACCGCCCGGGCAGGGAGACCTCCTGGGTGAGGCGTGCCCCCTTGGTGCCGATCGGGTTCTTTGTTACCTGGCAGATGATGCTCTGGCCCGTGCGTAGCAGTTGCTCGATGCGAGCGTCGCGTGCCGCTCCCCCGAGGCGGCCCCGGGTCGGCTTGCCGTCGTCGTCGGAGCTGGGCGGTTCGACCTCGTCAGCGTCGTAGTGGAGATCACCGCGGTACAGCACGGCGTTCTTCGGCGTGCCGATGTCGACGAATGCTGCTTCCATGCCGGGCAGCACGTTCTGTACGCGCCCGAGGTAGATGTTGCCGTCGATCTGAGTGGCGTCGTCGGCCGGGCGCGAGACGTAGTGCTCGATCAGCGTGCGGCCTTCGAGTACGGCGATCTGGGTAGCGGTCGGGCCGACGTGCACCGCCATGAGGTACCGCCCGAGCGGCCGGTTGCGGCGGTCCAGGCTGGCCTTGTCGGCAGCAGTCCGCTCAGCGCTTGCCCGCCTCGGCGCAGCGGGCCGCTCCGGGGCCGCCAAGGCCACAGGGTTCGCTGCTGCCCTGCTCCTTGCCGCAGGGCGCGCCTTGGGCGGCGATGTGACGAGCTCAGCACCGCCGGCTCGTTCGGCTTCACCAGCGCCCGCCGGGGCACCCGCCAAGGGCTTGCGGCGGCGCGGCCGCCGGGCCGCGCCAGCGGCTCCACCCGCATCGTCAGCCTCGTCGAAGCCGTCTGCGCCGCCGTCCTTCGCGAGGACCTTGGCCGGGCCGGTCCCGGCGTCCTTGCGCACGCGGCGCTTGGGGGCGGGCGGCGAACCGGGGCGAGTGTCGCCGATCTTCGGCTTGCTGACCGCGACCGCAGGCGCCTCTTCGTTTACGGGCAGTGGCCCTGATGGCGGCGCCGGCCGGGGCAGTTCGGCTGGCTCTTCAGGCCCATCGTCGTCGTCCGACGCGGCGACCAATACCCCGGCGCCGTGCCTGCTCCGCCCGCCCCGAGATCCCCGCCGGCGGCGCCGGGGGGCCTTTGCTACGGAGCCAGCTGGCCCGTCGAGGTTATTAAATTGGTACCCGCCGGTCTCGCCCAGGGCGGCCGGCTCGGGGTTGGCGTTACCTGCTTCGCCAAGCAGTGGGTCCGACATTTAGGATTTCCCTTCCAAGCAGGCACGCTGGGCAGCGTGCCTTGCGCACGTCGCGACCAAGACGTCAGGTGACGTCCCCGGCTGGGTGTGTCAAGCCCATGCCACAGCGCCGTCGCGCGCCATCATCGAATAAACCTGCGGGCCAATGCCCTTGACCGCCCGAGGACCAGGCGAAAGCACCGGTTGGGCTGCACTAACTTGGACATCGCTGCTGGGGGCGGGCCTCGCCGGTGCCTCCGTGCCGCTAGCCAAGACCACGCCTCGTGTCTGTCGTCCCCTGGCAAAGCTACAGAGGCGGGACCACAACCTGTTCAACTGTTCACCCCAAGCGCTGGCGCGCTCGCACACGCAGTCAACCCGGCGGTCCCGAACGAGGTCATCTCAGTTCACAAGTCTAGCGACCAAGTACCGGACAACTGACGGACTTGCTAAGGGAGGATTAATTGCGGCCTGAGCCTTAGCTGAGACGGCGCATCGAGACGTTCACGACCAGGCCGATCGCTATCCAGTCGATAACCATGGAAGAGCCGCCCGCGCTCATGAAAGGCAGCGTGATGCCGGCCACGGGCATGATCCCCATCGTCATGCCGATGTTCTCGAAGACCTGGAACGTCAGCATGCTGAGCACCCCCACGCAGATGAGGGTCCCGGCAAGGTCGCGCGATAGGACGGCCGCTCGCCAGGACCGCCAGATCATGAGCACGAACAGGGCCAGCAGGAGCGCCGAGCCGACAAAGCCGAACTGTTCCGCGACGGCGGTGAAGATGAAGTCGGTCGACTGGTTGGGCACGTAGGACAAGTTGGTCTCTGTCCCCTTGAACAGGCCCTTGCCACCGAGGCCCCCGTCTGCGATGGCCGCCTTCGACTCGCCCAACTGGTACTCGATGTTGGCGTAAGGGCTGGTCGAGCTGCTCGAAGTCCCGACGCCGCTCGGTGCCACCAAGAAGGTGAGGAGGCGGTCCTTTTGGTACTGCTTGAGCACCCCGAGCTGCAGGACCCCGCCGATAGCGACCGCCGCCAAGAGGGCGAGGACGATCATGTGCCTGCCTTTGGTGCCGCCCATCAGGAGCATCCCGATCATCACGACGGCGAGCACCATGGCACTGCCAAGGGCGTCCTGTTTGTATATGAGCGCGAACGGGAGCACCGAGAGGGCCAGCACGACAACGAGGACCCGCCCGGACACATCGCCCTTGCGGCTCGCCAGGAGCGCGGCGAGCGACAGGATCAGGCTCACCTTCACTATCTCGGACGGCTCGACCTGGATGCTCCCCACCTGGATCCACGACGTCGCACCCAGCGTGGACCGCCCGAGCGCGATCGTGGCGAGCAGGAGCACGAGGCTCCCTACGTAAAGGACCGGTGCCCACGAGAGGTAGCGCTTGTAGTCGAAGAACACGGTCGCGATGAACGCGCCTGCGCCGACGATGGCAAACAGGAGCTGCTTTTTCATCTGGGACTCAGGGTTCTCGCCCGCCACCCCGAGGGGGATGCGAGTCGTCGAATAGACCATGAGGACCCCGATAGCGGTGATGGCCACGGAAGCGCCGATGAGCAGCACGTCCAGGTGGTGCCACGCCGGAGCGGTGGCCGGCCGCCGCGGGACTGCCACGGACGCGCTCGGGCTGGCGTTCGGCAATGTCGTGAAGGCCATCAGCCGGAGGTCCCGTTCGCGCCGGTGCTCGTGGTACCGGCGCCGGTGGTCGCGGCAGTAGTCCCGGTCGTTGTTGCACCGGGGGCCGTGGTAGCCGAGGGGGCCGTCGTGGCGCTCGTCGTGGCGCTCGTCGTGGCGCTCGTCGTGCCGCTCGTCGTGGCGCTCGTCGTGCCGCTCGTCGTGGTCGTGGTCGGCGCGATGCACGGGACGATGGTGGTCGAGGTCGTCGTGCTGGCGTCGCTGGGGCCGCAAACGGTCGGCTTGTCCAGCCCGAACAACGTCTTGTACATCTGCGCCACAGCGGGGGCGGCCACATCTGCGCCGTAGCCGGACTGTTCGAACACCGCATCGACAGCGAAGCGGGGGCTGTCGGCAGGGGCGAAGCTGGCGAACACAGATGTGTCCTGCTTGTACTCGGGCCAGGGCACCTGGTTCGGCCCGCAGTCCACGTAGGGGCAGAACTCGCCGCTCACCTGGGCGGTCCCGGTCTTGCCGGCGACGGGGTACTCGGTGAGCGGGAAGCCCTGGAACGCGCCGTAAGCGGTCCCGTTCTGGTCGGCGACGACGCCTTCAAGTCCTTGGAGGATGGCGGCCTGGTCGTAGATGGAAGGCATCGTGACGCGGTTTTTCACCTGTGGGAAGAAGCGCACCAGGATCTTGCCGTTCGCCTTGTTGCCTGTCCCCGGTGCCTCCACGGCCAAGGCGATCTGAGGTACGTAGAGGGTCCCGCCGTTGCCAAAGGCGGCATAGGCATTGTCGAGCTGGAGAGGAGTCACCTCGTCCTGTCCCTCACCGATCGCCTCTTGCACCTCGTCGCCCGGCTCCCACACCCCGTCGGGGTAGTCCTTGGGGTACTCGGCGTGCTCTTTCGCAACGACCTGGGCGTCGGGCACGAGACCGGGGGACTCGCCCGGCAGGGCGACGCCGCTGTAATGGCCCAGGCCGTACTGGGAGGCGACGCTTTGCAGGGGGTCTGGCCCCTTGAGCCGGCGCCCAGCGTCATAGTCCTGGTAGAAGGCGCCCCCGACACTGTAAAAATAGGTGTCGCTGGACTGGGCAAGTGCCTCGTTCAGGTCGACCCAACCGAGCGCCTGGCTGTCGTTGTCGTCGAACACCTGCCCGCCAATTGTGTAGGTGCCGAGGTCGTCGTAATAGGTGGCCGGGGTGCGCAGGGCGTAGCGGAGCATGGCGGTCGCCGTGATCAGCTTCCACGTCGAACCTGGCGCGTACCGGGTCGAAATTGCCCGGTCGATCGTGGGGAAATCGTTCGCGGGGTTCTCGTAGTAGGCCCAGCGGGCGTTGCTTATGCCGGCGCCGAGGAAGTCTGACGGGTTGTAATCGGGATTGGTGGCGAGCGCCAGGATCTGGCCATTGCGAGGGTCAATGGCGACCATGGATGCAGCCGGCGCCCGGAAATCGTGGGTGTAATTGGTTGTCTGGTCGAGCGTCGCCCTCGCCTTGGCGAGGTACTCCGACAACGTCTGCACCGCAGCTTCCTGGTCGGTGAGCGACAGCGAAAGGACCAGGTTGTCGCCCGGGACCGGGGGCGTGTAGCTCAGCCGGCCGAGGACGTTGCCCTGGGAGTCGACCTGGAGCTCCTCGACGCCGGGCGTGCCGCGGAGGTACTTCTCGTAGCTCTCTTCCACCCCGGCCTGGCCTACTTGCGAGCCGGGCTGGTAGCAGGGCACCCCCGTACCGCACTTTTGGCTCTTGTCCTGGCTGTACTCCGAGCCCGTTATCCGGCTGACATACCCGATGATGTTGGCGGTCTCGGTGCCGTAGGGGTAGTAGCGCACCGGTTCGGCCTGGACGCTCACCCCAGGCAACAGGTCCTGGTTCTCGTCTACCGCCAGCACGACAGGTTCGCCGACCGGCCAGGGCAACGGGACTGGCTGATAGGGGCTGTACTGGACGTTGTCGATCGCTGCTTGCACCGCCGCGTCGGGTTGGCCGAGCAGGGCGGAGAGCGCGTCGACGAGGCCGGGGTGGGCAAGCGCCTGGTCGCGCTCGACCGTTACGACCTGTTCGATCTTGTCGCCGGCGAGCAGCACCCCGTTGCGGTCGAATATCTCGCCGCGAGGCGCCGGCAGGTAGACCGTCTCGGTCCCCTGGCCTTCGGCGGCGAGCGCAGGCAGCGTCGAGGCTTCCACGCCCTGCAGGAACCACAGGCGCCCGAGAAGGGTGGCGAACAGGCAGACGATGACGACCAGGACGGCGGTCGCCCTGATGCGCATCGAGCTCGTTTCGCCGCTAGCCGCGCTCCCGCTCTGGCTCACCGGACCGCCTGGCTCACGTTGTCACCGTACCCGTGCCTGGAGGCGGCGCCGGCGGCGGCTGCGTGCACTGGGGCGGCGCCGGGCAGAAAACTCTGAGAAACCGCCACGCATCGGTGGCGGGAGGGACGAAGGCGGCGCGCTCGGCCCCTTCAGTGCCCAACCCATCAACATCGCCGCCGGCAACGCGAAGACCGCCGCGTAACAGGCTTCGATGATGGCCACCTGGGCTACCCATTTTTCGCCGGGGGCGACGAGTTGCGCCTGCCCAACGACGTAGCCGATGGCCACGAAGAGCAGCACCCCCAGCACGGTCCCGCTTGCCGCGACCACCGGGACGATCGCAGGGTGGGGCCGCAGGAAACTCGCCCTCGCCCAGCCGACGACGTAGCCCGCCAGGCAGGCCGCCAAGGCCATGAGCCCGACGGGCGTGTTCTGCAGAAAGAGGTCGCTCAAGAGCCCTGCGACGAACCCGACCAAGGCACCTTCGTCCGGCCCGGCGACAAAACCCGCACATACGGCGAGCAGGAGCATGAAGTCGGGGGCGACATCGTCGACGCGCATGTCGTTGCCGAAGCATGTCTGGACAAGGATGCCCAGCAGCAAGATGACGACGACCTTGGCCACCACCTTGGCCAGCGCGGCCCCCGTCAGCCGGTCTGTGGCGACCAAAGGAGAACTCTCACGAACTGCAGGTTGACCAGGTTGGCGTAGGGCTTGGCCGACACCTCGAGCTGGAGGCCGCCGGGCGGGGAGCTGACCGAGGAGACCGTACCGACCGGGATACCCGGCGGGAAGTACTCGACCTGCAGGCCGCTCGTGACGAGGGCATCGCCTCGCTTCACCCCCGCCCCGACGTTGACATCCTCGACCTGGAGCGGGTTGCCCTGCCCGAGGCCTGAGGCTGCACCGACCACGCCGGTACGCACGACGCGCACGCCCACGGTGAAGCTCGGGTCGTCGATCAGGTCCACCGTCGCCAGGTTCGCCGACACCGAGATCACTTTGCCGATCAGGCCACCGCCCGACACGACGGGCTGGCCGAGGACCACGCCTTCGTCCGAGCCGCGGTTGACCTGGACCGACTGCTCGAAATTGGCGCTGCCGATATCGATGACTTGGGCTGCCACGCTCGGTATACCCGCCAAGTAATCGAGATGTTCCTGTGCAAGAACCTGCTCTGATTCCGCTTGCTCGCTGAGCGCTTGCACCGTTGCGGTCTGGTCATTGGCCAAATCTTGGCGCAACAGCTGGTTTTCCTTTTCCAGAGAACCGTAATGCGCCGCACCGTAAAGGAAATTGCCGACCGGTGCCAACGCCGAATGCACGGCGGATTGGAACGGGTTCGCCACATCGTTTGCGTAGGAGCGAGCCTTCGCGAACGCCCCGTGGTTGCCGCTTCGGTCAGACAGGGTTACGAATGTGACACCTAGCAGCACCAGCACGAGCAATAAGAACCGGCCTCGCGGGCGCCGAGGAGCAGCCACTGCTGCGACCCCCTATCGGGAACTTGTCATGAGCACGTCAGAAAGGACACCCAGCTGTTCGAGGCATTGCCCACTCCCGAATGCCACTGACTGCAGAGGGTTGTCGGCAATCACGATCGGCATACCGGTCTCGGCGGCCAAGCGGGCGTCCATGCCGTGCAGCAGGGCGCCGCCGCCCGTGAGCACGATCCCTTGTTCCATGATGTCGGCCGCGAGCTCGGGGGGTGTCTTGTCGAGCGTCATCTTGACGGCATCGACGATCGCCTGCACCGGCTCTTCGATCGCCTCGCGGATCTCTTCGGTCGTTGTAACGATTGTCTTGGGAAGCCCTGTGATCAGGTCGCGGCCCCGGATCTCGGCGCTCACCTCGTCCTGGAGCGGGCAGGCCGAGCCGAGTGCGATCTTGATCTCTTCCGCCGTCCGCTCGCCCAACGCCAGGCTGTACTCCTTTTTGATGAACGCGATGATCGCTTCGTCCAGCTCGTCCCCGGCGATCCGCACCGACTGGCTGGTGACGATGCCTCCCATCGAGATCACGGCGACCTCGGTCGTCCCGCCGCCGATGTCGACGACCATGTTGCCAGTGGGCTCGTGGACCGGCAGGCCGGCGCCGATAGCCGCGGCCATTGGCTCCTCGATGATCCACGCCTGGCGGGCCCGGCGGCTTCGGCCGCGTCCATGACGGCACGCTTCTCGACCCCGGTGACGCCTGATGGCACGCAGATGACCATGTCGGGCTTGGACAGCCGGCTCGGGTGGACACGCCTGATGAAGTAGGCGAGCATCTTTTCGCAGATCTCGAAGTTGGCGATAACGCCGTCCCGCAGCGGCCGGACCGCCTGGATATGGGCAGGCGTGCGCCCGATCATCCGCTTCGCCTCCAGGCCCACAGCCAGGGGCTTCCCGTCGCGAATATCGATCGCGACGACAGAGGGCTCGTTCAGGACGATCCCGTGCCCTTGCAGGTAAACAAGGGTGTTGGCTGTTCCGAGGTCAACTGCGAGGCCTCGCCTGAAGGAAGAGAACATTCTGTCGCGCACCGTTTTCTAAGCCTCCGTTGAGGCTCAAGGCTAACGCACTGGCTGAGCTCGTGCCAAAGGTCGGCTAGTTCTGGTCCCCAAAGAACAGCGCGATCTCGCGGGCGGCCGACTCGGCGCTGTCACTGCCATGGATCAAGTTCTCTGTCATGGACAGGGCCAGGTCGCCCCGGATGGTCCCCGGCTGGGCCTGGGCGGGGTTGGTGGCGCCCATCGTGTTGCGGACGACTTGCCAGGTCCCGACCGGCCCCTCGACCACTGCGAGCAGCACGGGACTGCGCGTGATGTGGACGATGAGGCTCTCGTAAAAGGGCTTGCCGGCGTGCTCGGCGTAGTGGCGCCCAGCAGTCGCCGCGTCCAGCAGGCGCAGCTCCGCACGTGCCAACCGGAGCCCCCGGCGCTCCAGGCGCCCGATTATCTCCCCTACGAGCCCCCTTTCGACGGCGTCAGGCTTGCAAATGACCAGGGTCCCTTCGAGCTGTTCGGTTTCCACAAGGGAGGCAGGATAGCGGCGATCGAGCCTACGGGCACAATTGAGTGCTGGCACGAGGCCGGGACACCGGCTGACCCCCTTGGACGAGGTAAGCAACGAAGCCAGGCTATGGACCTCACCAACCAACGTCTGTTAGCTGCTCGACACTCTTGACCGAGGAGGTCAAAATATATAAAGCGAACCCTGTCCGCGTTGACCATCGCCGCCCTTGCCGGCGCCGCATTGACATCTGGCGGAACCATCGCAGCGAGCGCAAGTACGGTGAAGAACGGCCCAGTACATGTATTTGTCTACGGCGACAGTTCGGGCGTCGCGAGCACCGTTGTGCTGACCGGGGCAATAGGCGACAATGGCTCGGCGGACTCGATCGACGCCAACGGCACTCCTGACGCGGCGACCAACACCGAGGTCCTCTTGGCCCTCGTCCAAGGCTCGTTCAGGGTCAGCGTCGTCGGGCTCGACAAGAAGATCACGGCCGCGTTCAACAGCTTCCAGCCCAACCACCGCACCTGCTCGGGCAACCTGAGCGCGACGGCCTCGGTACCCATCGTCCCAGGCTCGGGCGCCGGAGCGTGCAGCGGCATTACGGGCGGGTTCGTCCTTACGTTTTCGTTGGCTTTTGTCGGGCCAAAATACGGGAGCGGCAAGCACGAGGGCCAGTGCAACAACTCCAACAGCGCCTCGCCGGTTGCCCAGGCGATGACGGTGATGGGTTCGGGGACCGTCTCGTATTAGGTGGGGCAAGCACAACGTCGCGGAGCGGCCCGGCACGGCCACACTCGCAGCCGGTTGGACAAGCTCAGGTGAACGGGGTCGTGGGCGCCAGTCCGGGCTCGCCGAGGAGGACCGTTCGGGCGGCCCCGACGACGTAGAGAGACCCCGTCACGAGCACGAGCTCGTCCTCGTGGGCCTCGCCGAGGGCCACCTCGAGCGCCTCGGCCACCGAAGCTGTCGCTATTGCCTGGCACCCGAGCGAGCGGGCCGCCTCGGCCACCTCTTCGGCCGGTTGCGCCCGGGGGGAGGGTGGAGGGCAGGTGACCACGAGGCGTGACTTGGCGACGTCAAGCGCCGTGAGCATCTCGAGCGCGCTCTTTCCCCTCAGCATGCCGACCACCATGACCCGGGAGCGCCCACCGGCGAGCTCGTCGTTGACGGCGATGGCCGAGCTCGCGGCCCCCGCGACGTTCTTGGCCCCGTCCAGGACGACGAGCGGGCTCTTCTGGACGACTTCGAGCCGCCCGGGCGAGGTCACCGCGGCCGCCGCCTTGACCACCAACGCCTCCTCCAGCGGCTTGCCGAAGAACGCCTCGGCCCCCGCCAGCGCAGCCACGAAGTTGTCTGCCTGATGCCGCCCGTGCAGGGGCAGGAAGACCTCGTTGTACTGGCCCTCGGGGGTGCGAAGGTCGAGCAACCTGCCCCCCTCTGCCAGCTCGGCCGACTCGACGGCGAAGTCGCGGCCCGCCAGCCAGAGAGCCTCAGGTCGCTCTTCAGCGAAGATGTCGTAGAGCTCGGGATCGGTCTCGCCGAGCACAAGGGTCGTCCCAGGCTTGACGATGCCGGCCTTCTCCCGTGCGATGTGCGCCCGGGTTGGCCCGAGCAGCTCGGTGTGGTCGAGGGCGACGTTGGTGACGATGGAGACGGTCCCGTCGGCGATGTTGGTGGCGTCCCAGCGCCCGCCCATCCCTACCTCCACGACCGCGACGTCAACTGGTCGATCGGCGAAATATCGGAAGGCGGCGGCGGCGAGCAGCTCGAACCAGGTCGGCCGCATATCGTCGCCGAGAAGGTCCTCGAGCCCGGCCAAATCGGATAACACCTCGGCGAGATCCACGTCGCTAATGGGCTGCAGCCCGACCATAATGCGCTCGTTCAACCGTTGCAGGTGGGGGCTGATAAAAGTGCCTACATTTAGGCCCTTGGTAATGAGCAGCTGTGACAGGGCGCGTGCTGCAGACGTTTTCCCATTGGTACCGGTCAGGTGTATGACGGGCTGTGACGCCTGCGGGTCACCCAGTACGTGGGCCAGGCGGCGCATGCGCTCAGGCTCGGGGGCCTGCAGTCGCGGCATCGGCCAAAATGCGCTCGAGATTTTGATGGCGGTCGAGCCACGCCAGCGCGTCACCAAGGTTCATTTCCCGCCAACTCTAACGAAGATCGCGGCGAGAGCTCCAGGCCCGGGGCTAACTCGATGCTCTAGCTGGCAGCGCGGCGAGCCCTCGGCTCTTTGTGGACGACCTCGGTGCGGGGCACAAGCGTCGGGTTTACCCGCTCCAGGACTACGGAACGGTCTATCAGGCATTTGCCGATATCAGAACGGCTGGGCAGGTCGTACATGACCTCCAAGAGGACTTCCTCCAGGATGGCGCGCAGCCCGCGGGCACCCGTTCCCCGCAGCATCGCCTGTTCGGCGACGGCTTCCAGGGCGTCGGAGCTGAACTCGAGCTCGACCCCGTCAAGTTCGAAGACCTTGCGGTACTGCTTGAGCAGAGCGTTCTTCGGCTCGGTGAGGATGCGGATGAGGGCCTGCTTGTCGAGCGTCGAGACCGTCCCGATGACTGGCAGACGGCCGACGAACTCTGGGATCAGCCCAAACTTCAACAGGTCTTCGGGCAGCACGTGCGAAAGCAGCTCGTCCTCGCTGCCCTCGTGCGCCCGTCGGATCTCCGCACGGAAACCGATGCCCTGCTTACCCAGGCGGCTTTGCACGATCCGGTCCAAACCTGCGAAAGCACCACCGCAGATGAAAAGGACATTGGTCGTATCGATCTGGATGAACTCCTGATGGGGGTGCTTGCGGCCGCCCTGGGGGGGCACTGAAGCCGTTGTCCCCTCGAGTATCTTGAGCAGCGCCTGCTGCACCCCTTCGCCCGAGACGTCGCGCGTGATCGACGGGTTCTCGCTCTTGCGGGCGATCTTGTCGATCTCGTCGATGTAGATGATGCCGGTCTCGGCCTTTTTGATGTCGTAATCAGCGGCCTGGATGAGCTTGAGAAGGATGTTCTCGACGTCCTCGCCCACGTAGCCCGCCTCGGTGAGCGCCGTCGCGTCCGCAATGGCGAAGGGGACGTTGAGCATCTTTGCCAGGGTCTGCGCCAGGAACGTCTTGCCACAGCCCGTCGGGCCCAGCAGCAAGATATTGGACTTCTGCAGCTCGACGTCGCCGTCGGCGTAGCCCCCCGCCTGCACGCGCTTGTAATGGTTGTAGACCGCCACCGAGAGGATCTTCTTGGCGCGCTCCTGGCCGATCACGTAGTCGTTCAGGAAGTTGAAAATCTCCGTCGGCTTGGGGAGCTCGTCGAAGCGGACCTCGGTCGGCTCGGAAAGCTCCTCCTCGATGATGTCATTACAGAGGTCGATGCACTCGTCGCAAATGTAGACGCCAGGGCCGGCGATGAGCTTTTTGACCTGTTTTTGTGATTTGCCACAAAAAGAGCACTTGACAAGCTCGCTCGATTCGCCGAACTTTGCCATGCCTGCTCCTGCTCCTTCAGTGTCTAGGCTACGCCGGCGGCCACAGGCACACCGGCAAGCTCGCGGGTCGTTATCACTTCGTCAATGATGCCGTACTCTTGAGCTTCCGGGGCGCTCATAATGAAGTCGCGGTCCGTGTCCGAGGCCACCTTCTCTTCGGTCTGGCCCGTGTCCAGGGCGATCATCTCGTTGAGCAGGTCCCGCATCCGGATGATCTCCTTGGCCTGGATCTCGATGTCCGCGGCCTGACCGGCCGCCCCGCCATAGGGCTGGTGGAGCAGTATCCGGGCGTGGGGCAGGGCGTAGCGCTTGCCCTTCGTGCCACCGGCGAGGATCACGGCGGCGGCCGAGGCCGCCTGGCCGTAGCAGAACGTCGAGATGTCGTTGCGGACGAACTTCATCGTGTCGTACACCGCGAACAGCGCCGTTATGTCGCCGCCGGGTGAGTTCAGGTAGATGCTGATGTCCTTGTCCGGGTTCTTGTACTCGAGGTAGAGCAACTGGGCGCAGACGGCGTTGGCCACGTAATCGTCGATCGGGGTCCCCAGGAAGATGATGTTCTCCTCGAGCATCCGGCTGAACAGGTCGTACCCGCGCTCACCCCGGTTGGTCTGCTCGAAGATGCCCGGGACGTGGTATTGGCTCACAATCCTCACCGGTTCCCCCCGCGGCGGCGACCCCTGCGCTTAGCCACGTGCGCATGCGTGTGGCCGGCATGCCCGGCATGGGCCGCGTGGTCGGCGTCGGTCTCTTCATCACCTTCGGCCGAGGCTTCAGCGAGGGCCGCGGCAGCAATCACATCATCGGCTTCTTGGGTGTCGCGTTTTAGCAGTGCCTGGTCCACAGCGTTCCCCTCATCGTCGGTTACCTCGGCATGCTCGACTACCCAGTCGAAAGCCTTGCTCTTCTTTAGATCCGAGCGTACCGCGAGACGCCGCCCTGTGCGTTCGACCTGTTCCCTGAAAGCCCGCGGGTTGATCCCGGACTGTACGGCGAGGCGGTCCATGAACTGGTCAAGCTCGGACTCAGAGGGCTCGATCCCGGCGGCCTTGGCCACCGCACGCAGCGCAAGGTCAACCTTGACGGCGGGCACCGCCTGCTCACGGAGCTGGGCTATCAGCTCTTCGAGGGTACGACCGAGCGCGTCCAGGTAGCGCTGCAGCGGGACGCCCTGGGCGTCGAGGCGACGACCGAGGTCCTCGGCATTGCGGCGCACCTCGACGTCGACGAGGACCGCCGGAGGCTCCTCGTCCACAAGGGCTGCCAGCGCTTCGAGGGTGGCGTTGCGCAACGTGAGGGCCGCTTGGGCACGCTTCATTTCGGCGAGACGGGTCTCGATGTCCGCACGGAGCTCGTCCACCGTGGAGAACTCCGACGCCTCGGAGGCCCATTCGTCGGTCACCTCGGGCAGGATCTTCTCCTGTACCTCCTTGACGACGACCTCCACCTGGACCTTTTCGTCCCCGAGAGCTGCCTCGAAGCTCACTGTGCCGCCGGCCTTGGTGCCCGGAAGGTGCTCGTCGAGCTCGGGCAGGTCGTTGCCGGCGCCCAGCTCCACCGAGTAGTCCGTGTACGACATCCCGGCGAAGGGCTCGCCGTCGCGAGTGGCGCTCATGTCGATGACGACGCTGTCGCCGGGCTTCGCCTCACGTTCGACGACGGCCAGTTCGGCGAAGTTGCCCCGGAGCCGGTCGAGCTGAGCCTGGATGTCCTTCTCGGTCACGAGGGGGTTCGGCACCGTGACCTTCAGCCCCTCGTAGCCCTCCAATTTCAGCTGCGGCCTGACTTCCACCACGGCGTCGAAGGCCAACGGCCCTTCCTCCTGGCCGGCGGTGACCTCTATCGAGGGGTCGCTTATGACGTCGACGCCCTTGTTGTTGACTGCGAGGTCGTACCAGACCGGGATGTTCTGATCGAGGGCCTCGAGACGGGCGGCGGGTCGGCCTATCCTGGCTTCGAGGACGCGGCGAGGGGCTTTGCCGGGACGGAACCCGGGCACACGCAGGTCTTTTGCAAACTTTTCGAAGGTCTGGTCGATTGCCTGATCGACCTCGGTCTCCTCCACCTCGATGGAGACTTTGACCTTGTTACCCTCCAGCGGGGCGACTTGGGCTTTCATATGAGATGGGGAGCCTATCTCGCGTTGATGCAGAGGCGGGGTCTGCTCTACGCTCACACCATGTCTGATCAGAGCGAGCTGCTCAGCACAATCCCGCTGTTCGCCTCTCTGCCCAAAAAGGACCTCCGCTCACTGGCCCAGAGCGCCAACGACATGACCTACGAGGCAGGCACCCAGTTGGCCTCCCAGGACGAGCTCGGGGCGATGTTCTTCGTCGTCGTCTCGGGCGAGGCCGACGTGCTGGTGAACGGCCAGCACCGCAAGCGCCTCGGCCCTGGGGAGTATTTCGGCGAGATGTCGATGATCGACCGGGCTCCCCGTTCGGCAGATGTCGTGGCAGCTTCCAAGCTACGGTGCCTCGTGTTCACCCAGTGGGAGTTCAGGCCCTTCTTGAAGGCGCACCCCGATGTGGCCTGGGGCCTGCTCGAGGGCTTGGTCAAGCGCTTCCGCGAGGTACAGCGCGCGGTCGCGGTCGACGTCCAATAGAGCACCCGCTGCCGGGCGCGGCGAGGCGGTAAAGCTCGCTCCAACGGCATTGTCGGGGGCGACAAGTTTTGTAGAGCCGGCGTGGGCACGAATTGATGTCCACCTCCCGATAGCGCGACGTCGGCTTGGCACTTCTGTGCTTCAGGGCCAGCGCAGCTATCCTCGAGCGCCGTTGCTGTGCCCCGAGTTGCCGCGGAGCAGTCGGCACCACTTCGTGAGGCGCTCGCATCGCCGCTGGTAGCATCGGCGCGACGACGCCGGGGAGTAGCGCAGTTGGTAGCGCACCTGCTTTGGGAGCAGGAGGCCGGGGGTTCAAGTCCCCCCTCCCCGACTAATGTTGTGTCGCGAGACATCCCGGACGGCTGTCTCAAGACATCCCGGACACTAGCGGGCGCTCCATGGGCTGGTAATCCTTGTCCGGGTCGATGGTGAGCCGGCCTAGGAGCTCGCCGTCCTCGGTGAGGACGTGCACGTCGCGATCGGCCACCAGGAGGTAGACCCTGATGCCGGCGTGGGCGCGACCGACGCCGATGTGGCGTAGCCGGCCCTGGTAGCGCAGCGTGACCTTTCCTGCCTTGTCGAGGCGGTCGTGGCGCAGCCGGTAGTGGCCGTTCGGCAACAACGGGGGCTTGGCGACGGCCTTGGTGCGTGCGCCATAGGCCTGCGCTGGGGTGCGCCGGCCGATGGCCCGGTGTGGACGGACTTGGTTGTAGTAAGCCCTGAAGCGGTCGAGCTGGGCCTGCAGCTCGGCCAGGTCGCCCGGGCGGCGCTGTTTGGCCAGGTGCTTTTTCAGCGTCTGGTGAAAGCGCTCGACTTTGCCTTGGGTCTGTGGGTGGTAGGGCCTGCCGTGCTTGTAGGTGACGCCGAGAGCCCCGAGCAGGGTCTCCATGGCGCAGCGGCCGCCCCGGCTTTCAGCGGTGAAGATCCCACCGTTGTCGGTGAGCACCGACGCCGGTAGCCCAAAGTGCTCGGCACTTGCCTGGAAAACGGCCACTACGTCGGTTGCCTTGGTGGTCATGAAGGCCACCGAAGCCACTAACAGCCGGGAGTGGTCGTCCAAGAAGTTGAGCACCTCGACGTCGGTGCCATCGGCGAGCGACCAGTGGGTCGTGTCAGCCTGCCAGCACTCATTGGGCAGTTCCGCCGCGAAGCGGACATAAGAGCACTTCGGCCGCTTTTGCGGCTGAGGGGTTACAAATCCTCTCCGCTTTAGCACCCTCCATATGCTCGACACCGAAGGCACGACCGACTTCTTCCGGCGGTGGCGGCACTGCAAGTGGTACTGGATGCTGTGGGGCCCGGCGTCGAGGCCCTCTTCGGCCAGGGACTTGCGCAGTTCGACGATCTCATCTTCAAGCGCCGTGCTCACCCGGCTCGGGGAAGACCGGGGACGTTTAGAGCGGGGCACCAACCCTTGCTCGCCCAGTTCTTGGTGCCGAGCCAGTAACTCGTAGAGCCAGGTCTTGGACACCCCGTGGGCCCGGCCACTTCCCTTACCGGACGGCCCTCCAGCACCACGGCATTGACGACGTAACCAGCGAGCTCCATGCGCACACCCCTTCATTCTGGTGTCCGCTATGTCCCGCGACAGGTGTCCGGTATCTTGTGGAACCAGACACCCCCTCCCCGACTAAAAAGACACAGCTCACAGTTGTTTCTCGAGGGCGGTCACTCGAGACAGTTACCTGGACAATTTGGCCCGCCCTTGGCTGCGGCCTGCTCCTGTGCGGCCTGCTCCGCTGGCGTCATGGGGACGTCGGATGCGCCGAAGTCGACAGCCGTGGGGGCGAACTAGTTGGTACCGTCGCCACTTCCACGGCCGTGTAGCTAACGAGACGGCCGGGTGCAGCTCGTGGTAGCGGGCAAAGGCGGCGGAGAAAAACAGGGCCTCGAAAGTCGAACCGGGCCCTGTCAGATCTACGGCGTCTGGCTGTTCGACCGTCGGCAATTGTGCGGTGGCGCCTGAGGCCGTAATCGTGCCTGGGATCGCGACTGCGCTGAGGACAAGCGGGGCGAACGCCAGGCGGCGGACGCCCCGGGCCCCTTCCTGACGAGCATGCCGGGCCCTGTTCGCTGACCTGACCTGCCAAGTCCTCTTCAGCATTTAGCTCGCACCGCTTCCCACTTCCCTCGTCTTTACAACCGCCCTTACCGGTTGGCTTTGACCCAGGCCTGGGCCCCCACTTGCATGGCGTCCCACGGGCTCCCGAGCGGGGGCGTGTACGACAGGTCGAGGTCGCTCATCGCCTCGACGGTCATCTCGTTGAAGATGGCAACAGCGGCGATGTCGACCCTTTTAGCAATTTCGCTTTGACGGTGGCCGAAGAGCTGCACGCCCAGCAGCCGTCCACTGCTGCGGTCGCCGGTGTAGCGCATTGCGATGCGATGGCTTCCTGGGTAATAGGCCTTATGGTCATCGGCCTCGGCGGCGACGGTGAACGGGTCGAAGCCGCCAGCCTCCGCCTCGTGGTCCCTCAGCCCGGTGCGGGCAACGGCATGGTCGAAGATCTTGACTACCTGAGTGCCCAAAACGCCGGCGAACTCCCGGTCACCCCCGAGTGCGTTCTCGCCCGCCACCCGTCCCTGTTTGTGAGCGGTGGTGCCGAGCGGGAGGTAGGTGGTCCCGAGCAGGCGGTGGTGGGTAACGACGCAGTCGCCGGCAGCAAAAACGTGAGCGAGATTGGTCCGCATACGACGGTCCACGGCGATGGCGCCGCGTTGCCCCAGGGCCACACCCGCCGCGGCAGCCAGCTCGGTGTCGGGGCGGACGCCGACGACGACCAGGACCATGTCAACGGCACGGGTGACGTCTCGTCCGTCTGTGCTCGCCTTTACGAGCAACCGTCCGTTCTCAGCGCCCCGAGCCCGGGCGATCGAGCGGACCGTGGTACCGGTTAGCACCTCCACCCCGTGCTCGACCAGCTGGTCGTGGACGTGGGCGCCCAGGCCGGGGTCGACCGTCGGGAGGACATCGGGGAGCTGCTCCATCTGGGCCACCATTAGGCCCCGCGCCACGAGCGCCTCCGCCATTTCCAGGCCGATATACCCGGCGCCCACGATGAGGGCACTGGCCGGGGCTCGCTCCTCGAGCGTGCGCATCACGGCGAAGGTGTCGCCCATGGAGTGCAGCAGGTGGACGCCATCGTCGGCCCTCAGCGCGTCAGGACCGGCGAGGCCCTCGATCGGCGGTCGGACGGGCACAGCGCCCGTACCGACGACCAGCTCGTCGTAGGACAGGATCTCTTCGTCACCCTTGCTGTCTGTGATGACCAACTTGCGGCCCTCGACATCGATGTGGCGGGCGACCGTGCCCAGGCGAAGGCTCATGCCGGTCGCTTCCAGATCGGCGATGCTGCGGTGCGCCAGGTCACGCCAGTGGGTGACCTCGCCCGAGATGTAATAAGGGATGCCACAAATGGAAAAATTCGGGTAATCGTCAGCCACGACCACGGTGACCTCTGACCCCGGCTCGAGCTCCCGGACACGCAGCGCGGCGCTGATGCCGGCGTCGCTACCCCCAATTGCGATTATGTGCACCCAGATCTCCTCTTGGTCGGTATGTCAGCGCGATGATGACGAAGGTTGGCGTGATTGCGAGTTCTCCGGCGCCTGCGCGCCGTCGAGAAGGTGGTGAGGGACTACAACCTCGGCCGCTTCTGCGGGGGTGACCCCGGGGTAAAGCAACTTGACGACGACCCAGGCGAGGGCGCCGCCGATTACCTCGGCAGCGACGAAGGCGGGCACTGAGGACGGGGCGATGCCGGCGAAAGTGTTGGAGAGCATGCGCCCGATGGCAATGGCCGGGTTAGCAAAGCTGGTCGAGCTGGTGAAGAAATAAGCCGCACCAATGTAGGCACCGACCGCTGCCGGGGCAACATGTCCCCGCCCGCTGCGGGCTAGAGCGAAAATGACCAGGACCAAACCGAGGGTGGCCACGACCTCGGAGAGGAAGTGTGCCGGCGTAGCCCGGTGATGAGCCGAAATTGACATGGCTGCTTTGGAGAACATCAGGTTGGCGACCACTGCACCCGCGCTACAACCAGCGACCTGGGCGGGCAGGTACGCGCACGCCTGGCGCCAACTGAGCCCGCCAAAGGCCGCGTCAACGAACGAGACGACCGGGTTGAAGTGAGCTCCCGAGACCGGGCCGAACATGAGGATGATCACGTACAGCCCGGCGGCGGTGGCGATTGCGTTCTCCAACAGCTCGAGGCCGACAGCGCCCGGGGAGAGCTGGGTGGCGGCGATGCCCGAACCGATGACCACCGCCGCCAGGAAGGCACTCCCGAGGAACTCGGCAAGCAGGCGGCGCCACAGTACAGCCTCGGTCATCATGGCCTTGGCCGGCACGGTCTTGAGCTCCGGCTCAGCAGCAGGACGAAGGAGTCTTGGCACCGACGCTGAGCAGTTGGGCCTGCTCGTCGCTGCCGCAACATGTGCCGTCGCCAGTCAAGTCTGCCTCCATGGGGGCGTCAGCCAACACGGTGTAGACCTCCCAGGGCGCCCCGTCTGGGTCTTGGACCCACGCCTTGTCCTGGACGGCGTAACAACAGGTCGTGGCCTCCTCAACCTCGGGGATGAGGCCCTCTGCGGCAAGGCGCCGGGTGGCCACTTGAACTTCCTCGGGAGTCTCGACTTCGACACCGAGATGGTTCAAAGCCCCGCCGACCCCGGTGCCGCGGGCCTCGGCGTTCTCAATGAGCACGAGCTTGAGACCAGGTTCGATAAGGGCGAAGTTGGCGTACCCAGGTCGGCGCTTGGCCGGTTGGGCGCCGAACAGCTTGGAGTAGAACTCGACAGAGGCGTCGATGTCGGAAACGTTCAGAGCCAGTTGCACTCGGGGCACGGGACCTCCTGGTAGGATTGACAACCGTTGATGTATCTATCATGGTGGATACATTCACAGGTGTCAATAGGAGACTCTTAGGATGACCAAACAGGTCGCCGCGACCGCGAGGGTGTGTTGCCCATCCGTGCTCGCCGCTCCTCTCGATGCGCTAGAGGCGGCGGACATGGCCGAAGGGTTCAGCGCGTTAGCCGACCCGGCGCGGCTGCGGATCCTGTCGATCCTCGCGGCCGCGCCGGAGGGCGAAGTATGCGTGTGTGATTTCGTCGGGCCGGTTGGTAAGTCCCAGCCCACTATCTCGCACCACCTCAGGATCCTGGGTGAGGCGGGACTGGTGCACGGCGACCGTCGGGGGAAATGGGTTTGGTACTCGCTCGACCGCGATCGGCTGGCCCGCCTGCGTTCCGCTCTTGATGCCTAGTCCTTTCGGCGCTTCGAGACTACGCACAGCGGGCGTCGACAAGAGGAGCTTGGGGGCCCGCCTCTATGGCCTAACGCATCTGGGCGCGCTCAGGGCAGCCAGGGGTCGTAGCCGACTGCTCCGCTGAGGCTGCACGGGTTTGCGAGTGCCCTATGGGGACCATCCGCTCACGAGTACCCTGCGCGGCGTGCCGACCTTGCTGCGTTCCTGTGCCAACAAAAGCCGGGCGACCGTCGTTCGTCCTCGGCTCCAACCGACGTGCCCAGACGACATGGTCCTCATCGCCCGGGCCGCCCTCCGTATCCAGCACCGCGGGCCGAGAAGATGGCCCCGAGCAGAGCCGAGAGGCCCTGAGAGCGAGACCGCTCGCGCTGGCGTTTGTGTTCCACGCGATCGATGAGATGGGCCTAAGGCAGCCGATCTGGAAGCAAAAAAGCGTGCGCTTCTCTCGATAGCCCCGAGCGCCGGCTATTTATCGCGGCTGCCGAGCCGCATGGCATCGCTAATGCGCGCCAAGATTATCTGCTCCCAAGCCGGTTATTCTGCACTCCACCGGTCCATCCAAGACCTGTGAGCGCACGTCCTGAACGGTACGGGTTGGCCCAGTCTTGTCGAGAAAGAAGCGTCAGACAGTTATGTAACAACAAGATTGGCTAGCTTCCTCGTAGGTCACGTGCTTCGTCGACCTCGGCGATGAGGTCGAGCCGCTTCCGGACCGCGCTTACCTCTCCGGGACGGGTGAGGACGGTGAGGGTGTCGCCAGCCTGGAGGATCTCCTCAGGAGTGGGGAACAGAAAGGCCCCTGCTCTAAGTACCGACACGATTATGGTGCCACGCAGAAAGTCTAGCTCTGCTATAGGTCGCCCTATGCATTGTGAGTTTTCGCTGACGACCCCTTCGATTGTGGCAGTCGTCGTGGTCGCTGCGGTGATGCGGCCGAGGGATTCGCGCATAGAGCGTTGCCATCCGCGGACAAGGTCGGAAGTTGAGATGACCCCGAGTACGGCCATGTTGTCGTCAAGGACAGGGACCCAGCCGCCCTTACTGGCGGGGATGGCGTCAATGGCCGCATCGAGCCCGGCGTCATCGGGCAGGGTCATCGCTTCGACGTCGGCGAGGCGACCCGCCGTGGAGCCGATCAGGTCGTTCGGGTTGCTGTCCAAAGCGGCGGTCTGTAATGAGCCGATGAACGCACCGTCGTCGTTGACAACTGGTGCGCCCGGCAGATTTGCACTGCGGAGCTGATCGAGCGCGTCGGCCGCCGTGGTGGCGGCACTAAGGACGAGCCGCGGGGCCGACATGATCTGAGTAACTGGCACAGCGGCGCCTTGGGGAAGCCCGAAGTCGAAACGGTGGGCGGGAGAATCTGACCGACTTCGGAGCTGGCTGCGGTAAATGGTGGTCTCACCGACGACAAGTGTGGCAAACGCGACTGCGACCATGGCGGCGGGAAGCAAGGCAAGACTGCCCGTCATTTCGGCGACCATCAGCAGCACCGAAATCGGTGCGTGGGCGATGGCGCCAAAACATGCAGCCATGCCCACAATGACGAACGCAACTTGGTCGTGGGACGCCAACCCGGCAAAATGCCCCAGCCGCCACAACGCTGCGCCGCTGGCACCGCCGATGACCATGCCAGGCCCGAAGATGCCCCCCGAGCCGCCGGACCCGATGGACAGGCCGGTGGCAACAAGCTTTGCGAAGGGGAGGACCAGAACGACCCACAGGGGTGTTGAGAGGAGCAGCCGAAAGTCGAGCTGGGTTTGGATCTCGCCGTAGCCCGTCCCGAGCACTCCGGGGACGGCCAGGCCGATGGCCCCGACACCGAGCCCGGCAATGGCCGGTTTGATTGCTCGGGGAATTGCCGCGGCGCTGAAGCGGTCCGTGAACCAGTAGAAGCTCACGGCGTAGAGCTTGCCTATGCCACCGCAGGCGAGCCCGACGACAACGAAGAAAGCAAGCTCCCAGGCATGGCCGATGGAGGCAGTGCTGTGGTCCCCAAAAATGGGGCTGTAGCCGCCGGTGACCGTTGCGAAAATGGCGTAGGCGACGACGGTCGCTACAAGGCTCGGGATGAGGGCCTCGATTTCCACGTCGTCGGTGTAGAGGAGTTCGACTCCCAGCAGGGCGCCGCCGAACGGGGCCCGGAAGATGGCGCCGATACCCGAGGCGATCCCGGCAGAAACACAGATCCGCGAGTCAGCCGGGGTCAGGTTGAGAGTTCGGGCCAGGACCGAGCCGAACCCCGAGGAGATCTGGGCCGTCGGCCCCTCCCGTCCCCCTGAGCCGCCCGAGCCAATGGTGATGGCACTGGCCACCAGCTTGACGATGATGACTCGCGCTCGGACGCCTTTGGGGTTGGTGTGTACCGCTTTGATGGCGGCGTCGGTGCCGTGCCCTTCGGCTTCGGGGGCGAGACCGAAAACGAGGAGCCCAGCAACGAGACCACCGCCCGCAACGACAAGCGGGATGGCCCACGGCCGCGAAAAACCGCTCGCCACATGGAACCCGCCCTCGCCCGCAGTGGAAGCCGGGGTGTAACCGCCGACATCGGTCAACAGCAGGTGGGTGGCCACTCGAAGTCCCTCGAAGAACACCACGGCACCAAGGCCAGCGACCACCCCGATCAGCGTGCCCAGGACCAGCCACTTGCGGAGGTAAGGAGCAGACCGCACCCCCGACAAAGCGCGGCCTACAAGGCGCCGGCTGGCAAGTGCCGCTGGTTCGGCCGGTCTCACTCGTCCCATCCGAGCGCCCAGTCCTGCTCGGGCGCCTCGCCAGCCGCGTCGGCGAAAGAGCGCAGGGCTGAGGTGAGCGCCTTGCGACCCCTAGCAGGCATGTGCTCCAAAATGCGCTCGATCTCAGTTCGACGCCGGTCGGTGACCTCGGAGACGACCGTGCGGCCGGTTTCGCTCAGGTGGACGCGGACGGTGCGGCGATCGTCCTTGGCCCGGACGCGGCGCACCAGGTGCTTTCTGACCAAGCGTTCGATCATCCGACTGGCCGTCGAGGGGGTCACGTCCAACAGGTCGGCCAGGTCAGCTGCACGCTGCGGTCCTCGTGTTCGCAGCACCACCAAGGCCCTGTACTGGGGAAGGGTCACTTCCTCGCCGAGGTCGGCAAGGCTACGGGCCGCTACCGCCACCAAGGCTCGGCTGGCCGCGATGAACGCGTCGACGAGCCCGCGGTCGTCGGGTACAGACGTCGGCGACCGTAAGGACGTCGGCCGTTCGTTCATACACACATCATTGCACACTGCCTCAAATAACTAGAGACTAGCTGCCTTCACGCTCGCCGATTCAGGACCCACGTGTTTAGAGGAGAATGCACAGTGCAATAATAGCAGTAGGGGTGACATCCCTGCCCTGAGACTGGTCGCTGAGAGTTGTACCGACGCCGACGTTGCTTGGCTCTGCTACGACATCTGCCCGCCGAGGGCAACCTCTTTATAGGCGCGCCGATTTATAGGCGCGCCGACGTTCTGCCAGCGTGTTGGCGGCTGTCGAACGTCTTCAGGCTGCAGCCATCGTCGCGGAAATGCGACTTTATATCGCCTCAACGGCCATCGACATACTCGCTCGAAGATCAGGTGTGTACGCGTACGCTAGTGGGTACGAGATCGAAGTACTCGAGCAGGTTGCTCCGGTACCAGTCCGCACTTTCGCGAAAAGGAGACAAGGAGAATGACCACACACTCGCAAGGTCGGCCCCGGGGGCTAGTCGCAGCCGGAACCGCCCTGCTGGCCACTTTGGCGACGGGGGCTACCTTTTTAGCCCCGACCACCTCGCCCGCTTCGGCTGCCACCGCCACGACGACGACTCCGACCACCGTACCTCCGAGGGGACCTGGCTACGCCTGCTCCACGTCAGCGAGCGGGACCGAGCTAAACCGCGGCGGCTGGGTGGCCTCAACCAACACTCCTTCAGCCGCTCACGATGGCCCATCCAACGCCGTTGATGGAAATTTGAAGACGCGGTTCAGCAGCAATGAAGACCAGACCGTCGGGATGTACTTCCAGGTCTACTTGGGCCCGGCGCAGGAGTTCGACTCGCTCGGCATGTTCGTGCCGAACTCGGACGGCGACTACGCCAGAGGTTACGACGTCGAAGTATCCAACGACGGCAGCTCATGGACGGTAGTAGCTATCTGCTCCGGCACGGCGACGCCGCAAATAGTGACGTTCGCGGCCCAGAGGGCGCGCTACGTGAGGGTTGCCCTTACCGCTCCCAGCAGCTCTAACTGGTGGTCTATTGACGAGTTCTACCTTTATGCGGCACCTTCCACCGCGAGCACAACGACGACGACCACCTTGAAGACGTCGACAATTTCGGTTTCATCTTCGACCAACCCGGTGACAATCGGTGACCAGGTCACGCTTACGGCGCATGTCAACCCAGTACCGACCGGGGGCGGCGTCAGCTTCTTCGGCAACGGTGTACCCATATCGGGTTGCACCAACGTGGGTGTCAGTGCGGTTACAGGCCAGGCACTTTGCACGGCCACGTATAGTTCAAGTGGGCACGTCGCCGTAGAGGCGTTCTACTCGGGTAACGGTGCCGTCAACCCGTCTAACTCGGGCGTCCTCGAACAGGTTGTCAACCTCCCAGATGCCGGTTATTGGGTGGTGACCACCAACGGCCAGGTGTATGGCCGCGGCGCCGCCGCGGAGCTTGGGAATGTGGCCACGTCGTCGACTACCGGCCCGGTGGTGGGCATAGCATCGACCTTGAATGGCCGGGGCTACTGGGTAGTTACCGCCGACGGCTCCGTGTCGAGCTTCGGCACTGCAAAGTTCTATGGCGACATCCCAATGCTAGGGAAGCATGTCTCCGACATAGTCGCCATCGCGCCCACAGCCGACGGTAACGGTTACTACCTCGTGGGCGCGGACGGCGGTTTCTTTACATTCGGCGATGCCACTTTTCATGGGTCATTGCCGGGCATCCATATCCACGTACACGACATTGTGGGCATGGTCGGCTCACCTAGCGGTGCCGGTTACTTGTTGGTGGGAGCCGATGGGGGGGTCTTCACCTTCGGCAACAGCCGCTTTTACGGATCTCTGCCCGGTCTCGGCAAGCATGTGACCGACATCCGCGCGATCCTGCCGTCTTCCGCGGGGGCAGGTTACGTGCTCGTCGGTGCCGACGGTGGTGCCTTCATTTTCGGCAGCGGCGTCCGCTTCCACGGCTCATTGCCCGGCGAGGCGATAAAGGTGACCAATATTGTTGGTATCGCGCTCACGCCCGATGATGGCGGTTATTACATGGCCGGTTCGTACGGCAAGGTCTACAGCTTCGGCGACGCGCAGGTATGGCCGCAACCCGCAGACCTGACCTCCAATTTGCCCGTTGCCGCAATAGCAGGTACGTGATCACACCTGAGGCGCGAAATCAGACGCGGTACCTCGTTCGCGCAAATCCAGCCTTGTACTAGGCCCCAGTGTGGCGGCTGGCCAGCGTCGATAGCCTGGCCAGCCCGCCCGGGGCGAAGCGCCGGAAGTCGCCTCGTTGGCGATCACGTAATCCGTCGCGGGAAGGTGCGAAGCGGTCCAGCGGCGCCCTTCAGGCGGTGCCCGACATCTGCGTCCTTTGCGAGATGCCTTCGAGCAGGAAATCCAGACCTGTAGCGAATTGGCGTGGGGTCGTGTAGGCCGCCAGCTGAGTTGCCAGCTCGATGTCGTGACCGTCCTCCGGGGCATGCCATCCGGCCCTTGAGGCCGCCAGCGCCGCGAAGCCGATCGTGTAGGTGTGGATGGCACCGTATGCACGCCGCGCCCCGTGCTCGTCCGCCCCCATCTGTCTGAGAGCACCCATCATGGCTTGCATGCGGGCTATCGCCGCAGGTGACACCACCGGATGGCTCAGGTAGACGTGGAGTGCCGCGGGTTGGGCGATTAGGAAGGTGCACAGCTTTTCGGCCGCCTTGGCCACCCACGCCCGCCCATCGCTCTCGTCAGCGCGCGGCTTCCAGGCGCGGGCCAAAAGCCGGTCGACCACCTCGTCCAAGAGGTCGTCCTTGTCCCTTACGTGGCGGTAGAGGGACATGGGCGCCACTCCGAGCTCGGCTGCAAGGCTGCGGATGGTCATCTCCTCGTAGCCGCCACCCTCCACCACCTTGGTGGCCTCGTCGATAATCTGGGAACGCGACATGGTTCCCCAAGGCGCCCGGGCCGCCGGGGCTTCCCGCGTCCCGTCGGCATTGGACCTCTTTGCTAAGACGGCCTTTTTGGGCAACCGAGGTCGCTGGGATGGCTGATTTTGGGCGGTCATTGCGCGATGATAACTGACACTTGCGTACATGTACGGGGAACGGGTACCGTTCACGCGTACACTTACGCAACTTCTCGGTCCCGCCAGTACTCACGCGGAGCGAGGGAGGGCCTGGCGGTGGTAATACCTCTAGCAACCGAGGGGACGCTCGTGCTGGGTGAGATGCGCTCCAGGTCTAGCTGTTCGTTAGCCGGGGGACCGCTGGCCCTGGCGACATTACTGGTCCTTGCCGGCGGCAGGCCAGGCCGCGTCAAGACGACCACCGCGTGGGGCACGGGGAGCAGCCAGCCGACCGAGCCACTCGCGGTCGAGCACGCCATTGTCATCCTGCGGATTGGGGCCCAGGTCCGGCCATGTGCCCGTCTGGTGGTCCAGCAGTGATCTCGACGGTGCCTAGGCACGCTCGGGACCGCGCGATTGAGCTTAGATGGACCGTTGTTGTCCTGGCGGTGATCGTCGGGCTCCTCGCAGCCAATTTTCTGCTTCCTAGCGTCAACCTTTCAGGCGCGCTGGTCGCGGCACCGTTCCTGGCTTCGAGCGGGGTGCGCCCGGCCAGGGTCGCCTCTGTGGGTGGCCTAGCAGCTGCCGGAGCGATCGGCGTGGCCCTGTCCGACCGCAGTGGCCTAACGGTGAGTGCTGTGCGTGTGGCGGTCATCGTCGTCGGCACACTAGCCGCCGCGCGCGCAGCCTCTTTGCGCATCCGGCGCCAGGAACGGCTCGTGGACCTGTCTATGGTTGCAGAGGCAGCACAACGGGCCATCCTGCGTAGGCCAGCTTCCCAGGTCGGCTGCGTGGCGGTGGCCACCTGGTACCAGTCCTCGGTCCGGGCTGCGACCGTCGGCGGTGACTGCTACGAGATCTTGGCCACGCCTTTCGGCACCAGGGCCATCGTCGGAGACGTCCGAGGCCATGGCCCGCCCAGCGTCCGCTTGATGGCGCTAGTCGTCGGGGCGTTCCGCGCCTTGGCAGTCATCGAAGAGGAGCTGACTGGGGTAGCCCGGGAGCTTGACCTCCTCACCGCCCGCTATGCGGCAAGCACGACCGACGACGGCGCCGATGGCGAGGAGTTCGTCACCGCCGTGCTCTGCCAGGTCAACGGCTCGACCCTCCGGGTGGCCAATTGTGGCCATCCTTCGCCGCTGCTTGTAAGGCGCGATGGGGTCATGGCTATGCATGCTTCGGTCCCGACATTCCCATTGGGCCTCGGCAGCGCCCCAGTCGTTGACACCTGGGACATGGGCACTTGCAGTCGGGTGCTCCTCTACACGGACGGCCTGATCGAGGCGGTTGACCGCTCGGGGAACTTCTTTGACCTGCAGCGGGCCGCCAGAGATTCTGGCCACCGGTCCCCTCGATGGTGGGATCGCAACATTGGTCCGCGGGCTCGGCGCACACGCCCACGGCAGGGTCAATGACGATGTCGCAATAATGCTGATCGAGCCTCTCAGCCCAACCCACGACGATGCGCAGCACCTCGGACCAGGTTGTCTGTGGTGCGATCAGTTGAGCGGTCCTGGTGAGCGCGGGGGGCCTGGCGATGCCCTCGCCTGAGGGCCGTCGGAACATTCCGCTAAGAGGGCGGCGGGCATGTTGCCTGCTCCTTCGGCCGCGTGAACGGGCCAACGTCTGCGACGACAGGTCGAGTCCAAGAACGGTGCTGCCTCCACCCTTGCTCGGGCCATCTGGGGCGCCCGCACCAAGGAGACGGCGGCGCCGGAAGGACGTCGCGCCTTCGTTCGTACGCACATCATTGCATACTGCTAGGCGGTAGGAGCGCCTGCCGTGCCGACGTTCAGCGAGTAGCTGCGACAGGTTTAGACCGCGGTGCATAGTGCAATAATCGCAGTAGGGCGCACACGAGCGGGACCGCTGGAAGTCACTGCCGTCACCGCGTACCCGAACCAGTAGTCAGTTTTGCACCGGCGATGCTGTGGACCGGGCTCCCGGGCCAGACATCTTGTCCGTGGGAGGAGAATTGGGTGTCGGAGCGCAAGATCGCCGTCATAACAGGGGCTTCCGCGGGAGTCGGCAGAGCCAGCGCTCGCGCTTTCGCCGAGAACGGGTTCGATGTCGCCATGCTTGCTCGGGGCGCCGCCGGTTTGGCCGGCGCGGCTGTGGATGTCGAGGCCGCTGGCGGGCGGGCGTTGGTCCTGCCGACCGATGTGGCTCGCTTCGAGGAGGTGGATGCGGCGGCCAGCCAGGTCGAAGCTGATTGGGGGCCGATCGACGTTTGGGTCAACGACGCGATGACCACAGTGTTCGCGCCCTGTTGGGATGTCAAGCCGGCCGACTTCGCCCGTGCCGTCGAGGTAACTTTTCTTGGCCAGGTATGGGGGACCACCGCTGCGCTAGCGCGGATGCGCCCCCGGGACCGGGGCTCGATCGTCAATGTTGGGTCCGCACTGGCATTCATCGGCATCCCGTTGCAATCCGCCTACTGTTCGTCGAAGTTTGCCTGCCGTGGCTTTTTTGAGTCCACTCGTGCCGAGTTGTTGCACGAGGGAAGCCATGTGCGGCTCTCGATGGTGCACCTGCCGGCGGTGAACACTCCTCAGTTCGATTGGTGCGAGACCACACTCGACCGCCATCCACAGCCGGTCCCACCGATCTATCAGCCCGAGATCCCAGCGAAGTTCATCCTGGCGGCGGCCTTAGACGGCCGGCCCACAAAGGTGGTCGGCTCGTGGAACAAGATGCTGGTGCTGGCTGGCCGGCTCTTTCCCGGGTTCGGGAACCACTACGCGGCACTTGGCGCTTGGGACAGTCAGCTCACCGACCAGAAGGTCACCGCGGACCGGCCGGTCAATCTCTACCAACCCGCCGATCAGCACACCGACCGGGGCGCTCATGGGATATTCGATCCCAAAGCGGGAGGTTTCCTCGACCCCAGTTTCCTTGCGAGCCTGCCGAGGACGGCGCGTACCTTTGCGGCCGCTCTCAGCAGGACGGTCGAGGAGAAGGTCAATACCTACCAGGCCATCGTCGCGGAACGGAAGATCAGGCGATGAGAGGGCACTCACGGACATCCGGTCCCGGCGGTCACGGTACGTTGCCAGACGATTCGCTCGCTTTGCTAGCAGAGGAGGACCGGCTACTCATCGAGTTCTTTAACGGCTGGGATGACTCCACCCCACCGGAGACCAGTGACACGAGGACCGTCGTCCGGTCGGCATTCAAGCGGGGAACCTACGGAAAGCTGCTGATCGAGCATGCGGCGTTGCGGCTGGCGGCACAGGCCGATATAGCGCACGTCCTCCATGACACCGGCTCGGCGAGCCTTGCAAACGAGCTGACCCGTCGCCGGCTTGAGGTCCACCGGGCCCTGGACCACCTGGACGAGCTCGCCCGAGGTGTCGAGCCGATGGGCGTCGCAGGCTCGCAGGCCTTCGCTGTGGCAGTCGGCGAACTTGCCGCGCTCATGCGTGCCGAGCTTTCTACCGAATTGGCCCGGGTCCCCCACATCAAGGCCGCGCTCGGCGACCAGCGAGCCCGGCTCCAGACCGCTCGTTGGGTGCGTCATCACGCCCCCACCCACCCGGGCGAAACGGACCGCTGGTACTCCCGGATCCCGCTAGTTGTCCGCATCCAAGCTTGCTACGACCACCTGCGCGGTTTCCCGTGGGCAAGTAGCGCGCCCATCGGCGACCCCGACGTGGCCGAGCCCATCGGGCCCGAGCCGTGACAGTCGTGACGTACCTCCCCCGGCACTCCCGTGGCTTCCAACACATCGCCATCGCGCTGCGGTACCTGCTGCTTTGCGGCGTCCTCGTCGGCGTGGTCGGCGCCGTCGGGCACTGGCTGGAATTGCCACTCATCGCGAGTGCCGTCGGGCCGACGGCCTACCTGTTCGTAGCCCATCCCGAGCCGGAGACCTCACGGGCCGGTAACGCCCTGATCGGGCACACCGTCGCCGTAGGCGCCGGTGTCGGCGCTCTGGTCCTCTTCGGGCTCCTCCATCACGCCTCGGTCAGCGCAACCGGGGCTCCGAGCTTCACGAGGCTGCCGCGGGCGCGGCTGCGGCGGCAGTGATGGTCGCCGTCCTCGAAGTCGCTGGCTCCCCCTATGCACCCGCGGCTGCAACTGCGCTTCTGGTCTCCACCGGCTTCGCCAAACCCGGCGCGCCGCTCATCGGTCTGGTCCTGGGACTGATCATCGTCATAGCCATCGGCCCGCTCGTTGGCCGGGCCCCGCTGGCCCGCAGAGCCAGCACCGTGGGCCAAACCGGCTGTCGCGAGGCATCAGGGAACGTCGGGACGATGCTCTCATGAACCTCCATCGGGTAGAGGGCTTCGCTGCCATAGAGGACTATGCAGTGTTGGGCGACGGCCGCACCGTCGCACTGCTCGCCACCGATGGCAGCGTCGACTGGTGGCCGCTCCCGGCGCTTGACTCCCCCCCGGTCCTTTACAGCCTCCTCGACCCCGATGGCGGTGGTCGCCTCACCCTCGCTCCGGCGGATGACTGCGAAGTCACCCGCCGCTACCTCGACGACACCAACGTCGTCGAGACCGTCTACGCGGTAGCCACCGGCGTCGCTCGTGTCACCGCCGCCCTCAACGTCGGTTCGGGCGGCCGGCTCCCCTGGACCGAACTCGCAGAGCGGATCGAAGTCCTCGCCGGGTTCGTCGACCTGATCTGGGAGTTCGCTCCCGGGCACAGGTTTGGCCGGGCCAACCCCTGCTTCGCTGACCGCCACGGCACCCCTGTGGTCAGCATCGAGGACCAAACCATCGGGTTGGTCCTGGACGGCCTCCCGCCCGCCACGGTAACCCCGCACGGCGCGTCTGGCCGAGGGAGGCTACACGAGGGGGCCAGCGCGCTCCTCGCCATCGTCGCCACCGACGGCGAACCGCTCTTCATCCCGACGCCTGCCTCCATCCAATCTCGCCTCGATGAGACCATCGCCTCTTGGCGACGCTGGGCCGGGCTGCTCAACTGCGACGGGGCCTGGGAACTCGCGGTGCGCAGGTCGGCGCTGGCGCTCAAAACGCTGCTCGCGGAGCGTTCCGGGGCGATCGCCGCGGCCGCCACCACCTCGCTACCCGAGCGCATTGGCGGCACCAAGAACTGGGACTACCGGTACGCGTGGGTCCGAGACTCGTCGTTCGCTCTAGACGCTCTCATCAGCCTCGGTTTGCACGAAGAGGTTCACGGAGCCGTCTCCTGGCTCCTCGGCGCGATACGAGACAATGGCGGCGACTTGCACGTCTTCTATTCCCTCAATGGGAACGTCGCAGACGGGGAAGCAGTGCTTGATATCCCCGGCTGGTGTCACAGCCAACCCGTCCGCTCTGGGAACGCGGCCTCAAGTCAGACCCAACTTGGCACCTACGGCGACCTTTTCGACACAATAAGCCGCTACTGCGCCGAAGGACATCTCATCGACCCTGTCACCGGCCGCATGCTTGCCGACCTGGCCGACCACTGCTGCGACAGTTGGCGGTACCCGGACTCTGGCATCTGGGAACTGAAGACGCGCCGGCACTACACGATCTCCAAGATCGGTTGCTGGGTTGCACTCGACCGAGCCGCACGGCTCGCCGGATCGGGCCAGATCCCGAACCTCCACATCGAGCGCTGGCGCTCGGGCGCCGAAGAGGTCCGCGCCTGGGTCAACACCCACTGCTGGTCCGACACCAAAGGGGCGTACACCTTTTACGCAGGCAGCGACGACCTTGATGCCGCCGTGCTCCTCGCCGGGCGCACCGGTTTCGAGCGCGGCCCCCGACTGGAGTCGACCATCGACGCCATCTCCACCGAGCTCGGGCGGGGACCGCTCCTCTACCGGTACAGCGGCATGGACCAAGAAGAGGGCGCGTTCGTCGCCTGCAGCTTCTGGATGGTCGATGCCCTTGTCCAGACCGGCCAGAACGAGCGCGCCCGCCGGCTCATGGACGACGTTGTCGCCCTCGTCAACGACGTCGGGCTCCTTTCGGAACAGATCAACCCTGACACCGGTGCCTTCTTGGGCAACATCCCCCAGGGCCTGTCGCACCTTGCGCTGATTAACGCCGCGTTCTCCCTCGGACGAAAAGGAGAGCATCAATGACGCTCATAGCGGACGGGCGGCCCCGATGCCATTGTCCATGTCGAACCTGACCCGCCCACGCCCGACGGTCGGCGTAGTCCGTCTGCTCTGGGCCACCCTCCTCCTGGCAGCGCCCGCGAGAGTGATCTCCGTCTTCGGAGGCCCAGTCGACCGCACGTCGGTGACCCTCGCCCGGGTCCTCGGCACACGCCACGCCGCTCAGGGCCTTCTCGAGATCGCCACCTGGCCGAGGTGGTACCGCGCCGGCTCGTTCGTCGACGCCGCACACAGCCTCACGGGAGCCGTCCTAGGTGCAAGCGCTGCTCGATGGCGCCGCCTGGGCTTCACCGACAGCGCCGTCGCCGCCGCGTTTGCGTTCGGAGGATTGACGGGACGACGACCCGCGGCATTCGAGCGTGGCTCGGCTATGACGAAGGGCCCGAAGGGGCGACCGGGCTAGCCCTCGCAGCATGGCGGCGCTTCGGCGCTTGGTCGGTCAACAGATGTCTAGGCCGTCGCAAGAAGGGCGCCGACGAAAAGCAAGTACAGAGCAATAATCGTTAAACCCGAACTCCGGTGCAGCCCACAAAAGGCATAGGCGAGCAGCAAAGTTACTGCGGTGAGACCGAGGTACCAGCCGGCAACCAGTAGCCCCGAAGCCGACGGTTTACTCAAGCCGATGAAAGTGGCCGGGACCAGAAGCCCCGCGGTGACGTTGATGGCATTGGAATTCAGGGCCGTACTGAGGGCAGCGGCCCCTCGGCCTCGCCTGGCCAGGTAGACGGCGGCGACGGCGTTGGGCAGGCTGGTTACCGCTGCCAATACGAGGCCCCCGACGATGATTTGGGCGACCCGATAGCGGGCCCCGAGGGACGAGGCACCTTGTTCCATTGCCACACTGGCCGCCACCACCACGCCAAGCGCGCCTAATGCTACGGCGGCGTCGAGGGGACGCCCCCGCCGAGGCCGGATCGCTTCTTCGAGCTCAACTTCCTCCTCGGCCACGGCCTCGTTGAGCCATCGAGCCCAGCGTATCGGGAGCCCAAGCCGGTCGATTGCCGAACGACGTGCGCTCAACAGGACCGTGTAGGGAGCCAGCAGCACCAGCACCAAGGCGAGCCCCGTCCCCGCTTCGAAGACACCCGCCATGGCCATGAGACAGACCGTGGCGATCCCCAGTGCCACAGTCCCGCCGAGGACGACGACTTTTCGGTGCAGCCCGATCCACCCAGCCACGACCGCCCCCAAGCCGAGCAAAGCAGCCAGGTTGAACACATTGGAGCCAATCGTCACGCCAGCCCCGACGGCTCGTTGGTGATGGGCGAGGGCGGTCACCGAAGCCGTGATTTCGGGCGCGTCGGCGGCCAGGGCAGCCACCAGGCCAAGTAGCGCCTCGGAGAGCCCCAGGCGCTCGCCAACGCGCTCGAGGCGGGATACGAGTACCCAACTGGTAGCCAGGGAGACAGCGGCGCCCAACACGAAAGTCGCGAGCGAAGTTCCGGCAGTCATTGCGGTCGGACCGTCTTCAACCGCTCATCCGGCTCTAACCGCTCATCGGGCCAGCCCCTCCCCGGAGCGGTACCGGCTGGCGGCAATATAGTTTCCTGGTGGCGCATGTCGGCTCCCCGAGCGAACGAACATTGTGCCGACCAGGCTTCCCGGCTCTCCGAGTTGTTATCGTACCTCGATCGAGGGACCGTCGCTTTAGTTCAGGCCGGTGGTATGGGCCAGGAACCGCGCATACTGTCACTCGTGTTCGTCGACCTCGACAAGTGGCTGGTCGCGCACCTCGCCTTTAGTGAGATTGGGCCGGGGCCTGTTCGACCACGAGATGGGTAGGGCGCGATCGACGGGGTCGATGACCACACGTTTAGCTGCTCGCAGGCACCGTCGCTGCAAGGAACCTCGCACCCGATAATAAATTTCGTCGGCTCGCTCCTGAATTAATCACCCTTTTTCACTTTGTGCCTGAAATCCGGACCGATCACAATACCCTCGAGGCGAGGAGAGCAAACGGGGCGCACTGATCGTCTGGGCTCCCCGGGTAACTGGGCCGGTTCGAGCCGCCGCCGACATTTGGCCCGATGTACCGATGCCCGAGTTGGCGTCGGTCGGCGCTAGCATGCCCTCCAGGTAGGGTGCCGACAAGGTACTCAGCCCCGCGCCGTTGCTCCAGACCCTGGTGACGTTAGCCCCGAGCGTTATGCCCGGGGGTACGCCGAGGCGAAGAGGAGCAACGAAGACGCAGCCATGAAAACGAGACCGCTTTCCTCCGATCTGCTTCAAAGGATGGACGCTTATTGGCGGGCCGCCAACTATTTGTCGGTCGGCCAGCTCTATCTTTGGGAAAACCCGCTGCTAAGAAAGCCCCTAGAACTGGCTCACGTGAAACCCATCGTGGTCGGGCACTGGGGCACCACGCCGGGCCAGAACTTCATATACGTCCATTTGAACCGGGTTATCAAGAAATACGACCTCGACATGTTCTACATCGCCGGCCCCGGCCATGGCGGGCCGGCATTGGTCGGAAATACCTACCTGGAAGGCACCTATAGCGAGGTCTACCCGGAGGTCAGCCAGGACGAGGCCGGGCTTCAGAAGCTGTTCAAGCAGTTCTCGTTCCCTGGCGGTATCTCCAGCCACGTCGCGCCGACCACCCCGGGCTCAATTCACGAGGGCGGCGAGCTCGGTTACTCGCTCAGCCACGCTTTCGGGGCAGCTTTTGACAACCCCGACCTTGTCGTAGCCTGCGTCATCGGCGATGGCGAAGCCGAAACAGGCCCTCTGGCCACTGCATGGCAGTCGAACAAGTTCCTGAACCCGGCAACCGATGGCGCCGTGCTGCCGGTGCTGCACCTGAACGGCTACAAGATCAGCAACCCCACGGTCCTAGCCCGCATCGAGCACGACGAGCTGGACCAGTTCATCCGCGGCTGCGGGTGGGTGCCTCATTTCGTCGAGGGGGACGAGCCGGAGGAAATGCACCAGCTAATGGCAGAGGCCCTGGACGAGGCCATTGAGAGCATCCGGCACATCCAGAGCTTGGCACGTAACGGTGGCCACGCCACCCGCCCGCGTTGGCCGATGATCGTTCTGCGCTCGCCCAAGGGCTGGACGGGCCCCAAGGTCGTCGATGGGCTGGCCATCGAGGGCACTTTCCGGGCTCACCAGGTGCCGCTGCTTGTCGATCCCGAGCACCCCGAACATGTCGAACAGCTCGAATCCTGGATGAAGAGCTACAACCCAGAGGAGCTTTTCGACGAGGACGGCCGGCTCTTTGCCGAGTTGGCCGAGCTGGCACCCGAGGGGGAGCGGCGCATGGGCGCCAACCCGCACAGCAATGGCGGATTGCTACTGCGCGACCTGCGCATGCCCGACTTCCACCGTCACGCTTTGGACGTTCCTTCCCCCGGCGCCGTAGATGGGCAGGACACCTTAGTGCTGGGTAGGTTCCTGGCCGACGTGACCAAGCTCAACCAGGAGCAGCGCAATTTCCGGGTGGTCGGCCCTGACGAGACGCTCTCCAACCTTTTGGGCGCCGTGTTTGAGGTTACCGCTCGGCAATGGGAGGCCCCGATCGTCGCCAATGACGAGTTCCTCGCTCCCGACGGGCGGGTGCTGGACTCGATGCTCAGTGAGCACCAGTGCGAAGGTTGGCTGGAGGGCTACCTACTCACCGGGCGACACGGGCTGTTCAACTGCTACGAGGCCTTCATCCACATCGTCGACTCGATGTTCAACCAGCACGCCAAATGGCTCAAGGTCACGTCGGAACTGCCGTGGCGGCGCCCGATCGCATCGCTCAACTACTTGCTCTCCTCGCACGTTTGGCAACAGGACCACAATGGGTTCACCCATCAGGACCCTGGCTTTTTGGACCACGTTGTCAATAAAAAGGCCGACGTCGTGCGCGTGTACCTTCCCCCCGACGCCAACTGCTTGCTGTCGGTCGTAGACCATTGCCTGCGCAGCCGAAATTATGTGAACGTCGTGGTGGCAGGGAAGCACTCCCTGCCGCAGTGGCTGAGCATGGACGCGGCCGTCGTGCACTGCACCGAGGGGATCGGCATCTGGGACTGGGCCAGCAACGACCAAGATAGCGAGCCGGACGTCGTAATGGCCTGCTGCGGGGACACGCCCACGCTGGAAGTCCTGGCTGCTACTTCAATTCTTCGCCGCTACCTCCCCGAGCTGAAGGTCCGGGTGATAAATGTGGTCGACCTCATGAAACTGCAGCCCAGCTCCGAGCACCCCCATGGGCTGAGCGACACTGACTACGACTCTCTGTTCACCAAGGACAAGCACATAATCTTCGCCTTCCACGGTTACCCCTGGCTCATTCACCGGCTGACCTATCGGCGCACGAACCACAACCTGCACGTCCGCGGTTACAAAGAGGAGGGCACGATTACGACGCCCTTCGACCTCCGGGTGCAAAACGGTATCGACCGCTTCCACCTTGTCCAAGACGTCGTTGACAGGGTCCCGGGCCTGGGGTCAAAAGGTAGCTACCTCAAGCAGATGGTGCAGGACAAGCTGATAGAGCACAACAACTACATCGACCAGCATGGCCAGGACATGCCCGAGGTCCTCGACTGGAAGTGGGGTAGCCCGGCATGACCGCCATCGGCCTCACGGTTACGGCCACGGCCCTCTCTACGGGCGACAGGAGGCAACAAGATCAATCCGAGGTGACCTGTGGCTAGTTCAAGACGGTTCCCTTGGAGAATAAGGAACTTCCTTGCGGTTCTGGCGGGGCGCGATAGTTTCCGCACCAAACGCCCGCTGCCCACCTGGGTCGATGCGAACGCGGGTCACGAAGGCCGTGAGGTGTGGGCGCCTCCCGAAGCGAAGACCAGCGCGAGCACCCCCGAGGCACGGATCGCCAAGGGCCCAAAACCTGCGGACGGGGTCGGCCACGATTAGTTGTGTGAATTGACAACGCCACACGCCGGCACCGTAGACGGGGTCGATCTCTGCCCCCTGCGGTTCGGGCCGATCTATGAGTACCGGCCCTGGGGCGGCCGGCAGTTGAGCGGCGTGCTCGCCGAGGCCCTGCCCGGCGATGGCCCGATAGGCGAGGCTTGGGTGTTGAGCGACCGCCCGGGCTATCAAAGCCGCGTCAGTGACGGGCCGTTTAGCGGGTGGGCCCTCGCTGAGCTCTTGGAGCGGTTCCCCGGACAAATGCTTGGGGAAGTGCCTCTTCGGCCATGGCGGTTCCCTCTCCTGCTCAAGTTCCTCGACGCGCGCGAACTGCTATCAGTCCAGGTGCACCCGGCGGACAGCCAGACGAAATACTTGCCCGACGGCGACACCGGGAAAACCGAAGCGTGGGTCGTGCTCGAGGCGGGGCCAGACAGTGTCGTCTACGCCGGCCTCCAGCCAGGCACCACCCGGGAGAGCCTTCAGCGTTCCGTCGGCGACGGGGAAGTGCCGGACCGGTTAGCGTCCTTCACTCCAAAGCCAGGCGATGCCTTCATGCTCACAGCGGGAACGGTCCACTCGGTCGGCGGTTCGTTGGTCTTCGAGATCAGCGAGAACAGCGACGTGACGTTCAGGCTGTACGACTGGGACCACGTCGATGCCAACACAGGCGAGCGTCGAGCGCTCCAAGTCGACAGAGCTATTGCCTGCACCGACTTTGCCCAAGTAGCGCTCCGGCCGGTCGTGCCGGTGGTGGAGGCAACGACGCCGGTGCTACGTGAGCGGCTCTTTGATTGTGAACACTTCCGTCTTTGGCGCATAAGTGGGCAATTGCCTTTTACGGTTGGCGCCGCCGGTGCTCCACGTCTGCTCGTTTGCATCGAAGGCGAAGGTCTTATCGAGCACGGCGAGAGCACCTATCCGCTCGGCAGGGGCGGCGTCATGTTCATCCCAGCTGCAGTCGGCCCCTGCCCGTTCCGCCCCAACGGACCGGTGAGCCTGTTCGAAGTGGCGGTAACCGAACTTGTACCCAAAATGCGTTCGGGGCCAAAGTGAAGCGGCTGGTCGTGTTCGACCTGGATGGCACGCTGGCGCCAAGCAAAGCGGCACCGGACGGCGAAATGTTGGTCTTATTACATGACCTTCTCGGCATCGTCCGAGTGGCGGTGATCTCCGGAGGAGATTGGGCCCAGTTCAAGTCGCAGTTGCTCGCAAATCTCCCCGGCGACGAACGCCTGGCGAACTTGTCCCTCCTGCCCACCTGTGGCACGCAGTTCTTCGAATATTCTGCAGGCTGGAGCCAGCTTTATTCGGAAGACTTGACCACACACGAAAAGACGAAGATCATAAGCTCCCTCGGAAAGGCGCTCACGTCAAACGGCTTCAAGAGCGACAAGACCTGGGGAGAGGTCATCGAAGACCGGGGGAGCCAGGTCACGCTTTCCGCGCTGGGCCAGCAAGCCCCTTTGGAAGAAAAGGAGCGCTGGGACCCGGACTTCTCCAAGAGGAAGAAGATCAAGGCGACCCTGGGCACTCTCATCCCTGAGTTCTCTGTACGGATAGGTGGGGCAACCTCGGTCGATGTCACCAAGCCCGGTATCGACAAAGCCTACGGGATCAAGAAACTACGAGATGTCCTGGGGATCCCAATAACCGAGATGATCTTCATAGGGGATGCCCTGTTCCCTGGAGGCAACGACTACCCAGCCGAACAAGCAGGAGTTGTGTCTATCCCGGTGCGGGGCCCCGGCGAAACGAAGCTGGTGATCAGGGCGATTGCGGCCTGCTTGGGCGGCAAGCAGGACTGGGCCCCGACGGTGGTGGTGGGGGCGCGATGACGGGTTTACGTCTTGTTGCCGAACGGAGCCACCGCCAGACCGGGCTGAACAGAGCAGGAGGCACGCCCTGATGGCACGTTCCGCAGTCAAGCGAGGGGGGGAGGCCGGCGCAAAACCCGTTGAGAAGGACGACTTGCAGTCCCTTCCACTGGCGGAGGTGGAAACGCGGCTCGGGTCGTCACCAAACGGACTTACCCAGGCCGAGGCGACCAAGCGCCTGGCCAAGTACGGGCCGAACGAGATCGCGGCGAAGAAGACCAACCAGTTCCTCAAGCTGCTCAGCTACTTCTGGGGCCGATCCCCTGGATGATCGAAGTGGCAGTGCTCCTGTCGGGCGTGCTCGCTCACTGGCCGGACTTCTTCATCATCCTGGTCTTGTTGTTTGCCAACGCCCTGGTCGGCTTCACTGAGGAACGCTCGGCCGGCAAGGCGATAGACGCCCTGAAGGCCCAGCTGGCGGTGAAGGCCCGGGTAGTACGCGACGGCAAGTGGGCCACACCACCCTCTCGTGAGCTCGTTCCGGGCGACGTCATCCGAATGCGCCTGGGCGACATAGTTCCCGCCGATGCCCGCCTACTGGACGGCGACCCCGTCGAGGTGGACGAGTCGGCCCTGACTGGTGAGTCGCTGCCCGCCGAGCGCGGGCCGGGCGACGCGGTGTTCTCGGGTTCTGTCATCCGCCAGGGCGAGATCGGCGCCCTGGTATATGGCACCGGGGCCAACACCTACTTCGGCCAGACGGCGGAACTGGTCCAGGACGTGCAGACCGCCAGCCACTTCCAAAAAGCGGTGCTCCGGATCGGAAAGTTCCTGATCCTGCTCGCCCTCGGCATGGTTGTGCTCATCACCGTCGTCTCGGTACTGCGCGGTGAGCCCATCCTCACCACCTTGCAGTTTGTCTTGGTGCTCACCGTGGCCGCGATCCCGGTCGCAATGCCGACCGTGCTGTCGGTGACCATGGCCGTCGGCGCCCGCCTGCTGGCCAAGAAAAAGGCCATCGTCAGCCGCTTAGTGGCCATCGAAGAGCTGGCTGGCGTCGACGTGCTCTGCTCGGACAAGACGGGCACGTTGACCCAGAACAAGCTGACCCTTGGGGGCCCATTCGCCGTAGGCAAGGTCCCTGTCGACGAGGTCATCTTGAGCGCGGCACTGGCGTCGCGCGCCGACGACGACGACACCATCGACCTCGCCGTGCTCGCCGGCGTGGACGGCAAAAGGGCATTGAAGGGCTACAAGGTTGTCCACTTCGCCCCCTTCGACCCGGTCGGCAAGCGCACCGAGGCGACGGTCAAAGGCCCTGATGGGAGCACCTTCAAGGTAACCAAGGGGGCGCCCCAGGTGGTCCTGGCGCTGGCGGTCAATGCCGCCCGTGTGAAAAGCGCGGTTGACAAAGCGGTCAACGGGTTCGCGGAGCGCGGTTTCCGCTCGCTGGGCGTGGCCCGGGCCGAAGGCACCGGCGCCTGGCAGTTCATCGGCGTGCTGCCCCTGTTCGACCCGCCGCGCAAGGACGCCAAGGCCACCATCGCCACCGCCGTCCAGATGGGTGTGAAGGTGAAGATGGTCACCGGCGACGCCATCGCCATCGCCCAGGAGACGGCCAAGGCGCTCGGGATGGGCACCAACATCCTCGACGCTGCCGGTATCGGCGACGTGAAAACCAAGGCGACGACTGCAGAGGCCAAGTCGATCGAGGAGGCCGACGGCTTCGCCCAGGTGTTCCCCGAGCACAAGTTCCACATCATCGACGTACTGCAAAAGCAGGGCCACATCGTCGGCATGACAGGAGACGGGGTGAACGACGCTCCCGCGCTCAAGAAGGCCGACTGCGGCATCGCAGTATCGGGGGCCACCGACGCGGCGCGGGCCGCGGCGTCCATCGTGCTCACGAGCCCCGGCCTCTCGGTGATCATCGACGCCATCAAAGAGAGCCGCAAGATCGTCCAGCGGATGAACAGTTACGCCATCTACCGCATCTCCGAGACGCTGCGAGTGTTGGTGTTCGTCACCGCGGTGATCCTGATCTTCAATTTCTTCCCCGTCACCGCCATCATGATCGTGATGCTGGCGTTGCTGAACGACGGCGCCATCCTGTCCATCGCATACGACAACGTCCAATACCGGGAGCAGCCCGAGGCGTGGAACATGCGCCTCGTGCTCGGGATCTCCTCGGTGCTCGGTACAGTCGGCCCGATCGCCGCCTTCGGCTTGTTCTGCCTGTGCGACAAGGCCTTCCACCTTGACCATGCGCACCTGCAGACCCTGATGTACCTGACGCTCTCCGTCGCTGGTCACCTGACCATATTCCTCGCCCGTACGCGTGGACCGTTCTACTCGATACGGCCCGCTCGGATCCTCCTGCTCGCTGTACTCGGCACGCAGGCGCTGGCCACTCTGATCGCCGTGTACGGGGTCTTCATGACCCCCCTCGGTTGGGGGTACGCAGCCCTGGTCTGGGGCTACGCGCTGGTGTGGTTCCTCCTCACCGACCGCATCAAGCTGCTCGCCTACCGGTTCCTCGACCCCGTGAAGGCCGACGCGGTACCAGTTGGTGCCGACGTGCCCGCTGATTTCCCCTCAGCGGGGCCCGGCCCCGCCTTCGGCCTACGGCGTGAGGCAGCCCGCAAGGCAACTGTGGCCTCCAAAGCGAGGGTGGCCCCGTTCCATGCCGGTTCAGGCTCCGACGGGGTGTACCACGACAACAGGGGCTGTGCTTACGGCCAAGAGGTGACGGCCAACGGTAACAGCAAGCGCGGCAAGAGCGGCCGGCGGAGGTGCGAGTGGTGTGCCCAGCATGCTGCCTAACGGGCCGAGCCATGCCACGGTCGAGGAGATGCCACCGATGGAAATGAGCCGGACGTGAAACTTGACCAGTCCACGATAGAAGAGCTGGTAGTCCGCCCCGGTATGCCGGCCGCCCTAGATGCCCGCAGCGCCGGCTCAATGAGGCTCAACTGGCTCGGTGCCAATAAGGACAAAAGACGCAAGAAGCTCGCGGAGGCGGACCTGCAGTCCTTCGTGGACGAACTAGAAGCGGCCCAGGAACTGCTATGGGCGAATGGCACCCGTGCCCTGCTGGTCGTCCTTCAGGCCATGGACGCCGCCGGCAAGGACGGCACCATAAAGCACGTCATGTCAGGGGTTAACCCCCAGGGCTGCGAGGTCACTGCCTTCAAACAGCCCTCAACCGAGGAGCTCGGCCACGACTTCTTGTGGCGGGCCGCCAAGGCGCTCCCAGAACGCGGACGGATCGGCATTTTCAATCGCTCCTACTACGAGGAGGTACTCGTTGTCCGTGTGCACCCCGAGCTTCTTGCCAGAGGTGGGCCCGTCTCGGACAAAAAGCCTGCCAAGGACTTGTGGCAAAAGCGCTATGCCGACATCAACGCCTTCGAGCACCACCTCCACCGAAGCGGCACCCGAATCGTAAAGATTTTCTTGCACGTTTCGCGCGACGAGCAGAAAAGACGGTTCCTCGACCGCCTCGACGACCCGGCAAAATACTGGAAGTTCTCTCCTGCCGACCTGGCCGAACGCGCTCACTGGGACCACTACATGGCAGCCTACGATGAAGCGCTTACGGCTACCTCGAGCGCCTGGGCCCCGTGGTACGTGGTGCCGGCCGACCACAAGTACACCCTGCGGGCACTTGTGGGCGGCATCGTGGTCCACGCCATCGACGCGATGGACCTACTGCCCCCGCAGGTCGCCCGAGACGACTTGGAGGCTCTTGCCCGGGCCAAGAAGGCACTGTTGGCCGAGTAACCGTGGGCGCGACGAGAGCGACGTTTACCTGCGCCGTGGCGGCGCGGTTCCCGGCCGAGGATCTGTCAAGAGGTCTGCACGTCGCTGGGCTGCGCGGCAGTGAGCCGACCGCGGTTAGGGTTGGGCCGCGTGAAAGTACCCATCGCCTGCAACCTCAGCGCCGAGGACGCCAGCGGCCAGCTCGATGAGTGGCAGCAGCTTTTGGCCGAGTTCCCTGGGAAGCGGCTCTCACCAACAGAGCTGGTGGTCCCTATTACTGGGAGCCCGTCTGCGGTGGCGTCCATCATCGGGCTGGCACAGCGTGAAAAGACCTGCTGCCCATTCTTCGACTTCTCGCTTCAAGTGGAGGTCGACGGCGTCGCGCTTCGAGTAATGGTCCCCGAGGACGCAATCTCGATCCTGGACGCACTGACCGGACTGTAAGGACCGGGCGCATTACCGCCCAAGCCCTCGCCGCGCCGATCTTCACCGAAGCGGAGCACAGTGGGTTTTTCTGCTTTGGGAAGACGAGGCCGGGGGTTCAGGCCGCCCGCCGGTCCTGGCCTCACTGCACTGCGTCGAAGAGCACTGCCCAGGCATTGTTGTGCCAGCTGGTGAAGTCCCAGCCAACGGTGGCGCCTGACATTGGCACCTGAATACCCCGCCCGTCAGGGTGCTGATATCGCAGTACTCGCCACCTTGGTTGTTCTGCGAAGCCAGCTGCTGAGGCCTGAGGGGCCGAGGTCGGTGGTGCCTAGCGCGACGACGCCAGAGCCTCCTCCCGTCCCGTTGAAGACCGAGCCGAACGCCATGTCGTAATCATCAGACCAAGTCGTAGACGCCGCTCCAGAGGCGATGAAGGAGCCGAACTTGCCACGTTGGAGCACCTCAAGAGCCGGGGTGGCGCCGCTCACGAGGTCGCGACGACGACGCGGTCGCGCCCGGCCACCTTTGCCTGGTAGAGAGCGCGATCGGCGATGGCCAGCATTTCCGCGCTCGTCAAGCCCGGGCGGTAGGAAGCGATGCCTGCCGAGATCGTGGGGTACAGCCCCTCTTCGGGCGACATATGAGCCGCTCCGCGGGCTCGCCAGCGGGCCCGCAGGTCCTCCACACGGATCTCGCCGTCCTTCTCGCTGCATTTGGTCATGACGAGCACAAACTCTTCTCCCCCGTACCTGCAGACAACGTCTTCCCCGCGGGTCGACTCGAGGAGGAAGCGCCCTAGGTCACGCAGCGCAGCGTCGCCCGCGGGATGCCCGTGCTTGTCATTGAACGACTTGAAATGATCGAGGTCCATCATCACCACACACAGCGAGCCGTCCCCACGCTCGGCGCGGTGCAGTTCCTGCTTCAGCGCCTCGTCCAGGTACCGGCGGTTGAACAGGCCTGTGAGGACGTCACGCACCGACTGCTCGCGAAGCGTTTCCCGCAGTCGAAGGTTGGCGAGCGTGAGCCCCCACTGCGTGCCCAACAGCTCGGCGACCTCCTGCCTGCGGCTCCCGTTACCTCCGTTCTCAGTCGACTCCAGGCAGATGAGCGCGATGGTCTCGGCTTGCTCGCTGAGCGGGATGCACACGGTCCAGGGAACGTCGGATGTGGAGTGACGGCAGCGCAGAGAGAGCGGGTCCGCCCCAAAGGTGTGGATCGTCCCCGAACGAAGGGCCCAACACTGGTCGAGCTCGATCGAGCGAAGACCTTCGAAGCTCTCCCAGGCCTTGATCCTGACGAAAGCCCCCGACCCGGGAGCAGGCCCGTACAACGCCCCCGGTGTGCCGCCGAACACGAGTGGGGTCGCACGCCCGATGATCTCCAGAGCCTCGTCGAGGTGCGCGCACCGTTGCAGGGCGTCGGTGCCCTTCGCGAGCAGGGTCATCGCACGGGACCTGACCTCCAAGTGGGCGTTCGTCGCCTCGAGCTCGGCACCCCGGCGCGCCAGCTCGTCGTCTGCAAGGCGCTCGGCGGTCACGTCACGGGTGACGACGACGAAGCCGTCTTGGAGCTTCGTCGCGCGCACGTCAAAGCAATGACGGCTGCGATTGCCGTCGCCCCAGACATCCTCGTACCAAAGCGACGGCTCCGCCCAGGCCTCGCCCGTGTCGACAACCTTCGCGTAGGTCTCGATCATGCCGCTCGGCCCCTGTCCCGGAAGTGTCTCGAGCAGAAGCCGGCCCGCGAGCGCCTCCGAGCTGAACCCTGTGATCGCGCTCGAGGCTGCATTTGCGAACTCCCAACGGAAGTCGACGATGGCACCCGTGCCGTCGCGGACGGCGGAGAACACCGAAAGGGACTCGTTCAGGTTGTTCACCGACGCGCGGAAGCGCTCCTCGCTCTCGCGCACCGCTGCGACAGCCTGTTGCATAGCGGTCACGTCGCGCCATGTGATGGCGCAGCCGTCGCCGAGCCTCCAGTAGCGCGAGTCGAACACCCCGCTCACTGACGCGTCGACTGCGACAGTGGAGGTCCGCTCCAGTGGCTCGCCAGTCTCGACGACGTGGCAAATCGCGAAGAAGAGGTCCGACCCGTTGAAGCTCGGGAGGCGGTCCCCCATCGACTTGCCGACGAGCTCGGACTGCGTCGTGCCGTAGGTCCTGGCCCCGACGCCGTTTATGTAGGCCCATTCGAAGGCGACGATCGCACCGCCAACTCGGACACTGTGGACGATCGCGAAGCCGTCCAGCATCGACTCGAGGCTGGTCCGCCATTGCTCCTCGCTGGCCTGCAGCCGGCGCTCTGTGTCGAGACGGGTAGTCGCATCGCGGACCGCCGCCTTGACCAGCATCCCGCTCGCTACCCGGACCGGGCTGAGGCTGATGTCCACCGGCACTTCGGTGCCGTCCGCCCTGATCGCAGTGAGGGCGCGGCCCTCAGCCATGGGGCGCGTCCGGGGGTCGGCGTAGAAGTCCGCGCGATGCTGGCCGTGCCCAGCCTTCATGGCCGTAGGCACGAGGACCTCCAAGGGACGCCCGAGGAGATCCGCCCGAAGCCAGCCGAACATCGCCTCGGCCTGGGCGTTCACGAGCACGATACGACCGCTCTGGTCGACTACAACCGTTGCGTCCGGGGCAGCTTCAACCAGGAGCTGGTAGAACTCCGGCGAACCGATCCCGCCCGCTTCTCCCGCATTGCTCGTCGCCTCGACAGACAGGTCACGACCTCGCTCCTGCTGCGCCTGCGGCGCCGCTGCTAGCTACATACCCACAAGTTGGCTCGTTCGCCCGGGGAAATCCTGGGACAGGCCGCACCTCGGCCCGCCGACGTGACAAGCGGCCCACCCAACCAGGGACAACGACCTCAGAGCCAATGAGCGATGCCACCCGAGCTCGGCTAGGGGCCCCGCCTTCTCGCCTTCCAGGGCCCACCGGAGTCGGCCCCGAAGGCTGCGACGACGCGCAGGCCTTGCTGGCGGTTTGGAACGCGGGCGAGCTCTCGTCGAACCTGGCGCTGTCGAACACACCCTGAGCGTTGGGGTCGGGGAAGTCCGCGAGCCCGTGCGAGCGCATGCAGCGCGCCCAGTTGACCTCGGCAGCGAGCTCCTGCGACGAAACTGGGCCGGGGCCCGCCCTGCGCCGGGCAACAGCGACTGGCAAGCCTGCTCCGCCGTTTTGAAAGTCGGGTTGTTGCGGTTCAGGTCGCTGCCCGGGCCGCCGTCGACCTGGAAGGCGACTCCCCCACCCGGGCTTGCAACGGGGTCGGGAAAGTCATGGATGCCGTGACTACGCATGCACACCGCATAGTCGACGAACCGAGCCATCGGGCCCGAGCCCCCTTTGGACGGAGCACCGCCGCACCCGGCGGCAAAGACCGCCAACGCGAGCAATGTCGCCGTCGCGGCAGTTGACCCGGACCGGGACGACCAACACCGGCGCCGCCCCTGAGGCGTGTGCTCGTAGCGGTCCGCGGGCTTGCAAGATTTTGTCATCTGGTCGCTCCTGGGCGTCTGGTACTTGTCGTCGGTAGGTCAATGACCCTCCTCTGTCGTTGTACGCCGGAGCCCCCGACACCGACCTAACGGAGCTTGTTACCTGGTTGTAAGGCGGGCTGAGGTACCTTCAGGGCGTGCCGCCCCATCCCGACAGGCCGGGTCATAACTCCTGGCCTAAGCGGCCACGACACACCATCCGTGTCCGTCTTGCTCTTGTCTTTTTCGCCGTCTTCGTCGCTTCGGGGATTGGCCTATTGGCTGTCAACTTCGTCGTGTGGCAGGGGACAACCGGCGCCGTGGCCGTACAAGCAACGCCCGTTGCCGCGGGGAGCCCGGCGGACCAGGCAACCGGCGTGGTCCAGCACCGCTCCGACCGACGCCAGCTCGAAGTCGCCTCGCTCGTCGCCTTGGCGACAATGGCGGGGGCCTCGCTGGTTATTGGTTGGCTTGTCGCGGGACGGTTCTTGCGACCGCTGCGCACAATTACAGCGACAACTAAAGAGATCTCCGCGACGAACCTGCACGAGCGCCTTAACCTTGCCGGCCCCGACGACGAGCTGAAGGAACTGGCAGACACGTTCGACCAGTTGCTCGACCGGCTCGAGCGGTCGTTTGCATTCGAGCATCAGTTCGTCGCCAACGCCTCTCATGAGCTTCGCACACCGCTCGCTGGGATGCGTACATCGCTAGATGTTGCAATGGCAAAACGCGAAGCAGTGCCCCCCCACGTCCGAACTCTCACCGACCGTCTCCGCCGTGAGCTCGACCACGCCGACCAGTTACTTGAGAGCTTCCTCACTCTCGCCCAAGCGCAGCAGGGGCCGCTCACCGACCGGTCCACGGTGTCGCTCGCCGAGCTATCCCACGTGGCGGTCGACCGTCGCTCCGAGGCGATCTCAGCGATGAGACTAGACGTCGAGCAGCGGGAGAACACGGACGTGTGGGTCACCGGCAGCCAAACGTTGCTTTCCCGAATGGTAGAAAACCTGGTCGAAAACGCCGTCAAGCACAACCAGCCAGGTGGCTGGTTACGTGTCACCACGACGGTCACGGGCAACCGCGCGCTCCTGGTCGTCGATAATGGCGGACCGGTCCTCGACCCTGTGGAAATCATGCAAATTACTCAACCTTTCTGGCGCGCCGGGGCGGCGCGGACCGGGTCGGACAAAGGCGTCGGCATGGGGTTGGCGATCGTCTCGTCGATCGTCGAGGTACACGGCGGCACACTCGACCTAGAAGCGTTCAGCGAGGGTGGGCTAAGCGTTGCGATTGCCCTGCCGCTCGTGGTCAGGTCGGCGGGCGGGGTGCCAGCTTGAGAGTCCTGGTCGTCGAGGACTCCCGCACTCTCGCCGACGCGCTCGTCGACGGGCTGCAGGACGAGGGGATGGCCGTGGACGTCGCATACAACGGGATCCAAGCCGCCGCCAAGATCGACCTCAACGACTACGACGTGATCGTGCTCGACCGTGACCTCCCCGGGGTGCACGGGGACGTGATCTGCCGAATGGTCGCCGAGGGTGAGAACCCGGCAATGGTGCTTATGCTCACCGCGTCAGGGGCCCCTCGCAACGCGTGAGCGGCCTCAGCCTCGGTGCCGACGACTACCTCTCAAAGCCGTTCCATTTCGCCGAGCTCGTGCTGCGCACCCGCGCCCTCGCCCGCCGCCGCCCCGGCGCCCAAGCGCGGATTTTCAAAGCTGCAGGGATCGAGCTCGACCCCCTGCGCCACACTGTCACCCGCGACGGCCGCCGCCTCGACCTGTCAGCCAAAGAGTTCGCGTTATTGGAAGCCCTGATGCGCGCCCAGCACACCGTGCTCAGTACTGAGGAACTGTTGGCGAAGGTGTGGGACGAGAACGCCGACCCGTTCACGAGCACCGTTACTGTCACGCTCAGCCGGCTGCGACGAAAGCTCGGCCAACCCCCTGTAATCGAGACCATCACCAACGTCGGTTACCGGGTCACAGAAATGTCTTGAGCTTTTCGGCGGGGAACGCCGCGGTACGGTCTATTGACTGACAGGTGTACTCTGAGTGTATACTCTCAGGATGTCACTGGGAGGATCTCGGCAACTGAGATTGCTGCTGATCGCTCCCGCCGTCGTTGGCCTCGCCCTCGCCACGTCCGCCTGTGGAGGCACCCCCAACGCAGGCGTAGCCAGCCTGGCTACAACCACCACAGCTCGGCCGGCTGCGGCCGCATCGCACGGCGGCTCCTCCGCAGGCGGGGAGCTCGGCGAGTACGCCGCATGCATGCGCTCGCACGGGGTCGTCGACTTTCCCGCGGCGGCATCGTTCGAGCCACCGGGCGGCATCAAGGCGGCCAAGGGCCAGATGGTCCAGGTCACTAAAAGCGAGGCCTCCACGCCGACCTTCGAAGCTGGGCAGCGGGCCTGTGCGCAGTACTTACCACCGCCGACGACAACGCCGCAGGTCAGCGCAACCGAGATACGCAAGTTGCTTGCCGTGGCCCGATGCATGCGCGCCCACGGGGTCTCGGCTTTCCCCGACCCGAACCCCACCACGGGCGCCATGGACCCCCCTGCCGGGATCGACAGGACCTCCCCACAAGTCCTTGCAGCCCTGCGAGCGTGCATTTCACTGGGTGAGGCCGCCGGTTTGGGGCCTCCGAACACCGGGCAATAAGGCGGAGCGACAGGACGCGGTCGTCGAGATCGCTCAAGGCAGCTCGACTTCGAGCGCACGCCCGGTAGCCCCGGCAATTGCGGCAACGTCCATCGGACCGGAACTAATCACTACGTCGTGCCGACGAAGGGCGCCTTCGCCGACGCAGACATCAACCATGTCGGTTGTCATAGCACGGCCGGCTAACGCCCCGACTGACCGGGCCAGGCTGTCGTCAAGGGGTTCGTTCTCGCAGCCGGCCAGGGGCCCGGGCAGCAGCGCTTGGCGGCTCCCACCGCGCCAGGCCTGCGCAACTACCGGAGCGGGCACAGTCGGGACTTCCCGCGCAAGGAGCAATGCGCGGTGCCGGGCCCACATCCTGCGCTCTGCTCGCTCGGCGGCGACGAGCGCCCCTGCGTCATGGTGACGCCCATCAAGCGCGGTGCCGCTGGCTTGCCCCACTACGTCGACCTCTATCGAGCGCGTCGCGCGCCAGCCCTCCGCCGCAGCGGTCTCCTCGGCGGTGAAAGCGCCGTGGGTACGCTCAAAACTGGCTACGGCATCCAACCCGGACCGGACCACGAACTCCTTTCGCGCCGTAGCCGCCAGCCACGCGCTGTATATCAGCCCCGCAGCTGCGGCCGCCCGCTCGATCTTTTCATCAAGGTCGGGCGGTATCGAAACTGATCGCTTTTTCCTGACCGCCATAATCCCTCGGTAGTACAGGAGTAGGACAATGGTCCTGCCCGCGTTTGAGCTGTGAGGTTCCAGGCCACCCGATTGCCATTAGCCGCCATGGCTCGTACCGCTGCCCTGCGCGGGGATGTTGACGTCGCCGTGTGCGGTCGGCAGGCACGCCCTTGCGGCTGCAAGCTCTGCCGTGGTGAGCTCGTGGCTATTGATCCCGGTCCCGGCCAGGTCGAAACCGCCCTGGTTGTTGGGGTCGGGGAAGTTCGAGATGCCGTGGTCGCGCACGCAATGGGCGAAGGCGAGCAGGTTTCGGAGCTCCCGTGCGCTAGCGGCCGTGTTTGAACCCGGGCCCCCGATATGCGCAAGGGCGGCACTACAGGCCGCCGTGGCCTGGCTGACCACCGAGCTGGGATAGGCGGCAAGGGCCGCCTTGTCGAGGACCATCTGACCCTTCGCCGGGCCTTCGGTGGCAAGGACCGGGCCCGGCATGTTCGGGAGGCCGTGCTGGCGGAGGCAACGTGTGGCCGCAAGCAGGGCGTTGCTACCGGTCCCGGTGGGCGTAGTGGTCGACGAGCTGACGACGTGTGCCACTGGAGGGGAGGCCTCGTTCGAACCGCAGGCGCCCAGCGCCAGCGCCAATAACACCACTCCGCCGGCGGCGGGCCATCGATGTCGCCCAATTGAAATTCGACGCGGTCGTGACGGTTGTTGGTTCATAAGAGAACCGTACGAAAGGACGGGCAACATTGAGACAACACGGTCGGGTGCGTGGAGCATTGTGCCGCGGCGGTGCGGGGCACAGCACCGCGGTCGCCCGTGGCAGTGTTGTGCCAGTGTTGCCCCCGCTGCGCCAACATGGAGTTGGTGCGGGTACTAGTCGTCGAGGACAATCCGGTCGTTGCGGACACTGTGGCCGAGGGGCTGCGCGACCAGGGGATGGCCGTCGACGTCGCCTACGACGGGCCGAGCGGGATCGACAAAGCCGCCGTCAACACGTACGACGTGGTCATCTTGGACCGCGACCTGCCTGGGTTGCACGGCGACAAGCTCTGCGAGCAGATCGTCGCGTCGCCCTGTCCCAGCCGGGTACTGATGCTGACCGCGGCCGGGCAAGTCGAGGACCGGGTCGAGGGGTTGAACCTCGGTGCCGACGATTACCTGGCCAAACCTTTCGACTTTTCCGAGCTGGTCGCCCGGGTGCGAGCCCTGGCGCGCCGCAGCCCTTCGACACCGCCGCTACTGACGCGCGGTGACGTGGTCGTCGACCGGGCTCGTCGCTGCGTCACCAGGGCAGGCCGCCCCGTGCCGATGGCCCGTAAGGAACTGGGGATCCTCGAGGTGCTCGTGTCTGCGGACGGGGCGGTAGTCAGCGCCGAGCAGCTCCTAGAACAAGTCTGGGACGAGAACGCCGACCCCTTCACCAAGACCGTTTCGGTCACTATTGGACGTCTCCGTCGCAAGCTCGGAGACCCTCCGCTGATCGAGACCGTCATTGGCGGCGGGTACCGGATCCCGTAGAAATGCCGGTAAACACGCTCCGGCGCAAGATCCTCGGACGACGAAGCGTGCGCGCCCGAATTGCGATGGCGTGCGCTGGCCTGTTCCTTGTCACCGGCGGAGCGTTCGTCGCCGTCACTTACACGCTCGTCGGCCACAGCCTCCCGTCGGTCGCGGTTGTCAAAACAGCCAGCATCAATAAGCACTTCCTCCAAAGCTGCTACTCAGGGAAACAAAACGGCACGCTCACGGACGCTCAGCTAGGTACGTGCAAACAAGCCTTTGCGGTAGCTTCCAAATTCGGCGCCGACATGGAACGAACACAAGAGCTCCATGAACTGCTCTTGTGGTCACTGGTGGGCCTCGGCGTCGCCACCGTCGTGGCCGGCCTGCTTGGCTGGGCGATCGGGAGGCGGATCCTCGTCCCGCTCCACAAGGTCACCGGGGCCGCGCGTCGCGCATCGCAAGAACATCTCAATGAACGGATCGGCCTCGACGGGCCCCACGACGAGCTCCGAGAGCTCGCCGACACCTTCGACGACATGCTGGACCGCCTCGACCTCGCCTTCGCAAGCCAGCGACGTTTCGTGGCAAACGCTTCCCACGAACTACGGACCCCGCTCACTTCCATGCGCACCCTCATCGACGTGGCGATGGCAAAGCCCACCCGGACCGTCGAAGGCCTCGAGACCGTCCTAGGACGCGTCCGCAAAGCACTCGACCAATCGGAAGCGATCATCGACGGGCTCCTGACTTTGGCCCGGTCCGACCGCGGCCTGGCCAACCGGGAACTTGTGGACCTCGAAGCGGCAGCGCAAGATGCTATTGACCAGACGAGCACCTCCGCGAGAGCCGCCAATGTCTTCATCCAAGCTGACCTGTCAGCGGCCCCAACCCTTGGCGACCGCATCCTGGTCGACCGCCTCGCGGCCAACCTCGTAGACAATGCCGTGCGCTACAACGTGAACTCCGGCTCGGTACAAGTCGAAACCGGGACGCACCGCGGGCAGTCCTACCTCTCGGTCACCAATACCGGGCCGCTCGTCCCCGAGCGAAAAGTGGCCTCGCTGTTCGAACCGTTCACCCGGCTCGACCAACGGCTCGCCAACGGGCAAGGCGTCGGGCTCGGCCTATCCATCGTCGCCTCGGTCGTAGCCGCTCACCACGGCCACCTCCAAGCAGACGCCCTGCCCGGCGGAGGACTTAGGATAACCGTTCGGTTCACCACAGCCTCCATGTGGCCGGTACCCGATCAATCACAAGAAGCCGAGCAAGTGCACTCCAACCTGCACTAGACAATGAGATCCCGTGACCGGTGACGAAGGTGAGCACCAACCTGTGCCGCGAGCCACGCTCGGCACCATCGGCAAGGAATGGCTCCGGCTCGGGTGCACCGGTTTCGGAGGCCCCCCAACCCATATCGTCTTGCTCCGCCGGATGTGCGTCGAAGAGCGGCACTGGATGCAGCCCAAGGAGTTTGAAGACGCCATCGCCACGACGAACCTCCTCCCGGGGCCGGCATCGACTCAACTGGCTATCTACTGCGCGTGGCGACTGCGCGGGGCCGTGGGCGGGGTACTCGGCGGGTTGTGCTTCATCGTCCCCGGGCTCGGCCTTATCCTGCTGCTCTCCACGGTCTTTTTGGCCGCCCACCCGCCCGTTTGGCCCTGGGCGCGGCGGCTGGCGCAGGGGCGGCAGTCCCGGCGGTGGCACTAAATGCAGCCTGGAGGCTAGTCCCTGCGAGCTGGCGCCGGACCGGCACCGAGCGCGTTCAAAGGGCGCGCTGGGTTGCCTACGCCTTATTGGGGGGAGCCGCCGCTGCTACGGTCGGCCCGTTCCTGGTGCTGGTCCTCGTCGGCTGCGGAGCCACCGAGGTCCTCATCCGCTACCGGCGCCCACCCAGGTCACCTGGCTGGCACAGGCGTTCTTGCCTGCCCTCGTCGTGCACGGGGCCGCCGGCGGTGGCCTCGCGGCGTTGGCCTGGGTGGCGCTCAAAGTTGGCGCCCTTTCCTATGGCGGGGGGTTTGTGATCATCCCGCTCATGCAGCACGACGCTGTGACCACTTACCACTGGATGACCGGGGCCCAGTTCCTCAACGCCGTTGCGCTGGGCCAGATCACCCGGGCCCGGTTGTACAGACGGTGGCCGTCGTCGGCTACGCGGCCGGGGGCGTGGGCGGTGGGCTACTGGCCGCCTTGGTCGCCTTCGCACCTTCTTTCGCTTTTGTTCTTGTGGGGGGTCGGCATTTCGACCGGATCCGCGCCAATGCTGCCGTGCGGTCGTTCTTTACCGGAGCCGGGCCGGCGGTCATCGGCGCCATCGCCGGGTCAGCCATCCCGCTTGGCCTTTCCTTGGGCCACCTCTGGCAAATCCCCGTGCTTGCGGGAGCCATCACGTGGCTCTTCGTCGCCAGGCGAGGCGTCGTGAGCGCGTTGCTCGTCGCTGGCGCCTTCGGTGTCGCCGTAGCCCTGGCCGGCGTTCCCGCCTGAGGAGAACCCGTTCGCTCGACGAGGCGACGATGCACGCTCAAAAGATCCCGCGGTTATCCTTGTTCTTGGACATCGTCGAGGGCTGCAGCCCTGATCAGTACTGGCCAGAACGGCTCAACTCAACACCTCTGGCCAACGTAAGGAGAAAACCTAGGTGAGCCCCATCGGCAATAACTCCCGCCCCACGCCTTTGACTGGCACCCAGGCCCCAACGGATGGCCAGCTGCCCCTGATCGGGCGCATCTTCCCCGCGCCCGTGGCGGCCAAGGTCCCGGAAGTCATTTTCGTTTTCTGGGTGGTGAAAATCCTTACGACGGCCGGCGGGGAAGCGACCTCTGACTACCTCAAGACGTGGGGCAACATCGGAGGCGGCGGCGCTGAAGTGTTGGTCTTGCTCGCCGGGCTGGTGCTGCAGTTCGCTACCCGTCGCTACCGCGCGTTCGCCTACTGGTCTTTGGCCTTTGCCATCGCTATAACGGGTACGGGGGTTGCCGATTTCCTCCATCTCGACGTCCATATCCCGTACGCGGGGACGACTGTGTTGTGGGCGTTGGTACTGGCCACCGTCTTTTGGCTCTGGCACCGCAGCGAGGGCACCCTGTCGATCCACAGCATTACGACGCAGCGTCGCGAAGGCTTCTACTGGGCCACCGTGTTCGCGACCTTTGCCCTCGGGACCGCTCTCGGGGATTTCACGGCGACATCGCTCAACTTGGGCTACCTGGCCTCGGGCATCCTCTTTGGAGCCCTCATCCTGCTCCCGGCCCTGGCGTGGTGGCGTTTCGGCCTCAACGGCATTGCCGCGTTCTGGATGTCATATGTCCTTACGCGCCCGCTCGGTGCGTCGTTCGCCGATTACATCAGCAAGCCCCGAGCCCTCAGCGGCGTCAACTTCGGCGACGGGCGGACCGCGATCGCCTTCGCCGTGGCCGTCTTCGTCTTTGTCTCCTACCTCGCCATCGCCCGCCCGGACATCCAAGGACAGCGTGGACATAGCGGGCAGGCGGGCCCGTCCTGAGCAACACGTGTGCAACAGCCCCCGTTACGGCGCTGTTATCGGGCTAGGTGTACGACGTATCCATGCCAACCCATCTCGCAATGCGAACTGGCTCGCACACGCGCGTCCCCGCCAGGCGGGTAACCATGATCGTCGGCAGCGTGCTTGCCATTGCAATGCCTGCGTCGGCCTGCGGCGGCGGTACCGCGCCGAGCTCGGTCGCTCAGCTCGGTAAAGCCACCCCGCCACCGACGACCTTGCCCGCCGCTGCGTCAGGTGGGTCATCAGACATACAACAAATCTACGAAGCGAACATCGCCTACGCCGCCTGCATGCGCTCCCACGACGACGCTGGTTTCCCAGACCCGGCCCTGGTTAACAACAGCCACGAGCACGGCGTCACGATCGCGAACGTGGACCAGAACGCTCCCAAGTTCGTGTCGGCCAACAGCGCCTGCAAGCACCTGCTCCCCAACGACGGCAATGGGCCGTCACAAGCGCAGCTCGCTCAGATGATGGGCAGGGCCCTCAAGTACTCCGAATGCATGCGATCGCACGGGGCCCCGAACTTTCCCGACCCGACCGAGAGCACGAACGGCATCAGTTTGCGGCTAAGTGGCATCGACCCCAACTCCTCGCAGTTCCGGGCCGCCCAGAGCGCTTGCCGGTCCCTCGCTCCCGCCGAATGAGCGATGTGAAACGCTCAGACAAGACGGCTGCGTGCCCACCAGACGCAGAAACTACCCAAAATGATGGCCAGGCCTAGGAAAATTGCCATTTCGTACCACTGGAAGGCCCAAAACCGGCTAGCGGGCTGGTATACAAGGGCTTCTCGCAGCTGGCCAATACAGGCCGGCGCAGCTCGGCTTTTCAGGCAAGCACCGCGATCGAGAAAGGTGCCGGAGACGAGGTGGCCCGCCTTGTTGACGACCTGGGCCGAGTACACCCAGGCGCCGGGCTTGGCCCCGATCAACGTGAGCGGCCCGTTGTCCGACTCGTTGTAGCTCATCGCGGAGGTGACGTGGAGAGGCGTAACGACCCGAAGCGGCGAGATGAGGTGTGGGCGGACCCAGTGGCTGAAAACAAGTCGGGCCGAAACGAAGGCGACGAGCGTGCTGGCCATGGCGGGCAGCGTCTGGCGGAGAAGGGCACCAGCGGTTACTCCCAACGCAAAAGCAAAGGCCGCGTAACCGATCGGGACGATGTCTCGTTGGTCGAACACTGAAGTGAACTGGTTCATGTTGACCCGGTCGAAGGGCCTCGACCACCAGGTCAGCATGAAGCTCAGAAGTGCGCTTGCGGCGACACCCGCTGCACCGATCAGACCGAGCTTTACAAGGATCCACCGGGTGCGGGTGACCCCCTGTGCCCACACAAGGCGCTCGGTCCCGGTCTCGAGCTCTCGGGCTACGAGCGGTGCGCCCCAGAAGATCCCGACCAGGGCGGGGAGGGCAACGAGGACCTCACCGAGGCCCTGCAAGAGGTGGTCCTTGGAAAGCAAGGTCGTTGCGGCGGCGGCGCAGTCCCCGTGCGCCGCGCAGTTGGCGACCGTTGTGCCGTAAAGGTGGGCCAGGTTCGGCCCGGTAACAAAGAGCAAGATGCCAATGACCGCCAAGGCGCCTGCCGCAATGGCGGCTTGCGTTCGGAACTGGAGCCAAGCGAACCTGGTCATGCCACAACCCCCAACGCCAAGCGGGCGGGCGGCGCGGGTCGTCGGGCTCGGGCGGCCATATAGGCAAGGACCATGTCGTCGAGGGTGACCGGCCGCACAGCCCATGCCGGGTCGAGAATTGGCCGGTCAGTCCTGACCAAGAAGGTGCTCTGCTTGTCGGTGTGGCTCTCCTCGACAACTGTCTGGTCCGAAGGCAGCGAGCGGGGGTCCCGCCGAGGCCCGGTAAGGCGGTGGTGAGCGGCGAGCAACTGGGAGACCTCGCCAGCAAGTTCAATTTGCGAACCCACGAGGACTACGAGGTAGTCACAAACACGCTCGAGATCGGCAATGAGGTGCGACGACAGCACGACGCTGACCCCGTGCCCGGCAACGATCTCCATCAGGCCCTGGAGGAACTCCCGCCTGGCGAGAGGGTCCAAGCTGGCGACGGGCTCGTCTAGGAGCAAGATCTCGGGCCGCTTCGCAATGGCGATTGTCAGCGCGAGCTGGGCCCGCTGGCCGCCCGACAGCGAGCCTGCCTTCTGGCGTAGGTCCAGGCCGAGCCGGTCGACCCGGCCCTTGCCAGTTCGTGGTCCCAGTTTGTGTTGAGGTAGGCGCCCATGCGAAGGTGCTTCGCAACCGAGAGCCCGGCGTAGGTTGGGGTGTCTTGCGCAACGAAGCCGACCTTGTCGAGCTGCGCCGGCCCATCGCCGGGGCGCCCGTCGAGCACAGCTATCGACCCGCAGGTCGGGGCGAGCAGCCCGACCGCGAGGTGAAGCAGCGTGCTCTTGCCGGCTCCGTTCGGGCCCACTAGGCCGACGACCTTGCCCTCCGGGATGGACAAGGTGCAGTCGCGAAGTGCCCACCTGTGGCCATAGCGCTTACCGAGGCCGTTAGTCTCGATGAGGGCGGTCATGCCACGCCTTCGGCGAAGGAATCACGAACAGCGGTGCGATAGATCGCCTCAATGTCATCGGGACCGAGCCCGGCAGCACGCGCTTTTCGCAGCCAGCTGGTCATCGAGGTAAGGAACCGCTCCTGAGCGACGGGATCGCTGCGGTGGAGGGTCCCGACGATGAAAGTGCCCTGGCCTGGGCGGGGGCGGACCAGGCCCTCCCGCTCCAGGTCCCGGTAGGCCTTCAACACGGTGTTGGGGTTGATCGCCAACTTAGCGACGACCTGCTGGGCTGTCGGCAGTTGGTCCCCCGGCTCGAGGATGCCGAGCTTCAAGGCCTGGTGGACCTGCTGTACCAACTGCAAGTAAGTGGCGACGCCCGATGTGCTGTCGAGCTGGAACTCGATCACCCACTCTCCTTCCGCTAATGTAGTGTTCCACTAACATATTAGTTATACCATAGCTCGTCAGAGGAAGAAGGGGCGGACAAAGCGCAGAAATCCCAAATTAATTCCGCGTGGAGCGCCTAGGGCCAACGAGGCGGCCCCGCTGGTTCAGCGCGGCTGGGCCGAGCGAATGTCTTTACAGTTCCCGTGGTCGGCCCCAAAAACGGACACAACGAGGCGGAACCGGCCGGCGTGAGCTGCCCTCAACTCAGTCCACCCGCCAGGAGCAGCTATGAGGCAGGCGCCGGCCCCGATGGCCGACGCGAGCGACCATGACGGCGACCAACGTATCTTCACGACGCTGGTACCGGGGGCCGAGAAGCGGACCACGACCGCTTTTGGGCTCAACGCGACGACGGACGCCGGGCCGCTCGCCAGTCCCTGGCTCCCCAGGGCCCGCCAAAGGTGCCAATTCGCATTGTGCCAAACCGTTTGCAGGCCGGCGACGGACCCCGACCGGAGCAGGGCGGCCTCGGCTGTCCCGGCGTAGTCGAGCGGCGCATTGGGGAGCGCAACGTAGGAAACACCGTTTGACAGGAGCCAGGACCGGTAGGACGCAGGGGTCAGAGCTCCCTTTTGGTAGAAGAGCCCGTTGTAAGCAATGTCAAGTTGTCGTTCCCACCCGCGAGCCAGGCTGAAGGCGGGCGCGATATAGGCGGACTCGCCGTGGTGCTCGGTAGGAGGGACCTCGACGCGGACAGGTTTGCCTTTGCTGAGGACGTCGAGCTCGTGGACGAGAGGCTCGTAAAACGCGGGGCCGCTGGATGCACCATTGGCCTGTCCGCTCAGGGTTTCCACGATCCCTCCCCAGTGCCAGCCGATGAGGCAAATGGGGACGATCACCGACACGGCTCGTAGCGCGACCCGGCGCGAACTGGTCACCGGCGCGGGCGAGCCGGCACCGGTCCGGCCCCTCCGGCGCCAGGTCAGACGGGGCAGGTAGCACAGGACCAATGGGACACCGATGTAAGCGCCGAGCCGTGCATCGTTGTCGCCCATAGGAGTGGGCACGACGAACAAGGCGACACTTGCGCCTGCGTACAGCAAAGCTGCCACCCGCACCGGTCTCGGCGTGGACAGCAGAGGGCTCGCCAACAAGGCGCACACGGAGAGCACGGCCACCAAGTCGCCGTAAGGAAAGGGAAAAACGCCGGCCCGGGAAAACAAGTGGGAGGGCGGCCGCGTTTGCCATGACCAGCGCGGCGGCGCCGATCTCGAGCAAAGCCTGCCGTGTTGAGCGGCCCCAGTCGGCCACGGCTACTGCGCACAGAGCTACACGCGAGGAACGAGCCGACCACGGGAGTCGTCAGCCCGGTCGCCACGCCAAGACCGAGGCCGCCGACGAACAAGAGCGTGGCACGACGCCGGCCGAGAGGTCCCTTATCGGCGGCCCGCCACCGGGCGAAGCACCAGGCGCAACCGAGTGCCATCGCCTCACCGGTGAGGGTCGGCAACTGCCCGATGGCGACCTCAACCAGCATCGATATAGCGAAGTACCAGCTGGCGGCCGGCCGTTTGCCTACGGCTGCGGTGACCAGACCGTCGAAACTTAGCGCGGCCGCTCCACACGACAGCGCGGCCAGGGGCCACAGCCCTATGTTGGCGGCGGCGACGGGGTAAAGGAGGCTGTAGTTGAGCGGGTAGCTACCTCCGTACCAGCCCGGGTCCCAAAGGGAGACGCCGTAACGGACGACCTCGCCTACCCGGTAGATCTGGGCCGCCCAGTCGGTACCGCGCCAACCTACGACATAGCAAAACAGGCAGGCCGCTACGGCCACAAGTGCCGGGCCGCTGACCTTCAGCGCGGCTACGGCTAGGCGTCTGGCCTTTGCCGGGCGCTGATCGGCCAGCTGCCACTGCGACAAACCCTTGGCCGCCGTGGCACGCTCGCCCAGTGCTTGTACGGGCCACATTGTCAACCCCCGGGACGCCACCTCCGCCTATTGTGCCAAAACGTGCCGCCGCGCGCGACGGGGCACCGGGGCTGTGCGCTGCTGGCGCGCTCTGGTCGGCCCGGGAACAGATCTGGACAACCCCACGGCGGCGACCAGCATTAGAGCGAGCCCAATTGCCTCGCCAAACAGGTCGAAGGCCCCGTTGTGGAACCCTTCGTCGAACACGGATGCTCCGATCAGCAAGCTGACAAGGGCGTCTACCGACATGATGGTGGGCAGGCTCGAACTAAGCGGCCCTGCCCGGTAAGCGAGCTGGTTGACCACGATGCTGAAAGCGCCGACGGCCACAAGGGCATAAAGGGCCCATGACCCGGCCAATGTCCCCACGCCCCGGTCCAGCAACGTCATGTCTTGTTTTAGAAGTCCCGCCACTGCGGCGTACGAAAGTCCCGTCGCCGAGCCGAGCAAGGCAGCTGCCGTGCCACCCCTATAACGCCGGCTCCCAGCGAGAGCCCCGAGGACACCGAGCGTGATGAACACCCCCACGATGGCGGCGGGCCCCGGGTCCGCCGGCTGGGAGAGGCGGCCGGACGGAGCCGAGATCGCAAGGAACATCACGAGGCCGATGGTAAGGGCTGTGGCCCAGACAAGTTCGCTGCGGCGGGGCGACCTGCGCTCGAGGAGCTCCCGCAGGACAACGGAAAAAACGATGCTGCTCACCAAAAGTGGCTGGACCACGGTGAGCGGGCCTAGTCGAAGAGCCAAGGCGTGCAACACGAAACCGCCGATATCAGCGATGGCGCCAATTATCCATAAGGGGTGGCGCAATGCCCTGACGATGAACGCGCCGACCCGGTCCGTGCCCTGGTCGACCTCGCTGACAAGCCCGGCACTGCGGTGTTGGAGAGCCGTCGAGACGCCGAACAAGGCGGCAGCCAACAGTGCGATTATCGTTGTCAGCAGCACGATGAAGCCTCGGTGAACGTCGCGGTCATGGCCCCCCCGGGGCCGGGCCGGCCGCGGCGAGGACGGCAGGGGCGGGCGGTGGCGTCGCTTCGCCGCGGTCGGCGGCGGCGAGAGACCCGAGATGGCGTAGGAACAGCAGGCCTTCCCGGAGGTCGGCCTTAGATTTTCCCGCCTGCCGGCGGGCGAAATCGAAGCCGACATTGCCGACAGAACGCGGCTGGCACCGTACCGCTACCTCAAGGAGGATCTTGTAGCCACGGGGCCTCAGGGTGGCTCCCTCAAGCACGGACCGGCGAATTGCGAACAGGCCGCCGAGCGGGTCTGCCAGCCGGCGGCTGGACGGCACCAGCGCGTGTACCAAAACCCGACAGGACCACGAGACCGATCGCCGCCATCTCCCGGCCAGGCCCAAGTTCCCTCCCGCCCACGCATAGCGGTTGCCGGCGACCAGGTCCGCTTCACCCGAAAGTACGGGCGCAATAACGGCAGCCAACACTTCGGGAGGGTGCTGCAGGTCGGCGTCCATCACGGCGATCACCTCACCGCGCGACACTTCAAAGCCCGCTTTGACCGCTCCTCCCAGCCCACCTCGGCGCGCCCCGGGATCGCGGTGGACGAGGCGGACAGCGGGATCGGCGAGCATCGCGCGGCGGATCGCGTCCGCAGTGCCGTCGTCGGAGTCGTCGATGAACACGAGCTCCCAGTCGATCCCACTGGGCGCAAGAGCGGCCCTCAACCGGGAGGTCAAAGGCGCAACATTGGGCTCTTCGCTCCGGGTCGGTACGACGACTGACAGAGTGCAGCGACGGTCGTCGTCCATAAGGACAACGCTAAGGCGGTGCTGGGCTAAAAACGACCACCTGGGGGATGAACTTTGAGGCCCCCCCGTACGACCCCAGTCGTACCACCGCCACTGCGGCCGCTCAGTGGGCTGATACCGCCAGATTCCACGTAGAAGGCCCCGATCTCGGAGAGGCTCCGTTTCAGCGAGCGACCGTCGGCCCAGCGCTCTCCTCCGCGTTCCATAGCCTTGACCAGGTCGGGGCACGTCCGGAGCCTGCGGACCTCCTCGACGAGCGTCGCGACGTCGCGAGCCTCAACGGCGAGGTTGCGCCGTACCATCTCCGCCGTCGAGGCCGTCCCGTGCCCGGCCAGGGGGGCGAACGCGATCACGGGCCGGGGCGTGCGGAGCGCCTCCAGGACGGTGACACCGGCTCCATTGGTTACCACGACGTCAGCGGCCGCCATGAGATGAGGCATCGTAGACACGTACCCATAAACCTCCAACTGGCCCGGGTGAGTGCTGGCAATCTCGCTCAGGTGGGCTTTGAGACCGGCGTTCTTGCCGCAGACGGCGAGCACGTGCACCCGGGGGTCCAGTTCGACCAACGCTCCAACGGCAGCGTCGATGTCCCCGAGGCCCCAGGCGCCGCCCGTCACCAGGACGTAGAAGTCGTCTCGAGGGAGTTCCAACACGCTGCGAGCCTCGTCGCGGTCGAACTCCCCGAAGCCGGCCTGCACAGGCGCCGCCCCTAGCCGCATCGATCGTCGGAAATCAGGCATGCGGGCATCGGCCGGAGCGGAGTCGTACATGACGAAGTGCATGTCGATGCCTTCGTAGGCCCAGAGCGGGTGAACGTGGAACGCAGGGACATAAGTGACTGCAAGCGTGGCCATTTCCTTTTTCGCCCGCAGCCAGTCCAAGGCGGCGCTCCCGAAAGGGTAGGTGGAGATGACGAGATCGGGTTGCTTGGCGTCAAGGACACCGGAAAGGTGGTGCCCGAAGAAGGCCCCAAGGGCTCTCTTCATGGCGCTGGCGAAGCCGTCTGAGCGCGAGAGAAGGTCGTAGAAAGCCGCATAGCTCCAAGGGACGACCGAAAGCTGGAACCCGTACGCCCACCGAGCGGCACGAGCAAATCGGGCACCTCTTAGCTCCATCGTGTCCAGGCGCTCTACGACACAACCCGGCCAGCAGTCGTAGATCGTCTCGCTCAGAGCGTTGGCGGCGGCGTTATGGCCCTCGCCCATCCCGGCCGAAACGATCAGGACTCGCCTCGGCAGGGCTGCGTGCACGTGAAAAACCTATGCCGGCCAGGGCGGATTTTCGAGCGACCTCAGGATGAACTTATCGCGCGCCAGATACGACCCGAGTCGTACGACGCACGCCCCTGCGCAGTACCTGCGGTGTTCAATGCTTGGACCGCCTCGCAAAGTAGACGGAGCCGCCCAGCATCACGACGACAGCTGCCGGGAAGGCCACGACGGCCGGCGCGTTCAATGACGCAGCCTTTACAAGGACAGCCACCAGGGCAATCGCGACGAGCACGCCGATCAACAGCTCAGGCGTGTCGCCCACCAGGAAGTCCCACCAAAAAGCGCCGAAGCCCTTCAACAACCGCACTGGGAGAGGCGCCTGCGACGGCGCCGGCGCTTCAGGCACGGGCCCGTTGCGGGCTTACCGGCCGGGGCGCCCGCCGGAGCAGGGCCACCAGCGCCCACGTCACCAGAGCGTATATTGCGACAAGCACGATTATGGCCAGGTCGCTGCCCGGCCACCGTACGCCGAGGCCTTCCCCGGCCCAGAAGGTCCCGAACGACGTCAACATGAGGCCCACCACCGTTTTCATGGCGTTTTCGGGCACACCCGCAAGTTGGCGGGCCACGACCAAGCCGACCCCGGCCACGACCAATATGGCCGCACCGGCCGCGGCGCTGGCCAACCCCAGCTGGTGGTCGCCTCCGCCCAAGCCGAGGACGATGATGACGACCTCCAGCCCCTCGAGGAACGTCCCTTTGAAGGCCACGGCAAACCCGGTCGCGTCGACCCGCCCTCCCGGCCCGGGCTTGGGGACTTCTGCTGCCGTCAGTGCTTCGACCTGCTCTTTGAAAATGGCGTCTTCGTCGTGCTTGGCTTTCAGCCCCACAGCGCGCAGCACGGCTTTGCGCAGCCACTGCAGACCGAAGACGAGGAGCAACGTCCCCACTACCGCTCGCAGCACGTTGAGCGGGACGAGGTAGACCAGGGCCGGGCCGAGGAGCGCCACGAGGACCACCAGCGTCCCGATGGCTGCCGCCATGCCTGTGAGCGCCGACCGCCAGCCCCGGGAAACGCCGGCGGCGACAATTATCGTCAGCGCCTCGACACTTTCGACCGCGCTGGCAAGGAAAACGGCCAGGGCCAGGGTCACGGCGCTCGTGGTGGAATGCATAACTGACCTAGCTTGCCTGGCGCGGGAGCATTTCCGCGTTAGCCGCGTCGTTGAGGTCAACACCGTTGGCGTGACCATTGCCGTCCGAAGCGGGCTGGCCGTCCTCGCTAGGCAGTACCAAGCACCCTTCCGGGCTGAGGCGGACCCCGACAGAACTTCCTCGTTCCCAACGTTGATCGGAGAAGATCCTGGTGAAAAGGACGGGCCCTTCGGCGGCCAAGGCGTGCTCGTAGCCCCTCCCGGCAAACGCCACGTCACGGACCTGAGCCACGAGCTGCCCCTCGGTCGGCTCCACGATGTGCACGCCGGAGGGGCGCACGAACATCTGCAAGGCAGCACCGTCGTTGGCAGGGCGGGCCATAGTGGCTGTCACGATAACGCCGCTGCGCCCGGGCAGGCGCACGTCCACCGATTGCGCCCCAAGCGTGCCCGCGCCGCTGCCCACGCGCGTTACCGGCGCCTCGCTGCAGATCCCGGTGAAGCGAGCCACAAACGGGCTGACCGGCCGGCGGTACAGCTCCTCAGGCGTGCCCCATTGCACGAGCTGCCCGTCGCGCAGCACGCCGACCCGGTCTGCCAACGAGAAGGCTTCGGACTGGTCGTGGGTGATGTAGACGGAAGTGGCCCCGCTGTCTCGCGCCAGGGTGGAAATGGCCAGGCGGAGCTGCTCGCGCATGTCGGCGTCAAGGTTGGACAGCGGTTCGTCGAACAGCAGCAGCCCGACACCGCCCACGAGGGCGCGGGCCAACGCCACCCGTTGTTGCTCGCCGCCCGAAAGCTCGTTGGGGTAACGCTCGGCCAGATGGGCTAGGCCGACGCGCTCGAGCATCTCGTGGGACCGGCGCTGAGCTTCGTGCCCGGGGACGCGCATCTGGCGGAGCGGGAACAACACGTTGCGTGCCGCCGTCATGTGTGGCCACAGGGCGTAGTCCTGGAAAACCATGGCGAGGCGCCGCCGTTCGGGCGGCAGGTGCACGTTGGTGCCGGCGACAAGCTTCCCGCCGATCGAGATGCCGCCCGAGCTCAGCCGTTCTATACCGGCCAGGCACCGCAGGAGAGTCGTCTTGCCCGAACCGGACGGCCCCAGCAGCACGACGAACGAGCCCGGCTCGACCTGCAGGTCCAGGGCCATCAGGGCCGCTTTCGAGCCGAAGAACTTGGTGGCGCCGACGATGTCGACCGATTCCCCACGTGCTGGCTCCCCACGCGCTGGCTCCCCATGACCGCTCACCACTGGCTCAGGCAACCGAACGCCACCCGCCGGTACGGCGCCAACCTTTCGGTGCTATCAGGCGGAACCCGCCCAGCACCAGCCCGATCACCAAGAAGCAGGCGCCGAGCGCCACTACCGTCATGGCCGCTCCAACTTCGGGGTGGTAGTTGTTGTCCCAGCTGTCAATGGCCACTGAGACTGTTTCCTGACCGGGGGGGTAAAGGAGCTGCGAGATCGGCAGCTCCCAAAAGGTCTTCGTCAGGGTCACCAGCCAAACCAACACCAGGACTCGGGACACGACCGGGACGTAACACGTCCGCAGGGCCGACAGTGCCCGGGCACCGTGGACCCGCCCGGCCTCCATCAGCGACCCGTGCACTTGTGCCACCGGGCCCATCATGATCCTGGACGTCGTTGGTATGGAAGTGGCCAGGTACCCCATGACCAGCAGCGGCAGCGTCTCGTACAGGTCGACCCCGAGCCGGCTCGCGATAGGAAGGTTGAACGCAAAGATGTAGCCGGCACCCAGCACGATCCCTGGCAGGGCAATGGATCCCAGGATGAGCAGGTCTCCGGCTTTGGTGAACCGACCGGGCCGCCGTGCCACCAAGAGCCGGGCCACCGCAAGGCCCACCACGACCGTGATGGTGGCCGTTATCGCCGCAAGCATCGTCGAAAGCAGCACAGGCCCGGACGTCCCGGACGCGCCTTCGGCGATCGAGTGGCTGTAGGCCATGTCGCCAGAGAAGACTTCCCGGTAATTGGCCAGGGTCAGCGACTGGCCGCCGAGGGGACTGCCCAGGTTGGCGACGAACGACCCGGCGAACGCCCCGAGGGCCGGGCGCCCAGCGCCACCAGGAAGAAGAGGCCGACGACGGAAGTCAAAGACCACTTGGCAGCTCGTCGCAGGCGGTAGCGCGTGGCCGGGCGGGTGCGGCCGCTCAGAATGGCGTAGGAGCGGCCCCGCGTCACCCTTGACTGCAGGGCCAGTGGGATGGCCGCGGAGGCCAACAGGAGGATGCTGATGGCGCCTGCCACCGGGAACTGGGCGGGCAGGTTGTTGATCGATTGATATATGCCGTAGGTGGCCATTGTGAAGTGGGACTGGAACGCCAGGGTGGAGGCGACACCGTAGTCGCTCATCGTCTCCACGAAGACCAGCGCGACCGAGGCGAGGATGGCCGGGGCCAGCACCGGGACCACAACCCGGAAAGTGGCTGCCCGGCCCCCACCGTGGACCCGCACCGCTTCCTCGAACTGGCTACCAAGGCCGCCCAGAGCTGCCGACAGCGTGAGGTAGGCGTACGGGGCTGTCGCCAATGCATCGACGAGAACGACCCCGGTCGGGCTGAAAATAATGTGGTGGACCACGGGGCTGTACATGCCGAACTGCGACAGGACCCCATTGGGCTCAGTCAGGTATTGCCAACCCTGGGCCATCAGCCAGGTGGGCACGAGGAGCAGTCCCCACATCATCCCCGGCCATATGCGTCGTCCGCCGATGGTGGTACGCATGGACAGCCAGGCGACTCCCCCGCCAATGACGAGGTCGAGCACGCAGACGACCGCGCTTACCCATAGTGAGTTGAACAGGCCCAGGAACGTGTGGCCCTGAAAGGCTTGCTCCACATTGGAAAGGGTGAACCACGACGTCCCCTGGTCGAAGAGCCGGGGCACGAAAACCTGGATAAAGAAAGCGCCGACAGGTACGGCTACGAGAAAAGCCAGGATGGCCCACACGAGCCATTGGCCGGCATAGTGGCGGGCCAGGTCCGACAACCTGGCCCGCACTGTGCCCCGGCCCGGGCGTACACCGTCGCCGAGGCTGTAGCCCCCGCGGTCAACGGTGATGCTATTCAACGATGTTGTCGGTAAACCAGGTGTTGACGGCGTCCTCGCGGGCACCCCAGGTATACGGGTTGATGTTTTGGACGTGGATACTGGACAGCGGCGGCAGGGCCGGTAGAGGGTTGACCCCCTTCAGGACCGGCCAGTAGAGGGAGTCGCCCGTGGGGTCGCCCGACTGCATGATCTGCTGGCCCTGGGCCGACATAACGAACTCGACGAACTTTTCTGCTTCTAGTTGTTCGGCCTTGGGCGCTTTGGAGTCGATGCCGATGGCACTGGGCAACGCCGTCACCGGGTCAAGGAACTTGACCTTGACCTCACCGTGAGTCTTGAGACCTGCGCCGATGCCGGCGGAACTCTGGATCAACGCCAGTTTGATGATGCCGGCCTCCAGCACTTCGAGGGTATTGCCGTTGGTCAAATTGACCTGTAGGCCGTTGTTGTTGAGCGATTCGTAGAACTTTTCGCCCTGCGCGACGCCGCCCAGGTAGTTCATCATCCCTGCAACGAAGGGGTAGGTGGGCCCCGAAACAGCCGGGTCGTTCATGCCGATCTCGTTGGCCCACTTGGGGCTTAGCAGCTGTTGCCAGGTCGTGGGCGGGTCGGGGACCTCCTTCGGCTCGTACACGAGCGTCCCGGCCATGGTCAGGCCCGTGGGGACGTAGCTCTTGTCGGCGGGCACGGCTTGGTCCCCGAGGGTGTTCCAGGTCACCATGGGCTCCCAGCCCTTCATGAGCAGCCCCTGCTGGTCCAACGACGCAAACGCCGTCGCCCCGTCGACCCAAAGCAAGCCCCACTTGGGGTTGTTCTTCTCGGCCTCGACCTTGATGAGCAGAGGCCCCGTCGAGTCGTCGTCCAGGGTCACCTTGATCCCGGTGGCTTTCTGGAACGCTGTTGTCTCTGCAGAGTCGTAACCCTGGGCCGAGTACACGACCAGGGTCGGTCCAGAGGTGGTGGCCGCGGCGGCCACAGTCTCGGTGGTGGCGACAATTCCCGACGTGGTAGCCATAGCTGCCGCAGCCATAACTGCGGCGGTAAGCCTTGTCGTAGCTGGTTTTTTATCGCCTCGCGGCGAGCGCGCATTGCGGCTGGTGTTGGTGGGCATGCGGTCGTTTTACCTAGCAACCTTGAACGCCTGGCCTATACGAGACGACTTTTCGGTAACCACAGGATTAATTCCAGGTTGCGCGGACGATAATGCGACCTCAGGATGACCTAAAAGGCGCCCAGCTGCGACCGAAGTCGTACGACGCTCGGAGGACGTTATGCAACGTGCGCTGACGGCGGCCCCCCGAATTAGGGCGCTAGCCCGCCCACCAGGACTGTTATCGTCGCCGGGGTAACTCACTGCCCTCGAGACCGGCCAACCGCGTGGCACGACCCGACCGCTCGCCCGCGTGCACACGGAGCGTGCGGACATGAGCGTGCCCACGTGAGCGCCCGCACGCTGGGGGCCAACGTGGGGCCGGCTGACTGGCTGCTAGGCCGCGTAGGCCCGGCCGTGCCGGCCCTGGTCGGTGCTGCCTGTATCTCGTCGTCGGCAATCGTCGTCCAACTCGCTCACACCCAAGCGGGCACAACGGCGTTCCTGCGTTGCGCGTTTGCCTTGCCCGGCCTCTACGCGCTGGCGGCCTGGGAGCAGCGCCGTTACGGCGTGCGATCGGTCCGGGACCGGCAAATAGCAGCATTGGCGGGCGCCTTCCTCGGCGTCGACCTCGTTCTATGGACGCACTCGATTTACGACGTAGGCGCTGGGATCGCAACCGTCCTCGGCAACCTGCAGGTGCTATTTGTGACCGTGATCGCCTGGGTCGTCCTGCGGGAACGGCCCCGGACGCAGTTCTTGGTCGCGCTGCCGGTGGTCTTGGGAGGCGTGGTCCTGCTCGCGGGCGTGATCGGGCACTCCCGCAGCGGCGAACACCCGGTAGCCGGTGTGCTTTACGGTCTCGGCACTTCGGTCTGCTATGCGATTTTCATACTCGTCCTGCGGCGAAATACCAAGGGATTAGCTCAAATAGCTGGCCCGCTCGCTGACGCGACCTTGGGCTCGGCCCTCGCCGCGCTCGTGCTCGGCGCGCTATTAGGGCAGTTGAGCTTCCACATGACCCTGGCGTCGTTCGGCTGGTTGGCCCTTCTCGCCCTCGTCAGCCAGACGCTCGGATGGCTCTTCATCACCTCGTCCCTGCCTCATCTGCCCGCCAGCATTTCGTCACTGCTGCTGCTTTTGCAGCCCGCGTCAGCCCTCGTGCTGGCTGCAGTCGTGCTCTCTCAGCGGCCGACGCTCGTCCAGCTCCTCGGGGCGGTCCTGGTCTGCTTGGGAGTCCTTGTCACGGCACGCTCAGGCTGGAGCCGCGACACTGCACCCGAACCGCCGGCCGGGTAAGCGCCCCCTAATTGCCTCATCGAGCCGCCTTCGCGTCGTGGTAGAGGGCGGCCAGGCCGGACGCGCACGCCTCCCACGTGTAGAGGGCGGCGCGTTCGGTGCCGCGCCGGGCCAGCTCGAGGCGCCCCGGCTCGTCAGCGAGCAGCCCCTCGAGGGCTTCAGCGAGCGCGTCGACATCGCCTACGTCGACCAGGCGGGCCGCATCGCCGAGCACCTCCTCCAGCGCGCCGCAACGCGTCGCCACTACGGGCGCCCCGGCGGCCATGGCCTGGAGAGGCGGCAGCCCGAAGCCCTCGTAAATGGAGGGGAACGCAAAGATGGTGGCGCCCGCCATCAGCTCGTCGCGGGCCCGGTCGTCGACATAGCCGAGGCGGACCACCTGGCCGGAGGCGGGACAGGCTGCGATGGCTTCTTCCAGTTGGGCGCTCCCCCATCCGTCGGGGCCGGCATGGACCAACGCCAAACCGGGATAATCCTTGGCGAAATGGCCAAAGGCCTGTACGAGAGACGGCAGGTCTTTCCTCGGCTCCACGGTCCCGATGGCCAGCACGTACTGGCTCACCCAGTCCGGCAGCAGCGCGCTGCGCACAGATCGTTGGCCGGGCTCGAGGCGGAAGGCGGGCTCAGGTAGCGACACGCCCGGGTGGACCACCCGGACCCTGTCCGGCCGGGCGCCGAGCGATGCAACTACCTCGCTTGCCACCGAGCTCGTGTGGGTATGCACCCAAGCGCCCCGTCCCAGCGCCTTCCTGACCAGTTCGGGATAGGCACGGGCCGGCGGCAGGCACATCTGGGGGAACCGCAGCGGGGTCAGGTCGTGAACGGTCACGACCGTTGCGGCCCACCACGCCGGCGGGACCACGAAGTTGGTGCCATGTACGACGTCGCTCCTTCCAACGAAGAGCTCCGCCGGGGGGAACGACCAGTGCGCCCACGACTTACTGAGCGGCCCCGCCGCCATCGGCCGGTCGTGCACGGCGACCCCGGGCGGGACTTCCGAGGCGATGGCGTGCCTGCGCCTACCGCTCATTGAGTACGCGCCCATGGCGAGGTCGGCCCTTTCGGCCAGCGCCCGTAAAGCCCCGGCGCAAAACTCGCCCACCCCGGTGCGAGGCCCGATCATGGGGGTGGCATCGAAGGCCACCCGTAGGCGGACCTGTTCAGGGGGCGAAGCCTCGCTCACCGCCCCAGGTTGGCACAGTTTCAAGCCCCGGCGGGGACGACGTTTATGTCGCCCGAAGCATCGCTGAGGTGGATGACGTTGTGAGATCGCGCGGTTTGTGGGCACGGCGATGTTCGTAGAGCCGGAGGAGGCGTTGGCCACAATGGAGTAGGAGACGTTGGCCGGCACGGCGACGGTGATGTCGCCCGAGCCGTCGCTGATGACGACGTCGCGTGGCACACGGTCAAAGGAGAGGTCGACATCGCCTGAGCTGTCGTTCGCCTGGACATTGGCCGCGGAGATATCGGAGCCGCTGATGTCGCCCGAGCCGTCGGTCAATGTCAGTGGACCTGACAGATGGGAGAGCAGTATGTCGCCCGACGCGGCGTTGAGGTTGAGCGCCCCCGTCAGGTTCGCGGCTTTCACGTCGCCTGAACCAGAGCTGGCGCGCACGGCCTCTGCGGGGGGCACCGCCAGCGTGAGCTCGGCACCGCAGTCGCCGGCCCAAAAGCAGCTCGGGCCCTGGAGGAAAGCCCCGGTAGCGGTGTGCTCCCATTTCACGACGGGGCGGAACAGGCTGTAGTTGACACGGCCGGTAATGACGGCCCGCTTGCCGGCGCGCGGCGAGACCGTGACGTCGCCGTTGCCGACCCCGACGGTGACTTTGTCGGCAACTGGGGCCGTGATCGGCGCGAGCCGGTAGCTGTCCTGGCCGACGAGCGCCACGCATTGCAAGCCGCCATCGGCGATACCGGCCAGCACAAATGGCAGGCCGAGGACGAGCGCCCAGCGCCGCCCGGCCGTGAGAGCGAGGGGTTGGGTCAACGTGGCCTCCTCAGAGCCCTAGGTAGGTGAGCACGGCCAGCACGCGGCGGTGGTCGGTGTCGGTCGGGGCCAGCCCGAGCTTCATGAAGATGGAGTTGACGTGCTTTTCGACGGCGCCAGGGCCGACGACCAAGGCGGAGGCGATGGCAGGGTTGGAGCGGCCCTCTGCCATCAGGGCCAGCACCTCGCGCTCACGAGCGGTTAGCGAGCCCAGTGGGTCCTCCTTGCGAGTGAGCAGTTGGGCGACGACCTCGGGGTCGATGGCGCTACCGCCTTGAGCCACTCGCTGCAGCGCCTCCACGAACTCGCCGACCTCTGCGACCCGGTCCTTCAGCAGGTAACCAACGCCGCCGCTGGTCCGCACGGAGAGGAGCTCAGTTGCATAACGGGCCTCCACGTACTGCGACAGCACGAGGACTCCAACGTCGGGCCAGCTCCTGCGCACCACGAGGGCGGCCCGCAGGCCCTCGTCGCTGAACGTCGGCGGCATACGCACGTCGACGACAACTGCGTCGGGCCTGTTGGCGTCCACCGCACGCAGGAAGGCTTCGGCGTCGCCGGTGGCAGCTGCCACTTCGACCCCGGCCTCCTCCAGCAGCCGCGTGAGCCCCTCGCGCAGCAGCACGGAATCCTCGGCGATCACGACGCGCATGGGATCTCCACGTCGATGACGGTCGGCCCGCCGGCGGGGCTGTTGATGCTCAGACGGCCGTCCACTGCCTGGACGCGGTCGGCGAGACCGGCCAGGCCGGCCCCCGTCGCCACGGCGCCCCCGTGGCCGTCGTCGCGCACGACCACGTGCAGCATGTCGCTCTCCGACCGGACACTGACGCTCGCGCTCGCCGCGCCCGAGTGCTTGGCCACGTTGGTGAGCGATTCGGCCACGACGAAATAGGCAACTGCTTCCACCGTCGCCGACGGTCGGTCCGCAACGTCGACCTGGACGGTCACCGGGACCGGGCAGAGGGCAGCGAGACCGGAAAGGGCGGCGTCGAGCCCCCGGTCGGAGAGCACCGGAGGGTGCACACCGCGCACCAGGCCGCGCAGCTCGACAAGGGCCGTCTTGGCGTTCTCGTGGGCCTGGTTTATCAAGAGCTTCGCTCCCTCCGGGTCGTCGTCGAAGTGCGCCTTGGCCCGTCCGAGCTCCATCGCAAGTGAGACCAGGCGGGCCTGGGCGCCGTCGTGCAGGTCGCGTTCGATGCGGCGCCGGTCGGTGTCGGCGGCGACCATCATCCTTGACCGGCTGCGCTCCAGCTCCCCCACTCGGGCGGCAAGGTCGCGCCGGCTTGGCCCGAGCAATTTGCGGTCGACCCATACCTGCACACCCGCCATGGACCGCGTGACGTAGGGGGCGTTGAGCAGCAGGACGACGCCGACGGTCACGGCTGCGACCATTGTCGGCGTCCCGCGTACAACCCAGCCGAACACGACGGCCCCACCCCGTGGAAGAGCCATGTTGTAGGCCGGCAAAGCGATAAGGGCCAAGGCGACCGACCACGCCGACACGGCCACGGCGTAGCCGATCACGGTTAGAGGCATGAGCAGCAGTGCCGCCGCAACTTGGCGCCAGCTGCTGGCATCGGTCAGCCTCGCTACGAACCGGCGGAACCACCCGCCATCAGGCACGGTCTTCTTGCCGGGCGCAGGGACCACCTCACCGAGCATCAGCAGGACGCGGGCGCGCTCGAAGGCGCCGAAGGCGCGGCACCCCTGCAGCGTCAAGATAAGGACCGGCACGCCGAGCAGCGCCAAGGGGAGCAGCCCCACTGAGAGGGCAAGGCCAGTGACGGCCAAGGAAAAGACGGTCGCCGAGACCGGGATCCCGGTCAGGAGATAGACCATCGCCAGCCAGGTCCGCGGCGAGAACACCGGGCCGACGATGCGAAGGGTCACTGAGCTCACAGAACGACTGTACGGAGACGATGACCAAGTATCTATACGGCGCACCCCCCAATTGCCGGGGGGGCCGGCACCCCGGCAAAAACGTGGGCTGGCCTGCTTCTTTTCTCCTGACAGTTGCTACATCGTTAGGAGCATGTCATCAGCCAACCAACAATCGGTCCTTACCCGCCCCCGGCCGGCCCCCGTAAACCCGGGCACCGGCCCCAACTCAGCCCGTGGCCCGCAAGCACTAATGGGCCACATTGGCACCTTCGTCGTCCGCCACCGCCGCGCCGTCCTGGTGTTTTGGTTCCTCGTCGCGATCGTGGGCATGGCGATGGTGGGCAACATCACCTCGCGCCTGTCCTCCGGCAGTTCGTTCCCCGGGCTCCCGAGCTACGCCGCCAGCCAGAAGATCCTTGACCTCTACGGGACGGGCGGGGACAACGAACCGGTGGTGATGGTGCTCGGGCTCCCCGCCGGCCAGAGCGCCGAGACACCCGCAGGCCGAACCGAGATCGCTAAGGCTTTAGCACCGCTCGCCAACAACAAGGCACTGCGTGTCGTGTCCTACGCCAACACCGGCGACCAAAGGCTCCTGGGCCAGGGCGGCCGCAACGCCGCTGTGCTCGTCTTCGGGGACAACAACGGGCCCACCTCCTACACCCTGGGAGCTGCCGTCCGGGCAAGGGCCCCGGCGGGGATGACCGTGGCCGCAACGAGTTACGACGACCTCGCCAGCGGATCTCAGAGCCAGGGCCTCGGCGTGCTTGCAGAGACTTTCGTCGGCGCTATCGGCGCCCTGATCGTCCTTTCGGTCGTCTTCGGCTCGCTGCTCGCTCTCGTCCCCCTGCTCATCGCTGTGGTGGCGATCATGGGCACGTTCCTGCTCATAGGGGCCGTGACGACGGTCGCACCCGTGAGCGTCCTGGTGGAGTACCTCATCGCCCTGATCGGCCTCGGGATCGCCATCGACTACTCGCTGCTCGTTGTCACACGCTGGCGGGAGGAGCGTGGGCGAGGCTTGGCCAACCATGAGGCCGTGGCGACTGCAGTTGCCACCGCCGGGCGGACCGTCGCCTTCAGCGGCGTGACCGTCGGGACCGGGCTGCTCGCCCTCGTGGTGCTGCCGATACCGTTCCTGCGCAGCCTCGGCTACGCCGGCATCCTCATCCCGCTTGTGAGCGTCGTCGTCGCCACGACAATGCTGCCGGCCCTCCTGGCCACGATCGGGCCGCGCCTTGACTGGCCACACCGCCGTGGCGCACCGTCGGCCCACCCGAGCGGGGCATGGGCGGCTTGGGCGCGCGGCGTAGTGAGGCACCGTGTCCTCGCTACTGCCGTTGCCCTCGTAGTGCTCGGCGGGCTCCTCGCAGTGGCTTCGGGCATCCGGGTCGGCTCTGCACTGCCTGGGTCGCTGTCCACGGCAGGCGCCGCCGAGAGCGGGTTCACGACCCTTGAGCACGACGGCTTCCCGACCGGGATGCTCAACCCCGTCGAAATCCTTGTCCCATCTGGTGAAAGTGCGAGCTCGGTCGCTCACAGCCTGGGTGGGTTGGCCGGCGCGTACACCGCCGTTGCACCGGGCGGGACTGACTGGCATCGCGCCGGCACGGCCCTGGTCGACCTTGTCCCTGCCACGGCTACAACAGCACCCGGCAACACCGCTTTCCTCGACGCGGTCCGCTCGAGGCTCGGCGAAATAGCACCCCAGGCGCAAGCGACAGGGGGCGGTCTCCTCGAGATCGATATATTGCACGCTCTTTATGGACGTTCGGGCATCATCCTTGGCCTGGTCGCCCTGATCACCCTTGTGATCCTTGCAATCTCGTTCCGTTCCTTCGTGCTGTCGCTAAAGGCATTGCTGCTCAACATCCTCTCCGTCGGTGCAACCATGGGACTGCTCGTTCTCGTCTGGCAGAAAGGGATCGGCTCGCACCTGTTTTGGGGTATCCCCGGCACCGGAGCGGTCGTCGACTTCATCCCGTTGCTCGTGTTCCCCTTCCTGTTCGGGCTTTCTATGGACTACGAGGTGTTCGTCGTGTCGCGGATCCGGGAGGCCCACGACGCCGGCGAGCAGACCGATGACGCTGTCGTGAGCGGGGTCGCCCACACAGGCAAGCTGGTCACCAGCGCAGCCCTCGTACTGGTCCTCGCCTTCGCTGCGCTCTCTGCCGGGCCGAGCGTCCCGCTCAAGATGTTCGCCACCGCCCTCGCCGCCGGCATCCTCCTGGACGCGACGATCGTGCGGGCTCTCCTGCTGCCTGCCGTCGTCTCGCTGCTCGGCGATAGGGCCTGGTGGTACCCGGGCCGGCACACCCGATCTGTGCAGGCGACGTCCAGGTCGGACGAGAGGGAGCTCGCCGGTGCTCTAAAGTAACGTCGAGACACCGCGGGCGTAGCTCAATGGTAGAGCTCCAGCCTTCCAAGCTGGTCATGCGGGTCCGATTCCCGTCGCCCGCTCGGAGCGTTTGGGCAGGTAGGAACGCTGGAAGGGCGCCTGACGGGAAACCGCTAGGCGCCCTTCTTACATTTCGTGCCAAATCCGTGCCAAATGCCAGCCGACAACGCTAGCTGCCACCAGCGGAAATGTCCTCCAAGCCAGCCGATCACTCAGGGCGGGCACACCTGGCTCCAATCCCGGGGCGGCGCCGGTTGGGGCGGCGCCGGCGCTTTCCGGCTTGCTGCGCTGGGCGATCAAGTGCCGAAGGGCTGATGTCGAAGCCTCCTGGTGTGAGCGAGTCCCGTGCCTGGTCATTCCTGAGCCGGCCCCGCTACCCGTTCGGTCCTCCGCACAGGCTTCGGCAGTACACGCTAAGGCATCCTGCCCGAGGTTCACTCTTGGGGGGTCTGATTTGGGGAACATTCATGTTCCTGTTCATCTGCTGTGTCAGCCTGTTCCAGGACGTAATGGGAGCTCTTGAGGCCACGATCCTCGGGACGATCGGCTTCACAGCCCTCGGTTTTCTCGCAACGCTTCGTGCCCGGTGGAAAGGCAAAGATCGTCTGGGCGAGAGCCAGTCCATGCGATGATGTTCGGGCCGCGGCAGACAGTCACAGACCACGACTAGGTTCTCCCGCCCATGGACTATGCCGGAGCCGTCTCCACCGAGCGGGGACGTTGTTTCAGGTTCATCTACGACGAACACGGCAAGCCGGAGAACTGCCCCCAGCCTTTGACGGCGACGGGTTGGATCAAGGTCGACCGCTGGTACGAGGTCGACGCCTGCGCCGAACACTCAACGCAACTTAGGAAGTCAACCGCCCGAGCGCAGCAACTTCCAGCGTCTTAGGGTTTCGCTCATGAAGCTCCGCGGACTGCTCTTGCTGCCTTATGAGCGCCCTGCATCCGAGCGTGCATTCAAGCAATACGAACGGAGACCTCAAACGCGTCTGCGTCAGAACTACGGCCCCGAAGGCATGGCCCTGCTTGCGGCTTCGAGTACCGGCACCAGGCTCGCGTTCGGCACAGGGCTTGTCGGCCTTGTTGTCTATGGCCTGTCCGACTTCAATGGCTTGGGTGCAACCCTGAGCTATGCCCTTTTAGCGTTGACCATCGCGCTAGGTTGCGTGGCTATAGTCCGAGGCTTGCAAGCCGGGGCTGCCGGCAGGCGTTTCCGTGGTGGCCGACCTTATATCAGGCGGCCCGGGCGTACCTTCTGAGCTCAGAGTCTCGCCAGCGCTCTGGACCAAGCTTGACCGCTGGTACGAGGTGGAGGCCTGCGCCGAACATGCCGGGCAACTCAGGAAGCCAGGCGGCTCCCGGCTCTTGAGAGAGCATCCGCCAACCGCTCGAACGTATGTGCTAGGCAGGTCGATGATGGCATCCTTCCTGGAGTACAAGGTGAGTGTGCTGGAAGCGCCCGACCGACCCCGCGCAGCCCGATCGGACCTTCTACAAAGCCCAACATGCTCGGCTCTACATCAGCGATCCCCGGGAGCGGCTTGGCGATGACGAGCTCGTCGTGGGAGCCCCAAACGGAGAGACCTACCAACTCCCAGTGAACAGCGGCTCCTACTACCTTGAGCCAGATGGCTCCATAGTTGTCCCGTAGCCGCTGGAACTCGGCAACCCTCTCTGGTGACTAGAAGACGTGAGCGGCCAGAGCACCAAACACGGCACCGGCTACGCCTCCGGCCACAGCCGCGGAGACTCTTGCGACCAACAGGGCTCTGTTGTCTAGACGGTTGGCCGCTTCCTGAACCGCCGCTCTCATATGCGCAAGATCAAGTTGCTCGATCCTGGCAACGTCATCGTTATCGTCGCGCACGATCGGTGTCAGCACGGGGCACTCGGCTCGGGCTCACCGACCGGTTACCGTGCCCTCCTGCAACTCAGCATCCGCAAGCTGGCACGGAGGTAGGTGGGCCGACGACGACGTCCGAGCGGCCGCTTCGACCCTGGTGAAGAGGCAAGGCGGTTAGTGGTGGTTGATTGCCTTCTGCCATTCGGCCCAGATCTGAGCCCAACTTTCGACTGCACTGGCAGGGGGGAAGTGGACTACGACAAGCTCGTTGAACCCCGAGAACGCCTCTGTCAGCGCTGCCTTGGGGGCCCTGGCACCGTCGTGGAGAACCGCGACAGCCTCCCGCCTCGGTCGACCCAGATGAACATCGGGTGGGAAGGACCGAAGGGTTGGGCGGCCTGGGCGTTGAGGATTCCCTTTCCATTGAGCACGAGGCGGTATTCGGTGGCGGTTGTCCCCTCCGAGCCGCTGGCGACCATGGATTCCGACAGCAGCCGACGTTGGAGGTCTTGGACCAGGGCCTTCGGTGACGACAGGATAAAAGCCACCGAGGACGTAGGCGTCAGAAGGTCACCGACGGCGCTTTCGGTACCGTTGCCGAACGTCCGGCTGACCCATGGCTTGTCTATCACGGGAGGTGGTAGGCGTTTGACCGCCGGGGGGCCTTGGTAGTTCAGGCCGATTATTTGTTTGAACTCGGCTGTTGGCCAGTACATGGTCGAGCCCTTGATAAGCATTACCCAGGGGCCGCCATCTGCTGCCCTCTGGTCCAATTCGCCTGTAGCAGCAGCGAAATTGTATATGCCCGTCTCCAAGCCGGTTTCCTTTCCGAGGGTGAGTTTGACAGACAACCGTGCAGTGTCCACCGACGTCTCGCCGTAGAGCAACCGCTCGATCGCCTCATTGTTGTTGAGGCTTCCCTGACGCTCCGCAGCGAGGCTTGGCACAGGACAAGCGGAGATTGCCGCCAACGCCGACGCTACACAGACCACGCGGCACAACCTCCACCAGCCCTCCATAGCTTCGACGGTACCAAGCCGGCCAGGGCGGTGCGCTCCCCGTGACCCAGCAGCGCAAACTGCGCGGAGGTCGGCGGACCGACCTTGCTCGATCCGGAAGCGGGCGCTGGCGGCAGGGGCAGCGCGTCACAGGCCGTAGAGGATGAGCGTTGGTTAGACGTTCAACCATTCCGCGGCTGCGCACAGCCAAGCGAGAAGGAAACGGCGTCGGCGTAGACGATGAGGAACTTCGTAGGCTTTGTGTTGCACACGATGAGGTGACCATCAGCAACGACTACCGGCACACCGTAGTTGCCGAAGTTCTGGCCGCCTTGTTTCATGGTCGAGACAGACAAGGCAGAGACCGAGAGACCGGACGAGCCTGTTGCTCGGGCGAAAGTGTCGAAGTACGAGTCGTAGATTGCCAGAGGTGAGCAGCCCCCGGTGCAGGCGACGAACTCTAGAATGCCGTTCCGTCGGGAACTATCAACCACGGAGACAGGAGTCGCACCGAACCGTTACGAGTACTCCCAGGACTAGCAGCGATTCGGTTCACCGATCAGGGCTCCACCATGACTGAGCCTCTACCAACTGCCCACAGACTTCTGCCTCACGAGCGGTGGTGGGCCGCGTTCGTCTTAGCCCGCCAAAGCGCTCATTCAACACCGGTAACGGTGAAAATGCAGCAGAACTGGGGCCCCGAAGGAGTCGTTCTAATCTCGGCAGCAACTGCCGAGTGGATATTGACGGTATTCTTTGCCTTGATTGCGCTGGTCCTGATGATTGCGTCTGGGTTCAATGGAGCGCCGGCGCTCGCCGGATATTTGATGTTCGTGCCGATCGTGGGCTTCGGCTCGGTCGGCATTGCGCGCAACTTGCAGGCGATCACGCTAGGACGCCGGTTCCGCGGAGGTCGGCCTTTCCAGCGCTGACCGCCCCTCGCAGGACAGATAAGCCCGCGGGTGAAATTGGGCGGAGCGTCGAATGACACCTGTGTAGCCTTGACGCAACCGCGATCGAAGGCGATCACAAGAGGAACAGGCTATGAGCGCTCCGACAACACGAGAGACATCCTTTGAGGAGGGCCTGGCACATATCGCAGCGGAGAAACAGGTCTGGGTCAGGGCGGCGGCGGCGGTCGACTACAGCGGGCACGTCAGGCTGATGAGATCACGTCCGGTGCTGCTGCGCCGAGCTGGCACCGCCAAAACTGGGTCTACCCCGAGGCCATGTTCAGCCGCGTTTGTAGCCGACGGTCGACTAGTCGCCGGATGGCTAGAAGTGGGCGAGGTCGACCTGGTTGGCCGCCAGTTTCAACTGCCCGACCTGAACAAGCACCGGTTGACCCTCTGCCAAAGCGTTCCGTGTTCGGCGAGCCCCCGCATGCCGCGAGGACCCAGACAAGCTCGCCTCCCGATAGCACGCCGAACGCGTCTTGAACGAACCCTCACGGGCATGGATGGCATCGTCGGCCGCACGCCTTAACCTCGGTAGAACGCATGCGTAGATGCCTCGATCTCGCCCGCGGCGCGCCGGCTGCTTGTCGCTGACGCCGCTGGAAGATAAAACTCATCACACTTGCTTGTCACGGCGCGCACATACGCCCACGAGCCTGGCTAGTGAGCCTCCGCTCGGAGGCGGGCGTGCAGCGGAGGAGCCGGACATGAACGAACCCGAAAGGAAGCAACAAAGGCTCGCGGTCGACCCGGCATCGTCCTGGATGCTCGAGGCCCGGTGCCGAGACCTTTCGCCCACCATCTTCTTTCCGAGCGATGGAGCGGGAGTCGAGGTTGCCCGCCGTTACTGCGCACAGTGCCCCGTGACAGCACAGTGCCTCGAGTTCGCACTTGAAAACCACATCGACCACGGTGTGTGGGGAGGTGCATCCGAGCGCGAGCGTCGGCGGATCAGCGCGTAGCCGCCGCGCTCAAATCATGACTGAGCACGCTGCTCAGCGAAGAAAGGTTGCTTCTTGATGAAGCTAAGGCTGAGGTGAACTTCTACGACACCGAAATCTCGTCTTGTCTTTTGGCTCGCAGGCAAGAACTACCGCTTTATGAATGTCAGTCTGGCTCGTACCTCCGGTACGCGAATTCTCGCGGCTGAGGCAGCAGGGGACACAGATGAAGCTTCGTAATCGGTTCGCTCGTGCAACTCATAACCCAATTTTCCCCACCGCCGGACCGCATCGTCGACCGTCATTACCTTCACGCTGACTATCTGGCGGGAACCGGTGGCAGCTTTCCTCAACCGGGCCTTTGTCCTCGACCTGAACGCGAAGGGCAGCCCTACGATGCAGCCAACAACGACAAGGAGGACAATCTCAGCCACCTCATCCACGGCGTGGATTTTAGCCCGGCCGCGATGGGATTGAGGAGACCAGCGACCCGTCTCCTGCCTAGGTCAGTACATCTCCAACCGCCGGTTCGACGACCGGCGAAAAGAAAACTGCGGAAGTTTCAACAAGTGGTGCCTTGTCAACCCTCCGGAACGATGCACTCGACGACGGCGCGAGCGAGGATGTCCTGACCCAGCTTGGGGTTGAACACGTGGATATCCCAGTAGTCGGTCGAGGAGCCCGAGAGCCTTTCGCTCGTGGTGATGGACGGCCCCTCGATGCCGACGCTCCCTTTTATGGCGTAGCCGCCTCCGACCGCCAACTCGTGCTTGGGGCATTCGGCGATGCCAGATTCCTGTGAGCCGGGGTCAACCGAGAAATAGACGCCCGAAACCTGTTGCACACCAAAGTTCGTGGTATCCGTAGCCCCGGCGGGCATGACAGTGGTCAGGACGGCGACCGTGGCAATCGAGGAGGCAGCCGACGCGAGGACGAGCGCTGCATAACGATTTATACGCACGAGAGTTCTCCTTTTTCTGGACCGTGTGGTTGTCTGCTGGTCAACCCTATACAGACTCACCTCGCGGGCACCGCCGCAGCGCGGGTGCCGCGGGGCCATGGTTGCCCCAAGCCGTACCGCCGCGTCGTGGTCGCCGCATTGGAGGCGGACCGGCGTCAGACACCGAGCACGGGCGCCCACGTCGAGGTCGCCCAATCAGTGGTCGTGGGGACTGCGTTCGGCTCTGAGATGTTGTTGAAGGGCCTCGAGGACCGGTAGCCAGGTATCCTCGGCCTCTTCGACGGTGTCGGGCGTTTCAGGTTCGTCGACGGCGAGGCTGATCGTGGTCCCGCCCGCACTCGGACGGACCAGCCAGGTCAGGTATGTCGGCGGATCGCTTGAGCAGGATTGCAGCATGTAGGAAAGCCGTTCGCCGGGTCTCGAGCAGACGACATGGCCGGTGAGGCCGGGGGCGCCCTCGCTGGCTCCACTGATCGCGGCAGTGATCGCGGCATCGACCGCCCAGGTCGACCGAAGGGTCAGGCCGTAAAGATAAGTGCCTGTCCTACATGGGTTCGTCAGGGCATCCCAGACCACATCGGGACAAACCGGGGTGTAGCAAGCAAACGAGTGTGAGGAGCGGCGGGCTTGCTCACCTAGCGCCATGGCTGAGACCGGACCCTAGCGTGCACAGGCTCGCCGCGTCGCCTGGATCCTCCTCACCGGTCCATCTCTTTGGCCCACCTCGATAACGCCACCGCGCCGGATCCTGGCGTGGCCGACGCGCAGCCGAGGCTCGTCCGTCGCTCAGCTATTAACCGACGGCCTCAGGGGGGCGAGCCTGCCGACAGCCAACGGTCGAACAAAGCCACCCGTTCCGCAGGCCAAGGGCCGTCACATGGCATGCTCCCGTCCCGCAGGTGGGCCCCGATAGCGTCGGCGTGGGCGCGGACATCGTCGTACGACCACAGGTCGAAAGCGCGCTTCATGGCGGTACGGTCGCTCTCCCGGAACAGTGGCTTGATGTCCTTTGCGAACGTGACTGCCTCGGTCGGCGTACCGCTCATACTGTCCTCCTCGCTCGGGTTCCCGCCCGTCGCCCACTATACGATCGCTACCCAGCACGTCCAAGGCATCAACCGGCGTGACAGCGGCGCCGAGCTCTTGGCACAGTTTGTCGCTTTTGTGCCGATACAGCCTTTATGACAAGGCGCGTTGGCGCGGTTGGCCGGCCGCGGCGCCCGATCGTCGCGACCTGCCTGATCGCGTTGGCCCTGACGGTGGCGTTGGCGCCCGTCGCCGGCCACCAGTTGGGGCCGACGATCAGTTTCGTCCCGGCGATGTTAGCCATCGTGACCTGCTTCGACCTGATGTCGGTCTACTTGCTCATCGGCGAGTACCGAGACACCGGCGACGTCCGCTTGCTGGCTATGTCGTGGGCCTACCTGGCCTCGCTGGTGTTCATGGGTGCGTACGCGTTGGCGTTCCCCGGAGTGACGGTCCACCCGCCGCTAGCGATCACCACTTCGATGGCGCCATGGTTCTATATAGCCTGGCATGCCGGGTTCCCGACCCTGCTCGGTGTTGCCTGGGCGCCCTGGCCGACGGGATGGACCGCCAGCACCCCACCGTCGCGGCGTCGGCTTACTGCGGCCGTCACGGTCGGCGCGGTACTTGCCTTGTCCGGGGCCTTTGTGACCTTGCTCGCCCTGAACGCGCGGCATTTGCCGGTCCTGATCAAGGGCCTGGACACCTACCGGATGACGGTTGTGACGGCGCCCGTCACCCTGCCCTTGGTGGTCCTCGGCCTGCTGGCCGCCTACCGTGGCACCCGCCAGCGCACCGGCCCGGAAAGGTGGTCGGTGCTCGCTGTGCTGGTTTGCCTGTGCGACCTCAGCCTGACCTACGCGGGCCACTACCGCTACAGCCTCGGGTGGTACTCGGGCCGCTCGTTGACCTTGGTAGCCGCCGGCGCCGTCCTGTTCGCGATGATGGCGTCGTTCCGGCGTCTCAAGGCACGGGCCGAACTTGACGCGACCGTGGACATGCTGACCGGTCTTCCCAATCGTCGCAGCGTGTACGGCGCCCTCGGCCAAATGATGGCCCGCTCCAATCGCTCGCTTTCGCCCTTGGGGGTCATCAGCTTGGATGTCGACTCGTTCAAGCAAGTCAACGACCGCTACGGCCATGAAGCCGGTGACGCCGTGCTCGCGAACATCGCCCGCCTGCTCGAAAAGTGCCTTCGACTGGGCGATGTCGCTGCCCGGGTGGGCGGCGAGGAGTTCCTGGTCCTCGTCCCCGACACCGACATGGCCGGCTCGGTGATCGTTGCCGAGAGGATCCGCATAGCGGTGAGCGAGTTCCGCCCAGATGGGCCTATCCCTCAGGTCACGGTAAGCCTCGGCGTCGCGTGCTCGGTCGACGGCACAGAAGCCGCCCGAGCATTGTTGCGACGCGCCGATGAAGCCCTGTACGAAGCCAAGCACGGTGGCCGCAACCTCACCGTCCTGGCACCCGCGCCCCCGGCCCTCGCTCCTCCGGCCCTCGCTCCCGCGGCCCTCGCTCCCGCGGCAATCGCTCCGACTTCCTGATCGGCTTGCCCGCAACTGGGCCGTCCCAACGAGGTCGTTCCCAGGTCGCCCGACCCGCGCATGGCCGGCGAAGAGCGACCAGCCCTTTTGCGCCCGAACTGCGGCTTGCTTTGAATGGCTGGGTGAGAGTTCCCTAGACCAGGAGGAAAGCTGATGAAACTGGCCCTCAAGCTCCTGTCCCTCGTTGCCGCCGTCAGCGCCGGGCTTTCCATCGTCGGGACCGCGACCGGCGACGCTGGTGCCCGGCAACCTATGGCTCAAGCAAAGTCGGCTCCAGCGTGGTCGGCTGAGATCATCCCGGCCGCTGAAGTGGCCGTCGGCACCTCGCTAAATGGGGGCGACAGCGGGGTGAGCGACGGGTACGCCCTGTCGGCCAACGGGGTGAATAATTATTACGTCACGTGCCCTAGTAAATGCTATTACCACTTTGTCTTTTTCACGTTCACCAATGCCGCGGTGACCGGCAGCCTACAGTTCAAGCTCGTCGGTCCCACCGGCGCGACTGTCTACAGCTATACGTTCCGCTCAGAAAAGATCCCCGTGGGTACTGACTGGTTTACCATCAACGCTGATGGAAATTTCAGCGTGCCTGGCACCTACGAGGCCTTTGTCTATGGGACATCGACCACCGCCGTGCTTTTGGGTTCGGTGCCCTTGCTTTTCGCTAATAAATAAAGCGGGGGCACGCCCGCGGGCACCGGTGGGTGACGAGCGGGGCCGCCTCAGACGCTGACGGTCCCACAACCGGGTGGGTAGGCGGCTTGGAAGTTCTTGGAGAACAGGGTTACCGGGCTGGACGAAGCCGAGAACCCGAAGAAGTTGGCCTCGGCGCCGGCAGATGAGGTCACGTTGATCACGCGGGCGTCGCAGCCGGTGGAGACCCCGACACCCCCGCCGTTACCCCCGACCTGGATGGCAGTGTCAGCGACCAGGTCGACGAAACCCGCCACGTTCAGGCCTTTTATGCCGAGCCCAAGCTCGAGCTGGGGGATCTGTGCGCCCAAGACAAGGCTGATGGGCCCGCTCAGGATTGCGTTGGCCTGGTCCAGGAGCACCTTGCCAATGCCTTGGATGGCGCCGGTACCGCTGGACACTCCGCTGGCTGAGGTGCTGAAGCCGGCGTCGCCGTTGTAGCCGATGTTGTAGCTACCTGAAATTGACTGGTTTTTATTGGAGAAACCGACGCTCACAAAGAACGCCGTCTTGATACCGAGGAAAAACGGGATGCCGCCGATGGCAAAAGGCACTTCCAGTTCACCCGGCAGCTTCAGCACGAACCCGCCGGCTTTGCCCAAGCCGAAAGAGCTCAGCGGTTTCAGTTCATAGGAAAGAGTGAACTGCCCGCTCAAGTTGTTCATCGCGATCTTCGACGACGCCACGCTCCCATGTTCCACCGCAATATCGCCGGCGGTATTGAAATTCTGCAACGTGCCGGTGATGCTGACCGAGAGGTCTACGGGGGACGAACGGCCGAGGGTGAAGGTCAACGATACCCCCGTGCCTTCTTGCTTGAACTCGAGCGAGTACGAGTAGCCCGACGCTTTGCCTTTCAGCGTCACGCCGCTCGAGTTGAGGGCCGTCAAGCCGAACTGCGACTCCAGCGAACGTGTCGCCCCGGCCGCCAAACCAGGTTGGCGAGCACCGTCGGTAGGCACACCTGAGCCCTGCAGCGCGAGGGCGCTGGCGAAGTTCACGGGGGTGTCCCACGACAGCGTGCCATTTGAGACCAGGTCGGTTATCGAAGCAGGCGTCGTGGTGACAACGAACCCCGCGGGCTGCTCTACTGCACTGGTGACCAGGCGCACCGTCGTGCCCTGGAGCAGCATCACGCTGCCGGCTTTCAGCTCGCCCAGGACGCCGGCGTGCGAGGAGAAGGTGTAAATGGCCCCGCCACCGCTGACCGAGCGCAGGCTCGACGCGACGGTTGCGGCGGGCACCACAACGGTCTGAGGGGTGTACTGGACGCCCGCGGGCTGGGCGGCTGCGGCCCCGACGCTCCCAACGGTGAGGGAGGTGGTCAGCAGTACGGCTACGACGATCGCCGACGGCCGCCGGGCCCGGGAACTGCGCGTCCTGTCCATCACGAATGTCCCTTCTGCCGGCTCCCTGCCGACTTTGGTCCCGGAGCCTACGCGGCGCACCCGGCGCAAACGGGGACCTGCTCGCGCCTAGTGCCTCGCCGACCAGCCGCTTGCTCGAAGTGCTCCTCGGTTTAAAGGAGGTAACCAAACGGGAGTAGCGTTCTCGCTCAAACTTCGGACGCGGGAGCTCGAGTGGTCACCAATGAACCGGTAAGCGTTGGCTGGATAGGTACAGGGGTAATGGGCGCGCCCATGTGCGGGCACCTGCTCGCCGCCGGCTATTCGGTAAAGGTGTTCAGCCGCACCGAGGAGCGCGCCCGCTCCCTGGTCGAGCAGGGCGCGAAATGGTGCGCCTCCCCCGCGGAGGCCAGCGAAGGCTCGGACCTGGTGGTGACGATGGTGGGCTACCCGAGCGATGTCCGCCAAGTCGTCCTCGGCGGCGACGGGGTGCTCGCGACCGCTCGGAAGGGCTCCACGATCGTAGATATGACCACCAGCGAGCCGCTGCTGGCACAGGAGATCTTCGAGGTTGCCGCTGCCAAGGGCGTCGGCTCGCTGGACGCACCCGTCTCCGGCGGTGACGTCGGTGCCCGCAATGCGGCGTTGGTGATCATGGTCGGGGGCAGCCAGGAGGCATTCGACCGTGCTCTCCCGCTGTTCCAGCGGTTGGGGAAGGTAGCCACCTTGGAGGGCGGCGCGGGTGCGGGGCAGCACACCAAGATGGTCAACCAGATAGTCATTGCCTCGGGCATGGTGGGGATCTGCGAGGCGCTCCTGTACGCCTACCGCGCCGGCCTGGACATCCCCAAGGTCCTCGAGACCATCGGGTCGGGGGCAGCGGCGTCCTGGTCGCTGACCAACTACTCCCCTCGGGCCTTGCGCGGGGACTTCGAGCCCGGGTTCAAGATCGACCATTTCATAAAGGACCTTGGGATCGCCCTCGCGGAGGCGCGTCGGATGAAGCTGGCGCTCCCCGGGCTGGCGCTGGCGGAGCAGCTTTACGTTGCGGCCAGTGCGCAGGGTCGCGGGCAAAAAGGTACCCACGCTTTGGTCCTCGCGCTCGCCCAGCTCTCCGGCGTCGATTGGCAGCCCTCAAGCTCCTAAGCCGCCAGGCAGGTTGATCGGGCGGGTACACGGCGCCGGTTCATCTCGCAGGTACATCGGGATTGACGATGGACCTCCCGGGCGCAAAGGTGAACGTATGACCGCTCACGCCGCTGAGGACAAGGACGCCGCTGCGGACAAGGACGTCGTTGAGGACAATGACGTCGTTGAGGACAATGACGTCGCCGAGGTGGCCGGGTCCTTTGCGCGCAGCTTCCCGGCGGTTTACCTCAGGTTCCACCGGCGCGACGAGAAGGGCTCCCAGCTTCCCACGGCCTCGCGATCGGTCCTCCAGCACCTGGCGCTGTCGGGGCCGGTGACGGTCGGGGAGCTCTGTGACCACCTCGACCGCGCCCAATCGGTGGTCAGCGACATCGTGGCCCACCTGGAGCTCAAGGGCCTTGTTGAGCGCCAGGACGACCCCGCCGACCGGAGGCGCCGGCTCGTATGGCTGTCGCCGAGCGGCCGCAGCTTTCTCCAGCACGAACAAGAGATCCTCTCGGTCGAGCTGCTCCGGCCCGCCATCGCGAAAATGTCTCCCGCCGACCGGGAGGCATTGGCGCGGGGAATGCAGGCACTGCTTGGCGCAGACGGAGCCGTGCGTGCACGGCCCGAGCTCCCGACCCACCGGAAACCCGGCCACCGGGAACCCCGCCCACCGAAAACCCCGCCGACCCAAAAACCACTGCCTTCCAAGGCCAAACAGGAAAGGACGAGATATGACTGATGCCCACACTGGTGCTCACAACTGCGAGAGCTGCGGCATGCCGATCGAAACCGGCCGCTACTGCTCCTATTGCACCGACAGCACAGGCTCCCTGCAACCTTTCGACGAACGCTTCGAGCGCATGGTCGCATGGCAGGCACGTAGCCAACCCGAGGCGGCCAGGGCCGACCTCGAGGCGGCCACCCTCGCTTACATGTCCACCATGCCGGCGTGGCGTGACCACCCGCGGGTCACCGGCGCGCTCAGCTGAAGCGCAGGACGAGCCCTCCAATGGGGTTGTAGCCCACCGCATAGCAGCGGGAGGGGGTCGGGCAGGCGGCTCCGTGCAGCGCGGTGATGCCCGAGGGCAACGGCTGGCTGGCCCAAGTCGTACCACCGTCGGTCGAGCGGACCGCCACCACCGCTGGTTGGGCCAGGGTGGCGGCGGCACTTGTGGCAGCCGCGTGCGAGCCGACTGCCTCGCAGACCGAGGGCGTCGGGCAGGCAACGGCACTGAGCGTGCCGACGCTGGACGGCAGTTTCGTGCTCACCCATTTCGCCCCACCGTCGGTGGTACGCAGCGCGTACGGGTAAGCAGGTGCGTTGGCCGAAGCGGCGGCCTCCGGGCAAGTGGCAGACCCGGGGCATGCGAGCAGGGTGTACCCGCTGCTGATCGCGAAGCTCGCCCCGACCACCTCGCAAGTCGACGCTGTGGCACAGGCGACGGCGGTTAGGTCGGCGATGTTCTTGGGCAGCTTCTGGGTCGACCAGCTCGCCCCGCCGTTGGTGGTACGCAGCGCCACCGCCCCGCCATTTTCAGAGTTGTTGGTACCTACCGCTTCACAGACCGAAGTGGAGGGGCAGGCGATGCCGACAAGGGCAGCCTCTGATGCCACCGCGGCGGGCAGTGCGGAGCTCACCCAGGTCGTGCCCCCGTTGGTCGTCCTGAACACCGCCGGGCCGCCCACGCCCACGCAGTGCGACGTCGTGAGGCAGGCGACCGCTAGTGGTTGGAGGCTGGGAGGCACGGTAGTCGCGTTCAGCCATTTGGCCCCGCTGTCATTGGTGTGGACTATGTACTGGCTACTCGTCGTAGCAACACACACCGGCTCAGTAGCACACGCGATGGCACTGACCACCTGGTCGCTGAAGGGCTGCGTGGCGCTGTACCACAGCGTCTGGTTGACCCAATTCACGCCGCCGTTGGTCGTGCGCTCGACGCCGTAGTTGACCGAGGTCTGGCCTCCGACCACGCAGACCGACACCGACCGGCACGAGATCGCATCGAGCTGTGCGATGCCGGAAGGGAGGTCGTCGCCTACCCACTTGGCACCGGCGTCGGTGGTGTGCAGGGCTAGCAGCTGCTGGCTTATCGCGCCTCCCGCGATGCAGGTCGTGACCGTGGGGCAGGCCAGGGTGTTACCGACCGTAACCCCGGTGGGGATGACCTGGGTGGACCACGTCTTGCCGCTGTTGGTCGTGCGCATGATGCCGTTCGCCTCGGTGGCGTTGCAGACCGAAGCATTGGGGCATGAAAGTGCGGCCACGTCCCCGTCGCTCAAGGTGGTGGGAAGCTTCTCGGGAGCCCAGCTGACGCCTCCGTTGGTCGTGCGGATAACGAGCGGGACGGCCGCCAAAGTGCCTGACGCTTCGCACAACGTCGCCGATTGGCAGGCGATGGACACGAGGCCTTGCACAGAGGTGGGCGGTAGCGTCTTTTGCGCCCACGTGGCGCCGCCGTTGGTAGTGCGCAGCGTCATCGCGTAGTCGCGGGGGCTGTACGCCACGGCCTCGCATGTCGACTTAGACGGGCAGGCTATTGCCTGCGGTTGGCCAACCCCGGGGAGCGACTTGTTGGCCCAGGTTGCCCCACCATTGGTGGTGCGTGTCACCTCGCCTCCATAACCTGACGTGTTCACGCCGAGCGCCACGCAGACCGACGCGGTTGGGCAAGTCACCGCTGAAAAATTCTCGATGCCTGCCGGGAGTTTTTTGGCCACCCACGTCGCACCGCCGTTCGTGGTACGTACAGCGACACTGCCGTCGCCGTATGCGTAGGCGTACTCCCCGAGCGCCACGCAATCAGAAGGCGAGTGGCAGGAGACGGCTTTCAGCTCACTGATCCCGAGGGGTAGCGGCTGGTCCACCCATCTCACTCCCCCGTCAGTCGTGCGCAGGGCGACGCCACCCTGACCTATGTCACCGACAGCCTCGCAAGTAGTGGCGGAGGGGCACGAAAGAGACCAGAAGTTCCCGATGCCCCAAAAAGACGTCAGTGGAGCCCAAGAGCCCGAAGCGAGCGCGGGTTGCCTGCTTGCCGCGAGGGCGTTCGGTAGGCAGGCCCCCCCGATCAGGACTACCGAAACGACACCGGCCAACACGCCGCCAGCAAGCGTGCCTGGCCGCCGCACTCCTGGTTGCCATTTCACTGACATCGCCTCCCGTGCCCAGTTTCGCTTTCGAGGATTTTTCGCCACCAAAGCGTACACTGGGAATCTCTGAGGTCGCCCTACCCGACTGGGTTAGGTATCCCTTATAAAAGCTAGATTGGGTACGTGAGGTCAATATGACACGGGTCGTCGCCTCGGGGCTGAGGAAGTCCTTCGGTGACCACGTCGTGTTGGACGACCTCGAACTGGAGGTGCCGGAGAGTTCGCTCACCGCCGTCCTCGGGCCCTCGGGCAGCGGCAAGACCACCCTTTTGCGCATCCTGGCGGGGTTCGAACGTCCCGACCAGGGCAATATCTCGATCGGGGGGACGGTGGTCGAAGATGGGCATACCCACCTCCCGCCCGAGTCCCGCCGAGTCGGCTATGTGCCCCAAGACGGGCCCTTTTCCCACACTTGAACGCGGCGGGCAACATCGGCTTCGGCCTCGCGCGCGCGGAGCGCAAGAGCGGGAGGGTCACCGAACTGCTCGAGCTAGTAGGCCTCGCCGGGGAGGGCCAGCGTTACCCCCACGAGCTGTCAGGCGGGATGCAGCAACGTGTCGCCCTTGCCCGGGCGCTGGCTGCCCGGCCGAGCCTGGTCCTGCTAGACGAGCCGTTCGCCTCGCTCGATGCCGCCTTGCGAGCCGAGGTACGCGCCGACGTGGCGAGGGTGCTGGCCGAGACGGGCACGACGGCGGTGCTGGTAACACACGACCAGGACGAGGCCCTGTCTCTCGCAGACCGCGTGGCGGTGCTCCGTGGGGGCCGCGTGGCCCAGTGCGCCGGCCCCGAGGAGATCTACCTCGACCCGCTCGACCCGGCTCTGGCCAGTTTCGTCGGCGACGCCAACCTGCTGCCGGGGACCGTCCAGGGTGGGATGGCCGTGACTGCGCTCGGCCCCCTGGCGATCGCCGACGCGAGCAGCCTGGTGCGCGAGTCAGAGGAAGTGCTCGTGCTGGTGCGCCCCGAGCAGGTCGAGCTACATGCCGCCAATGGTGGCGGAGGTCTAACCGGCCTCGTCGTCAACTGCCACTACTACGGCCACGACATGCTGGTGACGGTCGAAATGGCCGGGACAGCGGGTCGCCGTTCACTGCTCAGCGCCAGGCTCACGGGCCGGACGCCGCTCGCTACGGGGAGCGCCGTGACAGTAGCCGTCGGTGGGCCAGTGAAGGTCTGGCGAGCCTGAAAGTTAGGCCCGCAGCGCCGGGTCGACGGCGCCCACCTCGGCAAAACCCTTCGCTCGCAGCAGGCACGAATCGCACGTACCGCATGGCCGGCCTCCTTCGCCGGGCTCGTAACAGCTGTGCGTGAGCGAGTAGTCCACCCCGAGGGCGAGGCCGCGTTCGATGATCTGCGCCTTGGTCCAGTGGGCGAGCGGCGCGTGGATGCTCAAGTGCTGGAGCCCCTCCACCCCGGCTTTGGTGGCGATGTTCGCCATCGCCTCGTAGGCAGCGAGGTACTCAGGGCGGCAGTCGGGGTAACCGCTGTAGTCGACCGCATTGACCCCTATGAAGATGTCGCTGGCACCCAGGGTCTCCGCCCACGCTAAGGCGAAGGACAGGAAGATGGTGTTGCGAGCCGGCACGTAGGTCACCGGGATCCCGGGCGTGAGGTCCTCGACGTGTGCGTGGTGGGGCACCTCGATGTCGCTCGTCAGCGCCGAACCACCAAAGGCACGCAGGTCGATGTCGAGCACGATGTGCCGTGCGACGCCAATGGACTCGGCCACGCGGCGAGCGGCTGCGATTTCGACTTCGTGGCGCTGGCCGTAGCGGAAACTCAGAGCATAGGGGCGGTAGCCCTCGGAAATGGCAATGGCGAGGGTGGTCGCCGAATCGAGCCCCCCGCTCAGCAGTACGACTGCGGCCTTGCCTGTCTCGACAGCCTTGCCTGTCTCGACAGCGTTGCCAGTCCCCACAGCTTTACCCGTCTCCACAGGGTGCGGCGCTATCTCCACAAGTGGTCGGTATGCGGCGACAGGTCACGGAAATCCGTACCCGGGTCGTCGAGGCGTTCGTAGTTGGACTGCAGCCCCACCCGCCCCGGGCCCCAGACGCGTAGCCATAGGTAGCGGTTCCCCCAGGTGCGCCACAGCTTCATCCCGGCTGCGGGGTACTCGACGTGCAGCTGCATCCCGACCGTGGGGTCCTTGAAGAGCAGGGCCGGAGGCTTGATGAGGATCGACTCGCCTTCTGCCAGCTCGCGCATGTAGGCGTTACCGCTCGCCTGCACCATCACCAGGCCCGGCTGCTCGCCCGCTTGGAAACGGTCGAGGAACTGGCCGACCGGGTAGTGCCACTCCTGCTGGTTGTTGTCCCGGCCCCGGTCACGGTCCATCCCCGGCGCACCCGCCATCTGCAGGCCCATCTTGAGCAAGCTGCCTCCGGCCGACACCGGCTGCTGCTGGCCACCCGACGTCATGAACCATACGTTGGTCGGCGTCCAGTCGTAAAGGACGCCTTTGGTGGCGACCAGAAGGGTGTGCTCGCGCACGTCGACCGCCGCCCCCCGCTGGAGCGGCAGTGCGATCAGCTCGCCGGGTTCGCTGTGGGAGAGGGCGATCCTGCCGGGCCCGTCGGCGGTGAGCATCACGAGGGGCAACCCGGCGCGGTGCCTGGTCCACGGTTTGCTGAACGGCATGGCGTCGACGTGGACGCTGGGCTCCTGCCACAGGTACATGTTGTGGGTGAAGTAGACGCCGTCACCGGCGGCGAGGCTCATCTCGGCGACCGGCACCAGACGGCCCTCGACCTGAGCCTTCGACTGTCCGAACTGGATACGGGCCATGTCCGCGATCGAGGGCAGCTCGGTCCAACCTGAAGCCGTGGTGCGAAGCTGGATATTGACCGGGGCGCCGCAATTAGGGCAGCTCGTCTCGGCCCCGCTGGAGGTCTGCTTGCAATAGGGGCAGGTGTAGGTGCTCTGGGCTGTGTCGGTCATGTCCCTATCACTCGCTCCCGGTCTTGTGGGGCTGGAACATCGACTGGATCCCGACCCGCCCCGGCCCGGTCATGCGGAACATCGTGGACCCTCCGCCTCCGACAAGTGCCGAGGCCACGCCCCCGATACCGCCGCCCGAGCGCAGTTGCCCGGCCGCCTGGGCGATGCCACCGACGTTGACCATCGAAGTGACGCTCTTGAGCCGCCCGAACATGCCACTTTTTTTCGCAGGCTCAGCAGCAGGGGCAACGGCTGGCGCTGCAGGATCTCCTGCGCTTTCCCCCGGCGGAGCAGGTGCGGCGCTGTCTTCGATGCGGCCCTTCATATTGATGCTCGTGACCTCCATGGTCACCTTGGAGTCCTTGTAGAAGAACGCACCCGGGTCGATGAGGATCGTTTCTCCCTCGCCGAGCGTGCGTTGGAACACGTTCCCATAACCGTGCAGGACCAACAGGCCGGGGGCGGACTGGGCGACGAAGCGGTCGAGGTACATGCCCGCATCGGCGGCCAGCATGACGCGGAACCCGCCGATTTTTTCGTAGGTGAAGCCCAGCGACCCGCTCGCAAGCACGAGCGCATGCTCACGCACGTCGACCTCCGCAGGCGCTTCGACAGGGATCACGACGAGCTCGCCCGTGGCGTCGCGCGAGAAGGCGACCCGACCGGGGGCATGGGCGACGCTGAGCACGAAGGGCATGCCGGACACAAGACGCCTGGCCCCGCCGGGGGTGCTGAGCACCGACATCGGCACCGTTTCGTCCTTCCAGAGCATCGTGTGGTGCTCGAAGAAGACGGTGTCCTGCCCCGCCAGGGTTACCTCCGCTACCGGCACGACGCCGGCGTCCAGTTGGCAGCCGCTCGCCGACCAGTGGAACTGGGTCAGGTCGCGCAGCCGTGGCGCCTCCCGCCACCCGCTGTCGGTCACCGCATCGCGCACGTCCAGCGGGGCCCCGCAACGGTCGCACGTACGCGCCGAGCTCGGGCTCTGGGCGTGGCACCAGCGGCACTGGATTCGCTGCTCGACGTCGGTCATAAGCTGGCTCACCCCCGCTGGATGGCTAAGACGTCCGAACGTTATCACGGCCACGCCGGCGGCCTCTCCATCGAGCTTTTAGCGGCCTCTTCATCGAGCCTTAAACGCTACGAAACGTGCCTGAAACCAAGCGCGCCCACACTGGGGCATGCCCAGTGCACGGCGGACTGGTACGCCTGTCCGGAGGGCGCAAGAGGTGAGCTTGGCCGACCCCCAGGCCTTCAGGCTCCCTGCCCTGCCTTCAACCGTGCACTGGGGGTACTTCGACCGGGACATCCCGCCCGCGCTGACGGTGCGCTCGGGGGCGACAGTCGCCGTGGAGACGATCACCCACCACGCGGGCGACGCCCCGGACCTGCTGATGGACGAAGAGATCGCCACCTTGTGGGACCAGGTGGACGACCGTGGCCCGGGGCCGCACATCCTGACCGGGCCGATCGCCGTCGACAAGGCCCGCCCTGGCGACGTCCTCGAAGTCCGCATCCTGTCGCTGCGGCCGAGGTGCCGGTTCGGCTCCAACCTGGCCGCCCACTGGGGCCTCCTGTACGGCGACACCGGCAAGGAACGGGTCACGATCTGGTCGATCGACCCCGAACTGATGACAGCCAGGCCGGCTTTCGCGTACGACTGGAAAACCACGGTACTGGTGGACGAACCGGGCATCGTCGTAACTCCTGGGTCGGTGCCGCGCGAGCACACGCTGGACGAGGTGGTGGTCCCGCTGCGGCCCCACCTCGGCACGATGGGCGTCGCCCCGGCAACACCGGGGCGCCATAGCAGCGTCCCTCCGGGCGCCCACGGCGGCAACATCGACAACTGGCGCGCCGGGGCGGGGACGACCATGTACTACCCGGTCGCCGTCCCCGGCGCACTGCTGTCTCTCGGCGACCCGCACCTCTCCCAAGGCGACGGCGAGATCAGCGGGACGGCCCTCGAGGCATCCCTCAACGCGGTGCTCCAGAATCCGTACCCGGCGCGATATACCCCTCGACGTGCCGACGCTCGAAACGCCGACGCACTGGTACGTCCACGGCTTTGGCGACACCCTCGACGAGGCGATGAACGAAGCGGCGCGAGCTGCCCTGCGCTTCCTCGACAGGCGCTACGGCATATCGCGCGACGATGCCTACTCGCTTATGAGCGTCGCTGGTGACTTCACCGTCACACAGGTGGTCGACGGCCGCCGAGGGGTCCATGCCGGCGTCGCCAAAGCGCTCCTCGGGCGCCAGGCGTAAGCACTTCACGCCCCGCCGCACCACTTAGTACCCGGGCGCACTACCCTCGGCGCTAATGGGAACGGTGATCGAATTTCCGAGCAACGGGACTGTGGGCCAGGGCTACCTCGCCACCCCGGAGGCGACCGCGCAGGCTGGCACGAGCCCTGGCCTGGTCGTGATACAGGAGTGGTGGGGCCTCGTCGGGCATATCACAGACGTATGCGACCGCTTTGCGGGCGAGGGTTTCGTGACCCTTGCGCCGGACCTCTACCACGGCAAGACAGCGACCGAGCCCGATGAGGCCGGCAAGCTCATGATGGCTATGAGGCTCGACAAAGCAGGCAAGGACATGAGCGGCGCCCTCGAGGCTGTGGCCGCCCGCTCCAACGGCAAAGTGGGCGTGGTCGGCTTTTGCATGGGTGGCGGCCTCGCACTGATGGTCGCGAGCCAGCGGCCCGACCTGGTCCGCGCCGTGGTGCCCTTCTACGGCATCGTGCCATGGGAGGGAGCCCAGCCTGACTACGGCGCCATTACCGCAGCGGTGCTCGGCCATTACGCAGAACATGACGACTTTGCTTCTGCCGAGGCTGTCGCGGCGCTCGAGTCCACGCTGCGCACAGCAGGGAACAAAGATGTGACGGTCTACACATATCCGGGAACTGTGCACGGTTTCTTCAACGACGACCGCCCGAGCCAGCACGCCCCGGATGCTTCGCAGGTTGCGTGGGAGCGCACCATCGAGTTCCTCCACTCCCACCTCGGCTAGGCAATCGTCACGCCGTCGCCCCTGTGAGGAAAACGAGCAGGCACCTGGCGGACGGCCGCGAGATCGTTTATTACGACGCCGTCACGACTGGCGGACGCGACGCCGTAGACAGCAGGGATCTCGGGCCTTTGGCCGTTTCGACCGAGCTGAGGTACGACCGGTTGCTGCGGAACTGGGTGATGTACGCCTCGCACCGCCAAGTCAGGACTTACCTCCCTGCCGCCGACGATTGCCCGCTCTGCCCGTCCAGGCCCGGCCACCCGAGCGAGATCCCTGAAGCGGGCTACGAAGTCGTCGTGTTCGACAACCGGTTCCCGGCCCTCAGTGGCCAGGGCCGTTGTGAGGTCGTTTGCTATACGCCCGATCACGGCTCGTCTTTTGCCCAGCTCTCACCCGGGCGAGTCCACCTCCTCCTCGAGGCGCTCATCGACCAGACCACTACCCTCGGCGCGCTACCCGGGGTGGAGCAGGTCTACTGTTTCGAGAACGCCGGGGCCGAGATCGGCGTCACCCTGCAGCACCCGCATGGGCAGATCTACGCGTACCCGTTCGTCACGCCGCGCACCGACAGGATGCTCGCCTCGGTCGCCGGCTACAAGCGGCGGACCGGGCGGAACCTGTTCGATGATGTTGTCGCAGAAGAAATTACAGCCGGCTCGCGCATCGTGCTGCGTACGGGCAAATGGACCGCGTTCGTGCCACAGGCGGCACGTTGGCCCTACGAGATCCACTGCTACCCGAACGAGCGCGTCCCCGACCTGGCGGCCTTGGACGACGAGGCGCTCTCCGAGCTCCCTGACGTACTGCTCGACCTTTTCGGCCGTTTCACTCGTCTTTTCGACAAGCCGGCACCATACATCGCGGGGTGGCACCAGGCGCCGGTACGCCGGGGACGGAAGGACTTTGCCCTCCACTTGGAACTGTTCACGTTGAGGCGCTCGAACGACAAGATGAAGTTCCTTGCCAGCTCGGAGTCGGGCATGGACGCCTTCGCCAACGACATCATCCCCGAAGCAGCGGCGGCACGGCTTCGCGAGCTCGGCCCCTCACCCGGATGACGACCTGAGCCATGCCCCGTAAAAGCGCTGGCACTCCTAAACCGGCTGGCACCCGAAAAACGGCTGCTGTCGCTAGGAAAGCTGGCACTCCTCAACCCGGCGCCACCGGCGAGAAAGCTGGCAAGGGAGAGATCTCGAGCGTTGAGGGGATCGCGGCGCTCTCGCTCGACGCGCTCAGTTCTGTTGCCTACGGGCCCGAGGCGATGCTCGTCGTGCTGGCCACGGCCGGCGCCGGTGCCCTGGCGAAGATCGAACCGATCACGCTTGTCATCGTCTTGTTGCTGGTCATCCTCGTCCTGTCCTACCGCCAGGTCATCGAGGCGTACCCCGACGGTGGGGGGTCCTACGCCGTTTCCAAGGCCAACCTCGGGCAGCGTGCAAGCCAACTGGCCGGCGCCTCGCTCATCGTCGATTACACGCTCACGGTCTCGGTTTCCATCGCAGCGGGCGTGGCCGCGCTCGTCTCGGCGTTCCCCTCCCTCGCCCCGCACAGCCTGCTGCTCTCGCTCGCGGTGCTCGGCTTCCTGACCGCGCTCAACCTGCGGGGTATCGCCGCGAGCGCGAAAGCCTTCCTGCTGCCGACTGCGGTGTTCGTCTTCGGTATCTACGTCGTGATCGTGTCCGGGGTGGTCCGCTCCCATGCGGCCGCCAACGCCGGCATCCATCCCGCCATAATTCCCAAGGTCGCCGCCACCGTCGGCATCTTGATGCTGCTCAAGGCGTTCGCGGCAGGCTGCAGCGCGCTGACCGGGGTCGAGGCCATCGCCAATGACGTCCCCGTGTTCCGGGAGCCCCGAGCACAGCGGGCGATGCGTACCGAGGTGATCCTGGGCGGGCTCCTCGGCACCATGCTGCTGGGGCTCGCTTTCTTGACCGTGCGCTTCCACATTGCCCCCAGCTCAGGGCAAACGGTCCTGAGCCAGATCACCGCGGCCTCCGTCGGGAGGGGGCCGATCTACTACGTGGTCGACCTGGCCACGACGGTGATCCTGGCACTTGCCGCCAACACGTCCTTCGGCGGGTTCCCAGTACTGGTGAGCCTGCTCGCCCGTGACAACATGGTCCCCCACGTGTTCGGGCTGCGGGGAGACCGGCCCGTGTTCCGCTACGGCGTGGCGATCCTGGCGGCCCTTGCCGGTGTGCTTTTGGTGGCGGTAGGGGCCAACACGGAATCGCTCATCCCCCTTTACGCCATCGGGGTGTTCACCGGGTTCACCCTCTCGCAGGCGGGGCTCGTCAAGCACTGGTGGCGAGAAAGGCCCGCCCGCTGGTGGGCGCGCGCCGGGCTCAACGGGACCGGGGCCGCGATGACCGGGGTGGCCACGGCCATTTTCCTGCTCACCAAGTTCACCTCGGGCGCCTGGGTCGTGGTGTTGGCGGTCCCGCTGCTCATCGTCCTGTTCTCCCGCATCGACCGGTACTACCGCAGAGTCGGTGCAGCGCTCGGCCTCGGCAAGGTACCGGGGCGGCCCCGCGGCGGCAAAGGGATCGTGATCATCCCCGTCGCCCACTTGTCGAGAATGACCGAGTTCGCTCTCGACACCGCTCTTGCCTTCGGTGACGACGTGATCGCCGTGAGCATCCAGTTCGACAAGGCAAAGGCGGCCGAACTGAAAGCTGACTGGGAAAGCTGGGCCCCGGGAGTGGAACTCGACATCGTCCATTCGCCAAACCGGTCCATCACGACGCCCATCCTCGAGTACCTCGAGCGACCGAAGATCCGCGAATGTCAGCAGGTGCTGTTCCTCATCCCTGAGGTCGAACCGAGCAAGTGGCGCCACCGGCTGCTGCAGAACCAGCGCGACGTCATCCTCGCCAACGTGCTCCGCCGCCGGACCGACGTCATCGTCGCCCGGCTGCCCTTCCGCCTCTCCGGCGACTAGAGCCGCCTAGTTCGATCGGGCCGAGCCAGAGCCACCGACCTCGCTCTGCTCGGCGTGAGCGAACTGGCCGTTCGCACGGGTGAGCGATGCGAGGGCGGCGGGGCCGCTGTAGGCGTAGTGGCCCGCCAGCTCGATCTGAGAGTCGACCAGCTCTGCCGCCGACCTGGCGCCGGCGATTGTGCTGTGCCCGGACCGCACAGACCACAAACCGCCGGCACCAGGGAGCCCAAGGTTGAGCGGGGGCCGCTGAGCCCCTTCGACCGGCTGCTTGTTCTTCCAGGCCTCGCGGGCGTACTGGGCCGCTAGGAACGGTTTGGGCTCGTCAGCGCAAGCGCACGCCACCGCCTTGCCGACGGACGGGCCTGCCGTGCTGGCCGAGACAGCAAGGTGCAGCTTGTCGGCACCATGGTCGGCACCGTCGCCACCCAGGTCCGCTGGGAACCCGAAGATCCCGAGACGGCGCGCCAGGTCCACGAGGTCTGGCTCGCTGGCGGGCACCCCGACGCCTGGGCCCCACGCGTCTCGGGGCCCCGGGCCGGCGACCTTGGCAAAATCGGGGCCATAGGCGCGCGCGAGGGCACGCGTCACCGCATGGAGCTCGGCCAAGTCGGCGCGCCCTAGGGCGTAGGCCCGCGAGGTCGCCAAGCCAAGGTAAGCCAGCTGCGCCAAAGCGCCGTCAGTCTCGGCACCGAGGACCTGTTCGGCGTAATCAGCTGTGATTAGCCGCGCGAATTGTGGGGATAATCCATCGAGCAGATTGTGCAGGGTGCGGCTGGTCGGCCCAAAACGGTGCCAGAGGATGACGGCGCCCGAGAGCAGTACCGCCACGATGGCGATAGCTAGCAGGGCAATCGAAGAGGGCAATCCGTTCGCGCTCATGGTCGTACCTAAGGGTGGTCTCGGCACGTCCGCGGACCGGGCGTAGGCCAGTACGCGCACTTTTCCTAGATGCGAAGATTCTTCGCCGCGCCTCGCCCCAGGGCCTTCAATGCCCAGCTCACCGCAGCCGAGGGAGCGCCGCCCCGGTCCTCGCTACGGTCAGCGGACTTGGTCGCCCATATAGCCGCGTTCACTCCCAGCCACCGCAGCGGTTCAGGCTCCCACCGGGGCGAGCTGTGGCCGACCCAAGGGAGGGCGACGAGCTCGCTGTCGCGCCCGAGCACCAGGTCAGTGAGGGCCCGCCCGGCCAGGTTGCTGGTTGACACGCCGTCGCCCACGTAACCGCCAGCCCACGCCAGGCCCGATGTGCGATCGAGGCCGACCGACGAGAACCAGTCGCGCGGGACCCCGATCGGCCCGCCCCACGAATGGGTGACCGCAGCGCCTCGCGCGCCAGGGAAGAGCTCCACCATCGTGCGCTGGAGCGACTCGTGGACATGGCGAACATGGTCGTACGACGGGCGCACAGACGAGCCGAAATGGTAAGGCGCTCCCCGCCCACCGAACGCGAGACGGTCGTCGGCTGTGCGCTGGCCGTAGATGATCAAACGCCTGTGGTCTGAGAAGGACTCACGCTGGGCCAGGCCCGCCTCCGCCCAGAAGCCGCTCGAGAGAGGTTCGGTGGCGATCATCAGCGAATAGACCGGCAGGAGCGTCCTGCGCTCCCCCGGCAGCGCCGACGTCCACGCCTCGGTCGCCCGGACGACGATGTCCGCGGTTACGGAGCAACCGTTGGCACGCAGCGTTGCACGCTTGGGCGCGGCGGCGGGACGGATCTCGTCGACCACCGTCGCCTCGTACACGGCGGCGCCCAATCGCTCGACCGCCTCCGCCAGCCCGCGCACCAGCCTGGCGGGGTCGAGCACGGCGCAGTGGGGGGTGTAGGTGGCGCCCAGCATGCCCTCCATCCGGAGGTGTTGCTCCGCCTCCGCTCGGTCCAACCATCTCAGGTCGGCGTCGCCGAAGCCCAGTGCCCGGGACTCGGCAACCTCGGCCTGGGCCCGGCGGACCTGGGCGGGCGTGCGAGCCGCCACCACCGTGCCTCCTTTGGCGAAGCGGCAGTCGATGCCTTCGGCGGCGGCGGCTCGGCCGACCTCGTCGACGGCGCCCTGCATGGCGAGCTGCATGGCCCTGGCAGCGTCGGCACCGTGCTCGCGCTCGATTACCGCTCCGGGGGCAGCGAACAAGGCCGAGCACCAACCCCCGTTCCTCCCGGAGGCACCGAAACCGGCCACATGGCTTTCGAGGAGGGCAACGCGCGTGCCCGGAGCCGCCCGGAGCAGGTAGTACGCAGTCCAAAGCCCGGTGAACCCCGCGCCCACCACCGCCACATCGACATCGATGTCGCGGTCCAGGGCGGCCCGTGCGGGGAGCCCGCCCGGGAGCCCGTCCCACCAGAGCGACAGGGACCGCAGGCCCACCTCATCCGCAGCGTTCACGCCCGCTTTATGATATTGGAGCCGCGTCCCGGCGTGGCGAGCAAACGGGGTTGTGACCGCCATACCGAACTGGGGGGACCGCTACGCGAGAACTAAGGAATTTCATCCACGGGGAACAGGTCGCCTCCGAAGGAGCCAAGACCGCCCCGCTCGTCGACCCGAGCACTGGAGAGGTTTTCGCCGAGGCACCCGTATCTTCTTCCGAGGACGTGCAGCGGGCATTGCTTTCCGCCAAAGACGCTTTTAGCAAATGGAAACGCTCGACGCCGTCCGAGCGCAGCCTCGCCCTTCTGCGTGCCGCCGATGCCATCGAGGCCCGCGCCGAGGAGCTCGTCCGGGCTGAATGCGAGAACACCGGCAAACCTTTTGCGGTCACGATGGCCGAGGAAATCCCGGTGATGGTCGACCAGGTCCGGTTTTTCGCGGGCGCTGCCCGGCTTCTTGAAGGACGGGCGGCAGCGGAGTACATGGCTGGCCACACTTCCTATATCCGGCGTGAACCCGTTGGAGTTTGCGCCGCCGTGACACCGTGGAACTACCCGATGATGATGGCCGTGTGGAAATGGGCGCCCGCCATTGCCGCCGGCAACACGATGGTCCTCAAGCCCTCCGACACCACCCCGGTAAGTACCTTGCTGCTTGCCGAAATCCTCGCCGAGCATGTCCCGCCGGGCGTCCTTAACGTCGTGTGCGGCGACCGCGGCACGGGCCGGGCACTGGTTTCCAACAAGATCCCGGCCATGGTGTCCATCACCGGGAGCGTACGGGCCGGGACCGAGGTCGCAACCTCGGCTGCAGGCGACTTGAAACGTGTCCACCTCGAGCTCGGCGGCAAGGCCCCTGTCATAGTCTTCGACGACGCGGACGTAGGCCCGACAGCCGAGGGCATAGCGATGGCCGGGTATTTCAACGCCGGTCAGGACTGCACGGCGGCAACGCGGGTGCTTGTTTCCACCCGTGCCCACGGCGACCTCGTCGATGCCCTCGTCGAGCAAGCTCGCGCCACGAAGGTCGGCCCCTACTCACAAGACGGCCAGGGTCAAGACGACATCGCCTACGGTCCTCTCAACAATGCGGCGCAGCTCGAGCGGGTACGCGGTTTCCTGCAGCGCTCCCCCAGCCACGTCGAGGTGCTCACCGGCGGCCAACAGGTCGGGGACCGCGGCTACTGCTTCTCCCCCACAGTCGTCGCCGGCCTGCGCCAAGATGACGAGCTGGTACAACAAGAAATCTTTGGCCCGGTGATAACGGTACAGAAGTTCGACGGGGAGGGCCAAGCACTGGAATGGGCCAACGGGGTCGAGTACGGGCTCGCAGCTAGCGTTTGGACAAGTGACCACGGCCGCGCCATGCGGATGTCGCGCGACCTCGACTTCGGGTGCGTCTGGGTCAACACCCACATCCCGCTTGTCGCAGAAATGCCGCACGGCGGCTTCAAGCACTCCGGCTACGGAAAGGACCTGTCTGTTTATGGTTTCGAGGACTACACGCGGATAAAGCATGTCATGAGCCATATCGAGGGGGGCCAATGAGCGCGATCTCACGTGCCATCAGCACGGACGCTGCGAGAGCGGAACGGCGCGACAAGGGGCTCAAGGAGGGCGCCCTCGGGCTCATTTCGAGCACCGTCGTCGGAGTTGCCTCCACCGCTCCCGCGTACAGCCTCGCCGCCACCCTCGGCTTCGTAGTCGTGCTGATCGGCGTGCGCTCGCCGATCGTGACGCTGCTCGCGTTCGTCCCGATGTTGCTGGTCTCGTTCGGTTATAAAGAGCTCAACAATGCCGACCCGGACTGCGGCACTACCTTCACCTGGGCGACCAGGGCGTTCGGGCCGAGGACCGGGTGGATGGGCGGCTGGGGGATCATAGCCGCCGACATCCTCGTGATGCCGAGCCTCGCCCAGGTGGCGGGCCAGTACGTTTTCTTGCTGTTCGGCGCCAAGGGCATAGGCAACCAGGCCAACAGCGGTTGGGTCCTGCTCGTCGGGGTCCTATGGATCGTAGTCATGACAGCTATCTGTTACGTGGGTATCGAAATATCTGCAAACTTCCAAAAGGCGTTGCTCGGCGTCGAGATCACCATGCTCGTGGTGCTGTCCGTCGTCGCTCTTGTAAAAGTGGGGGGTGGATCTGCCCCGGTCGGGCACCTGACCCCGACGTGGTCGTGGTTGGACCCCTTCGGCGGCTCGTTCTCGGATTTCGTCGACGGCCTCACCCTGATGCTGTTCATCTACTGGGGCTGGGACACCTCGGTGTCGGTCAACGAAGAAACTGCCAACAAGCACGTTTTCCCGGGACGCGCCGCGGTGATATCCACGGTCGTGCTGTTGGCGGTCTACGAGCTCGTGGTCGTCTCGGCGCAGTCCTACGCCGGGCTCGGTACAAAGGGGATCGGGCTCGGCAACCCGGCCCACCAAAACGATGTCCTGTCCGTGCTCGGCGGCTCGATATTCGGCAGTTCCGGGTTGGGCAGCCTCCTCACCCACCTGTTGCTGTTCATGGTGCTCAGTTCGGCCGCCGCCTCCACTCAGACCACGATCCTGCCGACCGCGCGGACGACACTGTCGATGGCGGTCTACAAGGCTTTGCCGTCACAGTTCGCCAAGATCCACCCCCGTTTCCTTACCCCGACCTTCTCGACCGTGGTGATGGGGGCTGTCTCGATCGTCCTGTACGTGGGCATGAACTTCGTCTCTGCCGGCAACGTGATAGTTGACTCGGTGACCGCCCTCGGGGTGCTGATCGCGTTTTACTACGGTCTCACCGGTCTCGTCTGCTTCTGGTACTACAGGCGGACCCTCACCCAGTCCGTACGCCACCTTTTCATGCGGGGGATCCTGCCACTATTGGGATGGGCGATCATGTGGTCGATCGGTGGTTACAGCTTGAAGCAGGACTGGTCACCGGCCAGCAGCGATACCTCGTGGCGGGCCCCGGCCTCCACTGGGATATAGGCGGCAGCTTCCTGCTCGCCGCCGGGAGCCTCCTGTTCGGGTTCATCGTCATCATCGTCTACCCGGCCATATCCCCGCCGTTTTTCAGGGGAGAGGTGCTCAACAGGGACACGGCAACCCTCGTGCCCGAAGACGTCGGGGCCCCGATCGGGCTCTTCGGCATCGACCCAAATGAGGAGACCGAGTAGGCGTCAGCTCGCTGCGGCGAGGGCCGGCGAGTGCCCGGAGTGCGGGCGCCGCATGTACAGGGCCATCGCTGCGCTCGTGAGCGCGGCGTAGCCGCACCAGACAGACGCGAACCCGTCGATAGTCAACTTTGCAATAATTATGACCGCGATCAGGTTGACGATGCCGTAAAGAGCGATGAGGCGATAGCCCGACGCCAACCAGGCGCCACATACTGCTACGACATAGAGGCTTATGACTACGGCCGAGTGGTCCAGGTGGAGGCTATAGGCGAGGTGATAGGGCCGAAGCCGGACGCCGACGGGGCCGTGCAACATCGCTGCCAGTAGCAGCAAGGCCACGACTGTCCCGATCACCACGAATGGTGCGATCATCCACCGCCGGCGCACGGTCGGCTCGAGGAGCAGGACCGCGGTAGGGACAAAGATCGGCAATACCACGAAAGCGATCAAAAGGTAAACCCACATTGCGGCTCGGCCGACGCCGGCGCTGACGTGGCCTTGCAGGCCCCACCATACGAACGCTTCGACGAACTGGTGGAAGCCGAGCAGGGCCGGCAACGCAGCCAGTGCAATGTGAGAGTTGCGCCCGTCGCGATGTAGCAGGACGTCGACGCCGATGCCGCTGACCACGATCCCGCCGACAAGATCTGCTTGCGGCGAGAAGCACATAGCTTCGACCCTACGCCCGATCCGAACCGGACCGCGACCTGCCGGCTAAACGGTGGTAGCCGGTCGGTGCCGCACCGGCGAGCGCCCAGCCGCAACCCGGCCCGACCGCGCGCTCCTAGCCGCCGGGAAGGCTGAGCGCGCCCTTTGGTACTGCCGGCAACGGCGCGTCGCCAAAATGGCTAAAGGTGAGCAGGTCCTGCAAATTTTTCCCTTGGACATAGAGCGTGTACGGCGGGCCGAGCGCTGCGATGTACAAACCGTCGCCTTCAGGGTCGTTGAGCTCGATGGTTTTTTTCGAGTGCACCGTGACGGTACCGCTGAGCTTCGACATATGGGCCCCGGCGCCTGGGAAAAACTCGGTCACGAAATCGGTGCTGATTGTCAGGTCAGCGAAATCGGAGAAGGCGCTGTTGGATACGGGCGCCTTTATCCAGTGATCAGCTACCGTTTGCGCGGTTGACTGGCTCCCGGTCAATTTCAGCCAGCTCGCTTCGTTGGCCTTGATGTACACAATGCCCGCGGCCACGACTATCTCGAGCGTCGCACCAGGGACCGAGATTTCCCCGCCACCGCCGCCCGGTGAGAGGCTGAGGCTGAACGACGAAGCGGTTGCTTTGGCCCCGATCGTGCCTACGACTTCGAAACTCTTGACGTCTTTCATGACCGTTTCCGAATCGACGACGATCTGGCTTGCGTTCTTGCCCACCTCTGGAGCAGGCCGGGCGCTGCTCGCAAACGGGACAGCCATCAGGGCAACAAGGCCCAGGCCGAGCCCGCGGCTCCATTGAGGCATCATTTGAGGCTAGCAGCCGCTCCGCAAGCCCCTCCTGGGCCACTCTTATGGCCACTTGTGGGGGTGCTCCCGCCGCAGGCTCGCGGGACTTCGCGTCCGATGTGCGTACGATGAGACCCGATGAGCCCACAATCACAGGCAACTGGCGCAATGGCGGCAGGGCCGGCCGCAAACGGCGCCGAGGCAGAGCGGCCCGCGGTCATCCACACTGAACAGCTCACGAAGATCTACCCCGGGGCCGATTTCTCGGCGGTCGACAACCTGGACCTCGACGTGCGGGGTGGGGAGATCTTCGGCCTGCTCGGGCCGAACGGCGCAGGAAAGACCACCACGGCCGGGATGCTGACGACGCGGGTTGTGCCGACCTCTGGGCGCGCCTTCGTCGGTGGCGTTGACGTAGTGACGCACCCAGCCCTGGCGAAGCAGATCAGCGGGATGGTTTCCCAGCAGAACACTTTGGACCGCCAGCTCACCGTCTGGGAGAACCTGTACTACCACGGCAGGCTGTTCGGCATCGGCTCAAAGGAGTCGCGGCGCATCAGCGATGAGCTGCTCGCTCGGTTCCAGTTATCGAAATGGGCTAAGGCATCCGTCTACGCGTTGTCCGGCGGGATGGCGCAGCGGCTCATGGTCGCCCGCGCCATCTTCCACCGGCCGGCTGTGCTTTTCTTGGACGAGCCGACAGCCGGGCTCGACCCTCAGAGCCGTCTCGCCCTGTGGGACCTTCTCGGTGAGCTCAACGGCAACGGGCAGACGATCATGCTCACTACGCACTACATGGAGGAGGCCGACAAGTTGTGCGGGCGCGTCGCCATCATGGACCACGGCAAGATCCTGGCGCTCGGGACGCCGGCCGACCTCAAACAGAGCGTGGGCGCTGACACAGTCGTCACCGTCAAGACCAGCGGCGCAGCCGAGGCTCTCGGGGAGGTCCTGAAGAGCGCCATCGAGGAGGTCACCCTGGCCCGCACGGTCGACGGTGCCGTCCAGCTCCACGTGAAAGGGAACGACCGCCTCGTGCCGAGGATCGTCACCGCCGCCGAACGTGGAGGGTTCTCGATCCTGGACTTCTCGATCGCCGAGCCCAGCCTCGAGACTGTTTTCATCAACCTGACGGGAAAGGAACTGCGCGACTGATGGCGCTCACAACCGCGGCGCCCTTGGCGACCGACCACATAGGAGACAGCCCGCTGCGTTCCGTCACCTCCGCGAGCTGGACCGCTCTCGGGGCGCTCGTAATGCGCGACCTGCTCGTGCTGCGCAAGCACTGGTGGGAGTTCGTCCTTCGTACCCTGATCCAACCGTTCCTGCTGTGCTTTGTTTTTCTCTTCGTGTTCCCCAAGATCGGCCAGGGCATCGGGGGCCTCGGAGCCCCTGCGCAATCGGCCTTTGCCACCGTCCTCGTGCCGGGCGTGGTCGGGATTTCCGTGATGTTCCAGGGCGTCCAATCGATCGCGTTGGCCATGGCCGCCGAGTTTGGTTTCACGCGTGAGATCGAGGACCGTGTCCAAGCTCCCTGCCCGATCTGGCTCGTCGCGATGGCCAAGGTCGTATCGGGCGCGGCGCAGGGTGTGCTCTCGGCCATAATCGTGCTGCCCATAGCCGCGGTCGTGCACGCCGCCGGGGTGGAAGCCCACCTGCACCTGCACTGGTTGATAATCCTCACTTTCGTGCCCTTGGCGACGCTGGCGATGTCTGGTCTCGGCCTGGTGCTCGGTACGAGTTTCGAGCCGCGCAACATCGGCCTCATGTTCGGTTTCATAATCCTGCCAGTCACCTTTTTGGGTTGCACCTATTACCCCTGGACTCGCCTGGCGCCCGTGAAGGTCGGAGGGTTCCACTGGCTGCAGACAGTCGTGCTCGTGAACCCGCTTGTGTACGTGAACGAGGGCATGCGGGCGGCGTTCACCGGCTCAACGCACATGCACCTGTACGTGATCTACCCGGTCGTGATCGGCTTCGCCGCGGTTTTCCTTGCCATCGGCTTGCGTAATTTCCGCCGGCGGGTACTTTCCTGACCTAACTGGGCGGGCCAGCCTTACCGGGGTGGGCCAGCCTTACCGGGGTGGGCGGAGCCCATCGAGGATCATGGCGAGGAGACGCTCGCCCTGGGGTTCGGTGAGAGTCGCGCTTGTGCACATCGGCGCCAGGATCTGCATGAGGTCTGAACCGTCCAGGTCGGTGCGGGCCGCCCCGGCTTGCTGAGCTCGGCCCAGGACCGTGTCTACTGCCTGGTTGATCCGCTCCCGCGATGCCACCTTTAGCTGAGGGTTCTTGTCGAACGCCTCGTGGAGCTCGTTGAGGAAAGTCCTCTTCACCTGCCCGTAGCGCAGGAACGCCTCGAGCCAAGCGACAAGCGCCTGCCACGGCTCATTGTGGGCAACCGCATCCTCGGCCGCGCACACCAGCTCGTCGACATCTGTGCGGTAGACGGCCTCGACGATATCGATCCGCTTGGGGAAGTGACGGTAGAGGGTGCCCACCCCGACACCCGCCTCCTTGGCTATCGCCTCCATGGACGCCCCACCGCCGCACTTGGCGAACACCTCTCGCGCAGCGGCCACCAACCGTTCGTTGTTGCGGCGAGCGTCGGCACGCATGCACCTCCCGGGGTCGCCAGCATCCTCTATTGCCAGGTCATCGGGTGTAACTAAGGCGGTCACTTGCTGGGCAGTCATGCCTTCGGCGCCTCCAGGCCGTTTAAGTACTTGCTAAACGGAGGCATCCTCCGTATACTAAGTGGAGGAAGCTTCCGGTTACTTAACAGGATACCAGCGAAAAGGTTGAAGTCAATGCCCCTTACATCCGTTCTCGAGCCGACACAGGCCCACGTCAACCACCCTATAGAAGGTTGGCCTGAGGCCGTCCGGCGACGTCTCAAGAACCCCTCCGTGTTCTTGTTCGTCATCCTTACAGCGCAGCTAATGGTCGTCCTCGACGCCACGATCGTCAACGTCGCCCTGCCGCACATCCAGCGGGGCCTCGGCTTTTCGAGCACCGGCCTGTCATGGGTGCTGAACGGCTACATCCTCACCTTCGGGGGGCTACTACTACTGGGAGCCCGCGCCGGTGACCTCCTCGGCCGGCGGCGTACGTTCCTGCTCGGCATAGCGATCTTCTCCCTGAGCTCGCTGGTCGGCGGGTTCGCGGTGGACAGTTGGATGCTGCTCGGGAGCCGCGCCCTGCAGGGCGTCGGTGCCGCTCTCGCAGCCCCATCGTCACTAGCCCTTCTCACCTCCGCCTTCCCAGAGGGCCAACAGCGGGTGCGAGCCATCGGGCTCTTCACCACCGTGTCGGCCGCTGGAGGAGCTACCGGCCTGGTAGCGGGAGGTTTTCTGACCGAGTTCCTCTCTTGGCGCTGGGTGATGTTCGTAAATGTCCCGATCGGGCTGACCGTGTGGGCCATCGGCCGCATCGTGCTGAGTGAAACCCCCCGCCGTCATGGCCGCTTCGATATCGCTGGCGCCATCACCTCCACCACCGGCATGACCGGAGTCGTGCTCGGCCTCGTTGAGGCTGGCAGCGGTGGTTGGGGCGACCCGCTCACATTCTGCTCACTTACCGCCGGGGTGCTCCTACTGGCTGCCTTCGTGCGGATCGAAGCTCGCGCTCGAGGAGCCCATCCTTCCCCTCCGGCTTTTGTCCAACTCCACCCGCAACACCGCCAATGTCGCCCGCGGGCTTGTCTACGCCGGGATGTACGGGATGTTCTTCTTCCTGTCACAGTTCCTCCAGGACGTCGAGGGCTACTCACCGCTGCGGGCCGGCGTCGCCTTCCTGGCGGTGCCCACCTCGGTGTTCCTGGCGTCCCAGGTCACGAGCCGGTTCCTCATGGCTCGCGTCCCTCGCAAACCCCTCATGCTGTCCGGGATCGCCCTTGCGACAGTCAGCCTGGTGTTGGCGAGCCACCTGCACGCCGGGACTTCGTACCCGCAAATCTTCCTGTGCCTCGTCCTGTTGGGGCTTGGGACAGGGATCTCGCTGGTCAGCCTCACCTCAGCATCGCTCGCCGGCGTGGCGCCGTCCGATGCAGGTGCGGCATCGGGGCTTGTCAACGCTGTGCAGCAGCTCGGTGCGGCCTTCGGCCTCGCAGTGCTGGTGACGGTGTTCGGCGGGGTGACCCACCACGCCCAGTTCGGCACCGGTAGCGCCTTGGCCCGCTCTCAGGCGCAGTCGGTCCTGGTCCATGGGCTCGACGACGCGTTCACCGCTGGCGCCGTGTTCGCGGTGATGGCACTTGCCCTTGTGGCCCTCGTCGTGCGCGCCGTCGAGAAGCCCGTCCTCGTGCTCAGCGCCGTCGAGGTCGAGCAGCACGCATGATGGGCCGTCGCATGAGGGCTCAAACCGCCCGGGCCATCTAGCCCGGCACTACAGCTCCGGGGTCGGGGCACGCCTTTCTACTTTGCGGGCCGAGCGCAATTGCTTGGCCCGCAAGCGTCGTTCACGGGAGGCCCTGGTGGGCAGCGTGGCACGTCGAGGAGGTTCAACCCGGAGAGCTTCGTCGAGGCGTTCGGCGAGACGATCGAGGGCGAGCTGGCGGTTGCGAACTTGCGAGCGCTCATCGCTCACCACGACCCTCACCGCATCCCCGAGCTTGTCCGTGAGACGGGCCCGCTGGCGGGGACCGAGGACGCTCGATCCCGCAATGTCGAAGATGAGCTCAACGCGGGTGTTGGCGGTATTCGCGTGCTGCCCGCCCGGCCCACCGCTCGCGCTGAACCGCCACTCCAGCTCAGTGGACGGGATGACAAGGTGACGGCGGCCGATGCGCAGGCCGTCCGGCGAGAGCGGCAACCTCGATCAGGAAGCGGGTGAGGTCAGCGTTCTCACGAAGGCGAGGCCTCCGTCGACGGCCGCCTTCCCGAGACGGCGTCCCAGCTCAGCGCCGACAACTCCTCCGATTACGGCGCCGACGACCGGCCCCAGGAAGGGGACCGGCACTACCGCGCCAAGAAGACGAGCTCCCGACATTGCCCCTGCCACGGTCCCGGCAGTGCCCCCCGCTTGCTTGGCCCGCTGTTCGAAATCATCGTCCACGGCCCACCTCCTGCTTGTTTGCGACCAGCTTAACCGATCCCCTGGAGACGCGACCCACCGCCGGCCCCAGGGAGGCAGACCACCCGGCATCGGGGAAGGCGAGCCCCTTCCCTTCGTTTGTAGCTATTTGTGCCGATCATGCTCAAGATGCCTGAGCGCGCTGTCGCGGCGAGCGATATGTACGAGCCTGCGAGCCGAACCGGTCATCTCGCATCGCAGATGCGAGGCCTCGCGCTCGTCGTGGAGTGACGGTGTCGACGGCGACGGACGTTTCGCCGCGCGACGACTGGGCCGCCGAGCGTTTGACGGCCTTCATGTCCTGGCTCTCGGGTATCGCTGTAAACGACATGGCCCAACGCGCGATCGAATGGGCTGCCAGCGCTCTTGGCGCCGAGGTCGGAGCTGTCATAGAGCTTGGCGAGGTCGAGGTCGTCACCGGTTTCCCCTCCGGCGCGCCCCATGACCAGGTACTGGTCAACCTGGCATCGGGGAGCGCCAAGCAAGCATCGCTTCGTGGTTTCGGGCGGTGCCGGGTACTAACGGTGCCGTTCGACGGCCCGGGCAGTTGCCTGTTGTTCGCGCGGCCCGGCCGCCCGTTCTCGCCCGCCGAAGACAACCTGGCCTCCGGGATGAGCTGGGCGCTCGCAATGGCTCGGCGAGAGAAGGTGGCCTCGGCCTCTTTGAACGAGCGCCAGGCTCTGCTGGCACGCTTGACGCGCATCCAACGCTCGATCGCCGTGCGGGCACCGATAGCCGAAGTGCTCCAGGCTGTAGTGACAGGCGCCGCCGAGCTGCTGGGCGAAGCGGTTGTCGCGCTCCGCCGTACCGACCCGGACCAGCCCACTCAGGCAGTCATCGTTTCTTCCACAGGGCTGGAGACCGCTAGCGGGCTGGACGCGCCCATCAAGATAGGCCAGGGCGCGGGTGGCCGCGCCATCTCGGAGGGCCGACTAGTCGTTGTCCACGACTACTACGAGGCCCCCAACGCGCTGCACGCCTTCGCCACGCTCGGCCTCCAAGCGGCAATGGGTGCCCCCGTGCAAGAGGACGGCGAGGTGGTCGGGAGCCTGGTGGTCGCCAGCTACACGCCGGGCCGTCGCTTCAGCGTCGCTGAGCAAGAGGCCCTGACGGCTTTCGCCGACCACGCCAGTGCGGCATTGACCGACGCGCGAATGGTCGAGACGTTACGAGAGGCTTTGTTGGCCGCCCGCCACGACGCGATGCATGACTTGTTGACCGGGCTCCCCAACCGCGGGCTGCTGCTCGACCGGTTGTCCCAGGCGACCGCGCGTAGCACCCGGAACCAGTCAATTACAGCGCTGCTGTTCTGTGACCTTGACGGGTTGAAAAACGTCAACGACCGCCTTGGCCACGATTCCGGCGATCAGCTGCTGATCGCAGTCGGCACGCGGTTCGCGCTCCAGCTACGAGAGGCCGACACGGTCGCCAGGCTCGGGGGCGACGAGTTCGCAGTCCTGCTGGAAGACCTCGAGTCGGTCGATGAAGCCAATGAGGTGGCCGAACGGCTCCTGGCCTCGCTCAGCGACCCGATCGTCATCAACGGCCATGCGATCGTGGTCAGTGCCAGCATTGGTGTCGCGATGTGCACTCAAGAGCAGACCGACACGGCAACCTTGCTACGCGAGGCCGACCTCGCAATGTACGAGGTCAAGCGCGGGGGCGGCGCCGGGTACCTGCACTACCGTCCGGAAATGCGCCCGTTCTCCTCGGGCCACTAGGGGAGCACCGGCTCGCCGGCGCTCAAGGTTTGATCGCGACAGCCGCGGCGGCGCACTATACGTATGTATAGGATATTGGTCACGGATATGGTGGCCCGTACCCGCGTATAGGACGGCACTGGATGGCTAACCCGGTCAGGGACGTTGCACCGCAAGACATGACGGCGCGGGCCCGGATCAGGGACGCCGCGCTGGTCCTGTTCGCCGAACGGGGTACCAAGGCCACCACGGTTCGCGACATCGCGAAGGCTGCAGGTGTGTCAGGGGGCCTTCTCCGGCACCACTTTGGCCCCAAGGACGACCTCCGTGACGCGTGCGACACGTACGTGCTGGCCAAGATCACGCGGATGAAAGAAATGGCTGTCCTGGAAGGCGAATTGGCCAACCCAGCCTTCATGTCCGCGGCTCAGCCAGAAATGCTGTTGCTATACCGGTACCTGGCTCGCTCGATGATCGACGGGTCCCCGCAAGCCGCCTCGATGTTCAATGAGATGGTCGCGCTGGGCGAAAAATGGCTCGAGCGCAACGAGCGGGGCCGGATGGTCGACCCACGGGCCTACGCCGCCCTGCTCGTAGCGATGGAACTGGGCGCGCTCTCCCTGCACGAGCAGCTGTCCAACGTCTTAGGGGCCGACATCTTCAGCCCGCAAGGGCACTTACGCTTAGCCAAGGCGAAGATCGATTTCTATTCAAAACCCTTGCTCGGGGCCGAACTTGCCACCCAAGCCCACGCCGCGATCGATCAACTCGAGGCGCGCTCACGCGAGCGCCCGCCGGCTCCAAGGAGCGCGAAAGTAGCCCGCGGCAAACGAAGCGGTCATCCCAAGAAGGTCCCGTGACCAGAAACCTCCCCTGACGAAAGAGATCTTGCCAATGGCAACCACAGCTCTGCGGACGGAACACCTCACAAAGCGCTACGGCGCTGTCGCTGCGCTCGACGACCTGAACCTCGATATTGCCCAAGGAGAGGTCGTCGGGTACCTCGGTCCAAACGGGGCAGGCAAGACGACCACGGTCCGGTTGTTGCTCGGGTTGGCGCGACCGACCTCGGGACGAGCCGAGATATTCGGCCTTGACTGCCAGCGCCAGTCGGTCGAGGTGCACCAGCGGCTCGCCTACGTACCGGGCGAAGCAAACCTCTGGCCCTCCCTGACGGGCGCCGAGACACTCCACCTGCTTGGGCGGGTACATGGCCGCACCGACACCGCCTACCGCAACGAGCTCATCGGGCGCTTCGACCTCGACGCGTCCAAGAAGGTCCGTGCCTACTCCAAAGGGAACCGGCAGAAGGTACTGCTCATAGCGGCGCTGATGTCCCGCGCCGACCTGCTCGTCCTTGACGAGCCGACATCCGGCCTCGATCCCTTGATGGAGCAGGAGTTCCGTCGTTGCATCGCTGAGGCCCGCGAGCACGGGCAAACCGTCCTTCTTTCCTCGCACATCCTGAGCGAAGTGGAGGCACTCTGCGACAGGGTGGCGATCCTACGGGAGGGCGCCCTCGTCGAAATTGGGGCCCTGGTGGAGCTTCGTCACCTCTCCGCCTTTTCGGTCGAAGCCACATTCACCGGCCCCGTGCCAGACCTGAACGGGATCGAAGGGGTAAGTGCCGTAGAGGCGGTCGGGCAGGTTGTGCGCTGCCAGGTCCGGGGGACCATCGAGCCGCTGCTACGGGTATTGGCTGCCTCGGACGTACGCCAGCTGACGAGCCGTGAGCCGTCGTTGGAAGAGCTGTTCCTCGAGCACTACGGACGGCCTGGCAAACCAAATGGGGCGGCAGCAACCGGGACAGTAGCCAAGGTTGGCTGAAGTCTCGCCTCCAGGCCCGGCACCGCCATCGCGCACGGTGATGGCCCGCTTGACAGCCAAGAAGGCGGCGCGTTCGGGAGCCCTCTGGGGCTATTTCTACGGGGTCTGCGTTGCCTCGTCGGCTCTGACGTACCTGTCGAGTTACAAAACGGCGGCCGCCCGCGAGAAGCTGGCGGCCGACTTCGGGGCCAATACCGCGCTCGCCGCCCTGTTCGGGCCGGCCCATGAGCTGCAGACCGTCGCCGGCTTCACTGCGTTCAAAGTCCTCGGGTTCTTGAGCATCGTGGGGGCTGTATGGGGACTATTGGCTGCAACACGGCTGCTCCGCGGCGAAGAGGATGCGGGGCGCTGGGAGCTCGTCGTTTGTGGCCGGACAACGCGGCGGGGGGCGGCAGCTCAGGCGCTGGCGGGGCTCGCGACCGGGCTGGTCGCATTGTTCGTGGTCACGGCTTTCATAACCGTGCTGACAGGGCAGTCGTCAAAGGTCCACTTCGGGATCGGTGCATCGTTGTTCTTTGCCCTCGCTCTCGTCTGCAGCGCCGCGGTCTTCCTCGCTGTCGGAGCGTTCACGAGCCAGCTGGCGGCTACGCGTCGTCAGGCTGCCGCGTACGCGGCCTACGCCTTGGGCGGGTGCTACGCGCTGCGCATGGTGGCCGGTTCAGGGATCGGCCTCGACGGCCTGCGATGGGTTACCCCGCTCGGCTGGGTCGAGCTGCTCCAGCCACTTACGGCACCGGACTGGGTGCCACTGCTCCCATTGGCTGGCCTGGTGACCTTGTTGTCGGCGGCGACGGTCCTCCTGGCCGGTTCCCGCGACCTCGGTGCCTCGACATTCCCTGATCGCCCTAACGCTGCGGCGCACACTCGGCTCCTAAATGGGCCGGCAGGGCTATCGGCCAGGCTCATGCGGCCCAGTCTCGCCGCCTGGTCGGTGGCGCTGGCGGCCACGGCGCTCACCTTCGGTCGGATCGCCAAGCCTGCCGGGGCTGCGATCTCGGGGTCGAACAGCCTCACTACCGTGCTGTCCAAACTCGGCGCGCACGGGGCCGGAGCTCGTGCCTATCTCGGCGTGGCCTTTTTGATAATGGCCATAATGCTGGCATTTGTGGCGGCCAGCCAGGTAACAATGGCGCGCGCCGAGGAGGCCTCTGGGCGCCTCGAGCACCTCCTCGTGATGCCGTTGTCGCGCTGGTCATGGCTTCAGGGTCGGGTGCTCGAGGGCGTAACAGTCCTCGTCGTCGGTGGCCTCGGTGCCGGAGTTTTCAGTTGGCTGGGTGCCGCCAGCGGCCACGCCGGGCTTTCCCTTGCGACTCTGATCGATGCCGGGACCAACATCGTGCCCCCGGCAATATTTGTCCTTGGCTCAGGGATATTGGTAAGCGGGACATGGCCTCGTGCCACGTCGATGGCCGTCTACGCCGTGATCGCGTGGTCTGTGTTGGTGACGGTGGTCGGTGGGTTTGCGGACAACAGCCATTGGTTGCTGGACACCTCGTTGTTCCACCAGATGGCCGCCGCGCCTGCCTCAGCTCCCAACTGGGCCGCTAGCGGGATAATGGTTGGCGCCGGGGCTGCCGCAGCCATTCTCGGCGGCTTTGCCTTCGAGCACCGCGACCTGATGGGTGAATGACGCAGCTACTTTGTTCGAGACGAGCTATGACATCCCAAGCACCGGAGCTGGAACTCGCAGACTGGCGGCGCCGCGTCGCCGAGATGTACGCCCGGGTCAGGGCGGAGCCGAGCCCGCAACGTGGGCATGCCCTCTGGCTCTCCGAACGAGACGACCTCTTTGTCGGGCACCCGCAGAGCCCGCTGGAACCCGGCGACCCGTTGCGGCGTACGGGCGTCGAGTACTGGCCTTACGAACCAGCGCTCCGTTTCGAACTACCTCTCCTGCGGCCCACGGAGACTTCACACCTAGTTATACCGACCGATGGGGACAAGCCGACGGGACTGAGAGCGATCGGCAGGATCGAAATCCCGGAGCCGGTAAACGGGCCCTTACGGTCTGGTGGCTGGAGCAGTATGGCGGCGGGCTGTTCCTGCCGCTGCGTGACGCGACTGCGGGGCGCACAACATACGGTGGCGGCCGCTACCTTCTGGACAGCGCCAAGGGTGCCGACCTGGGAGGCTCGACCGACACGCTGGTGATCGACCTCAACTTCCTCTATCACCCGTCCTGCCGCTACAGCAGCCGGTGGCAATGCCCCCTCGCGCCGGCTGAGAACACGATTGATTTCGCCGTGGAAGCGGGCGAGCGGCTCAACTAGACGGGTCAGCCAGGCAACTTCACGGCTCTAGCGCGAGGCGTACCCCAAGGCCGACGAGGACCAAACCTGTGCAGCGGTCGATCCGGCGGCGAACGCGCGTATTCGACATCCACTGAGTGACCGGGCGCGCCGCAGTCAACAGGATCGCGAAATAACCAGCCGTCATGAACACAAAGACCGCTCCAAGCACCAATGTCGTCCAAGCCACCGAGTACCCATGCGGCACGAACCCGGGGAGGAACGTGACAAAGAACACCCCCACTTTGGGATTTAGCAAGTCGGTCAGCAGACCTGCCGAATAACCGGTGCCGAGGAGGCGGCGTGAGGCGGCGGGGGTTTCGCCACGTGAACGAAGCGACCTGAAGCCGAGGTATACGAGGTAGGCGGCCCCGACGACCCGCAGCCCCAGGTAGGCGTCATGGCTGGCAGCAAGCACGGCCGAAAGCCCGAGAGCGGCAGTGATGACCCACACGGTGAGCCCTGAGAGCACGCCGAGCACCGTACGGACGGCCACACGTCGGCCGCCTCGGACGAGGTTCCGGATGACTACCAGCGTGTCGGGCCCGGGAAGAAGGATTATGAGCGTTGCCGCAACCAGGTACGTCGCCAGGCTCACCAGCACTTAAGGGAGCCTACGCGCCAAGATCGCTCAGGTAACTCGTTTTTTTGGGACGTCGGTACGCACCGCCGGGTCCGAGAGCACACCTGCTATCCGGTCAACCGCGTCCCAAACCTCTACGAAGCTGGTGTAGAGGGCGACCGGGGCGAGGCGCAGCACGTCGGGAGGACGGAAGTCCGGGACCACCAGGCCTCGCTCGATGAGGAGCCGGGCGGCGGCCCAAGAGCCCGGGTGGGAAACGGCGAGGTGACCACCTCTGCGATCCGGCGCCGAGGGACTGGCAACCTTGGCTCCCAGCGGGACGAGCAGCTCGTCCGCCCGCTGCGCGAGCAGGGAGACGAGCCGTCGGGCCTTGGCCCAGATGGCCGGGATGCCCGCCGCCAACAACGGTGCGATCCCGGCGTCCACTGCTGCAATACCCAGCACGCCCGGGGTGCCGGCAAGGAACCTGTCGACCCCTTCGGCAGGGTCGTAGTCGGTGCCCATCGAGAACTGGTCCCGCTGTCCCCACCAGCCCCAGACGGGTTGCCGCAGCGTCGCTTGCAGGGCCGCACGCACGTACAGCCAGGCCGGAGCGCCAGGGCCGCCGTTGAGGTATTTGTAGGTGCACCCAACGGCAAGGTCGGCCCCGGCGCCGTCAAGGTCGAGCGGGACCACTCCGGCGGCATGGCTCAGATCCCAGAGCGTGAGGGCGCCGGCTCGGTGGGCCGCGTCCGTTACCGCCGGCACGTCGACCACAGCTCCAGAGCGGTAGTTCGCCGCCGAGAGGCACACCAAAGCGACCTTGTCGTCGATGGCGTCGCGGATGTCTGACGGGCAGGCCCCCTCGACCGGGTCGGTCGGCAGGAGGCTCAGATGGGCGCCGGCACGGGCGGCTACACCCTGCAGGACATAGCGCACCGTGGGGAAGTCGTGCTCGTCCCCGAGGATCACCGTCCGACCGGGGCGTGCGTCCATCGCCGCCACCGCGAGCTTGTAGAGATTGACCGTCGTGGAGTCGCTCACGACGACCTGCCCGGCGGCGGCGCCGACGAGCTGGCCGATCCGGTCGCCGACGGCTCCCGGGAGATCGACCCAGCGCTCCCACCCGCCGATCAAATCCCGGCCCCACTCCCCGACCATCGCCTCAACGGCAGCAGCAGTCGCGCGCGGCTGGCGGCCGAGGGAGTTGCCGTCCAAATAGACCGGCCCCCCGGCGTTGAAGAGGAACTGGTCCCTGTAGCGCCCAAGCGGGTCAAGGCGATCGGCTTCGCTGGCCTCTTCGCGACTGCTGGGTACTCGGTCCACCACCCGACCGTAGCTGCAGGCGAGCGCGCCGCTCACTGCATGGGCCGCTCAATGCACAGGGCGTGCCCTATGCCACGGGTTAGGACGACCTGGAGGCCTTCCAGGAGCCACCCCCCATCGCTTTGCCACCGGCCTCTAACTTCCAGGTACCCGACATAGCGTTTTTTGTGAACGAACCTGAATAGGTGATGGCTTGTGAACCGACGGTGCCGAAGCTGATGGACTTACCCGTGACGGTACCTTTGAGAGGCGTGGGCACATTTCCGAAGGCGGATATCTTGATGGTCCCGCTCAGCGAGCTGCCCGACTCTTTCCATGTGAGCGTGAACGTGCCGCTGTAACTGCCGCTGTAGCTCCCGGACCAATTGCCCGAAAGGACCACGGCCTTGGTCGTGTGATGGGCGTGGGTCGTCGGGGTCTTAGCCCAGGCCGAGCCGCCCCCAAACGGGGCGGTCACAATAAGACCCGCTAGGCCGGCGGCCAAGGCCAGCCTCCGTGCGACGGGCAAACGCAACGACATTACCTGCCTCCTTATGGTGGTGATTTGTACCAGTGGGGCGGGAACTATCAGAGCTGGTAGCGTCCCACCGGGCGGTGGGTTTGAGGTGGTCTTCCCTGTCGTCAGCCAAGAGCAGCGAGCTCTAGCACTGGCTCATGCTCAGTATCGCGCGCCTTGGCGATGTCAGCCATAGCCATTTCGGAGGAGCTACGGCTCAGGGCTCGATGTCCTCGCCCAGGTAGGCCATCCGGACACGGTCATCGCTCAGCAACACCGACGCTGAGTCCTGCAGCACGATCCTCCCCGTCTCGAGGACATATCCTCGATCGGCCAATTGGAGGGCTTTGGCAGCGTTCTGCTCGACCAGCAGCACGGTGACACCCTGTTGGCGAATTGTGCCGAGGATCTCGAAGATCGTCCGGACAATCATGGGTGCGAGCCCCATCGAAGGTTCGTCGAGGAGAAGCAACCTGGGTTCTGCCATCAAGGCTCTTCCGATGGCGAGCATCTGCTGCTCACCCCCCGATAGGTTCCCGCCCTGCTGCTTGCGCCGGTCCTTCAGGATCGGGAACAGCTCAAATACCCGTTCGGTCTTTCGCCGCCTGGTTATGGGGCTTGCAGAACGCACCGATCTCGAGGTTTTCGAGCACGGTCATCTGCGGGAATATCCGGCGGCCCTCAGGTACGTGGCTGATGCCTAGCTCGACGATATTGTGCGCTGCGAGGTGGGAAATGTCGACACCGTTGAAGTGCACCGTGCCTAACGAGGCGTGGTGCAATCCCGAGATCATCCGCAGCGTGGTGGTTTTCCCAGCGCCATTTGCGCCAAGGAGAGTGACGATCTCGCCTTCGTTCACGGAGATAGTGAGATCGTGGAGTGCCGGGACTGCGCCGTAGCGCACCTCCGCGCCCGTTACTTCCAGTAGGGCCGTCACGGCTCTACCGCGGTGGCGCTGCCAGCGGAGCCGTCGTCGCCTTCTGAAGACCCAAGGTAGGCGTTGATAACTACAGGGTCCCGTTGTATATCGGCGGGCAAGCCCTCTGCGATCACCTGGCCGAAGTTGAGCACCACGATCCGGTGCGCCACCGACATCACAAGCTTCATGTCGTGCTCGATCAGTAGCACCGTTACCGCGAGCTCGGAATTGACCTTGTGGATGAGTTCTGCCAGCTCGACCTTCTCGGCAGGGTTGGTCCCGGCGGCGGGCTCGTCCAGTAGCAGGACCTCGGGGTCAGTACCGAGAGCCCTGGCTATCTCGAGGCGCCGGCGGTCCCCATAGGGTAAAGAGCTGGAGAGCTCGTTCGCCCTGCGCGTCAGCCCGACGAACTGCAGGAGCTGGAGCGTCTTCAGGTCGCTCTGGTGCTCCTCGCGCCGGGCCCGGGGCAAGCGCAACATAGCGCCGACCGGACCGGTGTGCTGCCTGGACTCGACCCCGATCTTCACGTTCTCGAAGGTCGTCAAGGCGTTGAACATCCGCGAGGTCTGGAACGTCCTAGCCACTCCGAGGCGGTTCACCTTGTAGGGCTTGCGCCCGATCACCCTGATGGGCTGCCTGCCTTTAGGCGTGAACAGGATCGAACCTTCTTGCGGCCTATAGACACCGCTCAAGCAGTTGAACAACGACGTCTTGCCGGCCCCGTTCGGGCCGATCACCGACAGGATCTCACCGCGGCGCAGGCTGAGCGACACGTCGTTAAGGCTCGTGACGCCGCCGAAGCGGAGTGTGACGTGCTCGACTGAGAACAGGACGTCCGCCGCGCTGGCAGGGACCGCGGCGAGTGACGGGCTGGTCGTTGTCATTCGGTCTCCGGTCCGATATATCCGGGCTCGTCCAGCGACAACTTGCCGTAAGACGCCGGGAGGACCTCCCCCAACGACCTGGCCCGCACCGGTCCACCGGGGCTCTCCGGATGACCTACGCCGTCCTCGAGGAGGAGGATCTCCCGGAGCCGCCGGCGCGAAGGGATGATCCCTTGAGGCCGGAAGATCATCAGGGCGATGAGCGCTGCGCCGAGGTAGATGAACTCGTCTTGGGACTGGTAGTCCGGGAAAGACCGGAGCTGGAGGTACTGGGTTAGCCATTGGATAAAAAAGGCGCCGATGACCGCTCCCGCGATCGAGCCCATACCTCCAAAGATCACAAAAACGATGATCAGGATCGAGGTCTGCACGGAGAAGTCGTTGGGTACGAGGCTTTGGACCTGGCTTGCGAAAAATACCCCGGCAAAACCCGCAGTCGAGGCCCCAATCGAAAATGCCATGACCTTGTACTTCAAGGCATTTATCCCTAGTGAATCGGCGGCGACCTCATCCTTCGCGAATTGCTGTCCAGGACCGTCCGACCCGGGAATGTTCGAGGAAACTGAACGCTACGGCGAACACGACGGCGACGCCCAGGATCAAGTAGTAATAGGGCAGGACACGTGCCCGTCCAGCGGTAGGAAATCCCGAAAGATGTGGACTGAGAACTGCGGGATAAACCCGGGCGTACCCGCCGGGCCGCCCGTCACCCCGTTGAGGTTATTGGCGACGATCTCGATGATCTCGCCGAAACCCAGCGTCACTATGGCGAGGTAGTCGCCCCGCAGGCGCAGCGTGGGAGTCCCGAGCAGGACGCCGGCGAGCATGGCGGCGACGATCGAGCAAGGGATGACCCAGAACGGGTTGAGGATGAAGGGTGGGTGGATCGGGAGCGCGCCGGTGAAAAAGGCGGTGGTATAAGCCCCGATCGCCCAGAAAGCTACGTAGCCGAGGTCGAGGAGCCCGGCGAAGCCGACGACCACGTTGAGGCCCATGGCCAACAGCACATAGATGGCGACCTGGGTGGTGAGGATCGACTGGATACCGCCATTTAGGTGCAGGGGCCACTCGATCGCCACCAGGAGCGCAGCAATGGTAAGGCCGGTCTTCCCGTAGGCGAACCTGGCCTGTGTCGTGATCCCGGTGAACTCATAGCGGGCGTGCGTGGGAGGTCCTCCCACCATATCGCGCGAACGAGATCTGACGCCAGCCAGCAAACAACACCGACCAAAACCAGACCGCCAACCGCCATGACTGCAACTCCGGCAGTGCGGTCGTGCGGCAGTATGTGGATCGAAGCCAGCCAATGCGCGAGCGAGCGGTGGTCGAGCGATTGGTGGTCCTTAGAGCGCCACTGCGACCAGTCGGTCCACATCAACCACCCGTAGGCGAACAAGACCAGGCCTACAAGCGCCCAGAGCCCTCGTCTTCGGCTTGGGGCGATCACTTTACGGGCAGCGGCAAGTGCCAACGAGGACGCCCTCGAGCAGCGCTCAAGGCGACCGCTAACCAAACCAGCCATCGGGCCAAGGGCCGATCGTGCGGGACGGCCCCGATCGAGTTCAGGTACTTCGAAACCGGGTTGGAGAACCACGACAAGAGCCCGTAAAGCGCTACATACGCCGTAACCGGCGAGCCTGGCGACGCGTAAGGACCGCCATTTGGAGAGGGAGACAACCATCTCCATCGCCACCAGCGCAAAACCGACCTGGATGCAAATACCGCCCTTCCAGGTGCTCCCGGGCGTAATGAACCAGACCCAGATAAAGCCGACCGCCACGACGACCGCATCGAGGCCGAGCCTGGTCTGCACGGTGAGTTCGAGGAGTGCCGCCCGCATTCGATTGGTGGCGGCTCTTGAGCGCTGCCTTGCGGGCGCGCCAAAGCGAAATAACGAGGAACAGCCCCGCGGCGTACCCGAGGAACCAGAAAGCCCTCGGGAAACCCAGAGAGCCCCGGTAAACCCCGACGTCGGGGCCGTGTTCGTCCCGGCCGGGCCCGTCATGACTGCGAGGACCAGCATGACGGCCACACACAGGACGCCGTAGCCGCAGCGACTGGTTGGCGAGGAGCTTCGCCGCGCCCGTGGCGGGCGAGGAGGGGCGCTCACACGGGGCGGGCGCTGCGGCGTCCGGGCCTGTCGAGGTCATGCTTCCCTCCCAAGCCGCTCACCGAGAATTCCCGTCGGGCGGAAGAGCAGGAGCGTGACCAGCACGCCGAAGGCGACAACATCCTGCCACTCCGCTGATATCCACCGCAGCGGGATGCTTTCGAACACCCCGAGCAAGAGGCCACCGATCATTGCGCCCCGGATGTTGCCGATACCCCCGAGGACCGCGGCGGTGAACGCTTTCAGCCCGGGGACGAAGCCCATGGTGTAGATAACGCCGAACTGAAGACCGAACAGGAACCCGGCGACGCCGCCCATGAGCCCGCCGAGCACAAAGGTGAGCGCGATCGTCCTGTCGATGTGCACGCCCATGAGGCTTGCGGTCTCGGCGTCCTGTGCGACGGCGCGTATCCCCTTGCCAAGTTTGGTGCGGTTGACGACAAGGTCGAGCACAACAAGCAGGACGAGCGCAGTGACCATGGTCAGGACCCATACGGACTGGACCGCTACTCCGCAGAGGCGGAACGACGGGTCCCCCAGCTTCTCGGGCTCGGGGATAAACGCCGTGTAACGCCCGAACTCCTTGCCGGCGAGGTTGTAAAGGAAGTACGACGCCCCGATAGCACTAATGAGATAGGTGAGCCTGGGCGCGTTGACGCTTTCGCAGCGGTCGGTAGGCCACCCGTTCCAGGGCGAAAGCCGTAGCCCCGCCCGCGCAAGCGCCGGCGACGATCCCGATAATGATGAACCCGATCGCCCAGAACCCCGCCATGGACCGAGGTGCCGAGGACGGCGCGCATGGCGAACAGCCCGCCGAAGCCGCCCGCCATCATAACTTCGGAATGGGCGAAGTTGATGAGCCGGAGCACACCGTAGACGAGGGTGTACCCGAGGGCTATCAGCGCGTAAAGGAACCCGTTGGCGAGGCCGCCAACGATGAGCGAGACCCAGATGTTGTTGTTCTCAAGGAACGCTGGGCAGCTCATGCGCTCAGACCACTCCCTTCAACCTTGGCAGCAGGTTAGCCAGTCGTGGGCCGAGGATCTAATTTGCGCGCCAGACATGAAAAGCGGGCACCCCGCCGATGGCGGGGTGCCCGTGACCTTTGTCCTTTACAAAAGGGCCTAGCTATGCCTAGGTGAGGCCCAGCTGGACTAGTTGGCCGTTTTGCACCTGGTTGACGTAAATATAGTCGCCTGCGATGTTCCCATCGGGCTCGAAGGAGACCGTCTTGGTAAGGCCGTGGTAGACGATCTTGTGAAGGCCGTTCACGACATTGATACGAGTAATTGACTTTATGCCAGCGTGAGACTTCGCAAGGATCTGCAACTCGGCAATGATCGTGTTGGCCGCGTCGAATGCCTCACCCGAATAGGTGCTTACGGCGAACTTGGCGAGTGCCTGGAAACCGGTAGCGAACGCGTTGTCTGCCTTTGTCTTGCCGATGACGGCACAGGGACAGGTCACGTAGACACCCTCGGCGGCGGTTGGCGGGTTGGTCCCGGTTATGAGCGCGGAGCTGTCGCTGCCGTCGCCGCTAAGGACCTTGCCGGAGTAGCCGGCGCTGTGGAGCGCTCCGAGCAGCAGGCCGAGGTCGCAGTAGTAGCCGCCGTAGAACAGCATCTGCGGGGCCGCGCTCACCACGGTGGCGGCGTCGTCAGGGTACTGCGTAGGGCTGGCCGTGCCGTCGCTGCACTGCGAGGTGCCAGGGAACGAGCCGGTAGTCACCGTCGCACCGTCCTTTGTCGCTTCGGCTGCAAAGGTGGTGGCGATGCCTTCCCCGTAGGTGCTGGCGTCGTTGGCGACGTAAATCTTGGTGAGCTTGAGCACCTTGACGACATAGTCGGCGTCAGCCGGTCCCTGGACGTTGTCGTTGGCGACGTCCCGGAAGAAGTTGCGCCATCCGGAGGTCGCGAGAGCCGGGTTCGTTGCCGAGGGGCTCACGGTCGCGAGGTTGTGGGCGCTGTAAGTCGGTTCAGCCGCCTTGGTCGCGCCTGAGAAAGAGGGGCCGACGACGGCGATGACGGCGGGGTTGGCAACGAGCTCCTGCGCGTCGGTCGGCGAGATCGTGGCCTCGCCCTGGTCGTCCTTGGAGACGTACTTCAGCGTAAAGGGAAGCTTGCCGAACTGCGACTTCCCGGCGTTCGCCTGGTTGATGGCGTATTGCACCGCATATGCCTCATTGAGGCCCAGCTGAGCATTGCCACCCGAAAGCGGGCCCTCGAAGGCAAGATCGAACGTCGGCTTTTTGGCATCTGGGTGCCTTGCACTTGCAAAAGAAACTCCGCTGAACCCGGTGAGCAGCACTGCCCCCGCAACGAGCGGCACACCGGCCTTCATGAGCAATTTCCTCATGGGCTCTCCTCCTGTTGAATATTCACTAGGGGCACACGTTTGCCCCCAGTTTCGTAACGTTGGAGAGACCTTAGTGACTCGGCGGCCGACTAGCCAATCAGACGGGGCCCTTAATTGTCAAGGAGCCCAGCTGGGCGGCCCCAAGCCGTCCCTTGGGCCCCCTGTCGATGGCATGGCCCGAGGCCCAATCCGCCTTGTCGATAGCAGCGCCGACCACCTAGGGTTATGCGAGGCCGACCTGCCCCCTTCAAGGAGGACCAGACCTATGCCCCGTCCACGAACCCTTTTCACTGCCGCTGCCCTCGCCCTCGCCGGGGCAGTCTGCAGTACGACCGCTGTTTCAGCTTCCGCCCTAAAGCCGTCAGCCACGGCGAGCTCGACGCCGACAATAGTGATCGGCTCGGAGAACTTCACCGAGGAGATAATCCTCGGTGACCTCTACTCCGACGTGCTCCAGCACGCGGGCTACAAGACCAACCTGCGCTCCAATCTGGGAGGGCGCCCTATCGTCGAGAAAGCCCTGGCCGCCAAGGCGCTCGACCTCTTCCCTGACTACGCCGGCAGCTTGCTGGTCTTCCTCAAGCCAAACGACCAGGTCCAGGCCGGCTCCATTACGACCGACCTCCCCGCCCTCCGGGCCGCATTGGCCCCTGTCGGGGCGACTGCGCTCAACCCCGCCCCTGCACTTGACGCCAACGTCTTCGTCGTCACCAAGGCGACTGCGGCCAAGTACCACCTGACCAAGCTCTCGCAGTTGACCGCGATAGCGCCGCAGCTGTCCTTCGCAGCACCCCCTGAGTGCTCGAGCTACTACTACTGCCTCCCGGGGTTGGAAAAGGTGTACGACATCCACTTCAAGAGCGTCATTTCGGCGGACGAAGCCGGCCCGGAGACGATTGCCGACCTGAACAACGGCAAGGCCGAAGTGGCAGAGCTGTTCTCGACCGACGCGGCTATTGCGCAAAACGGTTACGTCCAGCTGGCCGACAACAAGAACCTCGAGCCCGCCGACCACATCATCCCCATCATCCGCAAGTCCTTCGCCACCATGGGGGTGGAAGCAGCGCTCAACGGGCTGTCCGCCAAGTTGACCACGGCGCGACTGCTCGCCCTCGACAACCAAGCGAGTTCCAACCACGACCCGGCCGCGGACGCAGCCAAGTGGCTGAAGAGCGTGGGCCTCTAGTCCTGCGTTAGGCAGGTTTCGAGGTACTGCCCTGGGCACGGACAACGGGGATCCTGCCCAGGGCCCGGTACCGAAGAGCTGGGATGTCTTTATGTTTCCCGGCGCCACGCAGGCCAACAGGCGTAAGAGCGCGCCCGGCCGCCGCCATCAATGAGTCGACGCCCAGGGCGACAACTGCGACTAGGAACGCACCACTGAACGTCTCCACGTTGCTGTTGATTGCCAATCCGGTGAAGATGTAGGTGCCGAGATCCGGGTACCCGACGTAAGCGGCCAGTGTTGCGGTGGCCACTACTTCGACTGCCGCTGTCCGTGCCCCGGCGAGGATCAGAGGCCGGGCCAGCGGCAGCTCGACACGCCACAACATCTGACCAGGTTTCATGCCCATCGCCAGCGCGGCTGACCGTATTTCCTGCGGGACTTCGCGAACCCCGATATAGGTATTGGTAAGTATTGGGGGTACCGCCAGGGCGAACATCGCAAGAGACGCTGCCACCAGACCGCTTTGCTGGAGCCTGGCGATCGCTGGTTGGATCGCCAGGAGGATTATCAGGGCAAAAGACGGAATTGCGCGTGCTGCGTTCGCCGCATTGAGCACCGCGAAGCTGCCTCGCCCGGTGTGCCCTAGCAGGCACCCGAGGCCCACCCCGGCGGCAGTGGCACAAACCACTGCTATTACAGAAAGCTTGACCTGGCTCAGCAACAGAGCCGGGATCCCGTTGGAGCCGCTCCAGTGCGAGCTGCTGGTCAGGAACGTCGCCGCCTGAGAGAGGAAGTTCACCTGGACACCGCGTTGCGGGAGCGGGCCCACGGCAGGCTCAACAGTTCGATGCCGACGATAAGGGCGTCGGCAATTCCAGCGAGCACCACCGACAGCGCCAAACCGACGACTATCTCGGTATTGAAGTCTGTTTGGAAACCCTGGATTATTAGCTGCCCCAAGCCGCCCTGCCCGATAAAAGCCGTCACGTTGACAAGGCCGACGACGGTAACGGTGGCGACCCGCACTCCTGCCAAGATCGACGGCAGCGCGAGAGGCAATTGGACCTTGCGAAGAGCCTCGAGCGGCTTATACCCCATTCCCAGGGCGGCGTCGAGGACCTCAGCCGGGACCGAATCAAGGCCAGCAATGATGTTGCGGATCAGGATCAGCAGTGTGTAGCTGACGAGCGCCACCTCGGCGGTGGTGATCGAGAAAAAGCCCGTGATGGGTGCCACCAGGAGCAAGAGAGCAACGGAAGGCACAACGTAGAGGGCTCCGGTAATGGCGACCAGAGGTCGTCGGAGCGGGCGGGCCCACCAAGCAAGTACCCCCAGCGGCAGCGAAATTGCCAGGCCGATCACGACCGCGATGGCAGTGAGCTGGACATGCTGCCAGAGCAGGGACCAGATCATGCTTTGGTTGGACGAAACCCAGCTCCACTGGACGAGCGGGCCGGCAGAACCCACGAGCGCCATAGCTGAACGAGACACTACCGGCCCCGCGCCGGTTTGGTTTCCTCGGGCGTTGGTAACTCCTCGTGGGTAGCCTAAGGCTACCTAGGAGGAACTTTGATCCGCTTCGAGGCAGTCTCCAAACACTACGGCAACGGCGTTTACGCCGTACACGACCTCAACCTGGAGGTGGCTACGGGAGAGCTGTGCGTCCTGGTCGGGCCCTCGGGGGGTGGCAAAACGACGGTCCTGCGGATGGTGAACCGCCTCGTTGAGCCGTCGAGCGGCCGGATCGTCATCGACGGGCAAGACATCGCTACGGTCGACCCGGTCGAACTGCGGAGGCGGACCGGCTATGTGATCCAGCAGTCCGGCCTTTTCCCCCACTTGAAGGTCGCCGACAATGTGGCTTCTGTCCCGAACCTGCTCGGCTGGGACCGTGCCCGCGTCCAGTCACGGGTCAACGAAATGCTCGACCTGGTTGGGCTCGACCCGGCAACCTATGCGGGTCGCTACCCGCACGAGCTCTCAGGGGGCCAGGCACAGCGTGTCGGAGTAGCCCGTGCCCTCGCCGGGGACCCTCCCGTGCTACTGATGGACGAGCCTTTCGGGGCCGTCGACCCCATCCAGCGGGACCGTCTCCAGCAGGAGTTCCTGCGGCTGCACGACCAGCTCCACAAGACTGTGATCATGGTGACCCATGACGTCGACGAGGCCGTGCGGATGGGTGACAGGATCGCAGTCCTCAGCCAAGGTGGCGTCCTCGAGCAGTACGAGGCTCCGCCCGAGCTGCTCGCCCACCCTGCCACCGCGTTCGTGTCGGATTTCATCGGGGCGGACCGAGGCCTGCGCCGGCTGGCGGTTACGCCGATCGAGGTCGACGACCTGTACTGCCCACCAATGGTCACGCGCCAAACGACCGTCGCAGAGGCACGGGCCGCCGTGGCCGGGCAGGGCACCAACTGGGCAGTCGTCGTCGATGATGCCGGCGGCCTCCTTGGCTGGGTCGAGCCGGGGCGGATGGACGAGACGGGGGCGCCCGGGCACTCCGGGACCGTTGCGGCCTACATGCGGCCGCTCGACGCACACGTGCCGATCGACGCCTCGCTCAAGACTGCCTTTTCCGAAATGCTCCAACACGACGCGGGATGGGTTGCCGTCCTCGACAAGGAACGCTTCCTGGGCGTTTTGACGCCGGACGCGCTCCATGCTGCACTGCGGCGTTCAGTCGGGGGCGACCCCGTCCCCGTCTAGCTCATTCCCTGTTCAGCCCAAGGAGGCGACACCTCAGATGGCGATGGCAACCACCAACCCGGCGACGGGGGAAACCCTCGAGCGCTTCGACGAGATCTCCGATGAGGAGCTCGAGGCGTTCCTTGTACGCGCCGTGGAGGCCTCGCAGGAGCAACGCCTGACGACGTTCGGGCAGCGCTCGGGTTGGATGCGCCAAGCGGCTGACCTCTTGGACGCGGAGAACGAGACGGTCGCCCGGATCATGACGACCGAGATGGGCAAGACGATCAAGTCAGCGCGCGGTGAGGTCACCAAGTGTGCCCGTGGTTGTCGTTATTACGCCGACAACGCCGCCACGCTGCTGGCCGATGAGCCGGCCGACGCTGCCGCGGTAGGCGCTCGGACCGCCTACGCCCGGTACGAACCCCTCGGCGTAGTGCTCGCAGTTATGCCCTGGAACTTCCCGCTCTGGCAGGTGGTCCGCTTTGCCGCCCCCGCTCTAATGGCGGGCAACGTGGGGCTCCTCAAACACGCGTCCAATGTCCCCCAGACGGCGCTGTACCTAGGCGAGCTGTTCACACGAGCCGGCTTCCCGCGCGGCAGCTTCCAGGCGTTGCTGATGGGGTCGGCTCGGGTCGAACGGGTCATCCGCGACCCGCGTGTCGCAGCGGTGACCCTGACCGGGTCCGGCCGCCGGCGCCGCGGTGGGTGCCGTCGCGGGCGAGATGATCAAGCCGAGCGTCCTGGAGCTTGGCGGGAGCGATGCCTTCGTGGTGATGCCGAGCGCCGACCTCGAAAAAGCAGCAGCCGTGGCGACCACGGCGCGCTGCCAGAACAACGGGCAGTCCTGTATTGCTGCCAAGCGCTTCATCGTCCATGAGGCTGTCGCCGACGAGTTCGAGAGGCGCTTCGTCGAGCACATGTCCGCCCTCACGATCGGCGACCCGCTGGAAGATTCGACCGATGTCGGCCCCCTGGCCACCAGTTCGGGGAGGGACGACGTAGAAGAACTCGTTGCCGATGCCGTGAGCAAGGGCGCCAAAGTCCTCTGCGGGGGCGAGCGGTTGACGGGCCCGGGCTGGTACTACCCCCCGACGGTGGTCAGCCAGCTGACCCCAGAAATGCGCATGTACCGTGAGGAGGTCTTCGGGCCGGTGGCCGCGCTGTTCCGTGTCGGCAATGCCGAAGAAGCCATAGAGCTCGCCAACGGTACCGAGTTTGGCCTCGGCGCCAACGCGTGGACGAACGACGAGGGCGAGCGCGACCTTTTTGTCCGAGACCTCGCCGCTGGAGCCGTCTTCATCAACGGGATGGTCACTTCTTATCCCGAGCTCCCCTTCGGAGGTATCAAGACTTCAGGCTACGGTCGCGAGCTCTCAGCACAGGGTATCCGTGCGTTTTGCAACCTGAAAACCGTTTGGGTAGGGCGCGACTAGGCCCGCCCGACTAGGCCCGCTCGACTAGGTCGAGGCGCTAAGTGGCGGCAGCCCGAGGTCGTGGCGCACCTTGTTCGTGGCGGCAGTGGTGCTTAGGTCCTCGCTGAGGAACGGCCCCTCCCACGATGAAGTGTCGGCAATGTTGTCATGGGAGAGCGCCCGCAGGTCGCCGAGGAGGCCATTGAACGCCGACACGAGCGCATGGATATCGTCCCGAGCGCCGCTGGGCCAGCTCTGGCTGTCCAGTTTGTCCTGGAACACTACGAGCGCAGAGATCAACGGACGTGCCGCCGATTCTGCCTCGGGGCCTGTCACCTTGGGATTGCTCATCCAGGAGATGACCGCGGACTGAAATGCGGTGGAGGCGGTGCCCACCGGCGCGGAGTCCACGAGGTACTGGTGGGCGGCACCGCTTATCGCGGCCGTGCGAGCAGACGCACTCGCGGTGCCTGGGACAGCGATGACCAGTGGCGCGACAGCTACGACAACAATTGCACTAAACCGTAACGGTTTCATCCTTGCCTCCTTGCGAGCCTGCCAGCAGCTCCTCCAATGCTTCCACGGCCAACGGACGGGCGAACAAATATCCTTGCCCGCTTTTACATTCTTCGAGCTGCAAGCGGGCGAGCTGTTCGGTTGTCTCGATCCCTTCCGCCAAAGTGTCCAGGTTGAGATCTCGGCCCATTTGCACGATTGTCCGGACGAGCGCAGCTCCCTCGGAGGAAGACTCCATCTGTGATACGAACGACCTGTCGATCTTCAACGAATCGACTGGGAACTGCTGGAGATAGGCCAGTGAGCAGTACCCGGTCCCGAAGTCGTCGATAGCCAGCTTGACACCGGCCCGTTTGAGGGCCCGCAACCGCATCGCCGAGAGCCCGGCGTCCTGCATGAGCGTCGTCTCGGTGATCTCGATGGTCAGCAGCCGCGGTTGTAGGCCTGAACCCGCGAGAGTTCGCTCGACCAACCCTACGAAATCTTCGCGGTCGAGCTGGCGCCCGGAAGCATTTACCGAGACCGTCAGCGGGCGCCCGGCCTGTGCCCACTCGGCCGCTTGCCGGCAGGCCTCTTCGAGGACGAAACGGCCGACGTCGAAGATCATCTCCGTCGCCTCGAGCACCGGGATGAACTCGCCAGGCATCACCAGGCCACGCGTTGGGTGGCGCCAGCGCAGGAGTGCTTCGACTCCGGTCATCTTCTGGTCTTGGAGGCGGAAAATGGGTTGGTACACAAGGAAGAACTCGTTGTTGCGGATGCCTTCGCGGAGCTCCGATTCAAGTTCGACGCGGTTGGCTATGGCGGCCTGCATCTCTGGGTGGAAAGAAACGACGTTCCCATGAGAGCGGACCTTTGCTTCCGAAAGGGCGATGTCGGCGTCACGGAGGAGCTCGTCGGCGGAATCGCGAGCCCCTGAGGCTATCCCGATGCTGGCGGACACGGAGCTGAGCTGACGGTCCCGGGCAAGCAAGAACGGCTCCCGTAACGAAGAAAGCAGCTCGCGGGCGACCTCCTCGGGGCCGGGCACGCCTTCGTCTGTCTCGATCAGGACCACGAACTCGTCCCCGCCGAGCCTGCCAACGGTGTCGGTCTCGCGCACCACGGCACGAAAACGAGCAGAAACTTGGCGAAGCAGCTCGTCTCCGGCCGCGTGGCCAAAGGTGTCGTTGACGTCTTTGAACTGGTCGAGGTCGATGAACAAGGCGGCGACGCCCGTGTTGTCACGGCGCGCACGGGCCGCCATCTGCTCGGCACGGTCGAAAATGAGGGCGCGGTTGGGGAGGCTCGTCAGGGCGTCATGGCCCGCCTGGTGGCGGAGCTGGGCCGTGCGCTCCTCGATGAGCTGGATCCCTTTCAGACGCGACTTCGAAATCGCCCGTACCAAGAAATAGAGCAGCAGCGACAAGACGATGCCGCCAAACAGGACCACCAATCCCTGGTCTGTCGCGGGGAGGCCCGAAACCGGGGTTGCCGCCGAAAGACCAACGACCCAATTGCCGTCAGCAGACAGCGGGAAGCTGTGGGCCACGGCGTTGGGGTCAGCCGACCCGATCCTTGCCAGGATGTCCCGGGCCCCTGACGGCTCGACGTAGGACAGGGTCGCCGACTCGCCGCGGTGGCCCTGGACTATAGGTTCGAGAATGTTGTCCGCTTGGTAGATGCCCATGATCCAACCCGTCACGGAGGCGAGCCGCGCCGCTGCTGTCGAGGGGGCTACCCCTCCCGGGTAGATAGGAGTTATCGTGACGACGAGCCCGCTGTTCGCCAGGAACGCAGGGAGCACGGCCGGCACGGTAGGCACCCCCACCTGGTGCGGCGATTCGGCGATCAGCGATGCAAGGGTGACGGCTGCGGTTTCACCAGCGCTCGCCGACGACCGCAACATTGTGCCGATGGCCAGCGCGCAGTAGTCGAGCTCCGGAGTGGTGAACGCCAGGAGCCCCGCGAGAGAGCTGAGTGAGACCCCGCTGCTCGCGGCGACTTGGACCGCTACCGCGCGCGTCAAGCAGTACGGAGCTTTGGGCTTCGCCGGGGAAAGGGTGAACGGCTCCGTTAGCGGCAAGCCAAGCGGGGGGTCGCGCAGGACTTGGCGTGAGAAAGCGGCGAGCTGGGGTTGGCGGACGTCCTCGATGTACATCAGCCCGAAGGACCCCGGGTAACGGTCTCGGGCCCCAAGCAACCGGAACCAGGTCGAAAACTGCTCGTTCGTGAGTGCCGGAGTCGTTTCCACCAGGGTCCACGCGGTCTGGCCCAAGTCGTCGTCGCGTTGCAGCGAGGAGCCGACCGCGTCGGCGGCCATTGTCGCCATCGAGGTAAAGGCCCTGCTGGCCTGCGTATGGACATACGAGCTCCAGGCTCCTGCTCCGACGGCTGAGCAGCCCACCCCTACAAGCAGCATCGCCGCAGCTACGAGGCCCGCACGCCGCCGGCACGCCGGCGCGCTTGCTCTGTCGGGGCCGTCAGCTACCAAGCGCGCCGAGAGGTCGAGGCCATCTCTGTCCATCGCCTTCTAAATCGGTAACTTCGCCCGCTACATGAGAGAGCGCTCACACCCTGCTACGAGGCCTCGCGGTCCGTCGTTACCGCCTCCGTCAGGACAAGCTGCCCCGCACGGCCGCGCCCGAGGGCCTGCCTTCATGGTCGTCGGCCCAACGAAGCACGACGGTCCACTCGCTGCACCAGTCGGCGGCTGCTTTTGGCGAGACCCATCGGCTCATCAGCTCCACAAACTTCTCGATGTACCGAAGGCGGTGGCCTGCGGGGACGTCGCCGTCGACCAACAGGTGAGCTATCTCGTGAAGGGCCCGAGCTGCGTCAAACCCTCGTCGTCGACCTCGATGACGGGGCGCGTACGCGGCGACGACCCCGTTTCGCAGTACGGCACGTGACGGCTTCCCGCCCTGGCGCTGGTCGCCGAGCTCAAGTTGCGGGTGATCAACTTGCACGGCCCCGGCACCTCCGCATGCCATACGCCGTGGCAAAAGGCCCGCCATTCGGGCACGTATAGCTGCTCATATGTGTGTTCTGGCAGTGAGCCGCCAGATATGAGCCTCTCCGTTGCGATCCCCACGATTATCGCGGGTTTGGGCGGTACCAGGGTCTCGGCCAGGTAACGCAGGTCCTCCGGCAGATCCATCGTCCTAATTGGCCCGCGCCCGAGCGTCTGCCAGCCCTGCGCGCCGCACGTTCATCCCTCGCTCACACCTTCATCCCACGTTCACAGCCTCATCCCTCGCTCACGACCTCCTCATCCCACGTTCGACTGGCCAAATTGGCCAGTCGAACGCGTCGCCCGTACGGGACAGGCCCGGTAGCGGTCCAGCTGACCACCGCGATGCCCATCAACATCAAGAGGTCGCCGGGGCTCAGGACCGTACGCGCCAGGTGGAAAGGAATGATGTCCCCCAGTAGACGGAGCCGAGTGGGCCCGGTCATCGCGATGTGCTTGTAGAAGTGGCCCTCCGCGACGTTCATCGTCTTCGGGAAGCCGGCGGCGGCCAAGGCGAAGCGCGAGACCGGCATGCCCCCGTTGAGCGCCATCACGGTCGCGTTGAGCACCACTCCGGCGCTGATCAGGCCCTGGCCGTACGGGAACCGCTGCCCCTTTCCCCTACTGGCGGCACACCAGCCGACGACCCCTAGGCACGCCGTGACGGCAAGGACCGTTCGCAGCGGCCCTGACACCGCACCGAGGCAAGCCTCCATGACCGCCGCAATAACCAGTATCGGCCAGCCCTTTATTCGCGCACTGGCGAGACGGCTCAGGCTCCCGCCCGCCGCCAGACCTCCTAAGCAGCCGACTATCAGTGCTGCTGCCATCACTAGCATCTCTTTGCGCTCCCGACTTGTTGGCCCCTCTGTCGTCTAATAAGAGATGGGCGGCGACATGGCGGTACTTTGGGCTCGCGCCAATTTCGGGACGGCAGACGTACCGCCGGGGCCGCCGGTGAGCTCTGAATATCGTGGGCCTGGAAAGACCGGGCCTAAGGAAAGGGGTTCACCAAAATGCGAACCATGCTTGCAAACCGCGCCCTTCGAGTCGGTGCCATCGTCGTCGGCCTGGCTGCCGTCTGGGTAGTGGGCGGCGCACCGGTCTGGGGCGGTCTGTAGGAGTAGTAGCCTGTCGAGGCGTGGATGAGGTCCGCGAACTGGTAGAGCGAGCGGCTTCCGGTGACTGGGAGGCGTGGTCGGAGCTGGTCGACCGTTTCGCCAACCTGATCTGGTCGGTAGCGCGCTCAGTGGGCCTCAACGCCTCGGATGCTGGTGATGTGAGCCAGACCACCTGGCTCCGCTTTTGTGAGCATCTTGGCGACCTCAACGACCCGTCCCGGGCTGGCTCTTGGCTGGCTACCACAGCCCGCCGTGAGGCAATCCGGGTGTCCCGGCTCGGAGCTCGCCAAGTGGTTGTCGACCCGTGGACTTGGTTGGAGCACACCGACCTCGCCGCCGACGGGATCGACCATCGGTTGCTCGCTGGAGAGAGAGATATGACGGTGCAGTATGCCCTCGCCGTGTTGCCTGACCGCTGCCGCGCGTTGCTGCTCGCCACCGTCGAAGACCCTCCGGTTCCCTACCAAGAATTGGCCGGACGTCTCGGTATGGCAGTTGGCAGCCTCGGCCCGACACGGGCGCGCTGCCTGGAAAAACTGCGCCAGGTGATCGACAACATAGGACGGGAAATGGCAGAAGACACCACTAGCTCCTGGGCGGCACAGTGAGAGCCGAGGGCAACGACATACAAGATGAGCAGCTCCTGGCGGAGCTGAGGTCACTGAAGCACCGGATCGGGCCTACTCCGCCGGCGCTGGTAGAAGCCGCGAAGGCGGCCTTCACCTGGCGCAGCGTCGCCACGGCCATCGCCGGGCTCGAGTTCGACTCCGCTGTCGACGACGATGACCTGGCGCGGGTGCGCGACGCTGGCCCTGAGAGGCGCCTGCGGTTCCGTTGCCCGGACCATGTCGTCGAACTGACTGTCGCCGAGAACAACCGGGCCCTGGCGGGCCGGGTCGACCCGCCCTTTGCCGGCACGGTGGTCCTCCGGCACCCTGACGGTGTCTGGCTCAGCGCCGCCGTCAACCAGTTCGGCCAGTTTTTCTTCGATGCGGTGCCGCGCGGTGCGGTCAGCTTGAGGCCTGTCGCGACGGGCCAGGCCCATGCCGACTTCGAAACCGAATGGGTGACGATCTGACGGACAAGGTTTCCGCTGTTGGGGACCTGGCAACTGAGGCCGTTCATCTAGCCGAATCTGACCCGCACCGGGCGCTTGCGCTGGCCCAGCAGGTTGAGTCTCAACAGCTCGCAGGATGGGGCAAACAACAAGAGGGCGACTTGGCCCTGAGAGCGCTGGCCAAATGGGCCGAGGGCAGGGCCAACCTCCATTTGGGCCTGCACCGGGAGGCGGAGGTTGCACTGGAAGCGGCAGTTGGGCTGTTCGCATCCGCGGGAGACCGCCCGGCGGCGGCTAGGGCGATGGTGTCGCTGGCACTGGAGCGGGTCGATGCCGGGCGCTTTGACGAGGCGATCGCAATGCTCTACGAAGCGGAGAGGGACCTCAGCGGAGCCGACGCGGCTCGCGCAGCAGGGCAACGGGCGTTGGCGTTGCAACGATCTGGGCGTGTCGTAGACGCACGGGACGACTTCGACCGAGCGGTCGAGGCGCTAGAGACCGCCGGCATGGAAGTCGAGGCGGCCGTGGTGAGACAAAACCGGGCCCTGGTCCATGCCTACCGGGGCGAGCTCGACGAGGCGGACGAGGACCTCGAGGCGGCGGCGAGGATATTCGCTCTGCGCGGGCAGCCCATCCGCAACGCCGAGGTGCTCCACAACCAGGGTTTTGTCGCCGCTCGCCGCGGAGACCTGCCACGAGCGCTGTCGCTGTTCGACCAGGCCCAGAGACGTGCCGCCGAGCTGGGGGCGCTACGGCCCGAGATGCTCGTGGACCGCGTCGAAGTCTGCCTTCAGGCCGGGCTCGGCCAAGAGGGACGAGCCTTGGCCGAGGCCGCCGTCGTGATCCTCGAAGAGAAGGGGTTCACCGCCGACGTGCCTGAGGCGTGCTTGCTCGCCACGCGAGGCTGTGAGCAGGACGGTGACCCACATGCAGCCCGAGAGTGGGCACGGCGAGCCGTCAAGCTCTTCGTCGAACAACAGCGCCCGCGGTGGGAAGTCCTGGCTCGTTACGCCGTCCTCAGGGCGGAGGCTGCCGGCGAGAGCCCTCGGGCAGACCTGGCTTACTATCTGGCGGCCACAGCCGGAGAGTTGCGCCGGGCGGGTTGGGCTGGGGCAGCATTGGACGCCGAAGTGCTCGCCGCCGAGCTGCTGGTCGGCGCGGGCAGGCTCGGTGCAGCTAAGGAGATCCTCGACCAATTGGTCCCGGGCGTGGCACGGATGCTCCCGCTGAACCGGCTCGGGGCGCGGCTCTGCCAGGCACGCTGGCACTTGGCGGCTGGCGACCCGCAGGGTGCCGAGCGAGCATTGGTCTCGGGCCTGAGGGCCCTGCTGGCCTACCAGGCGACGTTGGGGTCGATCGAACTGCGTGCCGCCGCTGGAGGACGCGCGGGCGAGGTCATGGCGCTGGGGGTCGCCCTGGCCAGGGCCAACGGGCGGCCGGCCCGCGCATTGTGGTGGATGGAGACCGTGCACGCCGCCCAGCAAACCGACTCCGACGGTCGCGTCGAGGACCCCGAGATGGACGCATCACTGGCGTCGCTACGAGACGTAATGACCCTTCTTGCACGTGAACCGGCCAACGTGAAGGAGCGCACCGTCCTTCGCCGGCGCCAGTCGGTGCTCGAAGAGGTGGTCAGGCGACGGAGCCGGCACGCCGTCGGCCTGCCGCGCGTTCGGGCGGCGGACCTTCAGCGTCGATGCCATCTCCGAGGCCCTAGGTGACAAGCTCCTGGTCGAGTTCGCGCCGGTCGGCAAACACCTTGTCGCGGTGGTCCTTTACCGCGGCGAGTGCCGCCTTGTCGAGCTGGCCCCGCTCTCAGAGGTGCGGCACGCGGTAGCGAGCCTGCGCCTGGCCCTACAGGCAGCCGTGGGCCGGGCCCGCCCCCTGCAGCTTTGGAAGCGCTGGGGGCAGCGGGGAACGCGGTCCAAGGTCTCGTCCTTGACCCCTTGGCCCTCCCCGGCGCAGATGAGGTCATCGTCGTGGCGGACGGGCCGGTGGCATCGACACCATGGGCCCTTCTACCGGACCTGGCCGGCACTGCGTTGGTGATCGCCACCTCGGCCGACGCTGCGCTACGGCCTGCCAAGCGTTCCCGGCCGGCAAATCTAAGGGTGCTTACCTTAGCGGGGCCCGACCTGCGTTACGCCGAGGAAGAGGCTGAGGCCGTTAGCGCCCTGTGGCAGGGCAGTGCCACCACGCTGGAGGGCTCCCGAGCGAGCGTAGGCGCAGCTAAAGCCGCTATGAGGTCCGCCGACGTCGTACACGTCGCCGCTCACGGCGTCTTCCGGGGCGACAACCCATTGCTGTCGTCGATCAGGCTCAGCGACGGGCCGATGACAGGCGACGAGCTTGCTCAGGCCACCAAGGCTGCGCGCCTCGTCGTTTTGTCCTGCTGCAACAGTGGGATGGCCGATGCCAGCGGGATAGGCCTCAGCCGCCTGCTCACCGGGGCAGGCACAACTGCCGTCGTCGCCAGCGTGAGCCCCGTGTCCGATGCCGGGTCCGTTGAGATGATGATCGCGTTGCATGGCGACCTGGTGCGCCGCGCCAACCCGGCGAGCGCGCTCAGGGCTGCACGTCAAGCGGTGGGCGGGCCGTTGCGCTCACCCTCGTCCGCCGGCTTCGCGTGCTTCGGCAATGGGTTCGAAACCGTCGTCGTCCCCTAGCGCTGACGTCTCATCGCCCGACGTGGCCGGTCGGCAGACGCGGGCGCGCCTTTCCAGGGCCTCGGCCAGTTCAAGGCAGGTCCGTGCCTTTCGCCTCAGCTCGTCTGCAACCTCGTAAATGCGGCCCAACGGGACGTCCTCGAGGTGCAAGAACCCAATGTCCAGCGGGAGAACAGGTGCGGTCGGTGCATGGCGCACGGGAACGTCTGGCCTCAGGCTGCGAACCGCCGATACCGTGCGGTGCACGGTGGACGGGGCTACGCCGGCAGCCTCGGCCGCCTGGCGGAAACTGCTCGCCGGCTCCTCTGCCAATGCCTTGGCGATGGCCGCCCGGCCTGCAGCGGGGTCGACCGGCCTACGCCGCCCGTCCCTACCGGTCCTTACCCCCTGCCCCAGGGCGGCGGCGGCCTGGCGTATGCGGGCCACGGTGGAATGGGAGAGCCCGCAGACATCTGCTACCCAACGGTCAGAGCGGTCCGGGCACCTGCGAAGGATCCTCCCGGCCGCTGCTTGGCGCTCGCTGCGGCTGAGCGGCTTACCGTGCCTGATGTTGGCTTGGACCGCGACGACCAACGCGTCGGTCTCGCTGCCTGAGAAAAGGACTGCGCTGATCTCGGTCCGGCCCATACGGCGGGACGCTTCGACCCGGTGCACCCCGTCGACTACTTTCATCGTCCGCTCGTCGACCACCACGGGCGGGAGGCGGTCCAGCACCTCGGCGAGTGCCAGCACGTGGTCCTCGTCCACCCTCGTGTCCCGGGGGGAGTAGCTGCCGACCAGGTCCGCCAAACGCACGGCTCGCCCCTCGGGCCGGTCCTTGCCCGGGAGGCGCGCCGTGCTGTTGCCCGAGGTCGCCGCTCGATCGTCCACGATGAACAAGAGGCGCGAACTTGCTGTTACGTACACAGCGGTGGCACAACCGTGGTCCCTACGGGAAATTTCAGTAAGGCAGGGCCCGCTGTGGTCAGACCGGGACTTCAAAGTCGGCCCGGGCCAATTCCACTATGGCCCGGCTATGGCACCCTTTGAGATGGTCGTTGACAAGTCCCAGCGACTGCATGGCGGCGTACACCGTGGTCTCCCCGACGAAACGGAAACCCACCCGGCGCAGCTCGGCGGAAAGGGCCTTCGACTCGGGAGTCGACGCCGGCAGATCCCTCATAGCCCTGGGCACCGGGCGGGCTCCCGGCTCGTGGCGCCATACAAGGCCAGCCAACCGGGCACCCTGCTCGCGCAGGCGGACCGTGGCCTGTGCGTTCGCAATCGTCGCGACGATCTTGCCACGGTGCCGGATGATGCCCGCGTCCGCGAGCAGCCGTTCGACGTCGGCATCGTCGAAACGGGCGACCAAGCGCGGGTCGAACGACGCGAACGCGCTGCGGAAATTCTCGCGTTTTCGCAAGATGGTAAGCCAGGAAAGGCCGGCCTGGAAACCTTCGAGACAGAGCTTCTCGAACACCCGGTTATCGTCGCCGACCGGCAACCCCCACTCGTTGTCATGGTACGCCTGGTATTCCGGTGTCGAAGCTCCCCAGCGACATCTCGCAGCGCCGTCCTCGCCAATGACGAGATCGCTTGACATTTCCCTAGCGGCCACTCAGCTCTGCCCGGCGACGACTAACTCCTCGTCCCTCGGGACCTGGCTCGCGGGACTACGCGGCGGCCGGCTGGGCCACCAAATCCGGTCACCGAGGTCGAGGTTGAGGGCCGTGACCAAGATGGAGCGGACCACGAGCGTGTCGAGCAACACTCCGAACGCCACAGCGAAGCCGATCTCCGCGAACTCAGTGACAGGCAGCGTGCCGAGGACTGCGAAGGTCCCGGCGAGGACAAAGCCAGCCGACGTGATAACTCCGCCAGTAGCGGCGAGGCCCAACAGAGCCCCGGTACGGGTCCCGTGCGCATGGGTCTCCTCCCGCACCCGGGTCATCAAGAAAATGTTGTAATCGATGCCTAGCGCCACGAGGAACACGAACACGAACAACGGGAACGCACTGTCTTCAGCGGGGACACCGAAGATGTTGTTGAACACGAGCGCGCTCACCCCGAGGGCGGCGCCAAAGGACAGCACAACGGTGGCGACGAGCAGTAGCGGGGCGAACAGGGCACGCAGCAAAAGGGACAAGATGGCGAACACGACCAAAAGCGTGATCGGGATGATGAGGTCCCGGTCGTGGTGGGCCGCGTTTTCCACGTCGAGGTTCACCGCGCTCGCGCCGCCTACGAGGGCGTGCGCGCCCGGTATCGCGTGGACAGCGACGCGAGCCTTTTCGACCGTGAGATAGGCGGCGTTGCTTACAGGGTTAGCGTTCGTGGTCCCTTGCAGGTAGGCCAAACCGTTCTTCACGATGGGCGGCGATACCGATGCGATCCCGGGCGTGGCTTTGAGCGCTGCTTGCACTGGGGCCGTCTCGGCTGCGTTTGCAATTACAACGACGGGGCTACCAAGCCCAGCGGGGAAGTGGCGGCTGAGCACCTCTTGGCCGACGATCGAGCTGGGGGTGCCGCGGAAGGACTGTTTCTCGGTCAGCCCGTTGGCATGCAGCCCGAGGGTGCCGAGAGCTAGTGCGCCCAGGACGACGGCGGTAACTACCCAGACCCAGCGAGGTCGGCGGCTGATCTGGCGGCCGATGCGTGCCCACACCCCGGTGGAGGTGGGCTCGACCGAGCCGACCGAGGGACGGTAGGCAGGAAGATCCAACGCCCCGCTATCACCAGTAGCGCCGGCAGGAGGGTGATCATTGACGCCAGGCCGACGACTATTCCGAGCGCTGCGACCGGTCCCAGGCCTCGAGTGGAATTGCTCTCTGCGATCAAGAGGCAAAGCAGGCCAGCTATGACAGTGCTTGCGCTGGCCACGATGGCCGGACCTGCTCGGTGTACGGCGATAGCCATCGCCTCATGGCGGTCGGCGTGACGGCGCAGCTCCTCGCGGTAGCGCGCCACCAGGAGCAGCGCGTAGTCGGTACCCGCCCCAAACACGAGCACGGTCAGGATCCCGGCGCTCTCCGCGTTGACCACGAGCCCGGCATGGCGGGCCAGCAAGTAGATGACTGCCTCCGCGGTCGTCAAGGCGATGCCGGCAGAGATGACGGGCAGCAGCCAGACGAACGGGCTTCTGTAGGTCAGCAGCAAGATAACGACCACAACAGCTATCGCCGAGTACAGCAGCGTGCCGTCAATGCCTTTGAATGCGTTCTCGGAGTCCGAAGCGTTGCCCAGCGGGCCCGTGACATAGACCGACAGGCCTGGTGATCCCCCGGCGATCTGTTTAACCTTGTCTACGACCGCCGGCGTAGCTGACCATCCATCTGCGCCGAGGTTGTACGGGACGGCGACCTGCGCCGCCTCGCCGTCGCGGGACCATACCGGGCCGACAACCGGGCCGCCGAGCGGTGCGACGCTGGCGAAGCTACCCGTGTTGGCCGCAATTTTCGTCCGGTCAGCTGCCGTCAGGCCGTGTGAGCGCTGGTAGACGATGACAGCGACCAGTGTGTTCGGGTTTTCGAAGGCGCCCTGCGCGTCGAGGACCTTCGTCGACTCGGCGCCCCCGGGTAGGTACGCGGAGGCGTTATTTTGCTCGGCTCCCATCAACTTGCCCGCCAGCGGCCCCGCAACGGCGACCACGACTAGCCAAAAGACGAGGACCAGCCACTTCCCGCGCCGACCCACGAGCGCGGGGATCCAACGTGCCTGAATTGATCCCACGGGAGTGATTCTGGCATCAGCTCCCGTCCCCCCGCTAGTGGTTTGTTCGCATGGCCCGCGACGTGTCTCAGCGCAGGCTGAAGCCGCCGTCCATCAAAAGCTCGGTGCCGCAGCAATAGCCCGAGTCGGTACTGAGCAGGAACGCCACGGCGCGAGCCACCTCGTCCGGCTCGGCGAAACGGTTGAGCACGATCCCCGGCAACCAGTTCTCGAACTGGTGCGTTTTCTTGGCCAGCAGTGGCGTGCCCACGTAGCCCGGTGAGACCGCGTTGACACGAACGCCCCGGGGGCCCCATTCAACTGCCAGCGACTTCGACAGTGCGGTGACAGCGGCCTTGGAGGCGTTATATGCGCACTGGTGTTGGGGGAAATTGACGACGTAGTTGCCTGACATCGAGGCGATGTTGACGATGCTGCCACCGCCTCTCGCCAGTAGCTGGCGCCCGAAGGCCTGGCAGCTGAGGAACAGCCCCCGCAGGTTCACCGACAATACGGAGTCGAACAGTTCGATCGCCATGTCCTCGGCCGCCACGTCGTCTTCGACGATGCCGGCGCAACAAACGAGGTCAACCGGTCCCGCTGCGGTGTCGTAGACCGTCGCCGCCGCCGCTTGCACGCTTGAGGGGTCCGTAACGTCCACGCTCACAAACGCGACGCCGGCTAGCGGCTCGGGCGCTACTCGGTCGAGTGCGAACACCGATAACCCAAGCCCTGCCAGGTAAGCGCAGAGCGCTTGGCCGATGCCACCACTTGCCCCAGTCACCGCTACCTGCCCATTGCGGAACTCCATGTTCAGCCTCCGTTCCTTGGTCCCTGCCAACTTATCCGGTGGGATCTTCGTGAATGGCCAGATCCCGTGGCCTACCGCGGTGCGGCCCGGACAGGGGCCTGCCTTAGAGGCGCCTTGCCAAGGCTTCCGCACTACGCCAGGCGAGGGCCATGATCGTCAAGGCTGGGTTTATGCCCGCGTTCGTAACGTGGACGGAACCATCGGCGAGGACCACGTTGGTGCAGTCGTGCAGCGCCGCGGTGGGGTCGCAAACCGACGTGGCAGGGTCGTTCCCCATACGGCAGGTACCGGCCTGGTGCTGGCCGGCAGACAGACGAGGCTGTGGCTTCGCCCTCGGCCAAGACCAGAACTCGGCAGCACCGCTCGCTTCCATCCACTCGAGGGCGCGCTCAGCGAGGAAGCTCGAGGCCAGGTAGTCATCGGGATGAGAGTGACCGGACAACCGGGCCACCGGCAGGCCCAGGTGGTCGGTAACGGTCTGGTCTAGCTCCACGCGAGAGGCGCCGTTTGGGATCTCTTGAATTGGGCCCATCACGTGAGCGGTACGGCGGTAACCATCTCGCATGGCCACCTTGTTCGCCGCGCCCCAGCGGGGCACGGAGGGACCGAGCGCGGTGTGCCAGAAGATCGTGGGCGTCTTTACGAACTCGTCAGCCAACATGCCTCCGCCGACGAAGCTCGCGTTGCCGTGGAGGAAACGGCACGTGGCAATGGAGGGGCCGGCGCAGCCCCGTCGGCGACCGGCTCGTCGAACAAACCAACAGCACCGACATATGTGTGGCCCTGCAGGCTGGTGCCGACCAGGGGGCCGCCCATCTCCGAGATGAGCAGGAGCCTGGCCGTCTCGATAGCTCCGGCGGAGAGGACCACCGCTCCTGCCAGCACCTCCCGGGCGCCGCCCGCGCCGTCCTCGCCCACGAGCACAACACCCCTAGCGCGTCCTGGCGGCCCCGTCAGCACCCTCGCCACTCGCGTACCGACCAATACCGTGCAATGCCCAGAAGCCACCGCGTCCGCTAATACCGAATTGTGGGACCCGGTTTTTGCGTCCACAGGACAGGCGAAACCGATGCACTGAGAGCACCGCACGCATGCCGGCCGCCCGCCGAAGGGGACGGTATTTATCATCAGAGGTACCGCTGCAGTGGGCCAACCAAGGCGCTGGGCACCCATCGCCAAGCGGTGCCCGGCCGCGCCGAGCGGGAACGGGGGGAGCGGGTAGCCACGGCTGCGAGGCCCGGCATGTGCGTGACCCGGCTCTCCTGCCACCCCCAGGGCCCATTCGGCACGGTCGTAGTAAGGCTCGAGATCGTCGTAAGAGATGGGCCAATCAGCCAAGGTGCTATTGTCCGGCTCCCCATAGGTCGTGGCCATGCGAAAATCAATGGGGCTCATGCGCCATGCCTGGGCACCCCACACACGGGTCCCGCCGCCCAGCGTCATGGCTACGTTGTTCCAGCCAGGGTCAAGGGGAGAAAGCACCTCAGGCCCTTCGTCGCTGACCAGTACCCGGGGATTGCCGGACAACGGCGGCCCAGTGTTGTGGCCCAGACGAGCCAGCCGATGATTGCGGAGATGGTCCGTGGCCACCTCGTCGTTACCGAGGGCGTCGCCTCGTTCCACTACCAGCACTTCGAAGCCGGCGGCGGCCAAGACATGAGCCGCAACTCCTCCCCCTGCTCCGGCACCCACGACGACCACGTCATAGCGGTCGCGGACCTCCTGGTGGGAGCGCACGACGGCAGGGATGCGGCCCCGAGAGGCGGGCGCTAGCGGTGCAGGGTAACCGACCATCGACCAGGAGACCGACCCTCGGTTGCCGCCGTTGCCCGGGTCGGCGTAATAGCCCTCAGCGACAAGGGTCACGAGGGTTTCAAAGAACACGGCCGGGGGCACGGCCCAGGCCGTCTTCACATCGCCGCGCTCCACGGCGGCCAGGACCTGGTCCTGGTCGGCCGGGCCGAGTAGGGCGAACCCAGCACCCGCGTGGGACTTAGCTTCGGCATCGAGATCGTCGAGACCGTTCAGCAACAGCGGCCACTCCGCGCCGGGCCCAGCTGGGGCATTGCGTTCTATGAAGTCCATCACTCCTGCCTGGGTGGCAGAGGGAAAATTGTCCTCGGGGACCACCCGGTCAACAGCGGCAGCCAAGGTGACGCGACGCGCCCCATCGAGCAAGAGCGGTGTCCCATCGTGGGGTGCCGTCACTCGGCCATCATCCCACACGAGATAAGTGGTTACGCTGTTTGAATATCTCCGGCCATGCCGGTCCAAATCTTCCGATAAGGCGGTCCGACATGTACGTCCCCGCGCATTTCGCTGTCGACGATGGACAGCTCGCCCAGCTGATGGCCGACTTCCCCGTAGCAGACTTGGTTACGCTCACCCCGCAGGGCCTCGTCGCAACGTTCCTCCCCGTCCTGTACGAACCGGCAACCGGTGAACGGGGCTCCATTATCGGCCACGTCGCTCGCGGCAACGACCAGTGGCGCGGCCCGGACCTCGCTGAAGCGCTCGTAATCCTTCACGGCCTGAACGCTTATGTTTCACCTTCGTGGTACCCGTCTAAAGCCGACCACGGACGAGTCGTGCCGACCTGGGACTACCTCACCGCGCATGTCTATGGTCGTTTGGTCGTCCACGACGACGCGCGGTGGGTGGAGTCTTTGGTCCGACGGCTCACTGCCACGCACGAAGCGGGTCGTCCCCGGCCGTGGTCCGTTGACGACGCGCCTGCAACCTTCACGGCAGCCCAGCTGAAGGCGATCGTAGGAGTCGAGGTAATCATTAACCGCGTGCAGGTGAAAGCCAAGTGGAGCCAAAATCGACCGGGCTCGGATATCGACGGGGTCATACAAGGACTGGAAGCGAGCGGCCAAAGCGACGCTGCCGCGGCCGTCCGTGAATTTCGTCCCTAGTGCTCCTGCTCGATTTCAACGCGCGTGCCGGAGAGCGCCGACATGACCATGGCCTCGCTGATCAAAGCTACTCGGTAACCGTCCTCGAAAGTAGCTCCGTCGGGTGCCACTGGGCGGTCCTCGCCGAGACAACGAAAGAAATGGATGAACATGTTCGTGTGCGCGTGCTCCCAACCGAGCAGGTGGCCGCTCGGCCACCAGAGATTGTATGGAGGGATGCTCGGGTTCGCAAACTATGACGTCGGCCAACCCGTTTACTGCGGTCCCCGCATCGCTGGATGCGCTCACGCGCAGCTCGTTCAACCGCTCCAGATCCCACGCTAGGGTGCCTCGCTCGCAGTTGACTTCCCAGGCCAACATGTTGCGCCGCCCGGAGCAGTAGCCGGAGGCGTCGATGGTCCCGGTGGCACCGCTCGCGAACCGGACGAGAGAGGTGACGATGTCACCCGGCGCGGGCCGCTCCCGCCCTCCTTTTTCGCTCGGCCTGCTGAGCGGGTCACTGAACAGGGCCGAGACACTGGCGATCTCGCCGATGAGAAAGCGCGCCTGGTCGATGGCGTGACAGCCGATGGTAACCAAGGAACCATCCGGCGACACCGAGCTCCAGCCTTGCGAGTAACGCAAACGCGCTTGGTAGATCTCGCCGAAAGCCCCGCCGCGCAGCATGTCACGGGCGAGGCGCACCGCGGGCACAAACCGGTAGTTGTAACAGCACAGGTGCTTGACGCCGGCTCGTTCGGCCGCCTCCCACATACGGAGCGCGTCGGCCGCGCTGCGTGCGAGCGGCTTTTCACAAACGACGTGCTTCCCGGCCGCAATAGCGGCAAGCGTGGGCTCCACATGCGCGGGATCGGCGGCGGCGTTGTCGAATACCGTCAACCGTTCGTCCTCGACCAGGCCGTGCCAGTCGGTGTAGTACCCGCCAAACCCATAACGCACGGCCGCCTCAGCCACTCGCTCATGGGACCTCCCGGCGACCGCCACGAGCTCGGGGCGCACCACACCCGGCCAATCGATGTAGGCAAGCGTGCGCATCGCGTTGCTGTGGGCCTTACCCATAAACCCGTACCCGAGCATCCCTACACCTGCCCTCGGACGGGGGTCGGGCGCGGACGGGTGGAAGCCCCGCCCAGGCGTCATCTTTGTCCCAGTGAGGCCGGGTTCAGCCGCCTGTGACAATAGGATCCCGGACCTTGTCAGCCTCGACAGTTGTAACCAGACGGCGGAGCTCGACGATGCTCTGGCGCACTGCTAGATGTTCGTCGAAGCGGTAGTCCGGGTGGAGGTGGTCTATTTCGACTGCCAGGAGCCCGTCATAACCCGCCTCTGAGAGCAACCGCAGCACCCGGCCCAAATCGATCAGCCCCTCCCCAACGGGAGTACTGGAGAAAAAGAACCATGCCGCTGGAGAGGCGTCGCTGCGCACCTTCAAATCCTTGATATGCGTGGCAAACACGTGCTTAGCCAACCTCTCCATGGCAACCACAGGGTCGTCCAAGAGCCGGACGAAATTGCCGGTGTCGAAGTTCACCCCGAAGAACGGCGAACCAACTGCCTCTACCAGCCACAGCATCTCCTTGGAGGTGTAGTCACCGTGGTTTTCTGCGGCAAGTTTGATCCCTCGGGTGCCCGCGTGCCGCGCGGCCTCTTGGAACCAACCTGCCAAAACGTCGAGGCGCGGTTGGCGCGGCTCGTAACGCCAGTCGGTCGGCCCAGGACCAGGGGTCACCCGCATTACCTTGGCGCCGATCAAGTCTGCGTTACCAATTTGGGTGACCAAGTCGTCGAGGGCCCAGCGGTTGGTGCCGTCTTCGAGCCCCGTCGGGTGACCCCAGGCGTAGACGCGGTCCAGTCCAAAGTCATCGAGCCGTGCCCTCAGCTCACCGAACCAGGATCCTTCCATAGTGGGGAAGAAGCATGACTCAAGCGAGACTCCGTCAACTCCGAGTTCCACGGCGAAATCAAGAAAATCCTCCATGGTCATCGGCTTGCTCGGGGGGGGCTGCTCCTCGTAGACCTCCCCGAAGAACCGATGGAAACAGTAGCTGTCGATCCCGATCCTCATGCCTTGCACGCTCCTGGTCGGTCTTTTGAGCCCCTCAGCCCTGCGGGACTAGCTCGTATGTCTCGCCGGGCTTCAGCACGCCGGGCGACGATGGGTAGAGCGGTGTCCCGCCGATGAGCACTCTCTCGATGCGCACCGACCCGTGTGCAACATCCAGCTCGGCGCGGCGAGCGCCGGCCGAGGTGACCGATTGGCGAAGAGTGCCCCACGCCGTACCGTTGGACCAGAACCAACGCGTGGGCGTCTCGGCGGCGGCGAAGCTCATCACCCCGATGCATCCGTCGTAGCCGAACCCGGTCATGGCCACGACAAGCCCCCAGCTCGACATGGCCCGGGCGTAATGATGGCCGCATTCTGCCTCGTCGAACGGGTTCCGACGAGCGCCAGAAAACCGCTCGCGGGCGGCGGCAACCACGTCTTCGGCGAGCTCGCGCCGCCCCGACTGAGCCAACCCGATCGCATACACGTATTCTAAGCCGGTCCACACTTCAGACCAATAAGGCATGGGGTGCTCGGGAAGCCCGTTCGGGTACGAGAGGACGATGTGACCTCTCTCCCCTCTTACTGCATAGGTGCGCTTGTAATTTGTCCAGTCGCCGAAGTCGCCCACATAGTTGAGGCGGTGAATGCTCTGTAGAGCAACAGCGACGTGCTCCGTGTCGAGCACCTTGCTGAGCCCGAAAAGGCGCCCGTATGTGTCACCGAGCACCTGGTCGATGAGGCAGCCGTCCTCGACCTGGAACTCAGGTTTGTCTGGGTCCTCTGCTCCCATGTCCGTATGCCTCAAGCGAGTCGCGACGCGGGAAAAGTCGCCGGGTGGCATTACCTTTTGCTGGTAGTACTGGCCATTGAACAAGAGGCTTTCCGTCGAAGCCGCGCCCGAAGTGACGAGCTCACTGCAGGTTTGGGAGAAATCGACATCACCGACGGCTCGGGCCATCTCCGTCGCGGCAGCCAAAGCCGCCAGGTACCACGACTGGACCTCCGGGTTGGGGCCGAAGTACTCGATATCCATCGTATTGTGCTGGCAGCCCTCGACCAGGCCATCACGGTCGGCGTCCCATCCTCCGGCGATCCAGGCGAACTCGAGCGAGCGCCGGCACGCCGGCCACAAGCGGCGGAGCCAGTCGTCGTCGCCCGACAGCCTCCACTCTCTGTAGAGCTTGACCACACAACCGAACTGGCCGTCGGCGGCAACGAGGGGGTGCTCCTGCGCGTTGGCCAACGGCAACCCGATGCGGAAGCTCATCGCCCCGTCGGCGTCCGTCGCGTACAGGTACTCGAGTTCTCGCATCTGCTTGGCCATCGAGGCGAACAGGAACGGTGTCGCGAGCTCGTAGTTCCACACGTGAGTGCACGACCCGAGGCAGCTGCCGGCGTCGTCCAGACAACCCTCCCAGCCCAGGGGGTTGCCGTCGGCGGACCGGAACAAGGTCTGACTGCGCAAGGTGCTCAGGTTGAACAAGGCCGCCTCTTTTACCACCGGGCTCAGGTCGCTCGACCAGAAGGTAGAGACAAAGCTCGCAGTGGCTCTTGTGAGCTCGGGCAGCCGGTGAGCCACGGCCTTGACGACGTCCCAAGCATCGTCGTAGCCATTGGTGTAGAAGTTCCCAACGGTGTCCGGCCCGGCAGCACCGGCGGGCCCGGGCCTTGGCCCCCAGACCCACGAGCGGCGGTTCGGAAAGTGCCATCCCAGCAAGAACTTGGCCTCGAACCGCTCGTTCGGCGCCAGGGCCCCCTTGGCCCCGAGCGTCCCAGCAATGGCGGGCCCGTCAAGTCGTCCCTGGCGACCCGCTCTCCATCCCAAACAGGCCAGATCGAGGAACGCCCGTCTCCATAAAGCCGCGCCACATTGTCCCGAGGCCCTGGGCCCATTTCCCCAGGCCCCAGCTCGGGCCCACCCAGACACCGTCGCCGAACGCCGTGGCTGCGATGGTGCCTGCCTCCTCGAGGTCCTTGTCCAGAACCTCATCGGAGAGCAGATAGCCAACGAGACCCTGCTCTGAGCGCTGGGTGGCTACTGGACGGCTCGAAAGCCCCAGGCGGCGGCGGGTATGGCCCATCAGCGCCTCCACCGAAAACATCACACTGCAGTCGAGCACCTCGTCGGCGAGAGACTCCAGGGTCACGGTGACAATGGCGATCGGCAGGCTGCTCAGCTCCTCGTCCCCCGGGGCCAGGGGGTTGAAAACCTCCACCGTGGCCCGCACCGGGAAGTGAGGATCACTGAGGAGCACACGGGCGAAAGGGTACGTAGTTTCGAATTCGCACTGGGCAAAGCGCGGTAAGCCTGCCAGCTCGCCCGGGGAGCCCTCCGCCCCCTCAACTTCGTCGTTGAAAAGGTCCCCTTCGAGCAGCCGCGCCTGCGGTGGCGCGCCGGCTTTCGCCACACGGCACGCGAGAAATGTGAGCTCCGAGGTCAGCCCCTTTGAGGGATGGTTCTCGAGCTCCCAGTCGCGGAACTGTCCGCGCCCTCCAAATCCCACGGTGCCCGTGCCGATACCACCCACCGGCAGAGAAACACGGACGCGGTCGTCTCCACGATAGGTGCGCGCAACCGGCCAGGTCCCAACGCTTTTAATGATCCGGGGCTCTGACAACTTTTCTTTCCTCCTTGGCTAAAAAAGCAGCAACTATGTCGTCTGGCCCGGGCCGGCCCTGCGTAACGTCACGTTCACAGCGGCACCCTCTGGCGCTCGAAATAGGCGGCGGTACCTAGCGCGCTACCTGAGCCCCAGTCGAAGCCGCTCACCCCGTTGAGCTCGTCTCTTCCGCTATGGCCGTGGTTCTCCGCCGCCATACCCTGCGGCGACCGCCACCAGCCCGAGTACCTTGACGCCGCTGCCGGGCTAAACGTGGTGGTAAATGCGGCACGCGCCGCTGCTACCGCCCGCTCGATATGCTCCTGCTCCCCGGTGGCCCGTCCGAAGGCGAGGTGGGTCTCGGCGAATTGGGCTTGACGTGCATCGTTCCACTCGCCGTCGGTGTTCATGACCCCATAGCCGCCGAAGGCGGAAAGCGCGAGCCACGGCGGGCTCCATACCTGCTGGTAAAGGCACAGCCGGTCCATAACCCGCTCGGCCAGTTCCAGGTACTCCCATTCGCCGGTCACTTCATGGAACGCTAGAAGACCGGCGGCGGCGTGGTGCATGCACAAGGTGTTCTGAGGCCATTGCCCCGAGCGATGGTCATAGAAGTCGAGGTCTTTTGGGCTACAGGAGAAGTAGACCTCGAAATCGGTCCATTTGGCACTCGGGACCACGCGCTCTGCCAGGTACCGCGCAATTCCCCGAGCCGTGCCCAGGACATCTCCGAGCGCCTCGTCACCGGAGGGCAACAACCCCGCCAATGTCGCCAGGAACAGCAGTGAGGAAGAGTCCTCGGCGCTCTCGACAAAGCGGGCCACGCTCCAACGCTCCTCGAGCATCTCGGGCACGTAAGGATCCCCATTACTGCCCTCCAGATCTCGAAGGAGAGAGGAGTGGTCGACCAGGGTCACCGGCGCACCCCGTCTGTCGATGTACGCCGGAAGGCCCCCATCACCGCGCTGAGCGCCTGCCAGTGCGCAGGCGTAGGCCCGCGCGCGAGCAATACTCTCTTCGTCGGGTTCGAGGTCTTGGTGCCATCGCAATAGCTGGTACATCGTCCACGACATGTCCATCAGGTGGAAAATCCCAGGTCCTCCACCTTGGTGGTGGCTGTCAACCCACCGGTTGTCCCCGAACACGAACACAGTGGGAAAAAAACCACCGGAAGAAGGCGCCGAAAGGGCCAGGGCCGGCGTTGCCCGCGCCATCGCCACCCAATCGTCTTTCCCAAGGGTTACCCCGTAGTGATAGAGAGCGTAGGAGCTGCGCAGTGGATTGAACCAGGCGGAAAACCACACGTCCACCGCGTAGGACCGATTGGCGGTAATGGCGCCGACGCGCCTACCGCCCAACACCGTCTCCGCCCATAGCCGCTCGAGCGCGCCCGGGTAAATCTGACGCGCAAATTCCTCGCCCGTCTGGTCCAGCGACCTACCGGCACCCTCAACCTGGCCGACGGCCCAGATCTTCTTCCGGGCGGCGGCCAGCGAAGCCCCGGGCGCGGGTTGGGGAACAGCCCGAGAAAGTAGCGATGGGAAATGGTCCGATCGGTCCCGTCAGCTGTTGGCACGCGCCTGCGATGGAACACATGGTCGCGTACTTCTTGGGCATGCAGCCCCACGATCAGCTCGACACCGCCCTCCGTCAATCTCAATAGGTTGAGCGCCGCCGGGATCGTCACGGCTTTCCCGAGCCCCTCGATATCGACCACTAGGGCGACACCCATCTCGCCGCTCTCCGCGACCAGGACTGGGGCGCGGAACATGTGCTGGCCCACGAGGTCGCCCTCTTCGGGGACAAGGCTCGGCGTGAAAACCTCTCGGACCTCGCCGGCGCCACTCAGCCGCCACCGGCTTTCGAAGGCCTCAAGCGCCGGTAGGGCCGAGCCCGTTGTCGAAAGAGATTCGCTTACTTCCAGCCACTCGCTTGAGCCCCGCACCGACAGGCAGATGGCCTGCACGTACTCCTCCGACTGCCCGACAGCTGTCACATACGCGGCGTCGGCACCCTCCACCACATCCAGCTCCCAACGCAAGCGGCCCAACACCGGAGGCGCACCTCGCCCCAGCTCGTTTGTGTCATCCGAACGCCACAACACCCAACGGTCCTCTGAGGCCCCAAGACTTATGAACAGGTTCCCATCAGTCAACGCCACGCGGGCTGCAAGCCGGTCCGACCTAAGGAGAACTGCGCTGGCGCGCCCGTCCATCAGCCTGTCAGATTCAACCCGCACCTTCACGCCCTATTTCTCCCTTCCCGGCCGCTTTTCGCTCAACCAACTCACGCAACTGTATTCAGACGTCGCCCGTCTGTCGGCGGCGCCCCTCTTGCCTCAATACCCCTATCTGGAAATCCCCCGGTACCCGATCCCCTCCATCAGCTGGCGCTGGAACAAAATGAACGCGATCACCACGGGTACGCACAGGATTGACAAGCCGGCGAAGACGGCCCCGATAGGCCCCCCACCCTGGTTCGCCTCCAACCTGACCAGGCCCAACGGCGCCGTCATCCGGCTTGGGGACGTCAGGAACAGGTTTGGCCAGAAAAAATCGTTCCAAATATATTGCCCGGTTATCACCATCACCGCCGAGATCGCCGGCCATGAGAGGGGGATCATGACGTGGCGGATGATCCGCAGATGGCCCGCCCCGTCAACCCTCGCGGAGTCGTCCAGGTCACGAGGTATGGTCCGGAAATGTTGCCGCAACAGGAAAATCCCCAATACCTGGATCAGGGCGGGCACGATGAGGCTCGCTTGGTTGTTGAGCAGGTGCATATACCGGATCTCGATGAAATCTGGTATTGCCACTACCTGGGAAGGAAGGGTAAGCCCCGCTAAGAACATTATGAACAGGACTTCACGTCCCCGGAATTCCAGTCGCGCAAACGCGTAAGCCGCCAGGACACTGACGGCGGCCGCCCCCACCACTACCGAGACCGTCACGACAACCGAGTTGATGAGGTTCAACAGGAAAGGAGCCGCCGAGAACAGGGTGCTGTAGCTATAGAACGTGATGTGGCTAGGGAACCAGTCCGGGGGTATGAGGAACTGTTCGCTGGGTGGCTCCAACGATTGAACGACCACCCACAACACGGGGAGGAGCATAAGGGTGCCCGCCAGCACCAAAAAGGCTGATATCAGTGCCCGCGATAGGCGCCCTCTTGCAACCAAGCCGTCGGGCCCCTTTGTGTTGCTGGACCTCATTTGAGTACTCCTTTTCGCAGCGTCGGCCTAACACGCCCGGCGCCACCATCCCTATACACGCTCATAATGGACCCAGCGCCTCGCGATCACGGTCATAACGGCGGCAAAGCTGAGCAGTATCGCTATGTTGATCAAGGACAGCACCGCGCTGTAGCCATACTGGTAGTTCTGGAATGCTGTCTTGTATATATACAACACGATAGTTTGAGTCGCGATGCCGGGGCCGCCATTTGTGTCGATCAGCGGCCAGGTAAAGATCTCAAACGCGCCAATAAAAGCTGTGATCGACGCAATGAACGTCGCGGGTGACAGCATTGGAATAGTGATGCTACGGAATTTGGCAAACCCACCGGCCCCGTCAATGGCCGCTGCCTCGTAAAGCTCCCCTGGGATGGCCTGCAAGCCCACTAGAAATATGATAAACGTAAAGCCTAGAGTCGCCCACACATCGATGATGACAAGTCCGGAAATGCCCCAGGTTGACGAGCCCAGCCAATTGGGCGGGTTGAAACCTATCTTTGCCAAGTAGTAATTGAACGGACCGGTCTGTCCAGCCAGGACATAGGACCACATCAAGGCCACGACGCCGGCAGACATAAGGAACGGCGTAACAATGGCCGTCCGGGCCCAGTACCTAACTGCCCTGCTGCGGACACTCGTCACTGCTAACGCAAGGCCCATACCCAGCACCAGATGGACCGCGGTTGTCATGATGTCCAACAAGAAGGTATTACTGAGCGTTTGGCCCAGCTCCGGGTCGTGAGCGACCTCGCGATAATTACTGAGGCCGGTCAGGTGGGCCGGCGATATCAAGTCCCACTGCAGGAACGACACGACAACCAACACGACAAGGGGGATCGCGACAAAGGCAAGGTACAGTACCAGCGCTGGGCTCAACAGCAGGTAGGCCGCCGCTGGGTTGCGAACGACGCCCTTGCGCCTTTTCAGGAAGCGCCTCGGCGCTCGGGTTTCTAGGCTGATAGCCATTCCAGTTCAGCTCCCGATGTGAAGACGTCTAAAGAGGTACCTGGGAGGCCCATCGGGCCCCCCAGGTAATTTCTACACGGCTTGGGGCCTCACGCTACGGGAGCGACCCCAGATTGGGCCTAGCCGACCTTCTTAGCCATCAAGGTGGTGCACTGGCTCTGCATGCCGGCCATTCCTGCCGCGGGGCTGACCGAGCCGGCCATGATAGATTCCCAGGCGTTGGAGATCTCGCTTTCGACCGCGCCGGCGTTCGGCACGCCAACGATCATGGTCGAATAGGCGAGCTCTTTTGTAAAGTACTCGGTACCTTGTGGCCACTGGGACAGGAAAGAGGGGTCGGTCGCCACGGAGGTCCTGATCGGCATATCCCCGCCGAAGGGGACCACAGGCCCGCGCTGGAACTCATCGGAGAAGCTGAACTTGATGAACTCCCAGAGCGCCGCCTTATTTTTGCACGACTTGAACATGGGGAACCCTCCGACGCCGACCGGAGTGCCGGGTTGAGTTGAAACTGGCCAAGGGACGATGGCAAAATTCTTATTGACCTGGGCTTGCGGGATACCCATAGATGCGTTGTACCACATGCCCCCGCCGGCCATGGCTAGACGATTGGCGGCGAGCTCGGCAAACTGATTGTACGCGCCGCCAGGTTCGTTGGTAATGCTCTTCTTGACCAGGCCGCGGACGAACGTTGCCGCCTCGATACACGCCGGGCTCCCGGCTAGGCACTTCGTCTGGGTGCTGTTCAGTATCTGTCCGCCGTTGGTTAGCACCCACGGGTACACATCGGTAAACGGGCCGGGCACAGGAGCGGTAAGGTAGAAACCGTAACGATTTGGGGCGTCGGCGATTTTTGTCGCTGCCGAGGCGAACTCGTCCCAGGTCCATCCGGGCGCGGGCTCGGGGACATTGAACTCCTTGAACAGCGACCGGTTGTACCAGATGGACATTACGTTGTAGCCGATCGGGACAAAGTAGGTGTGGCCGTGGATGTCGTCCAGTGTCTTGAAGTTTGAGAGCATGTGTGCCGGGACGTCCTTGTAGAAGGCATTCATGGTTGCCTGGTCGGAAGAGATGAAGCTGTCCAGGGGGTCCAACACGCCTTGCTCCTCGAACAGGAGCATGCCTTCGGTCGCGATGTAGGCGCTGTCGAGCGGCTCGCCACCCGCGATGCGCGTTGAAAGTATTTGGAATGTTCCGACCCAACCGCCGCTGTTGTTGTACCCCACCGGGGTAATGGTTATGCCCGTGTTCTTGGTGAACGCTGCGAGTAGCTTGAGAGTGGCGTCGTACTCTGAGGCCACGCCGGGGAAGGCGATGGTCAGGGTGTCGTCGGAGGTACTGAAATATCTTTTTGACTCGAGTGGTCTACGGTCTCGAGACCGTAAGAGCCCGGCGGGAAGCGCTACGACCGCCGCAGACGCTGCGGTCCCTTTCAAAAACGTTCTGCGAGACAGTCCTGTTTTGTCATTCATAGTTTTGAACCCTCCTTTAGGTTGCGAGGCCTTTGTCCAGCCTCACGGTGTATTGCTCAGTCGGACCCTAGAGCCGGTCGAGCGGTGGCACTTTTTGTGTAACACCCCGTTCAGGCGTCCAGGCGCTCGAGGTCAATGTCTAAGAAGCGGCAGGTGGCGGCCAGTTCCGCCGTTATGTCGCCAGGCACGGCGTGGATGTGGTTGGCGCCAAAGCGGGATAGGAAGACCTCGGCGGGAGCGTCCATCTTGGTAAAGGCGTGAGGCCAGACGTAGGTGCTCTGGCGCATGAGCGCCTCATTGGTCTCGGCGTCGTACCGCTCGAAACGACCCAGGGTGACCTGCATCCGGTATTGACCGTCGGCGCGGGACAGGCGGGCAAGAGTTATGTCGCCGGGTGCAGCGAGGTGATGGACAGATGCCCCACCGGCCGGGAAGTAGAACTCTTCGGGGTAAAGGTGCACTTGGGCCATGTTCTCGTGGGGATCATCGCTGCGAGCGGCGAACCAAGTAGCGTGCTGCCCCGAGTTCTCCAGGTCCCAGATACCCCGATCGGGGAAGTAGTGGCGGACGTCGGCAAAAAGGACCGGGGTTGCCGTGATGCGGTGCATGATCAGCATGGTCAACGCACCGTCCATATCGCATTCGGTCGCGCAAATGTGAGGCGCCTTAGGACCGTCCCAGTCGTAAGGGTCGTTGAGGAAGGCCTCGGCGATATCTGTCGTGGCAAAATTATTGGTCAGCTCCGGCTGGCCCTTTATGCCCGAGAAGTCGAGGTTCCATTCATCGATGATGTCCCGCATGGCGTAGTAGGAGCGCACCTGGCGCTCCAAGATCGTCGGTGTCAGGCGTTCGCCGTCGTAGTGCACTCCAGCGGAGTGCTTTTCGAGCCATTCCCTGCCAGCGGTCGCCTTGGCGGCCGGGACCAAGTCGGACCGGCGTACGATCTCCCATTGGTCGATCTCTTCGACATCGATGCCGAAGCGGCGCATCCACTCGTCTGTCCTTCCGACGGCCGTATACATCCCCATTGAACGTCCACCGATCCGGCCGAAGGTTGAGCCCTCAAGCGAACGCACGGCGTGGCCGGCGAGTGCCAGGGCGTTGAGCTGCCTCCTGACGGCTTTGTCACCGACATCCCCCCAGAGCCGCTCATGTTGGCGACCGATCTGGTCGAGGCTCCCGCCCGCTGCCAGCATGCCCACCATGCCCGGGTAGGCGGGGTCAATGTTCGAGAACAGGAGCAAGGGCCCGACCGTGGCATGAGCGGCGTGTACAGAGAAATGAGGGAACGCCCAAACCGGATAGTTGAATATGGTGAGGTCAGGACGCTGGGCAGCCAGTCGACGCGCCTCGCTTACCGCCACTCGGTTCGAGGTGATGGGCTCCGAACCGCGGACCACCTCGTGCCCCAACGCTTGGCATTCGGCCACTATGCGGTCCTCCACCTGCCCCACGAACCCGGCAATGCCTCGGTGAACAAATGGGCGCCCATCGCTGAAGCTAAGTATTCCGACACGGGACATGCGATCCTCCCAAAGCGACTTGCCAGAATCCGAGCGGCTCGGACCAGCCCTGGCTCGGAGCCATGATGCCTCCCTCACGACACCTGGAGGACCGTGACTACCCGAGCTCTCCCCTTACGAAATCGGTTTCAGCGGGCCATGTTATAAGGGCAAGTTGGCATTGTCAAGACACAAGACTACGATTCCTGAAACCCATTTCTCAGTGGTCCGGTCGGTGCTCGCGAGGGGTGACGCCGACATCCAGGCGCCCATCAGCACGCGTGCCGTTAGGGATACGCGTCGCAAGCATCGGGTCACCTCGCGCGCGTGGTGCCCCCACAGGTGTAGCTGAAAGGCTTGAACGCTAGGAGCCGGCACCGGGGCCCCATCTCCAAACCGCAAAACCATGACCTGGGACTTTCAAAGTCACCAGGTTCCCATCCTGCGAACTCTGCACTTTCGCTCGCGTGCCTTCGATCAGTTCAACGAGTTCGTCCCCAGGGGCGAAAATGTCAGCCGGGGCTCGAAATGTCAGTTCCACGGGCCCGTCGTCTGTAGTCACAAATAGGGCCCGCTGTGCCCCAGCGGTCCCGAGGCGCCACTGTAAGTGTTCGCCGTCCGGTACGGATGAGACCAGATTGGGCCGAGCCCCTGAAGCATCCACCACTCCACCGACGAAGCGCTCGAAGTCGGGGTTTCGCTCTCGGCTGTATGCCAACCCTAAAAAGGTGCCGACCGAGACGACTTTGCCTTCCCCTCGCTTGGATATGGTCGCGACGACCTCCTCACCCATGTTGGCCATCACCGTGGCGTCACCGGGATCGAACGCCTCTACCCAACTAGCCGCGCCGAGGTGGTACGGGCCCCCTTCGGCTCGCACGACGACTTGTTGCGGTTGGATAACTCGCCGCCCCAAGGACCGGATGCCGAGCCGGGTAGCCAGGGCGCGCTCGTCCGGGTAAAAGTAAAAGCCGTGTTGGTCGTAGGCGCCGAGCTCCGACTCGGCGAGCAGCGTCCCACCCCCTTCAACCCAATCCGCAATTTGTTCGGCGGCCGCGGGAGCGACTATCAGCGGCCATGGCATTATGAGCAACCTCAATCCGTCCAAGCCCTGCATGTGCCCCGAGTCGACCACCTCATAGGGAACCTGGACGCGCTCGAGCGCTCGTAAATATCCCAACACGCTCTGACCGGCCTGTTCGCACGACGCGCCGTACTGCGCCCAATCGAGGTGATAGTTGCTCTCCTCGAACAGGACTCCAACCGTCGCAGGGTCGGGTACGTAGGCGTCGAGAATGTCCGAGTGCCGCTCGAGTACATCACCTGTGACCTTGAGTGCAGCCAATCGCTCGTCCGCCCGGCCGTCTGAGCCGATCAACCCAAACCCCGACGATTCCGGGCCAAAAACCTCGTCGCGCCAGCACCAGAAGATCACGGCTTTCGCACCACGCCCGATGGCGTTCCACACCCATCTTTGCTGGACAGCCGCGGGGACCGCCTCCTCGACCTCGATGGAGTTCCGCGCGCCCCCCCCCTTGCAGCTCACTCACCCACATGGGTTTCGACCTCACCGCCGAGCGGACCGCCTCGATCCGCGCGCCCAGGTCAACTTCAGAGATCCCGCTCCATACCGGGAAATGAGACGACCCGAAGCCGTCGAGGGTGTCGGCAAGATCCCAGTCGTTCCCTCTGGCCAGGGCCTGCTCGTAATCCCGTCCCGTGGAGAACAGGCTCGGGGCGCCACAGTGGGCCACGATCGGGTGGTCGGGGTCAGCAGCGTGGACCAGCCGCCACCTGAAGGCGGCGTGCTCTCCCGCTCGGGCCGTCAGGAAGGCTTCGAATTCGATCAAATCGGTATACGGCCGGTCGGGCGACTTTCCAGGACGGACGTCCTCCCAAGACCGGTAGCGTCTCTTCCAGGCTTCGTTAAGGCCTTCCAAGCCGCCGTAGTGCTTATCAAGGTACGACCGGTACGCGCCAAGAGTGTGGTCGCAGTAACAAACATACCCATCTGCCTGCACGGCCCAACGAGTCTCGTTCCAGCAATCCCAGGCGACCAGGTTCGCCGCGCTCCGGTAGCGTCCCGCGATGGTGCTCAGGAACAAGCCCATGCGTTCTTTGACTTCCGGGTGGTCGGTGCACCCGCCCGGCGTCAAACCGATATTGCACTCTCGCCGCAGCGAGGAGATGACGGTATGGCCCATGTGGTCGACCATTTCCGAACCGGGCACTACACGATGGATCCAAAAGGGGTGGATCTCGGCCACCGTACTGATAACCACCGTCAACCCTGCTTGGTCGGCGAGATCAACGAGTTCGTCGTAGTCTTCGAAACAATAGGTCCCTGGCTCCGGTTCGATCCATCCCCAGCATGCCCACAACTGGACGGTGCCTAACCCTGACCGCCTCATGTGCTCCAGGTCTTCCTTCCAACGCCTTCGGTCCGGGAAAGGAGGCCTGTAGTACTGCGTCCCGAGTATCACCCAGTTGCTCCTCTTGTCATGCGCTCTGCTCGACGGATGACGCTATTGAGCAGTACTCGTCCAGGCGATCTGAATGGTCTCGCGGGAGCCTCCTTCGGCCTGCCCGTTGGTGTCGGTCCCGTCCGAGTCCATCGTTGTCTCGTCAGATGTTAGAGCTTCCCCTCTGGGAATTCAAGGCCTTCCTCCCTCGATGGCCCGGCGCCGCGACCGGGGTACCCGCTGCAGCCGCCCGAGGCCTGCGACCTTGGATGCGGCTGCCTTCGCCGCGAGCGCTGCCGCCTCCTCGGCCGTGAATTGGGCGAGAATGCCGTAGAGCAAACCGGCGGTGGCCGCATCCCCTGCACCCGTCGTATTTACCGGGGCACTTCCGTCTGCTGGAAAATAGAGCTGCTTGCCCGCCCACGGTGCGGCTAGTGCTGCCAAGCATCGTCCGGCGCTGGATAGTCGATCTCTTCCCGCCGTGAGCAGGTGCATCCCCGAGGCACCGTTAGTCAGAAGGACGACGGGCGCTCCGAGCGCCAGCACCTTTAGCCCCAAGTCTCGCGCCTGTAAGACGGACGACGGCCTCGCAACCCCGAGTGCGCTCACTAGGTCATCAACACTGGGAGAGAACACGTCCACCAAAGGGACGGTCCGCTGAAACACGGAGCGCCAGTCGACCTGCCCGGCTGGCGACCCAGGCCCTACCGTGGAGAGGTCGAGTGAAGCGGTGGCGCCCGCCTCCCGTACTCGCTTCAAGAAAGCCTCCAGGCGGGCCCCCCTTCGGCGTACATGAGCGGCAAAAGCGCAGGGTAGCCGAGGTGTACCAAGTCGATCCCGTCCAGGTCTACCCGGTTCCCGTCGAACAAGGCGTTGGCGCCCACGTGATGCCAGAAGGACCGATCGGCTCCTGCCGGCTCGAATACTAATGAGTACGAAGTCGTCTGGCCCGCGACCTGTCGGATCCCTTTGCAATCTGCACCGAGCTGCCTCAAGGAGTTGAACGTGCTCGCACCGAGCTCGTCATCGCCGAGATCGGCCGACAGCACGACGGGGGCCCCGAGTGCGGCGAGGTTGGCACCCGTGTTGGCTACGCAACCACCAGGTCGGATATCAAGTGGTCCCACTTCGGCGATGGCCCCGGGGATGATCTGCTCCCCTCCAGCGAGCTTCGGACGGAGGTCGGCACAGATGTGCCCAACAACCATGGCTCGCCTCATTGCTTCAACCAGGTCCGGTTGCTGCCACAGGGTGTCGTCGCTCCCATGACCTCATCGCCGCATCCACTATCTGGTGGCTACCCAGGGCCTCGAACGGTGTCGCGCAACCGAACCGCGTCCCGAGGGCTCCGGCCCGCTCAGCAAAGTAGGCGGCGAGCATCTGCTGGACGGCGTCGGCGAAACCGAATTCGAAGATACCTCCGGTGACCGTCGGCCACGTCCCCTGGCTCTGACTTCCCATTTCCAACTGTCCCCAGACCTGCTCGGTTTTATCGATCGCCAGTTCCCAAACCGTCTTGGGGTAGCGAGTCGAGAACGCCATGCCGCCGCTCATCCCGGTGACCCGGATGGACCAAGTATTTTTCTGGCCCGGATCCATTCGCTTTGTGGCGAGCGTCAGCGGGAACGGTCCCCGTTTCCCGGCAACGCTGCAGAGCAGCGTGGCATTTTCCCAAGTGTCACAGGCCACCATCGAGCCATCGGGCCCGGGTCGCTCGTGAACGAGGTCCTGTAACACCGACGAAACGGTACCTGGTGCCCATCCGAGCCTCAACGGGATGTGGCTTACGTGGAGACCGAGGTCGTTCATCACTCCTGCGATCCCACAGAAGCGGGCCTGACGCTTCCAATTGATCTGTTTGGTCAGGTCGAGGTCACTCGAATGGCTGAATGCGTTTGATGCCTCGATGATCGGGCCCAGCAATTCTGACTTGACGGCCTCGAACACCGCCTGTGCTCCCGGGTAAAAGGGAAATTCGCTTGAGGAGCGGACAAAAACCTCTGGATGGGCCTCGACGGCGCGGATTATCCGCTTCGACGCCTCTAAGTCTATGCCGAACGGCTTTTCGCCTAAAAGATCCTTGCCGGACTCGATCGTGTCAATGTAGATACGCTCGTGAAGATCGTGCCGGACCGCCGCGTAGACTACGTCGACGTCGTTACGTGAAAGCAGCTCTTGGTAATCGGCGACCTTGGCGGTGACGGTCCCCAATTGGTCGAACCACGTAAGTGCCCCCGGGTCAATGTCGCAGACGGCTGTCACCACGGGACGCACGGGGTGATCGACCAGAGCTGGCCACCTGGTGATGGCTAGAGCGATCTCCCTGCCCATTAGGCCGCCACCGATAATCCCGACCCGGGCTGGGAGCTTCAGTTGGGCCATCTCAAGCGGCCGCTAACATGCGTAGGGCCTCGTCGACCGAAACCTCCTCGTGAAGCACGGCCATGATCGCCCGCGTTATCCCAGCTGGCTTGTCGTGCTGGATTATGTTCCTGCCGTAGACGACGCCTGCGGCACCCTGCTCGAGTACTTTCTGAGTCCGCACCAGGAGCTCCTTGTCGTCCACCTTGCTGCCTCCACGAACGAGCACGGGAACTACCGCCGCCTCGATTACCTTGTGATAACTGGCTATTTCGTCCGTCGGGTCGGCCTTGATCAGGTCCGCTCCCAGCTCACGAGCCTGACGGACAAGGCTCACGATCTTGGAGGTGTCCCCATCTCCGGTGTAACCGCCGCTGCGCTCGAGCATTACAAGCGGCTCAACCATGAGCGGGACCCCGAAGCGCGTGCAATCGGCGCGCAGCGCCAGGATCGTCTCGATACAGCGCTCGCGTACCTGCGGCCGCCCCTCCAGATGGAGCAGGTTTGCGACTACGCAGCAGGCATCCAGCCGGACGGCCTCAATTACCGCGTCGGGAAAATGGATGCTGAACAGGTACGTGTCCATCGGGTTGCCGTAAATGTTGGCTACGTCCGCCCGTAGGACCAAAGCCGGTTTTCCCTTTCCTTTTATGCCTTGCAGGAGCGACGCCTGTCCTCTCGTCAATTGAATTGCGTCGGGGCGGGCAGCGGCTAACACTTTGACTACGGCAGGCATGTTCTCGATCCCGTGCAGGAAGGCCGGCTCTCCGAACAAGCCGTGGTCGACGGCTACGTTGAGGCAGCGCCCCGAGCGTGGATCGAACAGTCGGCTCATGCGGTAAAGGTCCACCCTCTCCCCTCCCGATCAGGACAGCGCTGTTATCGCTAACCGGGCGGCGACGCCCGTACGGCCCGAGCCGATCATCTTCTGCCGCCTTCTCTTGAGTCCATCGTTGTCTCAACCTAGCAGAACCCGAGGATAAGGCAAGTTAGATGGACCAGGTCGCGGTAACGACGATGTCTTAAACGGGCAGTCGTGTAGTATCAACTCGTTTGGCTCGGACGGCCCGATCCACAGAAGCCACCCTCTGACGCTGGAGGCATGTGATGGACAAGGCGGAAGACGGTGCGCGGCCGAACGCGCGTCCAACAGCGAGGCAGGGTAGACGGCCGACGCTGACAGACGTGGCGCACGAGGCCGGCGTGAGCGTCAAAACGGCCTCCCGCGTTATCAACCACGAGTCAACCGTGCAGCCAGAGTACGTCGAGAGAGTGTCGAGGGCGATCGCGAAAGTCGGGTTTCGTCGTAATGAGTCGGCGCGAAACCTGCGGACCGGAGCCAACACGGCGACGATCGGCCTTGTGATCGGCGATGTCCGGAACCCCTTCTACTCTGTCATTACACGGGTTATCGAACAGGTTGCCTGGACTCACGACACACTCCTGCTGACCTGCAGTACGGAGGAAGACCCAGAGCGAGAGAAGGAGTTGGTCCAAGAGCTCTGCCAACGGAGAGTCGACGGGCTCGTCGTCGTGCCCACCTATGCCGACCATTCCTTCTGTCGGGAGGAGATCGAGATGGGTACACCGATGGTGTTCATCGACCGTCGTCCCGCCGGGGCCGAAGCCGACACCGTTCTCATAGATAACGTCCACGGAGCCCGTCAGGCAACCGAGCACCTTCTTGGCCTCGGTCACACTGCAATCGCGGTCATTGGCCAGGACTTACGCACCTTCACGATGGCAGAACGCCAGGCCGGCTTCGTCGCAGCGATGGGAGATGCCGGGCTGATGGTTGACGCAACCCTGATGCGGTTCGGGCCTGTGACTCCCGCGAAGCTGCAGAGGCGGCCCATTCGTTGCTCACGCTCCCGAACCCACCGACCGCGTTTTTGTGCTTTACGAACCGTTTGACCGTCGGGGTGGTTGAGGAACTTTGGCGATGCGGCAGCGCTGCCGCCATCGCGGGTTTCGACGACATCGAACAGCCCACCCTGTTGCCGATACCCGTAGCGCTGGTGGTTTACGACATAGAACAGATCGGGCGCCGCTCGGCTGAACTCCTTTTCCGGCGGATTAGAGGCCAGCGCGGCAAACCGCAAGAGGTTACCGTTGGGACGCGGCTAATCGTAAGAGGAGCACAGTGGCCTCAGCTCGCATAGTCGAGCTCGGCGAGGGGAACGGTCTGGCCTAAGAAGGCTCAGCCGAGGGTTGCACCTGCTAGCTGGACGTTGGCGAGCCTATGAGCGAGGTCCTTAGTCGCCGGGTATAGCTGCCGGTAAACGTCATAGAGCTCGTCATAGAGCGTTCGGACCTCGGGACTGGGCCTTACGGTCGCCGCCACTTTTGCCCAACCTGCTTCGAGCGGGACCAGGCCGGCTGCGACACCGGCGAGATGGGCATCACCGTAGCTCGCCCCTATGCCCGGCGCCGGCATATCCTGCTCGCGCCCGGTGACGTCCGAAACCACCTGAGCCCAAAGACCCCCGCGGGTCCCCCCTCCGACGGCGACGAGCCGGCGCGGGTCTCCCCCAGCGCTTTCGACGGTCTCGAGGTTATGGCGTACTCCAAAAGCTGTTGATTCGAGCAGCGCCCTGTAGAGGTGGCCTCGACCGTGGCGCTGGGTCAAGCCGAGTATTGCGCCACGGGCCATGGGGTCAAATAGGGGTGTCCGCTCGCCGGCGAAGTATGGCAACACCACCAGGCCGTCCGCCCCCGGCGGGCTTTGCCCCGCCTCGGCCAGGAGCTGCTCGAAGGGCAGGTCGCCGGCGATGGCGCGGAACCAGGTGGTGAGCGCCCCAGAAGTAGCCATCCCGGCTGCCACGGTCCGGCTCCCGGGGGCGACACCCGCCGTCAGCCATAAGTGGGGATCAGGCACGGCGTGCTGCGCCACGTGAACGATAAACATGGTGGTCCCGTACGAAAGCATCGTGTCGCCCTCTGCGGCCACCCCCGCACCAAAGGCCTCCGACCAGGCATCGATCGTCCCGGCGGCGACGGGTACCCCGGAGGGGAGCCCGGTCTGCGTCGCCGCCTCGTCGGACAACCTACCGGCAAGCTCGCCAGGCCATAGCAGCCGCGGGAACTCGAGGCTTGGGGCAACCTCTTGCGCCCAATCGGCCCGCCAACGAGAACGGACAAGGTCGTACAGGGGGTTGCACTGGCTCGCAGAATGGTGGTCCAGCACGTACTCGCCGGTCAACCGCATCACAGCAAACGAGCTCGCCATCGAAAATCGGCGAGTTCTCGCCCAGATTTCGGGTTCGTGCCGGCGCAACCACAGCAATTTTGGCCCGACCGCTTGCGACGTGAGAGGGGAACCGCCTACCGAAACCACCTCATCGGCGCCGAAACGCTCGGTGAGCTCCGCCGCCTCTGCGGTAGCCCGGGTATCGACGCCGTAAAGGATGGCGGGCCGCAACGGCTCCCCCTTGGGCCCGATCGGAAGGAGGCAAGGGCCTATCCCGCTCACGCAGACGCCTCGGACCGCACCCCGCTGGCGCTGGTCGAAGCGAGCCAGAAGAGACAGGAGATCCGCCCACCAGACCAGCTCAGCGTCATGCTCGACCCAGCCAGGCTGGGGCAAGGATACGCCATGAGCCGTTTCCACGGTGTCGACCAGGGTCCCGTCGGGCTTCGCCAGCACGGCCTTGGAACTGGACGTCCCTATGTCTAGGCCGAGGAGGAGCTCGTCCACTCAGGCCTCCTTCGGTTTAGCCCGAAATCCATTTCTGAAACCCATTTCCCGAACCAGTCTCCGGGACGTTACAGGCAGCTCTCCTGGTTGTCAAGGAGCCTTGGAGCACCCGGCCGCGGAGGGATGTCCGCCTCACCGGCTACTGTGACGGACAGGGGGTGATGACGTGCACGGGCTCCTTCTTCGACTGTCAGGCATCGACGCCGAGGCCGAGGCAGCCGTAAGGGTCATAGCGGCGTTCGACCAGTTAGTAGCTCATCGAGCGGATACCGGCGCATTGGTCAGGGCGGCCGCCGGTCTCGCGGAATGCACAGCCGGCATCCACGACCCTCTTCGCGGCGTCTTCCTCTCTGTCAGCTCGGATGGGCGCAGCGTGGCGAGCCGCGTCATCCCGCCTATGAGCACACTCGCGAAGGTCGACGACGGCAGCGGGGCTGAGGTGTGGCTGGACCGCGTCGGAGGCCCGGGCCCTCTCGACGCGATCGTTGCCGAACGAATGGCGGCGGCAGCGGCCATCATCTTGGACCGGATCTTCGGGTCGGCCTCCTACGCGATAGACCCCGGAGCACTCGAGCTCCTCCTCAGTGAGCAGGTCTCTGATGTCGACCGGGCCCGGTGCGCCCGGTTGCTCGGGTTCTCGGAGGCCCGCGCCATTCGCGCCGTCGCATTCTTGTGCGTGGCCCCGAGCGCGACGTGATAACGCGTTCGCTTGAATCCCTGACGTCGCGTATCCGCGACGGTGGAGATATCGTCCAGTTGGCCAAGATAGGCGACCTTTTCGCGGCCATCACGACGGCTGACGAAATGCCTGACCTCCCGGCACAAATTCGGGCTGGCGTCGGGCAAAAGGTGGACCCCCTCAAGGCGCCGACTTCCTGGTCAGGCGCGCGAACTGCGCTGCGGTTCACCGTGAGCCTTCCGGGCCTGAAACGCCCTCCGCTGCAATCTGTCGAGGATCTCGGCCCCCTCATAGCCTTAGCCGGCCACCCACTCGACGAGCTCCGGGCGATGGACGACGTCCAAGCGATAACGACCGTCGCCACGAACGACCCGAGTGGTGAGCACATACATACGCTCGATGCATTTTGCCGCGCTGGGTCGTTGCGACGCACGGCCGCAGAGCTCTATCTCCATCACACCTCAGTGGCCGCGCGCATCGCACACATCAGTTCGGCTCTTGGGTATGCGGTCGACACTCCCGACGGCGCTTTCCGTGCCCGGATTGCGCTGACGCTGTGGCAACTGTCTCATAACCCCGATTGAATCCGCCACATGGTGCGTCACTGAGCTGGAACAATCGACTTTCGGCGGTTGATAGGACCTGGGCCTGCAGCTAGGGTCCATTCCATGGCAGCCGAGGTCGGGGGCGCGGCACGTAAACCGCATGCTCCGACGTTTACAGGGAACGGGCCGCAGTACAACTATGACGCGGAATTGGCCGCGGTGCTTCCGTTCAATGTAAAAATCCCCTTCGACAATATTGTAGAAGCGCGGCGCGTAGAAGCTGAAGGAATGGCTGAGGAGCTACGAGCCCGAGCAGATTTGCCTAAGGACCCTAACGTGTTGGTCGAGGACCACTTGCTCCCCGGGACCGACGGTTCGTCGGACCTCCCGATACGGATCTACACCCCGGCTCGTCGGACAACCTCGCTCGGGGCGTTGGTTTTCTTTCATGGTGGAGGTTATGTACTAGGAACGCTCGATAACGAAGAGCTTCGCTGTATACATTTCGCCGCGCGGGTCAACTGCGTGGTGGTCAGCCCCGACTATCGCCTCGCTCCAGAGCACCCGTTCCCGGCCGCTTTTGATGATGCTTATCGAACGCTTTGTTGGCTGGCCGGCGAAGGGCCACGCCTTGGCGTAGATATCGGGCGCATTGCGGTAGGAGGGATCAGTTCAGGAGGTGGCTTGGCCGCGTCCGTTGCGCAACGCGCCCGTGATGAGCACGGCCCCGAACTTGCTCTGCAACTTCTCCTTTACCCGACTCTCGACTCTCGGCTGCGGACCGCGTCCAATCCGCGGTTTACAGATACGCCTCTATGGGATACCCATAGCAACCGAGCTATGTGGCAGTACTATCTCGGCGAGTCTGACTACCCGCCCTCCTATGCGGCACCAGCTCTTGCCGAATCTTTTGAAGGGCTCCCGCCCGCGATGCTGGCCATCGCCGAACTCGACCCGCTACGCGACGAGGCGATCGAGTACGCGGTGGCCCTTCTCAAAGCGAACGTGTCGGTGGAAATGCACTTGTACGCGGGGACCTACCATGCCTTCGACTACATCGCCCCTTTCGCTCAGATCTCCCAGCGCGCTCTTGCTGATCAAGTCAACTCGCTAAGCAAAGCGCTGCGCTCGTGACTCGCCTTTGACTATGTACCTCCCATGAGGATCCGCACACGGTTTATCACCAACCAACCGGTCCAAACGATACCCATATGTCTCTTACAAGAAAGGATACAGATATGTCTTTCAAATCAACTCGCTCGCGTTGGCTCACCTCGTTTACCTCGGTCGCTGGAGCGTCGCTGATGTTTGCGACCTTCCTCACTGCTGAGTCCCCGAGTACCGCATCGGCCAGCGGGACGACGATCACAGTCGAAGAGGCGTCCATCGACGTACCACTGTTCCAGAAATACGCATCGTTGTTCGAAGCGCAGAACCCCGGTACCACGGTTACCATCGTCGGTCAGGACTTCAACACGCTCCAGCTCAATGTGCCTCGTATCCTGGCCGGCCCCAACCCCCCCGACATCATCCGACTCGGCGCCCTAGGTAATACCGTTGCCGACAAGCAACTGACTAACCTTGACCCGTATGCGGCCAAATACGGTTGGGACAAGTGGCCACAGGCGCAGTTCGAATCAACTCGCTCGAATGCCGCCGGAACCGAGCGTGGCAAGGGATCGCTATACGGGGTTGGTCCCGGCTTCGGCATAACCGGGATTTACTATAACAAAGCCCTTCTCAGCAAGATCGGGACTAGCGTGCCCGGGACGCTCGCTGCGTTTGAGGCAGATATGGCGAAGGCCAAAGCCGCAAAGATCCCGCCCATCATCATCAGTGGACCGGCGCAGACACTAGCCTTTGCACTACAGAACCTCCTCGTCGACTACCAGGGCAGTGTGACCCCGGTGCAAAACTGGAACTATGACGTCCCTGGTGCCAACATCGACACACCGGCTTTCGTGAAGGCAGCGACGACACTCGAATCCTGGTCGAAGGACGGTTATTTCCCGTCGGACGTCAATTCCCTCCAGGAATCGGACGCGGTGGCCGCTTTCGATTCCGGGCAGGGACTGTTCTACCTCAGTGGCAACTGGGACGCGCCGGCTATCGACAAGGCGGCCCTGGCAAGTACAGCTTCTTCGCCTTCCCGCCAGTCAGCATGGGAGGGATAAGTGACGCGATGACGGCATCTGACCTTCAGGTCATCCCCGCCTCGGCGGCCCACCCAGCACAAGCGGCGGCGTTCTTGAACTTCATCCAGACCAATGCGGCCGCCCGCCAGGACACCCTCCAACTCGGCGGGTACGTACCGGGCGGCCCAGCAAATGCCGCCCCTCTCAAGGCGCCATCCGGGTCGTCGGTCGCTGGCACAGTTCAAGTCTTTGCCCACGCGACCGCCAAGAGCGAGTTGACTGAGTTCATGGTGAACGCCACCAACTCGATATCGGCTTCTGCGCTGGTGCCGGAGAGCGAGCTCCTCGTCGGCGGCAAAGTCACCCCAGCGACCTTTGCAAAGACCATCCAATCCGACTACGTCAGTGAACTTGCCAGCCGCTAGCACGAGGAAGCGTTGACGTCCTCGAACACCCGAGAGGCGTACATCGCGGCGCCGACGGCGGGACCGGGAACCCGGGCCCCCCGTCGGCGCTCGTCTCGTCGGCGGACCAGCTGGCGGTCCCTGCTGTGGGTGTGCCCGGCGTTGGCCGTATACGGGACCTTCGTGCTCTACCCGCTGGTGAGAACGGTCGGCTACTCGTTCTACAACTGGGACGGGATTGGAGCCGCCCACTATGCAGGTTTCTCCAACTACCGGAACGTGTTCACCCAATCCGACCTGTACTCGTCGATCATCAATTCGTTCATCCTCATCGTGTTTTTCACAGTTATCCCGTTGGCCCTCGGCCTGCTCTCCGCGGTGCTCATACGCGAGATCAAGGGTCGGGGCGCCGGAACCCTGATCCGGACGTTGCTGTTCCTGCCAGAAGTCATCCCGCTGGCTGGCGCGGCGATCGCGTGGACCTGGATGTACTCGCCCAACGGCGTGGTCAACCAGACGCTCGGGGCGATTGGGCTAAGTGCCGACGAGCACCCGTGGCTCGGCGATTTCAGCACGGCTTTACCGGCCGTCGGGATCATCGGGACCTGGGTAGTGACGGGGTTTTGCACCGTCCTGCTCCTGGTGGGGATGGCCAAGATCGAACCGTCCCTATTCGAAGCGGCGAGCCTCGACGGAGCCGGACGCTGGCAACAATTCCGCGCCGTTACCTTGCCGGGCCTACGCCGCGAGATCGTGGTCTGCGTGACCGTCACCATCATCGCGGCCCTGGCGAGTTTCGATGTCGTCTATATCTCAACCCAGGGAGGGCCTGGCTACAGCACGATGGTCCCAGGGCTCGATATCTTCCAACTCAGCTTCATCAAACAGCAGGTGGGCCAGGCGTCCGCGCTAGCGGTGGTCCTCGTGGCATTGGTGCTCGTCATCATCGTGCCGATCCAGCGGCTGCGGCGCGAAAGATGAGCTCCGCCTCCGAGCCCACAGCCACGAGGATCACGCGCATTGCGATCCTTGCCGTCTTGATCATCTTCACCGTCCTACCCCTGCTGAGCATGATCACGACCGCCCTCCAGAAACAGGGGACGCTCCCCTCGGGGTTGACGTTCCCGACGCACCCCGAGTGGCAGAACTTCGTCGACGCGTGGAATGCAGCCAACTTCCTTTCCCTGTTGAAGTCGAGCACGTTGATCGAATTGGGTGTCACGCCGGCGGCAGTTGTCTTGTCTGCTCTCGCCGGATACGGGCTCGCTTCAACCCGGCTGCCCGGCCGGTCCCTCGTCTACGGCTTGTTCATCCTCGGGCTAACACTGCCAGCCGAGGCCCTAATCTCGCCGCTGTACTACGAGTTACGCAAGATGCACCTGTTGGACAGCCGATGGGCGCTGATCCTCCCGCTGCTGGGGTTGTTCATGCCCTTCGGGGTCTTCTGGATGCGGACGGCCTTCCAATCGCTGCCGGTCGAGCTCACCGAAGCCGCAGAGCTCGACGGCGCGTCGTCCTGGCAGATGTTCCGCAACGTTCAGGTACCGCTCGTTGTGCCATCGTTGTCCTCGCTGAGCATCTTGTTCTTCTTGTGGACATGGAACCAGTTCCTGCTGGTCATCGTCCTGGTGAGCAACCCCTCCGATGGCAACATGGCCGGGGCGCTTGCCACGTTCCAGGGTGAGTACGGCACGAACGTGGTGCTGTTGTGCGCCGGAGCACTGATTATCATGGCCCCGTCTTTGGCGATCTTCCTGGTGTTCCAAAGACAATTCGTGCGGGCCTTATTGCAAGGGGCAGTGAAGTGAGCTCGCAAACTGTGCTGAGCTCCAAGGGAACTAGGGAGGCAAAACCGTGAGCACCGATGATTGGCGAGGACGGATCTACCGCGACAGAGAGCTCACCACGGTGCGTTTGCCGATCGGCGGCACGGGGACGGGCACCATTTCAGTCGCCGGGAGCGGGGCGCTCGTTGACTGGGAGATCAGGAACAGCCCAGCCAAAAACGTACGCCCGGACTATGCCTTCTTTCTTCTCCGTACCGTCGACGTCGAGGGCAGATTGGATGTCAGGGTCCTGGAGGGTGAGCTGGCCCCGCCTTACCTGGGTGCTCGGGGCATCGATGGCCTAACGGCGGGGCTCCCGCGCTTTAGGGTTTGCAGCTTCGAGGCTTTGTACCCGTTCGCCCGCATCCGCCTCAGCGACCCGAGTTGCCCCCTCGAGGTCGAGATGGAAGTGTTCAACCCGCTGGTCCCTGGCTCCACAGATGCCAGCTGCCTACCGGCGGCGCTGATCAATTTTCGTTTGGTGAACCAAGAGGAAAGGCCGGTCCGGGCGACCGTTCTCGGGGTGTGTGGCCCACTCCCCGGCGAGGCTCTCGGCCTGGCCGGGCAGAACGTGGTCTTCCGGGAGCAAGGAGTGGTCGGGGTGGTACTGCCGCACGCCGGTGCCGGTGCTTCCGACCGCGGCCGCGGAGAGCTCGGGCTGTTCTTGTTCGACGGGGACGGGAAGGCAAACCGCTGGTGGCCTGCGCGGGAGTTTAACGGTTCATTGCTGGCGTTTTGGGACGAGGTCGTCGAGCACGGCGCACCCGTGGAAGTGGGCCACGACGAACGGGGCGCGCCAGTAGCCACGATAAGCAAGGAGACCTCGCTCGACAGCGGGGGCGCGGCCACAGTACCTTTCGCCCTGACCTGGCGATTCCCCAACCGGGCCGAGTGGCCTGGTGCCAATCTCGAGGTCCGGGACGCTCCCGGCGGCATCGCACCGCGCTCTCCCGAGCTGGTCGGGAACTACTACGCCGAACGCTTTGCAGACGCAGCAACAGTAGCCCGCCATCTCGGCCATAGCCGTGACGAGTTGCGCGCCCGGACGTTGCGGTTCGTCCGATCGGTCAGCGAGAGCGACTTGCCCCCCGTCGTCAGCGAAGCAGCCCTCGATACCCTCGTCGCGCTGCGCAGCGAGACCAGTTTCATAACGGCCGACGGTCGGCTCGCTGGCTGGGAGGGTTGCGACGACGACGTCGGGGCATGCCACGGCAGTTGTACCCATGTCTGGAACTACGAGTGGGCGACGGCTCTGCTGTTCGGCGACCTGGCGCGCACGATGCGAGAAACCGAGATGGGCCCTGCGTTGGCGGCCAACGGCCATATGAGCTTTCGCATCGGCCTCGTGCCAGAGACGGCACGTAGCTGGGAACTGGCGGCGGCCGACGGCCAGATGGGCGCGATCGTGAAGCTCTACCGGGAGTGGGCACTATCGGGCGACGACGCCTGGTTGGCTCGGCTGTGGCCGGCTTCCCGCCGCGCCTTGTCCTATGTTTGGGGCGACAGCGGCTGGGACAGCGAAGCTCGCGGGGTCGCTGATGGTTGTTTGCACCACACGCTTGATGTCGAGTATGTGGGGCCTAACCCGCTAGTCCAGTTCTGGTATTTAGCGGCGCTGCGGGCGGGGGCCGCGATGGCCAGAGCGATGAGGGATGAGGCTTTTGCGGCTGACTGCGACCGTCGCTACGAGGAAGGGAGCCGGTTCGTAGACGACGAGCTGTTCAACGGTCGCTACTACATACAGAGGGCAGACCTGGCCGCTCCGGGGATGCATATCGGCCCGGATGTCGCCCTGGAACACTGGATCCTCGACCTAAGGCCCCCCAACCTCTTGAGCGAACCGAACGTCGCCTCCCGTACATCGCGCAGCGAATGGTTGCGGAAAGCCATTGCCGCCGGAGAGGATGTCCCCAACCAGCTAGGTGACGGGTGCCTAGTCGACCAACTGCTGGGCGAGGTGGCCGCCCAACTATGTGGGCTGGGCAGTCTCGCCGATACCCGCCACCTTCGCCTGACAGCCGAGTCGATTTGGAGGCTCAACCGGGTCCGCGAGTTCCGAGCGGCACCGAACTTTTATCGCACCTACGCCTTGAACGATGACGCCGGGCTCGTCCTCGCCTCCTACGAGGAAGCAAAGCGCCCGCGGGTCCCGGTCCCGTACTTCACCGAGGTTTTCTCGGGCGCGGAGTACACCGCCGCAGCTTGCATGGTCCTGCAGGGGCTGTGGGACGAGGGGCTACAGGTGGTCAAAAATGTACGCGCCCGCCACGCGGGCTGGAACCGGAACCCCTTCGACGAGGCCGAGTGTGGCCACCACTACGCCCGGTCGATGGCCAGTTGGGGTGTAGTCCTCGCCATTACGGGTTTCTGGTACCGAGCCCGCGAGGCAGAACTCTCGGTACGAATCCGAGGAGACCGGTCTCGCTGGCCTTGGAGCAACGGGTACGCGTGGGGCACGGTGGCCCTCGAACGCACCGCGGGCTCGGTCGAGGTCGCTATATCGGTGGGCGAAGGGGGCCTTGCCGTGCGAAGGGTTGTCGTGCTCGACGTAGGTGCCACCGAGCTAGAGGTCGACCGGCTGGTGACGCCCGGCCAGCCCCTCCATGTTGTGGTCGGGACCGCCGGGGCGGCGGTTACCGGACCGGCCCGGTAGCTCCGACGGCCGCGCGCCAACGGTCGAGGCAGCGCATTGTGGCGATGCTGTCCGCCACTGATATCTCGCTCGCTTGTCCGTGACCGACACTTTGCGCGACTGCATCAATCTCTGCTCCGAAGAGAGGCTTCGTCTCGGCGACGATAATCTCAGTATCGCCGTCACCCACGCGACTCAGCACCATCTCTGCTGGAACCCCTCCACGGCCTGGCGCCCATGGGTTGGCGATCTCGATGCGACCTTCCGTGCCATAAACCCGTGCGCTCTGGCCGTCATCGAGCCTGGTCCCTGTTCGCACGTGAGCTGAGACCCCACTCTCGAAATACAAGCTCGCTACGGCCCAATCGTCCACGCCTCCCTCTCCGATATGGCCCGCGCCCTCGAACGTCTTTGGTTCGATCGCGTCATCTCCCGCGACCCAACCAGCGATCATCCTGGCAAACGACATTGCATAGCAGCCGACGTCCAATATGGCACCTCCTCCGAGGGCCCGGTTGAACAGGCGGTCCTCCGGAGAAAAGGGGGCGACAAACGAGCACGACACTTCAATGTGCCTGGGCGCTCCGATTGCTCCCGTCGACAACAGCCGCCGTAGTTCAGCGGTCTGCGGCTGGAACCGGTACATCATCGCTTCGACGAGTAGCACGCCCGCATCGGACGCGGCACTCCGAGCTACAGCGGCTTCCTCACTGTTCATTGTGAGTGGTTTCTCGCAAAGAATGTGCTTGCCAGCATCAGCCGCAGCCACAATCAGCTCTAAATGCTGCGGATGAAGAGTGGCGACATAGACCGCGTCGATCCCAGGGTTTTCCAGGATCTCGCGGTAACTCCCGTAACCCGTGGCGTCGACCGTGCTTCCTGCCAACTTGCGCGCCCGGTCTGGATCGTGGCTCCCAACAGCGACGAGACGACCGGTCTTGGAATCGCGAATGCCAGTGACGAAGTCCGCGGCGATTCGTCCCGCCCCCAATACACCCCAACGTAGTTTCGGGGCACCCTCCATGACCTCAGTCATAATCCTTCGATCTCACTCTCATCCCTTCACGGCGCCCGCCTGTAGGCCGGCGACAAAGTACCTCTGGACCGCCACGAAGAAAATCACAACAGGAAGCGCCGCCACCGTCAAGGCAGCCGTAAGCACCGGCCAGTTGGTGGCGTGTTCGCCCACCAAGGAGTATAACGCTGGCTGTAGCGTCTGCAATGAACGGTTCTGTATCAAGCCGTTGGAGAGCATGAGCTCATTCCATGTAAAGAGAACCTGAAAAATTGCTATGGTGGCAACTCCGGGAAGGCATAGGGGCAGGACGACGCGCCAAAGAATCCTTAGCTCACTGGCTCCGTCCACTCGGGCCGCCTCCCTTAGCTCAGCCGACACCGATCGGAAGAAGCTACGCATCAAGAAGGTTGCGAAGGGAACGCCCGTCCCGATCTGTATTAACGCGAGACCGGTCCGTGTGTCCAACAACCCGAACGTCCGGAGCTCAATGAACGCCGGGATCAGCAACAGGGGGGCAGGGATCAACAGGGCAAACATCATCACGGCGAAAAGCGTCTTCTTGGCGGGAACAGCGACGAATACGAAGGCGTACCCGGCGAGGCTGCTCGCGAGCACGACGCCGGCCACTGTCATGGTCGTGACGATCACACTGTTGAGGTAGTAACCGCCCAGCCCGAGGCCAGACCAGATGTAGCTGTAGGCACCAAAATGGACGTGATGTGGGATAAGTGGCCCGTTGAAGACCTGCGACTGTGCCTTTAGTGACGTCGCGATCATCCACAGAAGTGGGCCACCGAACACCAGGGCCGTCGCCACCAAGAAGCAGTACCCGGCGAACCTCATGAAGACCCGCTGGTCGCGCGTCAGGCTGGACCTCGCGACACTCATCGCTCGCGCCTCACGATGTTTACGACCATGAACAGTATCGCCGCAGCGAACATCATGACGACACCTATCGCGTCTGCGTAACCGAACGCCGATAGCCCACCATTCTCCGAACCGAAGGCAAGTTGGAACAAGTACACACCAAGGCTTTGAGATGCGATCCCCGGGCCGCCTGAGGTCATCGCGTAGATAATGTCGAAGACCTTAACCCCATTGATCAGGTTCAACGACACGACAACGGTAGTGATGGCTCTCAGGCCCGGGATCGTTACGGCGCGCGCCATCTGCCAGCCCGATGCACCGTCCACTTTCGCGCTCTCGTATAACCCGCCGTCAATGCTCTGCAGCCCTGCATAGTAAATGAGCAAGTAGAACCCCAGGGATTGCCAGAGCGATACGACGATCAGGACAGGGACGACCAATGCGGTCTCGCCAAGCCATGGTCGCCCCAATGAGCCGAGGCCAACATCACCTAGAAGGGTGTCGACGAGCCCGCCATTAGGCTGTAGCGCCAATTGCCAAAGTAGGCCTGTAATAGTGAGCGAAATAATCGACGGGACGAAGATAATTGTCCGAAATATCGCTGCCCCCCGCCACTTTTGTGCAAGAAAGATGGCCATGAACATGGGGACGGCTGTTTGTAGGATCGTCGTGCATATCGTGAAGACGACTGTAACTTTCACCGCAGAGTAGAACTCGGAGTCGTGCAATAGGTTGCCAAAATTGCCCAAACCCACGAATGTTTTCGGACCGTAACCTGGCCAGTTGAAGAGGGAGTAGTACAACCCGCTCAACACTGGGTAAACGACAAACACCGCGAACACGAGCACGGCGGGCAAGATGAAAAAGGCACCCTCGGACGGCCAACGCAGGAACTTTCTCCGGGCGCCCGAGGGGCCCACTTTGTCTTGCTTTGCTAAGACCTCAAGCACTACTTGTTCTTTGCCTGGTCCACAGTCTGTTGGATCGCGGCGGCCGCCTCCTTTGGAGTTTGAGTGCCGTTGACGATCGCGACGCATGCGTTGGACAGCCCGGTCTCGGAGCCGGGACCGTAAAGGATGTGCGGGCAGCCGAGGCCCTCGAGCAGCCACGACGTCATGACCTTCAAGTGAGGGTTGCTCACGGTGGAGGCCGCTGCCTTAGTGGCAGGCATGGCATTGTCGGCATTTAGAGTGCTGGAATAACGAGCAGGCGCGAATATGAAGCGTATGAAGTTTAGGGCATCGTCCAGGTTGTGGCTTGCAGCGCTCACGGACAGCGCGGCCCCAGCTTGGTCGCCGCACCAGTTCTTGGCGCCGGTTGTCCAAGCGGGTGTGGGAGAGACGGAGTACTTGAGGTTGGGGGCTGATGCCCCAAGATCGGCGACGGCCCAAGACCCGTCCCACATGAGGGCCGTTTTTCCGGACGACAGGAGGTTTTCTGCCGCGGAGTAGGTCACCGCTAGCAACCCGGAGTCAAATACCTTTGCTTTAACGAGGGATTGGAACTTGGCTAAGGCTTCGACCACCGCTTCGTCGTTCCAGGTCTTCCCGTCCTCCTGAGCGTCGATCTTTAGCAGAAGGGTTGGGTCACCGGAAGCCTGGGTGACGAGCGGCCCGACGAAGTCGGCCATCGCGTAGGACGGGGAGGCCGGCATAGAAAGGGGTATTAGGCCGGCCGAGCGTAGTGCTGGCACGGCTTTGATCAGCTCGTCCCAAGATTGTGGCGGCGCAACGTTTGCCTTCTCCAGGAGGGCAGGCTGGTAGTAGAGGCCGAAAGATTGCGCGTTCCAACCTAGCCCGAACTGTTTGCCGTCCCACGAAAACTGGTCATTGTCAGCCTGGAAGAACTGAGAGAGGAAGCTAGCACCTAGGGCCTTTCTGAGGTCAAGCGCTACGCCAGCTTTCCCGTAGCTAACGGCGCCGAAGGATGGGGCGAAAATGTCGGGGGTGTCACCGGCCGCTATGGCAGCCGTCAAGGCCGGAGTGTAATCAGAGGTACTACCAAAGGTTCGTATGTTGACCTTAACCCCGGGGTGCGCCTTCTCGAAAGCCGGCCCGAGAGGGGAGTTATTTGGCATTCCCTGGTCGCCGTACCACGTCCAGACAGATATTGTCCGAGTCTTCGAGGCGTCGCCAACATTACGTGCCTGGCTGGGAAGGGTCTGCCCCCAGGCTGCGAGGGTACTCGGTGCCACGACGCCCAGTGCGGCACCTGCGATGGTGCCCTTCAATAGGCTCCGTCGCGAAAAGGGGGTGGTCGTAATAGATGGGGAAATATCAGTTGAGGTCTCAGAATGCTCCATTATCTGGTTAGCTCCTTGATCTAAGGCTACGTCCAGTCGTCGTAGCGTTACTCGGTACGTGGTAAAAGACAAGGGGTGCCCGGGTTGGCGTGCGAGCCCTGCGCCATGCGACAGCCATTGAGGCCATGATGCAGGAACTCACGGCTCACCTAAGGCTGCCGGCACAGACATGTGGAACTACCCCCTAAAGATCGATTCCTAGTCACCTCATGCCGCTGAACTGCAGTGCTATAGTCTGCTAGCCCCAAATAGGAGCTTCCTTGAGAAATCGGTTCCTGACAATGTACCGCCGGCCCGTCGACCCGTCAAGCGCGTATGAGCGCCCTAGGTCACGTTGACCACGATCTCCGATGTCGCCCGGGTAGCGGGGGTCTCGAAGTCGACGGTTTCTCGTGTCCTGAACGACCACCCGCAGGTCGACCCCGCGATGGCAGAGCGAGTCCGGAGCACAGTTGCTTCGCTTGGCTATCGCCCGAGCCGGCTTGCCCAGGCCCTGCGTACTCAACAGTCCCGGGTGTGGGCCTTGCTCATTTCGGATGTGCGGAATGCCTTTTATACCGAGATGGTCCGTGGCATAGAGGACCTCGCCTACTCGGAGGGGTACTCGGTCGTCCTGTGCAACACAGACGAGGAGGTGGAGAAGGAAGCCGCCTACTTGGAGTTGGCTCTTGCTGAGCGCGTCGGAGGCATTGTGCTAGCTCCGGCGCGGCCGCATGCGGCCCACCTGAGCAAGGTCCTAGCCAGCGGGACCCCGATCGTCACCGTCAATGGACGGCTCGACCGCTACGACGTAGACCGAGTCCTAACCAACAACGCCTGGGGTGCCGAACAGGTCGCACTTCACCTCGTCGAAGGGGGTTACGAGCGCCCGGCCTGCGTGACCGGCCCGCCGGAGACGACTACGGGAAGGGAACGGCTTGCAGGCTTTCTGAAGGGCATGACAGCCCGTGGACGGCAAGTAGGCGCGGAGCTTATCCGTCACGGGGACTACCAGGAAGCGAGTGGCTTTGCCGAGATGAACGCGCTCCTTGCTTTGCGGGAACCGCCTGACGCGGTGTTCGTGGCCAACAACCAGATGACTCTCGGCGCCCTGGAGGCGATCGAGCAGGCGGGATTGGCGATCCCCGATGACATTGCGGTGGTCGGCTTCGACGACCTTCCCTGGGCGCCTCTTCTCAAACCGCCTCTTACGACCGTCGCACAACCCACTCACGATCTCGGTCTCGAGACGGCTCGTCTCCTTCTCAGCCGTGTCGAAGGCTACAAAGGGCGAGCAAGAGAGGTCGTCCTTTCACCCGAGCTAAAGGTCCGAGCGAGCTCAGTACCTCGGGGAAGCACCCCCGACCACCCTCGGAAACCCCACGACTCGCCATGGTAATAAACGCTCAGTAGGTCGCTCGACCACCGCTGGCGTCGTAGACCGCGCCCGTAGAGAAACTGACCTCATCGGAAACGAGCCAAGCCACCAACGCCGCTACCTCTTCGGCTTGACCGACGCGTCCCATCGGGACCCGGCTCAACATGTAGGCAAGCACTTCAGGAGTCGTAGCCGCGTTCATCGGCGTCTCGATAACGGCCGGCGCTATGGCGTTTACCAGGACCCCGGTAGTCGCGAGCTCCTTACCTAGGGACTTGGTAAGCGCAATGACCGCACCCTTAGACGCCGAGTAAGCGGCAAGGTTGGGGTTGCCTTCTTTACCGGCGATGCTGGCGATATTGACTATGCGGCCCCAACGTTTTTCACGCATGCCAGGGACGACCGCCCTGCACAGGTTGAACACCCCGTCCAAATTGACGGAGATCGTCCGCTGCCACTCTGCGTCGGTTATTTCCCAGAGAGGCTTGTTTGGGCCTACGACCCCGGCACTGTTGACGAGGATATCGACGGGCCCGACCTGCGCGACGGCCGCACCGACTGCGGGGCCGTCGCTGACGTCGACCTGGAAGTCAGCGCCCGGGGCTATGTCGAAAGACACGGCTTCTATGCCCTCGACCGCCAACCTCGCTACGCACGCCGCTCCGATGCCGCTTTGCCCCCCAGTCACTATTGCCTTTCTCACTGCTGATTTGTTCTCTGCTCAGTGAGATTCACGCGCCACCCAGTCCCCGCTCGCGCCGACGAGGAAGTCGAGGTCCGCCCCGGTATCAGCCTGCATGACATGGTCGACGTACAGCTTCGCCCACCCTCGGACCGGTGCGGCATAAGCGCTCTCGCTCTCGGCGCTCTGCCCTCGCCGCCCCAATTCCTCCTCCGAGACGTCGAAGCTGAGCGAGCGGCGTTCAAGGTCCAAGCGGATGATGTCGCCGGTACGCACAAGCGCCAACGGCCCGCCTGCCGCGGCCTCGGGAGCCACGTGGAGGACCACCGTCCCATAGGCCGTCCCGCTCATACGTGCGTCGCTTATCCGCACCATGTCACGCACGCCCTGCTCGAGGAGCTTTCGCGGCAGCGGCATGTTGCCGACTTCGGGCATGCCCGGGTAACCGCGCGGCCCACACCCCCGAAGGACCAGGACAGAGCTCTCGGTCACGTCGAGGTCAGGGTCGTCCAAACGAGCCCTCATGTCTTCGATGCTGTCGAAGACCACGGCCGGGCCAACGTGTTGGAGCAGGGCCGGGGTGGCAGCGGCTGGTTTCACGATGGCACCCAGCGGCGCCAGGTTGCCTCGCAGGACCGCGATACCGGCATCCGCCATGAGCGGCGAGTGGCGGGGGAGGATCACCGTCTCGTCGTAGACAGGCCGGTCGGTCAGGTACTCGACGAAGGGCCGACCGGTAACCGTGATCGCCTCTTTGTGGAACAGGTCCTTTACCTGGGCCAGGGCGGCAAGTACGCCTCCAGCACGGTAGAAGTCGTCCATCAAGAACTCGCCCGACGGCTGGAGGTTGACCATCAGCGGGACGTCGTGACCGGCATGGTCGAAGTCGGCCAGCTTCAGGTCGACGCCCAGCCGGCCTGCAATTGCGAGCAAGTGCACCACCGCGTTGGTCGAGCCACCAACGGCGGCCACCGCGATGATCGCGTTCAGGAACGATTCCCGGGTCATTACGTCGCTCGGCCGCCGCCCTTGGCCAACCATATCGACGATGAGGCGTCCCGTCTCGTGGGACATCTGGAGAAGCCTGGCGTCCGGCGCCGGCGTACCGGCCAGGCCCGGGATGGTCATCCCGAGCGCCTCGGCCACCACCGCCATGGTCGAGGCCGTGCCCATGGTGTTGCAGTGGCCCTTACTGCGGATCATCGATGTCTCGGACTGCAAGAAGTCCGCGTTCGTCATCTTGCCGCCGCGGACCTCTTCACTGAGCCGCCAGACGTCGGTACCACAGCCAAGAGCTACACCCCGGAAATACCCGCTCAGCATCGGGCCGCCGGGTACGACGACTGCCGGCAGGTTGACAGACGCCGCCGCCATGAGCAGTGCCGGGATGGTTTTGTCGCACCCGCCCAGCAGCACCAGGCCGTCGAGCGGGTTGGCCCGGAACATTTCCTCCATGGCCATGGCGGCCATGTTGCGCCACAGCATGGCCGTCGGTTTAACCAGGGTCTCACCCAGTGAGACAACGGGGAGGTTGTACGGGACACCGCCGGCCGCCCACACCCCCTGCTTCACCGCTTCGGCCACCTCGTCGAGGTGCATGTTGCACGGGGTCAGGTCGGAGGCCGTATTGGCGATCGCGATCTGCGGCTTGGTCGCGTCAAGGGCATCGTCGGGGAGGCCCCGCCGCATCCAGGCGCGGTGAATGTAGGAGTTCCGGTCCTGGCCGGCATACCACTGTGCACTTCGGAGGTCGCCCACTCCAACCTCGTTCCAATTATCGGAGTTTTATACCTATTCGTGACTGCGGGTACAGTATGGCACGTCACGTCGGCACCTACATCCGTTCGCGCCGACCTCTAAAGCGAAAGTGGGGCCGTATGCGACTCGTCCGGACCGGCGCACCAGGAGCTGAAAAACCCGGGGCACTGGTTGACGATAACCTGCTCGTCGACCTGTCAGATGTCGTTGCCGACTACAACGAAGCGTTTTTCGGCTCCGGTCGCATCGCCACCTTGGCGCCGCTCATCGCAGAAAGGGTGGCTGCCGGCAAGGTCGAGCCGCTAGGTGAGCGACGCCTCGGCGCACCCATCGCCAGGCCGCACCAAATCCTGTGCATCGGCCTCAACTACAGGGACCACGCGGCCGAGACCGGGCAGGCGGTACCGACCGAACCGATCCTGTTCAACAAGGCGCCTAATACGATGATCGGCCCCAACGACGACGTTCTCATCCCCCGCGGTTCGGTAAAAACCGACTGGGAGGTCGAGCTCGGGGTCGTGATAGGCAAGCGCAGCTCGTACCTGGCCGACGAGACCGAGGCGGCCGACTCCATCGCGGGTTACGTTCTCGTCAACGACATAAGCGAGCGCGAGTGGCAGATAGAGCGAGGCGGCCAGTGGGTGAAAGGCAAGTCGGCGCCGACCTTCAACCCGGTCGGACCGTGGTTGGCCACGCCGGACGAGATCGATGACGTGCTCAACCTCGATATGACACTGGACGTCGACACGAAGCGCTACCAGTCAGGCTCGACATCGAACATCATCTTTGGGCCTCTTTTCCTGGTGCACTACATCAGCCAGTTCCTCGCCCTGGAGCCCGGTGACCTCATCAACACTGGCACTCCCGCCGGAGTCGGCTTGGGCCAGAAGCCGCCGACCTACCTTCACGGCGGCGAGACACTGACACTCAGTGTCTCCCGCCTCGGCAAGCAGACCCAGTCGGTCATCTCCCCCACCTTCTCCGGGCGGTAGTGCGCGCGCTGGTCGTCGACGGCCCGCGGCGGGGGGGAGTGCAGGAACTCGATGCGCCCGTGCCCCAGGAGGGCCAGCTGTTGGTCGATGTGGAGCGTGTCGGGCTGTGCGGGACCGACGTCGAGCTCTACACCGGGGAAATGACTTACTTCGAGTTGGGCCTTACCCACTTTCCGTTGCGCCTCGGCCATGAGTGGACCGGTCGCGTGTCGGCAGTGGGACCGGGCACCGATCCTTCTTGGATAGGGACGCGCGTCACCGGTGACACCATGATCGGCTGCGGCCGCTGCCAACTCTGCTTGACCGGTAAGCACTATGTCTGCGCCGACCGTCATGAGATCGGGATCACCGACGGCTGGCCCGGAGCGCTCGCAGAGCAGATGCTCTTGGCGGTCCGCTTTGCCCATCGAATCCCGGACAACATAAGCGTTACGAGCGCCGCGATGATCGAGCCGGGAGGGAACTCGTTGCGGGCGGTCGAAGCGGCCTGCCTTTCCCCCGGCGAACGGCTTCTCGTGCTGGGGTCGGGCACGATCGGTTTGCTCGCAGCACAGATCGGGCTCGCACGTGGCCTTGAGGTGCACGTCGCCGGGGAACGAGCGGGCTCGCTGGAGCTGGCTCGTGCCCTGGGGGCCCGGCACGTTTACCAGGTGGACGACCTGGGGCACGACCCGGGCCTGCGGTTCGATGCGGTAATCGACGCGAGCAGCGCTGACAGCATGCCGGCGCTGGCGGTCAGGCTCGTCAGCCCGGCCGGTCGCGTCGTGTTTATCGGAGTCTCCTCGACGCCGAGCCTGATCGACACCCGGTCGCTCGTCCTGGCTGACGTCACGGCCGTCGGCATCCTGTCAGCATCCCCCGGCCTCGCGGGCACGATCGAGTTGTTTGCCTCCGGGGCCGTCGACCCCGAACCGCTCGTCAGCGAAGTGATCGGGCTCGATCAGGTCACCTCGCGCCTCGAGGGCAGGCGCGGCAAAGGCTCCGGGCCAGGGCCAAAGGTGCACGTCGACCCCCGGAAATAAGAAGCGGCGACCTTAGGCTGTTTTGAACCGGTCGGGCGGCAGGCCGGCAACACCGGGCCGGGCTACAAAAAGGTCACCTGCGTGGGGCTCGGCGGCAAGCTGTCCCGCGCTCAGGTCGTGGCGGGCTGTCGTGATGTAAAGGTCCTCCAGGGAGGGCCCGCCGAAGGCGACGCTCGATGCATGCGACGTTGGCACCCGCACGGTCGCCACCCGGCGACCGTCGGCGGGGTCGATCCTGTCGACGCGCGCACCGCCCCAACAGGCGACCCACAGGTAACCTTCGGCGTCGATGGCCATCCCATCGGGAGAGCCGTCGGCGATCTCGGCGACAACGCGACGGTTGGAAAGCTCACCCGTTCCCTGGTCAAAGTTGAACGCGTCGATGCGACGGGTAGGGGTGTCTATGTAGTAAAAGGTGGTGCCGGCGGCGTCCCACGCCAGACCGTTGGAAATCGTGATGCCGTCGAGGAGGACCGAGACCCCGCCGTCCGCTTTCAATATGTACAGCGAGCCGATGGGGCGCTTCCCGTGATAGTCCATCGTCCCTGCCAGGAAGTGCCCACCCGGGCCTACTTTCCCGTCGTTGAAACGTACCGGCCCGGTGTCAATTCGGAACTCGCCGAAATGTTCGAGGCCAGTGCCATCCGAATGAGCGAGAAAGAAGCCGTCGTCGGCCGCGATCACCAAACCGCCATCGTCACGTAGCACGACCGCGCCGACAGGGCCACTCGTAGGGAACCTTCGGTGGGCACCGCTCTGGGGAGCAAAGGCGTGGACACGATGGCCCATGATGTCGACAAAATAAAGCTCTTGTGAGCGCTCGTCCCAGATCGGGCCTTCGCCCAGTTCAGCCTGGGCGGCCAAGGCGAGCTCCGCCTCCTGCTCCTTGATCATCATGCGACCTCCGTTATCCGAGCAATATCAACCATGGCACCCAGGCGTCGACCATGGCAACCCAACACTCAGGTGGCTACCTGATGACCGCTCAATCGGCACTGCGGTTGGCAGCCACCCTCAAAGATGACAGCGACACGGCTACGAGGATCACCAGCCCGTAGACGATCTCCAGTGTGGCTTGGCTGAAGCCGAGGATCGGCAGGATCGCAGCTAGTAGGGCGAGCACGAGTGCCCCTGCCGTCGTCCCGACATAGTTACCGGTACCGCCCAGGACCGAAGCGCCGCCGATGGCCACTGCGGCCACCGACGCGAAAAGGTAGGGGTCGCCCATCCCCAGGTACGATTCGCCGACGTAGCCAGCAAGCACCAAGCCGGCCAGGGCCGCGGCCACACCACTGATCACATATACCGAAACTGTCACCCAGCGGACGTTGACACCGGAGAACTCGGCCACGCGTCTGTTGAGACCGGTGGCGTAGAGCCGCCTCCCAAACGGCGTCGCACTGAGCACGACCGTCGCCACGACGAGCACGGCCAACCAGACGACGGCTACCACGGGGACGGGGCCCCAACGATGCGTGGCCATATAGACCACGCCGGTGGGGGCGTTGCTGCCCGAACCACCGTTGGTATAAAGCAACAACGCGCCTTCGACCATCGAGGACATACCGAGGGTCATGATGATCGGCGGGATGCGAAGGAACATAACCCCGATACCGTTTAGCAGGCCGACAAACGCCCCGCCGGCGAGCAGGACCGGGAACAGCCATATCGTTTTGCCATTGCTGCCGTTCGCCCAAATGGTTAGGAGCACCGCGGCCCCGTTCAGCACCCACGGGATTGACAGGTCTATGCCGCCGCTCATGATCACGAACGACTGGCCGAGAGCCACGAAGGCTATGAAACTAGCCTCGATCAAGAGCTGGTCTATGTGGGAAACGCTGAGAAAGCCGCCCGCCACCAGCTCGCCAAAGATGGCGAGGACTACGACGAGCGTGTAGGCGAGCAGGATCGGCCGGTTGCGCTCGAATGCTGGCCGAGAAGTGAAGGAGCTCATCGTCGCAACCCCCGAAGCTGCAGCGACCGCAGCGACCCACCCAGCAGCACGGCAACAACGAGGAGAAAACCGTCAGCGAAGACCGTCCAGTAAGAGGGCAGGTTGAACACGAAGATCACGTCACCCAGCAGTGTCAAGGTCAATGCTCCGGCGATCGTCCCGATAAAACCACCTTGGCCGCCGAACAGGCTCGTGCCGCCAATGACGACTGCGGCGACCGCCGGCAGGATCAGGCCGTCGCCCGCCGTCGGGTCTCCCGAGGCGGTCAACATTGCATAGAACAGGGCCGCCACGGCGGCACACAGCCCGGAGATGGCGTACGTCACTACAAGAGTCCTCGGCCGGTGGACTCCCAAGATCCGGGCTCCTTCGCGGTCCGACCCGAGCGCAAAAATCCTGCGCGTGACCTGGTCTGCTTGAACCAGAGCCATATGACAGCCATCACGACAATGGCCCACACCGCGTTGGGAATTCCCGCGGTCGACGCCCCGATCCAGTTCGAAAAACCTGTTGGGACCGAGCCGCCCTGGATCGGCAGCACCTCCAGGGCCAGCCCGTCGAAGATCGACCAGGTAGCGAGTGTGACGATGAACGGCTGGAGCCGCAGAAACCCGATAAGGGCGCCATTAATCGCCCCCGCAGCAATACCCAAGGCGATGATCACGATGCTCCACACGAACGTCTGCGAGCCGTTCGTGAAATGAACCCCGGCGATCGCCGTCCCGAGCGACA
>CAWCEZ010000008.1:0-133734 GCA_963794745.1 uncultured Acidimicrobiaceae bacterium
AGGTCGAGGGCCAAGAACTGGGGCCACTCTGTCGCGAGCACTACCGCGTCGGCGCCATCTGCAACGTCATACGGATCAGAGACCGTCCGCACTGCTGGGATGTCTTTAACCATCGGGTCATAGGCCACAACCACGAGCTTCTCGCGCTTGAAGAGCTCGTACAACCTCAAGCGCAGCTGAGTCACGCATGTCGTCAGTCCCAGGCTTGAACGCCAATCCCAGGATGCCAATGCGTGCCCCCCGGAGCGTCTTCAGTCTCCCAAGGAGTGCCTCTATAACTACCATACGCTGATCGGCGTTCACTTCTAGCGCTGCCCGCAAAATACGCGGGCTATAGCCATATTCCGATGCGGTGCGGATCAGGCCAGGATATCCTTCGGAAAGCATGAGCCTCCCCATCCCAGCCCAGCATCAAGGAAACTAGTCCCGATCCTAGGGTCCAGGCCCATACCGGCCGTGACCTGGGTCACATCCGCACCAACCATCTCGCAGATGCGACCGATCTCGTTGGCAAAGCTGATCTTCGTTGCAAGGAAGGCGTTGGAACGCGTACTTGGTGAGCTTCAGCGGTCGTCAGCGAGGTCCCCAAAAAGGGGACTGCCGGGCGACCCTGGTCGGCTCCTGGAAACGATGCTCGAGAATGGGACGGTATATGTCGGCGAGCACTTCCACCGCCTCAGGCGAGTCGGACCCGACAACGATCCGGTCAGGGTAAAGGAAATCGTTTACCGAATTACCCTCCCGCAGGAACTCCGGGTTCGACACGACTGTGAGCAAGTCGGATGAGTTGTGCAACCCGAGATGTTGTTCGATAGTCGTACGAAGCCACTTCCCAGTCCCGACCGGGACGGTACTCTTATTCACAACGATGTGATGGTGTGACAGGTTGCTAGCGATGGACTCAGCGACCTGCTTCAATGCAGATAGGTCTGGATGACCATCTTCACCCGATGGTGTGCCTACACAAATAAACACGACGTCCGAACTAACCATCGCGTCACGAAAATCCGAAATGAACCGCAGCCGGCCGGCCTCCATGCCTTGTTCTATGAGATCGTTCAATCCTGGCTCGTAAAATGGAGCCACGCCACGACGGAGCGACTCCAATCTCTCGGTGTTGATCTCGACGGCAACGACTTGGTGGCCTAGGTGAGCAAAACAGGCCGCAGCGACGGTTCCGACATAACCGGAGCCAAGGACAACTATGCGGCTGTTCATCGTCATCTCCTTCCTACGCTGTTCGGCACGACTAATCGGTCGAACGATCGATCGCGGGGCATCTTGTTTGCGTGGGCAGGGAACTTGACCATCGTCATGAGGGGCGAAGGGACTCGGCCAGAATTGTGCGGAGGACCCGGGTCCCGTCCCGACGCGCATTGAGGTTACTGGTGCCGTGACGACGGTCATACTCGAAACTAGGGACTTCGTGGATGCGAAGCTTCGCCCGCGCGGCCCGGATATTCATCAAGGTCTCGACCTCGAAGCCCTTGCAATCTGGGGTCACAAAGGGCAAGCACCTTCTCCAGAAGGCGTTGTAACCGTAGCAGAGGTCGCTGTACTGCCCTCCCCAAATGAGGTTGACCACTTTGGCGAGACCCCAGTTACCGATACGGCGGATTGTTGTGATGTCTGCGCTACCGCCGCCAGCGATGAACCGACTGCCCTTAGCGAAGTCCGCACCGGCTATAAGGCTCGCAACGAACCGCGGTATCTCGGCCGGATCCGTAAATCCGTCGGCGTCAAGCATGACGATGATATCGCCTGTCGCCGCCCAGAAGCCGCAGCTGAGAGCGTTCCCTTTTCCCTTTAGCGGACTGTTTGACCACCCTCAAGCCCGGCCAGAGCTCCTTGGCAACCTCGACTGTTCCGTCGGTGGAGTCGCCGTCCACCAGGATTACTTCGAAGACATCGCTCGGCATACGTTCGAAGACGTGAGGTAAATTGTCCGCCTCGTTCAGAGTGGGTAGGACGACGCTGACGCTGACCAATGAGAGTATCGGATCGGGCACCATCCTGATCTCATCGAGAGCACCCCGCCTGTCGTCATCAAGAGGATCCTGCACGATCTCGATGTCGTCAAGGTTAAGGGTTCTCACTTGGCCTTGCGCATTGGCACGAGCTCTGACAGATAGCTCTTGGAGTTGCCCTAGGTGCTGGGGCTGGCTCACGGTTCTACTCCTAGCGAAGTCGTTTAGTTGTCCAGGAAATAAGTGGTCGGAAAGGTTGAGAGCACCACACCTCGCAAGCGCAGCCTAGGCGGCTCCTGCGGGGAAACTGGAAGTAATTATCGTAGTTTTTGGGGTAGCAACAAAGCGTTCACACTGAGTTAACCAATTGCTGCGCACAACCCGCCCGCCATATGGCTGGGAGCCCCAACCGCAGATCGTAGCAGAGCAGGCCTCTGGGTCCGTGCATCTCGGCCCAACGAAGGGGAGCGCCTGAGTAGCCACGTCACCGCCTTTGTTAAGCTTCTATTAAGAGTCCTCTTTGTTCGTTTCCGGTGAGCCAGCGTCATTGCTCAACTCTCCGGCGTTGACGCCAATGATGGATTCTGCAAGCCATCGGAACCCAGTCGCCCTCGCCGGCTGCGACATCGTGAAAGTTCGAAACCCCGCCGAGAGGTGACGAAGGCTTTGTCCGGACACAACAACCATTTCACAACCTATTAGCTAAGGCGTATGTGACGTTTTTATTACGTTACTTACGCTGCTGCCGAAACCTTACCCGCTATGCCTCATTACACACGGGCCGGGTGGGATAGTCTTGATTTCGACGCTGTCAGTGACGGGAGGTTCTGGTGACCAGGTCTCCCCCAACAGAGCGACCGCGCTCTGCGGTCGAAAACGTGACATAAGAACCCATCTCCGCAGACTGCGAAACGGCCATTTCAACCATCAGTCCGCGCAGAGACCTCCGACGGGTGACCCGGTCTCCAAGTGTCGATCCTGGCGGGCAGACTGGCCCAAGCACGGCCGGCCGCCGCCGGAGCGTTGTTTCGACGCACCGGTGATCCCGACCGAAAACGACTGAAGCGACAGATCGGCGTGACCGAACTGTCGCTTCAGTGGGATTGCTTGCACAACAACTAGTCGGTGACTAGTTATTGCTATCTAGTTTGAGACTAGCTTGTGCCAGTGCCGGGTGAACCGGTGGTCGGCGGAACGCTGTTGCCCTCAGCTGAGCCCGGGAAGTCGAAATAGATACCCGGCTTCGACATTTGGGTCAGGTCGGACAGGCCTCCAAGGACCTTTATAGCTGGTGCTTCGTAGTTCTTTTCGCTCATGTGAGTTGCCGCCTCCTCGTTAGGTGGGACTAGACAAGCGTACGGCCGCTCTTGCGGAGCTCAAAGGGGGTGGATCCCCCTAGGGGTGCCGCTGCCGCAATGTCGTCATGATCTCGACAGCCAGGTCGCCACGGAAGGGCGGCCCCCAAGGGATGCGCATCTCGAGCACGGGCACAGTCGCCACGATGGCGGTAATCGCTTCGAACTGCGCACGCAAGCACGTTGGGCGACGTCCAGCCCTCGATACGCTGGAAACGGGCCAAAAACATGGCCGCCTCCCCTGCCGAAAGACGGTGTGCGCTGACCTCCCGGGATTGGCGGTCGGGCAAGGGGATCACCACGGTAGCAAGCGGCAATCGGTCAACGTTCGTGACCGGGACAGCCACGGCCAGTCGGTCGTCGGCGGTGCGACGGCGGGGCACCTCCGAAGCTAGCCAGTCGGCCAGCTCCTGCGACTTCTCCCGTACCCTGAGCTCGATCCCGCCCGGGACGCAGGTCACTTCGCCACCGTGCGCTTCGACTGGCAAAAGATCGTCGGTAACCAGAGGGTAGCCCTCGGTGCACAGGAGCGTAGCCACCGTCGTCTTGCCCTGGCCGCTGAGCCCAACGAAGGCAACCGCCTCGCTGTCGACCTCGACGGCGCTGGCGTGGAGCACCAGGGCGCCTTTTGCCGATAGCAGGAAGGCCGTTACGGTCCCAGTGAGGAGGATCGCTACGATCTCCGGGTCGCACGCGGGGTCCCGGTGGAAGATCACCTGCCGTGACTCAGTATCGATGACGAAATCCGCCAATCGGTAAACGCGTCCGACGACCGTCTCTGCGCACTGGGCAAAGGTGTACCAGGCGACTCCGTCAACGACCCGCTCAGCAATGACGTCCGTTGAAGGCCGCTCGTAGGGCACGGGACGAACGGCGCCTTCGATCACTTCGATGTCCGCGGGCGCCGCTCACGAGAGGCGCCGACAATGCCACGGGTGACCGGATCCTCGAGGCCAGCGCACTGGTAGATCGCGCCCGAAGCCCGGTCGGTGCGGGTCTCCGCAGTGGCTCGGAAAAGCTCGTCGGGCTGCTGGTCAGCCACGGGCACCGGCCAGCCACGCCGCATGCAGGGGCAGCGCGGCGCCATAGACGGGCGTGGGTGATCTCCAAGCGGAGCGGAGTGCCTCCGGCAAGATCCAAGCCGGGTCGAGGCCGCCGCCGTCCCAGTCATTCGCGAACTGCCGGCTGGCAGGGCCCCAGAACACGGCGCCGAAAGTGGCCTTCGAACTACGGCTCAGGATGTCGTCGCTGAGCAGCGTAGAGAACACCGACCGCATGGCGGAGGTTCGGTCCCCCAGGCCTAGGCGGCCTCCTCGTCGGGCCAGCGCGGCCAGAAAAGCCGGAGCGAGCAACGGAGCCATGAAGGAGCTCCCACGCGACTGGCAAACGGTGGACAGGGTGCGGGCGGAGAACCGCAGACCTCGCTCAGCCCCTACCTCGCGCAGGTACTCGGGCCACCATTTCGGCGCCACGGCTACATGCTCCGCGGCTAGAGCGGTTCGTTGAACCGCCTGGGCCTCCGGAGTAAGCCAGGTCTGATATGGCCGTGCCGCTGCCCATGCCCGCCGCCGCCGGTGCGATGCCGGCATCGCCGCGCCGGCGGCCGCCCGAAGACCCCGGAACCGCACCTGTCCGTGCCTCAGCCGGTCCCATGTTCTGGCCATGCTCCAGGTCCCGAAGACCTCGTCGCCGCCTTCCCCGGTGACCAGGACGCCTCCGACAGCAGCATCGATCATGGGGAGCATGGCTACCACCGGTGCCGGCCACAAAAGCCCGTGCTTGCGCAGCAGATCAGTGGAGATCGGACCGAGCAGGTCGAAGTCGGTCCCGGGCGTGACGATTTCCCAGTGTTTTACTGCTAACTCTTGCGCCACATGCTCCTGCCAAGCCGATTCGTCCGTGTCCTCGTTGCCCGGCCACCGGGCGGTCAGAGCGACCGGGTCATCAAAACCATCCCTCCGGGCCACATGCAGCATTGTCGCAAGGACAGCCGATGAGTCTCTTCCGCCGGAGAAAGCCACGACGCAACGGCCACACTGTAGGGCCGCGCGGGCCTCAGTAAACAGCACTTCGAGGGGGCCATCCTCTACTCCCGGCCACTCTGTGCGACCCAGGTTGCCAAGGACCACGCCGCTTGCCACATCGAGCTCGGTAAGCCCGAGTGGGTTGGCCCCGAGCGTCCAGGGCCGGGCCGCCGCAGCCCCCAGGGTCATCAGTCGGAGGATAGCAAGGCAAGATCCTGAAGGGCGGTCAAAAATCCTTCGACATCGTTCTCCGCCTCGGCGGGAGATATGTCGTAAACCGACACGAGCTCGGCTGCCAGCTCGGCGGGGGTAGCACCGCCGTCCAGCTGCTTCCATAGGGCCACGGCGGAGAAGTTGAGGCTCAGGTAGGTCGCTGAGCCCGCGTCCAGCACGACGATCTCGTCGCCGATCTCGCGCCAGATTGCCCGGCTAGCATCGAGCGTTAGACGACGGTCTAGTGGGAACATCAATACCCGCTTTCTAAGTCCACGGGTTTACGCGGATGCGCGCGTGCGTGGTAGCTGACCCGAACCCCGCGTAATGCCACGAGGCCATTTCTCCCCTTCCCCGAGCGCGAGCTTTTCGTGGGCGCGTGGCACAACTGAGCATTCGGCCGGACTATCGCCCGGCTTTAACGCGCTTTGGTCCGAGCCGCTATGAGCTGGGCCTGGCTGCGCACGCCAAGCTTAGCGAACACCCTGGTCTTGTGGTTTTCTACCGTCTTTGTGGTCACTCCCAGGAGCCGGCCAATTGCCTTGGTAGAGAGCCCGTCAGTCATGGCGTTAAGTACCTCCAGCTCGCGCAATGTGAGCCGTTCATCGGGACCAGCACCACCCGCGCGCCTTCCCGACCTCCATTGAATGACCACACTCGCAAGGATCTGCGGTGGGAGCACCGCCCCGCCGGTCGCCACCTGGAGCACGGCGCCAGCGACCTCTTCGAGCGACATATCGGTCGAGCAGACTCCGGAAAGGCCGTGGTCTAGAAGGTCCAAAATCCGATCGGTACGGAGCTCGTCGACGAGCAGCAGTACGCGGATCCCGGCTCGGACGAGGTCAGGGAGGAAGTGGTCAATTAGCCCGTCGCCAAGCAGCTCACCCGCTAGGACCACGCTTGGCGTCAATATTTCTGCAAGCTCCAGAGCGGCCGCACCATAAGTGGTGTCGCCGACCACTTCAGCCCGGCCAGCGAGCGCCTCGACCAGGCTCGGCGCCACGAAGCGGTGTTCGTGGAGAGTCACGACCTTGGGCAGGTCCTGCCGGTAGAGATGTGCCCGCAGAGATGGCCGGCGGTACACGATCGTCGTCATGTGCTCGGCGTAGGGTCGCCAGGGGGCCCAAGAAGACCTATCGCAAGGGCCGCCGCCACCGCCTGGGCCTGGCTCTGCACTCCCAACTTTGCGAAGATGGCCGCCTTTGATTTGGCTGCACCCGCGGGCTCAGACCGAGCCTTGTAGCCACATCCGCGACGGTCAAGCCCAAGCTGAGCAGGGCCAACACCCGTAGCTGCTGACCCGTTAGAGGGCCCTTGCCGTCGCCTTCCCCCGCTTTCAGGAGGAACGGCACCGCGTGGTCCCGACTCGGTTGTACCAGCGACGCCACCTGTTCGGGAGTAGCCGAGCGGGGCAGGACCACTAGGCCCTGCCTGCTGGAGGGCCGTGCCGCGCCCGAGAGCCCGATCACTTGCACCGGTGGTGTCCTTTGAACCAGGTCCGCCGCTAGGGCACCAACGTCCCAAGGCACCATGTCAGCTTCGATGACGGCGTGACCGAGTTGGCAACGCCCGGCAAGTTCAAGCAACTCGGTAGCGTCAACCACACCGTCGAGGACCTCGATCCCATCCAATTGGCGGCGTAAACAGACCGTCATCGACTCCCGGTAGAAGCGGCGGCGTTCCTGGAGGACCAGCACGGCCTACGCGGACAACAGACCGTGGAGGAACGCGGGCGGTTCCCACCCGTCGGCGAGGTCGCCGAGGGTCGCCCTCAGGTCGATGTCACCCAGCACTAGGTCGTTGGCTAGCCGCGCTTGGATCGCTGCCCGTTGAGCCTCTGTCAACCTAAGGCCCGAGATCCCCCGGTACTGGGAGGACGCCAGCTCCAAGACCCATTCGAGGACCAAGCGCTCCGGCTTGCCCCCCGGGTAAAGCGAGTCGAGCACGGTCTTGACTGAGGTGCGATCGGGGAGATTGGCCAGTAGGGCGAGGAAGGTGCGGTGGTGGCGCTCGCTCAACAAGCCCCGCCGGGCCAGCACGTTGCCCTGCATGACCTCGGCTCGAAGTGCGGGCCCCAGTAGCTCGCCGACGGCCCCTACTCGTGGCGCGAGGGCAGCCACGAGCTCGGCGACCTGGTCGGTCCAACCCATGCGTGCGACAGTGTCGCGAAGTGCGAGGAACGCTACCCAAGGTGGCGCCGCGACCATAACTTCAGCGGTAGCGGCTCTCGCGACCTCAGGGGCGATGCGACGGATGGCTCCTAGAGCCTGCAGGCGTTTGCCGACCCGCAGGTCGGTCCAAAGTTTGTCGAAGCCTAGGCCCGGCTGTAGGTAGGTGTATTGGGGATAGGGCAGCCCAGAGGAGTCGTTGCGGACGACGATGGTCACCGTCGGCTGCTCGAGGTGAAAGAGCGCGTGGATAAAGCCGAAGCCTGCTTCGATCGAACGCACGGCTCCGGGCCGCAGGATTTCGGGCTCGCCCATGGCCAGGTCGCCGGCAACGAGGTGTTGTTCGGCCACAGTCTCATCAAGGTCGAAATGGTAAGGCACATGCAGGCTCGCCCCCTCGGCAACCGCAAAGGCCCCATCAAAGCCGTGCTGGTGGACATCGGTGGTGCCATCGATCCAGGTGAGGGCCTGTACGAAGAAGTCGGGGGCCGAGAACAAGACGAGGGGCGGCTGGCCGAAAATATCTGACAGGCTGCTCTGCTTGGCCGGCAGGTCAGGGCTCTGCAGAGCATGCTCCAGGATCGCCACCGCCCCCACCTCAGGCCCCGGAGGCATTTCGAGCAGGGTGGAAGTTGCCACGGCGCTCAACTCTTCCGGCCGGCGTCCTCGCTCGCTCCAGCCTCGGGACACGGACGCACCAAGCTGAGAGAAGTAGGCCGCCACCGCGTCGCCCATCACTTGAGGCTACCAGCCCTGCTTGTACATTCTCCCTGGTCCGTCTCGGGCGAACACGACATCACTAGCCTCGCAGGATATGGCGGACCTGGGAGCCGAGTACGGCAGGTGAGGGTTTCGACGTCAAGGAGCTCTTTTACCCCAAGGTCGAGAGGAGCCTGCGGTACCTCCCACGGCTTCTGATCGGGTCGCTACGCCTGGTCTGGGGCGCGGCCCGGTCCCAACTCGTGCTCAACGTAGCTCTCCAGGCAGTAGGCAGCGCGGCCTTGGCTGTTCAGGTGCTCGTAGGCAAACAACTGCTGACCAGGCTCCTCGCCGACAACACCAGCAAGGATTTCTCATCTGCCGTGCCCTCGATCGTTTTGCTCGCAGCGGTAATGGCCGTGGCGTCGGTCGTGGCCGTCGTGAGGAACGAACTGCAAAGGCTCTTGTCGGAAATGGTCTCTCGATCCGCCATGCAGCAGGTCGTCGATGCCTCGTGCCGGGCGGACCTGGCCCGTTTCGAGGACCCCACCTTCCACGACCGCCTCCAGAGGGCGATCGTGAACGCCAGTATCCGGCCTCTGCAAATGACAGTGGGGTTGCTGGCAGTCGGCAGCTCAGCCCTCGGGGGGTTGGCCGTTGGGGTTGTTCTGCTGACCATCGAACCCCTCTTTTTCCTCCTCGGAGTGGTCGCTGCGGTCCCTCTGACGTTCTCAAGCCTGCGCGTCGGGCGCGCTCTCTACCGTTTTGCTGTCGAACAAACTCCGACGGACAGGGAGCGCACATATATCCAGAGCCTCCTAGTCGAAAAGGACCCTGCCAAGGAGATCCGGGCCTACGAGCTGGGCGGGTTCCTCCGGTCACGGTTCGCCACCCTCTACGACCGACGCATCCAGGCTCTGCGCCGCCTCGTCCGACTCCGGACCGTCCAAGGCGTGGCGGGCGGGCTACTAACCGCCGTCATTTCGGGCGGGGTGCTTGGCCTACTCGTTCTTTTCGTCTCCGATGGTCGCGTGTCGCTAGCCGGCGCTGGCGCCGCCGCCGCCGCGCTAATTCTCCTCGGCACTCAGTTGCAGGGCCTCGCCGGCGGTATTGGGCAGCTCTACGAAAGCGCTCTATTTATTCAGGACTTCAACAATTTTGTGCAGTTCGCCCCGGGCACGAGCCAATTCGCCGGGACCGCGGCACCGCCTCCCCACATTGGCGACATCCGCATACGCGACCTTACTTTCACCTACCCAAGCCGCCAAACACCCAGCCTTTCCGAGATAAATATTGAGATCAAGGCTGGTCAGGTTGTGGCATTGGTCGGGGAAAACGGCTCCGGCAAGACGACTCTCGCGAAGCTTTTGGCGGGGCTTTATTTGCCACAAGAGGGCTGCATAACCTGGGGGGACCGGGACCTCACGAGTATGGACATCAACCTGCTACGCGGGCGGGTCGCGGTGCTTTTCCAGGATTTTGTGCGCTATTTTCTCTCAGCGCGGGAAAATATATCGATGGGCCGTTGGGAAAGGTCCGGCGACGAAGTCGCCATGCGTGAGGCCGCAGCCCGCTCGGGCGCCCACTCGTTCGTAGATGAGCTTGCCTCATGGCTATGACACATATCTCGGCCCACAATTCTTTGGGGGGAGCGACCTTTCCGGGGGCCAATGGCAGCGCGTGGCCTTGGCCCGGGCATTCTTTCGTGACGCCGAGCTCGTGGTCCTAGACGAGCCGACCGCCGCCCTCGACCCCCGCGCCGAGGCAGCTCTTTTCTCTGCGGTGCGCGAACTGTTCGCGCGCCGGTCGGTAGTGCTCATCTCTCATCGTTTCGCGACAGTCAGGCTGGCCGACCACATTTATGTACTCAACAAAGGACGGATCGTCGAGCATGGCGACCATCACGACCTCATGGCGGCAAAAGGGCTCTACGCAGAGTTGTTCACGATTCAAGCCTCCGCATTTGGGCTACAAGAGCCGCCCGCCCAGCCGGCTGACTAGGAGCGCCAACCCCCCCTCTGGGCCAGTCCCTTAGCGCCCAGCCCGCACCGACGGTGGGAGCCGGTGCAACTCTAGGTAGTTCGCGGCCGACCAGCTTTCTGTGCCGTCCACCCAAGCGTGCGCGGGCTGCGACTTCAAGCCGTCGGGGGGGAGACCGATGACCACGTCTCGCATGGTCCCCTCCGACGCAAGCCACGCTTGGAGCACGAGCGCCCGTTCAAGACAGGTGGGGCTCAGGCGGGCAAGGGCCCCGCCCACGCCCCGGCCGGCCCCTCGACCCAGACGAGGCGGGCGGGGGACACGGGCGTTCATCCCGTTTGTCCTCAACTCACGGCGGACAACACGAGCTGCCAATGCAGCCCAAAGAGCTCCGAGGAGGACGGCCGGACGCAACCTCCACATGCTGGCTAGTACTCTACCGTCCGCTGTTCACACTCGCCGACGCCGACTCGAAGTCCGTGTTCGATGGTCGGTACGTCATCTTGTAGTTGGTCGGGTCGAGGGCACTCGCGCACCAGGCGGCGCCGTTGTGCAGTGTTGCCCTGCAGATCACCCGCTTCCCGGTGCTGAACACGACCGAACCGGTCGGCTGACCCCCTCCCGGCGAACGGACAGTGACATGGGCGGCGTATCGGAGACGATCGCCGGTCGTGCGACTGCGGCTCGCCGTGACCTTCACCAGGGCGGGACGTACCCTTATTAGAGTCGCGGCATTGGAAGGCCTGTAGATCGTCGTGCCGGTATAGCGGGCGACGACAACTAGCAGGCCCGTTTTGAGCGAGACCGTGGACGTGCACTGTGCACCGCCAGAGACGAGGGCGGCGGTACACAGGCTCACGCCGCCGACCTCAAAAGTCACGGTGCCCCCCGAAGGCTTGCTGCTTGGCGTGGACGCCTCCGCGCTGTAGGTCAGACGTTCTCCGAACCGATGGCCGCTGCCGAGCACCGAGTCGACCAGGGATGTTGGGATCGGTGATGCGGCGCTGGGCACAGCGGCCGAACCAGTAACGACCTTCCCCACCGCACCGTCTCCAGGGTCAGTGAACCACAGGTTGCCGTCTGGGCCTGGCACGATCACATACGGCGATGCCTTTGGGCTAACGCTCGCAACGAACTCCGTTATCTGTCCTAAAGGGGTGACCTCTCCGATGGAGTGGGCCCCGGAGTCGGTGAACCAGAGGTTGCCATCTGCCCCGAACGCCATGGACGCGGGGGCCGAGCCGGCGGGCAAACCTGTGAACTCAGTGATCATGCCCGACTGCGTGAGTTTGCCGACTGCGGGGACACTGCCCCGGTCCGTGAACCACAGGTTGCCGTCCGGGCCGGAGATAATGGCATAAGGCGCCGCACCGGGGGCGAGGCCCGTTGAGAAACTAGTGATCGTCCCGGACGGTGTGATCTCACCGAACCCTCCCGGTGAGTCTTCGGTGAACCAGAGGTTGCCATTGGGCCCGAGGACGATCTGGCCGGGAACCCCGACAAGACCGTTGGTGTACTCGGTGATCTGGCCCGACTGAGTGATCACCCCGATAGCCGGGGTGGTCCCTTGGTCGGTGAACCAGACCTCGCCGTCGGAGCCGACCGCGAGCTGGCTGGGGCTCGAGCCGGCATTGAGTCCTGCCGTATAGCTCGTCAGCACGCCTGCGGCAGTGACTGAACCAAGACCGTGATCGGTAGGGTCCGTAAACCACATGCTCGAGTCCGGCCCAGAGACAAGATGGGTCGGGCCGGAGCCGGCACCAGTGGAGTACAAGGTGATCTGACCGGCGGGTGTGATCGCGGCGATCCCGGGGTCGCTGCCTTCGCTAGTGAACCAAAGACCGGTGCCCTGCCCGGCAGCAACTGCGAACGGGAAAAAACCCTGGCCCCCGCCGAACTCTGCCAATGCGCCGCCCGTCGTGGCTCTGCCGATGGCAGGCATCGTTCCCTGGTCGGTAAACCACAGGTTGCCATCGGGGCCCACCGCTAGGTCTTCAGGCATGGCTCCAGCTGTTGAGATTGGGTACTCCGAAACAACTGGGGTCGCCGAGGCGGCTACCGCTGGGACAAGCACCGAGCCCGAAAGTGGGACCACAACGACGAGGCATCGCAACAACGTGTCTGGCCTTCTCACGGAATGGGCCTTCCTATCGGAGGGGTATAAATGGCCCTCTTGCTGCCACAACGGCGAAAGATGGGCCCGGTGGCGAGCATAGGTCAATGCAACTTCGGCACCAGGGCCGCCCCTGTTGTTTACCCGGTCTCAACCCGAACGTCACGGAAAGTTAACCCGCTCCGAAATCGGCGCACCAGTGGCGAGCTACGCGTTGTGCTCGGCTCGGCCGCCGAAACCCGGACGGTCAAGCGCCCGGCGCAGGTACTCGGCCAGTTGAAGGTACTCGTTGGTACGGATGTCCGCAGCCCGGAAGACGACCCCGATCCTGCGCCCTGGCTCGGGCGCTCGGAACCTTGGCGACCGCCAGCTTGCCCTTGCGAGTCTCGACAAGCTCCGTCACGGGGAGCAACGTGGCACCGAGGCCGGCCGCGATAAGCTCGATGGTTGTCGTCAGGACGCTGCCCGGGCGGGGTGGTCGGTGGCCGCGCCCACGCAGGCCGGCTTGGTGCCCCTGCGGCCTCACGACCTCAGGCACACCGCCCTGCTTCGCCGGATCGCCGCTCACGCCTCGGCGTAGGAGGTAGCCACCAAGGCGGCACAGATGAGGAACAATGAGCGTCCTCGCCTGATTTCGCCCTCAACTTCCCGCGCTAAGTACGCCCTGGCCACCATCGGAAATTGACGGCCTGAGAACCCACTTTGCCCCGGGCGAAATCTACGTAACCCTTAATTACAGACCCGAGATGCCCAATCCCTACACGTGGCTCTCGTCGAGATCCATCGACCACATAATCTAGAGAGGTGCGCAAGCAGTAGGGCAAAGCCGCCAGAACATGTCCAGAATACTGGCACACGAATAGCAAGCGGTTCCGGGTCATATAATACCGGTACGATTCGGACCTGCCGCCGGCACCGTGCCCAACGTCGTGAAACGCGTTAGCGGAAGCCACGACCCCGATGGCAAAACCGCACCTCGCAAAACGGACGCACCAATCAACCTCCTCATAGTACAGGAAATATCTTTCGTCCAATAATCCGACAAGGTCGATAGCCCCAAGGCGCACCAGCATCGCACAACCATTCGCTCTCTGAGTGCTAATCACATCGGATGTGCCGTTCGCCGTCTTCGCGATTGTCTCGACATGAGTGGCGGTACCCCGCCGGAAATCGATGTCTCCTCCCGCGAACCACACTGAGGTGCGGTCCGCCCGGAAAATTATTGGAGACACGACCGCAAGATCCCGGCGCGATTCAATCGCCGCGACGAGCGCCGAGACGCAACCATCACCAAAAGTGCAGTCGGGATTGGCAATAAATACGTAATCGAAGTCGTGAGCTTTTGCGAAACGTAAACCAATATTGTTTCCTCCCGCGTACCCAAGATTCCCCCCACTTTCGATGATCATAACGTCCGGGAACTCGTCCCTTACCTTGGCGATTGTGTCATCGCTGGAGGCGTTATCAACAACCAGGAGAGTGGTTGTAGGCGACGTAGATCGCAACGAGGCCAAGCAAGCACAAATGTAGCGATCCGAGTTCCACGTTACGATTATCGCAATCGTCTTCGGTGGATTACTCACACTTGAGCAGCTGGCGCCGGCGCTCTGAGGTTGCGTATCGAGTGGACCCGTACCACACTGGTCACGAGTAATTGTCTTACTCCGCTCGTCGCCCTGGGTCATTTTTGGTGAGTTCTGTCCTGACGGGATGCCCGTGGAAACCCCGTCGCCAATGATAGCTCCGAATCCGAGGAACCACGGTGCCGGCTGCTTGTAGGCCGCGTAGGGCGCGCCTTACGGGGCCGGGGCGGGGGCTCATCACTTACTCTCGTGTCCGCCGTCACCTGTCGCGTGCAGGACATATCTTACAGCACAAGGAAAGGGGTTAAATCCAGAGAGTAGACGGTCCTGAGAACGGCAGCGGCCGAGCGATTGGAGACGCCGGCATGAGCGCACGACGACGACGGTCGCCCCCCGACGGGGACGATGACCGGTGCGCCGTATACCCGTTTGACTGTGAGGCTCGAGCGTTTGGTACCGCCGCACCCAGGTCCCTCATGCCCACGTGGCGGACCACTGGGGCGCTGACCTCATCATGCTGGTCGGATGGCGGTCGGAGCGGTGGGCGATCGCTGACGGCTCGGGAGCCCCGTCAACCCTCTCATCGCGGTGTCGCAGGATTGCTCATTGCCAATTCCAGTGCCTTGGCGCTGGTCGCTCCCAAACGGCGCGATCGCCCAACGCCGCTACCTGATCGAGGAGCGTACACTCGGTGCAAACTACGCTCGCCGGTGCCAGGAGGGCGCCGCCAATCCGGGACCAGTACAGGCAGGCCGTACGAGAGTATTGGAGCTGTTTCGAGGAGAACCCCGGGCAGCGGAGGGGATCGTCGCTGCTCCTGACTAGTCCCAGCTGGTAGTCCGCAAGAACATCGAGATGTGGGGCGTGCCCCCGGGTAGCGAAGGGCGGCGTCTTCGGGCGGCGGTGCGCTACCCGATACACGGATCGGGTAGCGGCGAGTAAACCTCTCGAGCTGGGGCACATTGATCCAGTGTCCCTGAAGGGAGGCTAGGAAGACGCCCGAGGCTCGGCAGAGAGGCGGGGTCACACCGTACGAACAATCGAGCCACCGCACATAGGTCTATTGATCTTCGCGCACGTATGCCTCGTAGGTATGCCAGTGGAACGAAGCCCGATACCTAAGGCACCGTTCCTCAAGAGCCCCTAATCTGGCCTAACTTCCAGGGGACAATTGGTTGGGCAAAACGGAGCTCGCCTCCAAATGGTGATGGAAGGTCGAGCAATTGCTTGGCCGCCACGCGGCGTAGGACAACAGCCTGATCCGACCTCTCTCACATATCAGCACGTCACACCTATTGTTGCCGAGCATGCGAGCCACGTATTTCCGCTGCCGCTCATCGTCCACAGAAGTGAGATCCCGTTGAGGTCGCGCCTACCTGCGAGTTCCAGCACCCCAACAACGCTCACGCGCCGGTCTAATGCGGCGTGACGGGCGTAGAAGCCCAGCGTGGCGAGGTTGACTACTGGCCTCCACAATGCCATCCCGCTTGCTACCCACGTAGCCAATGAGACCGGCTCAATGCACCGGACGTCGAAGCCCAGGCCCTGACGGGTTCACCCAGCACGCGAGTTCGACCGAGTTCGCGGACTCATCGCTCCGCACAATGAAAACAGCCCTACGGCGTCCGCTCTTGTCCGACCCATCCGAGGCTTTCGTGCTTCGCAGCAAAGACGCGTGCCGCGCCACGGGCTGCTGGGAGCAGTGCGGGGTTTACAACGGCAACCTGGTCCCGTAGCGCGACAATACGGACTTGCTCATCTTGGTCGGAACCTCACCAGGAAACTGTTGGCCACGGAACAGGTCTTAGGTGTCGGATGCCCAAGAGGGCCTTTTTCCTGATCGGCTTTCTAAGAAACCCTATTCCCCAAGTGGCACTGAGAGCAATGGGGAGGTATCGAGATACGCACCCGGACCGTGGCTGGAGCCATCGCACCGGCCACACGCGGGGCGCCACGGCAGGACTGATGCGCCAGGGATCGGAAGACAGCTTCAGTCCTAAGGGCATGGAGCCGTGTCAGAACAGAAGCGACCAGGGCGCCACCCGGCCGAGACACGTCGAGCGCGCGGTACGGATGGTCTTCGAGCATCAAGGCGAATACCTCTCCCGGTGGAACGCGATCGAGTCGATCTCGGCCAAGATTCCTATTAAACCGGATACACCGCGCCAGGAGGTCCGTCGGGCAGAGACCGATGCTGGTCAGCTCGCGGGCCTGCTCGAAAGAAAGAACCGCGGGCTGAGTTGTTCACCGGGAGGCCGGCATCAATCAAGCGTTTCCCGTCGCTCGAGAAGCGCGTTGAGGGTGGCTTCCATAAGTTCGGCGTTGAGTTCCCAGGTCATTTCAGAAGCTCTTACGGCTCCCTTTGCTGCAATGGCTAGGCGAAGGTTTTCATCTTTTAGAAGACACGTAATTGCGGACGCAAGGGCGTTCGAATCCTTGGGCGGTACCAACAGAGCGTTTTGACCGGGCTCAACAAAATCGCTCGGGCCGCCGCTGTCGGTAGTGACCAATGCAGCGCCGCACGCCATCGCCTCCGCCGCTGGGAGACCCCAACCTTCATAATGGCTCGGGAGCACAAAGATGGCACAGTCGTTGTAAAAAGCGGCTAGCTGAACGTCGGTGAGGTACCCAACACACTCAATCCACTTCGGTAGTTTCGCAGTACCGACTTCACGAAAGCATCGCACAGGGACGGTCGGCCATTGGTCGTGGACGAGCTCTAAGGCCGCTATCAGGTCATCGATTCCCTTGTAGGGCTCCGGCCGGAACGAAAAGCCGATACTGAGCCCGCGGTCGCTCGGCGAGCGAGTGCACTTGAACCGGTCCGCAGAGATCGCCGGGTTAATAGTAGCCAGGACCGGGGCGCCAAAGACCTCTAGCATTTGCCTGACCGAGAACGAAGTCGCTATATGACCTATATCATGTCTGCCTAAAGCTGCCTCGATCTCCGAGCGAGTCCGAGCGTCTCCGCTAGCCCAATGCTCGTAGTCGTAGACAACTTGTGCTAACGGCCCGGTGCGGCTCGTCGCGGACCTCAAAAAGAGCGATGTCTGGTAGGCAGTCAAGACTGTGACATCTGCGCGAGGGAGGAGGTGGGGCGTCAACCAGGGAACAAGCCGTACGCGAACGGCCGGGCTGAACCGGTACCAGGATACGACTCTGCTGGACATGCCCCGAGAGCGCCATGCGCCGAGGGCGAATGAGCGCAGAGGGGACATTCCGTCGCGGCTTATGCCCGAAACGTGCACTATGGTGACTGAATGACCTCGCTGAGCCAAGTGGTCCGCTAGTTGGTACTCGACCAAGTAGCCGCCGACCGGCTCAAGGCTGCTCCTTGGCAGGACGATTGTGATCTTCATCGGCGCCGACCTCGTCCTGGGCTCCCCGTCGCTAAGCCCCCCCGCGCCCCCCGACCTGGCGGCGAGGCTCGACTGACGGACTCTTCGTCGAGTACGTTCACTGCCGCACAACCTTATCGCCGATGAGGCGATTCCGTTTAGGCTTACGGTAACGCAGGGAAGTTACCGCCACTCACTGACCAGGGAGAGGGTTCTGAGCCATTTCGCGGGCGGCACCGGACGTCGCAGGCCCGATGCTGGACGAGCACAGCAACCGGGCGGCCGGTCGGTACTGGGGACGATCGTCGGAGGCGCTTCCTGGGGGATCGCTTCCCAGATGCTCATCGCCGGCGGTTCGTTGGTCCTGACACCGTTCCTCGTCGAGCATTTCGGTCTGACATCGTATGGCCTGCTCTCACTCGTCCTGATCGTCAACGCCTTCTTGACATCTTTTGACGGAGGCCTTCAGCCCACGGCCTCGCGGTACTTCTCCGTTTATGCAGGCTCTAACGATGAGCGAGGGACGACTCGATTGGCATGCACCCTGCTCGGCCTCATTGCGATCTTCGGTGGTGTGTTCGCGTTGATCGTGTTCCTCCTTGCGCCAGAAGCGATCAAACTGTTCAATGTCCCTTCGCACCTCCTTCCTTCGGGAGTTTTCCTCTTCAGGATCGTCGGGTTCCTTGTGGTGGCGGGCTTCGTTCATACTGTCTTCTTAAGCCTCCTGCAGGCGCGCCATCGCTACGCATTGGTGACTTTGGCGAACCTAGCCAGCTACCTGGTCTGGGCGATCGGATTAGTAATCGCCTTGTCGATGGGATACGGGTTGCGCATAGTCGGCCTCTTGCTTGTTCTCCAACAGTGCGCTGCGTCGCTCCTTATCGTGCCGGCGGCCGCGCGCTACATCAATCGACGCTACCTTGGTATCTACTCGATGACAGAACTGAGGGCTCTTACTGCCTTTAGTGCGCGGGCACAAGCCTCGAGTTTAGCAAGCCTAATCAATAACCAGGTTGACGCGCTCCTGATAGGTGCGCTGCTCCCTATTCGCTACGTCGGCCTCTACAACGTTGGGGCGAGCATGGCTGTGCAGCTACGTGGTTTGATCGGCAACGCTTTGACCCCGGCCGCGAATCATATCGGTCGGACTTTCGGAAGCTCCGGCGAGGAGGCCGCACTGGTCGAGATGAGGAGGCTTCAGCGTGTGTGGGTCAAAGCCTGCACTGCGTGGTTCACTTCTGTGTCGGCCGTTTCCTACTTTGCGATTGTCGCGTGGTTGGGTCACCGTTTTGAGCTGGGAGGTCTAACAGCGCTCATACTGTTGGTCGGTTACATGATCAACATGTACACAGGCATGCTGATCATATTTCTCAATGCTGTCGGAAAGCCCGGGATCGAGACACGCTATGGCTTGGTCTCTGTCCTAGTCAACGGTGTTTTGACGGCCAGCCTTGCGGTCTTTGGCGTCATAGGCATAGTGACGGCCACCGCTGTCGGGACGGCCGGAGGCAGCCTTTACCTGGTGCGGCTTTCGAGGCGACGCGTCCGGGCAGACGTCCCGGGGTTTCTCAAGGAAGTTCCTATCATTGCGGGCATCATCGCCGCCGGAGTGTCGGGGAGCTTGGCTTTCGTTGTGGGCACGCGCACACCGAGCGGCCCGATCGGTCTAATTGCCGTTGGAGCCTGCGTCGTTCCTGGTTTACTCGCGTTCGGCATGATCGAACCCGGCCCAAGGTCACTATGGCGAAATGCTGGCAGCCTGAGAACCCGAATCAAATAAGCCAGATCGGAAATCGAGAACCGTTTTCGATGGCAAACCGTGCCGCGAGCTACTTGACCGCGACGCTTTGGAGTCATTGAGTGAAGCTTGAGGACTTGGAGAGGGCCATAACGAGAACCGCACGCCCTTTTGGATCGCCCTCCTGCCAGCAACCACGTTCGGGCCACTAAACCGACCTCGCTACAGAGTTGGGTGACTTACCATTGATGGACTGGCAACTAGGGTTTTGCCCCGGGTGGGGCGACGCCGAAATGTCTCAAAGGTGCTGCGAGTCCTCGGCGCCCTGCAGACAATCGAGCTGTGTGCGTGCAACTGGTAGAAAGGCCAGCCGACTATCAACGCCGCCGAGCTCATGACCCAGGCGGCATAGCGATGGGCCTCGAGGCCGTAAAGGAGATGCTCCCTGAGTACGCCCGGGACCTAAAGCTCAACCTGAGCGGCGTCTTCAACGCCTCTTCTCTTACCGAAAAGCAGCTGTGGGGTGCCGTCGGTGCCGCTGCGGCGAAGCCATCCCCTGCTGTTCCTGAGCTCGACGCAGTAGCCAGGCTCACCGCTCCCCCGAGGCCCACGCTTTCGCACCTGCTGCAGCCGCCACCCTGGCGATGAACACCGTTTGCATTACCACCCAGAGCACCGGCTCGTCGAGATGGGTGTGACGAGTTACGAAAACGTCCCGCCCCGCCTGCTGCAGGTGATCTCGACGCAAAGAGGCGCCAAAAAGCCGAGTTCGAGCTCTGGTGCTTCGCCGTATCAGCGGTCAACGGCTGTGCGTCTCGCCTGGTCGCTCATGAACAAGAACTGCGCCAAGCGGACGTGTCGACTGAGCAGATCCACGGGGCACTCCGGGTAGCGGCGGTGGTGAAGGCGGTCTGTACAACTCTCGCAGGTCAGGCCCCTCAACTGCTCGACTGAGCTCTAAGGCCCCCAACGCTTGGTTGATGTCGTCGATGTGCTCGATACAACGGACATCCGGATCACCTCGGGTGAAATACGGGCCGCCCAGCTCGTAGCATTAAGAGAACCTTTGGTACGCGATGGCGGCGGCCTTCTCAGGTCTTGGCGAGCCGTAGCCCCGGCGGCAAAGCTAGCGTCCTAGCACTGGATAGCGAACCGAGCAGCGGCGCAAGCCTGGCGCAATTCGTCTGTTCCGAGCCGCCCGACCTTTTGGACAAGCCATTGTTTCGGTAACGGCATGATGTTGTCGAAGTTGGCTACGCACGGCCTCGGCAGGCCCTGGGCACGGTCCAGCGGGACCTCGGTCGGGATGTCGCGTATGCGAGTGGTGACCGGTGCCACCAGGACCGTGGTCAGGCGAGGCATGACCGAGTCTCGGGTCAGGACTACGACCGGTCGGCTTTGTCACCGGGGATGTCTGCGGACCAGACCTCGCCCCGTCGGGGTTCGGCGCTCAATCAGCGTCCCACGGAAGGTCGGCCCACACGCTGGAGTCAACCTGTCGGACCGCGTCATCCCCCTGAGGGAGACGCGCATAGCCGTCGGCCTGAGCCCGCTCGAGCTGGTCCTCGATCAGTGCCCGGAGCCCTCTGTCGACCTTCAGAGGTACTTTCGCAGCCGGTGAGCTTCTTCGCCCTTTCGAGGCGGTCTGGATCTACCGTGGCCGATACCTTCGCCTTGGCCAGGGGCTCATCCTGCTATCGGATGGACAATATTCCTACCCTCTGCAAAACGATGTGACGCCACGGCCCGCTCCTAATGTTCCTTGGGCTCAGGTCGGCGACGGCGCCTTGCGCCTCTGAGCGCTGGTCAGCCGCCGATTTTGCCGCCGCCGTCTCGTGCTCGGGCGAGCCGCTCCGGCCGTCGTTGGTGGTAGCCTGATGCCACTAGTGAAGATTTTCACATACCACAAAAGCTGCTTAGGAGCGTGCCTGCCGTGATCACCATCGGTGACTACTTCCCTGAATTTTCGATGAAAGCCCTCCTGCCTGGGCGCTTGGGCGACATCAAGGCGTCGACGTCGGAGGACTACTTCACGACGATCGACAGCAAGACTTACCCCGGCAAGTGGAGGGTCCTGTTCTTCTGGCCCAAGGACTTCACGTTCGTGTGCCCCACCGAGATCGCCGAGTTCGGCCGGCTCAACTCCGAGTTCGCCGACCGCGACGCGCAGGTTCTCGGCGCTTCGGTCGACAACGAGTTCGTCCACTACGCATGGCGGATCCAACATCCGGACCTTCTCGATCTCCCGTTCCCGATGCTCTCTGACCTAAAGCGAGAGCTGGCAAGCGCGCTCGGGATCCTCGGGGCGGACGGGGTTGCCCAGCGGGCTACGTTCATCATCGACCCGGACGGGACCGTGCAGTTCGTCATGGTGACCGCCGGCGATGTGGGCCGCAACGTTGCCGAAGTGCTGCGGGTCTTGGACGCGCTGCAAACCGACGAGCTCTGCGCGTGCAACTGGCAAAAGGGCCAGCCGACTATCAACGCCGCCGAGCTCATGACCCAGGCGGCATAGCGATGGGCCTCGAGGCCGTAAAGGAGATGCTCCCGGACTACGCCCGGGACCTGAAGCTCAACCTGAGCGGCCTCTTCAACGCGTCTCCCCTCACCGAGCACCAGCTTTGGGGTGCCGTCGCAGCCGTTGCGGCGGCATCCGCGCCGTCCCCGGCGGTCCCCGAGCTCGACGCCGAAGCACGGTTGCACCTCTCGGCGGAGGCACACGCCGCTGCACAGGGCGCCGCGGCCATCATGTCGATGAACAACGTTTACTACCGGGCAAAGCACATGCTCGCCGAAATGGGTGTCGACAGTTACCAAAATGTCCCGCCCCGACTGCGCATGCAGGTGATCTCTGCCCATCCCGGGGCAGATAAGAGCGAGTTCGAACTGTGGTGCTTCGCCGTGTCGGCGGTCAACGGCTGCGCGTCCTGCTTGGTCGCGCACGAACAGGAACTGCGCAAGGCGGACATGTCGACCGAGCAAATCCATGAAGCACTCCGGGTAGCAGCGGTGGTCAAGGCCGTTTGTGTAACTCTGGCAAGCCAGGTCGCTAGACCGTCCGACTGAGCCCTCAGGCCTATGGTTGAGGGCTAGAGGCGTAATTCTCGCATCTCGGCGAAGCCGTCCCCCCGGGGAGCTAAAAGCTGGCATCCTGGCACCGGGTTGCGAAGCGAAGCAGCAGCACAAGCCTGGCGGAGTTCGTCTGTTCCGGGCCGCCCGACCTTATGGACAAGCCGTTGTTTCGGCAACGGCATGATGTTGTCGAAATTGGATACGCACGGCCAAGGCAGGTCCTGGGCACGGTCCAGCGGGACCTCGGTCGGGACGTCGCGTATACGGTTGGTGACCGGTGCCACAAGGACCATGGTCAGGCGAGGCATGACCGAGTCTCGGGTGAGGACTACGACCGGTCGGCTTTTATCACCGGGGATGTCTGCGAACGGGTCGTCGACGCCGCCTACGAACAGCGAAGCCTGGCTCTGTCTTCAAACCTGGACCCCTCTGGCTTTGACGAGCTGATGCCCAAGACCATTCCCAACGCCACCGTCGACAGGCTCTTGCACCGACGCTCACGTCGTGCTCACTGGTGGCGACTCGATCAGGCTCACCCAAGCCACCAGAGGCAAAGGGGTAAAGCCATTGGCCGGATAGCCGGGCAAATCTGCTGGCCGTCCCCGGGCATTTCTAGTGGCCGCGGCTGGGCATTTCTGTTGTCCGTCTCCGGGCAAAAGCTAGTGGCCATTGACACTCACGTGCCGGTGGCTCCCAAGCAGAAACGGCGCAGGAGCGACCAACCATCGGGGCCTATTTCCACGAGCCAGACCTCTGTTGCCTCCATGTGTATGGGGAGGCAGCGCGAGGCGCGGGCGGCGCCTCGCCGCAGCTGAGCCACTGGTGCGTCCTCGCCGAGTGTCAGGTGTGGAGTGATGCCGGCGAACTCGCCTCCGTAGGGGGACACCGATGGGTGCGCCTCCATCACCCTCTCGGTCATGGACACAAACGGTTGCGCCGGAGTGGGAGCAAGGTACAGCACCCGCTTGTCGAACCACCCGGTAGACGACAGCTCGAAGCGGAAAGGCTGGATGCTGGCGAACAACCCTCGCAGGCCGGCAAGGACGTCGCTTGTCAATTCCTCGCCGGGCAGAAAGGGGGACATAACAGTCACGTGCGGAGGGAGCGCCAGTCGCCCGCGACTGAACCCAGTCCAGATCTGTCGCAGCGTGGCGTCGAGCTCAAAGGTGGGACTGATGAGGGCGGTCTCCCGGCCCGCCCATGTTCCTGAAGGCTCATTGGTGAGGCTGCCGAGCACGGCCATGTCATGTTGGGCCGTCGCGTCCCTGGGGTACCCTTTGTGGAACAGCAATTGAGCCGGCAGGGATAGGCAGGGGACGGTACGGGCGCCGAGACTTCCAGTGCCCAAGCACGCCGACCGTAACTTTGCCCGTATCAAATTCGGGTCCAGCTCGCCGTTAACGAGCAACGGGACCGAAGCGATTTGGTCCCAATCCACTTCGAGGACCTCGATGGCATACCCCCCGGGACGGCCGAAGTCGGCCCCTTCGGGGAGCCACCATCTGTCGGTCTGGCGACGGCCTCGGGGCTCGAAGCCGAGCGGGGCGAGGGCGGCAGCAATGGCGTCTGATCGGCCTGCCAGGTCGTCTACGACGAGGTCCAGGTCAGCGTGGTACCGCAGCTGGGACCCGACCAGGGCATCCACACCCCATCCCCCGGCTAGCCAAAAGGGTATGCCCGCCCGTTCGAGGCAGCCAGCGATCTGCAAGACGTCGTCCAGAGAACACACCGACGCCGCCTCGGAGCCCGCGATCTGGGCCAGCTCCCCGACGAGGCGCTCGAAAAGGGCGCCGATCGCGGGCAGCGCCGCCGCGGCTTCGAGAATCTCCTGACCCGCCGCACCACTCGGCGGCACAAGCGCGAGCGGCCAAGCCCGCGAGCGAGCGCGACAAGCGCCTCCCGCAAAGACCGTCGGGCGCCGGCAAGACTCGTCACCTGAAGCTCCCCGCCGCCGGGCCGCGATTGCCCGCCAACCCACCGCTGTGTCGCGCTCTGGTGCAAGGCAAGATAATCGAGCGCGTGCCGACCACCCAGAGAGATGGCACGAGGCCGAGGCCCATTGCATCGCTCATGAGCTGAGCCAGGACCGCGGCCGCCCAGAGGCCCAATCCTGGTGGCGGGGCAAAAACCCCGCTGCTCTTGGTCGCGTTGGTCAAGTGAGTCGATTGCCACAATCAGTGGTACTTCGTCGTCTCGTTTCAACCTACTTGTTACCAAGCGTTCATCCTGCGTTGGCCATATCATCAACTGCGAGTACCATGCCGAGCATGTCAAAACGTGTGGACGGCGGATGCGGACCTCGTGCTGTCCCACGATTTGACCCGCCAGGTTTTCGAATTTTCGGCGATGGCAGCTCGGCTGCGGTAGCGCCCATCGACGAGTTCATCCGACGGTACGGCGCACGGGCCTCGAGCTCGTGGCGCTGTCGTCTCCCGTAGCGAGCCGGTCACAGGCGACCAACGGCTGAGCCAGAAAGGCAGTGCAGGGCCATGAAGACGCTGACGATCGCTATCGCGTCCTATCAAAGGCGCGAGTCACTGCTCCGACTTGTCCGGAGCCTGGACCAGCTTGCAACGAGTTCTCCGGCGTCGTGGGCGAGCGTCGACGTCGTCGTAGTAATCGACGGCTCCAATGACGGGTCCCGAGAATCGCTCGAAAGCTACACCTCCAAGTTGCCCCTGCGGCTCGAATGGCAGGCGAACGCCGGCTTGTCGGCAGCTCGCAACGTATGCCTCAAGCTGGCCACGGGTGAGAATATCTGGTACCTCGACGACGACATGGTGCCGTTAGAGGGCACCATCGACCGTCACCGACTTGCCCATGAGGGCTCTGACGCCGGGGTCCTGCTCGGTCCGTGCCTGATCCCCGACGACCTGGAAGTCCCCGCCGGCGTAAGAGAATGGTGGGCCGATTACTATTCCGCACTGCGCGAAGCCGGCGCGGTCACCCGTTTCGACCAGTTCGGCATGGCAAACGCCAGCGCGCCGGTGGAACTTTTACGTGCTGTCGGCGGCTTCAACGAGAGTTTTACCGGGTACGGCTGGGAGGACTACGAGCTCGGCGCCCGCATCCTCGCCTCGGGTGCAAAGGAGTATTTCGCCGACGACGCTGCCGTCTGGCATTACACAGAAACCAATGAAGAGCTCACGTTCCGCCGTCAGCACAGCATCGGGAGCGCCTCAGCAAAGATGTTCGGCCTGCACCCGGAACTGGCCGATGAGTACTTCAACCGCTACTTCCACGGCGGTGAGCACAGTTTGAAACTGGCCCGCCTATTAGATCGAATGGGAGTGCATTCGAGCTTAGAACTCAAGACAATTGCTGCGGGCGCCAACCGCGCCGACAGAGTTATGGAGCGCCTTATGGGCCGTCACGTGAGGTTGCTGCATGCCCTGGCTTGGGAGGCTGCTTACTTCGGCGGTATCGCCGAGATCGACCCGAAGATGCTTGGCGTCGCGATGGGCCGGCCGGGCGCCCAGGCCTCGCCGACTAGTGACGTGCACTAGCGACGAGCTGCCGTGCCAATACCGCTTGGCTCCTCGCCGAGGACAGTTGCCGGACGCGCCGCGTGAGCGATCGGGCAGGGTGCCGAATTTGGAGCTAGCCTGACCCCGTCGTCATCCAGGGGTACCATGAGGGGGGCTCGCTTGAGATGAAGAAGGTCCTTGCGCTCTTTGCCGCAGTCATCTGCGCTTCGCTCGGCCTTGTGGCAACACAGGCCTTTGCTTCGACGAAACCTTTAGGGGCCGTCATCACCTCGGTTCGCGCCGTCCCTGACACACTCGGAGGCTCGGGAGGACGTTTCGAGGTCAAGGGGGAACTCAAGCGCGCCACGTCGTGCCAGCTCAAGCTCCTCTCGACCACTTCCCTGCCCGTCGTGTACTCGCACAACCCGAAAAAGTGCAGCGGCGCGGGCTATTCCGCTCACGTAGTGGTCGGCGCGAACCCGAGCTCGGAGCCGAAGACGCTCGTGTTCGAGTTGACCGCTAGCAACCAGACGTCGTCGGTGACCAAGAAGTTCTCGGTGTCGGTTGCCTCTGTGCCGCCACCCACCACAACCACGACGACCACGTCAACCTCGCGACCAACGACATCGACCTCGTCGACCACCTCCACCTCGTCGACCACGACAACCACGACCGCGCAGATCAGTTTCCCGCCGCCACCCCCGGGCACCACCACCACGTCCTCGTCGACCACGTCTTCATCGACCACGTCTTCATCGACCACGTCTTCGTCGACCACATCGTCATCGACCACGTCGTCATCGACCACGTCGCTCGTCGACCACGTCGACAACCGTGGCACCCGTCACGATCTCTGCGGTAGGCAGTGGGTACAGCACTGACCCGACGATTACGGGCACAGCGACAACCGTCGCGGACGACCCGGTGACCGACGGCGACCTTCTCGTGCTGCTCGTGCATATCGTCAACTCGAGTGACACTGTCAACTCGGTCACAGGGGGCGGCGTTTCGTCGTGGTCGCTCGATACGCAGTTCGGGGACACATTCCCCTCCTCGACGGTGCACGATACCGAGATCTGGCAAGGCGAGGTGACAAGCACCGGTACGTCTTTGATCACCGTCAACTTCTCGAGCTCGCTAACTGCAAACAACCTCGACCTGTACGTCCAAGAGTTCACGACGGGTGGCGGCGCTGGCACGACTTGGACGAAGGACGGTAACGGCGCGGGCCAGGCCAATAACAGCGCTTCTTTCGACGTCGATTACCCGTCGCTGACGCCCACCGGGTCGCACGAGCTGTATTTTGGCTACGGCTGGGTACCCGGCACCGCCACAGGCGGCGTTAGTCCCGGGAGCGCTACTTTCGTTGTCACCGCCGACAGCAACCTGATCTGCTATGACCCCGACGTATCGGCGACAGAGGCCCCGGTCGGGGCGGAAGACACAGATTCGTACTCCGCATCAATAGGGGTCCTGATCGAAGCCTCATAGCCGGGGCGCTCGGAGCGCTCGCGGAGACGAACTCGCCCTTAGGGGGCCGGCTTGGTTATGAAGCTCGGATGAGCACGGCGATCGACGCCGACGGGGCCCAGGCCGTCTGCGACCCGATGGGAGCCAGCTCCGCCATCACATCGGGGTCGAAGCAGATGAGGTTGCTGTCGGCCGTGACGTCGTAGGTGACGCCCGGTGTCGACCCGGGGGCGGAAGTGCCGGGTACCCAGGCATATCCGAAGTACAGTTCCGCCGAGGTCGCCGGCGTCAGGGCTGGATACGGAACTTCGGTCGAATCGGGGTCGTTGTCCTGGCCAGACCCCGTATCCAGCGACCAGATCGTCGCCGTACCTAGCCCGGCATCGAACTCTTGCGCGCCGAGGTCAATGTTCGCGGACGTTACTGGCTCCGAATAGCTCACCGTGATGGTTGACGAGCCGGTGGAGCCGACTTTGCCGACCCAGATTTCGGTGTCATGCGGTTGCCCTGACCATGAAGGGGTGTCGAGGTATTGCTGGTAGCGCGCCCATCCCGAGGACCCGCCGCCCGAGACAGAGCTCACGGTGGCGTCAGAGGCGACGATGTGGACCAGGACAACGAGGGCATCTCCCCCGTTCTGGGGATCCACGGAGAGCGTCGTGATCCCCGAGCCCGTCGTGCTCGCCAAGCTGCCCACCGCCGAGATGGTCGAGGGCGGTGTGGTAGTCGTCGTGGTCGGTGACGTAGTCGTCGTGGTCGGTGACGTAGTCGTCGTGGTTGGTGACGTGGTCGTCGTGGTCGGTGACGTGGTGGTCGTGGTCGGTGACGTAGTCGTCGTGGTCGGTGACGTAGTCGTCGTGGTTGGTGCCGTCGTAGTCGTCGTCGATGTCGGTTTGGTAGTCGTCGTGGTCGGTGCCGTGGTGGTCGTCGTCGACGGTGCCGTGGTTGTCGTGGACGGCACGGTTGTCGAAGTCGTTGTGGTCGAGGTGGTCCCGGACGATGAAGCGGACACCAGCGCGCCCACCGCCGAGGTGGTGACACTAGGCGAGACATGGCCATTGGGCGCAGTGGTCGTGGAGATGTTCGGGTCGAAGGCCACCAGGTTGCCATCGGCGGTGGTGCCGTAGGTGAAGCCGGCCGTGGTCCCGGCCGAGAGCGTCCCGCCGCCGCGGGCGTAGCCGAAGTAGAGCCACCCAGCTCCCGACGGCGTCAGGCTCGGGAAACTGAAGGTGGTCGCGGCTGAATTGGACTGCCCACCCACCGCACCGCCGGTCCAGGAGGTCCCCGAGCCGAGGCCGGTAGTGAACTCCTGGGCCGCAAGGTCGACATCGTCGCCGCTCACCGAACCCGAGAAACTGACCGCGACCGCCGAGGCACCGGCGCTGGCGATGGTACCGAGCCAGAGCTCGTCGTCGTGGGAGCCGTCAGCGTACGCCTTCAACTTGGTCCAGGTGCCGGCGTTGCCGCCCGACACCGAAGAGACCGCGATGCTGGAGGAGGAGACCTTCACCACAAGCACGAAGGCGTCTCCCGCGCTTTGCGGGTCGACCGAAAGGGTTGTGACCCCCGAGCCGGCGGTGGTTGCCAAACCGCCCACGGCCGAGATCGTGGCGGAGGTCGGTGTGGTGGTCGTCGTCGTCGGTGCCGTCGTAGTCGTCGTGGACGTCGGTTTGGTAGTCGTCGTGGTTGGTGCCGTCGTAGTCGTCGTCGATGTCGGTTTGGTAGTCGTCGTGGTTGGTGACGTAGTCGTCGTGGTTGGTGACGTAGTCGTCGTGGTCGGTGCCGTGGTCGTCGTGGTCGGTGACGTAGTCGTCGTGGTTGGTGCCGTCGTAGTCGTCGTCGATGTCGGTTTGGTAGTCGTCGTGGTCGGTGCCGTGGTGGTCGTCGTCGACGGTGCCGTGGTTGTCGTGGACGGCACGGTTGTCGAAGTCGTTGTGGTCGAGGTGGTCCCGGACGATGAAGCGGACACCAGCGCGCCCACCGCCGAGGTGGTGACACTAGGCGAGACATGGCCATTGGGCGCAGTGGTCGTGGAGATGTTCGGGTCGAAGGCCACCAGGTTGCCATCGGCGGTGGTGCCGTAGGTGAAGCCGGCCGTGGTCCCGGCCGAGAGCGTCCCGCCGCCGCGGGCGTAGCCGAAGTAGAGCCACCCGGCTCCCGACGGCGTCAGGCTCGGGAAACTGAAGGTGGTCGCGGCTGAATTGGACTGCCCACCCACCGCACCGCCGGTCCAGGAGGTCCCCGAGCCGAGGCCGGTAGTGAACTCCTGGGCCGCAAGGTCGACATCGTCGCCGCTCACCGGACCCGAGAAACTGACCGCGACCGCCGAGGCACCGGCGCTGGCGATGGTGCCGAGCCAGAGCTCGTCGTCGTGGGAGCCGTCAGCGTACGCCTTCAACTTGGTCCAGGTGCCGGCGTTGCCGCCCGACACCGAAGAGACCGCGATGCTGGAGGAGGAGACCTTCACCACAAGCACGAAGGCGTCTCCCGCGCTTTGCGGGTCGACCGAAAGGGTTGTGACCCCCGAGCCGGCGGTGGTTGCCAAACCGCCCACGGCCGAGATCGTGGCGGATGCGGCGTTAGCAGGCCCCGAGGGTACAAGCACCTCAACCACCGCGCTTAGTAGCGTGACGGTGACAATCAGCGGCAAGAAGCGAGCCCGAAAATCACGGGCCGGGAATGGCGCTCCCTACCGCTGGCGCGGCCTCCCTGTTTAGGGCCTTTCACACTGAGATCGTAACCAATCCGGGCGGGCCACGGCGATTAAGTCCCGTCCGCTGTCCGGTTTTTCGTCTGCCCCGTGGCGGCCGTCCCGCGCCCCTAGCCAATGTTCACGCCTCAGGGCGGCGTCTGTAGCAACCCATCTCGGGATGGCAGCCCAAAGAGCAAATACTTCGGTAGGCGGCTCGCTGGACTTCGACGACATCATTGATGACTTCGAGGACCAGCTCGGCGTCTAAAGGGCAAGCAAAGGCCAGCTTCGCTTTTCGGTCGCCCGCGACCACGGTGAGCACGTAAAGCAGCGAGATCGGGTACTACCAGCGGTTGTACCGCGCTCGAACCCGAACGTAGGAGGCTCATCCATCCTGAGCCCTGTATCGTTTGAAGTGTCAAGACAGGGACTTTCCTGGCTGTCCAGCGGGGAGCGCTGAGAACGAAAAGGCGTACCCCGGGCTCAGCAGCCTCCACGACGACTCACTGCCGGCCACAAATAACCAGGTAGGGTGCGAAATACATGGTAAATGCCTCAGCTACAAGGGCTAATTCACTTCTCCAACAGGAACCGGCCACGGCACACGCCCCACGTCGCGTCATGCTCATATTTGGCACACGTCCCGAAGCGATCAAACTAGCGCCAGTAGCGCTTTATCTTTCGTCGGTCCCCGACCTCGAGCCGGTCATTACTGTCACCGCACAGCACCGCGCAATGCTCGACCAGGTCCTGCGTACCTTCCAGATATCGCCGGACTATGACCTTAACGCGATAAGGCCAAGGCAAACCCTGGCGGCCCTCACACAACGGCTGATTGCTCGCCTGGACGCGGTACTGGTCGAGGCAAAACCCGATGCCATTGTCGTGCAAGGTGACACGACTACGACGTTCGCGGCAGCGCTGACGGCCTTCTATCACCGGATCCCGGTGGTGCACTTAGAGGCAGGTATGCGTACCTGGGACATGGGCCAGCCTTTTCCCGAAGAAATGAACCGCGTCCTAACCACACGACTTTCGGCGCTCCACCTTGCCGCCACACGACAGGCCCGTGACAATCTCCTCGGCGAAGGGGTCGCGAAGGGGTCTGTCTTCGTGACAGGTAACACCGTCATCGACGCCCTCCAATGGACCATCGAACATCACAAGGTTGTCAGCCCACGAATTGCGGACATCCGAGATAGTTCGCGCCCGCTGATCTTGGTGACGGCTCACCGACGGGAGTCGTTTGGGGAACCGATGCGGGAGATAGCGCTTGCTGTATCGGACATCGCTGCTTCCAACCCTGAACTACAAGTGCTCTTCCCCGTGCACCTTAACCCTGCCGTCGGCGACACCGTGCGACCTATCCTCGGTCATCTCGATAACGTCCGGCTCACCCCGCCCCTTGAGTACCCGGATTTTGCGCTCATGATGCAGCGGGCCAAGGTCATCCTGACAGATAGCGGAGGCGTCCAGGAGGAAGCGCCGGCCCTCGGCGTCCCCGTACTGGTCATGCGCGAGAAGACCGAACGCCCCGAAGCTGTCGAAGCGGGTGCGTCACGGCTCGTTGGCACCAATCGGCAACGAATAACGAGCGCAGTGTCCGAACTGCTCAATGACGAGGCGGCCTACACCGCTATGGCTCGAGCTCGCAACCCCTATGGCGACGGCCAGGCATCGGCCCGCGTTGTGGCCGCGCTCCGGCACCTGCTCTATGGCAGCGCGCCGCCGGCGGATTTCGTACCTAAGCGCGCAAAAAACGTACCGGTAAGACCAAGCAAGAGTTACGGAGAGGTGGGCTGAGCTGTGATACCCAAGGTCTTGCATTACTGCTGGTTCGGTTCTTCGGAACTGCCTCCGTCAGTACAACATGCTCGTTCGACTTGGGAAAAAGCTATGCCGGACTACGAAATCGTAGAGTGGAACGAGCATAACTACTCATTGGACAAGTCTGAGTATGTCCGTCGGTGCGTGCAAGATAAACGATGGGCGTTCCTGTCCGATTACGTAAGGGCGGACATCCTCGCCGAGCACGGCGGCGTGTTCCTGGATGCAGACGTCGTCGCGCACCGTGACCTGGAGTCGTTCCTTTCGCACAGGGCCTTCTCGGGCTTCGAATGCAGGCGGCTCCCGTTTACCGCCGTTTGGGGCGCAGAGGCGGGCCACCCATGGCCGCTGGCGGCGCTCAAGTACATGGACACGCTGGACCCGGGCACGATCGGGGAGGCGAACACCTATTGGATGGCCCGGCTCCTCGAAGAACAGTTCGAGATCGACCCCCTGATCGACACGTACCAGGAGGGTGCTGACGACATCGTCATTTACCCGTCTGAGACGTTGTGCCTCGGGGCTCACGTCGGCTGGACATCGCACCTGTTCGCCGGGAGCTGGATGCCGGAAGGGAAACGGGGACAATACGCCCTGGCCATCAACGACCGTCGAGAGGCGGCGGCCCGCCTCGAGATGTCCGCCCCCGTGCTGGCGGTCGGTGTGGCGCGGGTAGTCGCGTTCGGCTTGCCGGAGGAGGCAGACCTCATCGTTTCGAGCAGGGGCAAGTGGGTAAGTGACGAGCTGCCGGAAGTTGTCGGGCTCGGGCGGGCTACCCGCAGCATGATCGACGTCGGAAGGTACCTGGCAAGCTTGTACGTCCACGGCGTGAAGAAAGCCGCTCGACAGCGCTTCGCCAGGCGCTGAGCAGGCTCTCCCGCCGAGAAACCGTCCAAAATTCGCTTATTTTTTAGGTGATGTTCAAACACGTCTCAGAGCCCTCGGCAGGGCACTGAGCGTGGGGTCAACCCTTCTGCCTCAAACCCGAGTAGACCTTCGCAAGCTCCGAAAAGGGCTGTGGAACTTTGGGAACCGCGCTACGCGTTCGGGGCACCTCGTCGAGGGATCGCATTTTTCGGATCTATGAAATGTTGCGCAAGCCATAAGACAAAAGGTCCCCGTCGGATCTATGATCTGGGGGCCTCGTAGGTGTCACGAAGAGCGGCCGAGCTTGTCTGGCTACGCCCGTCCGGTGTGTAGGTAGGTCAATGTAACGGGCGTGTAAACAGTCAATGTAACGGGCGTGTAAACAGTCAATGTAACGGGCGTGTAAACAACGGCGTTCAGTTGTCGTGGTTCGAAGTAAACAAATTCCAGGAGGTTGGCAAGTGGTCCGATTTTTCCGCCCCGCTCGTCGGGGACTGGCAGTTGTCCTGAGCGTGGTGCTCATGGCCGGCCTGAGCGCTGTGCCGGCGATGGCTGCCCCGGACACCAACGCGGCCGACTTCACGTACAGCCAGACCCTCACCGTCAGCAACTCCAATAACACCGCCCTGACGAACTTCCAGGTGAAGGTCTCGCTGACCTCCTCCAATTTCGACTTTGCCGAGGCCCAGCCCGCCGGGCAGGACTTGCGCTTCTACGCCAGTGATGGGGTGACCCCGCTCAACTTCTGGACGGCCAGCTACAGCTCGTCCGCCCAGACGGCCACGATCTGGGTCGAGGTCCCCAGCATCCCGGCCGCCGGCTCGACCACGATCGTAATGAAGTGGGGCAACTCGACAGCGTCGACCGCCTCGGACGGCTTCACCACTTTCCCCTTCTTTGACGACTTTTCTGACCCGAGCACACAAAGCGACTACTTCAACCTGAGCGCGCCTCAGACCGAGCTGGTGCAGGACCAAGGCTTCGAAACCTCGGCCCGCACACCATGAGCGTCGTGAACCTCAACCTGAATGGTTATGAGTACTACACCTACTACGGCCCCCAAAGCGACGGCTGGATCGGTTTGGCCGCGAGCAACAACCTGACCAGCTGGACCAAGCTCGGCGAGGTCACCGACGAGAGCGGCGACTGGAACACGTCGCAGGCCCGCTGGCCAACGGCCGTGGTGGTGGGCAGCACGATCTACGTTGCGATGGAGCAAAACTTCACGAGCCTGCCCAGCTATATCGGCCTGTACGAAGCACCGGTGTCGAACCCGTCCCAACTGACCCTTGTCGAGACCCTCATCTCGCCCCAGGGCGGTACGTACGACCAAAATCCGTTCCTGTGGCTCGACCCCAACAATGGCCAGTTCTACATCTACTGGTACAGCGACAGCGATGGCGGCTGGTCGATCCTGGCGAGGACCGCCAGCTCTGTCCCGGCCCTCGCAAATGCCAACAACATCGAGGTGCTGCATTCCAGCGGGACTCTCGCTGCCCCCAACATGATGTACTTGAACGGCACCTACTACCTCGGTACCGAGATCGAGCCGAGTAATACGTGGGAGACAGCGTTCTACTCCAGTACCACCTCACCGGTGAGCGGGTTCCAGCCCATGGCGGATTCCCCTGAGCTCCCCAATGGGGACGCCTGCCCGTCCCAGAACGCGGTCAGCGGGACGCTTTACCTCTACACGTGCAACCAAAACAGCAACACCGGCGTCTGGACGATCGACCTGCGCACGGCCAACCTCACAACGCCTCCGCCTACAGCGCTGACACCCAATTCGTCCGCGTGGACGGCATCGGGTGGCAGCAGCTGGCAGGTCGGCAACACCACGCTGCCCAATGGGTCGACCGGCCCGGTGGCCGAGGGTACGACGAGCTCCCCGTTCCAAATCCTGCAGTCCACCTACCAGACGGGCGCTAACTACGTCGTGGACGCCTACGGCCAGCAGGTCGCGGGACGGGTCTGGGGCCTCGGGGTCGGGGTGAAAGACCCCCAGGACCTGGACTCGATCAACCTCTACGACGACCTCGACAGCACCGACAACCTCTACACGTACAAGTGGTCAAGCTCCAACCCCAACGGCGCCACCCAGATCGCCGACGCCGCGGTGGGCACCGTGAACGCCAACCAGTGGTATGACCTGACCGCGAAAGTGGCCGGCTCATCCATCGGCGTGTACCTCAACGGCCAACTCGAATCACAGTCCACGGACACTTCGCTGGCGGCGGGCTCGATCGCCCTTTACGGTGAGGCTGGAACTGAGGAGTTCGCCGACGTGTTCGTTCGCCAGTACGCCGCGACCGACCCGACCGTGACGTTCTCCAACGTCACACTGCTCCCCCAGGCCATCACCTTGACCTCCAGCGCACCTACCAACGCCAAGGTCGGGGGGGCCACCTATACGGTCACCGCCACCGGCGGGGGCTCGGGCAACCCGGTCACCTTCAGCATCGCTACTACGTCGAGCTCCGTGTGCTCCATATCCGGCGCCGTCGTAAGCTTCACGGGACCAGGGACCTGCACCATCGATGCCAACCAGGCCGGCAACAGCACCTACAGCGCTGCGCCTCAAGTCCAGCAGTCGTTCACGGTCACCAGCTCTACGCTGCTCTCCCAATCGATCACCTTCACCTCCAGCGCACCTACCAACGCCACGGTGGGAGGGGCCACCTATACGGTCACCGCCACCGGCGGGGGCTCGGGCAACCCGGTCACCTTCAGCATCGCCTCCGGGTCGAGCGCAGTTTGCTCGATATCGGGCGCCGTCGTAAGCTTCACGGGACCAGGGACCTGCACCATCGATGCCAACCAGGCCGGCAACAGCACCTACAGCGCTGCGCCTCAAGTCCAGCAGTCGTTCACGGTCACCAGCTCTACGCTGCTCTCCCAATCGATCACCTTCACCTCCAGCGCACCTACCAACGCCACGGTGGGAGGGGCCACCTATACGGTCACCGCCACCGGCGGGGGCTCGGGCAACCCGGTCACCTTCAGCATCGCCTCCGGGTCGAGCGCAGTTTGCTCGATATCGGGCGCCGTCGTGAGCTTCACGGGACCAGGGACCTGCACCATCGATGCCAACCAGGCCGGCAACAGCAGCTACAACCCCGCAACTCAAGTCCAGCAGTCCTTTACGGTGTCGTCCGGTTCGACTGGGACTTTCACATACAACCAGACCCTCACCGTCAACAACCCCAACAGCACGGCACTGACGAACTTCCAGACGAAGGTCTCACTCACCTCATCCAACTTCGACTTTGCCGAGGCCCAGTCCGCCGGTCAGGACCTGCGCTTTTACGCCAGCGATGGGACGACTCCGCTCAACTTCTGGATCCAGAGCTACAGCGCGACGTCACAAACGGGGACCATCTGGGTGGAAGTGCCCAGCATCGCCGCCGATGGCTCGACAACCATCGTGATGAAGTGGGGTAACTCGACGGCCACAACAGCCTCGAACGGGACTGCCACCTTCCCCTTGTTCGACAACTTCTCCGAAGGTGCCATCAGCTCGTCCACATGGACGGCATCGGGTGGCACCTGGAAGGTCACCAACACAACCCTGCCCAGCGGTGCGACCGGTCCCGTCGCCGAAGGTACGACGGCCAGCCCGTTCCAGATCCTCGAGTCGACGTACAAAACGGGCAGCAGCTACGTGCTCGACGCCGACGGCGAGCAAGTCTCAGGACGCGTTTGGGGCCTCGGGGTCGGCGTTACCGACACCAAGGACCTCGACTCGATCAACCTGTACGACGACCTCGGCGGCAGCGACAACCTCTACATGTACAAGTGGACGAGCGCCAATCCCAACTCGGCCACCACGATCGCCGACGCCGCTGTAGGGACGGTCAATGCCAACCAGTGGTACGACGTGACGGCGAAGGTGGCCGGCACATCGGTCGCGGTCTACCTCAACGGGGCCTTGGAGGCCCAGGGGACGGACTCAGCGCTCGCTGCCGGGTCGGTCGCCCTTTACGGCGAGGCGGGTAGCGAGGAGTTCGCCGACGTGTTCGTTCGCCAGTACGCCGCTACGGACCCGACAGTGACGTTCCCTGGCTCAGGGTTGATAGCCCAGACGATCAGCTTTACCTCGACCGCCCCGACAAGCGCCACCGTGGGAGGGACCACTTACACGGTTACTGCCACCGGAGGGGGCTCGGGCAACCCGGTCCTGTTCAACATCGCCACCGCGTCGAGCGCCGTTTGCTCGATATCTGGCGCTGTCGTGAGCTTCACGGGGCCCGGCACCTGCACCATCGACGCCAACCAGGCCGGCAACAGCACCTACAACGCCGCCCCTCAGGCTCAGCAGTCGTTCACGGTCTCGTCCAGTTCTACCGGGTTCGCTTATAGCCAGACCCTCACGGTCAACAACCCCAACAGCACGGCGTTGACCAACTTCCAGGTGAAGGTCCCGCTCACCTCGACCAACTTCGACTTCGCTGAAGCCCAGTCCGCCGGACAGGACCTGCGTTTCTACGCCAGCAATGGGACGACTGCGCTCAACTTCTGGATCGCCAGCTACAGCTCGTCGGCCCAGACGGCCACGATATGGGTGGAGGTGCCGAGCATCGCCGCCAGCGGCTCGACCACCATAGTGATGAAGTGGGGCAACTCGACGGCCACGACCGCCTCGAGCGGGACCGCCACGTTCCCGTTCTTCGACAACTTCTCTGAAGGCAGCATCAGCCCGTCCACGTGGACCGCATCGGGTGGCACCTGGAAGGTCGCCAGCGCCACTCAACCGGGTGGATCGACTGGCCCGGTGGCCGAGGGGACGACTGCCTCTCCGTTCCAGATCCTCGAGTCGACCTACAAGACAGGTACTAGCTACGTCCTGGACGCCGACGGCCAGCAGGTCTCGGGCCGGGTCTGGGGCCTCGGGGTCGGGGTCACCGACGCCAAGGACCTGGACTCGATCAACCTGTACGACGACCTCAACGGCACCAACAACCTCTACATGTACAAGTGGACAAGCACCAGCCCGAACTCGGCTACGACGATCACCGACGCCGCAGTGGGCGCCGTCAACGCCAGCACTTGGTACGACCTGACAGCGAAGGTGAACGGCACGTCCATCGCGGTCTATGTCAACGGCACCTTGGAGGCCCAGGGGACGGACTCAAAGCTGGCTGCAGGGTCGATCGCCCTCTACGGCGAGTCCGGCAGCCAGGAGTTCTCCAACGTGTTCGTTCGCCAGTACGCCGCTAGCGACCCGACCGTGACGTTTTAGCGCCAGCTGGCCGAACAGCCGAAGTAGCTCGGGGCCAAGCAAAGCCGCCCTGAGCTACTTCGAGCGGTCGCTGAGCTTGTCCAGTTGGTCTAGGACCGACGAGTCGACGAGTTCGTCGAACTTTCGAGCAAACCTGGCGTCCGACGTGAGCAACACCTCCAGGTCGTCAACCGTCAGGACATCGGGGTTTGCAATTCGCTGGCCCCAGCGGATGAACCTGCCGTTGTCAGGTGCGAAGGTGAGGCCCGGCGTGTTCCTCAGGACCGTATGAAAGCATGCCTCGTCGGCGATGGGTACCCGGTGAAAAAACCGCATGACCCGCTGAGGGGCCGAGCAGATCGCTTCCATGGCACTTGCTGAGAGGTTCATCCACTGGCTACCGGTGTAGACCGGCACGCCCGGGCCTTTGCTCCGAGCACCCCACCACAACTGTTGGAACTGTCGGAAGTGAACGATGTAAGGCAGGGGCGGGTCTGATTGCGCCGACACGTGGGCCCCCGGCACCTTACCGGCGCAGCTATCGGCAAGCCTGAGCAACCAGCCGGGTTCGTCAATGTGCCACCACTGGTATGCATAACGGCGTCTCCCCTCCTTCCAGTTGCATGAGCCGTCAGGGGCGAACAGCGGACGGGTACCCGCCCAAACGTCATAGGACGAAAGTTCGGCCTCCAAATCGCCTACGCAGCGAAGCGGGTAATCCTGCCCGGAGAGCATGACTGCATATGTACAGCCGGCCTTCAACGCGACGCTGAACATCTCCACGAACAGGTCGACGAGCTCGGGGCTCCCCCAATTTGCAGCTCGCTCTTCGATGATGCGGAGGCGAGGGTCGCTGACATCAGTCAGGTCGAGCTTCACATTCCGTTGGTCGAAGTGGAGCAGGACAAGGCACGTCGGGTCGTCGTCGAGCAAGCGGCGGATCAGGCGTTTGCACTGGTCCGGTTTGCTGTGTGCGGCGAGGCAGTAAGCGACTGTCATGGTGTCGAGGCGATGAGCTGCCTAGCGGCCTTCTTGGACGTCGTCATGCACTGGGCCAAGAGCATGGTCGATGTCGTCGATTATGTCATCGATGTGCTCGAGACCCACGGACAACCGGATCATCTCAGGCGATATCCCGACGGTGGCCAGTGCAGCCGCATCGAGCTGGCGGTGAGTGGTCGATGCAGGGTGCGCGACAAGCGACTTAGCATCGCCCATGTTGACCAGGCGCTTGATCAACTTCACGCTGTCGAAGAAGCGGATGCTCGCGTCGTAGCCACCTGCAGCACCAAAGGTCACTATCGACGGGTACCGCTCCCCGAGGTACCGCTTGGCGAGGTCGTGATATGGGTGGTCGGTGAAGCCGAGGAAGCGCACCCAGCCAACGCGACGGTCCTGTGCGAGGTAGTCCGCCACGCGCCAAGCGTTTTGCCGGTGGCGCTCCAGGCGCACCGACAATGTTTCCAGGCCTTGGAGCAGCAAAAAAGCATTGAGCGGTGCCAGGGTTGCACCCTCGTTGCGCAGGCCGACCGTGCGGCACCTCACCGCGTAGGGGGCTTGCGGGAAGTCTCGCGTGTACACGACCCCGTGGAAGGCCGGCTCGGGCCGGTTCAGCATCGGGAAGCGGGCCGGGTGCTCGGCCCACGGGAACGTGCCGCTGTCTATCACCACGCCCCCCAGAGTCGTGCCATGACCGCCGACGAACTTGGTCAGCGAATGGACGACTATGTCGGCGCCGTGGGCGATCGGCTTTAGGGTGAGCGGCGTAGCAATCGTGTTATCGACGATTAGCGGCACGCCATGGTGGTGGGCCACCTCAGCGACGGCCTCGATGTCCACGACGTTGCAGGCCGGGTTGCCAATGCTCTCGCAAAACACCGCTCTGGTGTTCTCGTCGATAAGAGGCTCGATCGATTCGGGGCGGTCGTCGGCTGCAAAACGCACCTCGACGCCTTCGCCGTTCAGCACGTGCGCAAAATACGTATAGGTCGCACCGTAGAGCTGAGGTGCCGTGACTATGTTGGACCCGGTCGAAGTGATGTTGCGGACACACTGGCGGACGGCCGCGGCGCCGGAGCTCAGGGCTACTGCGCCAGCTCCCAGCTCGAGTTGGGCCATACGATTTTCAAGGACGTCGACCGTAGGGTTGTTGACCCTGTTGTAGTGAAAACCCGCCTGCTCCAGGTCGAAAATCGCTCCCGCATGTGCCGCGCTTTCGAAATCGTGCGCAACCGTCTGGTAGATCGGCACTGCGACCGATCGCGTGGGGCCGGCGTCATAACTTCCGTGGAGTGCGATTGTTTCGTCGTGCACCAGTATTACTGTAGAGCAGTTTCCCGCTCTATAGCTGGACCGTTTGCGGTTGGCGCGTCGGCGACACCCGGGAGGCCACCGGCGCGTTCGCGAACTGACCGCGCCCAATTCCCCATCAACTGCCTGGAAACACTTTGCCAATCAACATTTACATGACCTGCCACGAAGCCAAACGGGAAACTGTCCATCATCGCGTGTGCGTCGGCCTGCGCGGTCGCCTCGGCCTCGAACCTTTCAAGAGCACCGAGACCTTCGGCGTCCAGGTAACCCTTCGGCAAGTGCGGGTAGGAGCCCTGGTCCCCAGCCAGATAGCGCCGGACGTCGCGGCGGTACTCACGAAGTAGCGTGAGGCTTTCGTACTCCGGGTGCCCCTGCAAGAGCAGCAACCTGCACTGGCCTCGCTCGCCCGCCGCCACGGTCCAGCCGTCCTCGCGGCACTGCGCCAGTACCCGGTAGCCATGTTCGCGGAGGTCGGCTGAAGGGATCTCGTTGAACCGTGAATGCGGGAGCGACAGATCCTTGATCCCAGCCATCAATGGGTGCTCCGCGTCAAGGACCTGAGGAAAGACGCCGCTGCATTTTTCGAGCAGGAGCCGGCGAGGTAGACGATCGAAGCTCCACAAGGCGGCGTGGGCGCTCAGGCAGGATACGAGCATGTTCGGCACAGCCTCGCTACCCCACCACAACAGCGCTTCCAGGGAGGGCCAATATGGCTCCTCTGTCAGTTCTGCCTTTTGCGGCTCCGCTCCGGTCACGACCAATGCGTCGAGTGACCGGCCCCACAGCTGGTCAAGGGCTTCGTAGCGCTCGGAGATGAGTGCTTGCACCCCGTCTCCGCGCGGCACCCCTGGCAGCGTGAAGCGATAAAGGTCCAGCTCATCGCCACCAAGACCTTCTCGAAGGAGCGCATGGAACTGGCGCTCGGTCTCCTCGAAGGCGCCGTCCGGCATGTTGTTGACGAGCGCGACCTGCAGTGGGCGCGGCCTGGGCGTGCTCAGCGCTATTGCTTTAACGCTCGAGCCGAAGATGGCTTTGGCGCAGGTCTCGGCGTCCACGAAGGCCCGCACTCGGCTCTTGGGGGAGGGTATGTAGAGCGTGAAATAACGGGCGCCCTCGCTGAGCACGCCGAACACCCACAGACGTGCCTCCGGACGACCTCGGTCATTGACCGGGTGGAAATCTTCGGTGAGGTCGATGCTCCCAGCTGGCGTGCCCTCGAAGTCGAGCGGGCGGACCCGGCCACGCTTCACAAGGTTCGCGAGGAGCGGGGACGCCGACCCTGAAACGGAGGGCAGGTCGAGGTGCGCACGGACCAGGCGGTCGACTACGAGCTCATAGGGCTCGCCCAACGCGCGGGAGCGGATCAGGATGCCGCCTGCGTGTGCCGGGAACACCTGAGGGGACGGGCCGAAAGGAAGCTTGAGGATACCGGCGTCGACCAGGGCAAGCAGCTGCTGGGAGCGGAACACCGGCGGCCCGGCGACCAAACGGGCAAAGCGGCTCTGCAGGTTGGCGAGGAAATCCAGGTGTGAGCCCAGCTCGAGGCCCTTGAACTCGATCGCCATCCGCAGCGTGTCGCGCAGCGCCCGAAGGGTTTCCAAAGCGGTCTTCACAGGGCTTGCGCCCCCGGCCACCAATGCTTCCCGTGCGTCCGCCGCCACCGTCGCGTACACGGCTGCCTCGTAGCCCGCTGCGTCGTCGTAGTGGCGGCCGTGGCCTACAAAGAAGTACTCCGACGCGACAAATGTCCCGTAACGAGCAGAGAATTGGGCACGCTCCTGCACAAAGGTCCCAGCGGAAAATGCACCAACAAGCCTTTCACTTACTTCTCTTGATGCAAGGAAGCCGTCCTTCAAAAGCGCCGCGCTCGGCGTAATAGTGCAGCTCCATTTCTGCGAACACCAAGGGCAGGAGATCCCGGCGGGCGTCCATCTGTCGCTTGCCCTGGCCGCGATCTCCCTTCTTCAACGAGGCCACCGCATCGACCGTGCAAATAGCGGGCTTGTACTCGCCCATCGGGTCCGATGCCCCAAACGACTTAGCGCAGTATGGGTAACCGCTCCTCGAGAAAAGGTAGAGCGACGGTTCCCGCCCGCTTGGGTGGTAACAGAGGTTCCCGGCTTCGCCTTCCGTGTAACGGCCACCGAGCCCGATCGTGAGGGCCGTCAGGACGTCCATCGCCACCAGGCCCATTCCTTCGATCGCGACCTTGTCGTCCGGCCCGGTGCTTCCCAGGTATGCCTCGACTGGGTACGGGCGCGTCACGAGCGCACTAACAGAGCCTCTTGTGGCCATGTCCTCCATGTGACCGGTCGTCAGGATGACTTGGTCGACGGCGATGCTGGTGCCGTTGTCCAGGTACACCCGCTCCCCACCGCCATCGATAGGCTCTATGTCGACTGCCAGGGAGCGATGGTGCTGCACCTCTACGTTGGAGGGGGCTTCGGAACACAGGACCTCGTAGAACCACTCGAGGTACTCCCCCATCAGCCGCCTCGGGAGGAAGTCCTGGGGTTCGACCGCTCTGCCCCCGTCTCCGGGGCCGAAACCCGGCACTCGTTACCGTGCCAGCGGTAGCCACGCTCGCTAGCCCATTCGAAAAAGCCGCGGCCGAGGCTCCCCTCCTCCACCAGCTCGGGGAACGGGTACATGGAGTGCTGCCCACAGGGAGTGTTGAGCACGAAGTAGTCGGGGTCAGACTTCGAGTACATGCCGCCGCCCGGAGGACCAGGCTCGACGACATGCAGCACCGTTGTCCGGAGGGGATGGCGCCGCGCCTCGTCTACCAGGCGTTCCATGGCGCATAAGCCCCAAGGGCCTAGCCCGACGATGCCAATTTCAAGCAATTCTTCTCACCGGGCCAATTGTTACCAGGCGGCTTCGACCACACAGCCACTTTAGACGTTAAGCGAAATTTAGGGCCCGTGACCGCCACGCCAGGTGGCGCAAGGTGCACAGGACGCCCAGTTGTAGGACCGCCCAGTTGTAGGACATGGCACAGCAGCGGTGCCTGGTTCAGCACCCCGGCTGCAAGACCAGCGCCTTTACCAGTGCACCCCACTCATAGGCCACGTCAAACGCCCAGGTCGTGATCGCGGGCTTCGCCGCCACAAGGAACACCTGACCTGCGAAACAGCGCTCGAGCCTTAGACGAGCACGAGTCGCCTGAGGTGTCGAGGCGACCACGATCAGGCTGTGCCAGCCGTGTGCTTGAGCCTGGCTGGCAGCAAAGCGGGCTTCGCCCCGGGTGTCGAGAGGGTCGGGCCGAAAACACTCGATCTGGACGCCCGGCAGGTTGTCGGGCGGGCAGTTCCATTGCACCGAGGCGACCGATACCAATATGACCGGGGCGGCGTGCTCCTTCGCCAGCTCGAGGGCAACTTGCCAGCGCGGCCCTGGCCCGTTGAGGACAACCACCGCATCGGCATGCAAACCCTGCACTGCATTTTCCGCAGGCCAGATAAACAACTTTGCCGTCGACGATAAGAACAGCGCCAGCACTAGGCCAGGGACCAGCCAACGCACCTTCAGCCGCCCGCGCCGGGCACGCGCTGGTAATGAGGGCCCGCCGGTCCCGTTGCCCGACGGCTCGACGGTCAACAAGACCTGGCTGACCACGTAACAATTATTACACTGACTTCGTCAATAGGGCGGCCTGCCGCCCATTTCCTACTTTTCCTGTTTGGTGTGATATTTCCCGTTTTCTCCCTACCGGAGACCCGGGCAAAGAGCCCTAACATGCGGTAGGCCGACCGGAGGTTCCCCCAAGACTTATGACAAACGCACCAGAGGACCAACAACGTTGGAACGGGGGTACCAGTCCGCCCCCAGAAGCACTCCCATCCACGGGACGACCTGCGCGATCAGCCGCCGTTAGCATTATGGGCGTAAAGCTTGACAACCTCTCGCAACGCCAAGCAGTTGACCACATCATCTCGGGTGCTTCACGTGGCGAGGGTGGGCGGATGGTCAATATCAACGTCGACGTGCTGCGCCTGATGGTGACAGACCCCGCAGTCCTACAGGTGATCGCCGGTGCCGACCTTGTCCTTGCCGATGGGGTACCGATCATGTGGGCTTCACGCATCCAGGGGACCCCGCTCGAACAACGCGTGGCAGCGTCAGAATTGATCTGGCCCTTGTGCTCTGAGGCCGCGTCAACGGGGATGGGCGTCTTCTTGTTAGGCGCGCCCCCAGGCACAGCGCGACGCGCCGGTGAAGTGCTGGCGGCTCGGTACCCCGGTCTCGTATTTGCCGACCATTGCCCGCCGTTCGGGTTCGAGCACAGCGACGGGGCGGTGTCAGAGATCTTCCAAGCCATTGAGGCGGCCCGCTCGAAGATCGTCTTTTGCGCTTTGGGCACCCCCAAAGCGGAGCGCTTCATGGAGGTGCTGAGCGGCCGCTTCCCTTCGCTGTGGTTCGTTACGGCCGGGGGCACCTTGAGCATGGTCGCCGGCGACACTCCTAAAGCTCCGGTCTGGATGAGCAGGATCGGCTTGGAGTGGCTCCACCGGCTCCGTTTGGAGCCCCGTCGCCTCTTCGAGCGGTACATCGTCCACGATCTCCCGTTCGTTTTCCGCCTGCTCGCCTCGAGCGCCAGGGCGAGGTTCTCCCAATAGAGCGGCCCGCACTGGCTCGCGCGGGGAGGTCGACCTGACGCGATGTACTCCGCCTTGTCGCCCGCCGCACCACAACTTCGCAAACATGCGCCGTTCGCCACCGTTCGCGCTACGCTGCCCGCCCCCCTGACCACAACACGTAGTGACTTTGCGAACATTCTGTGGCCTGGCAAACGAGGGCAAACAGTTGGAGTTAGAGTCGGTTTGCCGTCCAGAGACCTCAAAGGGCCGACCGAAAAATCTATGACTTCCAACAATCTAAAGGCACTCTCTCCCGCAGCATCACTTAGCCCTACGGGGCAGGTAGTGGTGCGCTCAGCCTGCGCCACGAGCTGTTCCGCCGCGACAGCGGCCAACGGTACCGGGACGGCGGAGTAATGGCCCGACCTGTGGTGGGGCATTCCCGGGCGATGGGCGTCGAGCTCGACCTGGCTCGCACCAAAGCCAACTCTGCTGGCACCAAAGCCAACTCTGCCGGTGCCGAGGTTGCCCTTTCGCAACCGCCGGCTGCACCTGGCGGCCGCCCCTTGCGGCGCGCCTGGCGCCCCGTGGTGGTGTTCGGCGACGCGTTCAGCTTGGAGGTCTCCTTCGCCATCGGGGCGCTCGCTCGCCAACCTCTTGGATATGCGGAAGGGCCGCCCTTCGGGCTCAGCATGCAGCACGAATTGCCGTACCTTCCCCTGTACATCATCGCGATGGCCGCTTACGGCCTTTACCAGCGCGATAGGCGCCGCCTCCGACCGACCTCGTTCATGGACATCGGCCCTCGCTGGCACGCGCTCGCTCTGGGCGCAGTGCTGACCCTGGCCGTCTCGGCAACGTTGCACCGGTTGATAGGGTCCCCGAAGTTCGGGTGGGTGGAAGTCCTCTTCATGACCATGCCGGCCACCTTCGTGCTCCCCCTCGTCAGGGCGATCATCAGCGTCGGCCTGCGGCAACGGAGCACGCTGCGCTCACGGGTGGTAATAGTCGGCTCGGGTTCGGTCGCAACATCGCTGGCACAGCGGCTCGGCCGCTGCGCAGACATCGACCTGCTCGGTTTTGTCGACGACGAGCCGCACCTTACGCCGGGGCCCGTGCTGCACACGCGCCTCGGTGCGATCCACGACCTCCCGCAGCTTTGCACCAAAATGGGCGTCGACCGTGTGCTCGTCGCTTTCTCACAGAGCTCCCCAACTTGGGTTGTCGAGATGCTGCGCCAACTTCCCGGCCAGGTGCGCATCAGCGTCGTCCCTCGTCTCTTCGAGCTCGTTACATGGCAGTCCCAGATCGAGGAGCTCCACGGGCTAACGGTGATGGATGTGGCACCCCCACAGCTCGGTACCCTCAGCCGAGCCACCAAGCGTTCCCTGGACATCGTCGCCAGTGCTGTAGCCCTGATATTGCTCTCGCCGATCATGGCGGTCATCGCTGTCGGCATCATGGCAACCAGTGGGCGCCCCGTCTTCTTCCGCCAGGACCGGGTCGGGTTCAAGGGCAAGACCTTCCGGATGATCAAGTTCCGCACAATGACGGTCGGTGCCGACGACGTGAAGATCGACCTGCGTGAACACAACGATGTCGACGGGCCGCTCTTCAAGCTGCATAACGACCCACGGGTGACTCGTATCGGGAAGTTCCTCCGCTCGACCAGCTTGGACGAGACGCCTCAGCTGGTCAACGTCCTGCTCGGCAAGATGTCCCTCGTTGGCCCTAGGCCGTTCGTACCGGACGAGTCGGCAGGGCTCGACGGCTGGGCGGCTAAACGCTTCGACGTACGGCCCGGCATGACAGGTCTGTGGCAGATCTCGGGGCGCAATGACCTCCCCTTCGAGGAGCTTCGCCAGCTTGACTATGCCTACGTGGCGTCGTGGTCGCTGTGGTGGGACCTGAAGATCCTGTGGCACACGCCAGGCAGCGTGACACGCAGGCACGGCGCCTACTGATCAGGCATCGCGCCACCCGGTCCGGGCCGCCTCGTCCAAAAGGCGCTGGCGGTCCACCTTGCCGGAGGGGGTCATCGGCAGGGTGGTCACGACGAACACCTCGTCGGGCCTCATGGTCGCCGGGATGACTGAGCTGGCTGCGTCGAGCACCTTGACTGCCGTGGTTCCGGCGGGGGCCTCCACGAAAGCGGCGATACCGAGCCTCCCGTCGAGGTCGACCGGCAGGCATACAGCGCCCGTGACCGCATCGACCCCGCGAAGTGCGTTTGTCACCTCGCCGAGCGATATGCGCACGCCATTTCGTTTGACCACGTCGTCCGAGCGCCCTACGTACACGTAGAGGCCGCGGGCGTCGCGATAGACGAGGTCGCCGGTCTTGTACACAAGCTCTCCCGGGACGACGTCACGTCTCAGGACGCCATCGGACAGGAGCGGGTCCCTCCAGTAGCCGCTCATGAGCTGCTGGCCGCCAATGTGGAGCTCGCCCACCTCCCCCACCTCGTCGACGAGCGTCCCGCTCCCGTCGAGGCGGGCCAAAGCGAAGCTGACCCCAGGATGAGGGGCGCCGATCGGGACCCTGCCAGACGCCACGTCGGCGCGGCTCACCTCGTAGTTGGTCACCGCAATGGTGGTTTCCGTCGGCCCGTAGCGGTTGAACACACTGAGCCCAGGCAGCACACGCCAAAGCTCGGCGACGTCGCCCGCAACGCACTCCTCGCCGCCCAGAGCCAGCGTGCGAAGCTCGCTACCCGCCAGCTTGTCCAGCTGGCGAGAACCGACGAGGAGCCTCAGGTAGCTCGGCGAGAAGCCGGTGAAAGTTATCCCCGCCTCGCGAACTACGCTGAAAAAACGTTTCAGGAACAACAGGTCTTCGCGGCTCGGGATGACCAACGAACCTCCGCTGAGAAGCGTAGGGAAGACAGTCCCGTAAGAACCGTCGAAATGGAACGACGAAACGCACAGTGCACGTGTCGAACTATCGAGGCGCAGCAGCCTTGCCGCGTGCGAGACCGCCCACCTGAAGGCCCTTTCGGGGATCCTGACGCCCTTTGGCACCCCCGTCGTGCCGGATGTGTAAATCAAGTAAGCGTCCCGCTCGGCATCGACGGAACGCGCCGGGACAGGACCGGAGCGAGCTAGGAGATCGTCGACGCCGACAGCTAGCGTACCGTCAAAATTGGCTGCGCCCGTACCGGAGTGGCCCCCGGTGACCACGACCGTCGGGCCACAATCCGCCATAATCCGGGCAATACGGCCAGGGGGGTCCATTGGTGAAAGAGGTACGAAAGCTGCACCTAGCCAGAGGCAACCGAGAGCAATTGTTACAAATGCAGCCGAGTTGCCCAGGTCGACGGCGACTCGGTCACCAGGGGCAACCCCGTAGGCAGCCAAACCCGAAGCTGTTGCGGCCACCCGATCTGCCAGCTCTGCATAGGTTAAAGCTTCGTAGTCGTCGTGGACCGCAGGCTCGCCAGGTGCTACTTGAGCATGGTGAAGTACAAGCTCCAGGACGGCATCGCTCACCGCCCACGCCTCAGGCTTAGCCGGCAAAAGGTCTCCGGCGCGGCTATGGCCGCCTCGACCTGGTCGCCTAGCGGTCCGAGCTGGGAACGGTAACACGCGATGACCTCTCGCTTGCGAGAGGCGCTCGCGGATGAGGAAATGTGCAGTGGCTCCATCGAGAAACCCAGCTTAGCGAGGTGCTCGTTGGCGTTTGATACGAGGATCGGCGACCTTGGGCCGTAGGGGAGGTCAACATAGGAGACCCAAGTTCGGTCCTGCACCCGCGCTGCCAACCGGGCGCAGGAAGCACCCACCATCATGTGGTCAGGGTGGCCCAAGCCGAGAGGTATGAACCACGTTCCGACGTCGAGGGCCTCAATCACGGATTCAAGTGCCTTCTCGATCTGAGGGACCAGCTCAGCGTCGGCATGCTCGCGCGCCGCATTGGCTGCGCGCACAGCCCGACGTCGGAAACGGCCCAATCGGACCGGAGGTACTCTGTACTGGATGTCGGGGAAACCGAGATAGTGTGGCTCGGCTCCAACGAGGGCCATCGCTTCCGCATCCTCGGCTTTGCGAGCCGCCCAGGGGTCATCACCAGGTTTGAACCCGCACATTTGGTCCCATGGAGAAAGCGCTCCGCCGGCTAGGCGCCCCGCCGAGATGACCGTCACTACTTGGCTCCCTGGGCGCTCGCTCAACAGAGCGCCACAACTCAGGGCAGCGTCGTCGAGATGCGGCGAGACGACCCCGACCGGGCCGGTGCTTGTCGTAGAAAAAATAGGGTGAATAGAAGGACTTTACCCTTGCCGTAATCAGCAGTCAAAGTTCGCCAATTTCCCTTTTCAGAGAGCCAATAACCGCGGTTAGCGGTGACCTCGCGGGACTTTTGAGGCAGCAGTTAGTTCATTAGGTCGTATTTGACCGAGACCGCTCGAGCGGGTGTTCCGACGAGGCCTAGCCCGACTAAAATTGCCGGTATGACTTCTTCGACAACTTCGGCCGAGAACCCGAGCGTAGTCGTCCGGACGAAGAACGAAGCCGCTCGCGTCGAGGCAGCGCTGCGATCACTGCGCAGCCAATCCGTTGACGTCGAGATCGTCCTTGTCGACTCGGGGTCAACTGACGGGACCGTCGAGTTAGCCAAACCGTTCTGCGACGAGATCGTGCAAATTAGGCCCGAACAGTTCACCTTCGGCCGTTCGCTCAACATAGGGGCCCAACGAGCTAGCGGTACGGTAGTGTTTGCCTTGTCAGCTCACTGTGCGGCCCCGAACCGAGAATGGGTGCGTAATCACCTTGTCCACTATCGCGACCCTCGCGTCGGAGGCGTCTTCGGCGCAGAGCTGAGCCCGTCAGGAGAGCCGCTGGACGGGCCGTGGACCGTTGCCGTTGCCGACGTGGAACTAAACCCCCACTGGGGGTACTCCAACCACGCGTCCTCGTGGCGGCGCTCGGTCTGGGAGAAGATCCCTTTCGACGAGTCGATGCGCTCGTGCGAGGATAAGCAGTGGATGTGGAGAGCCCTTCTGGCCTCGTACGCAGTCATCGCGGACCCTGCGGTCGTCGTAAGCAGCAACCACCGCAGGCAGGCCGGGTTCAAGGCGCTATGGAAGCGTGAAGTCGCTGAGCACGAGGCATTGGCCCAGGCGCTCGACTACCCGGTGCCGTCGGCGCGCGAGACCTTGGCAACGTGGTGGTCGTTCTTCCCATGGGCAAGCCAAAGGCCGGCCTGGCAGCGCCGGCTCAGCCCCTGGCGTACCATCGAGATTGTTGGTGGCTATGTCGGCGAACGCGCCGGTGCAGCGCGACGGAACGCGGCAACTCTGCGCCTAGACACGTAGTGGAAGCAGCAAAAACACTCACTATCGCAGTCTGCTCCTACCAGCGGAAGGAGGCGGTGGTGCGGCTCGTGTCGGCACTGGACGACCAAGCTCGCTCTAGTCCTGCGGACTGGGAAGGGATCGATGTCGTTGTAGTCATCGATGGTTCGACCGATGGGTCGGCGGAGGCCCTGGCTGGCCTAGTCCCTGTCTTGCCGTTCCGGGTGGTAACCCAACCCAACGGTGGCCTCGCCAAAGCTCGCAACACCTGCCTGGAGCACGCCAAAGGCGAGCTCATCTATTTCCTCGACGATGACCTCGTACCGGCAGAGGGTACAGTGCGACGCCACCGTCAAGCATTCCGCGACCAGCAAGCTCAGATGGTCCTCGGCCCCTGCCTGATCCCGGATGGGTTACCCGCGCCGGACCTGACAAGGCGCTGGTGGGACCAACGCTACCGGGAGCTGGCCGAAAAGAAGGTCGTCGACCGCTTCGACCGTTTCTCGATAGCCAACTGCAGTGGGCTGACCGAGAAGTTCCGTAGCGTTGGCGGCTTCGATACGCAGTTCGTCGGTTACGGGCTCGAAGACCACGAGATCGGCCTGCGCCTCATGAGGGCCGGCGCCTTCGAGCGCTACGACGAACAGGCGGTTGCATGGCACTATTACACCGCTGACGAACGCCTGGCCGTCGCTCGCAACCGCGAGACCGGCCGCAACGCGGTGCGGCTGCTCAGGGCGCACCCCGAGGCCGCTCCAGTGTTGTTCCCCGAGGAGTACAACGGGCCCGGGCCGTGGCTGCTGGACCACCTCCGCCTTCGCTCACCCCATCTCCTAGGTGCAGTCGCCTGGCTGGCCGAACGTCTCGCCAAAGTGGCTAAACACGGCCCGGACAGGGTCGAGGACAACCTGTGGTGGCTGGCATTGGCAGCGGCTCACGCCGCCGGCGTCGCCGACCTCGACCGCTCGCTCGTGCCGTCGTTCCTTGGGCGCCCTGCCCGGCCCACATCGGGGCGCCCGGCGAAGCGCCCAGGCCGCCCGTCCAACGAACGGGTTGGGTGAACCGTGGTACCCAGCGCACTTTGGTTCGGCCCACCGCAGCGCCCGCTGTTCGCGAGGTTGTACCAGCCGGCGGGAGGGACGGCTCGTGGCGCGGTTGTCCTGTGCCCACCGTTTGGGATCGAGTCCTCGCGGGCCGGCCGTGCGTACCGGGCACTCGGCGCGCAGCTGGCCTCGGAGGGCTTTGCAGTACTCCACATCGACTACGACGGCACAGGCGATTCGGCGGGTGCTGAGGGCGACCCCGGCAGGGTGGGTGCCTGGAAGGCTTCGATAGCTGCCGCGGTTGACCTCCTGCGCGCAGGTGGGGCACGGCATGTCTCCCTGGTCGGCATGCGCCTGGGCGCAACGTTGGCAGCATCAGCTTCACCAGACTGCAACCCCGACGCGCTTGTCCTATGGGACCCGTGCGACAACGTCCGCTCCTACCTACGCGAGCAGGCGGTCCTGCGGCTCGTATACGAAGCAGCCGAGGAGCGCGCAACGACGCCTGGCGATGGATCTCTCGCGAGACGAGGTCCCAGGCGAGGTCGAGGCCCTGGGTATTGTCTACGGGCCAGAGACCGTGCGGGCTTTGTCCGAGCTGACCTTCGCAGCCATCCCGGGCGCGTTGGCTGGGTCCGTCCTCGCCCTGTTGCGGCCGGAACGAGCTCCCAAGCAGCCGGTGCTCGACCGCCTCTCGGAGCTTCAGGCACAGGTCGTAGAGGCATTGGAACAAGAACGGCTGGTCAGCGAGTCTTACAGGGAGCTTTTCGTTCCCCAGGGCACCATCGACGTCATCGTGGGGTGGCTTTTGGAGCGGGCCGTACCGGAGATGGCCCCCTTCAAGGTGGCGGCGCCTCAAGTCGCATCCGTTAACGGGACAAAAGGGCAGGCTCTTAGCGAAGCGGTCATGTACCTGGGCCCGAACCGGTTGTTCGCCGTCCTCACCCGTTCGCCAGCCCAACGCCCCGAGGTCACCGTCGTGCTGCTCAGTGCGGGCGAATCCGACCACACAGGACCAGGTCGTCTTTGGGTCGAGCTAGCCCGGTCGTGGGCTTCGGAGGGTCTCGCCGTCCTACGCGTCGACATGAGCGGCATCGGGGACAGCCCGCCTCGACCGGGCCAACCGGTCGACGTGATCTACTCACGAGAGGCACTCGAAGATGTTGCCGACATTGTGGCAGGGGTTTCCCCTGGCGCACCATCGGCAGTTGTCCTAATGGGCCTGTGCTCGGGCGCCTACCACGCCCTGCGGACGGGAGCCGACCTCGGCGTCGGTGGTGTCCTGGCAATCAACCCGGTCTTCTCGGCGGGGCTGCGCGAGATCCCCGGGCTCGGACAGGCGCCCGAGCCGCCCGGACCGGCGAGGACGGTGAAACGCGCGGCAACGCAGGGGCGCGCCGTTGCTCACAGAAAGCTCATCAGCGCCGACAAGCGCCTCGCCCGTCTGACGGCAAGACTGCTCTCCAAAGTCGGAAAAGACAGCGCCTCGGTGCCGGGCTCGAAACACCTGGCCCGACCTCTCGGGGAAATGTGGTGGTGGTGCGTAAACCGCGTCTCCCCCGGGCCGCGCCCCGCCCAAGTCTTGGGACGACTGGCCAAGCGAGGTGTCTACACGTTCGTCATGTGCGGCGAGGAGGAAACGAAAAGGATCCGCCGGGGAGAAGAGGGCGGGCTCCGCCGGCTTGAAAAAAGCCAGTTCTTCCATATGGAACTCGTCGCCGGCATGGACCATTCGCTGTTCACAAGGGTGGCACGAGGTCGTGCGCTACCGCTGCTTACAGAAAACGTAATGTCGCGTTACGGCCGGCCAACGGACGACCGAGACCAGAGCCCCGGGACTTTGGCTGCCACCCGGTCCAGCCCCTGAGAGGTGGTCCCTTTCGGGCTCCTCAGCTAGAAGAAGACTCTTTCGCCTGCTCGACCAGCTCGTGGAGCCGCGAAACCGGCAGGGTGGTGAAACCCCTCAGCTCATCGCCAGAGAACTCCATTTCGAACTCCTCTTCCATAGCGAGGACAAGGCGCATAATCCCGAACGAGCTCAAACCCAAGTCCGGGAGCGAGCGGTCGCTGGGCATGTCTGCACGAGCGATCCCCGCATGTGACGCAACAATATCTAGTACTGCATCCTGCGACACGGAGTTCCCCTCGTCAGGTCCCATTGCCTGATAATACTGTTCCTAATGCTCGTCACTGTCGGGCCGGCACTTTAGAAAAAATGAGGTCCCGGAACGACTTAATTCACCGCTATCCTCTTACTAATTGAGCCGTGAGCCGTTACTCGCCGTCGTTTACAACCCTCGCTCAAGGCCTTGGGCAGAGGTGGTGGATGCCGCGTCCGGCGTGTGCCAGCTGCTCTGGGTCGTGGACTCGTCCAACCCGGGCGTCAGCGTCGTCGCCAGCGTTCTCCGCAGGTTCGGGAAGGTTGTCGATACGGTGGGCTGCTCGCCCCAGGAACTGGTCCAGCTCGTGTACGCCCATCGTCCGGACGGGGTCACCTCCTACGCTGACAGCGACCTCCATCAGCAGGCCTGGTTGGCCGAGGCACTCGAGCTGCCCGGTCTTTCGGTCCGCGCCGCGACGCTGCTCACGGACAAGCTGTTGCAACGCGAGGCTCTCGAGGCCGCCGGCTTGCCCGGACCGAAGTTCCGTGAGATCCGCGAGCCGGCCGACGAGAGCGAGATCGAACGGATCTCGCGGACTTTGAAGTACCCCGTGATGCTGAAACCGAGGGATGGAAGTGCCAGCCGAGGCGTCCGCTCGGTAGCCAGCCCGGACGAGCTCGGCCGTGCCCTCGGTGAGGTCGAGCGTCCTGTAAGGATGATGGTCGAGGAGCGGATGGAGGACCTGCCCAGCGCAGGCGCGCAGGAGGCTGCCCGCATGTCTCTGGTGTCCATAGACAGCATCGTCAGCCAGGATGTGGTCAGCCACTTCGGGGTCAATGGGCTGTTCCCTACTGCACCGCCGTTCCGCCTCTCGGGAGGCTTCTTCCCGGCGGACGCGAGCCCCGCCGAGATCGCCAGTATGTTCGACATGGCTACGGCATGCCTGAAGGTGTTGGGTTCGGGCTCGGGCTGTTACCGCACTGAGATCAAGATCACCCCTCAAGGCCATCAGGTCCTCGAAGTGAACGGGCGCCACTCCGGTTTTGCGCCAGCCGTCATCGACCTGGCAGCCGGGGTGCCAATGCTCCAGTTGTCCATGCGCCTGGCCCTCGGCGAGCACGTCGTGGTGGAAGGCCCTCTCACCTGCGAACGCATCGCCTACCGTTACTACGATGAGCCTCCGGTTTCCGCCGAAAAGGTGGTCTCCATCACTGGCTTGGACGAGCTTCGGGCACTGCCAGGCGTGGTCCGCGTGGACGTCCAAAAAGCTCCGGGCGACCCCGTGGACTGGCAAAACGGCTCGTTGGACAGGGTGTTCCAGGTAACGGGGACAGTCGCGACATACCCTGAACTAGCCGAGCGCTACAGGGCGTTCACCGAAGCCGTGGTCGTCACCTACCAGCACCGGGCTTGATCATCCTGCTCTGTGAGGCTCATGTTGGCCCGTCCAAATGACGAAGTTCTCATTATGCGCGAGTCCCCTTCCAACGGCGAGACCGCGGGCACGCTCCTCGCCGAGCACACCCCCGGCTCGGGCCCCTGGCCAATCAGCGTACATTCAAGCCTGTGGCGATGAACCGTCAGGCAGAGGCCGCTGTAGCGGTCTCGCACGTATCGAAGGAGTACCGGATCCGCCAACGCGGCGAAGGGCCGGCCTACGCAGCGCAAGCTGCTCTGCGGGTGTTCCGCAATCGAACAAAACCGTCCTATTTCAATGCAGTCGATGATGTTTCGTTCGAAGTGGCCTGGGGCGACATCGTCGGCATCATCGGCCGCAATGGGGCTGGCAAGAGCACCCTGCTAAAGATCCTCACGCGCATCACCGCACCGACTAGCGGTCGGGCAGTGCTTGGCGGCCGTGTCGGGAGCCTGCTCGAGGTGGGAACGGGCTTTCACCCTGAGCTCACCGGTCGTGAGAACGTCTACCTGAACGGCACCCTGCTCGGGATGCGCCGTAAGGAGATCGAGCGCCGCTTCGACGAGATCGTCGAGTTTGCAGGCGTCGAGAAGTTCCTCGATACCCAGGTAAAGAGGTTCAGCACAGGCATGTACGTGCGCCTCGCCTTCGGCGTCGCAGCACACCTCGAGAGCGAGATCCTGATGGTCGACGAGGTGCTTGCCGTCGGGGACGCCGAGTTCCAGGAGAAGTGCCTGGGCAAGATGCGCGAGGTGGCCAAGACGGGCCGCTGCGTGTTCCTTGTGAGCCATCAGGTGCAGACCGTGCGGGCTTTAGCCACACGAGCCATGTACCTCCAGCACGGCAAGATGATCTACGACGGCACCGTCGATGGGGCACTGGACGTCTATAAGGCGAGCTTTGAACGCGTCGGCAACGACGACGTCCTCGAGGCGGCGATGCGTCCCGGCAGCGGCGAGGTGCGCTTTGCCTCGGTGCGTGCAGCGCAAGACAGTTTTGATGTGGCGGAAGAAAAGGTCATCGAGTTCGTGACCGTCCCAAGTCCTCTCGCTAACAAGCACCATGTGCGATGTGACGTGCTCGACACCAACCGCGAGGTCGTCGCGCGCTGCGATTCCCAATTGGTCGACTTCTTCGTCGACCCGCGAAGAGGTGCACGGCAAGGTCGTCCTGCGGACACCGTGGCTGAGGCCGGGCGTGTACAACGTCGACCTCACCCTGTTGGGGTCACGCACGGTGGCTGACAAGTGGGAGGGAGCTTGCTCCTTCCGTGTCCTGCCCATCCTTCCCTATACCGGCGCAGCCTCCCCAGATGCCATCGAGGGGGCGACTGTCGTGGCCGACTTTACCTTCGAGCAGAAATGAGCCCTTCCTTGCTCCAGCGCAGTGGCTCGGAACGCCAGATCCGCATAGTCATCACCCCACCACGCCGGTGGGCGCTCCCCAGCATTGCAAGGCTCTGGGAAGGGCGGGAGATCCTGATGCGCTTTGCCGCTCGCGACATCACACTGCGTTACCGGCAAACGGCGCTCGGGATTGTCTGGGTCATACTCCAGCCGTTACTGGCAGCGGGTGTGCTGACCTTCGTCTTCAGCAGCGTCGCCAAGCTCCCCAGCGGTGGCGTGCCTCCGATCCTGTACACCTTCGCAGGGATGCTCGTGTTCAACCTGGTCAGCAGCGTGATCAGTCGCGGCTCGGGCTCGCTGGTCGCCAACTCCGCGCTTGTCTCGAAAGTCTTCTTCCCCAGGCTGCTCGTGCCCCTCTCGACGGCCGGGTCCGCGCTCCTCGACTTCGTGGTCTCGCTCGGGTTCATGGGGATCCTCCTCGCTATCTACGGGGTCCTCCCAGGGGTCGCCGTCGTCCTGGTCCCGGTATGGATGGTCCTCGCGGTTTGCCTGGCAGCAGGGTTCGCTTTCGTGACGTCGGCTTTGACAGTCAACTACCGCGACGTGGCGTACGTGACACCATTCGTGTTACAGATCATGCTCTACGCGAGCCCCGTCGCGTACTCGCTCGGCAAGATCTCGCCGCACTACCGCATCGTCTATGACCTCAATCCCATGACGTGGCTGCTCGAGGACATCCGCTGGTCCCTCTTGAACCAACCCCGGCCCAGCGCCGTGATACTGGCGCTATCTTTCGCCTTACCGCTAGCCGTCCTGCTGTTAGGGTCGCTCATCTTCCAGAAGATGGAACGCGGGTTCGCCGACGTTATCTAGACCTGTGGTGCTGTTCAGGCAAACGAGGAACCCGCCAACCACGGTTCGCGCGCCAGGAGCCGTCGATGGTGGGTAAGGCACCCCCGAGCATACGATGTCGGAATCTTCGGGCCGCGCGCTCGCACTTAGCCGGGTGTGCAGGCAAAATGGTATTCGTAACACGTAGTCATCGCGTACCCAGGAGGGCGTCTTGAGGTCTATCGTCAAATACCAAGCGAGCTCCGGCTCAGAGGCCCAAGCCAAGGCCTTGGACGAACCCGACCTGGCTACAGCGTTGGCTTTAGCTGCAGCTGCCCCGCATACGGGCAGGCTGGCGGGCTTTGAATCGCTGGGCCGCTCAGCGCTATCGCATTCAGTGCTCGTAGCGGCGGCGGCACTCCTCGGCCTCGCGGCCGGTGCCGGGGCCGGCTTTGAGCACGCCCCCACGTACACCGCTCAGGCCCAGCTCATCGTCGGTCGCACCTCTGAGCTGGCAGAGAACCAAATCCCCGGGCTCGCCTCTGCAGTCCAGGGCCTCGCGAGCAACTACGCACGGCTGATCACCAGTTCCAGCGTGGTGACCGATACCGAGAGCAAGCTCCACAGCACGTCCTTGCCGGGCAGCCTTTCGGCATCGCCGGTGCCCAATTCGTCCATTATCAACGTCCTCGCTAGCTCGCCGACACAGGCGCAGGCATTGAGCCTGGCCAACGCGGGGGCTGAGGCGCTGGTCACCGTCGTCACCCAGGTGACCAACGACGATGCCGCCCAACTCGAGCCGCTCATCGCGAGCTACCAGCAAGCTGACAGTGCCACCGAAAAAGCCACGGCAGAAGCCGGTTTCTACCAAACCGAGCTCAACAACCTCGTCGGCAAGATCGGCAATGACAGCCCCACGGCCGGGCAGCAGGCGGAAGAGCAAACTCTCAATACCAAGATCGCGCAGTGGGAAACTCAGGCTGACCTTTCCAGGCTGCAGGCCGACGCCTACATGAACCAGTACAACGCGGCCCTCCCGCCGCTCCAGTCGCAGCAGGAGATGGTCCAGGAGGTCGGTACCGCCGTGTACAACGGCAGCAACCGGAAGGCCTACATCGAAGCGGGCGGGCTCGTCGGCCTGGTCGGGGGCCTGGTCGTCGGCATGGCTGGTGCAGCTCTGATCGACACCCGCAGAGGTCGGCGCAGCGGGACTGCCCGCCTCAGCTAACTCAGCCCGGCCAAAAAACCGTGCACCTTCTGCAACTCGCCAGCCAACCTGGCACCTTCAACGACATACTCTTGGTCGGCCTTGCTCTCGTAGCGCTCGCGGGCGTTTACCTGGCGAGCCGGACCGACGTAACCGTTCTCCTCGTTGGGGCCTTGGCGCTCGAACTTTTCTCGGGCAACTGGGGCCTCATCGGGCTCCCGGGCCCGCTCGACCGAGTAGCCATGGCTGTTGCCCTCGGGGCCTGGTCCTAAAGGGCACTCGCAACGTCGGGGCCAGACGGCTTGTCCTGCGGCCGCTGCACTTGGCACTTTTGTCGGCGTTGGCGTGGTGCGCAGCTTCAGGCCTTATCGCCGGCACCATCGTGCACAGCTTGGGCTTCTACGCTTTCCTCGACCGCTTTGGCTTCTTCCCGTTCCTATTGTTCTGTCTCGCGCCAATCCTCTTCGGGACACCGAGACAACGCAACATTTTACTTGTCGGCCTTGTCGGCATGGCCCTTTACCTCGGCTACACGGGGTGCATGGAAGGCCTCCATATATGGAAGCTCGTGTTCCCCCACTACATCGCCAACCAAAACGTCGGTATCCAGTGGGGGCGCGCCCGTGGGCCGTTCCTCGAGAGCACCGGCGACGGGTTCTGCACATTTGTATGCGGCACTGGGGCTGTGATCGCCCTAAAGACCTGGTCAAAACGTGTTCACTGGGTGTGTTACCTGGCGATTGGACTTGACTTCGGGACGCTGTTCTTCACCCTGACGAGGGGCGTCTGGATAGGTACCTTCGTCGGGATCGTCGGCACCATGATGCTCACACAAAGGACGCGCCGCCTTATCATCCCCCTCATGTTGGCCGGCCTCATCGTCGTCGGCGGGACGCTCGTCGTCTCCCCGACGATACGCGGAGAGGCATTTGGCCGGGCGGAGAGCCAATCGCCTGTGTGGGACCGGCAGAACACGGACCTTGCGGCCCTTCGCATCGTCAAGGAGCACCCCCTCTTCGGCGTCGGCTGGGAAAACTTCACCAACGTAGGTTCGGAGTACATGCTCCAGCAGCCCGACTACCCGATAACGGGGGTGGGCCTGGAGGTCCACAATGTGTTCCTTTCCCATGCCGCCGAGCTAGGGATCCCGGGCCTGCTCCTGTGGCTCGCAGGCTTCAGTGGGGCAGTACGGAGGGCACTTTTCCCGGAGGGGTTGCTCAGGAGGACCACGCCCGCCCCAGGGCCGCCACCGGACCCTGACCTCCAGCTCTGGCGAGCTGGGGGTTTCGCGATCGTGCTGTGCTTCTTGGTCATCGCGAGCCTCGCGCCCTTCAGTGAAGCACTGCCCAATACCTTGTTGTGGATCTGGTTGGGCATCCTTGCGGCGCCGTACACGAGCGTCGTGCGGACCAGGGCTGCGCACCGGCGTACCTCGCACCGGCCGCCGCTGGTCTTGGCAGTTGTGGAATAAACAAGCCAGGAGAAATGAACCGGAAAGCGTGCAGCGCCCGCCAACGCGCTTAATTCCGCCACTAACGGTTGTGATATACCCGTAAGGCGACGATCCTAAACATCTTTTCTTTACCCCCTCTGAACAGCCTCTTTGCCCCTTAGAGGGGCGGCTATTACTTAGCACAGACATCCTTTAATAATTCACCTGCAATAAGCGCAAAACGCCGCGAAATACCCGAAAACCGCATAGCACAGGTAAAGGCGCAGCGGGGATCGCGCCGAGGGGAAGTTATGTCCAAGACCCCCCTCGCACCAATCACACCTAGCAGCAAAAGGGCCCGCGGAGCCCTCCGAAAGAACCGAGCTCGTGTCGTCACTTCAGTTTGTGCCGTGTGTTGCCTGGCAAGCGCCGCCTACGGCACAGGCATCATGTCGGCCTCAGCCTCCTCCCCCCGATCGGACGTCAGCACGACCTCGGGCCATCCCGGCACGGGAGCCCTCGACCTTGCAAACATAAGGGAAGTTGCCCGCCTCACCGGTTCGGGCAAGTTGCGACACGCACTCGCGCAGGACCGCCAGCACAAGCGTCACGGGGAACCGACAACCACCACGACGACCACTGTTCGCAAGACCACGACAACCGTAGCCCCCACGACATCGACGACAGGCGCCCCCCGCACAGGCAGCGGCCACCCGTCCACAACGGTCGACCCAACGACGACCGCGCCAGCGGCGACGACGACCGCTCCGGCGGCCACGACTACCACGGCCAGGCCCACAACGACCACCACAGCCGGACCGGGGACAGGCGGCGGCCAACCCCACCCCACCACCACTGTTGACCCGACGACGACGGCTCCTGCCGCTACGACCACCACCAGGGCGACTACGACCACCACTAGGCCGGCAACTACGACCACCACTAGGCCGGCGACGACGACCACCACGGCGGCTACGACAACAACGACTGCCGCTACGACAACCACGACCGCTCCGACCGGGTCGGCCTCTGGGCCGCCGGCCGCACTGATGCCCAACAGCCTCTTCAACAGCAATGTGCAGTCATGGCCCGTGGACTCGCAGTCTTCGGCGCTTGTCAACAACGTTGTCGCCCAGTACGAGGGCGCTTACGGAGAGATCGGGGTCAATTTCAACCGGCCGGTCTACGAAGCCGCGAGCAACACACCCGATGTCCAGGTGAGCGTGGCTTCTGGTTGCAACGACTTTACGGGTGACCAGTCAGCCCCCGACGGGTCGGGAGCTACGGGCACAGAAGTCCCGATCCCGTCCTATGCCCAAGCAGGCGACAGCTCGGACAACATCCTGAACGTCTACCAGCCTTCGACCAACAGGGCCTGGGAGTTCTGGGAAGCAGCGCAAAACAGCAACGGTACGTGGTCGGCGTGCTGGGGTGGCGAGATAAACATGGCCACTTCGAACGGCGTCTTCCCGAACGGCTACGGCGAGACGGCCTCAGGTATCAGCAACCTGGCTACCGAGATCAGCGAGGCGGACGTCGCCTCGGGATCGATAAACCACGCTATCGGGATAGAAGTCCTCGGCAACGAGTGCGATTACTACATCGCACCCGCCAACCGCGGCGACTGCAGCCAGAGCATAAACGGCGCCCCCTCTGAGGGCTCTTGGTTCCGCTTCGCACCGGGGACAACGATGCCGTCCGGGTTGTCGCCGTTCGCACAGATGGTGTTCAAGGCGGTCCAGACATACGGCATGGTGGTTACCGACCAGGGCGGCGCCGTGATGCTCGAGTCCGATATGGCCGACCCCGGCCCGTGGGAGCAGGCCGGCGGCAGCGTCGCCAGCGACCCGATCAACAATGCCACGGACAACTTGGCCGAGTACCAGCTGGTGGCCAGCCTGCCTTGGCAGGACCTGCAAGCGATCGACCCGCCGAGCTAACCCTTGGGCGGTCCATCGTCAGGGGGCAGCCCGGGGCGGCAACGGGCAGCCCCTCTGACGGTACTGCGCTCGGCTCGCGGTGAGCTTGCTTAGCTCAAGGCGCTAGCGTCGTCTGGAGTGGTCGACCGCAGGACAGCAATTACCGTGGTGGTAGCCGCCTCTTTGGCCGCTGCCACCTTCGGCTTTTCCCCAGCGATCGCCCCTGCTGCCAAGCTGGCTGCGCCAATAGTGGAGACGGTCGCCGACCCCCACGGCGGCTACTGGGAAGTAGGGGCCGATGGAGGCGTTTTCTCCTACGGAGGCGCCAAGTTTTACGGCTCGCTCCCAGGCGACAAGATCAAGTCCCGCAACATCGTAGGGATGTGCGCCACCCCCACCGGCAACGGTTATTGGCTGCTCAGCTCCACGGGGAACGTATACCCCTTCGGGCAGGCACCCAAGTTGGGCCACGCCGGCCCCGGTGCCACTGCGATCCTCCCCGATGGCGCCGGCTACCAGGTCGTCTACCCCAAGGGCAAGACGGTCGCCTTCCTGCCTCGAGCCCAGCCTCCGAGCTCCGCGGCGAGCTCGGCCCCAGTGCCTTCTTCGACACCGCCGGCATCGCTCATGCCTAAGAGCATCTTCAACAGCGATGTGCAGTCGTGGGCCGTCGACCCGAGCTCGTCAGCTCTCGTGGCCAACTTGGTCTCCCAGTACCAAGGCGCATACGGCCAAATCGGGGTCAACACCAACAGGCCCGTCTACGAGGTACCGGCTGACCAGGCAATGGTCCCGGTAACGGTGCAGTCGGGTTGCCGTGACTTCACCCAGGACACGGGCAAGAAAGCACCCATACCTGCCAACGCCGAGCCCGGTGACAGTTCCGACAACATCCTGACCGTATACCAGCCATCGACACACACCGCCTGGGAGTTCTGGGAGGCTGCGGTCAGCCACGGCTCCTGGTCGGCCTGCTGGGGCGGCAAGCTGGATATGGCCACCACGAACGGTGTGTTCCCCTATCCCTACGGCGAGACAGCTTCGGGTATCAGCAACCTGGCGACAGAGATCACCGAGGGGGACGTTGCCTCTGGGGCGATCGACCACGCGATTGCCTTCCAGATCCTGGGCGACACTTGCGACTGGTCCGCCACGTCGGCCAAGGGAGGTCTCTACCCGGCCGACCGCACCGACTGCGGCCAAGACATTTCCGGCGCTCCGGCCGAAGGCCAGTGGTTCCGCTTCGCCCCGGGTACACAGATGCCGACCGGCCTCACCCCGTTCGCCCAGATGGTCTTCAAGGCTGTCCTGACTTACGGCATGGTCATCGTCGACCAAGGGGGCGCTGTTTCGATCGAAGCCGACGTGAACGGCTGGGTGGACGGGACCACAACGGTTGTAGGTCCCTGGGAGGAAGAGGGGAACCCGGTCAGTACCGACCCGATCAACAACACCACCGGGACCACGCCTGCCTACGAACTGGTCGCCAACCTGCCCTGGGCCGACCTACAGGCAATCGACCCGCCAGGGCACTGATCGTCAATATCCACTAATTATCGCGCCGCGCCATTTCGCCTCGTACTTCTCTCGGTTGACGGGCCTGGGAGACTCGTGTAGGGTCCGGGTTCACACTTCCTCGCGCACACCCGACTGCGAACCGAGAGGTCACACATGCGTCCCAAAGTCCAGCCCTCACATGCGCGAAAGCAGTCTAAAGCTAAGACCGCGCTGAGTGCAAAGGAGGGGGCAGCGCGTGCTCAACCTGCCCACTTAACAAAGGAAAATGCGGCCGTTCAGCCCATTCGCCTTGCGCCAGCGTCCGGTCGCGCTCAGCCCGCTCACTTGGCCACAGGGCGCGTTCAGCCCGCTCATTTGAGCAAGAAGAAATCACGCGTTCAGCCCACGCATTTGGCATCAGTGGGGGGTCGCGCTCAGCCCACCCGTTCGGCCACAGGGCGCGTTCAACCATCCCATTTGGCTAAGGGAACAGGACGCGTTCAGCCCGCCCATTCAGTCAAGCGAGGCAGCCTTGGCGGGCGCATTTTCGTGCTGCCGGTCCGCAAACCGCTCGCACAAGTGGTCCTCGCTGTATGCGCCACAGGTATGGTGACCACCGCCACGGTCAGCACGGGCGTGATGTCCGCGGTGGCTTCCGGCCGTTGGGCCGACGGCTTGGGCTTATCGGGAGAGCATCATCACCATTGGCACAACGACCAGGGAGGACCTGGGTCTTCCGATAGCGACACGACTTTGCCGGGCAGCGACACGACTTTGCCCGGCAGCGACACGACTTTGCCCGGCAGCGACACGACTGCCCGGCAGCGACACGACTTTGCCCGGCAGCGACACGACTTTGCCCGGCAGCGACACGACTTTGCCTACAAGTGGTGCGACCTCGCCGACCAGTAACACGACGCTGCCTAGCAGCGGCACAACCTTGCCTACGAGCGATACGACGGTGCCCACCACCAATACGACCTTGCCGAGCACGAGCGGGTCGCAGCCGAGCGGTTCTGGGACGCCCGCCTCGCTTATACCCAACAGCATTTTCAACAGCAACGTGACGAACTGGTCTGTCAACTCGGATTCTTCAGCGATTGTGGCCAATATCGTCGCCCAGTACGAGAGCGCCTATGGGGAGGTTGGGGTCAACTTCAACCGGCCTGTCTACGAGGCGTCCAGCAACACACCCGATGTCCAGGTGAGCGTGGCCGATGGTTGCAACGACTTCACGGGCGACCAGACGACCCCTGACGGGTCGGGGGCTACAGGAACAGAAGTCCCGATCCCGTCCTATGCTCAGGCAGGCGACAGCTCGGACAACATCTTGAGCGTCTACCAGCCATCGACTCACGAGGCGTGGGAGTTCTGGGAAGCATCCCAAAACAGCAACGGGTCGTGGTCCGCCTGCTGGGGCGGCGAGATGGACATGGCAACTTCGAATGGCGCGTTCCCCTACAACTATGGTGAGACGGCCTCCGGTATCAGCAACCTCGCGACAGAGATCAGCGAGGCTGACGTTGCCTCCGGGTCGATCAACCACGCCATCGCTTTCGAAGTGCTCGGCGACGACTGCGACTGGTCGAACACATCGTCCAACGGGGGCCTCTACCCGGCTACCCGGACCGACTGTGGCCAGGACATCGCGGGCGCCCCGGCCGAGGGACAGTGGTTCCGGTTCCCGGCCAACCTGGCGATGCCTTCGGGGCTGACGCCGTTCGCCCAGATGGTCTTCAAGGCGGTCCAGACCTACGGGATGGTTATTGTCGACCAGGGTGGCGCTGTAGCGATCGAGGCCGACATGGCCGACCCCGGCCCATGGGAGTGGGCTGGCGACTCTGTGGCCAGCGACGCGATCAACAACGCGACAGACAACTTGGCGGGCTACCAGCTCGTGGCCAGCCTGCCCTGGCAGGACCTCCAAGCCATCAACCCGCCGGCGTAACCAGCGAGGCGACTGCCAACCGTACCCAGCCGCTAGCTCAGGTCCTCCCGGGAGCTGGCGGCTGTCATGGTAAAAATATCGGCTACCTGGCCTGCGCAGCGTCGGGCATCGAAGGCCTCCACCACTTTTTGGCGACCGGCCAACCCCATTTGCTCCCGCAGTTCGCTCGAAGCCGCCAGGCGCTCGAGTGCGGCCACCAGCTGCTCGACGCTGCCGGGCGCCACCAGGAAGCCGGAGACGCCATCTTCGACCAGTTCGGGTATTCCTGTGATGTGCGTGGCAACAACTGGGCGGCCCGTGGCCATTGCCTCCATCAGGACCACGGGCAGTCCCTCGGCGAAACTCGGTAGGCAAAAGACGTCGGCATCCCGGTAGTAGCGGGCAATGTCGTCCTGGCCCACGGCGCCCTCGAACGAGACGCGCCCTTCCAGGTGGAGCTGGCGCGCCTTGGCCCGCAGTGCCTCCTCTAGCGGCCCGGAGCCTACGAGCACGAGGCGGACGTCCGTGCCACGCTCGCTGAGGGCTGCAACCGCCCTCATTAGGACATCCAGCCCTTTTGCCGGTACCAAGCGGCAGACACAAAGCACCGACAGGCTGGGCCCTGGCTTTGGCGCCACGTAAGGGTAGCGCTCCAGGTCTGCGCCACAATGCACGATGTGGAGCTTTCCCCAGGATTCCGGCTCTGTCAGGTACATCAGCTGTGACCTCGTGTACTCACTGATGCAGACCACTGCATCGGCGTTCGCCACCTTGCGCGCCAGGTTGAACCGTTCAGTGGAGTACAGCTCGGTAGGCCCGTGCATCGTAAAGCTCCAACTCCAGCGCTTTGCCGGTTGAGCAGCCTTGCCGAACGCTGAAGCCAACCACGCCAAGTCGGCCGCCACATTTGCCAGGTGTGCGTGGAAATGCCGGGTGCCGACATCCTCGGCGTGGTCCCAAAGTGCTATCGCCTCGGCGAAGTAGAAGAGCTGCCAAAGGCGCCCGCGCATCCCAGGGGGAGCTGACGACAAGGCGTGGCCCAGCGTGCTCAAATACGCCCGAGGGTGCCGCAAGGCCGCCCGCAGGTGTGCCCGCACGAACGCAGGGCGGTCAAGGGGGAACACGTTCCATGTGCGCCTGGCCTCTTCCTGGTCCGCCTCAGCCAGCAGTTGGGCTGGGTCAGCGCGGTGGACCGAGACCGTCTCGACCACCATCCCGCTGGCGCGCACCCCCAAGATCTCGCGCATCACAAAGGTGTGAGACAGGGCCGGGTAGTGGCTCGTCACATAACATACGCGCTGGCCCGCCTCCCCGTGACCGGGGCCATTGGCGGTCGGTCCGAACGCGCTGGCGGCAAACTCCCGTGCACTGTCATCACGTTCCCAACGCGTGCGGGCGGGCTTTCGGGCCAGGCCTTTTGCAAGGATGTTGACCGAGGCATACACAGCCACAGCGGGAGCGTGCGAGGGCTGACGGGCCTTGCGCAAAGCCGCCCTGGCACCGAGCGCAGGGGCGCCGACTCGCGCTAGCCCGGACGACGACAGTTCTACCTTCCCTCGGTAGGCGCGAGTCCTCATTGCAAGCAGGCCTTTAAAGTTGCGTGGGACCTGGACCGCAAACTGCGCCCCATCGATTGCTTTACGCTCGGAGCGGTCGAACAGCTGTTGCACAAATTGGTCATCTGCGGTCAGCTCCGGAAATTCCTCGAAACGCGCCCGCCCCTGCTCAGAAAGCGCGTAGACCCCACAGCCGATCATGTCGTCGGTCAGGTAAGGGGTCGCTTGCCAGACGTCGTAGAACGCCCGGATGGCCCATGACCTTTTTTCGAGCACGAACATTGGCCTTGGCGCAGCGCACAAAATGCCATCACCCGCTAGAGCGCGAGCCACTTGCCGCAGGTCGGCAATCGGTAGTTCGACGTCGGCGTCCACGTAGAAACGTGGGAAATAGCTGGCTGCGCGATCGCCCGCGTTGAGGGCGGCGACCTTGGAGGCCACGGAAATCTCGATAACGGTCGCACCTGGCGCAACCCTGCGCGCTAGCTCAGCAGTTGCGTCCTGACAACCGTTGCATACGACGATTATCTCGAGCTCGCCGTCCCGGGCCCCGGACTGAAGGCTGCGCAAGCAACGAGCTATTACGGCCTCTTCGTTGTGGGCAGGGACGACAACCGACACCGGCATGAAAGCATCGTCGGCCGGTCTCACTTCGCCCAGCGTACCTGCCAGTAGTGCCGGGACATGGAAGGGCGCTGGCCCATGCCTTTCGGCTGAGCCAGCGCCCTTGGGTCCATCTTTCAAACGGGCCTCTACGCCATCCGGCGGCGAGACGTCAGGCCAACTACGGCCCCACCAACAAGCATGAGCGCAATTCCGAGACCAGCCATCGCATCGGTGTCAGAACCGGTGTACGCCAGCGTGGAGGGCGGCACGGTCGTAGTGGTCGTCGGGCTTGTGTGCCCCTTCGTGGCCACCACGGTGGTCGTTGTGACAGGTGCCGGAGCGGTCGTCTGGGTTGTCACAGGTGCAACAGTCGTCGTAGTAGTCGGGCTGCCTTTCGCGGCGTGCGTTGCGGGCCGTGTCGTCGTCGTGGGCGGCACGGTAGTCGTCGGTGCGACGGTTACCGCCGGTGCCACAGTTGTCGGCGGCAAGGTGGTAGCAGGCGGCAACGTGGTGGCGGGCGGCAAGGTGGTGGCCGGTGGCAGCGTGGTAGCAGGCGGCAGCGTGGTAGCAGGCGGCAGGGTGGTAGCCGGCGGCAGCGTGGTAGCCGGTGGCAGCGTGGTAGCGGGTGCCACTGTTGTCGTCGGTGCCACGGTTGTCGTCGGTGCGACGGTCGTAGTCGGCGCCACGGTTGTGGTCGTCGGTGCGACGGTCGTCGTGGGCAGCGGGATGGTTATCGTCGGCGGGACCGTCGTGGTCGTAGGCGGCGGGTAGTTGGGGAAGGTGCCCGTCGTTGACGTCGTGGACTCAGGTGCCGTCGTCGACGTGGTGGACTCAGGTGCCGTCGTCGAGGTAGTGGACTCAGGTGCGGTCGTCGAGGTGGTCGACGTCGGCGCTGTGGTCGACGTGGTGGACGTAGGTGCCGTAGTCGACGTGGTTGAGGTCGTGGTCGTCGTCGTCGGCGGGACTGGTGCGCCACCGGGAAGGTCGCTCTGGAAGTTGCCGTTCACCTGGTTGGCGTAAACGAACCCGTCCATCTGGCCATTGTTGAAGTCAAAGTCAGCGAGCGGCGCCAAGATGTTGATCGCCGGGCCGGCTGCGTAAAGGTCAACGGTGGTCGCAGTGGAAAAGTTCAAGACAGTGTTCGCTCGCAATGTTTCGACTGTCGCCGAGTTGAATTGCTGGCCCTCTTCGTATGCAGCGCCGTTCCAGTAGTACACAGCCTGAAGGCACGGCGATGCGCTCGTGCAGTCCAGGTTGCCGGTCACGTTTATGACCGTGCTGGCCCCGGCAGGGACGTTTATGTAGAGCGAGGTCTCGGCTCCGAGCTGGCTCGCCGTCACGTCGAAGATGTTGACGCTCGACGCGCCCGTCAAAGTCAAAGTGCCGCTCGCCGAGGTCACGGTCCCGGTTTGCGCGGTACCCGCCCAAGTGGTGCTTGTCGAGGTGATAGTGCCATTGATCGTCCCAAAATCGGGCAGCAGTGCGTTGTTTTGCGCCAGGTCGGGCACCGGGCAGTTCGGGGTGCACACGGTTGGGGGGAGCGTCGCCGTATTAGTCCCGCCGTAGGTCCCAACGTTGCCGCTGCCTTGGATAGCGAGCTGACCGCTCACATTGTCGGCGGCTGCAAGCACGACCGAATTACTGAGGTCGATACCTATGAAGAAAAGATCTCCTTGGAAGCTGCCATCAACTGCAATGGCACCTTCGACATCGTCCGAGCCAGCTTGGCCACGCTCAGAACACAGGCCGCTAACTCCTTGGCATGCGCTGTACTCGCTATAACCTCCAACATTTCCAGCAAGCTGCTGACCTAGGCCGGTCGCCGCTGACGCCTCATTTGTGAAGGATTGCAACATCCCCATTCCGGTGAGCGTCATCCCGAGAATTATTGAAGAACCGGCGAGCAGTCTCACCACCCTGCTTACACCGTACCTATTTGGCCGTATTGCCACCGCTTGCTCCCTTCGAGCTTCAAACACCCATCGTGTGGGTTTTTGCATTTCCCTGAGCGTACCAGCGCTTCCAAGTGACCTATCTACCCACTTGCGTGGATATACTGCCACACTTCACCCGCCGTGGTCAACACGCCCCCTAACGCGGTTTAGTGGAATATCCAACGCTTACTGCGGTTGTACAGCCACACTGCGTAGTTCGATTTACTCGCGATTTGAAGCGCGCGCCGGCAATAATTTCGAGGTCGAAACACGATTAGAGCAGCACGTATATCACGGTTTTAGTCCCGGGCGGGATGCACGGTGGTACGCGCAGCGCCCAAGCTACGTGCTAGCGGTTCCCTGCAGGCTCGACGGCCGCTCGGGGCTGCCGACTGACGCGGCAGCGGGGCCGGGCCTGGAACGCAGAATTAACGCAGAGCGCGTTGGCGGCTGTAGACGAGCTCCCAGCCGGTCGACTCGCGGGCGGCTTCTGCCTCCGCGAGAACGGTGGCAACTGCCGGGTCAACGTCCGCGGCAGGAGATGGCCCAGCGGTGCTCATTACGGTGGGGTCATGGTCGCCGTCGCCGAGCGAGAACTTTCCCTGGGCGGCGTGGGCTACCGCGTCGGCGAGAGTTCCCAAGAAATGACGCGCGACAGCCTCAGCCTCTTCGACCGAATTACGCCTTTCGAGGGCCCAGCGCTCGCGCGCATCGCTCAACTCGATAAAAGGCTGCCACTGCCCTTCGACAGGGACGATGAACGCGTCCGATACGCCTAGGGTGGCCAGGCAGCGCCAAACCTCATGAGGCACAAGCGCTTGCCCGGCCCGCTCCGTCCGGTATATGGCAATGTTGCCCGCGTCCAAGGTCAAGCGGTAGAGCCACCGCCCCCGGTCTATTTGGACTGAGCTTTCGCCGTTCACCCGCGTCTACCTCCGAACTCGGGCTAAACCCACCAGGGCTGCCCTCTTTTTCCCAATTTCAAGAATTACTTTGCCCTTATGAAGGACGTTGCACCAACTTAGCAAGCCGCTCTGCGAGCCCGATGTATGCCTGAGGCGTTAGGTCTAAAAGGCGCTGTTGCGCCTGCTCAGGGAGGTCAAGGCCGCGCACAAAGTGTTGTAAGTCACCCTGGGTCGGAACTTTGCCCCTCGTCAGTGCCTTGAGACGCTCATACGGTTCGGGTACCCCATAGCGCCGCATGACAGTCTGAACAGCCTCCGCCAAGACTTCCCAAGCGTCGTCCAGGTCGGCAGCGAGAGCTTCTGGGTCAGGAGTGGACCGTGCCATTCCCCGCCGCGCCGAACCGACGGCGAGCGCAGAATAGCCAAACGCGCTGCCAATGTTGCGCAAGACAGACGAATCGGAAAGATCCCGCTGCATTCGGGACACGGGCAACTTCTGAGAGAGGTGGCCGAAGATCGCACCCGCCATCCCGGCGTTTGCTTCAGCGTTCTCGAAATCGATCGGGTTGACTTTGTGCGGCATCACCGAACTGCCAACCTCGTTTGGCGACACCTTCTGGCGGAAGTAACCGAGGCTTATGTAAAACCACATGTCCTGGCAGAAATCGATGAGGACGCTACCAAAACGGCTCATCGCGGCGAACAGCTCAGCCAGCCAGTCGTGCGGCTCGACCTGGGTGGTCAACGGTGCCCAAGTAAAGCCCATGGAAGCTACGAAATCGCTCGCAATGGCCATCCAATCGAGCTCAGGGTACGCCACCACATGGGCCGACAGTGTCCCGGTCGCGCCACCCCACTTCCCGGGTACTTCGACGTTGCGGACCGCTCGCAACTGACGTTCCCAGCGCGCTACGAAAACAGCCAGCTCTTTGCCAACTGTCGTGGGCGTGGCCGCTTGGCCGTGGGTGTGCGCGAGCATCGGGAGTGCGGCGTACTCTAAGGCGGCACCCCGCACTGTTCCTATTAGTGCTTCGGCGGCGGGCAGCCACGCCTCGTCGAGGGCGGCTCGCACCATCCACGCGTAGGCGAGGTTGTTGACATCCTCAGAGGTGGCCGCGAAGTGGACCAGCTCCGTGCGAGCCGCCGACCATCCGAGGTCCTCGGTCAACCGCTGCTTCAGGTAGTACTCGACCGCCTTCACGTCATGGTTGGTGACAGCCTCGATGCTCTTGACACGAGCCGCCTCGCTTTGCCCGAAACCCTCGACCCACTGCGCAAGCGCCTCGCTCTCGGCATCGGACAGCGGCTGCAGCTCCGTCAGCTTGGCGAGCGCGGCAAGGTGCTCGAGCCAGGCGACCTCGACGGCGAAACGTTCCCTAATGAGCGCCCCTTCTGAGAACCTCGCGGCGTAGGGCTCCATCTGCGCGCCGTAGCGCCCGTCGAGCGGTGAGAGAGCGCGCAAGCGCCATTCGCTGGCCGTAAAGCTCGCCTCATCATTGGCAGAGGCGCCGGCCGTGGCGGGCGTGCCGGCGCTGCGGGATGGTTCTTTGCTCGGCCCCATTTAGTTTCTCCTCGCCAGCTACCCTAGCGCCGAGCAGGTCGACGGCCTGCCGAGGCCGCCTGGGACGCCGGTATCATCGGCTCAGCGAAAATGCTCAACCGCCGTTCGTCCAGCGCCGTCCTCGGGGTGGTCCTCGCTCTCGTCGGCCCGGGCCTCACCGGCGGGAGCCGTGAGCCGAAGGGCGACCCATCGGTTGTCGGGCTCGTACTTTCGGGGGCCGGCGCAACTTTGGTGCCGCCGAGCGCCCCTACCTCGAAGGCTTATACCTCGCAATGCCACCTTCTCGTCGACCCTGGCTTCACCGGCAAGTGCGTCGTGGCTACCGGCGCTGCCGGCACGGTCGCCGGGATCGTAGAGCAAGAGACAGCCATCGGGCTCAGCAATAACAGCAGCCCGAGCGCTGCGGGGAGCAGCGGGGTGCAAGAACGAGACCTCGTCTGGCATCGCAAGGGGGCTCGCTGGGTGCTCGCCCTGCGGCGTGAGTTCCCCGCCAACACCGGCTTGCCGTCGCTGCTGTGGGCAGACGACGTTGCCAGGGACGGCGACGTCGACCTCGTGTTCGTTACGCCCACCGACCGCACCGGCTTCGGCAACGAGCTCGACATAGTGGCGGGTAACGGCCGGGTCAACCTCTACCGCTACCTCGGTCAAGGCTTCGTGGCAGTGCCGGCCACCGGCGGGGTGGTGACTTACGTACCGGGCTGGACAGAGCAAAACGGGCCGTTCAGCTCGTACGACCAGGTGCTCATCGGCTACTCCGGCGGCTCCTGGCGGGTCTTCTCGGAGCAGTACGTGCCCGTTGCAGCGGCGCTGGCCCAGCACAAGGGCTCCTTCTGGGACGGCAGGTCGGTCGCGGCGTCGTAAGCCTCGCGGTTACCTGGCCCGGCGGGCGGGAGCATCGGCCGGGCCAAGAGCGCTGGCGCCCGGTGGCTCTTGTCCCTCGGCACCCTGCTGGGACGTCGCCGCAGCAACGGCGAGGCGGTCGACCAGGTCGTTGAACGGGTCGGAGCTGTGCCCCTTCACCCATCTGAACTGCAAGCGGCCAGGCGCCTCTCGGTACAGCTCGACCAGGGGTTCCCACAGGTCACGGTTCGCCACGGGCTGGCGGGACGAGCCGGTCCAACCCTTTGCGACCCATTTCTCCCACCAACGGTCACGGAAGCAGTTGACGACGTAGGTGCTGTCGCTCACTATCTCCAGCTCCCCCGGCAACGAGCGAGCTGCGTCCAGAGCAGCCGAAATCTCCATTCGCTGGTTGGTGGTGCGAGCGGCGGGCCCGTTGCGCCAGCGCCCGCCGGGCACGGCCCAAGCCCATCCACCGGGGCCAGGATTGCCCAGGCAAGCACCGTCTGTGTAGACCTGCGTTCTGGGCCCTTGCTCGTGGGGGCTCCCCGTTTGGGCTTGTGTCATCACACAAGCATGCCCGGGGCGCCGGCTTTCGCCGCGGAGGCGGCCCGGCCTTCCGAGGAAGTCCAGCTCAGAAGTGGTCCGGTGAGAGGTGCAGAACTTGTGGGGCGTCCTACTACCTCTCAGGGCGATTTAGGCGCGACGATAGAAGACGTGATCTTCGACGGCATCTCCCACCAGATACCCGACATTGACCCGACCGAGACCGAGGAGTGGGTCGATTCGTTCGACGCCGTCCTCGACGTCCATGGCAAGGCAAGGGCCCGTTTTCTGCTGATGAAGCTCCTCGAACGGGCAAAGGAAAGCCAGGTCGGGTTCCCGGCCACGGTTTCGACCCCCTACGTCAACACGATCCCGCCCGACCAGGAACCCTGGTTCCCCGGTGACGAGGAAACCGAGCGCAAGATCCGCGCCTACATCCGCTGGAACGCGGCAGTCATGGTGGTGCGGGCAAACCACATCGCCGACGGTATCGGCGGCCACCTCGCCACATTCGCCTCGTCGGCATCCCTGTACGAAGTGGGCTACAACCATTTCTTCCGGGGCAAGCGCGGTAAGAACAGGGGCGACCAGGTCTTCTTCCAGGGCCACGCCGCCCCGGGGATTTATGCTCGCGCCTTCCTCGAGGGCCGCCTGAACGAGGGCCAGCTCGAGCACTTCCGCATGGAGCTCGCCGGCGCGGCCGCCGGGTGCGGCGGCCTATCGTCGTACCCCCACCCCCGCCTGATGCCTCAGTTCTGGGAGTTCCCCACCGTCTCGATGGGCATCGGGCCGCTCAATGCCATTTACCAGGCGCACTTCAACAAGTACCTGCACAACCGTGGGATTGCCGACACGAGCAACTCGCGGGTGTGGTGCTTCGTTGGCGACGGCGAGTGCGACGAGCCCGAGACGCTCGGAGCCTTGAGCCTGGCCGGGCGCGAGCAGCTCGACAACCTCGTCTTCGTCGTCAATGCCAACCTGCAACGCCTCGACGGCCCGGTCCGGGGCAACGGCAAGATCATCCAGGAGCTGGAGGCCGTGTTCCGGGGCGCCGGCTGGAACGTGATCAAGGTCATCTGGGGCTCTCGTTGGGACGAGCTCCTGGCACGCGACGTGGACGGTGTGCTTCTCAACAAGATGAACACCACCGTGGACGGCGAGTTCCAGAAGCTGGCGATCGAGGACGGCAGCTACATCCGCGAGCATTTCTTCGGCCCGGACCCCCGGCTCGGGAAGCTTGTCGAGCACCTGAGCGACGAAGACCTGCGGACCCTGCCCCGCGGCGGGCACGACTACCGGAAGCTCTACGCGGCCTACAAGGCGGCTACCGAGACCACCGGCCAGCCGACGGTGATCATCGCCAAGACCATCAAAGGTTGGGCGCTCGGGCCCTCCATCGAGGCGCGCAATTCGACCCACCAGATCAAAAAAATGAACGCCGCCGAGCTAAAAGCGCTCCGGGACCGCCTGCACCTCCAGGCCGAGATCGGCGACGAGGCGCTCGAAGCCGGGGAACCTCCGTTTTACAGGCCCCCCGAGGACAGCCACGAGTTCAAGTACATGATGGAGCGGCGCAGGGGGCTCGACGGTTCCCTGCCCGAGCGGGTCGTCGACTACAAGAGCCTGCCTACTCCGGACGACGCTGCGTTCGTCGAGTTCGACAAGGGGTCGGCCAGCCGCGAAGTGTCGACGACGATGGCCTTTTCAGTAATGCTGCGCGGCCTGCTGCGCGACAAGGGGATCGGTCGGCGGATAGTACCGATAATCCCCGACGAAGCCCGTACTTTCGGCATGGACGCTCTTTTCAAGGACTTCAAGATCTTCGCCCCTCTGGGACAACTGTACGAACCGGTTGACTCCAAGCTCATGCTCTCCTATTCCGAGGCGAAGGACGGGCAGATCCTCGAGGAGGGCATAACTGAAGCCGGCGGCCTGGCGGATTTCACCGCAGCAGGGACCGCTTACGCGACGTTCGGCGAAGCGATGGTGCCATTTTTCATCTTCTATTCGATGTTCGGGTACCAGCGTGTGGGCGACATGATCTGGGCAGCAGCAGACATGCGTGCGCGCGGCTTTTTGGTAGGGGCTACTGCAGGGCGCACGACGCTCACCGGCGAAGGCCTCCAGCACGACGACGGCCAGTCGCTCCTTTTGTTCTCGGTGGTCCCCAACGCCCAGGTTTACGACCCAGCGTTCGCATACGAAACCGCGACCATCGTGCGCGACGGCATTGCCCGGATGTACGGCGAGGGTGGCGGCGAGGACATTTTCTATTACATAACGCTCTATAACGAGAACTACACGATGCCGCCCAAGCCCGAAGGCGTGGACGAAGGCATCCTGAGAGGTCTCTACCGCTTCAGCGGGGCGCCTGATGGGCCGAGCCGGCGAGTTACGGTCCTTTTCTCCGGGTCGGCGAGCCAGGCGGCACTGGAAGCGCAGCGGCTGCTGGCCGACAACCACGACGTGGCTGCCGAGCTGTGGAGCGTAACGAGCTACAAAGCGCTGCGCGAGGAGGCACTCGAAGTCGACCGCCACAACCGGCTCCACCCTTCGGAGCCGCCGCGGACGCCATATGTGAGCGACGCCCTCTCGAACGCGGAAGGGCCGATCATCGCAGTCACCGACTACATGAAGGCGGTGCCTGACCAAATCTCGCGTTGGGCTCCCGGGCCGTTCATAACGCTCGGCACGGACGGCTTTGGCCGCAGCGATGCCCGCCCGGCCTTGCGCCGCCACTTCGAGACCGATGCCGCTCACGTCGTGGTGGCCGCGTTGGACGGGCTACGCCAGGCGGGCGAGGGTAAAGCAGAGGAAGTCGAAGACGCCATCCGCCGCTACGGCATCGACCCGGACTACCCCGGAGCTGCCGCCTCCTGAGGTCGAACGGGCCCTCCCGGGCCGCACAATTCCCGGCTGGGGAAAATCTCATTCAACGGTCGGTTCCTGTCGATAACTCGCGATGTGCCAGCTATCGCTCGGGAGCGAGCGGCTGCTGAGCGCTCATTGGCGGGCCCCTCCATGCCAAGTGTTGCGCGCTTGGTCGTTGCTCAAATAGCGCCGCCGAGGCCCTTCGCCCGTGGTTCGACGCTGCACAGGACCGCCCCCTTTGCCGTAGTCGCGGTGCTCGCCGAGCTCAGCTCCTTGTTGGCGCCGGGCCCGCGCTCTTCCGTCGATATCTGGGTCAGCCTGGGGTTGCTCGGCGTCTGCGCGCTCGCGATCAGAGCCTCGTGGGACCACATGCCGGGCGGGCTAACAATCTTGGTGCCGCTGCTGTTCGAGGCTTCAGTGTTGTGGTTGCGCCTTGGGCAGGGTGGGCCGGGCCTTGGCGTGGCCACCCTCGGCCTCATCCCGCTCGTGTGGACCGTGCTCTATCAACGGCGATGGGAGTCGTTCGTCGTCGTCGCCAGCATCGTCTTGGCGAACCTGGTGGCGGCGCCGCTTGGCAAGGTGCCCGCCGAGGTGGTCCTGCAGCGTGCCGGGTTCTGGGCCATGCTCGGCATAGTTATCGCCCTGACGGTCCACGACCTGCGCGACCGGATGGACCGCGCACTTGCCCGCCAGCAGGAGCTCACCCGCCGCGCTTCGGCGATGAACAGCGCGGCGCGGGCCTTGACGAGCCTGCTCGATGTGGACGCTGTCGTAAGGAGGGCCATAGACCTGGCCGTTGAGCTCGTTTCACCGCCCCAGCGTGGCCTTCGGCCGCGCCCACTACGACCTCATCGACGGCAACCAGGTCCGTGTCCTGCATGAGGCTGATGACGGTGAGTTCCCGGTCGACAGCTTCGAACTGGCCGAGCACCCCTACCTTCCGAGCGTCGTTGCAACGATGTCGCCCATGCGCGGGACGCTCTCGCCCGAGCACGCCGGGCCCAACGTCAGTCTCCAGCTGCAGAAGGCGAAAGCCGTTTGCGGGGCTTGGGTACCGGTGGTCGTCCGCGGCCGTCTCGACGGTGTGCTGGCTATGACCTCTCGGGCCCATGACATCGGCGAAGACGAGTTCGAACAGCTGCAGGCTGTCGGCCGGCTGCTCGAGCTGGCTCTGGCCAACGCGCGAGCCCATGAGCTGGTGCAGTGGCAGGCGATGACCGATGAGCTCACAGGGCTGGCAAATCATCGCAGCTTCGAACAGCTGCTGGAGCACCGGCCCGGGCGCCAGCCGTTCGCCGTGCTGGCAGTCGACGTCGACGGGCTGAAGCGCGTCAACGACAGCAAAGGCCACGCCACCGGCGACAAGCTTCTCCGCTCGATAGGCCAAGCGCTCGTAGGCGCGCTGCGGCGCGGCGACGTTCTCGCTCGCATCGGCGGGGACGAATTTGCAGCCTTCTGTTTCGATGCCGACCAGGTCGCGGTGGAGGACATCGCGGCCCGCATGTTCCGGGCACTGGCGAGCGTGCAGGAAGGGGGCGTCCCGGCGAGGATATCGGTGGGAGCGGCGTGCGGTGGCTCCATGGCTGACGCTCGTACGGTGCACGAACGGGCCGATGCGGCTATGTACGAGGCGAAGCGTGCCGGTGGGATGCGCCTCGTCTCCGGTGCCAACGAGCAGGTCGGGCCCGCGGCTGGCCTCGCAGCAGCGGCAAGCCCGACTGTCACGCCTGGGGGGCCACTGGATCTCCGACCGCGTAAGCTTCTCAAATGGCGCTCTACCTAAGCGGGGACCCAGAGGCCGACGCGTTCCTCTCTGAGGACCCCCTCGCGTTGCTAATAGGCATGGTCCTCGACCAGCAGGTCCCTTTGGAGCGAGCGTTCAGCTCTCCGCGGGACCTGCGCGACCGCCTCGGTGGCCAGCTGGACGCGGGCGCGATCGCAGCAATGGATCCCGCCGAGCTGGCAGCTGTCTTCTCGGAGAGGCCGGCGCTCCACAGGTTCCCCGCCTCCAATGCAGGGCGTGTCCAGCAGCTCTGCCAGATCATCGTGGACGACTACGACGGGGACGCCGCCCGCGTCTGGGAGGGCGCCTCGAGCGGGGCCGACCTGCTCCGGCGCGTGCGCGCCTTGCCCGGTTTTGGGGAACAGAAAGCCAAGATTTTCGTGGCGCTGCTCGGCAAGCAGCTCGGGGTACGCCCATCAGGCTGGCAGGAGGTCAGCAAACCCTTCGGCGACAAAGGCACGCACTTCTCCGTGGCGGACATTTCGAGCAAGGAGTCCCTGCTCCAAGTTCGCGCCCACAAGGCTCAGATGAAGGCAGCCGCCAAGGCCAAGGCGGCCAGCGTTTAGCTCCAGGGAGGCCGTCAGGCGCCTACCCCTCAGGTACTTGCAGTGGCAGACCCCAGGTGGCGGTCGAACCAGCCCAGCAGGAGAGCTATGGCACGCGGGTCGTGCAGGAGCATGTGGCCGGCACCCGCGAGGACGCGCAGCTCCGCGGTGGGCCTGGCTGCATCGGCCAGTTCCCGGGCGTCGGTGATCGGGACGACGTCGTCGTTGGCCCCGTGCACGATCAACAATGGCCGGGGGGGTACCTTGGCCACGAGGTCGGTCGGGCGGACCTGGCGCCATTCCCGGGCCCACGCCCCGATGTCCGGCGGGTAGCCCCTGGTGCGGATCACCCCGGCTGCCCTGGCCTGGGCCACGAACTTGCGAGGGTCGCCTCCCCGCTCGAGGAACTCGGCAGGAGGGGCAAATGCCGCCACACCACCAATCGAGGGGTCCTCGCCGGCGGCGCAGATCGACAGGGTGGCTCCTGCTGCAAAACCGACTAGCCAGATTGTCTCGATACCAGGGACGGCACGCAACGTCTCGACCGCGGTAACCAGGTCGGCCCGCCACCCTCCGAGCGAGAAATCGCCCGCCGAATCACCGGTGCCCCGGAAGTCGAAGGTCAACACGGCAGCGCCCGTCTCGGCCGCCAGGCGTGTAGCCAGCTGAGGGTACCCGTAGCTCGGGACGCCCGCCTTGTGCTGCGGCTCGGGAAAACCGTGTGACAGGACTATGCCGTCGCGCCCCGAGCCGGATGCCGCCGAGAAGCTGGGCCTTGCCAGGTACCCGCTCAGAGTGGGCCCGTCGGGCTGAGCAAGGCTCAGGACCTCTCCCGAGGCGCGCCCACCGCCCCAGCCGTTGGTGCCTTTGGGATTACCGGGGGCAGCCTCCCCGCTCCCGCCTCGCGGCTCCTGGCTTGGCATCGCTGACAGGCTATAGGACCACGATTGAGCCGGCCGTCGGCGGACAGTAAAACACCGGGGGAAGCGAACATCGCGTTCCCCCGGTGCTGACTAACTGGAAAGGGCAGGCAAAGCCGTTTGGTTTACCGAGGGGGACCAACTCCCGGCCGGCGTCACCTGGGTGTCTGGCTTGGACTAACCAGGCGGTCCAGCAGGCCGCTTAGCGGCCAGCCACCTCCGAGGTCCCAGATCGTTGACTACTGCTCAGCTGGACCACCTCCTTTCTTCGGTAGTCCAAGTCTAACGCGCACGTCCAGTCGTGGTGGCGGATATCCACGCCCGATTATTTCCCCTACGGCTGTAGTGGTAATACCGGCCCGGCTAATATCATGGTCCCTGATGACAGTGCCGACCCCCCCTTCCCCCTCTGCTCGAATTGGCGCCCCCGACCCTGGCGCGCCTGCAGGACCGGCCCTGTTCGAGATACGCGACCTGCACGTTTCTGTCCAGGGCACCGAGATCCTGCCGCGGCATAGATCTGGTAGTCCCGGCTGGCGAACTGCACGCCTTGATGGGGCCCAACGGTGGCGGCAAGTCGACCCTGGCAAAGTCCCTTCTGGCATCGCCGGGCTACGAGGTGACCCGGGGCCAGATCCTCTACAAGGGCGAGGACATCACCCAGTGGCCGACGGAGACCCGTGCCAAAGCGGGCATTTTCCTGGCGTTCCAGTACCCCGAGGAGATCGCGGGCGTGCCCCTGGTCCAGTTCCTGCGCCAAGCGCTCTCGGCGCGCAAGGGCGTCGATCTGTCTGTCCTTGAACTGCGGCTAGGCATCATGGAGTGGATGCGTAAGCTCGACATGGACGCGTCCTTCGGCGACCGCTACCTGAACGAGGGTTTTTCCGGCGGGGAAAAGAAGCGCAACGAGGTGCTCCAAATGGCTGTCCTGGAGCCGGACCTGGCTGTGCTCGACGAAACGGACTCGGGCCTCGATATCGACGCGCTCAAGGTGGTGGCCTCAGGTGTCGGGGAAGTGCGTGCGGCCCGCCCTCGTCTCGGCCTCCTGGTCATAACCCATTACCAGCGGATCCTGAGCCTTCTCGCGCCTGATGCGGTGCACCTGCTCGTCAATGGGCGGATCGTGGAAAGCGGTGGGCCGGAGCTGGCTAGCCGCCTCGAAGAGGAAGGCTACGAGGCATGGAGGTGAGCTGCGCTCGCTGCACCGCTCGACGTTGCCCGCATAAAGAAGGACTTCCCGATCCTCGATCGTTTGGTGCACGGCAAGCGTCTGGTCTACCTGGACACGGCGTCGTCGTCGCAAAAGCCGCTGGCGGTTATCGAGTCCATGTCCCGTTACTACGAGACCACGCACGCGAACGTCCACAGGGGCGTTTACGAAATAGCGCAGGAGGCAACGAGGCTTTACGAGGAGGCTCGCGCCAAAGTGGCCAGCTTCATCGGCGCCGGGTCGCCGGACGAAGTGGTGTTCACGAAAAACGCCACCGAGGCCATCAACCTCGTCGCCTACTCCTGGGGCCGCAAGAACATCGGGCCGGGCGACGTGGTCGTGACGACCGAGATCGAGCACCATGCCAATTTCGTCCCCTGGCTGCAACTCCGTGAGGAAACGGGCGCCCAGCTCCGCTTCCTGCGCCTTGCCGGCGACGGCACTCTAGACCTCGAAAACCTCGCCGCGCTGCTGGACGGCGCCAAATTGCTGGCGGTCACGGCGGCTTCTAACGTGCTCGGCACTCTCCCGCCGGTTCGCACCTTGGCAGACGCGGCTCATGCTGCCGGTGCCCTGGTGCTCGTGGACGGCGCCCAGTATGTCCCCCACCTGGCGACCGAAGTGCTGGACCTGGGCGCCGATTTCGTCGCGTTCACCGGGCACAAGATGCTGGGGCCGACCGGGATCGGGCGCCTGTGGGCCAAGCGCGAGCTGCTCGAAGCGATGCCACCGTTCCTGACGGGGGGCGAGATGATCCGCGACGTGCGCCTCGACGGCTTCACCACGAACGACATCCCCTGGAAGTTCGAGGCAGGTACTCCTCCGATCGCCGAAGCCATCGGGCTCGGCGTCGCGATCGACTACCTCCGCGGCATCGGGATGGGAGCAGTGCGGGCCCACGAACAAGCGCTCACCTCATACGCCATGAAGGCGCTCAAGGACCGCTACGGCGACGAGATCGTCATCTACGGCCCTCCCCCGTCAGCCGAGCGGGCCGGGATCGTCAGCTTCTCGTACAAGGACATCCACGCTCACGACCTGTCCCAGGTGCTCGACGAGGTCGGGGTTTGCGTCCGTGCCGGCCATCACTGTGCCAAACCGCTGATGCGGTGCCTCGGGGTTGGTGCCACCGCGCGGGCGTCGTTCTCGGTGTACAACGACGAGGCCGATGTCGATGCCCTCGTCGATGCCATTGGCGGGGCCGACGCCCTTTTCGGTTGAGAAACCAGAGCATTCGGAGCTGTCATGCCAGGACTTGAAGATCTTTATAGGGAAATAATCCTCGACCACTACCGCAACCCTCGTAACAGGGGCGAGCTGGAGTCGCCCCCGGCGTTACGGACGGAGGGCTTCAACCCGCTTTGTGGTGACGAGATCGTCGTTTTTCTTGACGTCACCGATGGCGTGATCACCGACCTCAAGATTGCCGGCCAAGGGTGCTCCATATCGCAGTCCTCGGCTTCCATGATGTCCGCTGCCGTCAAGGGCAAGACGACGGCACAAGCCCGCTCGACGATCAGGGCCTTCCGGGCCATGATGTCGCTGCACGTGCAGCAGTTGGAGCCTGGGAGCGATGAGACGGACAAGACCGGCCCGGAGCGTAGCGGGGCCGAAGTCGCCGCTGACGAAGGCGTGGCACTGGGCGACCTCGAGGCACTTCAGGGAGTCGTGAAGTTCCCGGTGCGGATCAAGTCCGCGACCCTGTCGTGGCACACCCTGGCACAAGCTCTCGACGAGGCCGAAGCGCTGCACCAGAACTGACCCCGAGCAGAAGGACTGAGCCGGGGCAAGAGGACTAACCCGGAGCAAGAGGACTGACCCGGAGCAAGGCCAAGACCTGCACGCTCCTGGCCCCGCCTACTGGCTAGTTCGGGCGCCCTGCTCGGACGGCGAAGCCGTCCAGGGCGACGAGGACTTCCTTGGCCTCGTAGACCCGGTCCCGGTACCTGCCGGTGACCTCCCTAAGGACCGCCCCCGCCACCAGACGCTCGATGGCCCGGTTGGCCGACATGGCTGGGATGCCGAGCCGCTTCTGGACCGTTGGGGAACCGATGACTGGTTGCACCACAAGCATGTCGGCAACCTTCCACGCTGCTGCGTCGGACCGGATCTGGAGGCGCTCACCCCAACCCCGGTTGTGCCTGGGCCTCGGCCCCGTCCCCAACGAGAGCTAGCCGACCCCTCGGTCAGCTCGCGGGTACTGCCCATCCCATCTGCTCGGCAATGTCCTTACAGGTATGGCACAGCGGGTATTTCTTGGGGTCTCTGCCTGGTACCCAGATCTTGCCGCACAAGGCCCTGACAGGGGTGCCCATCACCATGCCTTCGACAACCGACGGGCCGGCGGAGACGAAGTCGCCGTCGTCTGTCGACACGCCCTCCAGCACGATATGAGCCATTCGCTCGTGGTCGCCGTCAAGAAGCGGCTTCGGAGGGGCGACAGCAGTTTCGCTAATAGCGCTCATATGACAGAGGCTACCCCCCGTACTAGGCGCGATAACTAGGAACACGCGAAAGCCGAGCCGCCGCAACGGGGGGCCGGCGCGCACTGGGCGTGAGATGCTCACACCGTGGCGTGCGGTCCGCCCTGCGGCAGGCGCAAAGCGTAGGCGACCAGGCACTTTCCAAGTATCGTTGGCTCATAGGGAAGACCGGGGCGCCCACGACCAATGAGCGATCGGCGCGGCTAGAGCCGGGCGCGACGAGCCAACCTGTGCGTGGCGCGAGCCCTCCGGGGGTGGTCAAGCGCTGGGGCGTCCTCGCTGCCGTGAGCCTGGCAACCCTCATGCTGCTGCTCGATTTTATGGCGGTGGCCGTGGCACTGCCGGCGGTCCATCGCAGCCTCGGAGCTTCCTTCTCAGAACTCGAGTGGGTGCTGGAAGCCTTCGTCCTCGCCCTGGCGGCTTTGCTCCTCACCGCAGGGCAAATAACCGACGTCGTCGGCCGGCGACCGGTCTTCCTCGCAGGCCTCGTCGTCTTCGCTGCGGGATCTCTGCTCTGCGGGCTAGCCCAGACGCCCTACGCGCTGATCGGGGGCCGAGTCGTCCAGGGCATCGGCGGGGCGCTGCTCTTCGCTACCGGCCCTGTCCTGCTCTCCGAGACCTTCCGCGAGGCTCGGGGGCGGGCCGCCGTGGCTGTGTGGGGAACGGTCACCGGAGTTGCCATCGCCTCGTCCCCGCTAGTGGGTAGCGAGATCACCTCCGCTCTCGGGTGGCACTGGCTGTTCCTGTTGGAGGTGCCAGTGTCGGTATTGGCCCTCCTGATCGGGCTCGTCGCGATAAAGGAGCCCGCGCTCGCCCCAGGGAGCGGGGAACCGGCGCGAGCACCTCGCTTCGCCGATGACGCTCCCGCGACCGGCGGCAGGCCCCATCGCGCACGGATGGTCGACCGGCGCGGCCTCGTCATGTTCACGGCAGCAATCGTCATCTTCGTGGTCGGGCTGGTGCGGGCCTCGAGCGCGGTCGAGGGCTTCTTCCAAAACGGGGTGCTGGCTTGCTTCATCATGACCGGCATTTTGTTGATCGGCTTTGTCGCCTCGGAAAGCGTCGCGCGGGCGCCGATGCTCGACGTGTCGCTGTTCCGCCGGCGAACGTTTACAGGCAGCTCTATCGCCGCCTTTGGGCTTTCGATGGCCGTGCTGGGCCCGGTCATGTGCCTCGTCATCTACATGTCGTTCGACCTGGGCTACTCGGAACTGACCATCGGTACCCACCTCCTCCTGCTCACTGTGGTGACCTTGTTGTTCCTCCCACTGGCCGGCTTCCTGGACAAACACCTCCCTGTAAAGGTCCTTATCTGCAGCGGCCTCACGCTGGTGGCTGTCGGCTTGTGGCTCATAAGCCGGCAGTCCGCGTCCGGGAACTTGTCGGACCTCGTCCCGGGATTGCTCGTTGCGGGTGTGGGCCTCGAACTCGTCAACCCGCGCCTAGCGTCCGCCGCGGCAGCCACGGTCCACCCGACCCTGGCCGCCGTTGCTTCGCGGACAATCTCGACCTTCCGCCAAATGGGGGCTGCTGCGGGAGTCGCAGTGTTCGGTGCGATTTTCGTCACCCAACTGAGCGACCATATTTCCAACCGGACCGCCGGTTTCGCTCAGCTCGCTACGCAAAACCCCACCATTGCGAGCCTCGTGCTCGACGGCCACACGGCGCAGGCTCTGAGCTCATCGCCGGCCGCGCTCCGCTCAGAAATCCTGCCGATAATCCAGCGGGGCTTCGCCGGCGCAATACATGAGGTCTTTTTCGTGGCCGCCCTCGTCGCACTGGGCTCGGCCGTGCTGGCGCTGTCAACCCGCTCGAGCGACGTCCCGCGAACCGGAGCCCTCCAGCTGGGTGGCCAGGAGAGCCAGGGCACGGGCAGCCAGAGCAACGGGGCTACATCCATTCGTACCGCTCCCAACGGGGCTGCAGCTGGTCGCAGCGCCGCGCCGTCGCCAAACGGGCCCGCCCCGCGCCCGCCGTAACCGGGACGCGCCCGCAACCGACGCCCCCGCAGGAGACGTCGGCGGCGGCCACACTGGCCGCCCTCGGCATAACGGTGGCGGCCCCACCCGTTCCCGACAAGGTCGCCTCCAACGATGAGCCGGCGAGACCCGGCGCGCTGGCCAGACGTAAAGAGCCGGCGACGCCGGTCCCAGGAGCACCGGCTAGCGACGGGGCACCGGCTAGCGACGGGGCACCAGCTAGCGCCCCTGTCACTAACGCAGCCCCCTCAGAGCCGGCGAGCTCAGACCTGGTGTCCCCCGACCTATCGGCACCTGGCACAGCGGCTACCAACGGAGCGGCCCCAGACCTCGTGGCCCCGGTCGCGGAGCCCATCGGGCCCGACGCACCGCTCCCAGACGGAGCGATCAGCGAGCCCGATGCGACTGAGGCGCCGCCCGCCTTGGCAGCAACGACCCCGCCAATCCAGGCATGGACCGGGTGGTCCGGGTGGCACGCACCGCACGAGGGCCCCGCCGCCAGCGATGTCCCGACCACCACTTCCGAGGCGGTGGAGGCCGAGCCGGCGGCTGAGGCGATTGAAAGCGGGACGGCAGCCGAGGCAGTTGATCGGGGAGCCGGCGGAGGAAGGCGACGCCGCGGAGGTGGTAGCTGGCGCCGACTTCTTGTCGTATTGGCACCTAGTCGACACGGAGCCTGAGCTCGCCGAGGTCGCGATTGAAGAGGCCGAGGCCGAGCCTGAAGATGCGAGCGGTGACGTCCGCGTTACGATCGGGCGCCGCTGGGTGCGCGGTCGGGTTGTGGCAGCGACCGGTGAGCCCATAGCCGGCGCGTTAGTGACCCTCGTCAACACAGACGGCGACGAGGCGGGCCACGCTATCGCCGGCTCGGACGGCTCGTTCGCCGTCGCTGACCTGCTGGAAGGGCGCTATACGCTGATCGCCGCGGCGCCGCACTTCAGGCCTGCCGCTGAGATGTTCACGCTGAACTCGCAGGAGCCGGACGCAATGCTCAGGCTCGTCGGCATCGGCTCCCTCGCCGGCAAGGTGTCCACCGCCAAGCAAGGGCTGCCCGTGAGCGCGGACGTTGAGCTCATCAGCGCCGACGAGGGTGTAGCGGCCCAATGCCGGACCGGCCAGGACGGGTCCTTTTTGTTTGGTGACCTGCCCGAGGGCAGCTACGACCTAGTGGTCCATAAGGCCGGCTACCGCACCGAGGAAGTAACGGTCATCGTCGAACGCGCCCAAACGCAGACCATCGGCGTCGCAATGGTGGGAGTAGGCAACCTGTACGGCGCGGTAACGGGGCAGGGCGGTGAATGGGTGCCCGCGGCCCAGATGAACCTGACCGACCATAACGGGACTGTCGTTGCGACTACGTGGACCGATGGGGCTGGCAGCTACCGCTTCTCCGACGTGCCCGAGGGGCTCTACACTGTGTCTGCCACAGCGTTAGGCGCCGCATTTTCGGCAGTGGAGGTCGAAGCAGGTTCGACCGTCGCTGCCGACGTCAACCTCGCCTCGCTCTAACAAGCCGCAACCGTCAAAATGGCAGTAGGGCCCTATGAACCAAGCCGTGATTGTCGCCGCCGTCCGGAGCCCCATTGGGCGAGCCTTCAGGGGGTCTCTGGTTGAGCTGCGAGCGGACGACATGTCCGCTCAGGTCCTGTTGGCGCTGCTCTCTGAGGTCCCGGACCTCAAGGCTTCGAGCATCGAAGACGTGATCTGGGGCTGCGCTTCGCCGGCGGGCGAACAGGGCTACAACATTGCGCGTGTGGTGGCCCTGCTCTGCGGGCTCACAGAGGTCCCAGGCACCACCGTCAACCGGTACTGCGCCTCCTCCCTTCAGGCCATCAGGATGGGAGCGCACGCCATCATCGCAGGCGAATGCGACGTTTGCGTGGCCGGCGGGGTCGAGTCGACGAGCAGGTACGTGCTGGGTTGTGCCGACGACATGCCAGCGACCCACAACCCCCGCTTCGATGATGCCGAGCAGCGGACGGCTGAAAGGGCGCTAGGCGGTTCGCCGCCATGGGCCCCGATCGGGATCGGGAACCCCGAGAGCCTCACAGATATCTACATAGCGATGGGCCAGACCGCCGAGAACGTGAGGGAGCTTTGCGGCGTTTCGCGTGAAGATATGGACCTCTTCGCCATGCGCTCGCAGCAGCGTGCGGTCAAGTCTCAGGACAACGGCTTCTTCGCCAGGGAGATCGTCCCGCTCCAGCTCCCCGACGGGACCTACATCCTGCGCGACGACTGCCCCCGGCGTGGCACGAGCATGGAGGCCATGGTTGAGCTGAAGCCGGCCTTCCGTCCCGATGGGGAGGTAACCGCAGGCAACAGCTGCCCGCTCAGCGATGGCGCCGCGGCCGTGCTCCTGATGAGCGACAAGCGGGCGCGCCAGCTGAAAATAAGGCCGATGGCACGCGTCGTCGCGACCGGCGTATCGGCCATCGACCCGGAGGTCATGGGCCTCGGCCCCGTAGAGGCTTGCCGCCGCGCCCTCGCGCGGGCGGGCATGACCATGGCCGACATCGACCTGGTCGAGCTCAACGAGGCCTTCGCGGCCCAGGTCATCCCTTGTGCGCAGAACCTCGGGATCGACGAGGACCGCCTCAACATGCACGGTGGCGCCATCGCCCTCGGCCACCCCTTTGGCATGACCGGCGCAAGGATCATGACGACTCTGCTCAATGGCCTCGGCACCGTGGACGCCACTGTCGGCCTCGAGGCCATGTCGATCGGTGGTGGCCAAGGCATGGCAATGATCGTTGAGCGCCTTTAGCGCCGGTAGCGTTCGCATAAACGTTATAAGTACCGTTTTGCACAATTTGCACCGGTCCTGACCAGCGCTAATAAAACGGTCCTTGACCAGGCCCTTACTTTTCACATAACGTTCCGAGGGTTGTGACGCTGCTCAAACCGCATTTACGTCGTAACGCTGGTTTGGTGGTCGCGACCCTTCTCCTCGCCTCAGCCACGCTCACATCGGCAATCCCGTCGGCCGGCGCCGACCAGCTCGCCAACCTTCGCGCCGAAGCCCAGGTCATCGCCGGCAAGATTGCCGCTCTGGGCCAACAGGAAGCCGCTCTCGGCGAGCAGTACGACGGCGGTGTCGTCGCCTTGCACCAGGCCAACGCCCGCGTGGCGGCGGCGGCAAAGCAGCTGAAGGGTGCCGAAGCGCACCAGGGCCTTGCTATTGCCAACCTCCGCCAAGACGCTGTGGCCGCCTACGTGGGCGACGGCCCGCAGTTCGCAATATCCGGCTCAGTACCCCTGAGCAACCTCAACGACGCCTTGGTCAGCCAAGAGCTTGAGGACACGTTCGCTTCTGACCAGTCCGACGCGCTCGACAGCTTCCGCCTCGCCGCGGCAGTGGCCACCACCGACCGAGCCCAACTCGTCCTCGCAAGGAATGCCGCCGCAAAACGAGTGGCCCAGCTCAAGGCGGACCGGGAGCAGGTGCAAAAGGCCGAGGACCAGCTCACTTCCGTGCAGCAGGGCGTGACGGGCCAGATCGCTACGCTCGTGGCCCAGATCCAAGCCGAAGAGCTGGCGGCTGAACAGCGGGCAGAAGCCCAACGCCTCGCCGAAGAGCGAGCTGCCGCCGCAGCTGCCGCCGCGGCCGAAGCAGCAGCTGCAAGGGAGGCGGCCGCCGAGCAAGCAGCCGCCGAGGCCCGGCAGGCCCAACAGGACGAGGCATCGAGCTCACCCGTCGTCACGCCGAGCAGCACCGTTGACATCCCCGGCGTGTCCGGCGCCGCTGCGACAGCAGTGCAAGCCGCGGAAAGCAGGGTGGGCGACCCGTACGTCTGGGGGGCCGCAGGGCCAGAGGAGTTCGACTGCTCCGGCCTTGTCATGTGGGCCTACGCGCAGGCAGGCATTTACCTACCTCACTACAGCGGCAGCCAGTACGACGACACCGTTCAGATCCCGATGTCGGACCTCGAACCCGGGGATCTGGTCTTCCCGGCCGACCCCGGTGAGCACGTTGCGATGTACGTTGGCAACGGAGAGATCGTCCAAGCGCCCTACACCGGAGCGGACGTCCAAATAATCCCGCTCAACCCGGCTTTCTTCGTGCTGGCCACCCGGGTCGGCTGAGCGCCCCCGGCCCCTTAGCAAACCCCCTCTCGCGCCCGTTTTCCCGGGCCCCGACATCCCCCCACTGAGCCCCTCCAGCGCCGCTCGTGCACGAGTTTTTGCAGGTCAGAGCGGCTTTTAACGGCGCCTGCCCTGGGGGGCTACTTGACTCGCTTCAAGCCTTAAACTACGCTCAAACGCGGGTGGCGCACCACCACCTCCCGCCAGCTCGAACTCGGGGGTGGCTAGACCCTCCCGAGGGGCCAAAGCCGGGGGCGAGCTATGGAAACTGGAAAGAGGAGGAAAACAAGTAATGAGGAAATCACGCTTGTTTGCCGTGCTCACAAGCGGCGCATGCCTGACGATGATGCTGTCTCTGGCGCCAACGGCAACCGCGAATGCGTCCGCCAAGATTAAGTACGGTGGGGTGCTGCACGTTGTGATGCCCTGGGTCACGATCCCGGACAACTTCAACCCGCTCAACCCGGGCCAAAGCGGTTCCACTGCCGGTGGCACCCTCAGCCTGCTTTATGAGGGCCTCGCCTACGACAACCCCTATACGGGCAAAATCTCCGCCCTGCTGGCCACAGGCTGGACCTGGTCCAACGGTGGCAAGACCCTGACGATACATCACGCGCACCGGTGTCGACTGGAACGACGGCAAGCCGTTCAGCGCCGCTGACGTCGCGTTCACCTTCAACTACATCCACAAATACCCGGCGCTCGACATAAATGGGCTTTGGGCCGCTGGCCTCGACTCGGCGAGCGTGGGCAAGGCTCCCAACACCGTGGTGCTCACGTTCAAGACCCAGAGCACCGTGCAGCTGCCAGAGATCGTCAAGCAGCTGATCATCCCCAAGCACATCTGGTCGAAGATCGCTAACCCGGTCACATACCCCAACCTTCACCCCGTTGGCACTGGGGCTTTCGTCCTCAAGTCCTTCTCCCCCACCCTGGTCAGTTACGTGAAGAACACCAACTACTGGCAAGCGGGCGAGCCTTACGTGAGCGGAGTGACCTACGAAGCGGTCAAGTCCGACGATACCGCCGAGCTGTTGGTGCTGAACGGTGACGCCGCCTATACCTACGACTACATCACCGACGCCCCGGCGACCTTTGAGTCCGCCCACCCTTGGAACAAGATCTTTTGGCCGGCCTACCAGGACAACATCCTCTACATGAACGACGCCGCCGCACCGTTCAACGACGTCAATTTCCGCAAGGCCGTCGCCATGACGGTCAACACGACACAGGTCGCCAACCTGGCATATTTCGGGGCACTTCCTGCCGCCAACGAATCCGGCATCACGGCGGGCCAAGTCAGCTCCTGGATCCCGTCGTCGGTCAGCTCGCTGGAGTGGAGCTACAACCCGTCGGCCGCCCTGTCGCTGCTGGAGACCAACGGCTACAAGCTCGTGGGTGGCCAACTCGAGGACCCGGCCGGCAACGTGATACCGACGCTCAAGATCCTTATCGGCGCCGGCTGGACCGACTTCATCTCGGTCGCCACAACGATCCAGTCGGATTCTGAAGCAGATCGGGATAACTTCAACCGTCGACCAGGAGCCTTGGTCAACGTATTACCCCTCGATCCTCGACGGCACGTACCAGTTCGCAGTCTCGTGGTCCAACAACAACAATGCCACGCCCTACTACGAGTACTACAGCCTGCTGGACTCCGCTGAGATGGTGCCGGACGGCACAGCCAGCACCGGGGACAACTGGGAACGGTGGTCGAGCCCGACCGTCGATTCCGCCCTCGCCAGCTACGCATCGACGAGCAGCCTTTCGGTACAGAAGTCCGACATGGCCACCGTCGAGAAGGCCGTCCTCCAAAACGTCCCGGTCATCCCTCTCACGGGTAGGGCCAACTGGACCGACTACTCGACCCGCTACTTCACCGGCTGGCCGAGCCAGACCAACAGTTATAACGCCGGGGAACCACCGGACAACTCCACTGGCGCCGAATTGATGTTCCTGAACGTCCATTTGGGATAGCGTCACCTCGATGCCCGCAGTAAAGCTCGGCTAAAGCGAAGCTGCATAAGTGAGTTACGCAGGGAGCGGGCCCACCTCACGGTGGGCCCCTTCCTTTCAGGTGGAGAGCAACGTTAGGACGGAGGGGTAGGGACCGCGTGCAATACCTACTAAGGCGGGTCGGGCTCCTGCTGCTCACGTTGTGGGTTGCTCTCACGGTCAACTTTGCACTGCCCAGGCTTATGCCGGGCAACCCACTAGAGCTCATGATGGGCAAGTTGGGTGCCCAGGGTGGCCAGATCTCCCCCTCGGCAGCCAAAGCGATCGCGAAGGCTTACGGCCTTGACAACACGAACAGCGCGATCTCGCAGTACTTCACGTACATCCACCAGACAGCCTTGGGCCACTTCGGCATCTCCATTTCGGAATACCCTGAAAAGGTAAGCACTTTGATCGGCCAAGAGCTGCCCTGGACGATCGGCCTCGTAGGTTGCGCGGTGGTCATATCGTTTGTCGTCGGGACCGCCATCGGGGCAATTGCAGCATGGCGGCGTGGCGGCTTCTTCGACAGCATCCTTGTCCCAACCGGAGTGATGATGCAGGCCATGCCCGCGTTCTGGTTGGGGATCCTGCTGCTCTACTTCTTCGCCTACCGGCTCGGTTGGTTCAACGTCTCCAGCACCAACCAGATCCAGGCACGGCAGCTCGCGAGCTTGTCGGGACTATGGGCAATCGTCGAGGCCTCTTTCCTGCCGGCTGTCGCCCTGGTCGCCGTCTCGCTGGGCGGCTACATAATCCTCATGCGCAACACCATGGTGACGGTGATGAGCGACGATTTCGTCAAGTTCGCCCGTGCAAAAGGACTGCCCGACCGCACCGTTGCCACCCGCTACGCGGCCCGCAATGCGGTCCTGCCTGTGTTTACGAACTTCGCTCTTTCCCTGGGCTTCGTGGTCGCAGGCGCCATCGCCATCGAAGTCGTCTTCGACTACCCAGGCATCGCCGACCAGCTTCTGGCCGCCGTCGAGGCCGAGGATTACCCGCTCATGCAAGCGATCTTCCTCATAATCGTCCTCGGCGTACTGCTGGCGAACTTCGTATCAGACCTCGTCTATGTGTTCCTCGACCCCCGGATCCGCGTGGGAGGAAGATCTTGAAAGCCTTCCTCCGCAACAAGAAGGCCGTCACAGGCCTGGGCATCCTTGTCTTTTTCGCGCTGATGGCCATTTTCGCGGGGGTTATCGACCCCCATGACCCGAACAACATCAACTTCACCCCGTTGGCCCACGTGAGCTCGGCGCACCTGCTCGGCACCACGCCCGAAGGCCAGGACATCTTTTCTCAGCTCATTTATTCGTCCCGCGCGACCTTGATAGTTGCGCTCGTGACCGGGGTACTGATCTCGCTCGTCCAGCTCTTTATGGGTGTGTTCTCCGGCTACGTCGGGGGTTGGGTCGATGGGGTGCTTTCGACCATAACGAACATCTTCCTGGTGCTCCCGGGGCTCCCGCTCCTGATCGTGATCGTCGCGTACGTGCAGAACAAGAGCGTCACCACGATCATTGTGGTCCTCACGGTCACCGGTTGGGCCTGGGGCGCCCGGGTACTTCGTTCGCAGGCGATCTCGCTGCGGGACCGGCCCTTCATGGAAGCGGCCCGCATGTCCGGGGAAGGGCGCTTGCGTATCGTCGTTTTCCACGTGGTCCCCAACATGTTCGGGGTGTTGGCGGCCAACTTCTTCGGCGCCGCCCTCTACGGCGTGCTCACCTACACCGTCCTGCAGTACCTGGGCCTGGGCGATATCAGTCAATTGACCTGGGGCTCGATGCTCTACGAGGCGCAGAACGACACCGCTTTCCTGCTCCATCTCTGGCTCTGGTTGCTCCTGCCGGGTATCTGCATCCTGCTGCTAGGGACCGGGTTCGGCCTGCTCAACTTCGCCGTAGACGAGGTGGCCGACCCCCGGTTGCGCCGGAACGACCCTGTCAAGTCCTCCGCCCGGACCGCCCCTGTCGGCGGGCCTGGTACGGGACAAATGTCGACAACCGCTGCAACGGTGCCTCCCACCCCCGGTGAGCTCACGGCGGCCCGAGGAGGGACCACGTGAGCTTGCTCGAAATCCGCGACCTTCACGTCGGTTACGGCTGGGACGAGAGGCACACCACGACCATCGTCAGGGGCATCAACCTCTCCGTGGGAGCCGGGGAGGTCGTAGGCATCGCCGGTGAGTCCGGCTGTGGCAAGTCGACGCTGGCGATGGCGGCGGCGGGACTGCTCGACCCACCGGGCAGGATCCTGTCGGGACAGGTCCTTTTCCAAGGCAAGGACCTCAAGGACGCGGGCGTAGCCGAGCTCCGAGCGCTCCACCTCGCCGAGATCTCAATGGTTTTCCAGGCGTCGATGAACGTCCTCAACCCGATGACACGCATCAAGGCACAGTTCCTCGACGCCATGAAGGCGCATGGCATCCACTCGGAGGACGAGGCGATGAAACGTGCCAAGGAGATGTTCGAACGGGTCAAGCTCCCAGAGCGTTTTCTCGATGCCTACCCTCACCAACTGAGCGGTGGCATGCGCCAGCGCGCCGTGATCGCCCTTTCGGTGGTATTGAAGCCCAAGTTGCTCTTCCTTGACGAACCCACGACCGCCCTTGACGTTGTCGTGCAGCGCTCGATAACCGAACTCCTGAACGATCTCCGCCAGGAATTCGGCTTTGGTGTCGTTTTCATCACCCACGACCTGTCACTGCTGGTCGAGATCGCCGACCGGATCGCAATCATGTACGCCGGCGCCATCATCGAAGAAGCCCCTGCCAAGGAGCTCTACGAGCACCCGGACCACCCCTACACGATCGGGTTGATGAACGCTTTCCCGCCCGTCGGCGCCGCCCACAAGAGGATGGAAGGTCTTACCGGCCAGCCACCTGACCTCAGCCAGCTCCCGACCGGGTGCTCGTACCATCCCCGTTGCCCCAGGATCATCCCGGGGGTATGCGACGTGCTCGACCCGCCGGAGATCACCCCGGTCGAGGGCCACCGGGTCGTCTGCCACCTCTTCAGCCAGAAAGAGGCCACCGTTGGTTAGCGCATTAGGTGCAAGCGACATGCCTACCGAAGCGGCACCGGGGCAGCTCCCGGTGCTCCAAGTCAGCGGGTTGACCAAGACTTATTCGGTGGGCAAGGTCGGCAAAGCGAAGATCGTCCACGCACTTAGCGATGTCGACCTGTCCGTTGCCGCCGGCGAAGTGCTCGGCCTTGTCGGCGAGTCAGGCTCAGGCAAGACCACCTTTGCCCGCTCGGTGGCGTTCCTCGAAAGGCCGACTGCGGGCCAGGTCTCCATAAACGGCCAGCCGATGCCGCCGAGGCCAAGCCAACGCCGCCTACGCGAGCACCGCAGCCAGGTGCAAATGATCTTCCAGGACCCGTACACGTCGCTCGACCCGCTGCACAAGGTGAAGTACACCGTCTCTCGGCCCCTCACCACCTTCGGTGTCGTCCCTAGGCATGAACAGCCAGAGGCCGTCAACCAATTACTTAGCGAAGTAGGCCTGGTGCCACCTGCCGACTTCCTCAGGCGCTACCCCTACCAGCTCTCCGGCGGGCAACGTCAGAGGGTCGGCGTCGCGCGTGCCCTCGCCGCACGCCCCTCACTGGTGCTGGCGGACGAGCCGACGTCGATGCTCGACGTATCGATCCGGCTCAGCATTATGAACCTGCTGCTGGACTTGCGCGACCGGCAATCTCTTTCCATCGTGTTCGTGACCCACGACCTCGCCGGTGCCTCCTATATGAGCGACCGGATCGCGATCATGTACGCCGGCCATCTGGTGGAAGTCGGGCCTGCGGAGGAGGTCATGGGCGAGCCGCGGCACCCTTACACGCAGTTGTTGCGGCGGGCCGCGCCTGACCCCTCGGCACATTTCACCAAGGAAGCCCATTTCGAGGCACGCGGCGACCCGCCCGACCTGACGGACCTGCCACCGGGCTGCCCGTTTGCCCCGCGCTGCCCGCAGGCACGCGCAGAATGCTTGACAGCGCTGCCGGAATGGCGCCAGGTAGGTCCGAACCACAGAGTCCGCTGCGTCCTGTACTGATCGGCTGGCCCGAACTGCAATGCCGTCGATCTGGCGGGAACCAATGACATTAGGAGGTCAGCGTGCTGGAACCTGAGGGCGACAACAACAGCAAGTTTTACTGGGGGGCCGCGACCGCGGCATACCAGATAGAAGGCTCGCCGCTGGCTGACGGGGCCGGGAGCTGCGTTTGGCACGAGTTTTCGCACACGCCTGGGACAACTTTCGAGGGGCAGACGGGCGATATCGCCGCAGACCACTATCACAGGTGGCCGCAGGATATCGAGCTCATGAAAAACTTGGGCCTGAACAGCTACCGTTTTTCTCTCCGTTGGCCACGCATCCTTCCCGAGGGCACCGGCGCCGTCAACGCTGCAGGGCTCGCTTTTTACGACCGCCTCGTGGACGGCCTCCTCGAGGCGGGGATAGAGCCATTTGCCACGCTTTTCCACTGGGACCTCCCCGCTGCATTGTTCAGGCGAGGCGGTTGGTCAAACCCTGACATAGCAAACTGGTTCGCCGAGTACGTCTCGATAGTCGGCAATGCGCTGAGCGACCGGGTCAAGTTCTGGATGACCCTCAACGAGCCGTTCGTCGTGGCAAACGAGGGGCACCTGGTCGGCAATCACGCCCCGGGGATGCGCAACATCTACCAGGCTTGCCACTCGGTCCACCACCAGATCCGCGCACATGTGGCCGGATTTCATGCACTGAAAGCTATCGATCCCAAGCTGTCGGTCGGGCTTGCCCTCCATGACACGGGTGTTTGGCCGGCCAGTGATTCCGAGCAAGACGTCGCGGCAGCCGAACGAGCCGAGGCCTGGCACAACTTCCCGATGTTCGCCGACCCGCTCGTCTACGGTCGCTACCCTGGCGCCATCGAGAGCCGGGTCGCGCGAGTACCTCCCGCGTGGCTACGAAGCCGATATGGACGCGATGCGGGTCCCGCCCGACTTTCTCGGCCTGAATTACTATTTCGGCAACTACGTGCGTTATTCGCCCGATAACTGGCTGGGCTACTCGGTCGTCGACGAGCCCGATATGCCTCGTACGTCAATTGTGGGCTGGACGATCCGCCCAGAGGGGCTGCACCGGGTCATCACCCAGGCGCACGTCCGCTACAAGCTGCCTGCCATCTACGTCACCGAGAACGGCGCGTCCTACAACGACACCCGGGAGGGCGAGGCCGTCCATGACGAGCAACGCACTTCCTACCTCAAGTCCCACATTGCCGCCGTCCTGCAGGCCAAGGACGAGGGGGTGCCGGTGCAGGGTTACTTCGTGTGGTCTTTCCTCGACAATTTCGAATGGGCGCTCGGGTACTCGAAGCGTTTTGGGATCGTCTACGTGGACTACGCGACCCAGGAACGGGTCGTCAAGGACAGCGGTCTGTGGTACAGCGAACTTGCCCGCACAGGGGTCATCCCCGCCGGCTAAGCACCCCTGGCGGTTTGCCTCAGGAAAAACGCAGCTTGCCCAGCTTGGAGTACCCCGGGAGCGGCGGTGTGCCGCCGTTCGCGAGAAGCTCGTCCATCACAAGGGTGCATGCGCCAAGCGCGACCGCTTCCGCGCCGAGCTGGCCTATTTCTATAGTGACACGGCTCGCTGTGTACTCCAGAGCTTGGTCGTCCACGTGCTTGCGGATTTTGTCCAGCAGCCTCGGGCCGAACTTCAAACCGATCCAGCCACCCAGGATTATCTTTTCCGGGTTGAACAAATTGACCAGGTTGGCTGCAGCCGCACCGAAGTACGCGGCCGCCTGGTCGAGGGCGGCCTCGGCGGACTTGTTGGTGAGGGCGGCTTCGAGGAACGAACCAGCCCATTCCTCGGAATCGGGGTCAGTTGGCGGCGTCGCAGCGGGGTCCGTGCGGTACCACTCCTCGAGGAGCGCCCCTGCTCCGATGTAGGCCTCGACGCACCCGGCCGCCCCGCACCGGCAGGTCTTGCCGCCGACCACGATGCAGGTGTGGCCCCACTCCCCGGCGCTCGATGCGGCACCGCGGTAGATCGTGCCGTTCGTAAAGATCGCAGCGCCGATCCCGGTACCCCACAGCGCCACCACAGCATGGGTTGCCCCACGACCCGCACCCAGCCACATCTCCGCCTGCCCGAGTGCCTTTGCCCCGTTATCGGCAAAAACCGGGAGCCCCGTCCTCTCCCGGATCATCCGCTCGAGCGGGACGTCGCGCCAGCCGATGTTCGGCGCATGCACACGGGCGTCGCCGCCGAGGTGGGCAACGATCCCCGGCACGGCCACTCCGACGCCGATCAAGCGCCTACCGTCAGCGGCGAACTCCCCCTGGAGCTTTTCGATAGCCAGCAGGATCTGCTCGATGACGACCTCGGCATCATGATGCTGCGGGTGCAGGTCGACTTCGGCCAGTCCTACTACCCTCATCCTCAAATCGAAACCCTCGACGCGGATGCGGGTCTCGCCCACCTCCACGCCGATCACCCCTCCGAAGTCCGGGTTGACTTGCAACAGGACCCGGGGCCGGCCGCCGTCTGACTCTTCCAGGCCGACCTCCGATATGAGGCCCTCCTCCAGCAGCGCGGACGTCACGTTCGTCACGCTCCCGCTGCTGAGCCCGGTCAGCTGCGCCAGGGAGACCCTGTTGAGCGGCCCCTCCAGGAACAAGCGCCTGAGCACCGCGCCACGGTTGACGCGACGGAGGTCCCGTACGGTTGCACTTGATTTGTTCGTATAAGGAACGGCCACTTTACTTATACCTTAGTTCAGCTACGGGGTTGCCTCGGTTGCCGCCGCCTTGAGCGACGCTGTTGGCGGGGGGCCAGTCTGTGAAGGAGCCCTGTTGGGAGGGCGCTGCACCGGTATCGTGGCCGCCGGCCAACGGCGCGGGCCAGACCACGGTGCGGGCACCGCATCGGTACGGCGTGCGAGCGCGTAGGCCAGTGATTCGTAGTTGACGCGCCAACCCCGGAAGTGGGGCCACGCCTCGGCTGCGTCCCTGTCCATCGGGAAGCCAACGGTCCGCAGTTGCTCGACCGCCGCTTCGAACTCGTCGAAGCCGAGCTCGATGTCGCCGTCAGGGTCCGGGTCCAGGTCCACATGCATCCCGAGCGCGGACCCCATCCCGCGCAGTGCGGTAAAGCCCATCCGGATCGCCCGCCTCGGCTCCATCCGGTCGCGGCTGGGGCACAGCGCGAGCAGCATCGCCGCCGAGTCCATCACGGCAAGGAGCCCCACGAGCCATGACGAAAGCTTGTGGGGTGAGCGGAAGCGGACAAGCACGGGATAATTGGAGTGGCTTTCTGCAACGTCGGCCGCCCAGCGTTCCCACCTGCTGTAGAAGGCGGGTAGGTCATCGCTGAGCACCGCCACCCCGTAGCGGGTCCGCAAGAGCAGTTCGGGCCCCCAAGGGGGCGACCCGGCCCGGGCTAGGAGCAGCGTGACCTCGGTCTCGCGGCGGTTGAAAGCCGCGTACAAGGTCGGCAGGTAGCCGATCTGGAGCGCCACGACGACTACTCCGGTGGCCGCCGCTATGACGTCGATCACGGTGGCGCCCGCGGACGGGGTGTACGCAAAACCGAGGGTGAACATCGAACTGCCCGCCTGGCGCAGAGCGCTGGGGAACCCCCCGACCGACGGCCATAGCAGCAGGGCGTAAGCCAGCTCGTAGCAGACCAACCAGGCGGCCAGCTGGGCGAGGATAACTGCCGCTCCCTGCGCTGCGAGCACCTTGTCCTTGGTCGCATAGCTGCGGATTGGCCGGACGATCATCACGAACAGGGCGTCCACCCCGATATCGACGAGGTGCGACATGAGGGTCCGGCTGGCGCGGGGTATCACGAGGGTCCGAACAATGTGCGCCGTCGTCACGAGCGCGAGAAAAGCTCCGACCACCACCGCCAGGACGTGCAGCGCTTCCACGCCCCCAGTCTGTCTTGTCCTGGCGCCGCACGCGCCCGACGCAGCAAGCTAGCCGGGCAGAGTGGCCCGGGTGACGCTTGCATTGGCAGCGGCGCGCCCGAAAGGCACCTCGTCCGCCGGCTTGGGCAGGCTTATGAAGAAGCCCTGAGCCAGGTCGCAGCCCAGGTTGGAGAGCAGCTCCAGCGTCGGGGCGTCTTCGATGCCTTCAGCGACAACGCGCAGGCCCAAAGCGTGAGCTAGTTCGACTGTGGACCGCACCAGCTGGAGGTCGCGCTCGCGCCCGCCGGCGCCGAGCCCCGTTATGAAGGCCCGGTCCAATTTGAGCTCGCGCACAGACAGCCCGCTCAGATGGGCCAGCGACGTGAAGCCGGCACCGAAGTCGTCGATGGACACCTCAATGCCGAGAGCGAGCAAGTCGTCGATGACGACCTTGGAGGCGTCGAAATCGGAGATGACCGTGGTTTCGGTGATCTCCAGCACGAGGAGCCGGGCTGGCACCGCGTGGCGCCTCAGGAGCTCGTCGACAACCCCGGCGAAACCGGAGCTGAGCAGGTTGCTCGCGGAGATGTTTACCGAGACGCTCACCTCGTCGCCCACGGCCAGCCAAATCGCGCATTGGCGGAGCGCCTCGTCGATGACCCACTCGGTGAGGCGGCCCATCAGGCCCGCTTCCTCGGCCAAGGGGATGAACTTGAGCGGCGGGACCAGGCCGAGCTTGGGGTGCAACCATCGCACGAGAGCTTCTACCGCGACGACCCGTTCGCTCTGGAGGCTCAACTGGGTTTGGTAGTGCAGGACCAGCTGACCCTCGTCGAGCCCCCTGCGCAAGTCCTCCACGAGGCTCCACTGGTCGTCGTCGTCCAGGGCAGGGTCGTAAAAGGCGACCGCTTTGCCGGCCACCTTGGCGCGGTACATCGCCACGTCCGCGCACCAGAACAACGCCGCGCTCTCGGTAGCGTCGTTGGGGGCCAGAGCGACCCCTATGGAGGCGCTCACGCTGGCGCTCAGGGACCCGAGCTCGAACGCCTCCTCCAAGCAGTCCATCAGCCTCTGGGCTACCGCGGCTGCTTCCGTCGCGTCCGCGTCCATCAGCACGACGGCGAACTCGTCGCCGCCGAGGCGCACCGGCGTGTCGATCGGGCGCAGAGACGCCATGAAACGCTTCCCGAGCTGCTCGAGCAGCAAGTCGCCGGCAGGGTGGCCGAACGAGTCGTTGATCTCTTTGAAGTGGTTCAGGTCCATGAACAAAAAGGCGAGCTGGCGCTTGTCCTCGAGCACGGCGCTGCGCTGCTGGTCAAAGAAATCGTCGAGCACCTGGAACAGGTGCCTGCGGTTCCCGAGCCCGGTCAGCGAGTCCGTGATCGACTCCATACGGCGTTGCTCGGTCAGCTTGCGGAGCTCCCACATGGTGAGCCCCACCCGCACCCCGGTCACGACCAAAGTCATTGTCGCCAACCCCACTGCGACCGCTCCGGGGTGGCGTAGCGTCCCTGCCACCAGGATCCCGAGCGCGGCAGTCGCGGCAAGAGCCGGCAGCAACGAACCGGCCTGACGCTGGACGACAGGGCTGGCCCGCCGGGGGCGCACCCAGACCGCCATCGAGATGACCAGGATCGCTGCCGGCCAAGCGATCCCGTTAGTTACGTGGGCGACCCTGGACGCCCCGAAGCTGGTCGACCCGAAGAGGTTGAAGGTGTCGCCCACGACGTTCAACACCATCCCCGTCGCGAGCATCGCCCAGGGGGCCCGCCTGTGGCGCGGCAATAGGTGGGTACCGCCCACGATCAGCGTCAGCAGGAGCAGGTCGCCCACCGGGTAGGCCAGGTCGGTGGCAACCGACAGGGTGCTCCCCCCGGCCGTCTCGGCGATCCTGTGGAACGCGAACATGGCGCAAACGGCGCCGGCCCCGAGCGACGCGACGATCCCGTCGAGCCAGCTCGCCAGGCTGAGCCCGCGTACCTCCTTGCGCAGGAACAGGAGCACGGCCACGTAGGCGAGCGGGTAAAAAGCGAGGTAGAAGATGTCGGGTACCGACGGCGGGTCGGGAGGCGTCGCACCACCCAAGGACTGGACGGTGACCGCAATGTCCCCGAAGCCCCATGCGAACAGCGCGGAGGCCAGGACCATGATCATGGTGCGCTCCTGGCCGCGCCGGTTGAGCGCCCTTGCCAGGCACAAAAGGCCGCCGGCGACGTCAACGCCGTCCACAAGCCATCCGTCTACCGGGACCGAGAATGCGTCGTCCCGGCGTACGACCAGCCAGACGAGGTACCCGAGCAGCACCGCCCCGAGGACGCCGTAACAGGCCCAGACCGCCCTGGGAGCACCCCTGTCCGCCCTACGACCAGGTGCGCGCGGGGCTGCGAGCGACAACATTGACGCGACCCGCTACCGGGCGCGGCTGATGGTGGCCATGGTTATATGTCGGCGCGCGCGCAGTGTGCTGAAGCTTTCGCGCCCTGATCCCGTCAATCTCTAAGTAGCCAGCAGCTCGCCGAGACGGCGTAGTAGGTACCTTCTTTCGGCGTCCGTCCCGACCAACATGAGCGCTTCGCGGTAGGCGGCTTCAGCTTCATCGAGCCGGCCCGACCGGCGGAGCAGGTCCGCCCGGGTGGCCGGCAAGAGGTGATAACCCGGTAGCGTGCCGGCGCGCTCCAACCGCTCGACCAACCACAGCCCTGCTTTGGGGCCTTCGGCCATCGCCACCGCCACTGCCCGGTTCAGCTCGACGATGGGGGAAGGCATCATCTCGCTGAGCCGCTTGTAGAGCGATGCGATCTCGGCCCAGTCGGTCGCCGCCGCGGTCGCGGCAGTTGCATGGCATGCCGCTATGGCGGCCTGGACCTGGTACGGGCCGGGCCGCCGCTGGCGTAGGGCAGCGTCGAGCACGGCACACCCTTCGGCGATCACGCTGCGGTCCCAGAGCGCCCGGTCCTGCTCCTCGAGAGGCACCAGGTCGCCGGCACCGTCCAGCCTCCCCGCCCTGCGGGCGTCGTGCAGGAGCATGAGCGCCAGCAGGCCGAGCGCCTCGGGCTCGTCAGTCATCAGTTGAGCGAGCAGCCGTGCCAGACGGACTGCCTCTGCGCAGAGGCCCTGGCGTACCATGTCGGCTCCTTCGGTGGCGCTGTACCCCTCGTTGAACAACAGGTAGAGCACCCCGAGCACCGCTACGGTCCGCTCGGGGAGAAGATGGCCCGGCGGTACCTGATAGGGGATCCCGGCGTTGCGGATCTTGTTCTTGGCGCGCACCAGGCGCTTGGCCATGGTCTCGACTGGGACCACGAATGCTCGCGCGATCTCGGCTGTTGTCAAGCCCGCGAGCGTCCGCAAGGTAAGGGCCACCTGGGCGTCGAGCGAAAGCGCCGGATGGCAGCAGGTGAAAATCAAGCGCAGCCGCTCATCGCCGATGCCGCTGTCGCTGCCGTCGTAGGGCTCGCCGTCGTAGGGCTCGTCCCCGGACGCGGCGCCATCGTGTGGGCCCGGGTTGTTGAGTGACCCCATAACGATCTCCTCGTACTTCGCCGCCTCGGTCTTGGAACGCCGCAGCCTGTCGACGGCCCTGTTGCGGGCCACGGTCGTCAACCACGCCCCCGGGGCGCGGGGGACGCCGTCGCGCCGCCACCGGTCGACGGCGAGGCCGTACGCCTCCTGGGCACACTCTTCGGCCAGGTCCCAGTCCCCTGTCAGCCGTATCAGGGCGGCAACGACCCGTCCCCATTCCTCACGGAAGGCAAGGGTCGCCGCCGCCTCGACATCGGCGCGTGAAGCACCAGCAGGTGCCGCTCCAATAGGGCCTACATCGGCCAGATCGGCCTCACCTCGATCGTCCCGTGGCGGGCCCGGGGACTGCCGCGGCAACCTCAACCGCTTCGTCCAGGTCCTTGCACTCAACCACAAAGTACCCGCCTATCTGCTCCTTGGTCTCGGCAAAGGGCCCATCGGCAGTCAGCACCTTGCCGTCGCGCACCTGCACCGTGGTCGCGTCGCTCGTGGGATGGAGCCGCTCGCCCCCCTTGAGGACCCCGCGGCTCCCGAAGTCATTGGCGAACGCTCCGTACTCGGCCATCATCGCCGACTGCTCTTCGGGGCTCAGCGACCCGGTGCTGCTCTCGTCGGTGCAGATCAGAAGTAAGTACTGCATGGGATCTCCTTTTGTCGTCGGTCTTTATCATTACGACGAACACGACGTCCCAAATGGACAGCCCAGATGGACAGCCCAGATGGACAGCCCAGATGGACAGCGCCGCCCACTGCTAGCCCGCTACGGCGCCCGCCGCCGGGGCCCGCGGCTCGCCGTCCTCGTCAACGAGGGGGATTTCGAGGCGTAGCTGGGCAGTGTTTACGTCGTACTCGAACAGCTCGCCATAACGGCCCCAGTCGATCGCGATGTCCAACTGAGTGCGAGCCTCCTCCTCGGAAAAACCTCGCCGCAACAGGTCGAGGAAGAACCGCTCGCTGAGAGTCCCGTCCGGGCTACTGGAGAGAGCGCCCACGATGGCGCGTACGAGGGGCGCCCGCTCGCGGGCCTGGCTGGCAAAAAGGTGTTTGGCCGTGTCGATATCGGCCGCATTGAACTTGCGACCTTCCTCGGTGAGCTCGATATCGGCGCTGTGCACCACCGCGAACCCGAGCATCTGGGCAGCATCCAGCAGAGGGAGCAGGTCGTCCACCTCGAAGCTCAGCAAATGGGCAAGGTTGGGGAGATCCTCGCGCCCGCCCCGCCCCGCGAGGATTTCCATCAGGCCCGACATGCCACCCACCGTCACCTCCGGCAAAGGCGACTCGACCGGCGTCCTATCGGCGACCGAAGTCGCCGTACCCTCCACGTGGGACGGGACCCGTTGGTCGGGGCCGGTCATTATCGCGTAGATGTCGTCGACAAGTTGCTGGAACCTCGCCTCGTTGCGGTCTCGCGGCTGGGGCAGCGGGACCTGGATCTCACTTCGGATACGGCCGGGATTAGAACCCAGCACGAAGATCCTGTCAGCCAGCGTGGCGGCCTCTTCGATGTTGTGGGTGACGATGAGCATGGCCTTGGTAGGGAAATCGTGGCCGGCCCATAAGCGAAGGAGCTCGGTGCGCAGATGCTGCGCGGTAAGGACGTCGAGTGCCGAAAAGGGCTCGTCCATCAACAGGGCGTCGGGTTCTACGACGAGGGCGCGTGCGAAGCCGACCCGCTGGCGCATCCCACCGGAGAGCTCCTTGGGATAAGCCGACTCGAAGCCGTCGAGGCCGATGCGGTCGATGGCCTGCTCGGCGCGCTTGCGCCGTTCAGCCGGCGGTACCGCCCGTGCCTCGAGCCCGAGCTCGACGTTCTGGCGCACCGTGAGCCACGGCAACAGGGCGAAGCTCTGAAAGACCATGGCCACTCCCGGGTTTGCCCCGTTCAGCACCGTCCCCCTGTAGCTGACCGAACCGCTCGAGGGCGCGATAAGCCCGGCAATACAGCGCAAAAGAGTGCTCTTGCCGGACCCCGACCGGCCCAGCAGCGCAACGATCTCGCCTTCGTGCAACTCGAAGGAGATCCCGTCGAGGACGCGCAAGCGGGCTCCCGTCTGGGGACATAAAGGACTTGGTGACATCCGAGACCTCGATGATCGGGCGTGCCGTGTTCAACTCAGGCCTCCGTACTTGCTCAGGCTGGTGTTCATAGCGAATAGCGGGTCTCCGCGAGGTGGTAGAGCCGGCGCCAGAAAAGGCGGTTCACGGCGACAACGAACAGGCTCATTACGACAACGCCTGTCAAGACTTTTGCAGAGCTGCGGGGGCCGCCGGCGTACGCTGCGTTGGCGATGTACGCGCCTAGCCCGGTCGCCTGCAAATGGTGTGAGCCCCAAACGGCCACTTCGGCGACGATGGACGCGTTCCAGGCGCCGCCGGCTGCTGTTACCCCGCCCGTTACGTAGGCGGGGAAGATCGCCGGCAGGATCACCCTGCGCCAACGTTGCGACCGCGTGAGGCGCATGTTGACGGACATCTCACGCAAGTCGTTGGGTATCGCGATGGCGCCGGCGATCGCGTTGAAAAGGATGTACCACTGGGCGCCGATGGCCATGAGGACAATGGAGCCAATGTCGAGAGGCAGCCCGAGCGCGATGAACGTGATCACGGCGAACGGGAAGAGCAGGTTGGACGGGAAGCTGGCAAGGACCTGGACGACGGGTTGGGCGTAACGGGCTAAGCGAGGGCTCATCCCGATCTTGACCCCGATGGGCACCCAGACCAAGGTCGAAACAGCAACTACCACGGCGACCCGCGCGAACGTAATGGCACCAAGACCGCCGGCGTAAACGAGGGCACCCAACCCGACCCGGCGGTCGAGATACGAAAGGCCTTCCCATGCGCCCCAGCCGACGACCGCAATAACAACTCCCCAAAACAACAAGTCCCCGCGCCTGCGCCGCCTCACGTCTTGCGAAAGCGGGTACTCGGCGAGCCCGAAAGGCCGGGTCGCCCTGTCGAGCGCCCGACCGACCGGCGCGAGGAGATGACCGAGGGCGCGTGGCAACTGCGACCGGCGAAGGAAGTCGAGCACCAAGCTCCGAGGCTTGTCGCTCGCGTCGGAGTCTTCCATCCGGAACTTCTCGGCCCACGCCACCAGCGGCCGGAAGAACACCACGTTGACGCCGACCACGATGATGATCATGGCCCCGATCGCGATGCCGACCTTGCCCATCGAGCCCTCGCGGATGGCCGCCCCGATGTAACTACCGATGCCGGGAAGATAGGTCGACTTCCCGTTGATGGTGATGGCCTCGGACGCGGTCAGGAAAAACCAGCCACCACCCATGCTCATCATTGCGTTCCAGACCAGGCCGATCATCGACCCGGGGACGTCGAGCTTCCAGAAACGCTGCCATTTGGTCAGCCGGTACATGCGCGCCGCTTCGTCCAGTTCACGTGGCTGCGACACGAGCGAGTGGTAGAAGCTGAACGTCATGTTCCAGGCCTGCGACGTAAATACCGAGAAGATCGAAGCGCACTCCAGGCCCAGCAGGGACCCGTGGAAGAGGTTGACGAAGAACACCACGGTGAAGGTCAGAAAGCCCAGGATCGGCACCGACTGGAGGATGTCGAGGAGGGGCACGAGGACCTTCTCGCCGCGACGCAAACGGGCGGCTGCTGTGCCGTAGACAAAGGTGAACACCGTAGAGGCGAACAGGGCGATGAACATCCGCAACAGCGATCGCGCCGCGTAGTACGGGAGGTGCGAGATGCCGGTGGGCAGCGGGACTGTGTTCCTGCCCGGGGTGAACGTGACAGTCATCGACCTGCCGAGCCTGAGTGCCCCGTAGAGCAGCGCAAGCACAGCGAAAGCGACAACGACGTCCACAGGGGTGAAGCGGCTACGCCGGAGGCTGATACGAGCGGGGAAGGTTCGCCGGGTAGCCACTGCTACTACTCCCTCCGCGTCTCGTCGGCCGAGTGACCGGGCACTTACAGGCCCGCCGGAAGGTTAGCTCGGCGGAAGGTTAGCTCGGCGAGACGTAGCCCGACAGCAGGGCGCTCCCGGGATGAGTGTCGGCTACGACCTCATCGGTCTCGACCTCGACAACGCTGAAACCCGTGAGGTCGCCGTCGCCGTTGACCGCTATCGGCCCGCGCTCGCCCGACGTGTACCCGATCACGACGGCAACATGGGAGGCGAACAGAGCGGCTTTGTCGAGCCCGTAGACGGCGACGTCACCGGGGAGCGGTTTGTAGCGGCTCCCGACAGGGTGCCACGTGCCCTTGGCAACACCCCATTCGTAGAAGCTGGCCGCCGAGGAATTGAGGTCGCCGTTGAGATACTGGTACGTGACATCAGCGCCGGCGCGCGCCCAGACCCAAGCTGCAAAGTCGGCGCACCATTCCTCAGCGAGATTGGAGTTGCCACAATCGTCAGCTCCAGAAACCCAGTAAGCGCTGTACTTATTGCAGTAGGTCGACGGAGGGTCGGTCACGTAACCCAGCTGGCTCTCTGCAATAGCGACGATCCTGTTGCGTAGCGGGGACAAAGGTACCTTCGGCACCCGGAAGTCCTCACCGTGAAAATGCAGCACCGTGTAGCCCGGCGGGCGTGTGACAAAATAACCGGCCACCGCGAGCCCTGACCAGGGCGCAGGCAGCCGCTAGCGCACTTCGTCGTCGGCCGGCCTGTCTTGGGCGGCGCAGTCGTGGGGAAAATCCGTAAAGGTGTGGCACAGGCCACACCAACCGTAGATCTCGGTCCGCTGTAGCGCTTCGTCCATCAAACCTGCCATGGCTAGGACTCTTGCCGATGATGATGCCCAAGTCCAGGCGCTTCTCTGACTTCTTGGCCGAGCCGAGCGCACGAGCGCTTTCCAAAGCCGGCCCACCACCTACCGTGGGGGCACCTTCGATAGCGGGCCGGCGGGCCAGGGACAAGCTCAGGCGGTGGTCATATTGCGGAAGCGGCGCAGCGCTAAGGGGACGCACACCGCCGTTATCAGGACGCACCAGCCGATCATGGCGGGGACGGGGTGGTCGAGTGGCCAGGAGCCGCTCGACTGGGTCCCTTGGCACACCTGTCGGACCGCGGCAACCAGCGAGGACAGCGGGTCCCACTCCCCGATGGCGCGGGGCACCGCTTTCATGCCGGAGATCGGCACGAACGTCCCCGCGAGGAACGCCAATGGGAGCACGACTGCGAACCCGACGCCCTGCATGGCGTCGCTGCTACGCACGAGCATGCCGAGGAGCACACCGAACCAGGTGAAGGCGAAAAGCCCGAGCAGTACCAGCCCGGCCAGCTCCAAGAGCTTGGGCCCGTCGAGGTGCGGGTGCCAGCCCAGCGCAAGGCCAAGGCCGACGACGATCGCCGAGCCGAGCACCTGCTCGATCATTTGACCGAGCACCTGGGCTGTGATCACCGACAAGCGCGTCACCGGCAGCGACCGGAACCGGTCGATCACGCCGCTGGCGAAGTCCGTCGAGGTCGCCACGCCTGCGCCAATGACACCGAAGGCCAGCCCTTGCCCGATCAGGCCAGGAAGGAGGTAATCCTGGTAGCGCATGCCGGGAATGTGAATGGCGGACCCGAACACATAGAGGAACAAGAAGGTGAAAATGACGGGCTGGATGGTCACGTCGCTCAGCCGTTCGGGCACGCGCGGGATGCTGCGCAGGCTTCGCCCGACGAGCAGCGCTGTTTCCCGCACGTAGCGCGAGCCCGCCCGGGCCGGGCGGGCAGGGACGGTAGAGCCGCTGCAGCCCGGGCCTCGCTGGTCACGGTGGTTGTCATGCAAGTACCTCCTCTTGGTCATCGACGCTTTGTGCAGGCGCCCCGGTAAGAGCTAGGAACGCGTCGTCGAGCGTCGGGCGGCGCAGCGCGACCTCGTCGACCGGTGCGCCGCTCGACACGATGAGGCTTGTCACGGACGCGAGGTCGAGCGCCTCTCGAGGAGCGGGCACAGAGATCGTCCTACGCTCGGGCGCCAAGGTCAGCTTGAACGTCGCCCCGAGCGCCGCCACCAGCTGCCCGAAGCCGGCCACGTCGCTCGCGACCACGTCGACGCGCTGGTCGCCGATCTGGGCGCGCAGCTCGGCCGGCGTCCCCGTAGCCACGCTGTGGCCATGGTCGATGAACACGATCTGGTCGGCGAGAGCATCCGCCTCCTCCAGGTACTGGGTCGTGAGCAGTACGGTCACGCCCTCGGCAACCAGCTCGCGTACCGCCGCCCAGACCACCTGACGGCTCCGTGGGTCCAGGCCGGTGGTCGGTTCGTCGAGGACTAAAAGCTGCGGCCGGGTCACGAGACCAGCCGCCAGGTCGACCCGGCGACGTTGTCCACCGGAAAGCCTCTTTATAAGCTTGTCCTGGAACTCACCGATGTCGTACCGGTCGATCAGCGTCTTGGCGACCCTGAGGGCACCAGCCCGGTCGTAGCCACGCAAGCGCGCCATCAGCACCAGGTTCTCGCTCGCCGTGAGGTTCGCCTCCAGCGCAGCAAACTGGCCGGTGAGCGCTATCGCGCTCCTCACTGCGTCTGGTTCATGGGCGACGTCGTGGCCACAGACCACCGCCGTGCCGCCGGTCGGCTCGGTCAGCGTCGCCAGCATCCTGACAATCGTGGTCTTGCCGGCCCCGTTCGGCCCGAGCAGGGCGACGACCATGCCGTAGGGCACCGTGAAGTCGAACGAAGCCACGGCGGTGAAAGAGCCGAACTTCTTGGTCAAGCCCTCGGTACGTACCGCTAGTCCAGATGACATGGCTGGTTCGGGTGGCATCGCTGGTTCAGGTGGCATGGTTAGCTCAGGTGGCATGGTTGGCTCAGGTCGCATGAGGCAAACTTACAGTAACTATAAACATCGTGCAACAGCATTTTTTGTTAACAATGGGCTAGCATGGGCCCGGTGAGCCAAGAAGGTGCCGACAATGTCACGGGCCTGCCGCTCGAAGGTTTGCGCGAGCGCAAGAAGCGCCAGATGCGCAAGCTGATATCTGACACCGCTACCGCCATGTTCCTCGAGCGAGGCTTCGACGAGGTCCGCGTCACCGAGGTGGCAGCAGAGTGCGGTGTTTCCGAAAAGACTGTCTACAACTACTTCCCGACCAAAGAGAGCCTGCTGCTCGACAGGGAAGAGGGTTCGGCTGTTGCCATCCGCGCGGCGCTCGGGCCTGGCGCGCCTGCGCGGTCGCCGATCCAGGGTGCCCTCGAGGTCTTGAACAGCGACCTCGAAGACATGCGCCTCGACTGGGGCACCCACGCCGACAGCGCCATGATCTTCGAGCGGTTCGTCAATCTCATCGAAAGCACGCCATCGCTGCGCGCTGCCCAGCGCGACATGATGGACCGCCTCGTCCAAGTCGCCGCCGAGGCGATGGCCGACCGCGCCGGCATAAGCCCGGACGACCCCGAACCGCAGATAGCCGCCGCGGCCATGCTGGGCCTTTGGCGGATCCAGTTCCGCGCGCGCTCAGGCTCTCTATGGCGGGGTCCCGCACTTTCGACGAGGTCTACGACGAGGTAACGGCTGAAGTCGCCCGGGCGGCCAGGCTCATCGACTCGGGCCTTTGGGCCTTCGAGGTCATGGTCCAGGGAAGGGGCACTCGTGAGCAGGTCAAGGCCGCTGCCGAGGCTGCGCAGAACGCCGGCCGCCAGGTGGCGACCGCGTTGCGCCAAGCCCGCGACCTCTGGAGGCGCGTCCAAATGGAACACCACAACAGCCACGCGATGCTGCCCCCCCTGAGCCCGCCGGCCCACCACGGCCAAGCCCGCCAAGCCCAGCATGGACAGCGGGCTCCGCTCCAGCGCGAGGTCGAGGAACAGATCGCTGCCCAGCACGACCTCAAACGGCAGTACCGCGACGCTTTGAGAGAGCAGCAAAGAGCGCTCCGCGAGACCCTCCGTACCCAGCAGCAGGCAGCCCGTAGCCAGCAGCAGGCAGCCCGTAGCCAGCAGCAGGCAGCCCGCAACCAGCAGCAGGCAGCCCGGAGGCAGGACCGACGAGGCCTGTAGTGGCCCTGGTCGTGGGGTTGGCGGGCCAGTCGATAACCCTCCGTTCACATAGGGGAAACCGCCGGGAAACCCGGCTTGGCTACTTTTCCGACCATGATCGAACCGGAAGGACCTAGACAAGCGACATTGAGCCGCCGTGCTCTGCTCGGAGGGGGCTTGAAGCTGGCAGGAGGCGCCGCCCTCCTCGGCAGTCTCGGACAGGTGGGCGAGATGATGTTCGGCAGCGCTCAGGCGAGCGCCGCGCCCATGACGGCGGACATCAGCTTCCAGCTCGGCTGGCTTACCAACACCGAGTTCGCCGGGAGTTACCTCGCAGCCTCCAAGGGCTACTACTCAAAGGCCGGGCTGAGCGTGACGATCCTGCCCGGCGAGGGAGTGGACGTGGAGGGCATTGTCGGCGCAGGCAAGGCTCTCGTCGGCGATTCGAACGCCGACACTTGTTCGGCAGCCGTGGCCCAGGGCGCCGACCTGAAGATCATCGGGGCGAAATACCAAAAGAACCCGTTCTGCATCATCAGCTCTGCCAAGAAGCCGATCAAGACCCCTCAGGAGCTCATCGGCAAGAAGGTCGGTGTCAACGCTTACAACTTCACCGGCTGGTCAACGTTTTTGGCGGTCAACGGGATCCCGGCCTCGAAGGTCGAGACCAAGAACGAGGGGTACACCTCAGGTCCAGAGGCACTGTCCGAAGGGCTCGTAGACGCCTGGATGGGCTTCGTGACCAATGAGCCGACAGTCCTCGAACTTTCAGGTTTCCCCGTCCACACCTTCCTCCTCGCCGACTTCGGCTACGAAGTCTACGCGGACATTTACGAGACAACTTCGAGCGCTATCGCAAACCACAAAGAAGAGCTCGTCGAGTTCCTGCGCGCCGAGCGAGAGGGTTGGCAAGCCGATATCTCCAACCCGACGGCCGGCTTGGACCTCACGATGTCGCTCTATGGGAAAAAACTCGGCCTATCTGCGAAGCAGCAGGGCCTGGAGAACACCGCGCAGCTGGCGCTCGTCAAGACTGCGTACACCGAAAAGAACGGCCTTTTCGCCATGAACCCAGCGGACATCGCCAAGAACCTTTCCACCCTGGAGCTCGCCAGTTCCAAAAAGATCGGGAACTACTACACCAAGGCCGACCTTTTCGACGGTTCAATCCTGGCCGCCCTGTAGCAACCCCGAAGGAGGACTAGGTTCCAGCCAATGGGGCGGATAGGGCCCAACGACCGCAACGCCTGGTCAGCAACGCCCGATGGCATTGACCTCACTAGGGCGCGCCGTCCACCGGTCGAGGTCCATATCCCTGCCGAGCCGCAATCCCTGACGCTCGACCTGGCGTCTTGCGCCATCATCGTCGTCGACATGCAAAACGACTTCTGCGCGCCCGGCGGTTGGCTCGAGCACATCGGGGTCGACGTGTCGCCGGCACGCAGCGCCATCGGACCGCTCCAGCGCCTCCTACCCATGTTGCGGGCGGAAGGCGTCCCTGTCATCTGGCTCAATTGGGGGAACCGGCCGGACCGCGCCAACCTGCCACCAGGGGTCCTGCACGTCTATGACCGCGATGGGGCGTCGACGGGCATCGGTGACCCCCTCCCTGGATCGGGTTCGCGTGTGCTGGAGATGGGCAGCTGGTCCGCGGCCCTGGTCGACGGCCTCACTGCGGCGCCGGGCGACATAAGGGTGAACAAGTACCGGATGAGCGGCTTTTTCGATACCGAGCTCGACTCGGTACTGCGCAATCTCGACGTGACCACGCTACTTTTCGGCGGAGTGAACGTCGACCAATGCGTACTCGCAACTCTCAGCGACGCCGCTTGCCTGGGCTACGACGTCGTCCTGCTCGATGACTGCGCCGCGACAACCTCGCCGGAGTTCTGCCACGAGGCGACCGTCTATAACGTCGCTCAGTGCTTCGGTTTCGTCTCCTCGGGCGCCGCTGTAACCGACGGGATCTCAACGCTTCGCGCAGCGAAGGTGAACGTTGCCGGCTGACGTCCCACCCCAGCTTTTCGATGTCGCCACAGCGACAGCGCGTCTCATCAGCCCCGGCGACACAGTAAAGCTTGCTCTTCTACGCGGCCCCGATGAGGTCCACGACGTCTCGGTTTTCCTCGAGATCTGGGAACCGGGTGGGTCCCAGCCCCCCAACAGCCACCCTCGCTCCGTCGAGACGTTCCTGTTCCTGCGCGGCGCGGGGACCGCCTACTGCGACGACACCGTCGTCGATGTGCGCGCCGGCCAACTCCTTGTGCTCCCCGCCCGTTCGCTCCACCGCATCGAAAGCTCTCCTGACGGCAAGCTTTACGCCATCACGACAATGGCGCCCGACGACGGTTTCGCCGCTCTGGTGCTGCGCGGGGGACCGGCACCCCTCGACGACGAGGAGCGTGCGGTGCTCGCTCAGGCGGCTGGCTCGGAGCGCCCCCCTTCGCCTTGACCGAGGTCCGGCGGGGCGCCGCCCGGCGATCTCGCAGCCGCTGAAAGGTCCGGGACACCACCGGTGCTGGCGGCCAACCGTGCAAGCTGCCTGCGGTACTCGAGGGTCACCTTGTCGCAGCGAAGATGGACCTCGCGGGTTATGTCCAATGGGAAGTCCGGGCTCGTCTCTTCGAGCACGACCTTGTCCTCGAGGGTCACCCTCCGCGAGAAGCTCCAGAACATCGAGTAGGGCTGGTCCTGCTCCGTCCCGGCTAACGCAGACACTCGCACGTAAAGGGAATGCTCGTCATCGAGCGGGGTGGCCGAGCCATAGAAGCAATAGTCGGCAGCAGCACCTCCGTAGCTCAACCGGATCCGTGTGTGGACCGGCCCCAGCAGTTCCGTCTCCTGGGTGCGCTCGTAACGCCTGCCTTCGTTGGCCTCCCCGAGTTGGGGGCCGACCCCGCCGACGTCCTGGGGCACGTTGGCCCGAAAGCCGGTCGGCGTCCGTTCGAGCTCGTAGGCGGCCACCAAGGGACGGGAAGGGTCACCGAAGGTCCCCTGGTGCACGAACGCAGGGTGAGAGATGTCAAGGTTGTTGTCGATAATTCGCAGCGCACTGGCGGCCCAAGGCTCCAAGAAGTCGACCTGCACACGCCAGCCGAGCTCGTCCGCCTCGTGCCAGGGCGGCGGCCCATCGCTCGATGGCTCGCCGACGCACGCCCAGCAGAGGCCGTAACGCTCGACCACCGGCCAGGTCTTGGTACGGGCCTTCGGAGGTACAGGCAAGCCTGGCTCGAGCTGTGGGACACGCGTGCATTGCCCCGAAGGGGCGTACTCCCAACCGTGGTAGCAACAGACAAGGCGGTCACCCTGCACCGTGCCGGCCGCCAGGCGGGCACCGCGGTGCGGGCAGAACGCCTCGGTGAGCACAGCAGGCCCGTTGCTGGGTGCCCACAGCGTGTACTCCTCGCCGAACAGCCGCGCCCGCAAAGGGGCACCCGCATGCACGTCTTCCACGCGCGCCAGCGCGTACCACTGGTCGCGAAGGCCCGCCAGCTCGCTCATTTTCACAAGCGTGCCCCCTTCACAAGCGTGCCCCCGTCACAAGCGTGCTTCCGCGTAGTCCTCTGGGCCTGCGACGACGTCGCCGGGAGGCGGTTGAGAGCCGGTCACCAACTGGGCCATCGCACGGCGGTAAGCGACGGCGACTCGGTCGAAGGAGAGGTGGAGCTCCTCGGTCAGGCTGAGAGGCAGTTCGGCCGGGACCTGGCTCTCCACGATCGGCCGGTCCTGCTCTGCGAGCACCTCCTGGAAGCGTGCGTAACCTTCGTCGTCGCCGTGCAGGTCGAAGTCTCGCGACTGGTAGCAATAACCGGTACAGGTGCCGTCACCGTGAGGTTGTACGGAGAAAAACAGCGTCCGGTGCGAGCCGGTGTCCTCATAGGTGCAAGCGAGATGGATGGTGTACGGCAAGGACAGGACGTACCGGTTGGTCTGGGCGCCCCGCTCGCCCTGGACGTCGGTCACCGCAAAGCTCGAGTTGGTGTTGGGGACCTGCATGGAGAGCGAGTAGCGGAGCTCTCCGCCGACGTGCTCGACCCGGTGCGCCGGTACGACGAGGTCGTCCTTGGTACCGAGGAGGCCATCGTGCAGGTAGCCGAGGTGGCCGAAGTCCGTGAAGTTCTCGACCATGCGCTCGGCGCTGGTGCGCCACCGGTAGGGCGCGCAACGGACGTGGCGGTAGGTGGGGTCCGCGTACTCGGGAAAGCCGGGGATCCCGGCGGCGGGCTCATCGGCAAGGCACACCCAGACCAGGCCCTGGGCCTCCTCGCAGTGGAGCATGGAGAGCCGGGCGCGAGCTGGTACCGCCGCCGTCGGGAGCAGCTGGGGTACCAACACACAATGTCCTGCCGCGTCGTAACGCCAGCCGTGATAGGGGCACACGAGGCAACCCGTCTCGTCAACTTCGCCGAGCGAGAGGGCCGTACCTCTGTGGGGGCAACGGTCAACAGCGGCACTGGCACGCGGCCCGTCACGCCAGACCACGACGCGTGTGCCGAGCAGGTCTACGGCCCACGGGGCCCTGCCGAGGTCGGCCGACCACCCCACCGGGTACCAGTACCGGGACAGCTGCTCGGACTGCGTCATGGCAGGCCCACCGAGCTCACTGGCCACCGAGCTCACTGGCCACCGGCCCGGACAAGATCGGCGAGCAGGCGGCGGTACTCCAATGCCGGCCGGTCGGCACGCACGTGGCACTCGGCGGTCGGGTCGAGCGGGAGAGCGAGCTCGTCGAAGCGCTCCTGGAGGGCGAGGTCCTCGCCAACGACTTGGTACTCGAAAGCGACCCGGGCGGCCAGCTCGTCCTCGCTGAACCCGCCCGGCTGCTCGAACAGCATCGTGATGTACATCGTCGCCCGATCGGTCGTCTCGGGCTGGACGAAGAACAAGATGACGTTCGAACCGCCCATTACGGGGTACTCGAGCCCGAGCTCGACGAAGAAGGGGGCACGGTAGCGGTACCGCATCATGCGCTCCTGCTCGAGCGGTCTTACACCTGTTGCCACCCCGGGGTCGTTGGCGGCCCGGACCGGCACTGACATCGAGAAGGAGAAGCCCCAAGTTTCGCGCTGCACGGCGGCGGCTCCTGGGCGCCGGCTCTGGGACGAACCGAACGTGGAGCGGTGCAGGAAAGCAAAGTGGGAGACGTCAAGCTGGTTATCGATGAGCTGAGCGGCCCCGTAGCGGCCGGTGAACGGTGTCAGGTCGACACGCACTCGCCCTTGCTCAGAGAAAGCAGGTATTTCGGGGAGCTCGACGAGGGGTTCGCCCAAGGCCACGAAGACAAGCCCGTAACGCTCGGTGACTGCGTAGGGGCTCCCGCAGCGTGCTTTGCGAGGCACAGGAGATCCTTCGGCGAGCGACGGGATCTCCACGCAGCGGCCGGAACTGTCGTAGCGCCACCCGTGGTACGCGCACTCGAACAGACCGTCGACGACCCTGCCGGCAGAAAGCGGTGCGAAGCGATGGGGGCAACGGTCCTCGAGGACGACTACCTCGCCGGCGACCCTGGCGAGTACGAGCGCTTCGCCGAGGAGCCAGGTGCGCGCCGGGTTGTCGCCCACTGCGTCAGAGCGGGCGACCGGTAGCCAGGTGCGCCTCAGTGCGGGCTCGACATTTGACAGGATGGTCTCGCCCATAATTTCGATAATGCCGGGGCGCTTGTTACGTGCGGGTTAAATCGCAACAATCGCCCTGGTCGTAATAAACAATTCACATATCGGCAAAGCTCCTGCCCGACGTGGTGGCTACGATCCGGGATATGGCCGTTGTCGACGGGCTCGATGAAAAGCGGCCCCCACAGGTGGACCGGCACCTTGACGCGCTCGGGCCGCCTCTGGGGACCAACACCGCAAAGGTCGGGACCGCGGCTGAGGCCTTCCGTGGCGGGGCGGGCGACGGGATCGCGATTGCGGGGCTCCGAAAGGAGTTCCGCATCCGTCGCTCAACGGTGTGCGCGCTCGACGGCATCAACTTGCACGCGACGCGGGGATCTTTTGTCGCGCTGCTCGGTCCCTCCGGTTGCGGCAAGTCCACGGTGCTGCGGATCCTCGCCGACCTGGAACGGCCAACGGCCGGGACCGTCCTCGTGCACGGCGAGACGCCCGACGAGATCCGTGCTCAGCACCGCCTGGGGATCGCGTTCCAGGACGCCGCTCTGCTCCCCTGGCGCTCCGTTGTTGCCAACATCCGCCTGCCGCTCGAGATCAGCGGGGTACGCGCCCAGGACGCTGCCATCGCCGACCTCGTGTCCCTGGTAGGCCTGAAGGGCTTCGAGCAGGCCCGCCCGGCACAGCTTTCGGGTGGGATGCGCCAGCGCGTCGCGATCGCCCGCTCATTGGTGGTCGACCCCGAAATCCTGTTGCTCGACGAGCCTTTCGGCGCCCTCGACGAGATGACGCGCCAACGCCTCAACATCGAGCTGCTGCGCATCTGGGCCGAGCGGGCAGCAACGACGCTGCTCGTCACCCACTCGATCAGCGAGGCCGTCTTCCTGGCCGATGGGGTGGCCGTCATGTCGGCGCGCCCCGGGCGCATCACCGCCGTGGTCGGCATCGACCTCCCCCGGCCCCGCACCCCCGACCTCGTCCGCACCCCGGAGTTCCATGCTCTATGCGACCAGCTGAGCGAGCTGCTCTTCAGCGGCGGGCTACCGCCCAGCGGCGACGACCTCAGCCATGACGACATCGCTGGCTAACCGGGCTCGCTCCCTGGGGCTGGCGCTGGGGCGGCCGCTCATGGGTGCCGCCGTCCTTGTCGCCATCTGGGAGCTCGTGGCGTACACGATCTTCGGCCACAACCACCTCGTGCCACCTCTGCAAGACGTGGTCGTCACGGTGTTCCACGACCCCAGCTTTTCGATGTGGCCCAACGTCGTCACCACGGTCAAGGAGGCAGCGACCGGCTTCTTGTGCGGCAACATCGTCGCGATCGGCCTTGCGCTTGCCTTCGTACAGGTGCCCTTGCTCGAAAAGGCGCTCCTGCGGCTGGTCCTCGCCACGTACTGCATGCCCATCATCGCCATCGGCCCGATCCTCGAGATCCTGCTCTCGGGGACCGCACCACAGAGCACACTGTCCGCCCTGTCCGTGGTTTTCACGACGCTGATCGGGTGCCTCGTCGGGCTGCGCAGCGCAGACCCGGTGACCCTGGACCTCGTGCGCGTGTACGGCGGGGGCCGTTGGCGGCAGCTGATGAAGGTCCGGGTGCGTGCGGCTCTTCCCGCCGCCTTCGCCGGCCTTGCGATCTCCGGGCCGGCCTCTGTCCTCGGCGCCATCGTCGGCGAGTACATCGGGGCCTCACAAGGCCTCGGGCTGGCCATGATCAGCGCTAGTGAGGACATCAACTCGCGCCGCGCCTTCGCAATAGCGCTTGTGGCGACAGCCATCGCGGGCGCGGCCTACTTTGCCGTTTCCCTTGTGGGAAGACTGCTCACCCCGTGGGCACCGAGGCGCCAGGAGTACTCCCGTTGAGCGGCCAGCGGCTCAGGGCGCGGGCGGCACTGGCCCGACTGGGACAGACCGTCGCGGTCGAGCGCGCTGACCCTTGCGGTTATGGCCGGGATCTGGCAGGGCGCCATCGACGCGTTCCACCTGAGCCCGTTCGTCGCCAAAGGCCCCGTGCAGGTTTACGACTTCCTGTTCAGCTCACCTGCGGCGGCGTCGGAGCGCTCGCAGCTGCTCAATGCGCTCGCCTATACGGTCCGTGACGCCGCTCTCGGCTATTTTGCCGGGACGGTCGTGGCCGTCGCGGTGGCGCTCGGTGTCGTGCTGCGGCGCGAGGTCGCCCAGACGGTGATGCCACTTGCGATAGCGCTGCGGTCGGTACCTCTCGTCGCCATGGTCCCTATCCTCACCCTGGTGCTCGGACAGGGCTTGCTCGCTGTCACGGTAATAGCCGGGATCGTTACGTTTTTCCCGACTCTGGTCAACGTGTGCCAGGGGTTGCGCTCCGCTCCATCAACAGCGTTCGACATGCTTTCGGCTTACGGGGCAACGGATTTCGAGATCCTCCGCAAAGGCCGGCTCCCCTACGCGTTGCCGGCGATCTTCGCATCGGCACGCATCGCCGGGCCGGGCGCGCTCCTTGGTGCAATCCTCGCCGAATGGCTGGCAACCGGACAGGGATTGGGCGACCTCATGGTCACTTCGTCGTCGACGGCGAACTATGCCATGGTGTGGTCGTCGGTGGTGCTGATCACGACGGTCTCGATCCTGCTCTATAACGCCGTGAGCGTGGTCGAGCGCCCGGTCGTAGCGCGCCTCGGCATCACCGCCCCCTAGCGGCTGCCCTGGATGCGCGCCGAGGCGGCCCGGTGGCGCCGGAGGCGGTCTTCGATCTCGTCATTGACGATATGGCCTTCCGCCACGACGGACTTGCCGGCAACGATGGTGTGGAACGCCGCAGCGGGGCCGCATCGCAGCAGCGCCTCGACAGGGTCGCTCAGGGCACCGGCGAACTTTGGGCCGTCGAGCCGCCAGCAGACCAGGTCCCCCACCGCGCCCGGGCGGAGCACTCCGAGCTCTCCCTGGCGGCCGAGGCAGGCGGCGCCGCCGAGCGTGGCGAGCTCGAGAGCGTCACGGGCGCCGGTGGAGGCCGCGCCGGAACGGTAGCGGGCCACAAGAAGCGCCATCCGGGCCTCGAGCCAGAGAGAGGCCGAGTCCGTCGAGGAGGAGCCGTCGCAGCCGAGGCCCACTGGAGCACCCGCCGCCAACAGCTCAGCCACCGGCGCCATGCCGCTGACAAGGAGCATGTTGGAGCTCGGGCAGTGAGCGACCCCGACCCCCGCACCCCCGAGGCGGACGATCTCGTCAGGGCCCGGGTGGACGCAGTGGGCGACCCACGAGCGGTCGGTCAGCCAGCCGACCTGCTCGAAGAACTCGACCGGACGGCAGCCGTAGACCTCCTCGCAGTAGCTGTCCTCGTCGGGGTCCTCGGCGAGGTGGGTGTGCAACCGGACGTCGAGCCTGGCTGCGAGCTCTGCCGTGGCGGACATGAGCCGGCGGCTCACCGAGAACGGCGAGCATGGCGCCAGGGCAATGCGCACCATCGCCCCGGGCGAGCGGTCGTGGTGGGCGTTCACGGCGGCTTCACTGGCAGCGAGAATTGTGTCCTCGTCCTGGCAGACCGAGGCCGGCGGCAACCCGCCGTCGTCTTCAGAGAGGCTCATGGACCCGCGCGTCGGGTGGAAGCGGACGCCGATCTCGCGGGCGGCGGCGATCTCGGCGGCCAGCAGGTCGCCGGCCCCCGAGGGATGGACGTAGAGGTGGTCCGTGGTCGTCGTGCAGCCGCCCAAGGCGAGCTCGGCTAAGCCGACAAAAGCCGAGAGGTAGACCGCTTCCTCGTCCAGCATCGCCCAGTGGGGGTACAGGGCCCGTAGCCAGTCGAAGAGCCCGGAACGCACGGCCGGGGCGAACGAGCGGGTGAGGTTCTGGAAAATGTGATGGTGGGTGTTGATAAAACCCGGCGTGACGAGGCAGCCGTGCGCATCGACCGTGCGACGAGCGGGGGGCTCGCTGCCCCCAAGGCCTACGCCGACAACGAAACCTGAGTCGATCGCTACCCAGCCACCGGGAAGCTCCAGCCCACCGTCCATGGTCGCAACGAGCTCCGCACCGCTGACGACAAGGTCGACGGGCCCGGCGCTGCCGGCGACGGGCGCCCCGAACATTGGCACGACTGTACCCGGGCGGTAAAATTGCCGCCAAGGTGACAAGCGGGGCACGGCCGACCGACCCGCTGGGCGCCTTCATGATCGGTCCCGAGCTGCTCGCCGCGGGCCGGCCGGGTGGCCCCCTCGCTGGGGTGCGTTTCGCCGTCAAGGACCTGTTCGACGTGGCCGGCACCCGCACGGGTGCCGGCAACCCTGACTGGCTCTCCGACGCGCCTGTCGCCACCGCCCACGCCCCGGCTGTCGTAGCCCTGCTGGCAGCCGGTGGGGACCTTTGGGGGAAAACCGTGACCGATGAACTTGCCTTCAGCCTGTCCGGCACCAACGTCCACTACGGCACCCCGGTCAACTCGAGCGCCCCGGGGCGGATCCCGGGAGGGTCCTCGAGCGGGTCGGCGTCAGCTGTCGCCGGCGGTGCCGTCCAACTCGCCCTCGGGACCGACACGGCAGGCTCGGTGCGGGCCCCGGCCTCCTACTGCGGTGTGTTCGGGCTGCGCCCCACACATGGGCGCATCGACGCCAGGGGCGTTGTCGAGCTCGCTCCCAGCTTCGACACAGTGGGACTGTTGGCCATCGACGGCCCTGTTTTGGCAGCCGGGTGGCGGGCGATCCAGGCAGGAGCGCCGGCGCCTACAGGAGCGCCACCGCTCGGGCCAAGGGGTCTGGGCAGGTTGGTGCTTGCTACCGATCTCTTGGACCTCGTCGACCCGGCCACCCGGGCCGCGGTGGTGAGCGCAGCCAGCGGCCTGGCCGCTCAGCTTGGCATGGCGCTCAGCGAGGCTCGCCTGGTGAGCGGCCAGGACGGCCAGGACGGCTCGGGCGAGCTGGCACGCTGGCGCGACGCGTTCCGCACCATCCAGCTCGTCGAGGTGTGGCAGGCGCATGGGGCGTGGGTGAGCGAACGGCACCCCAGCTTCGGCCCCGGGATCGCGGCCCGCTTCGAGGCGGCGGCGGCGGCGAGCCCGGAAGATGCCGAGAGAGCGCGGACGGTCCGCGGCGACGTACGCCGTTGCCTGGAGCAGTTCCTTGGCGACGACGGTGTGCTCGTGCAGCCCGCCGCCGCCGGGCCCGCCCCGCCGTTCGATATCTCCCCGGCGGCAAAGGACGACCTCCGCGGGCGCACTCTGACGCTGACCGCTCCCGCCGGGATGGCGGGGGCCCCTGTGTTGGCAATGCCCCTCGCCGAGGTTGACGGGCTACCAGTTGGCGTAGCCCTTGTCGGCCTTGCCGGTGACGACGACGCCCTCGTGGAAATGGCAACATCAGTTACACGATGAACACCAACGTCTATCTGGCCGGCCCCGACGGCTTCACGCCGGTCCTGTTGAACTGGCACCGCGAGGTGCTCATGCCAGCCGTGGCCGCCGCGGGGCTCACGCCCGTCAGCCCGTGGGGCAAGTTCGCCGACGAGTTCGCCGCTGCCTTCGCCATGGCCCGAGGGCCGGAGCGGATATCGGTCTTCGCTGACCTGGACAGGCGTGTCGGTGAGGCCAATGCAGAAATGATAAAGACCTCGGCGGGCATCCTTGCCCAGCTGGACGGCGTCGACATCGACTCGGGCACGGCCGCCGAGATCGGCTACGGTGCGGCGCTCGGCTTGGCCATCTGCGGAGTACGCAGCGACTTCCGCCTATCGAGCGACAACGAGGGGACTCGGGTCAACCTTCAGGTCGAGTACTTCATCACCCGGAGCGGCGGGCATGTCCACGCCGACCACAACACGGCAATCGCAGAGCTGGCAGCGCTGGTCCTCTAAGGGGTCACGGCTAGAACTCCTCGCAGCGAAGGGCTTCAACGTTTGATACCGAGTCCCGAGACGAATAACGCAACGGCGACGACCCCGTCGTCCGCGGATTTCTCCGCGGACTTCCTGCCCTCAATATTTGCCGAGATCGCCTGGACTTCCCAGTCCTTTGCGGCGAAGCCCTTCGTCGCAGGTTCCGGGCTCACAGACAGTCGGAGATCGTGCGTCCCCCCTCCGACAATGAACCCCACTCCAGACGAAGTACCCTTACTGGGCGCAACCGTCCCAGGACCGGCGTCTCACATGACGATACTTACGACAAGGGCGCTGTTACAGGGAGCGCACCTGGTCGACGTGCTGAGCTTGTGAGTTCCTAACATGAGATGATGATCAATACGGTCCGTAGCATGCCCGTCCAGGCCCTGACATTCGCAGTGCTAGCAATGACATTGCTTGGGGGTCAAGCAACCAGTGCAGCTGAGGCCAACACTGGTCAACTTCCCCTCGGGCTCGCCGATGTAGCGCACGGGCCTTATGGCCCGGCCGCGGGGCGCTTCTCGGCTGCGTTCCCCTCCAAGCCGGAGAGTGCCCAGAATACGCCTGGTCTCTTGCAGAACTTTCCTTCGGGGGTCGATGTCTACGGCTACTGGGCCAGCCAAAGCAAGGACGTCTTCGGGACGACAGCGCCAGTGGCGCCCGCTCCCAGCTATATGGTCGTCGTCGGTCTGTTCTCCAGCGTCAACGAAGCTACTCGCTATCTTGGAGCCGTCAGCCAATGGCCCGGGTAAAAGCCAGTCCCCGGGGTACAGGCTTACGAGTTCCTCGGGCCGAATTCCCCGCTCAACAGCGGGAACAAGCTCTCAGACCCCCACGCCATCGAAGGCGTCCTCGTTCTCCGCATGGCTCGTACGACATACACCGTCATCGCAATCACGATGAAGCGGAGCACAACGAGTGCCTTCCTTACGTCCTTCAAAGCGTATGGCGAGGTCGGGCTTTCTTCGGCATCGACGTCACGGGACACACCCCGGAGAGAAGCCATATGACCAGCGGGACCCCCAACAAGAAAGCCATGTTCGGACTGGGGATCGAAGCTGGCGTCAACCAGGTGAGCGAGATGCTCGGGCACGCGCGCTTCGCCGATGAGGCAGGTCTCGACCTATTCAGCGTGGGCGATCATCCGTACTTCGCTGAGCGCCTCGACGCCTACGCAGCGCTGGGTTTCGTACTTGGCGCAACCAAGAACATCACTGGAGCGGTCATCATGACCAACCTGCTCAGCCGCCCCGCCCCTATCCTCGCTCGGACTGTGAACGGGCTGTCGACAATCTCAGGTGGTCGCGTCGTACTCGGATTGGGGGCAGGAGGGAGCGAGGAGGAGATCGTCGCACTCGGTGTTCCACACCTGTCGCCCGCAGCTCGAATTCGAGCGCTGGAGGAGGCAATTGTCGTCGTGAGGGCGCTCTCCGGAGGCGGCGACCCGGTCACCTTTGACGGCGAGTTCTACCACGTCAGCGAGCTGATGCCAGCGGAAGCACCGACGCCACCCATCTGGGTTGGAGCGCTCGGCCCGAAGAACCTGGCAGTCACTGGCCGACACGCCGACGGATGGATACCGGGGCACCTTGCAGACTGGCGGAGCACCACGGTTGCCGGGTCACGGCCCATCGTCGATGAAGCGGCCGTATCAGTTGGGCGAACACCCGCTGATATCGACACGATTTACAACGTGGCAGGCCATATTACCCGCGACCCCCAAACAGAGACCCGCGACGACGATGGCAGCTGGACCGGGGGCGGAGTAGCGCAGTGGGTGGAGGAGCTGACGTTCGCCATTCTTGAACGCGACGCCGCTGCATTCATCTACCTGGCGTTCCCAGGCGAGATCATCAACGACATGACGCTCAACCTCTGGGCACACGAGATTGTGCCCGCTGTCCGTGAGGCAATTGCCAAGGCCTGACATAGGACTTTGACAACCAATCGCCGATTCGACCTCGTCTTTCCATCGCCAGGCTCGTTCGGCATCCGGCTTAACACCGCCCAGCAAGTTGTCTTTAGAGCGGGACGACGTCGACCGAGACGGTCAGCTCGTTTTTCTTGCTCTCCGTGAAGATGATCCCCTTCACCGGCGAGACGTCGCCGTAGTCGCGCCCGTAGGCGGTGGTGACGTAGCGGTCGGAGACGAAACGGTCGTTGGTCGGGTCGATGTCCACCCATCCCCCGTCGGGCACGAACACAGAAGCCCAAGCGTGGGACACGTCGCTGCCCACCAGGCGAGCCTGTCCTCGCGGTGGGATGGTCTCGAGGTAGCCGCTCACATAGCGGGCGGCGAGCCCGAGGCTACGCAGGCAGCCCACCGCCAAGTGGGCGAAGTCCTGGCAAACCCCTTTGCGCCGCTCGAGTAATTCAGAAAGTGTGGTCCGCACCGAGGTGGCGCCCGGCTTGTAGGCGAAGTCGTCGTGGATCCGGGATTTGAGCTCGTTCAGCGCGTCGCCGAGCGGTCGCCCGGGGGGAACGACTGGGCCGCATAGGCGGCCACTTCAGGCGACACCGCGACCTTCGGCGAGTCGAAAAGGAAGTCGTAAGTCCCCACGACGTCGATCGTCGGGTCGGCGCGAAGCCGCTCCCGCACGACTTCCCAGGCCTGGTCGACTGCCAGGGGGACCGTGGCCGGCCGCGTGACCTCGACGATGCTCTCGGCGGTGATGCTCAGCCGGGTGTGCGGCTCGAGCACTGTGAAATGGGCCACCCGGTTGCGGTAAAAGTCTGCCCGCTCACGATAGTCGTGCGGCTCCGGGTCGATCACGACCTTCGACGACTGGCATTTCTGTCCCGGGACGTCGCGGGGCAAGACGTAAAGCTCCCCATAGCTCGAAGACACCTCCGAGTCGTAGAGGTACTCGGTGCGGTGCACGACGCGGTATATCACGAGCCGACCAGCGAGTGCTGCGGGAGAAGGCGCACGAAGTGGTCCGTGTCGATGGCGTCAGCGGTGCGGTAGAGCAGCTCGAGCAGGTTGCTGAGCACGGCGTCGAGCCCGCTGCGCACGCCGTCTTGGTCCGCCCGGGCGAGCGCCGCCGTGTCGGCCAGCCGGAGCGAGGTCGAAGCCTCCAGCACCAGGCGTTCCGGGTCGCTCAAGCGGAGCCCATTGTCGAGCTTCGGTATGAGGCTGACGTCGACGGCGAGCTGGTCGAGCTGGAAAGCGACCGAACGGGGGTTGTCCGGGTCGAGCAGGAGCAGGTCGAGCAGCGTCTCGAGCTGGGCGTGGGAACGGTAGCGCCGCCGGTAGGTGAGGATGCTTTCGGCTACGATGAGCACCGACTCCAGCAGGAGGCTGTCCGCGGCGGTGCTGCGCTGGACCGTCACAGTGGCCCTCAGCAGGGCGACGAGCTGCTGGCCCCGCTCGAGACGCCTGCCTGCGTCCATAAACCGCCAGCCGGGGTCACGCACCATGCCCTCCGCGAATATCCCCGACAGTGACAGCAGGCCCTGCATGATCCGGCCGAGGCTGTGCTGTACGACCATGAGGTGGTCGGGGTCGGACGTCCGCAGCTGTTCTAGCTCGCGCTCGAGCGTCCCGGCCGCCATCCAGATGTCGGCCGACAGCTGGTCACGGACGGCCTGGGCGGCGCCGACGAGGTGCCGCACGGCGTGGGCGAGGGTGCCCACGGCGGTTCTCGTCGATCACAAGGGCGAACAGTTCGCCGCCGGGCGCCGAGAGCCGCTCGCCAGCACCGTCGCCGACGAAGCCAGGGTAGGTCGAGCTGACCCGGGTAAGCGCGCTCAGCAGCACCTGGAGGCACTCGGTACCCGCAGGGTTGGCGCTGCGTTGGAAATCGTTACGCCGGTCGTGGGCCACCCGCACGAGCCGCGCGATCGCCTCGGCCCGCTCGGCATAGCGGCCCATCCAGAACAGGTTCTCGGCGGCGCGCGACGACATCGATGCCGCCGGGTCCACGGCGGTCACCGGAGGCCCAGACGAAAGCCAGAAGCCGGAAAGCTTCTCGGGCTCGGAGGCCAGCACCCAGGTGTCCTTGCTGATGGCACCGGCCTGGTTGGAGATCCTTGGGCTCTGCCCGTTCGCCGAGCCATGGCGGGCGAGACCTGCCGCGCCCACGACCCTCGTCAAGCCCGCCAGGCATGGCGGCGTAGGAGCCCTGGCGCGCCACCGCAAAGGCGCGCAGCACGCTCGGCCTGGCTTCGAGGCCGGTACTGGTCAACGTCGGCGTCGATGCGAGCTGGAGTGGCTCCTGGCCGACCCAGGCTGCCGGATGGGCCTCGATCCTGCGCCGCAGGTCGTCCCTCCCGTCGTTCGTGAGCTCCCAAGGGAACACCGCCGTTGGCCCGCTGCGCCGGGTTATGGGCTTGACCACGAGCCGCTCCAGATTGGCAAGGACGTGCCGGCGGCCGTCCTCATCGCCGCACCACCAGGTCGGCACGGACGGCATCAAGAGCTGCTCGCCCAGCAGGTGCTGAGCCAGCCGTGGGAGGTAGGGCAGCAGGCCCGGGTTCTCGAGCACCCCGCTGCCGAGCGTGTTGACTATCGAGACACCGCCGAGGCGGGCCACCTCGACGAGCCCGGGCACCCCGAGCCTCGAGTCGGGGCGCAGCTCGAGGGGGTCGCAGAACCATGCGTCGGTCCGCCGGATGATCACGTCGACGCGCTCCAGGTTGCGCAGCGAGCGCATCCACACCCGGCCCTCACGCACCGTCAGGTCGGCGCCCTCCACCAGCGCGTAGCCGAGGTGGGAAGCTAGGTAGGCGTGCTCGAAGGCGGTCTCGCTCCACGGCCCGGGGCTGAGCAGCACGATGCGGGGATCGTCGGCGTCCGGCGGGGCGACATCTTGGAGCGATGCCCGCAGCGTGCGGAAAAACGGGGCGAGCCGGTGGACCTGCGAGTCGCGGTAGAGGCTCGGGAAGACACGGGAAACGACAACCCGGTTCTCCAGGGCATAGCCGGCCCCCGAGGGTGCCTGCGTGAAGTCGGCCAGGACACTGAACTCTCCCGCGACGTCGCGGACGAGGTCGACGGCCATATTGAACAACTGCTGGTTGCCTGGCAAGCGGATCTGGTCGCACTGGCGTAGGAATCCGGCGTGCCCGAAGACGAGCTCGGGAGGCAACGTGCCGCGTCGCAACAGGTCACGAGGACCGTAGAGATCGGTGAGGACCAGGTTGAGCAGCTCGGCTCGCTGGATGACGCCGAGCTCGACGGCGGCCCATTCCTGGCTGGCCAGGAGCACCGGCAACGGGTCGAGCGCCCAGGGAGCCGCCGAAGGGGTACCCGCATCGGCAGGCCCCTCCTGCCCGTAGACGTTGTAGGTGACGCCGTCGTCATCGAGCAGGCGGCGTGCCTCGGAGCTGCGGTGGAGCAGCTCTTGGAGGCCGAGGTTGCCTATCACGTTGCCGGCGTGGCCCCAGTGCTCGCGGGCCTGCCCGTCGGGCGTGAACATCTCGTCGTACGAGCCCGCGAGCGGGCGGTAGGAGGAGAGGAGCTCGGTGGGCGGGGCGATAGTCATGGGAGGGTTTGGTTGCCGTCAGCCCTCGGGGGGCGGCGGGTACTCGGGTGGGAACGGAGCACGCCGCAGATCCAAAGTCCAAGGGTAGTCGCTTGTCTGGGTGCCGAGACCATCTGAAGCGGGGCCCGTAGCAACGAGCGCGTCGATGTCGACCGGACCCGGGGTGTGCCCCATCGCGGAGAAACGGCTGGCCCGCCGCGCCTCAGCCTCGTTGGCATTGACGGGGAAATGTTCGTAGGCCAGGCCGCCGGGGTGGCTGACGTAGTAGGTACAGCCGCCGAGGGAGCGCCCGTCCCAGCGGTCGAGCACGTCGAACACGAGGGGGGCGTGCACCCCGATCGTCGGGTGGAGGGCGGAGGGGGGTTTCCAGGCCCGGTAGCGCACCCCTGCGACATAAGCACCGGGCTCCCCGGTGGGGTGCAGCGGGACGGCGACGCCGTTGCAAGCCAGGATATGGCGGTCGCCGACGAGGCCGTCGACGCGCACCTGGAGCCGCTCCAACGACGAGTCGACGTAGCGCGAGGTCCCCGCAGAGCTGACCTCTTCGCCGAGCACCGACCACGGCTCGATAGCCCCCCGGAGCTCGATGGTGACCCCGGAGACCTCGACAGAGCCGATACGGGGGAAGCGGAACTCGAGGAAAGGGACCAGCCAGGCGGCGTCGAAGTCGAAGCCGTGGCGGGCCAGGTCGTTTGCCACTTCGGTTATATCGGCGGCTGCGTACCAGGGTAGAAGGAAGCGGTCGTGCAGCTCGGTGCCCCAGCGCACCAGCGAGCCGACATAGGGCTCTGCCCAGAACCGTGCGACCAGGGCCCGGACCAACAACGCCTGGACAAGGGCCATGCGTGGGTGCGGGGGCATCTCGAAGCCGCGCAGCTCGAGGAGCCCGAGCCGCCCTCGCTCGGACCCGGGGCTGAAGAGCTTGTCGATACAAAGCTCGGCGCGGTGCGTGCTGCCGGTTATGTCGACCAGGAGGTGCCGGAAGAGGCGGTCCACCAGCCAAGGTGGCGCCGGTTTGCCGATGGCGGCGGCGCGGTCCAGCTCGGCGAAGGCGATCTCGAGCTCGTAGAGGCTTTCGTGGCGGGCCTCGTCGACACGAGGGGCCTGGCTCGTCGGGCCGATGAATCGTCCGGAGAAAAGGTAAGAGAGGGAAGGATGGTGCTGCCAGTAGGTGATGATGCTCCTGAGCAGGTCAGGCCTTCTCAGCAGAGGGCTGTCGGCCGGCGTGGGGCCACCCAGGGTCAAGTGGTTGCCGCCGCCGGTGCCTGCGTGGGTGCCGTCGAGATGGAACGTCTCGGTCCCGAGCCGGGTCGCCCGCGCCTCGGCGTGGACCGCGGTCGTGATGTCCACCAGCTCAGGCCACGAGGAGGCCGGGTGGATGTTGACCTCGAGCACTCCCGGGTCCGGGGTGACGGCGAGCCTGACCAGGCGGGGGTCGGTAGGTGGCAGGTAGCCCTCGAAGATGACCGGCTGGCTGAGCTTGGCGGCGGCCTCCTCCACCACGCCCACGAGGTCGACGAATTGCTCGAGACGCTGCACCGGTGGCAGGAAGACGAAGACCTTGCCCTGGCGGTGCTCGACGCAAAGGGCGCCCCTCGGCACCTCCTCCGGCTTGACTTCTTTCACTTTCCTATGTTTTCGAGCCCCCTTGCGGCCCGACAGCGGCGCGAGCTCGTCGAACGCCGAGACCTCGGGCTCCTCGGGCGGTTCGGGCCGCCAGGTGAGCGAGGCAAGGGGCAGGCGGAGCCCGATCGGCGAGTCCCCGGGCACAAGTGCGAGAAAGCCCCGGCGAAATGTCCAGCGGGTCGTCGCCCAGCCGGGCTCCCCGCCGGTAGGTTCGGCCCGGGCGCCGGGCCAGGCATGAGGGACAGGGTGCAGCGGGATGACCCAGCCGGCCGGGCTCCCCCGGCCATCCTCGTCGAGCTCCGCCAGGGCGGCCAGGCGGCCATCGCTGGAGGCGAGAGACCCGTCGGCCGGAGCTACGTCCCTCGCCGGAGGCTCGCCGCCAGGCAGGAGCGCTTCCACCTGGAGCAGATGGAGCGGGTCCTCGTAGGCGGGGATGCAACCTCCCTCGGGAAGCCCGAGAGACGCAGCGATGGCACGTGCGAGCGCACCGGCCTCATTTGGGCCTGAGCCGGGGAGCGCCGGGTCTGCGAGGAGGGACAGGTCGTCCCAGAGCGGCTGGCCGTCGCCGCGCCAGAGCAGGGCGATCTGCCACCGGGGCAGCGGTTCGTTGGGGTACCACTTGCCCTGCCCATGGTGGAGGAGGCCGCCCGGCGCGAAACGCTCCAGCAGGCGTCGCGCGAGGACTTCGGCACGCGCCCGCTTGTCGTCGCCGTCCGCGGCCGTCGTCCACTGAGCGTCCTCCATGTCATCGACCGCCACGAAAGTGGGCTCCCCGCCGAGGGTGAGGCGCACGTCACCGGCTGCCAACGCTTTGTCGACCTCGTAGCCAAGGGCATCGACCTGGCCCCACTGCTCCTCGGAGTAAGGCAGCGTCACGCGGGGCGGGCTGTCCAACCTGCGGACAGTGTTGGAAAACTCGAACGTGACCTCGCAGGGATCGGTCGCCCCCGAGATCGGGGCCGCCGAAGCCGGGTGCGGTGAGCAAACCAGGGGGATATGGCCCTCCCCCGCCAAGAGGCCCGAGGTGGGGTCGAGACCGATCCAGCCGGCGCCTGGCAGGTAAGCCTCGGCCCAAGCGTGGAGATCCGTAAAATCGCTCGCCGGGCCGGCCGGCCCGTCCAAGGGCCTCTCGTCCGGGCGCAGCTGCACCAGGTAACCCGATACGAACCTGGCGGCGATCCCGAGCCTGCGCAGCACGTGCACGAGCAGCCAGGCGCTGTCGCGGCATGACCCGATCGCCTTTTCCAGTGTTTCGTCAGGAGTTTGCACGCCCGCTTCCATGCGGACGGTGTAAGCAACAGAGCCGGCGACGCGCTGGTTCACCTCTACGAGGAAGTCGACGATGCGCCGCCCGTTCGGGCCGCCCACCGAGGAACGCAACAATTCGTCGGTCCACTCGGCAACCATCGGGCTCGCTTCTTCATCGGAAAAATAGGGCGCAAGGTCACGCAGCAGTGCGCTGTCGTACGAAAACGGGTACTGCTCCGCCGTATCTTCAACGAAGAAATCGAAGGGGTTGATCACCCCAAGGTCGGCCACGAGGTCCACGGCGACGGTGAGCTCGCGTGCTCGCTCGGGGAACACAAGGCGCGCCAAGTGGTTGCCGAAAGGATCCTGCTGCCAGTTGATGAAGTGGTCAACGGGTGTAACTGTCAACGAATAAGCCAGTATTGGCGTCCGGCAATGGGGCGCCGGCCGCAGGCGCACAACATGTGGCGAAAGGCGCACCGACCGGTCAAACCGGTACGACATGTGGTGCTCCAGGGCAACTCGTATGCTCATACGCGCAGCAGCACCGTCGGCGCCTGTGCCGGCGTCACGGGCGCCGGCTCCATCTGGAAATAAGTAGCGACCAGGAGTTCGTGCAACCTGGCGAGGCCCAGCTGCAGGCTGTCGGCATAATTATGCAACGCGACGGCCGACGGCCCGTCGACGCCCAGCGAAGCGAGGTCGGCCCCCTCGAGCAACTGCTGCACCTCGGCACAACCTCCCATCGGGTCGTCGTGGCGCACAAGTTCGAGAAGTGCACGCGAAATCTCCACGAGGCAACGCTCGACCGAGCGTGGGAACTGCAAGTCCCGGAGCAGGAAATTGAGCGTCGCGGGCCCTGAGACCATCGGCCCGGCGATACGGCGGAACATCTGGAGGGCGCTCAGCGAGCGGAGCACGCCCATCCACATGAGGTCGGTGTAAGGCCCGGCTCCATCTTGCCGGCCGATCAGCGTCCCGGCCTGGACGTCCAAGACCCGGGTTGTCATATCTGCCCTCTCGAGGTCACGGCCGATCACGAGGAACGCATAGGTGTCGTCATGGCTCATGGTGCCTTCGAGCAAACCCGAGAACAACTGGCACTGACGGATCAATTGGTCCGTCCATGCCAGGCGGGTGCGCCGGTCAACCGCCCTGTTGCGTGTCCGCCCGGCCCAGAGGTGAAGCCGGTGCAGGACTCCCCACGCCTCGCTCGGCAGGATGGCCTGGGTCACCCGCAAATTAGCGTGGGCCTGGGCAATGGAGGCCACGATCGAGCCCTGATGATCGGGGCTCGTGGCGAGAAAACCGACGACTTCCTCCTCGCTCGCCCTGGTGTAGCGGTCGTTGAAAGCCTCACCGCTCCCGGTCACCGCCAACAGCGGCACCCAATCGACTCCCGCTGCTTTTGGCAGGTCCAAGAAGAGCTCGGTGTGGACGTGTACCAGGCGGGCCGTCGCCTCGGCTCGCTCGAGGTACCGCCCGGCCCAGTACACCGACTCGGCGACTCGTGACAACAATGTCGAACCCTCCCTGGTCATGAGTGGGCCTGCCCGCGTTGTGCCTGCCCCTGCCGAGCTTGGCTCTGCTCGGCCCGACTGTGCTCGCCCTGGCTCTGCTCGCCGTGCGCGTGCGGTGGCACAACGCTCGGGTCGATCACCCAGGTGTCCTTGCTGCCCCCACCCTGGGAGCTGTTTACGACAAGCGACCCCTCCTTCAGCGCGACCCGGGTGAGCCCACCCTCGGTCACGTAAGGCTGGTCGCCAGACAGGATGAAGGGCCGCAAGTCGAGGTGGCGGGGGGCGATGCGACCGCTACAGAGCGTCGGGGAGGTGGAGAGCCTGATGATGGGCTGCGCGATGTAGTTGCGCGGATTGGCCTCGACGCGCCGCCACATCTCCTCTTTGTCGCCCTTCGTCGCCATCGAACCGACGAACACACCGTTACCGCCTGACCCGTTGGCCGGTTTCACGACCATCTCGTCGAGATGGGCCAGGACGTGGCTCCGGTCAACGTCGCGGTGGCAGAGCCACGTCGGCACGTTCGGGATCCTGGGTTCCTCGTGCAGGTAATAACGGATCAGCGCCGGGACGTACGAGTACACGACTTTGTCGTCGGCCACCCCAGCACCCGGCGCGTTAGCGATGGCGACGTTGCCGGCCCGCCAGGCCCGCATGAGCCCTCTCACTCCTACAAGAGAGTCAGCACGGAACTCCTCGGGATCGAGGAAGATATCGTCCACGCGGCGGTAGATAACGTCCACCCGGACGAGCCCGGCAATCGTACGCATGTAAACGCAATCGTCGGCTTCGACAACGAGGTCCTTGCCCTCCACGAGATGTGCGCCCATCTGTTGGGCGAGAAAAGCATGCTCGAAGTAAGCGGAGTTGAAAACACCCGGCGTCAAAACGGCGATGACGGGTACCTCGCCGGGCTGCGGCGAGAGGGCGGCAAGAAGCCCAGAAAGCTTGTTGGGGTAATCGTCGACGGGGTGGATGTCGAGGTCGCGGAACAGGTCAGCGAAAACACGCTTGGTGACCTGACGGTTCTCGAGCATGTACGAGACCCCCGATGGGACGCGCAGGTTGTCTTCAAGCACGTACATGGTGCCGTCCGCGTCGCGTACGAGATCGCTTCCACAGATGTGGGCCCAAACGCCCTGGGGCGGCCGGATCCCCTTGCACTGGGGGAGGTAGTTCACCGACGAGGAGAGCACCTCTTCGGGGAACACCCCATCGGCAACCACCTTGGCGTCTCCGTAGAGGTCGTCGATGAAAAGGTTGAGCGCAGTCAAGCGCTGGATGAGGCCCTGTGATATTTGCGCCCATTCCTGGGTGGAGATCACGCGCGGGATCACATCGAACGGCCACGCCTGGTCGATGTTGGCCGATTGGCTGTAAACCGTGAAAGTGATGCCCATCGAGCGGATCGCGAGCTCCGCCGCCGCTTGACGGCCGGCAAGCTCGTCGCCGAGCAGGCCCAGGTACCGCACCACCCCGTCGCAGGCGTAACGCGCCTGGCGGTCGACCAGCAGCTCGTCCCAACACCCCGGGCTCTCGTAGCCGTCCCACATCGACGGCTTGCCTCTCGTTGTGGCAGAGCGGACGGAGGCGGCGGTGGAACGGGTTCGGGCAACGGCGGCGCGGGTCCCGGGCATGATGCTCAAGACTACGGCCCTGTCCACACCCCCCGCGAGCAGCCACATTTCCGGACGATGAATTCCTACCCCGGACCTGGTGGGTGACGCTTGCCGACGGCGAGAGGAACCGGCACTTAGCTATGGGCCTGCCTACGGGATCTGCCCATCGTTCAGCTGCCGGCCTCCTCTGTCTAAACCACGTGCCAGCGGCCGGGCCAGAGCCTTACCATCGCTGGATGAAGGATCTATCCAAGGGGCGTCCTCACGGCCCGAGCGAGGCCGCCAAGGCGGCCTCGACGTGCAAGCGCGTTGTGGGGAAGACCGGGACCGGGCTGTCCGCGGCCGTAATGAGCAGCTCGATCTCCGTGCACCCGAGCACGACGCCCTGTGCACCCTCGTCCACGAGGCGCACGATAATGTCCCGGTAGGTACGACGCGACTCGTCCCGGACTACCCCTAGGACCAGCTCCTCGAAGATGACCCGGTGCACCTCGGCGCGTTCGTCTGCGGCGGGCACGATTAGGCGCACTCCGTTGCGGGCCATCCGGTCGCGGTAAAAGTCCTGGTCCATGGTGTACGCGGTACCTAGCAGCCCGACCGTTGACAGCCCGGCGGACCGCACCGCGAGCGCAGTGATGTCAACGATGTGGAGCAACGGGACCGAGACCGCTGCCTGTACCTGGTCGGCCACCCTATGCATCGTGTTGGTGCACAGTAGGAGGACCTCCGCGCCAGCGGCTTCTAGCCCCATCGCAACCTCCGCTAGGAGCCGGCCGGCCTCCTCCCACCGGTCCTCGACTTGCAGCTGCTCGATGGTCGCAAAATCGACCGACCCAAGCACGAGCCGAGCGGAGTGGAACCCGCCGAGCCGCTCGCGCACGAGTTCGTTCGCCAGCCGGTAGTA
>CAWCEZ010000009.1:0-474012 GCA_963794745.1 uncultured Acidimicrobiaceae bacterium
CTGAGAACAGTTTGGTTCTCAAAGATGTTCTCACGGAGGCTAGTTCTGGTCAAGGACGGGAACCCGCACCCCCTCTGACCTGCCCGTATCTAGTGCGCTCGAAGAGATTCGAACTCCCAACCTTCTGATCCGTAGTCAGATGCTCTAATCCGTTGAGCTACGAGCGCAAGGTGCAACTAATCAGGCACTACGTTATCGTCATCGGCCGGCGCCGGGACAGGGCGCAAACTTACACGCCGCAGAGACCCCACACGGCCAGGACGCTCTTCGGGACCCAGCTGTCGGGGCAGCTACCAGCGCTTACCTCGCCAAGAAGGGTCCACACCGGCCCCGCCTTCCAAGAGAACACGTAGACACTGTTTTGGAACTGGGCAAGCTTTGTCTGGCCAGCCGCTGTCGAGGACGACGCAAGCAGTGCGGCGGAGGGTTTGAAGACCGCAGTCGCCCAATAGGTAGACGAAGCTGGCTGGACGGCGTAGTAAAGCTCGCCGACAACCGTGCCTGCCACATCAGCTTGCCTGAGGCCGACACCGCCTGGGTCGGTGGCAAGCCACGATTTGACGAGGGACTGCGCCACGCCCGGCCTGATGGCCAGGTTCTTAGCTGCCTGGGTCTTCGGCTTGGTCGTCTTCGAAGTTGTCGGGGTCGACGTGTGCTGGGTGACCTTTGAAGTAGCAGGCGGGGAAGTCTTACCAGTGGCCGGGGCGGAAGAATGCGTCCGCTGCGTGGTCGCAGGCAAGGTTGTTGGGGTTGCCTGGGGCCCCGATCCTGTGTTCCGGTCGGCACTTGTGACGGCAAGGATGACGGCTGCGATGATGACCGCAACGGCCGTGATCATTACGAGCTCCGGCCACGGCCCGTTGCCCCGTGTGGGAGGGCGTTTAGGGCTGCGTGGTACCTCCTCGGTCCAGCCCGTGTCACGCTCGAGAGTCCCGTAGTCCTGGTACGCGGCCAGTGCCTCGTCCCGAGAACGTGGATAGGCGGCCGTGTAACCCCGCTCGTACTCCGAGGCTGACCAGTCGGGTTCGACCCAGGTTTCAGCTTCGTCCGCTCCCTCGTCGGGCTCCCAGGCGGCAGGTTCGAGACCGCCCTCCCAGCCGGTCTGTTCCTCCCAGATCTCGCCTTGGTCTTCCGTGCCCCATTCGGTTGCCGCGTCCCATACGCCCGTGCCGTCGCCGTCCCAGCCTCCGGCCCCGCTCGAGGGCCAATGTGAACTCCCGCCGGTAGCCCCGGGTTGGCCATAGCCCGGTGGGGCGAGGTCGGTCTCGGGCTCCTGTTCGTAGCTGCCTTCTGGTTGGTAAAGGACCTGTTCGTCGAGGTCCACGACTTCTGGGGCGACCGTCGCCTCTGCGGGCGCATCGCTCGCTTTGGTTTTGCCCCCTCTGTTGGCCGTCCGGCCCACGGGCCCGTCCGACGGGCCCCGGGTGACCTGCGTGGCCGAGCTTTAGCCATTGATCATCCTCTTACTCCACAAAGCGATGAGGGATCCCGTTGCCAGCTGTCACTACCCAAAGTTACAACCCCGGCTCAGCGCGCGTTCGGCTCCGCCTCTGGGCGTGCCTCTTCGAGCCACTCCTGGGTGAGGCGGTAGGCGGACGAGATGAGCTCCCGGCTCTTGGTGAAGCTGAAGGGTGATACCCCCGGTACTAGTGGCGCGGGCAGCACGAACAGTTCACAACGGCCGGCCCAGCTTGCGACTGCGGCCCCCACTTGTCGGCCGAGGACGATCGAAGTCGACCTCAGCATGACGTCGAGCGCCCCTTTCGGGCGGGCCACGGGCCCACCCGGCGCGCTCGGTAGCAACCACACGCGGCTTGCCCCGGCCTTGACCGCTGCCCCAATAGGGCTGTCCGAGGCCACGCTCCCGTCGACCAGCCAGCGGTCTGCGATACGGACCGGGGGGAAAATGCCGGGCATCGCGGACGACGCCAACAGGGCCGGGACCGCCGGCCCGCTCTCGAGCAGGACCTCCTGTCCTCCCTCCAGGTCTGCAGCCACCACCGTCAGAGGGAGCACGCCGTCCTCCAATCGGCGCAGCAGCGCCGCCGCGCGGAGCCAGCGGGCGAGGCCATCGGCGCTTACGGTGAAGTCCTGCCAACCGACGAGGCCGGAGAGCGCGTTCCAGGGTTGGAGCGGGAACACGTCGCGGCGCCGCACCGTGGTCCACAGTCGGGCCAGCTCGTCGAGGCCTTTACGCGTAGGGTCCGCGGCCAACCAGGAGGCGTTGAGGGCCCCGGCCGAGGTCCCATAGAGCATGTCGGGGTGGTGCCCAGCCTCGATCAGGGCTTGAGCCATGCCCACCTGGGCTGCCGCGAAGCTGGCTCCTCCGCGGAGCACCCACGCAGTAGTCACCCCGTTGTAGCGGTCGTGGTGGGTGGCAATGTGGTGCCCACCGGGGTCGTTGGCGTCGTGGTGGCAACGGTAGGGGGCGTGAGGGTCGTCGCCGTTGTGGGGGGTGGCACCGTGGTCGGCGGCACGGTAGCGGTTGTAGTCGTGGCGATCGTGGTCGTTGGGCGCCGGGTTGTCGTCGTCACCGGGCGCGTCGTGCTCGTCGTGGCGGGCGGGCGCGTCGTGGGCGGGTGGGTCGTGGTCGGGGCGCGGGTCGTGGTAGTCGCTCGGGTCGTGGTCGTGGCGCGGGTTGTCGGCGTGGGGCGCGTGGTAGTCGGCGCTCGAGTGGTCGGTGCCTGCCGGCTCGTAGTGGTGGCACGGCTTGTGGGCGTGGGCCGCGACGTCGTGGTCGCGATGGTGGTCGCGGCAGTGGTCGCGGCAGTGGTCACCACTGCGACTGCCACTACGGTCGTCGGGGCTGTTGGTGGGACGACCACAGCAGTTTGACCGGTGCCAACCGAAGTCGGGGTGGTGGTGGCCGTGCCCAGGGTTGTCACGGTGGAGCTGGCCTTGAAGCTTGGCCCCGGCATCTCGACCTGGATCGACTTGGAAACGCTGCCCGGTTGGCCAGCGGGCCCGATCGCCTCGACGGTCAGCACTGTGCGCTCGGAGAGGGCGAGGTGCAGGCCCGGCAAGGTCAACGCGTAGGACTGCCCCGGAGAAAGCGACACTGAGGCCGACACGTGCTCGCTCTGTGCACCTTCGGCCGGCGTTGCCGTGGCTGTCACACGGACGCCATGCTCGGGGGCCCGGCCGACGTCGGCAATGACCACGGTCACCGACACACTGCTTGAGGGCGACAGGATCTCGACCTTGCCCTGCAGGCTCAATGGGGGTGGCTCGGTTGCGATCGAGTCAATGGCTAGGTGGTACCGAGGGGACCTGACGACGGCGGCGAGCAACCTTGACGCGAACGCCCCCAGGCCGCTCGGTTGGTTGAGGCCGCTGCCCGTAGCCCACTTAGAGCCCGGCATCGTCACGCCGAGCCTGGGGAAATCCTGGGCGAACAGCTGGTAAGCGCTATCGCCGACCTTGAAGTCTGCCGCTGCCGTGCCCATTTGCAACAACGCTGAGGTGGGGCCGTCGCCCCGAACGAGATCCTGGACGGCGGATGCGAGCTGTGCTGAGCCGGCCTTGCGAGCTGCCAGGGAAGCGTCGAGCAAGCCGGCTGCGGGGGCAACTTCGGACGGAGCGTCATAACGGGCCACGGCGTCGTAGGTTGCCGCAGCGGCCGAGGCGATCTCTGTGAGCTCATTTGCGACGATGTCCGAGTTGCTGGTCACGCGGGCCGAGCTGAGCCGGGCGATCTCACGGCCCTGCTCGCTCGATTGCTCTATCTCAGGAAGCACCCTGTCGACCCATGCCTCGCTGGTCATTGTCGCCCCCGGTTGCACCGAGCGAGCGTGCATGGACGCATCGACCAACAGCACAAGGATCGTGAGGACCAGGGGGATGAGAAGCCATCGTTGGGATCCCCCGCGGCGGCTCGACGACCGAGGCGGCATCGCCATAACCCCTCAACCATACAAAGACCAGGGGAAAGAAGGGGCCGGGCCGCGACCGAGCCCGGTCGCGGTGGCTCTAGAGCCCCGCGCTCAGGATGTCTAACACCGCACCAGTCGCGGACATGTCGTCCAAAACGGCGTCGGCTCCCAGACCGGACAGCTCATGTGCCTTGTAGCCACCGGTCGCAACCAGGAGGCAATGCGCCCCAGCTGCCGCAGCGCATTCGTAGTCGCGAGGCGTATCCCCGATCACCCAGGTCTGCTCGGGCGACAGGTGGATGCCGCGCAGCGACGCCAACCGCCCGATCGCTATAGGGACCAGGTCCCTTCGGTCCTCGCTGTCGCTGCCGTAGGCGCCCGTCTCCAGGTCCAGCCACTTCTCCAGCCCGAACGCCGCCAGCTTGACGACGGCATTGGGCGCGATGTTGCCTGTGAGCACTGAGGAGTGGAAGCGGTCGTCTTGAGCAACTTCGGCCAGCAGCTCGGGCGCCCCAGGGCACGCAGAGCCATCACTGGTGAGCTCTTCTGCCGCGGCCGCCAGTTCGCGCTCAAGGTGCTCGAGGATAGAAGGCAAGTGCGATGGGTCGTCGGACTCCATCAAGGCGAGGTACTCACGGACGATCTGGGGGTCGGTCTTGCCGCTCATGCGGACCCGCTCGGAGGGGACTTCGCCAAGCACGGCTTCAAGGGCACGGTTGAACACCGCTCCTCCCACAGGCCCGGCCCGCACCAGTGTCCCGTCAATGTCAAACAACAACAGTCGCCGTGTAGTCACTTCTTGACCTTAACCGCTCGGGCGGCTCGGCCGACCAGACGGCGTCGGCGAGTTTCGGTGCCGATCAGGCGCGTGGTGGTGACAGACTGCGAGCATGGAGATCACCCCAGTTCGCATCACGGCCACAGCGGAGTGGAAGGCGCTGGCCGACCACTTCGCCAAGCTGCGCGATGTGCACCTGCGAGACCTGTTCGCCCAGGACCCCCAGCGCGCCGAGTCGATGACAATCGAGGCGTCCGACCTGCTGCTCGACTACTCCAAAAACAGGGTCACGGCCGAGACGGTGCGCCTCCTGGTCGCCGTCGCCGAGCGGGCCGGCCTGCATGAGCGCACCGAAGCAATGTTCTCGGGCGAGCACATCAACGTCACCGAGGACCGTGCCGTGCTGCATGTGGCGCTGCGTGCCCCCAGGGACGTAGAGATCGACGAGGGGGGCCAGAACGTAGTCCCGGAAGTCCACAAGGTCCTCGACAAGATGGCCGCCTGCGCCCAGGACGTCCGCAGCGGGAAATGGCGTGGGTTTACCGGCAAACCAATCAAGAACGTCATTAATATCGGCATCGGGGGCTCTGACCTCGGCCCGGCGATGGCCTACGCGGCCCTGCTGCCCTACTCGGACGAGATCCCTAAGCCTCCAGTTCGTATCTAACGTCGATGGGGCCGACATCTGGGAAGCAACGGCGCACATTGACCCCGCGGAGACGCTTTTCGTTGTGAGCTCGAAGACCTTCACGACGTTGGAGACGATCGGTAACGCTAAAACAGCAAGGGAATGGTTGCTCGCAAGCCTTGGAGACCCGGCCGCTGTCAAGGACCACTTCGTGGCCGTGTCGACTAACACCAAGGAAGTTGCTGCGTTCGGGATCGACACGGCCAACATGTTCGAGTTCTGGGACTGGGTCGGGGGCCGCTATTCCTACGACTCGGCCATCGGCCTTTCGTTGATGATCTCGATCGGCCCTGAACTGTTCATGGAAATGCTGGCTGGTTTCAGGTCGATCGACGAGCATTTCAGGAACACGCCCTTCGAGCGCAACATGCCGGTGCTGCTCGGGCTCATCGGGGTGTGGTACAACGACCTCTTCGGCGCGGAGACCCATGCCGTGCTGCCATATAACAACTACCTTTCCAAGTTCTCGGCCTATCTCCAGCAGCTCGACATGGAGAGCAATGGCAAGTCGGTGACCCTGGACGGCCAGCCCGTTGACCTCGCCACGGGCCCCGTCGTCTGGGGTACCCCGGGCACCAACGGCCAGCATGCCTACTACCAGCTGCTCCACCAGGGGACCCGGCTCATCCCGGCGGACTTCATCGGTTTTCTCCGTCCTGCGCACCGCGTCGGTGACCACCATGACCTCTTGATGGCCAATTTCTTCGCCCAGACTGAGGCTCTTGCGTTTGGCAAGACTCCCGACCAGGCGCGTGCGGAGGGCATCGCCGAGCGCCTTGTCCCGCACCGCACCTTCCCTGGCAACCGGCCGACGAACACGATCCTCGCTCCTGAGCTGAGCCCCCGGGTGCTGGGAGAGCTGGTCGCGACCTATGAGCACAAGGTCCTCACCCAGGGCGTGATCTGGGGCGTGAACAGCTTCGACCAGTGGGGTGTGGAGCTCGGTAAGTCTCTTGCGATGAAGATCATCCCTGAGATCACCTCCGAGGCCGAGCCAGCTCTTGCCCACGACAGCTCGACCAGCGCGCTGATTCGTCGCTACCGGGCTGCCCGCCGGCGATGACAACGCCTCGCCAGCCATCGCAGGCCTCGCACTCGCCGGCCGTCTACCGCGTACCTGAGGCCGCCGAGCTGCTCGGGGTTAGCGCAGATACCGTGAGGCGCTGGGCCGATACCGGCCGGCTCGCCTCGAGCCGCGACAGCGCCGGCAGGCGGGTCATCGAAGGTTCGGTGCTCGCGGCGTTCGCCGCTCAGCCCGACAGGGCGCAACCACCCGAGGTTGGCGCCACCGCCGGGCACTCGGCTCGCAACCGGTTTGTCGGCATTGTCACGAAGGTGACCAAGGATGTCGTGATGGCGCAAGTGGAGATGCAGGCCGGACCGTTCCGGGTGGTCTCGCTGATGAGCCGTGAGGCTGCCGACGGCCTGGGCTTAGCCCCGGGAGTCACAGCCGTTGCGTCCGTAAAGGCCACGAATGTGACCGTAGAGCTCCCGGCGTCCCCCCAGGTGCTCTAACTAAGACTTAGGTCAGAGCTGGCCCATGTAGCGGTAGAGGGCGCTACGCACGAGGATGTCAAGAATCCTGGGGCGTAGTCAGCGTCTCCTGGTTGGCCCAGATGTTGAGCTCGAGAGGGACTAGGGCCTTGCGCTGGACGGCTGTCAGCTCGTCCTCGGAGGGAGCCGAGTTGAGGATGTCGACGATCAAGTCGAAGACAACGGTCCCCCAGCCCGAGAGCGGACGGCGCGACTGGTTGAAGTCCCGCACTCGTCGTAGCGAGGTCCTGTCACTGTGTGCGAGCAGGTTCAGGTAGCCCCAAGCCGGCGCGGCCTCCCCACGTTCTTGGAGAGCGATCAGCACATCTCCCTGGATCAAGGCCTCGGCTAGCTGGACCACCGAGATGTCCGACTTCTGTTGTGGATGGCTCGGGTTCACACCCCTGCTCCTATCGTTTGCACGCTCTGCTGTCTTGCTCTGCAACCTTGGTGCCCTTTGCCGTTGTCCCGGTCCATCCCGCTAGGGAGGTACGGAGCAATTTGCAATTGGCTCTTGGCTAACAATGGCACGCGCGGAGGGCCTGTCGCACATGTTGCTTAGAAGACGGGACATTCGTCCGGTGGGGGCCGCGTTGTGATGTCGCGAGCGCGCGCTGAGCGCAAAGATCCGATCAGATGACCGGCGCGGCTTGCCCTGCTGCAGCCTCGAGCGCGTCGAGCAGGCGCGCCGAGCATGAGGTCATTTGAAGCGCCGGGCAACGCTCGAGGATGGCCTCGACCAGGCCGGCGAAGGCCTTGCCTGCCTCCGTGCTCTCGTCCAGAGCGGCCGGCTCACCACGGTCGCCCCCGAGTGCCACGGCGGGCTCCAACGGGATGCTCGCGAGTAGCGGAGCACCGATCTCGTCGGCGAGACGGCGCCCGCCCCCGCTGCCGAACAGCTCGTAGCGCTCGCCATGGGCGCAGGTGAAAGCGGTCATGTTCTCGACCACACCGACGACCCGCAGGTAGCTCTTGCGGGCCATGTCGGCCGCGCGGCCGGCGACCTTCTGGGCTGCCTGGGCCGGGGTCGTCACAACCAGGACTTCAGCGCTCGGCAGCATGCGGGCAAGACCCATCTGGATGTCGCCTGTCCCGGGAGGCATGTCCACGACCAGGTAGTCGATGTCGCCCCAGGCGACCTCTTCCAAGAAGTGCTGGACAGCCCGGTTGAGCATGAGTGCCCGCCACATGACGGCCTCGTCCTCGCCGGCTAGGAAACCCATCGACACAACCCGGAGCTCTCCTTTGCCGAGGCGCCGCACCAGGGGCTGGATCAACTTGCGCCCTGGTTGGTCCGGGTCGGCGCCCGCCTCCAGCTGGCCGGCGACACCGAGCATCCTCGGCACGGAGAAACCTGCAATGTCGGCGTCGAGCACGCCGACGGTGAAGCCCCTCATGGCGAGGCCGGCGGCCAGGTTGACCGATACCGAAGACTTGCCTACTCCGCCCTTGCCGGACGAAACCGCGAGAACTCTCGCCCTCGGAGGCACTGCGGTCTTCGGCGCGCCCTCCCGCGCCTTCCAGCGTGCTCTCGCCATCACGGCGGCCTTCTGCTCGCGGTCCATCTCGCTCGTCTCGACCCTGACGGCGCTGACGCCCGGCAAGCTGCCGACCCTGCCTGACACCTCTGCCTTGATCTGGCCCCGGAGAGGGCACGAGGGCGTCGTGAGCGCAACTCGGACCATGACGACCCCGTCCGGCTGCAGCTCGACCCGGTCGACCATTTTGAGCTCGACGATATTGTCACCGAGTTCAGGGTCAACCACACCACGCAGTGCATCGCGCACGGCTGCCTCGGTGAGCTGGGCAAACGGTTCCACGACAACATGGTACGGCCGTTTGCGACGACCGAAGGCCCGCAGGTGCCCAATAGCGAGCAACCCTGTACGATGGTCGATAACGCAAAGTTTGCAGGGAGGCCTCGTGACCACTACATCGACTGAAGGTTCCGTCGGGACGCTGGTACTGTCCGACATGGCAGCCGCAAAGGTATCTGAGCTGCTCGAAGAAGAGGGCAACCCTGAGCTGTTCCTTCGGGTGGCCGTGCGACCGGGTGGCTGCTCGGGCTTCTCTTACGAGATGTTCTTCGACACCGAGCTCGCCGAAGACGACGTCCAGTCCGGCTCGGGCGGTGTCAAGGTCGTCGTAGATCCGGCGAGCGCGACGCTCATCGCCGGGGCGACCCTGGAGTACAAGGACGGCTTGCAGGGAGCTGGCTTCTCGATCAACAACCCCAACGCCACGCGTACCTGTGGCTGCGGGCAGTCGTTCAGCTAACCCTTCACGGCCAACTCGGCGCGATCTCCGGCTCGCCAAATTGAGCTCTCCTCCAGTAGGGCCGTACACACCTGTTGTCGTAGCTGGGCCTTGGTTGGTCGTGTCCGGGCAGGTGGGTGTGCGGGACGGGGCGATCGTCCAGGGCGGGACCGCTGCCCAGACAGCGCAGGCTGTAGCCAACCTCGCCGGTCTCCTGGCACAACACGGTGCAAGCCTGGCGGACGTGGTGAAAACCACCGTCTTTATGACAGATATTGGTGATTACGCGGTGGTCAACGAGGCATATGTGGCCGCCTTCGGTGACCACCGCCCAGCCCGTTCCGCCGTGGGCGTCGCCGGGCTGCCCCTGGGAGCTTCCGTCGAGGTGGAGGCCTGGGCCTACCGCCCTAGATAAAGCGCCAGCTGGCTAAAGAGCCCAGCGGCTTTGGCCGAAGCGGTAGCCGACCGACCGGACGGTAGATATGAGGTTGGCGTGCTCCTCACCGAGCTTGGCCCGCAGGCGCCGGACGTGCACATCGACCGTGCGTGCCCCTCCGTAGTACTCGTAGCCCCAAACCCTCGAAAGCAAAGTCTCCCTCGTGAAGACCTTGCCGGGGTGGGTGGCCAGGAACTTGAGCAGCTCGTACTCCATGAAGGTGAGAGACAGCGGCTTGCTGGCAACTGACGCCTGGTAGGTCTCGAGGTTGAGCACGAGCGGCCCGTACTCGACGAGCTCGGGGCGCAGGCCGCGCCCGGTACGCCAAAACAGGTGCGATAGGCGCGCTTCCAACTCCCTCGGGTCGCAAGGGGTCGCGCAGAAGTCGTCGAACAGGTCTTCGCGCAGCTCGAGTGCCCCCAGCTGCTGGGGCGAGAGAAGGAGCAGCAGCGGGGCGAACGGGATGTCCCTTTTGCGCAGCGACCTGCACAGGCCGAAGGCGGCATCGGGAAGCTCGTCGGCACAGACAACTCCACCGGACCACCCGTCTTCCGGCTCGGCGTCCTCTGCTTCGTCGAGTGAGCCGACGGCTTTCCAGGTGTAGTTGGCCAAAGCCAGAGCCTGGGCCACCACTGCCGGCGCCGGATCGGGGAAAACCATCAGGGGCTCCAACGACCTACCTCCGCTCAGTACCAACGTTAGAGCGCCGTTAGGTAACGGCGGAGCTCGAACGGGGTGACCTCGGCTTTATACGCTGCCCACTCTGCGCGCTTGTTGCGCAGGAACCATTCGAACACGTGCTCGCCAAGGGTCTCCGCCACCAGCTCGGAAGTCTCCATGGCGTCGAGGGCGTCGTTGAGCGAGGCCGGCAAGGGCTTGATCCCTTCCGCGACGCGCTCCTGGGCGGACATCTTGTAGATGTTGGCCGAAGCTTCAGTCGGCAGCTCGTAGTGGCCCCGGATCCCGGCTAGGCCGGCCGACAGGATGACAGCCCATGCGAGGTACGGGTTGGCACTTGGGTCAGGCGAGCGGTACTCGACTCGAGTCGAATCTCTCTTGCCCTTCTTGGTCGGTGGTACCCGGACGAGTGCTGAGCGGTTGTTCTGGGCCCATGAGATATAGACGGGGGCTTCTATGAGCGGTTGGTCTTCCTGCGACACGATAAGACGTTTGTACGAGTTGACCCACTGGTTCGTGATGGCCGTTATCTCGCTGGCGTGGTGGAGCACGCCGGCCATGAACTGCCTAGCCACCGTGGAAAGGTGGTACTCGTCTGAATCATCGTAGAAGGCGTTGGTGTCCCCGTCGAACAAAGACACGTGGGTGTGCATACCCGAGCCCTGTACGCCGCCGAGCGGTTTGGGCATGAAGGTCGCCAGGATCCCCTTGCGGGCGGCCATCTCCTTCACGACTACACGTACGAGCATGACCGTGTCCGCCATCGTCATGGCGTCGGTGTAGCGCAGGTCGATCTCGTGCTGGCTAGGGGCGTCCTCGTGTTGGCTGTACTCGACAGGTATGCCCATTTCTTCGAGCATTAGGACCGTCTCGCGCCGCAGCGCCGTCGCCTCGTTATTGCCCATCAGCTCGAAGTAGGACCCTTTGTCCAGTGGCACCGGCGGCTGGCCCTCGGCGTTGGCCGTCTGCTCGAAGTAGAAGTACTCCAGCTCCGGCGCGACGTAAAACGAAAAGCCCTGGTCGCGCGCCTTGTCGAGCACCCGGCGCAGCACGTTGCGCGAGTCTCCCTCGAAGGCAGTCCCGTCCAGGTTGAAGATGTCGCATACCACTCGGGCGACCGGGGCCTCCGCCGAGAGGTAGGGGAGCATCTGGAAGGTCTTCGGGTCTGGGACCGCCAGCACGTCGCTCTCTTGGACGCGGGAGAACCCGTCGATCGCTGACCCGTCGAAGGTCATGCCTTCGTCCAGGGCGTTCTCCAGCTCGGCGGGGGTGATGTTGAACGCCTTGGGGATGCCGAGCACATCTGTGAACCAGAGCTGGACGAAGCGGATGCCGCGCTCCTCGACCGTCCTCAGCACATAGTCCTTTTGGGAATCCATCAGTCTCTCCTCGCCCCGCGCGCTGGTTGTGCGCCGGGCCCTTCGCCTATGTAACGATAGGTCTTGCGTCGGAGGCCTGTTGCCCGTAACGGCCGCTGACCTGCGACGTTTACACAGAGTTCACACAGGAGCAACGTACCGGCCACATGAAGATGGAATCGTGGTCTGCCGCGGAAGTGCCTGACAGGCATTGCCGCCGCTACTTAGAAAGGGGACCCAACCTTGTCCTTTACGAGGCGCACGCCTGAGGAGGTGCTGTCGCAGCTCAAAAAGGACGGAGTCGAGATCGTCGACATCCGTTTCTGCGACTTGCCCGGGCTCATGCAGCACTTCTCAATCCCGGCTCACGAGCTGACCGAGGGTGCCTTCGAGGATGGCCTCGGTTTCGACGGCTCGTCGATCCGCGGCTTCCAGGAGATCCAGGAGTCGGACATGCTCCTCGTGCCCGACCCGGACACGGCCGTCCTGGACCCGTTCCGCCAGCACAAAACGCTGAACATCAACGCCTTTGTGCGCGACCCGGTAACAGGTGAGTCCTACTCGCGCGACCCCCGCTACGTCGCCAAGAAGGCTGAAGATTACTTGGTTTCTACGGGGATAGCCGACACCGCCTATTTCGGCCCCGAGGCAGAGTTCTTTATCTTCAACAACATCCGCTTTGACCAGAACGCCCACGAGGGGTACTACTACATCGACTCGGTCGAAGGCATCTGGAACGCAGGCAGCGCCGATGGCCCGAACCTTGGCTTCAAGCCTCGCCACAAGGAAGGCTATTTCCCGGTCCCGCCCATGGACCACTTCCAGGACCTCCGTTCGGAGATGATCCTCACCATGGAGCAAATGGGTATCGAGATCGAGGTGCAGCACCACGAAGTCGGCACCGCCGGGCAGGCCGAGATCGACATGCGTTTCGACACGCTGCTGACGATGGCCGACAAGCTCATGCTGTACAAGTACGTCGTCAAAAGTGTGGCGCGCGCCAATGGTCTCACGGCTACGTTCATGCCGAAGCCTCTCTACGGCGACAATGGTTCTGGCATGCACGTCCACAGCTCGCTGTGGCGCGGTGGCGAGCCGCTGTTCGCTTCTGAGCTCGGCTATGCCGGCCTCTCCGACATGGGCCGCCACTACATCGGAGGCCTCCTCAAGCACGCCCCCGCCATCCTTGCCTTCGCTGCGCCGACGACCAACAGCTACAAGCGCCTGGTCCCCGGGTATGAGGCCCCGGTCAACCTGGTCTACTCCCAGCGCAACCGGTCCGCCGCCTGCCGCATACCCCTCTACTCCAAGAGCCCGAAGGCAAAGCGCGTCGAGTTCCGCTGCCCCGACCCGTCGGCCAACCCGTACCTCGCGTTCTCTGCCATCTTGATGGCCGGCCTAGATGGGGTACTCAACAAGATCGAGCCGCCCGACCCGGTAGACAAGGATCTCTACGACCTGCCGCCCGAAGAGCTGGCCCTCGTGCCGCAGGTCCCGGGCTCGTTGCAGGAGTCACTTGCAGCACTGGAAGCCGACCACGACTTCCTCCAGGCCGGTGGCGTCTTCACCGACGACCTCATCGAGACCTGGATCGAGTACAAGCGCATCCACGAGATCGACCCGGTCCGACTTCGGCCCCACCCTTGGGAGTTCTACCTCTACTACGACATCTAAAGCTTTGCGGTAATTACCCAGGCCGAGCGTGCCACCTCGAAACCTCCCCGCAGAAAAGAACGGGAAGGGTTAGGGCAGCCACGCTCGGCTTTCTAATTTTCGCTGGTCCAGCATTCACGAAAGCGAACTAAACACCACTGGAGGGTCGACCAGCGCACAGCGAGGCGTCGCTGGCCGACAATGCCCGATGCGCCCTTGGCGCCAAGGTCGAGAGCCGGGCGCCTTGCCTGATGGCGCCACCAGGCGACGGTCGACCCTGTTACGCGAACGTTACGAAACCCGCGCCGGGTCGCCCAAGTGAGCGATGTTATGTTTCGCGTGCCCTCACCATGTTGGCGCGCGATGTACGCCTTGGAAGGGAGGAAATAATTCATGGCCCTCGCCCTTTATTTCGTTCACGACGGTTTCACCGCCGGAGAAGTACGACGAAGCGATAAGCAAACTCGAGGCCGCGGGCGCGGGGCTCTCCCAAGGGCCGTAGAATGCACTACGCCCTCGAGTCGGACGGTGCGATCCAGGTCTTCGACATCTGGGAGTCGCAAGCCGACTTCGATACATTTGGGCCGTCGGTTATTTCGGTCCTAAGCGGCCTCGGGGTAACCCTCCATCCCCCCATGGTGGCAACCGTCCACGACACCATAAAAGGCTGAGGGCCCGGGCCGGCGTGGCACCTCTAAGCCTCCCCACAGATTAGGTATTGCCCGCAGCCGGCGATGCACCGGGAGTCCCCCAGTGCGGTCGGACCGCGGGGTACTTTTAGCTCGGTGGAGGTCGCGACGGTCGTTGGTGCCAGGCCCAAGGGTGGTGGTCACCCCTCAGCGCGGGTGACCTGCAACCGAAAAGGACCTGGCACGTGGAGGTCGACTGTTACCTGCCTCGTCGCCCTTTCGTCAGTCGTTGTCGGGGTGCCAGCGCGTGTAAGCGGTGTTGCGCTGGCTGGCTCCCACCTCAGTTGGCGCCGTTGTGCTGGCAGCTTCCGTTGCGCGGAGTTGGATGTGCCAGTCAACTATGCGCGACCAAGCGCCGGCAGCCTTGCGCTCGCTCTAGTCGAATTACCCGCTACGGGCACCCGCGTAATTGGTGACCTCGTGATGAACCCAGGCGGCCCCGGCGGCTCGGGAGTCCAGCTCCTCGAGACGACCAGCTTCCCGACGGCGCTGCGCGACTCGCTCAATCTCGTGAGCTTCGATCCTCGCGGGGTGGGCGAGAGCGACCCTGTCGAGTGCGTCGGGGCTTCGGGTATAAGGGCCCTCGTAGCTCTTGACCCCGCCCCTGAGACCGCCTCGCAGGTCGGGGCCGTCGTGCAAGCAACGAAGGCTTTCGACCGGTCTTGCGCTCGGCGCTCATCGATGACGCTGCTAGAAAACGTGAGCACCCTCGACACCGCTCGCGACCTCGACCGCATCCGTGCCGCTCTTGGGCAGGTGAAGCTCAATTACCTTGGCTTCTCGTACGGCACTTACCTAGGCGAGGTCTACGCTCAGAGGTACCCGGGCCGTGTCCGAGCAATGGTGCTTGACGGGGTTTTTGATCCCGCCCTGTCGAACGACACAATCCTTGAACAGCAAGCCGAGGCCTTCGAAACCAACTTGGCGGATTTCTTTGCGTGGTGCCCCGCGCACAAGACTTGTTCTCGAGAACTGCCACAGGGTGCGAAGACCGAGTACGAGACGCTCTTTGCACGTCTCGCGATCGGCGCCCCTCTCTACGCACATCTCCCACCACAGTACGGGGGTCTACAACGCGTAACCCTCGGCATGGCCGACACCGCTGTGGTGGGCTCGCTGTACTCGGACCAGACCTGGCCAGATCTCGCCAGTGCCATCGCACAGGCACTGGCCGGGAACGGGAGCGAGCTCGCCGCGCTCGCATACGCCTACGAGGGACTGATGCCCAACGGCCAGTACGCCAATCTCCTGGCGGCAGCGACAGCCATAAGCTGCCTGGACCGCCCTTACCCGTCGGCTGTGACGTCGTACGAGCAGCTCGCCCAGCGATTGGCGAAGGTCGCACCGGACTTCGGCGCCTCCGACGCGTGGAGCAACTTCGCTTGCCGCGTACTGGCCGGTGCGGGCCGAGGGAAGTCCGGGCGCCATCCGGGCCAAAGGGGCACCGCCGATCCTCCTCGTGGGGTCGACAGGGGACCCGGCCACTCCTTATTCGTGGGCTCAGTCAGTAGCTCACGAGCTGGCTCGAGCTGAGCTTCTCACGCGCGAAGGCCCGGGGCATACGGCGTATTCCTCGAGCACCTGTATCGACCAATGGGTCGACGCTTACCTCATCACCCTCAAGATGCCCCCCGAGAACACGGTGTGCGCGAGCACTAGCTAGGCGACGCCTTTGAGCCGGTCGCCCCCAGCGCGCCGGCCGGCTCGCCCAAACCGAGAACCCATTATCGCTGCTAGGCTTTTGGGTGGCGCTGGCCTCTCCGACGCCTCAGATTTGATCGGTGGTCATGGTGCGTGGTCCAAGGTGACGGCAGAGGTAGCACCCATGGCGGTGGAAGAGCTAGTAAACGCTGGGGCCGTGCTCATCGACGTGAGGGAGCCCGACGAGTGGGCTGCCGGCCACGCTCCCGAAGCGCGCCACATCCCCATGGGCCAGGTCGAAGCGAGGCTTGATGAGGTGCCACGAGGTGTGACCACGGTGATCCTTTGTCGTTCGGGCGCCCGGTCCGGCACCGTCACGCAGTTCCTCAACAGGCAAGGCTTCGACGCGCTCAACATGTCCGGGGGAATGCGTGCCTGGGACGAGGCCGGTCTGCCAGTTGTTACTGATGCGGGCGACCCAGGTGAGGTCATCTGAACCGAACCTGCTCACAGACCGAAGCTGCTGACTGGGGGGTGGCACCATCCTGGTCCACCTGCTCACCTCCTGGCAGGATTGCGGTCCGAGTGGCAACCTCTCACCGACGGGTCAGTGACCGGGTGGCTGGTCCCCGCGAGCCCGGGCCAGGATCCCCACCAAGGTCCCGAGCTCATCGGCCGATAGCCCTAACAGGCCGGCCGGTGGCCGGCGGAGGATTTTCTCGGCTCGTCGCGCCAGTGCCGCACCTTTTGAGGTGGCCACCACGAGCTTGACCCGGCGGTCCGTGGGGTGGGCTTGGCGCTCGACCAGGCCCAAGCGCTCCAGGTCGTCGATGACCGGAGTGAGGTTGGGAGGTTCCATGGCAAGCAGGCCGGCCAGCTCGCGCATGGGCATCGGCCCATCGGCGATCCGTCGCAACGTCCTCATTGTCCCGAAGCTCACACCGGTTTGCTCGCTGACCTCGCGTCGCCGCTGGTTGTCCAGCACTAGCGCACCCATGCCTTGCCATGCCTCACGGGCTAAACGCTCTTGTTCCGCGCTCGCCTTCATCGTGCCGGGCCCCCTTCTAGGAATTCGGGGTTGAACGACTCGGCCGTGCGCTGGGCTGTGCCCCGGGCCCACGCAGATGTCGCTACCAGGCCGAGCACCAACAAGGCTGCTCCGCACCCGGCGAGGGCCCACCACCCTGCCCGGCTCGCCAGCGCGAAGTCCACGTGGTCCTTCTTGCCCAACGAAGCCGAAACCAGTGAGCCGACCACGGCTACGCCCAAGGTCTGGCCGACCTGGCGTGAGGTGGAGGCAATGGCTGCGGCCACCCCGGCTTGAGCACGGGGCATGCCCGAGACGGCGGTGTTGGTGATCGGAGCATTGACAAAGCCGAAGCCGATCCCAAAGACCACGTAGGCGGCGAACAACCACGAGAACGGGGTTGTCGCGCTCAACCTGACCAGCATCAGGCAGGAGGCAGATAGAGCGATGCCTGCTATAACGAGCGGGATCCTTCCCCCTCGACTGCCCACGATCCGCCCGGACAAGGGAGGAAAGAGCATTGTCATCGCTGCCATCGGCAGCGTGTCGAGGCCGGCGTGCAACGGGGAAAGCCCACGTACGTCTTGGAGGTACAGGGTGTTGAGGAAGAGGAACCCGCCGAGCGCGGCGAACGCAGCCACAGCGATGACCGCTGCCGAGGAGAACGGGACTGACCTGAAGAAGCTCAGTTCGATGAGCGGCACGTCGGCTCGGTGTTCCCAGACCAGGAGCGCGACCAGCGACACGGCAGCCACCGTCGCCGCACCGATGATGACGGGTGACGACCAACCCCGGCTAGGCGCCTCGATGATCCCGTACGTCAACGAGGAGAGCAGTGCGATCACGAGGACCTGCCCCGGGACGTCCACCTTCCTCGCGATTTGTGCCTTGGACTCGGGGATGTACCGGCGGGCCAGGACCACTGCGGTCAAACCGACAGGGATGTTGATCCAAAAGATCGACCTCCACCCGACCGAACTGACCAGTACCCCTCCCACCACCGGTCCGAGCGCCATGGACACCCCGACCACGGCGGCCCAAACCCCGATCGCCTGGGCACGCTCGCGCGGGACGGTGAAGGTATTGGTGATGATCGACATGGCGACGGGGTTCAACATCGACCCTCCCACCGCCTGGACCATCCGGAAGACGATGAGAAATGCAAGATCGGGAGCCAGGCTGCACACCAACGATCCCGCCGAGAAGGTCAGCAGCCCGATGACGAACGTCCGCCGGCGCCCGAGCCGGTCCGCCGTGGAGCCGGAGAGCATGAGAAGGCTCGCCAGCACCAGGGTGTAGGCGTCGACCGTCCACTGCAAGCCCGAAAGCTGGGAGTGGAACCCCCGGCCGATCGAGGGCAGCGCGACGTTGACGATGGTGACATCGAGACCCACGATGAGAAGGCTCATCGAGCAGATGAGCAGGATGCCGATACGCCGCTGACGGCTCAGTTCAGGGGTCACTACCGCGCTCGTCCTAATTTGTTGTGATGCCATTATCATTATACTATCGTAACGATCAGTCTGCTCCAACGATTTTGCTTTTCATGCCGACGAAAGTTCAGCCGGGAACAACCCCGCCGTCCCGATCGGCAGGACGTCGCCCCTCCACAAGGCCAACTACGTGCTGATCCTGGACCTCATTTCGGGCGCCGACGAGGACCAGGGATGCCAATCGGTCGACCCCAACGACAGCGGTCTCTACTTCGCAGGTACACAACCAAACCCCGGTGCGACCGACCCGCTCGCCGCCAGCGCTCAGATCCCCCTGTCCGAGCTCCTGAGGTCCGGCAAAGATCATCGTCCTGGTCAAAAAGAGCCCGTTCGCTTACCCGCAATCGGCGGATTGTTCGGACACCGGCCTGGACCTCACTTGCTCGCATAACCAGACTTGGAGCGCGACGATGACCATGGACCGCTCCTAGGCCAGAAATGCCTCAACCTCGAGTTAGTTCCCAAAGTGCTTTAGCATCTTGTTCATTGGGCTTTCGTGAGCTCGATGGGGAGTGCTTTTGTGGGCCGTACGTTGATGTCGGAAATCTCAATGACGAGGCTCAACGATCGCTCCCGCTGGGTCGAAGATTCTCTAAAACATGAGGCGCGCGCGGGATCAAACGGTTGGAGCGGTCCCGGGAGCTAGCGACGGCGAACGACTTTCGGGGACTATCGGGGCCCCGAGCGTTTTCGATGAGGTCCCCCTGCTCGGGCTCGACCGGTGGACCGTTGTCCTGCGGCGCAATACGCGGGCAGCAGCCGCAGCTATCTGCCTCTTCGACGGGTCGCGTCGGCTGGTCAAGAGCGTCGGCCCCGCCGGGGGTGTCAGCCAGCAGGTCGAGCTTGGGCCAAGGTTTCCCTACAGGACCACGTCCTCGGTTTGGCCCGCGCCGTGGGCCAGAACGAAGGAGGGGCTTACGCTGAAGTCCCGGTTACCTGCGACGGGTTGGAAGTGGGCCAGGTTTGTATCGCCGACGGGAGCGACCGGACCTGGAAAGAAGTGGACCTGCAGACCTTGGACAACGTCGCCGTCGCCGTGTCAACCGAGGTTGCGCTCCGTTTAGCCAGGAACGAGGTGGAGCGGGCACATCAATTGGTGGCGTCCCACAACAGGGTGCACGAACTCATCGCCCGTGCCGTGCCTATCCGGGAGGTACTTGTCGCCGTTCTCGAGAGCATCCAGAGCTACGACCCGAAATTGATGCCATCAGTGCTAATGCTCGACTCGTCTTCCAGCACGCTGCATTCGGGGATCGGGCCTTCCCTTCCGGCCGATTACCTGGAAGGAGTCAACGGCGTGGTGATCGGGCCGAATGTCGGCACGTGCGGTGCGGCCGCATGGTCTGGCCAGCTGACCATAACCGAGGACATCGCCTTGGACCCCAAGTGGGCACCGATCCTCGATAGAGCTCAAAGCGCCGGTCTCGCTCACTGCTGGTCGATGCCGATCATGGCCCCGACGGGCGAAGTCCTCGGGACTCTGGCCTTTTACGGCAGCCAACCACGCCGCCCGCTCCCCGAACATCTCACGCTCCTACAAGATTGGGCGAGGGTCGCCGGCATCGCTATAGAGCGGCACCGAGCCCTCGAGCAGCTGACGAGGGATGCCCGCCAGGACGGTTTGACGGGCCTGGCGAACCGGACCGCCATTTTCGAACGGCTCGACGAAGCCATACAGCGTGTTGTCCCCGGGTCGATCGCCGCCGTGTTGTTCATCGACCTTGACGGTCTGAAAGCCCTAAATGACACCGTCGGTCACGACCGTGCCGACGACATGCTCCGCGAGATCGGTGAGCGCCTGTCGGCCACCGTGCGGGCCGATGACCTGGTGGGCCGATTTGGTGGCGATGAGTTCGTCGTGATCACCGAGGGTATGGCCGAGCCCGAGGAGGCTGTCGAACTGGGGCTCCGCTTGCTCGACGCCATCTCTCGACCGCTCCCAGGCGTCGACGGGACTGTCGTGACCGCCAGTATCGGCATCGCGCCGGTGCGCACAAACGACGTAGCCGCCCGCGACGTCATGAGCGACTCTGATAGTGCGATGTACGTGGCTAAGAGATCGGGCCGGGACCGCTGCAGCTTCTTCCGAGGTCGTCAACACGCGCGCACCGGCCGCCGCCTTCAGCTCGCTCGAGAGCTTCGGGGCGCGGAGGCCCGCGGCGAAATGCGTCTGGTATATCAGCCGGTGGTAAGCCTCCTAACGTTAGAGGTCATCGCCGTCGAGGCTTTAGCCCGCTGGACAAGCCCGACATTTGGTGAGGTGTCACCTGCCGAGTTCATCCCGATCGCCGACGACACCGGGGCGATCATCCCCCTCGGTGCATGGGTACTGCGCGAGAGCTGTGAGGCCATGGCCTGGCTCTCGGCGGCAGGGTACCCGCTGATGCTCAACGTGAACGTTTCCGCCCATCAGGTTTCCAATCCCGAGTTCACTCTCTGGGCGCGCCAGACCCTCGCTCACGCCCAGTTCCCGGCAAACAGGCTGTGCCTGGAGATCACCGAAACGGCCTTGATGCGCCCGGACACGACAACCAAACGAAACCTTCACGAGCTTGCCGCCCTTGGTGCCAGTATCGTGCTCGATGATTTTGGGACCGGTTATTCCTCCTTGTCGTGGTTGAAAGAACATCCCTTCAGCGAGATCAAGGTCGACCGTACGTTCATCACCGGATTGCCCGGAGATAAAGGAGATCTCGCCATCGTTGGGGGGATAGTAGCGATCGCGCGAGCCTTCGGGTCGCTCGTAACAGCTGAGGGTGTCGAGACGACCGAACAGTTGGACGCGGTGCGAGCACTCGGTTGCGACCGCGTTCAGGGGTTCCTGTTCGCCCGGCCTCTCCCGCTGGAGGACCTCGCCAAAGTGTTGGAGCAGTGGAGCTCTTCGCCTTTGGTCCTCGAGCTCAGCGCGGCCGCCCCCGATGGGGCCTTCGGACGCTCTCCCGCCTGGGCGAGGTCGCTCTAAGCCTCGATGACCACCTTCAGTCGGCCTTTGGCCGGCGCGAGCGCACATTCGAACGCGCGCTGTCCATCCGTGACCGGGAACCGGTGGGTGACCAGCTCTTGAGCAAGCCAAGGGTTGGCTTCCAAATACTGCCAGGCGTTAGTCAGATGGGTTTGCCAATCAAATGTTGTCCCCGTTGTCATTGACACGTTCTTGCGGAACATCTCCGTAAATGCCACTGGGTAATAGGGGTCATCCGGTACGCCGAACGCAACGATATGGCCGTCATGGCTGACGGATTCTGCCGCGTCGTTCAGTGTGCCAACCTGATGTCCTACCGCCTCTATCACGATCCCGGGCCGCTCAGAGCCAAGAGATCGTGACCAATCTCTGCTCGAGCTCCAGACAACCTCGTCGAGACCGAACCTCCCTCGAAGCTCTCGGCGGTCCACGCGGTCAACCCCCAATACTTGCACGGCTCCCGCGACCTTGAGCATGTGTGAGAACAGGATGCCGATGGCGCCCAGACCTAGGACCGCGACCCGAGCGTCCCGAACAGCGGTCAGCTTCGAGAGGGCGCACATTACCGTCGCGAGAGGTTGAGCGACAACAAGCTCGGCATCGGTCAGCCTTGACTCGACGGCTATCAGTTGTGCTGCGTCATTGGTGAAGTACTCGCATAGCCCGCGCGCCCCCGTGGCATACCCGACGACTCGGTCCCCTGGGTGCAGAGTCGGAGAGGCTGTCTCGCGGATTCGGCCGACGATTTCGTGCAACGGGAAGCCCGCATCCCCGGGGCGGGCTATCGTCCCCGGTTCGCCAAGGAAGTGGGGCGAGTCTGAGCCGCAGAATCCCGCCGCACAGGAACTCCACGATCACCTGACCGTCACTTAGGTCAGTGGGCGATGGGGCCGCGACCTCCTGCAGTTCTAAGCAACCGGGCGACAATAGGACTTGTGACCACATCTGCGTGTTTTCCTCCTGGACTTCACTGGGCAACGCCCGTGTGACCGGGCGGCTCTCAGGGTAAACCGAGGGCCTCTGCGACCGAAGCAAGATAGTCGATATGGCCGTCGGCGGAGCTGATACCCCGGCCCATCGTCACAATCGAAAGATGGGTCCCGCCCGCCTTTCGCCAGTCATCGACCTCCACCTTGAGGTCATTGAGGCCACCCGCAGGACGCACCACAGCTTCACCGCCGAAGTCTTCGGCCGACCTGCCTAGTCGTCTCACACGCTCACGCAGCCGGTCCCAGGCGTCGACGACTTGGGCGGTACCGCTGCCGAAAAATATGAAGCCGTCCGCCAACCGGGCTGCCCGGTCGAAGGCAGCCTCGCTTGACCCGCCGAGCCATATCGGCACTGGGTGCGCCGGCCTCGGCACGAGGGCGGCCCTGTCGACCCGGTCGAAGCGCCCGGAGAAGTCGACGACAGGCTCGCTGAACAAGCGACGGAGCAACTTGACCTGCTCCTCCTGCCTGGCGCCGCGGGTAGCGAAGTCCTGCCCAAGGGCTTCGTACTCCACGTAGTTCCAGCCGACCCCAACCCCGAGGCGGAGCCGGCCGCCTGAGAGGAGGTCAACATCTGCAGCCTGGCGAGCCACGAGCGCCGTCTGGCGTTGCGGGAGGACCAGGACCCCGGTAGCGAAGCCGATCCGCTCGGTGATGCCGGCCAAGTAGGCGAACATTACGAACGGGTCGTGGAACGGGTCGCGCTCGGTGTACGGTCCCGTTAGCGGGCGGGCTCGACCGCCGTGGACAGCACCGAGCACGTGGTCGTAGGCGAGCAGGTAGTCAAAGCCGAGTTCCTCGACGGCTCTCCCAATTCGCCGCACCGCGGCGGGATCTCCCCCAAGCTCGTTCTGCGGGTAGACGACCCCAATATGCATGGGCTTCAGTCTGCCACCCGGACCGAGATCACTGACGGAGCAGTGCCCGCTCCGCCGACGCTGGCCCTAGGGACCGGCGCCCCAATAGGTCAGCGGGCGCCACCAGGTAGCCTTCGCAAGTGAATAGGCGCGCTGGCGAAGGCAAAAGGAGCCCTCGACGGCGCCGGATCGTGCATAGGACCGCACAACTCCCCGCAGCGAGCCGGGCCTTGTACCGGATCGAGCACTACAGTTCCCTGCCGGCAGTCGCGCTGGCGATCACGTTGATGGTGGCGTGCGTGGTTGCGGCGGTGGCAGTGCTCGGTTTCCCAACCCACTGGGTGGACGTCTTCGAGGTCGGAGCCTCAGGCGTCACCCTGATAATGGTCTTCGCGATCCAGCACACACAGGGCAGAGAGCAGGCGGCAACCCAACGCAAATTGGATGAGCTGATCCACGCGCTGCCTGGCGCTGACGAGTCGCTGATGATGTTGGAAGAGGCGCCGCGCGAGGTGATGCTCGACGTCGAGGAGGAGCAGCGCAACGTCCGGTCGGAGTCCTCCGACGCGAGTACCGACCGGCCAGCGCCTAGCTCTCCGATCTGAACGATTGAATGCCGCTCCGTGCGTTCAGAAGGCCCCGAGGTTGCTCACAACTTCTTCGGGGTCGGCGCAACCGACGACAAGGACGTCGAAGTTCGCCCCATCAAGGGTTATCTTCACGCCTCGCGGCGTGCCATGGTGAACCACCGCAAAGATCTTCTCGTTGGCTTGACGGAAGGTCCCAATCGCGAAACGGCCGGGCCAACCAGCGCCGACTGTCTTGCTCCAGGCCGGGACGGCGTGGATCGCGTCGTCGACCACTTCCACTTGGCGGACCGACGATGCCGGGACACGGATATCTCCATGGGCCGCTTCGGCTTTCTCCGCGATGCTGAGCGCTACTACAAGTTCATCGCCATCTCGTCTCAGCTCGGCCATATCGGCCCACCTCCGGTTTGCTGTGCCTCGCGCCGGAAAGGAACCTATCAGCGACCACCGTCGCAGCGTGGCCCGGGACAGCTGACGGTCGCGTGTTTGGTTATTGGCTAGTGAATTGTGCCGGGTGGCCCTCCAGGTCTGACGGGATGACCCGGCGGAGCACGGTTGCGAGCAAGACGAGCAACACGACCGCTCCCCCGACTGTGACAGCGCGGATCCCTGCGACGTTGGCGATGGCGCCTTGGGCCAGAGCACCTATGGGGTACAAGATCCCGAGGGCCATCATGTAGATCCCGAGCATCCGACCTCGCAGCGACGGGGGGGCGTAAAGCTGGATGATGGTGTTGCAACCGGCGAGAACGCCGATGTAGGCCGCTCCGACGGCCAGAAGGGCTACTGCGCCCAGCCAGAGGTCGGGGGCGAGTCCATAGGCGCAAAGGAACACGCAGAGGGCGACCATGCTGACGACCAGTACCGAGCGCCTACCGTAGCGGCGGACCAGAGGGGTGAGGGCCAGCGCTCCGGCAACCGCCCCGATCCCCTGGGCGGTGATGAGGACCGAAGTCCCGCTCGCCTTGGACGCGAACGCCTTTAGAGCAACGGCCGGGACGAGAGCGATGAACGGCGATGCCGTCAGGGCTACCGCCGAGATCAGCATGACAGCCACCCGCGTCGCCGGGTTGGCGAAAGTTGCGCGGCCGCCTTCCACGAGCCGTTGCCGCAGAGTAGCCGGCACCGCGGGCCGGGTGGCCCTTGGCAGGTGCACCAGGCATAGCGCGACCAGCACCGCGAGGAACGAAGCAGCGTTGATCCCGAAAGCCCATGAGTACCCGCCGGCGAGGATCGCGAAGCCGGCCAGGGCCGGTCCTATCACCCGGCCCATGTTGAACTGCGCGGCGCCGAGTGAGATCGCCGCCCCGAGATCGCTCGCGGGTACGAGGTCGGGGAGCATGGCCTGGTAAGCCGGGAAGCCCACGGCGGCCATGGAGCCCCCGCCGAAGACCAGGAGCGTCACAGTTGCCGGCGTCGCGCGCCCCGTGGCCGCCAGCGCGGTAAGGCACGCCGCGAATGCGGTCTCGCCTGCCGTGGTCGCGAGCAACCAGAATCCGGCGGTCGAGGCGGTCGGCGATCACCCCACCCAGCGGCGAGAGCAGGCCAATTGGGAGGAACGCGGCGGCGGCAACCAGGCCAGTCCAGCCTGGACGGCCGGTCCGAGCTGTCACGAAGACCCCGACCGCGACAGTCTGCATCCACGAACCGACGTTGGACAACAGGGCGGCCCACCAGATCAGTGCGAAATTGCGGTGCTTGAGCGGGCGGAGAGCACTCAACATGGCCGTTGGTCAGCCTACGAGAAGGGCGCCCGGGCGAGGGGTGCCCTGCCCAGCCATCCCGGTGAGGCCTCCTTGACCTGTCCGCGGGGCCCGACCTAAAGGGCGGAGCTACAAAGTGCCGTCAGTCAAGACGTCGAGGACGCCTGAGAGGAGGCCGCCCAGTCCTGCCGGTTCCCAGTTGGGATGGTTACCTGGGACCTCCGTCGGGAACAGGACAACTTTGGTGGGGGCGTGGATCGCTGCGCCGCAATAGGGGCAGCGCTCGTCCCAGGTATGGGCGATGGGAGCCCCACATTGCTCGCAGTGCGGCGTTTCGGTCGCCAGGGTCGGTTGACCGTTCGCGGCGGTGTCCTTGGCAGCCTCCTTGGCGGGAAGGGAGCTCACCGCCGCTTTGTCGAGCCACACGACTTCGCATGCCTTGCAGATGGCCGCGGAGCCGATCTCCATGGCTCTGCTCTCCATGGCCGCCGAGCAAAACGGGCAGTGCACCGGGGTCGCTGCTGGCACCGGTTCGCCCGTCCAAATGCGCTGCGCGACGCCTGACACCTGGCGGAGCACCGCTATGCCGATCACAGCTCCCCCGCAAGCGGTGCAGAGGTATTGGCGGAAGCCGTCGACCTGGCCCGTCATGAGGTTGCCCGAGCAGCCTGGGCACTTAGCTTCGTCTGTTCCCACATCTTTGGTTTCGGCGCGGGCAAAGCGCGACATAACAGCGAGATCCGTCGTAGCCGACCAGGCCCTAGCGACGTAGGCTCGCGACATGTCGCTTCAGGAGAGCCTGCGGTTCGAGCAGATCAGCCCCAAATCCTACGAGCACCCGACCGACCGGGCCGCTACAGCCGCCCTCCATTCCATACCGTTGATGGACAAGGTGATCAAGCGCCTTGTTTCCGCGCGCCGCGAGCGCCTTATCCGCCAGATTTATACGGGAAATGCCGTACAGATATCGGAAAAGCAGGTCCCGCAGCTCTGGTCCCGGTATAACCGAGCTGCCTACGCGTTGGACATCGCACAAGTACCCGACCTGTTTATCACCCAGACCCCGAGCGCCAATGCAATGACGATCGGGGCGAAGAGCCCGATTGTCATTGTTTATTCGGGGCTGGTGAAGGATTTCGCATCGACCGAGGTGGATGTCGTTCTTGCACACGAGCTCGGTCACGTGCTTTCTGAGCATTATTATTACGAAACTGCGCTAGTGATCCTGTCGTCGCTCATCGTGAACCGAGGCGGCGCCGGGGGCGCTATGGCCGGCCTGCCGATGCTTGCAATTTATATGGTGTTACTCGAGTGGTCGCGTGCCGCGGAGCTTTCTTCGGACCGTGCGAGCGCACTCGTGGTCGGCGACCCGCTGGCCACGTGCCAAATGCTGATGCGGCTGGCAGGTGGCGCCGTCGAGGGGATGAACCTTGACGCCTTCCTTGCGCAGGCGGCGCGCTACGAGGAAGAAGAGGACATCTTGGCCCGTTGGTCTCGTGCTTGGGTCGAAATGAGCCTCACCCACCCCTTCGCTGTCAAGCGGGCTCGTGAGCTGATGGTCTGGGTGAGCGATGGGAGCTACGACCGGGTGCGCGGCGGCACTTACGTCCGCCGTGGCCACGAGCCGCCCGTGACCCGCGAGCTGGCGGCGGCGATCACTCATTACCGGGACCGTTTTCTCAAGATCCTCGGGGTCACCGCCGGAGGCGTGGAGCGTGCGTTGCGCCAGATGGAGGATTGGCTGCGACCTCGGCCGGGTGCCAAAGAAGACGAGGACGGTCCTGTCGACGACCTGTAAGTTGTCCCGATGGGAACTCTTATGCCAATACGACAGATCGGTTCGCTTGACGTCTCGCTGGTAGGGCTCGGATGCAACAATTTCGGCGGCCGGACGAACGAGAGCCAAAGCACCGAAGTAGTGCGGGCGGCCCTTGACGCGGGGATCAATTTCTTCGACACCGCAGACATCTACGGAGGTACGCGCAGCGAGGAAATCCTCGGGGCTGCGCTCGGCCAGGAGCGGGCGGACGTCGTCGTCGCAACCAAGTTCGGCATGACCCTGAGCCCCGAGCGCACCGGCGCCGCACCGAGCTATGTGAAAAGCGCCCTGGAGGACAGCCTGCGTCGCCTAGGCACCGACTACGTAGACCTCTACCAGCTCCATCGGCCGGACCCGGCGACCCCGATAGGCGACACCCTGGAGGCGCTTGCCGAGCTGGTCGACGACGGCAAGGTCCGCGAGATCGGGTGCTCGAACTTTTCTGCCGCCCAGCTGAGCGAGGCAGACGCGGCAGCCGCAGAAGGGGCTCCGCGTTTTGTCAGCGTACAAAACCAGTACAACCTTCTCCAACGCGAGCCCGAGCTCGAGGTGCTCGAACAGTGCCAGCAACTGGGCATCGCCTTCATCCCTTATTCCCCTCTCGCCAACGGCCTCCTGTCGGGCAAGTACCGCCGGGGCGAGCCGCCTCCCCCCGGTACGCGTCTGGCCGCTATGCCCGCCGAGCGCCGGGAAGCACTCCTGGCGGGAACCACGATGGATGTCGTAGACGAACTGGAGCACTTCGCCCAGGAGCAGGGCCACAGCCTCTTGGAGCTGGCCATCGCCTGGTTGGTCGCCAAGTCGGTGGTGGCCTCGGTTATCGCCGGGGCGACCAGGGCCGAGCAGGTGGTGGCCAATGTGAGGGCAGCTGACTGGGTCCTCACAGAGGAGGAACTGCAAGCGGTCGACCGCATCGCGGCGCCGCCGAACCCGGCGGGCTGAGCAGGCTCGCTTAGCGGGAGCAATCCCTGCCCGGCCGGAGCTCAGTTGCGGATGGGGTCCGCCGGAGCCCTCTTCATCACTTCGAGGATCGGGTTGAGCAGGGCCAGGCGGCCCTCGTGCTCGCCGACGGTGCCCTCCGCCACGATCTGGGCTCCTGTCTCGACGCCGGGCACGTCGCGGCGGGTGAACACGAGCGTCACCGACCCGGTGCGGTCGGCGAGGGTGCAGCTGAGCACTTGGGACCCCCGCCAGGGTTGTACCTCGACCGAGGTCACGCGCCCGGCGATCCTTGCCTTTTGGCGCCACTGGACCTGACCTATGGGCAGAGCCCCTTCCACAGAGACAAGGTCCTCGCTCCGCTCCACCTCGCGTGAGCGTTTCTTCGGTCCGGTCTTGAGGTTCGCTTTGACGTTCCTGCGAGCCGGCCGCATCTTGGTCAGCTGGAAGGGGACGATCGTCGCATTCGCGTGGGGCAGCCGGCCCACGACGGCCGCGAGGCGGTCAGCGGTGCGGTCGTGGAGCAGATGGCCCCAGCCCCACGAGTACAAGCGCCGCGGTAGGAGCACCGAGACCTCTGTGTCCTCGTCGGCCAACGTGGCGGCCACCAGGTCCACGGCTGCCCTTACGAGCCGGCGGTCGCGGCACTCCCTGATCTCGAGCGGCAGGCCGCGGATCATGAGGCGGCCCCAATTTTCCCTGAGCGCCTGTGCAACTGCATTGTCCAGGAGGAAATGTACGGCCCTGACTTCGTCAGGGTTGAGGCTGCGTGCGTACTGGATAGCGCGGGCAGTCGCCAGGTCTAGCCGGTCCACGAACACCAACACGACGTGGCGGTGCAGGATCGGGACCTCGGTCGCTTCCATGGCACCTTTGTCGAGCTGTTGAGCTTCGGCCCGGTACTGGCGGTTGAGGCGGATGAGCGCAATGGTGAGGATCGGGAACAGGAGCACGACCGTCCAGGCTCCCTGCTTGAACTTGGCAACCGCGAGGATCAGCACCACGATCGCGGACAGGACCGAGGCGCTGCCGTTGATGACCAGCTTGTGCTTCCAACCACGCCCCCGGTGTACCCAGTGGTGTTTGGTCATCCCCGCGCCCGCCATCGTGAAGCCCGTAAAGACGCCGATGGCATAAACCGCCACCAGGGCGGTCACATCCGCCTTGGTAATGAGCAGGAGGGCTATGGCGACGATGGCGAGGACGATGATCCCGTTGGAGAAAGTGAGCCGGTGCCCTCGTTTGGTGAGCTGGCGTGGCAAGAAGCGGTCGCCCGCCACGAAGCTCGCCAAGAACGGGAAGCCGTTGAAGCTCGTATTGCCCCCCGTGTACAGGATCAGGAGGGTGGCGAGCTGGACCATGTAAAACAGGGTGTGCCCGGCCGGCCCTCCGCCGAACACAGCTTGAGCTTCTTGCGAGATGACTGTGGGAGCCCCGACTATGAACGGCGCGGCATGGGTCCACCTCGCCAGGAACGACGTGCCCAGGACCAAGGAACCCAACGTCAGGCCCATTATCAGGTACACGCGCCGGGCGCGTACCCCCTCGGGCGGCTTGAAAACGCTCACCCCGTTGGATATTGCTTCGACTCCCGTAAGTGACGCACCGCCATTGGCGAACGAACGCATTATGACGAGTACGGACGCCCCCATCAGGAGGCCGCTGCCGGGAGTGCCGAAGTGGTAAAGACCCGGTCGGTGTTCCGAAAACTGATGAAGGTTGCCGATCAGCGACCGGACGATGCCGGTGACGATCACACTGCCTAGGGCGAAGATGAAGAAGTACGTCGGGAAAGCGAAGACGCGCCCAGCCTCTCGGATGCCTCGTAGGTTGCCGTAGGCCATCAAGACGACCACGGCGACGCTGATCCACACGCTCGCCGAGAACGACAGGAGGCTGTAGTGGAGCAACCTCGGGAAGGCCGAAGTCAACGCGTCGGTACCGGCCGCGACCTGGACCGCAACGGTGACGGTGTAGTCGACGAGCAGGGCAACGGCGGCCACCTGTGCGACGGTCGGCCCGAAGTTGTCCCTCGCGACTACGTATGAGCCACCGGCGCGGGTGTAGACCATCACGACTTCGCGGTACGAGAGGGTGACGAAGATGAGCACCAGCAACAGGGCGAACGTGACGGGGAGTACGAGCGCGAACGACGCGACCCCTACGTACTTGACCAGCTCGACGAGCATCTCTTCGGTCCCGTAGGCCGACGAAGAGATGCCGTCCGGCGCCAGCACCCCCATTGCCGTGAGGCTCCCGAGGCGCTCGGTCGCAAGCTGCTCGCTGACCATCGGCGGCCCGAGCAGGACGTTCTTGACCCGGTAGCCGAGCGTCTCGGGGATCTCGATGCCGCTTTCGAGGTCGCGTATGCGCTGGGCCTCGTTGGTTGTGCCTGGGGTGCTCACTGGCGCTGATCGGGCCCTTCAGATATCCGGCACCGCTGGGGCGCTCCAAAGGCGTTCCCTTGGCTTGAGGGAGAGCCGCTGCACGAGCGTAGCCGGGGTGGAGGGCGATGCCAAGTACGATGCTTGGGTGCGTGTCGTCGTAGTGGGGTGCGGGAGGGTTGGCAGCGAGCTCGCGACCATCTTGTCGCGCGATGGGAACGAAGTCTCGGTGATCGACAAGAACCCTGGGGCTCTTCAGCGTCTTGCAATGGACTGGGGCGGCAAGGGGGTCGTCGGCTTCGGCTTTGACCGCGACGCTCTTGAAGAGGCTGGGATAGCCGATGCAGACGCGCTCGCAGCCGTCACAAACGGTGACAACTCCAACATCCTCACCGCCCGCATCGCGAGGGAGACCTACGAGGTCCCCCGCGTTGTCGCCCGGATCTACGACCCGCGACGGGCCGTGATCTACCGCCGCCTCGGCATCCCAACCGTGGCGACCGTGACCTGGACGGTGGACCAGGTCATGAGGCGGCTCCTGCCTGAGCGTGCCGCGCCCGACTGGGTGAGCCCCACAGGCGATGTGGTGATGGTCGAGCGGGCTCTACCACCGAGCTGGGTCGGCTATGGGCTGGACGACCTGGAGGTGAACGGGCGCCTGCGGATCGTGGCACTTGCTCGCGCCGGGAAGTCCCACCTCCCCAAGCCCGGAGTGGTGGGCCAGGCAGGCGACGTCCTTTACGTGTCGGTTGCCGACGGGTCGCTGGACGCCTTGGACGAACATCTTGAACGAGGCCCGCGGGCATGAAAGTAGTCATCGCGGGGGCTGGCAACGTCGGCAGCTACCTTGCTGCCGACCTTCATAAGGCCGGTCACGAAGTCCTGCTCATAGAACAGGACCGCGAGGTCGCCGAACGTGGTTCGAGCCTTGGCGTCGAGTGGATGGTCAGGGACGCGTGCGAAGTGTCGGCGCTGGATGCTGCGGGCCTGGCGAACGCCGACGTGGTAGTGGCCGCGACCGGCGACGACGAAGACAACCTCGTTATTTCTCTGCTTGCTAAACAGGAATTTGCGGTGCCGCGGGTTGTCGGCCGTGTCAACCACCCAAAAAACCACTGGCTTTTCAACCAGACCTGGGGGGTAGATATCGCCGTGTCGACTCCCCACCTCCTGGCCTCTTTGGTCGAAGAGGCGGTTTCGGTTGGTTCGTTGGTACGCATTATGCAGCTCGAGTCCTCGGGCGCCCACCTCGTAGAGGTGACCCTTGCCCCAGGGTCCCCAGCAGCCGGCAAGGAACTTGCCCGCCTAGGGATGCCGCGGGACGCCACGGTCGTCGCCGTTGTCCGCCGGGCGCACGTCGTGGTGCCCAGGGGTGATACGGTCCTCGAGCCGGGCGACGAAGTCCTCGTGCTGGCTTCCCCCGACTCCGAGGACGCGGTCCGCTCACTGCTCGTGGCAGAGGCCAAGCAGTCCGGGACCTCGCTCATCGCGATGCTGAACGAGGCAGTGACAGGCAACGACCCGACGGGCGGCGATCCCTCGAGCCCCGGTCCTGCGGGCTCGCTGCCAGGAGCCTAGGAGTACCGGGACGGCCCAAGTGGGCGCCACCTGGCGCCGAGCTTGGCCGCAGAGGCGCCGTGGCGTCTACGGCTCGCTCTTGGCGGTTGCGACAACCGCAGCCCTGACTGCGTGCATGGTGCCGCTGCGCTCGCAGCTAAGTTCGGCGACAACGGCTCTCGTGCTGGTGGTACCTGTCGTGGCCGGTGTGAGCGTCGGCGGCTTCGTGGCCGGGCTGGTCGCCACCGGGACCTGTTTTTTCGTCTACGACCTTGTCTTCCTCCCGCCCTATTACACCCTGTCGGTACAGCGGGCTGAGGATTGGGCGGCGCTCGGTGTCTACGCCGTGGTCATGGTGCTCGTGGCGCGCGTTGTCGGCGTGGCGAACTCCGCGCGCGCCGAATCACAGCAGAGAGCAGCCGAGGTGCGCCGGCTCTTCGACCTGTCGGAGCTGCTCGTGCGTGAGCTGCCGACGCCCAAGCTGCTCGACACGATCGTCAACTCCGTGAAAGAGGCTTTCGACTTGGAGGGGGCCGCCCTGCTGCTCCCGTTCAATGGCAGCCTCGAGGTGGCCGCTTCCGCTGGCGCTTCGCTGTCAGACCAGGAGGCGCAAGGCTTGTCCGCCAGTACTGGGGCGCCCGTCAGCCTCGAGCCCGTTGCGCCCGGCGGCGGGAGGGGCTCGCTCCAGGTTGTCGCACTCGTCGCCACAGACGAGGCGGTGGGCCTCATGGCGCTGCGCGGAGCTCCAAGCTCGAGGGACCAACAACAGCTCTTGCGGGCATTCGCCAACCACCTCGCGCTTGCGTTGGAGAGGGCCGGGCTTCGAGACGACGCCGTGCGCGCCCGTCTGTTGGAAGAGGTCGACCGGCTCCGCCGCTCGCTGGTCGGAGCTGTGTCGCATGACCTGCGCACGCCACTCGCGACGATAAAGGTATCGGCCTCCGCGCTGCTCGAAAACGGCGCGTCGCTGAGCCCGGGCGACATGAAGGAGCTTGCCGAGCTCATCGACGCGCAAGCCGACCGCCTCGACCGCCTCGTGTCCAATCTGCTGGACATGACCCGGATACAGTCAGGCGCACTAGAGCTCCGGCGCCAGCCGGCGGCGGTGGCCGACCTCGTCGACGAGGCGCTCCTTGTGCTCGGGCGGGGTGGGCACGCCGGCGACATCCGCTGGCGCGCTCCCGCCGACCTTCCCTTGGTAGAGGTGGACCACGTCCTCGTGCGCCAGGTCCTGGCAAATCTCGTCGACAATGCGCTTCGTCACTCACCGCCGGGTGCCCCTGTCAGCGTGTCGGCCCGGCGCGTCGCCGGTGACAAGGTGGAGGTCCGGGTGACCGACAGCGGGCCGGGGGTACCTCGCGCCGAGCAGGAGAGGATCTTCCAGATGTTCAGCCGGCGCGAGGCCGGCGGAAGGGGAGGGCTCGGCCTGGCCATATCGCAGGCCTTCGTGGAGGCCCACGGCGAGCGGATTTGGGTCGAGGACGCGGGCGGGCGCGCTGACCCCAAGGGGGCTCGCTTCGTCTTCACCCTCCCGGTGCTCCAAGATGGGCAGCACCAAGAGGGCTGATGGCGCGGGTATTGGTCATAGACGATGACAAGGCTTTGTTGCGTGCGCTCAAGGTGGCCCTATCCGCCAAAGGCCACGAGGTGCTCAGTTCTGCGACGGCCGAGGAGGGCCTCTCCGTCCTGGCGCTTCGCTCGCCGGACGTAGTCGTGCTCGACCTCGGGCTCCCCGACCTCGACGGCCTCGACGTTGTCCACCGCATCCGCAGCTGGAGCGAGGTCCCGGTGATAGTGCTCTCGGCAACAGCTCTTGAGGACCGCAAGGTGGCCGCTCTGGACGCCGGTGCCAACGACTACGTGACCAAGCCCTTCGGCATGGCCGAGCTCGAGGCCAGGATCCGCACGGCGCTCCGACATGCCTCGGCGCCGCCCGCTCCAGAGGAGGGCCTGCTCACAGTTGGCCCGATCGAACTCGACCTAGTCCACTACCAGGTAACCGTTGATGGCGAGCCCGTCGAGCTGACGGCCAGGGAGTTCGAGCTACTGGCTTTCCTTGCCCGCCACGCCGACAAGACCTGCACCCACCAGATGGTGCTGCGCCAGGTCTGGGGGGACAGTTACGGTGCAGAGGCGGACTACCTGCGGGTATACGTCTACCGGCTTCGCAAGAAGCTGGGCAAAAAAGGCGGCCCGCTGCTGAGGACCTCTCCCGGTATCGGGTACTGCCTCTCAGCCGGATGAGCCCGGTCGGCCCTGCTCGTTCAGGAAATATTCAGGCCCTCTGACCTCTGTTCAGATCCTGTTCAGGAGGTCCGGGCCACGCTGGGCCCATGGCTGACTTTCTCTCCATCGTCGGGTTCGTGGTCTTTGCCGTCGCGATGCTCGCGCTCATCAAAGGACTGGAGCACGTATGAGCTTGTCTCAGGGGATCCTCCTTTCCGTGTCCATACTCGTGTTCGGGTACCTCGGGGTGGCTCTGTTCAAGCCTGAGTGGTTCTGATGGGCTTTTTTTGGACGTGCGTCACACTCGTCCTGGCTCTCGGGCTCGCTTGGAGGTACCTCGGCTCGTACATGGCCGCCGTTTTCGACGGTAGAGCGCATTTCCTCGCCTGGGCCGAGCGGCCCGTCTACGCGATGCTCGGGACCGGGCCAAAGCACGAGCAAACGTGGCAGCGCTACGCGAGCTCGGTGGTCATCTTCTCCGCGGTCTCGATGGCGTTCACCTACCTGGTCATCAGGATCCAGGGCTCGTTGCCGCTCAACCCGCAGCACCTTGGTGCAGTTACGCCGGCGCTCAGCTTCAATACCGCCGCCTCGTTCATGACCAACACGAACTGGCAGAACTACGGCGGCGAGGAGACCATGTCGTACTTCTCCCAGATTGGCGCCCTCACTTTCCAGCAGTTCGTGAGCCCCGCGGTGGGCATCGCAGTCGCTATTGCCATGGTGCGGGGTTTCTCGCGGCGCAACTCCTCGACGATCGGCAACTTCTGGGTGGACATGACCCGCTGCATCCTGTACATCTTGCTCCCAATTGCGTTTGTCGCAGGCGTCATCTTCGTTGCGTCGGGCGGTGTCCAGACCCTGGCCGGGCCGGCAACGATAACGGACGGTTTGAACGGGGTCACGCAAACGATCGCACGTGGCCCGATCGCCTTCATGGAGGCGATCAAGCAGCTGGGCACCAATGGCGGCGGCTTCCTTGACCAAAACTCTGCTACCACGTTCGAAAACCCGACAGCGCTCACCAATTGGCTCTCGATCTTCCTGTTGCTGTCGATACCCTTCGCGCTGACATACACGTTCGGCAAGATGGTCGGCAGCATCCGCCACGGTGCGGCGCTGCTCGCGGCCATGGTGCTCATCTTCGGTTCGTGGGTTGCCTTCACCAGTTACGCCGAGCACCAGGGCAACCCGGCCGTCGTGGCTGCCGGCGTCACCCAGCACAACACCGGCAACACCGAGGGCAAGGAAAGCGAGTTCGGTGACACCACCACCGCGCTCTTCGGTGTCGCCTCGACCAGCACCTCCACAGGTTCCGCAGACGCTTCCTATGACTCGTTCACACCGATCGGAGGCTTCGGCCTCCTGACCGGGATGATGCTCGGGGAGGTGACCCCGGGCGGCACGGGGAGCGGCATGTACACGATCTTGATATATGCCATTATCGCGGTGTTCATCGGTGGCCTCATGATCGGGCGGACGCCGGAGTACCTGGGTAAGAAGATCCAGTCAAGAGAAGTGAAATTGGCCGGCTTCGGAGCGCTGGTTATGCCGGTAACCGTGCTCGTACTGACCGGCATCGCAGTCTCCGTCCATGCGGGACGGGTGGGCCCGTTGAACGCCGGCCCACACGGGTTCACCGAGATCCTCTACGGCCTGACGTCCCAGGGCAACAACAACGGCTCCGCCTTCGGCGGTCTCACCGGTAACAGCAACTTCTACAACGTGATCGGTGCCATCGACATGCTGATCGGCCGGTTCGGGATAATGATCCCCTGCCTCGCCCTGGGCGGGATCCTCGCCGCCAAAAATGTCGTGCCGGTATCGCTGGGCACGTTCCGCACCGACAACACGATGTTCGTAGGCCTGACGGTCGGCGTAATAATCATCATCGGCGGCCTGACGTTTTTCCCAGCGATCGCCCTCGGCCCATTGGTCGAAGCATTTAGTCACAAGTTCTGGTCCCCCAGCTCCGGCCTGATAGGTCCTGTCTTGCAGCACCTGAGCCTCGGGAAGTTCCTGTAATGGAGCAGCCAAAGACCGCCATGAACGACACCACAACCTCGCCAAAAGACCAACAGGGCCCTCAGTCGGCTGGCCCAACGAGCGCTGCGACGACCTCGGCGCACGGCGTAGCGCAGTCACGGAGCCTTTTCGACCGTGAGATCCTTCGCCAGGCCTTCTTCGATTCGTTCAAGAAACTGGACCCGCGCGTCCAGGTGAAGAACCCGGTGATGTTCGTAGTTCTCGTCGGCACGATTGTCACCTTCGTCGAGTCCATCGCCAACCCGGGCCTCTTCGACTGGAGTATCACGGCATGGTTGCTCCTGACTGTGCTCTTTGCCAACTTCGCCGAGGCGATGGCCGAAGGTCGCGGTAAGGCACAAGCCGAGACGCTTCGCAAGATGCGTTCGGAGACCCTCGCCCGCCGCCTACTGCCGGACGGCAGCGAGGAACGGGTCCCGGCGGCATCTCTCAGCAAAGGCGACTCCGTCGTGTGCGAAGCCGGCGACATCATCCCCTCCGACGGCGAGATCATCGAAGGAATTGCTTCGGTCGACGAATCGGCCATAACTGGCGAATCGGCACCCGTGATCCGTGAGTCGGGTGGAGACCGCTCGGCCGTCACCGGAGGCACAAAGGTGCTCTCCGACCGGATAGTCGTGCGGATCACGGCCGAGCGTGGCCACACCTTCTTAGACCGCATGATCGGCCTAGTGGAAGGCGCCAACCGCCAGAAGACCCCCAACGAGATCGCCCTCACGATCCTGCTTGCCGTCCTCACGATCGTCTTCCTGCCCGTTGTCGTCGTGCTGCAGCCCTTCGGCAACTACTCAGGTGCGACGGTGTCGGTGGTCGTATTGGTGTCGCTCCTCGTCTGCTTGATCCCGACCACGATCGGTGCCCTGTTGTCGGCGATCGGCATCGCCGGGATGGACCGGCTCGTCCAGCGCAATGTGCTTGCCATGAGCGGCCGTGCCGTCGAAGCCGCCGGTGACGTGCAGACATTGTTGCTCGACAAGACGGGCACGATCACCCTCGGCAACCGGATGGCGTCAGCGTTCCTGCCCGTCGCAGGTCACAGCGAACAAGAACTGGCCGCCACGGCGCAGCTTGCTTCCCTCGCCGACGAGACGCCCGAGGGCCGCTCGATAGTCGTGCTTGCCAAGGAGCGCTTCGACATACGCGAACGCGCCCTGGGGGAGGGGCACACGTTCGTGCCCTTTACTGCCACGACACGGATGTCGGGCCTCGACATGGGCTCCCAGCAGATCCGAAAAGGTGCCGCCGAGTCGGTGAAACGCTGGGTCGTAGAGCAAGGTGGCACGGTGCCCCCCGACCTCGACCCGATAGTCGAAGGTGTATCACGCTCGGGAGCCACACCTTTGGTGGTAGCCGACGGCAAGGACATCCTCGGCGTCATCGAGCTGAAGGACGTCGTAAAGCAGGGCATCCACGAGAAGTTCGACCAGATGCGCCAGATGGGTATCCGCACGGTCATGATCACGGGCGACAACCCGCTCACTGCCGCTGCCATCGCGCAAGAAGCGGGTGTCGACGACTACCTCGCCGAGGCCACCCCTGAAGCCAAGATGGACCTGATCAAAGCTGAGCAAGAAGGCGGCAAGCTCGTGGCAATGACCGGCGACGGCACCAACGATGCGCCGGCCCTGGCTCAAGCCGACGTGGGCGTAGCCATGAACACCGGTACCACGGCCGCCAAAGAGGCCGGCAATATGGTCGACCTCGACTCGAACCCGACCAAGCTCATCGACATCGTAGAGATCGGCAAGCAGCTCCTTATCACACGAGGCTCGTTGACGACTTTCTCGATTGCCAACGACGTGGCCAAGTACTTCGCCATCATCCCCGCACTGTTCTCGGTCGGCGACGCCAAGGTGCTCGGCAAGCTGAACATCATGGGCCTTCATAACGCGCAGTCCGCGGTGCTCTCGGCCGTCATATTCAACGCTTTAGTGATCGTCGCGTTGATCCCGCTCGCGCTACGCGGGGTGAAGTTCCGCGCTGCCTCGTCTGCGGCAATACTGCGCCGCAATGTGTGGATCTACGGCGTGGGCGGGATCATCACCCCGTTCTTTTTCATATGGCTCATCGACCTGCTCCTGGTCGCGATCCACTGGTACTAAGAGAGGTCGTCTGATGTTGCTCAACTTGCGCCGTGCGTTCTTCTTCAGCCTCGTGGCGATGGCGCTCACCTTCGCCTACGCCCTGGTAGGCACTGGGCTCGCCCAGGTCGCCTTCAAGAGCCAAGCAGATGGCTCGATAACCGCCAACGGGTCCACGCTCATCGGCCAGAACTGGTCGGACTGCAAAGGCACAGGCCTGCAAAAGGACTGCCCGCAGTGGTTCCATGGCCGCCCCGACGACACGGGGCCCTACGCCGGCGACGGGGACAACCCCCTTGTCGCTTGCTCTGATTGGACGAAAAAGCCTGTCTGCGTAAACGGCGAATCGGCGGCTACCAACCTTGGGCCGCGCTCGGCGGTCCTCCTCGCCAACACCAAGGCCCTCGTGGCTTATTGGCACGATCTCGGTGTCGACCCGACGCCGGACCTGGTGACCACGTCGGGGAGCGGGTACGACCCCGACATCACACCACAGGACGCGATAGTCCAGATCCCGATGGTCTCAAAGGCAACGGGTCTTTCCGCCACGGTGCTACGTGCCCTGGTCAACAAGCAGAGCCACGGCGCGCAGCTCGGCTTCCTCGGGAGCAGCTACGTCGATGTCCTTCAGCTGAACCTTGCCCTGTCGAAGTTGCGCTAGTCAAAGCTGGGTTAGTCAAAGCTGGGTTAGTCAAAGCTGGGCTGGCGCTTCAGCTTTCTTCGGCCGCCTCTGAAGCGTGGTCGTCGCCCGGCAGCATCTCGCGCCGGGCGATGACATGGATGTCGATGCCCATGTCGCTTGCTCGGCGGATGACTTTGCGGACGATCTCCCCGCCCCCGAAGAGTTCTTGCCAACGGCTCTTTTGGCTCGAGCCGAGCACGATCTGAGTGATCTGGTGCTCCTTGGCGAAACTGGTTATAGCCTCGGCGGGGTCAGTGTTGACGAGCTCGTACCAATGGGCGCCGAGGTCGCTTGCGAGGGTGCGAAGTGAGTCGAAAAGCGACTTGTCTTTGGCCGGTTTAGCCTCCGGGTCGGTTATGTGGACCACGTTGAGCTCGCCTTTGGAGCGTGATGTTAACCTGGCTGCGCGCCGTAGGAGAACGTCCGACCCGGGTGCGCCGGCTAAGGCTAAGAGGATCCGTTCCCTTGTCTCCCAAAGCCGCTTGTCGCTATGGCGGTGCAGGTGCTCTAGGAGCTCCTCTTCGGTTTCGTCGGCGAGAAAGCGCAACGCTAGTTCTCGCAACGCGATCAAGTTGTCGGTCTGGAAGAAGTGCGTGAGCGCATAGGGGACTTTGTCGGCAGGATAGATGTTGCCGTGCAACATCCGCCGGCGGAGCTGTTCGGGCGACGAGTCGACCAGCTCGAGCTGGTTGGCCCTTCTCAGCACCCAGTCAGGGACTCGCTCGCGGACATGGGTACCTGTCATTTGCTCGACGGCGTCTGCCAGGCTCTCGACGTGCTGGATGTTCAGCGTCGACACAACGTCGATCCCGGCGTCGACCAGCTCGAGCACGTCTTCCCAGCGCTTGGCGTGGCGGCCCGAGCCGGGCACGTTGGTATGGGCCAGCTCGTCGACAAGAGCGACCTTTGGATGGCGCGCCAGGATCGCGTCGAGGTCCATCTCCTCGAACCGGCTCCCCCGGTACTCCACCACCTTTCGGGGGACCACCTCGAAGCCCTCGAGCAGCTTCTCGGTCAAAGGCCGTTTGTGGCACTCGACGAAGCCCACCACGACGTCTGTGCCGCGCTCAAGCCGCCGCTTGCCTTCGTTGAGCATGTCATAGGTCTTGCCAACCCCAGCAGCCGCCCCGAGGTAAATGCGGAAGTGCCCGGCCGCCTCGACGACCGACGCGCTGTCGTCGCGGTCGGCCGTAGCCGTTAGCTCGCCAACCTCGTTCACGACCCCATTTTACCGGGGCGCGCCAGGTGCTAGTTCCGTTCGGTGTTGCGCTGCGTCATGCTCACTATCAGGCGTGAACCGATGATCAGGACCAGCACGATCACCATCAATATGAACGCTGCGTCATAGGACAGCGCTTGGGGGAACGTGCCCTGGTTGTAGGCGTACACGACCCAGGTCAGATAGCTGACCGACTCGTGAGTCAGGTGAACGGTGGGCCCATAGCTCGTGTACTCGCCGACCGTGTACAACAAGGGCGCTGTTTCGCCCACGGAAATTGCCAACGCCACGAGCATGCCTGTTGTTATCCCGGGCAGGGCCGCCTTCATGGTGATACGCGAGAGCGAGCGCATCGGGGCCATCCCGAGTGCGTCCGCACCCTCGCGGTACGTTGTCGGCACCGACCGCAGAGCGGTTTCGGTCGCCTTGGCGATATAGGGCACCGTAAGCGCCGAAAGCGCGATCAGGGCCGAGGCAAGGGAGAAATCCCAATGGAGGCCGATCCCGAGAGCGATGTAGGCCACGTAACCGAGCACGATCGATGGGATCCCGGCAAGAATCTCAGAAGCCCCGCGAAGAAACGACCCAAAGCGCCCGGTGGCGTACTCGGCTAGGTAGATGCCGGACAATACGCCGACAATCCCAGCGAGGATACCGACGCCGACGACGATTTCCAACGTCCCGAGGATTTCGTCGCGTAGCCCACCCCCTGTAGCCGTGGTCGCCTCGGTGAGGACGCTCCAGTGCCACACGGGGAGGGCTCGGCCGATGACACCCCATAAGACAGAAGCCAGCGGCGCTGCGACGAGCAGGAGGGCTAACCCGCACAGGCCCCAGCCCAGGTAGGCCTTTGCCGCCCTGGTCCACGGAGGCCGCCCATAAAGATCGAGGCCTTCGGAGAGGCGACCACTCAGCTCTGGAGCTTCAGGTGCCATTGCTATACCCCCCGGCCTACTGGCAGGGATGTAGCCGCTGCGGCTTTGCTGACCAGACGACGAGCCCCGAGGTTCGTGAGAAGCGTAATGGCAACGAGCACGAGGGCGAACTCAGCGAGGGTACGCACCTCGAAGCCCGTCCCGTCGGAGAGCGCTCCGTCGAGTTGTTGCGCAATGGTGGCGGCAATGGTGCTCATACCCTCGTAGAGGTTGGGCGGGACTTGGCCGAGGATCGTACCCGAGACCATGGCAACGGCGATCGTCTCGCCTAACGCCCTTGCCAGGCCCAGCACGGCCGCCCCTATGATCCCTGACCGTACCCACGGCAGGCTTACTTTCCGGACGACCTCCCAGTCGTTCATCCCGAGGGCGAGCGCCCCCTCCTTTGGTAGGCGAGGGACCGTGCGGAGCAAGTCGCGAGTGGTTGCTGCCACGATAGGCACGATCATGATGGCGAGCACCATGCCCGAAGCAAGAAGCCCTTCCCCGTAACCGACGTTGCCGCGGAAGAAATCGAGCACCGGGACGTTGGGCATGTTCTTTGCGATAAACGGCGATATGTGGTGGGCCAGGAACGGGCCGAAGGTGAGCACACCCCAGAGCCCGAACACAACGCTTGGTACTCCCGCGATCACCTCGAGGAACAGCCCAGCCGCATTGGAAACGCGTCGAGGGAGCTTTTCCACCACCGCAAGGGCAGTCCCAACCGACACCGGCACCGCCAAGACCAGAGCAATTGCCGAGGTTTCCAGAGTCCCGGCGACGAGCGGCAACGCGCCGTAGCTGACGGCCACCGGGTGGAGGACGCCACCAGTTTTCACTGCATTGGCGTAGGCATTACCGGGCCGCCAAGTCGTCCGGGTAATGAACCCCCACCCGTTGTACCTGATTGCGGGGTACGCCTTCCAGAGCAGCACCGCCAAAACGGCTACAAGCGCGATAACCGGCACGGTGGCAACGAGCCCGGTCACCCAGCGGGGCAATTTCTCTTGCGTGAAATTACGGAAGGAATTGGGAGGGGATCCCTCCAGGACGAGCGCGGGTGGCCCCGTCGGGAGCGGTGGCAGCTGCTCAGGTGTGGTGATCGCCATGGGTTCGTACTCGTCCGTGTCTTTGACCGTTGGGCTGGGGCGGAAGGCGGCCCGCCCCCACTAGTGAGAGCAGGAGCGGGCCGCTTGGTCCAAAATCTGCCGCTAGTTGGAGATCGACGCGATCTGTTTATCGGACAGGGCGGCGACCTCGCTCGGCAGGGGCTGGAAGTCGACCTGGTTCAAGAAGCTGGGCGAGCTCCCCTTGGCCGGGTCGATCGCCCAGTAGAGGAAGGCCCTCACAGCAGCCGCGGTGTTGGCGTCCGGCTCCTTGGGCGGGATGATCCCGTACTCGTAGTTGACGATCGGGTAACCCCCGGAAGCCTTGTCGAAGATCATCGACAGTGCCTCGTTGGCAGGAGTACTGGCTGCGAGCTCCTGGGACTCTGCGGTTATCGATGCCGGTGTGGGCAGCTCGGCGTGACCTGACTCGTTGACCAGCGCTGCTTCGCCGAGACCGGCCGACTGTGTCTTGCCCAGGTAGCTGATGCCGATATAGGCAATGCACCCGGCTGTGGCCTGGCAGCCTGTGACCATCCCACCGTTGCCGTTCTCGCCCAGGGCGTTCGAGATCGCCGGGAACGAGATGCTGGTCCCGTACCCGATGTTGTTGCCCCAGCCATTGGGGTCAGCGGCGGACAGGAACGAGCTGAAGATGAACGTGTCGCCGCTCGAGTCCGAGCGGTGCAGGGTGACGATGGGGAGGGAGGGGATGATCGCGTTCGGGTTCAGTGCCGTGATCGCCGGGTCGTTCCATTCGGTGATCTTGCCCTGGTAAATCTGCGAGAGCACCGACCCCGACAGGACCAGGTGGGTCCCGGCGGGCTTGAGGAACGGGATGTTGTAATTGACCATCTGGGCGGAGATGGCCAATGCGATGTTCTTCAGGCCCGGGTACTGCGTGACCTGCGCGCTCGACAGGTAGGCGTCGGATGCGCCGATGTTGATCACGCCGTTCGCCGCGTCCGAAACGCCCTTGCCGGAGCCACCGCCACCGGGGGTAACCGAGATGTTCGAGTACTGCTGATGGTACGCATCAGACCACAGCTCGAAGAGCGGGAGAAGCAGGGTGCTGCCCTCCTCGGTGAGGCCGACCGAGGCCTTCGGGGGTGTCAGATCGGTCACGGGGGTGGTGCTCGGGACGGTAGTCGTCGTCTTAGGTTTCGGCTTCGGCTTCGGCTTCGGCTTGGGTTTTTTCTTCTTGAACGCGATCTCGACCGAAGAGGCCGACCTCGCGCTGGCCGAGGCGCCTATTGCCGTGGTGGCGGTCCCGAGTACCCCGGTGATGATGGCCACGGCTGCCAGCAGGGCCTTATGCCGCCGTACATAGGAAGGGTTTGTAATTGACATTTGGGCGTGTTCCTCCTAGGAGCGCGCTTATACAAAGGGCGGTTTATTTGCGGGTTTAGTAGGCGCGGCGCCGCCTACTCTGAGTTGCTACCCGGCGCCGTTATCCGGGCAGTACTTCAGCCCATACGGCCGGTGACGTACCGTGCCGTTTCGGGCTCCTTTGGATCTTCGAAGAGCTTCTCGGTCTCGTCGAACTCGACCAACTTCCCTTGGTAGAAGAAGATGGTCCTGTCCGAGATACGCCGTGCCTGGCCCAGGTTGTGCGTGACGATGATGATGGTCACTGCGGGAGCCAGGCTGCGGATCATCGCTTCGATGTTTTCGGTCGTGACCGGGTCCAGGGACGAGGTCGGTTCGTCGAGGAGCAGGACCTCGGCCCGATTGCGAGCGCACGCGCCAGGCAGAGGAGCTGCTGTTGTCCCCCCGAGAGGTTGAACGGTGAAGTGTTGAGCCGGTTAGAAACCGCCGACCAGAGCCCTACCTCCTTGAGGCGAGCTTCGACGATCGAGCCGTAATGGGCTTTGTTGGCGATGCGATGGGCCTTCACCCCGGAAAGGATGTTGCCCTCAATGGACATCGGGAAAGGGTTCGGGCGCTGGAACAGCATGCCCACCCGCCTGCGCAATGCCATGAGCTGCACGCCGGGGGAGTAGATGCTCGAACCCTCCAGGAGCACTTCGCCTTTGTGCCAGTGCTTGGCCACCCGGTCGTTCATGCGGTTCAGCGAACGTAGGAAGGTCGTCTTGCCGGAGCCGGTCGGCCCGATCAGGGCCGTTATGGCGCCCTTCGGGATCGCAACGTTGATGTCCGAAAGGACCGTGGCCGAGCCGAAGCCGAGTGCCAGGTCCTTCGCCTCCATGGCGGTCGCTGCGGGCGGCTTGTTCACGTCGATGACGCCGGGGTCGGCGGCGGTGGCCATCGATGGGGTCATGAACGAACTCATACGGCTGCTCCGCCGGTTTGGCGACTAGACGCGCTTCTCACAACACGGCAACTCTACGAGGCCTGATTGAACGGAAGATGAACGGACAGTGACAAACGGTCCGTTGCGGGGTGAACTCTCCGGCGGCGTCAACGTTCTACCTGGTAGCGGTACCCGATCCCCCTGACGGTCACGATCCGTTTGGGGTCGGCAGGGTCGTCTTCGAGCTTGGACCGGAGGCGCCGCACGTGCACTTCCAAGCTCGTGCTATCGAGCGCTGCAGAAGGCCCCCACAGGCGGTTCATGAGCGTCGCACGGGGGAGCACTATCCCAGCGTTCTCGAGGAGGAGCCGGAGCAGTTCGAACTCTCGAAGGGGCAGGTGCACCCGGGCCGAGCGCAGCGTCACTTCGTGGCTCTCGGGGTCGAGGCGCACTTCGCCTGCGTGCAGGACACGTTCCTCCGGGCTGGTGCTCGTCGCCCAATGAGGGGCGCGCCGGAGCACTGCCCGCACCCGGGCCACCAGTTCTGCGGGCCGAAGAGGTAGCAGGAGGTAATCGTCTGCGCCGGCTGCCAGGGCCCTCGTCACGAGGTTTTCGTCGTTAGGGCCTATGAACAGCACAGGGAAACCTGGGTGGGCGGCCCAGAGCCGTTCGCAAAAAGTCAGCCCGTCACCCTCGAAGCGCCCGTCGACGATGGCGATGTCCGCTCGCGCGTTGCCTGCACAGGACATAGCAGCCTCGCCATCTGTTGCAACGACGACCTCGAAACCGGCTCCCTCGAGATCGGCCGGTACCGCGCCGGCCCCGAGCCCGTGCGCGACCATTACTGCGGTCCCGACCTTCGGCCGCTGCGCGCCGGACCGGGCGTCGTCCCGGGCCGCGGTCACGGTGGCCAGCGGCGCGGGGGCGGGTGCCAATATGGGCTGCTTAGAGGCGATTTCCACAGTGTCGGCTGTCAAGCTGACAATCTGGCGACGTCTAGGTAAACAAAGGGTGACTAGCCGATGAAAGGCTTGGCAGGGAGGCCTCTTTGTTAGCGGCGGAAACCGTCTTAGGCCCGTGCGAGCACAAACAGCATCGACACTGTGGCAGCTGTCTTGCCCTGGACGCTCGCGGTACCGTGACCTTTGCCTGCGTTCGAACCCAGCTGGTCGAGCTCGATAGCCATCTCCAAGGTGTCGCCGGGGCCCACCTGGCGCCGGAAACGGGCCTTGTCGATCCCCCCGAACAGGGCGAGGCTCCCGCTGTAGCGCTCGTCGGTGAGCAGAGCGATCCCACCCAGTTGGGCCATCGCCTCCACCATGAGCACACCGGGCAGGAGCGGGCGACCGGGAAAATGGCCCTGGAAGAACGCCTCTGTGCCCGTCAAATGCCACAAGCCGCTCGCGCTCTGACCCGGTATGAGGGCGGTGATCTCGTCTACGAACAAGAAGGGCGGCCGATGAGGGAGGATCTCGTCTGGTCTCGGGAAGCTCAATGCCCCATCCCCAGGCCGCCGTCAACCGGTACCACGCTGCCGGTGACGTAGCTCGCCTCCGCAGAAGCGAGCCACCTGACCACTCCGGCCACCTCGTCGGGCATGCCGAAGCGTTTGAGCGGGACCTGGGCAAGCACATCGCTGCGGCGCTCGTCGCTCAGCTGGGCCGTCATGTCGGTCTCGATGAACCCAGGGGCTACCACGTTGACGGTAATGCTGCGGCTGCCGATCTCCCTCGCGAGGCTCCGTGCGAACCCGATCAGGCCCGCCTTGGAGGCCGCGTAATTGGCTTGGCCCGCGGCACCTGAAAGTGCCACGACGGAGGATATAAGGACGATCCGTCCCTTCCTCTGGCGGAGCATCTTCGGCAGCGCCCTGCGCACTACCCGGAAGGTGCCGACGAGGTTGGTATCGAGCACGCGGGCGAAAGACTCCTCGTCCATCTGCAGCAGGAGCTTGTCGTCGTTGATGCCCGCGTTGGCGACGAGAACTTCGACCGGGCCCAGTTCGCCCTCGACCATGCCCACCGCTTTGTCAACCGCTTCGGTGTCGGTGACATCGCAAGGGACGCTGAAGAAGCCCTCGACTTCACCCGAACGCGTCGTCACGGCCACCCGGTCCCCGCCGGCTGCGAACCCCGAGGCCACCGCCCATCCGATGCCACGGTTGCCCCCCGTCACGAGGACCACCCGGCCTGGGCCGGCTGTCACTCAGGCCCCCATCGCGTGGAAGCCGCCGTCGACGTGGACGATCTCGCCGGTCGTGGCAGGAAAGAGGTCCGACATCAGCGCAACGCAGGCTTTGGCGACCGCGCTCGAGTCAGCTATGTCCCAACCCAGCGGGGCCCGCTCACTCCAGACGCCTTCGAACACCGACAGCCCAGGGATCGCCTTGGCGGCCACGGTCCGCACCGGTCCGGCAGCGACGAGGTTGACCCGCACCCGGTCCGGGCCCAGGTCTCGTGCGAGGTAGCGAGCGGTGGACTCGAGGGCTGCTTTCGCAACTCCCATCCAGTCATACCCGGGCCACGCGACGCCCGCGTCGAAATCGAGACCGACGATCGCCCCGCCGCCGGCCGCCCTGAACAGGGGGAGGAAACCCGCGGCAAGGGCTTTGAGCGAGTAAGCAGAGACGTGGACCGCAACGCTGACGTCTTCCCAGGGAGACTCCATAAAGCCGCCCCCGAGGCACGACTGGGGGGCGAAGGCGATCGAGTGCAGCATGCCATCGAGCGTCCCCCAACGTTGCCCGAGATCGGCAGCAGCGGCCTCGATCTGATCGGGCGCCGTCACGTCCAGTTCGAGCACGTCCGGTGGTACGGGGAGGTGCTTGGCAACCCTCCGGGTCAGCGAAAGGCCCCGGCCGAAGTTGCTGAGCACGACCTCGGCGCCCTCGCGTTGGGCCATCTCGGCGACCCCGTAGGCGATCGAGTCGTCGGTGAGGACCCCCGTGACCAGGATGCGCTTTCCCTCGAGAAGTGCCGGCATGGAGCGCGAGGTTAGTGCCCGCCGACGGTCTCGCACGCCCCCCGGCGCTCCTGTCCTCCTCGGACGCGAGGTGAAGTCGGTTGCGCCAGATGTCCCCCCGCCCGCGGGCCGCTCGGCTAGCCTCGTTGCACGATGGATGGCAACAAGATGGGGCGAGACGAGGCGTTCAAAATCTTCCAGGGATGCGTGGCCGAGGTATTGGACATCGACCCCGCGCAGGTAACTCTCGAAGCTCGCTGGGCGGAGGACCTGGATGCGGACAGCCTGGCGGTGGTCGAGATCACGATCGCTCTCAACGACGCGTTTTCGATACGGCTCCCCGATGTTGACCCAACCAAGTTGAGCACGGTGGGGCAAGCCTTCGACATCGTCTCGGACCTGGTCGGAGTTTGAGCTCCCAGCTACGGGTGGTGCACTAGCTCAACTTGGCTTCTGGTCCCGGTAACGCTGGCGCGACTCTTCGACGACCTCCTCAGCGACGGCCCTGCCTCGCCAGCCTTTGGCCGTAGTGCGTTTGCCGGGTTCTATCGACTTGTAGATGGCAAAGAAGTGCGCGATCTCCTCGAGCTCGTGCGGAGGTATGTCTTCCAGGTCCTGGACGGCTGATTGGCGAGGGTCGCTGGCCGTGACGCAGAGCAGTTTTGCGTCGTCGCCTGACTCGTCGCTCATGAGGAACACCCCGACGGGCCGCGCCCGCACATGGCAACCGGGAAATGTCGGCTCCTCGAGGAACACGAGCGCGTCCAGCGGGTCGCCGTCCGCCGCGAGCGTGAGCGGCACGTACCCATAGTCCTCCGGGTAGCGGGTGGAGGTGAACAGCATCCGGTCGAGCCAGATCTCGCCCGTCTCGTGGTCAGCTTCGTACTTGTTGCGTGTGCCTTTTGGGATCTCGACGACGACTTCTACGTCCATGGGCTCATGGTAGGCCGGGCAAAGCTACACCCGGCCAGGTCGGAGCCTCCATAAGTGGTCACACCCGAGTGGCAGCAAGGGGCGCCGGCTCGCCGGCGTGCGGGGTGCGCTCAGGGCCTGCGACACGATAAGAGGAGGGCGACGGGTGCCTGTACAAGGCCGGTGGGTTTGCACCGTGTGCGGCCAGACGGCCGCCGACGACAGTACCGCCGGGCTCCGCGGCGGCATTGCTCTACCCGTTTGCCGCAACGCTTGGTGCACCATGCCCGCCCGACCGCTCGGGTCGATTTTCGCTGTCGGCAATTACGAGGGAGCCTTCCGGCGGGCGATCGTGTCTTACAAGTACGGCTATGACCTGCGCTGGGCTCCCGCGTTCGGGAGGTTGCTCCACGGGTTTTTGCAACGGCACGCAACCTGGTTCGTGCAATACGACGTGATTTGCCCGGTGCCTTCGTTCATCGGGCAGGGCGCGCACCGGCCTTGCGGCCACACCGAGCTTGTTTGCGCCGAAGTGAGCCGGCTCGCTGGCGTGCAGTGGCCGGTCGAGAGCCTGGTGACCAAGGTCGCTGAGACCGAGCCGATGAGCGCCAAAGCGCGCCCGGCTCGTCGGGCAATCGCTGGGACGGGGTTGATGACGGCATTTACCATGCCGCGGCCTGCGCAAGCTCGAGGACGGCACGTCCTGGTCGTCGACGATGTGTGCGCCTCCGGATGGACCCTGCTCACGGTGAGCAGGGCGCTGCTCGATGCCGGTGCCGAGGAGGTCGCGGCGCTCGTGCTGGCCAGGGGAGTGCTTACGGGTAACCGGCCTCCCCGTTCGCCGTAATGTCGTAGTGATGTCCGAACAACTCGTCGAAATGGCCATAACCGAGGTTCGAGCAGCTGTCCCGCTCCGGATCGGCCAGGAGGCAGGTCTCGCTGTGCTGTCCGAGACAGCCGAGCCGTTCCGTTCCTTGCACATCTACATCGGCCAAGCCGAGGCACGGGCTATCCAGGCAGCCCAGCGCGGCGAACGGCCACCGCGGCCGGCGACTTGGGACCTTTTCCTGTCGGCGGTGGCGCTGCTCGACGGGAGCTTTGTCAAGGCCGTCATAAACGAGGTCCAGGAGGCCAGGCATTTCTTTGCGAGCCTCGAGCTCACCAGAGACGACCACTCCTATTTGCTCCCCTGCAGGCCCTCAGACGCCCTGGCGCTGGTGGCGCGTTCACCCGAGGCCGTCCTCTACGCCACAGAAGAAGTCCTCTCGGCAGCCGGCCAGTTCCCCGGTGCCACCGGCGCGAACCGCTAGCCAGGTTGCCGGCCGCGGGTGCGGCTCCCGGCCTGGCCGCAAGCCTTGTAATAGTTTGGTCCAATGGCCGAGCCCGACGGACCTGAAGGCCCTCAAGTTCCAGGGGGCCCGACGGGCACGCCCCCGCAGTGGCCGGCGCCTGGAACCGCTTGGCCTTCGCCGCAGGGCTGGTCGCAACCCCCGTCCGGGCCGGCCCCGCAACCCGCGCCCCCGTCGGGACCGGGGCAGCAACCCCCCGCCGGGTGGGGCCCCCCAGCTCCGGGCTGGTCGCAAGGCCCGGGGGGACCGGCGCCACCGCCCCCCGGTTGGTCGCAAGCTCCTCCCAGTTGGGCGCAGGGCCTCCCGTCGTGGGGGCAAGCGGTAGGCACCGGTGGTGGCAACGACCCTGGTCGCCCGACTGCGGGCAGCGCGCGCACCGGCCCTCTGCCGATGTACCCAATGGCAGTGGGCGACATCCTCGACGCGACCTTCAGGCTGCTGCGCGCTAATGCCAGGCCTCTTGCGCCAGTCCTGTTCCTAATAGCCTTCCCTTTCGAGGCGATAGCAGCCTACAACGCCCGCAATTCGGAGTCCCTGAACCAGCTGTTCGCCAATTTGGGGAACCCTCAGCAACAGCAAAACGCAACGCCAAGCTCGGTCCTTATCGTCGGCTACTTGATCCTTTTGGGAATTGGGCTGATGACGCCTGTCGTCGCCGGTTTTGTATGCCGAACGATCGCCGCGTCCTACCTCGGTGAGCAATACCGGTCCGGTCAAGTGGTCAAGACGAGTTTGGGCACAATAGTTGCCTTGATCGTTTCGAGCTTTCTGGTCCATATATGCGAGATCGTAGGAGGAGTTTTATGTCTCCTTCCGGGGCTGGCGTTCATGGCACTTTTCGTCGTAACGGCACCCGCGATCGTAATCGAGGGCCTGGGCCCTTTGGCAGCGATGCGCCGCAGCTGGAGGCTGGTCCGGCCTCGCTTCTGGCCCGTGCTCGGGACGGCCCTGCTCGGTGGTCTTATGGTCTACATAATGGTGACAATAATTGATGTCGTGCCTGAGCAAATCGTTGGCACTATTGCGGGGGCTCATGTGAAAGCAGTTATTGACGCGGTGCTCGGGACCATAACTCAGGCGTTCCAGTGGTCGGTCGCCGCAACAATGGCAACGCTGATCTATTTCAACCAGCGGATCCGTTTCGAGGGCCTCGACTTGCAAGTGATGGCCGCCAGGCTCGGGTGAGCTCGTCCAGGTCCCTACCGTGAGCCCTGGGTGGCATTTGCCAGTGGCCCCGAGAAGTGGCGCAGCAGTTAGGGCCATGGCGGCGCGCATACTCGCCGAGCGCCAGTTCAAGCAGAGTGAAGACCTCTGGCAGCGCTTCCTGGCCTGGCTCGGGTCTCTGCTCGACGTTCATCTGCCCAGCTTCCTTGGGAGCGGGTGGGCTCCCTTCCTAGTGCTTGCCGTCCTTGCGGCTGCAGCCGGGACTGTCATTTTCCTGGCTCTTCGAAACGCTGGGCCCGTCGCGCCCGCCGGGCCCGCCGCACGGGAGTGGTGGTCACAGAGCAGGACCAGGCGCTATCGGCTGAGCAGTGGCGAAGGGAGGCAGACCGGCTAGCTGCCGAGGGGAACTACAGGGAGGCGCTTCGTTGCCGCTACCGGGCTCTGGTCGCTGAGCTCGCAGACTGCGGGCTCATCGACCAGGTGCCTGGACGTACGAGCGGCGACTATGACAGGGCGGTCCGCGCTCTGGTCCCTGAGGCCGCCGAGCAGTTCTCGGCGGCTACGCGTCTGTTCGAGCGGTGCTGGTATGGCCATGAGGCATCCGACGCGAACGCCCAGGTCGCCTTCGACCACGCGGCTCGGGCCGTCCTGGCCGAGGTCGGCCCTGGTCGCTGGAGATCTGGAGCTACCAACCCCGACGGGCGCAGCGGCCAGCTTGTGGGCCTCAAGTGACGATGGGCGGCCATGGTAGAGGGGTTGCCCTTGGGTTGGTAGCGGTACTCGCCGTTGTTGCGTTGTGGGTGCTTGTGGGCTCACCGAAGTCGGCGCCGACGCCGTACAGCCCCTCGTCGACAGCGCCGAACGGGGCAAAGGCCCTCGCTTTGTTGCTGGGCCAGCTTGGGGACAAGGTGAATACGTCGGACCTGCTCCCCCCGCCCGGCAAGGGCGTCGCCCTCGTCCTCTACGACCAGCTGGACGGCAGGGCCCGGGCTGAGGTGACAGGGTGGGTCAAGCGCGGCGGCACCCTGGTAGTTGCTGACCCCGCGTCGCCGCTCGAGGGAACGGTTGTCGCGCAAGGGCTCCCCAACCAACCGCTGACCGCCACTGGTCCGCTGGCGCCTGCATGCCAGGATCCCTGGGTACACGGCGTTTCGGTGGTTAACCCCGAAGGCGGATTCTTCCTGGAAGTCCCGGGTGGGGCTTACTCGTGCTTCCCAGCTATTGGGCACGCCGATGCATCGTTCGCCGTCGCTCAAAGGGAGGGTGCGGGCGTGGTCGTCGCGCTTGGCGGGGCCGATCTCTGGTCCAACCGGTACCTCTCTGACACCGACAATGCACTACTTGCGGCCGACCTGCTCGCTCCTGCGAAGGGTGGCGCGGTCGGGTGGCTGGTTACCTCGAGGGTCGGTTCGGGCACTGCGACGATCTGGAGCATTGTCCCCAACCGCGTGAAGGCTTTGCTTGCGACGCTGGTGGTAGCTCTTCTAGTCGGGTGCGTATGGCGCGCACGCAGGCTCGGGCGTCCGGTGCTGGAGGTACCAATCGTGCCCCTGCCCGGATCCGAGCTGGTCATCGCGACGGGTCGTCTGCTCGAAAAGAACGGCCGCTTCGTCGAAGCCGCCGCCGTCCTACGGGCTGACGCGTGCGGGCAGATCGCTGCTCGCCTCGGTCAGCCGCCGGGTACCGGGCGCTACGGTCGCGCAAGTGGCAGCCCATTACGGCGGGTTGCCGGCCGACGAGGTGATGGGTGCCTTATGCGGGCCGCCGCCACGAAACGAGACTGAAATGTTGGAACTTGCTCGTTCATTGCAGCTAATTCGAGAAGAGGTGTTGCGTGGAGCCGTTACAAGATCCTGAGCCGTGGGCGCCGGCGCCCCCTGTCCCTGCAGCTGCGCCGGCAGGCACCGGAAGCGCGAGGGTCGGGGTTACGGCTGTCCGCAACGAGATCGCAAAGGTGGTTGTCGGTCAGGATGCCGTCGTCAGCGGGCTCATCGCCGCCTTGCTGGTACCGGGACATGTACTGCTCGAAGGCGTGCCGGGTGTTGCCAAGACGCTTTTGGCCCGGGCCTTGGCGGCGTCCCTCGACATCCGTTTCACCCGGGTCCAGTTCACCCCCGACCTCATGCCCTCCGATGTCACGGGCCAGACAATTTACGACCACCAGACGGCGAGTTTTCGTTTTCGAGAGGGCCCGGCGTTCACTAACGTGCTGCTCGCCGACGAGATCAACCGGACGCCCCCGAAGACCCAGGCTGCGCTCCTGGAGGCGATGGAAGAGCGCCAAATAACCGTCGACGGGACGGCCAGGCCCCTGCCTGTGCCCTTCTTAGTGCTAGCCACGCAAAACCCCATCGAGTACGAGGGCACTTACCCGTTGCCGGAGGCCCAGCTCGACCGGTTCCTGTTCAAGCTCACCGTTCCGTACCTGTCTGAGGTGGCCGAGCGAGAGGTGCTGGCTAGGACCGACGCGGGCCAGGACCCGCACAACTTGGAAGCTGCAGGCCTCCGGCCGGTGGCCAACGCCGCGCTTCTCGGCGCCGCCCGAGCCGAGGTGGCGCGCACCCGCGTTGACCCGGTCGTGCAGGCTTACATTGTTTCCCTGGCCCGGGCTACAAGGGCCAACCCCGCCGTCGCTTTGGGCGTATCGACCAGGGGAGCGGCCATGCTTCTCAGGGCCTCTAAGGCCTGGGCATGGTTGTCGGGACGGGAATTCGTGACGCCGGACGACGTCCAGGCCGTAGCCCGGCCGACGTTACGGCACCGGGTCAAGATCGGCCCAGAGGCCGAGCTCGAGGGCGTCAGCGCCGACGGGGTTATAGAGGGCGTGCTTGCCGCCGTCGCGGTGCCGCGCTGATCGAATGTTGATGGACGGCGCGCCAAGCAAGGCCCGTTGGGGCAAGCCGGCACTGACAGGCCGGGCAGCGCTTGTCATTGTGGTTGCTGGGTTTTTTCTCCTGGCATGGCCCTTTAGCCTGGGACTGGGAGCACTGCTGGCGCTCGCCACAGTTGCCGGCCTCCTGATTAGCGACATCTTGCTGGCTCCCCGCCCAGGGTCGATAGAGGTGACCCGCTCTTTCCCGGCGACGATGTCGCTCGCTACGGTCGCAAACGTCAGCTGGACGGTCCTTAACCCGCACCGCCGGGCTTACGTGGTCCGCTTCGCCGACGAGCTTGCTACCTCGCTTGGCGCAAGCGCCCGGCGTGCGCGCCTCCATGCGCCGGCGGGCCGTCCGGTCAGGGTAAGCGCCAGCTTGGTTCCTACGCGACGGGGCCGTTTCACACCTAGCGAACTCGTCGTTCGTGTCGAGGGCCCGCTCGGGCTGGCGGCCCGCCAGTCAACACGGCGGATGCCCAGCGAACTTCGGGTTTACCCCGATTTCGGCTCCAGGCGGGAGGCCGAACTTCGCATCGAGCGAGCGAGGTTGCTCGAGGTCGGCCTCCGTAGCTCTCGTTCAAGAGGCGGCGGGACGGATTTCGAGCAACTTCGCGAGTACGGCGTCGACGACGACAGCAGGCGCATCGATTGGGCCGCCACCGCCCGCGCCGACCGCCCGATCGTGCGGACATACCGCGCGGAGCGCAACCAACGGGTGATATGCCTGCTCGACAACGGGCGCACGATGGCCGCCCAAGTGGCCGGGGTCGCCCGGTCAGAGCACGCGATCGACGCAGTGTTGATGTTGACGTCTGTCGCGAGCCGCATGGGCGACATGCCTGGCCTGGTCGCCTTTGACCGCTCAGTAAGGGCCGTCGTCCCACCCCGCTCCGGGCGAGGCCAGCTCGCTCGTGTGACAGACGCCCTGTACGACCTCACGCCGGAGCTAACCCAGAGCGATTACAGGGGGGCGTTCGTCGAGGTGCTAGGGCGCTTTCAGCGCAGGGCAATGCTCTGCTTGCTTACCGAGCTCGACGAGGCCCTCCTCGACACCCTCTTGCCGACACTTCCGTTGATCGCACGGACGCACCTGGTGATGGTGGGATCGGTGCGCGACCCGGCGGTTGCGACTTGGGCAAGCCGGCCACCCGACGACGTCGAAGGGGCGTACCGGGGCGTCGCCGCTATGGGCGCTTTAGGTCGCCGCCGTGAGCTGGCAAAACTGCTGCAAGCTCGGGGGGCGCTCGTCGTGGACGCGGAGCCAGGCCGGCTCGCGCCTTTGCTAACCGACGCTTACTTGCGGGTCAAAGCTTCCGGGCAGCTCTGAAGTGCCTTCGACCTTGTCGTTCGCGGCCTCCCGCTTGGCCCAGGTGGCTCGGCCGCGCGTTAGGACCCATGTGAGGAACGCGACTTCGACCGACACGCCGATACCAACCCGCACCGCCGTCGGGAGCGCTGAGCCTGTGACGAAACCCTCGATGCTCCCCGCTATGGCGAGTGTAAGGACGGTGCCGAGTACGAGCACCGTCGCTCTGGCCCCTCGTCCCCGAGCGCACGGGCGCGTGACCTGTCACCGGGTTCGATAAGCGTCCAACCGATGCGGAGCCCGGCGGCTCCGGCGAGGATTACCGAACTGCACTCGAGCAGCCCGTGCGGAGTTATCAGGCCCCAAAACTCGCCAGGGCGGTGTGCCGCATAAAACAACCCCCCGGCCACGCCGAGGTTAAGGCCGTTGTTGAGCACCGCGTACACTGTGAACAGGCCGAAGGTGATCCCACCGGCGAATGCTTCAAACGTGACCAACACGTTGTTCCAGTACACCTCGCTCGCAAAGTCGACAGAGGGCTGCGACGAGTAATAGTGGGCGAAATCATGGTTCACGTACGCTTCTCGCACCGCGGCCGGGGCGGTGATATTGAAAGCTGCCGGCGAATGGGCGATCCATATCCCCACGACCAACGCCGGCAACAGGAAAATCAAGGCGCTGGCAAGTACAAACCACCTCAGGTCCCACACCGCCAGAGGGAAAGTCTCGGAGAAAAAGCGGAAGAAGGTACGCCAAGTCCGTCGGTGCGCCCCATAAAGAGCGCCCGCGCTCTGGGCTACGCGGTTGGTCAGGAAACCTTTCAAGGTGGGGTCTGTAAAGTGCGACTGCGCATAAGCGAGGTGACCGGAAGTCCTCTGGTACAGCCGTGTCAGCTCACGCACTTCTGCGCCCGAGAGCTTATTTACCCGTTCGGTTAGCTCACCAAGTCGGTCCCAGGTCGGGCGGTTGTCGGCAACGAACCGGTCGATGTCCACGTCCCCACTGTAGGGGGCTCCACTCTGGGGAGGGGTAAGCGGGAGCAGGCGAATGCCCTTCAGCCACACGTCCCGACGCACCCCTGTACCCTCGAACTGTGCAATATGGTGCGCTAGGCCCCACCGGGATGGTCACCCCCGAGGCCGTCGTCCTCGACCTTCCGGTCGCTTCTGCCGGAGTGCGCGTAATTGCCCGGGCGATCGACGTACTTATCTCAGTTATTGCGGCGTTCCTGGTACTTCTTGGCGTACTTCTCCTCGGCAATGAGACTTTCGCCGTCGCCGTGGGTTCCGCGCTCGGATTTGCTGTGCTGTTGGGTTATCCCGTGCTGATGGAGGCATTTTGGGGTGGGCGCACACTCGGTAAGGCGATGATGAAGCTTCGGGTCGTGAGCGCTGACGGCGCCCCCGTAACGCTCACCCAGGCGACGGCGCGTGGGGCGCTCGGACTTGTCGACGTGTGGTTCACCCTAGGTTTCATCGGCCTGGTCAGCATGCTTGTCTCTAAGCGTTCGCAACGGCTCGGTGACCTTGTGGCAAGCACTGTGGTCCTGCGGAGGAGCCGCTCGTCGGTGCGGGCGGTGTTGCCCGTCCACTTCGCAATTCCACCCGGCTGCGACGAGCTCGTGCGCCATATCGACGTCGGTGCCATGACGCCTGTCGACTACGAGTTGGTCCGTTCGTTCCTGATCCGTTGGCCCGAGTTCAACGCGGCTCGGCGCCCTGCCGTTGCAGCCACGATTGCCGCGCCGCTTTGGCAACGCTTCAGGCACCCGCTCCCCGGTTGGCTCGGCCCGGATTACTACCTGGCATGTCTGGGGGCGGCCTACCAATTTCGCCATCCTTACGACCAGGCCCCCGTGGGCCCACCCTCCGCACCGGTCGCCCCGTTTGATGCCGGGTGGGGCGCCGCTCCCAGCTGGGGGACCAACACGCCGGCCGGGAACCAGCCCGCCGGACCGGCTGCTCCCACCGACTGGGTCGCCCCCCGCTGAGGTCGTGCTCTGCGAGCGGGATAGTCGCACGGAGACCCGCCGGTTAGGAGCCGGCGAGCTTCACTTCGACCGAGGCCGTTTCGCCGTCGCCGGCAACTGTGAGCACGAGTTCGGCAACGTTTTGGGCTGCACGGAGGTCGTCTTCGACCAGGCGGAGGGCAAAGACCTGCTCTGCGGGCCCGAGGACAGTCACCCGCTCGACAGGCGAGCGAGGTCCCACTCTGGCCTCAGATTTCGCTCGGCGGATAGCAGCCAGAAGCTCCACTGCCCTCGTATAAACCTCGCCTGTGCCATCGGCCGCCGCAGAGATCGTGGCTGCCAATGCAGCCGGCCCCGTCGCCCCATCGCTCGACTGAGGCCACGGTGCCTGGTGGACCGAGCCGTCCTGCCACCAAGACCAGATCTCCTCGGTCACGAACGGCATCACGGGGGCAAAAAGGCGGAGCAAGGTCGAGAGGCTGACGGCCAGTGCCGCACGGGCAGACGTCGCCCGCTCGAGGCCCATTTCGCCGTAGGCGCGGGACTTGACCAGCTCCAGGTAGTTGTCGCAGAAGTCCCAGAACCAGGCCTCTGTCCGTTCGAGCGCCCGGGCGTAGTCGTAGTCCTCGAATGCCCGCGTCGCGACAGACACGAGCTCGCGCAGGCTGGTCAAGAGGGCGACGTCAACCGGGTCCACCGCGAGCGCAGTTCGTAGCGCTGCCGCGGGCCGCTTCGCTGGCCGCCTCGCCTGGCGTCGGCTCCGCGGACGCCTCTCCGCCTGGCTCGGGACCGCCAGATCCCGCCGTCCCGCCGTCGCCGGCCCAAAGTTTCGGGCTGAGCACGAACTTCGAGGCGTTCATCATCTTGAGGGCCAGTTTTCGGCCCACGGTCATCTGGGTTTCCTCGAAGGCAGTGTCGGTCCCGGGGCGACCCGAGGCGGCCCAGTAGCGGACCGCGTCCGAACCGTGCTGCTCCAGCAGCCCTCTGGGGGTAACCACATTGCCCACCGACTTGGACATTTTCTTGCGGTCCGGGTCGAGGATCCAACCTGATATCGCGGCGTTCGACCATGGCAGGCGCCCGAACTCGAGGTAGGACCGCACGACCGTCGAGAAGAGCCAGGTCCTGATTATGTCGTGGCCCTGCGGGCGCAGGTCCATCGGGAAGAGGTGCTCCCAGCGCTTTCCGCCAGCCCTGTCTTCCCAACCGCCGGCGATTTGCGGCGTCAACGACGACGTCGCCCAGGTGTCCATGACGTCAGGGTCAGCTGTAAATCCTCCTGGCACACCGCGATCTTGAGGTGAGTAGCCCTCCGGGACGTCGGTCGTCGGGTCGATCGGTAGGTCTTCCTCGGGTGGGAGCAGCGGCTCGGAATGGACCGGCAGGCCGGCTTCGTCCAAGCGGTACCAGATGGGGAGGGGCACGCCGTAGAAACGCTGCCTGCTGACGAGCCAGTCGCTGTTCAGCCCGCTCACCCAGTCCTCGTAGCGCGCTCGCATGTAGGCCGGGTGCCAGTGGAGCTCTCGGCCCAGCCTCAAGAGCGCCTCTTGATGGGGAAGAGTGCGGATCCACCACTGCCGGCTGGTCACTATTTCCAGCGGCCGGTCGCCTCTTTCGTAGTACTTGACGACGTGGGTTATCGGGCGCGGTTCTCCCCGCATTTCGGCCGACTCCCGCAGGAGCTCGACCAAACGGCGCTGCGCGGCGGCGACAGTTTTCCCGGCCAACTCCGAGGAATAAAGGGCCGCGCCTGCTTCGGTCAGCCCTTCCGGCGCGGCCCCCAAGAGGCGCCCGTCGCGCCCGACGATGGCGCGCACAGGTAGGCCAAGCTCACGCCACCAGATCACATCGGTCAGGTCCCCGAAGGTGCAGACCATCGCGGCCCCGGTCCCCTTGTCGGGCTGGGCGAGCGGGTGCTCGACCACAGGCACCGATGCCCCGAAAAGGGGGGTGGTGACATGGGAGCCGACCAGGGCCTTGTAGCGCTCGTCAGAAGGATGGACCACCACTGCGACACAAGCCGGGAGCAACTCCGGCCGGGTCGTGTCGATAAGGAAGTCCTCACCGTCGGAGCGATGGAAGGCGAGCGTGTGAAAGGCCCCAGGACGCTCCCGGTCCGCCAGTTCGGCCTGGGCAACGGCGGTGCGGAAGTCGACGTCCCACAGCGTCGGGGCTTCGGCGGAGTAGGCCTCGCCCTTGTGCAGGAGGTGTAGGAACGCCAGCTGAGACGTGCGCCGGGCCCTTTCACCGATGGTGGTGTACAGGCTGCGCCAGTCGACCGAAAGTCCCAGGTAACGGAAGATGTCCTCAAAGGCACGCTCGTCCTCGGCGGTAAGGCGTTCGCATAGCTCCACGAAATTGGGACGGCTTATCGCAACGGGCTGCTCACCTTTGGGGAGCCCGCCTTCGACAGGCGGCACATATCCGGCCACGTAGGGCAGGCTCGGGTCGCAGCGCACCCCGTAGTAGTTCTGGACGCGCCGCTCGGTCGGCAGGCCGTTGTCGTCCCAGCCCATGGGGTACCAGACGGCGTACCCGCGCATGCGCTTGTAGCGGGCGATCGTGTCCGTGTGGGTGAAGGAAAATACATGCCCCATGTGCAGCGACCCGCTCACGGTGGGAGGAGGCGTGTCGATCGAGTAGACCCGCTCGCGCGTCGCTGTCGGGTCGAATTGGTAGGTACCCTCGTCGACCCAACGCTTGGACCAGGCCGCCTCGAGTCCCTCGAGCGCCGGCTTGTCGGGTGCGCCCCGAGCGGCGGGCGCGTCCCCGGTGCTGGCGGTGGACATCTTGTGAGACATGATCCCGCTACCGTACTTGCTGTGCTCGCTCTCTTGGACACAGTAACTGGGCAGGTGGCACCCCTGGAGCCACGTTCGCCGGGACGGCTCTCGGTCTACCTTTGCGGGCCGACGGTGTCCGGGCCGCCTCATCTCGGTCACGGCCGTGTCTTTATCGTCTGGGACACGCTGCGCCGTTACCTGACCTGGAGCGGCCTCGAGGTCCATTTCGTGTCGAACGTGACTGACATCGAGGACAAGATCATCGCCCGCGCCGCCGAAGAGCAACGCACGACCGACGAGGTGGCGGCCCGCTACGAGGAGCTGTGGTGGGACGTCATGGACGCCCTCGGGGTCCAACGTCCCGACGCCACCCCACACGCGACCGCTTACGTGGGTGACATGGTCCGCCTTGTCGGCGACCTGGTCGCCAAAGGTCATGCCTACGAAGGCGGAGACGGGATCTATTTCTCGACGGAGTCCCTCCCCGGTTACGGGCTGCTGGCCCGCCAGGACCTGGACATGCTGCAGAGCGGGGCAAGAGTGGAGGCGGGCAAGCAGGCGGCGAAACGTTCCCCGCTCGATTTCGTGCTTTGGAAGTACGCCAAAGCGGGCGAGCCTGCGTGGCCGTCACCTTGGGGGCTGGGGCGGCCGGGCTGGCATACCGAGTGCGTGGTGATGTCGCTCGACTTGCTCGGCGAAGGGTTCGACCTTCACCTCGGCGGCCTGGACCTGGTCTTCCCCCACCACGAGAACGAGCGTGCTCAGGCGGTCGCCGACGGCAAGGTGTTCGCACGACGGTGGGCGCACAACGGCATGGTCGTCGACGAAGCGGGCGAAAAGATGAGCAAGTCTGTGGGGAACATCACCTCGCTCGAGGAACTGCTCGAGCGCTACGAGGGCAGGGTGCTGCGAGCGCTGGTGCTCCAGACGCACTACCGGTCCCCTATGAGCGTCACCGCACAGCTCCTGGACCAGGCACAGGGGGCCGTCAACCGGCTCGACAACTTCGCGAGGGAGACCAGAGCATTGCCGGCGGTCCCTGCGGACGAGGGGGTCATTGCGCGTTTCAAGTGGCGCATGGACGACGATTTCGATACCCCGGGCGCTCTTGCTGTGATCTTCGGGGCCGTCCGCGATGCACGTGCCGACGCCACCCGGGCGCCCGCGCTGGCGGCAGCCGTGCGGGAATGCTGCGAACAGGCTCTCGGCATCGCATTGAAATCAGAGGATGAACCAGTCGAAGAAGAAACGGCTGAGCTGGTCGTCCAACGCGACGCGGCGCGGTCCAAGGGAGATTTTGCCGCTGCCGATTCCATTCGGGCCAAGCTCCAGGCCATGGGCTACATCGTCGAGGACGGCCCAGACGGCACGCTCGTGCGCCGTGAGCGCTGAGCCCTGGGCACTGAAAAAGCCGCGCCCCCTTGCGGTGGGCGCGGCTCAACGTAGGGCGTTTTAGAGGGTTTACTTGTGGCCGGGTGAGGCACCCGGCAGGACCGCCCCATTGCCATTTCCGTTGCCATTGTTGGCGTTCATGACACCGGCGAGCAGGCTCGTGAGCTCGACCGGCACGACGAACTTCGTCGACGGCGAGCTACCTATTTGTTTCAGGGTTTCCAGGTACTGCAGCGTCATTGTCGTGGAGTCCAGGTCTCCTGCGACTTCGAGGATCCGCCGGAGCGCTGCGGCGTAACCCTGTGCGCGAAGCTCCGCGCTTTGACGTTCGCCTTCGGCTTGCAGGATAGACGATTGTTTCTGGCCTTCGGCGACGGTGATCGAGGCTTGCTTTTGGCCGTCTGCCTCGGTGACAACGGCACGTCGTGTGCGCTCGGCGCCCATTTGGCGGGTCATGGCTTCCAGGACCGCAGGAGGCGGCTTGATCTCTCTTACCTCGACATTGGTCACCTTGACACCCCAGCGCTCCGTGACGTCGTCGAGCTTTAGCCGCAGTACCCCGTTCATTTCGTCGCGCTTGGACAGCACATCGTCGAGGCTCATGTCGCCGACCACAGAACGCAAAGTGGTGGAAGCAATGTTTGTGGCGGCCCCCTTGAAATCCTGGACGGACAGGACGGACGTGAGTGGGTCCAGCACCTTGTAGAAAATGATGAAGTCGATCGCTATCGCAGCATTGTCCTGAGTGATCGCCGTCTGGTGCGGGATCTCGAGGTAGCGCTCGCGTAGGTCGACCCAAGAGATCCGGTCGATTATTGGGTTGATGAAGATCAGCCCGGGTCCGCGTGCACTGTTGGCACGGCCCAAACGGAACAGGACCACCCGCTGGTACTCACGCACGATCTTGATGGAGCTCGACAGACCCGCAAGCCCCGCTATCACGACGAGCACGACCAGGACCAAAATGGCGACGGTCACCGCTCCTCCTTTTCTTGGTTTGCCAAGCCCAGGGCGTCTGGGCCCAGGACGTTCCCGGCCTCCGACCAAACGAGCAGCCGGAGACCCTCTACCTTCACCACATGGATGGGCGCGCCCGCAGGTAGTGGACCGCTTACGGACTGCGCGGTCCAGGTCTCATTGTTAACCTTTGCCAACCCGACCGGGTCGAGTGGCCCGAGCGTTATGCCGTCGGCACCGAGGGGCAAAGTGGAGCTGCGCGACGGGCCTAAGGCGTGCCGGTAAGCGACGGCCGGGACGATCAGAGCTGCGGCTACAAACGCGCTGAGGAAGGCGACGGCTGCGAGGGCCCAGGCGGCCGGGGACGTCCAGTTCCCGGCCGATACAACCAGCGCCCAGGTGCCCGCGAGCACGATCACCGGTAGCGGCACGAACCAACCGTGGCCCCCGGCGTGCAGGCCCAACACGATCACGCCGACGACGGCCGCGACCAGGACGGCGCCCACGATCCATGGCAGTGCCCCACTCGCGAAGATCGACACCGCGAAGATGCCGCCCACCACGAGCGCGAGAGCGGCAAGAGCCGCTACCACTGAAAGGCGCCTGGCGACGGCGATGTGGCGGAGGTCCGGGGCGGTCGCGAGGGTCGCTTTGCCCAGTAAGGCTGAAGCGGCAGACGACGCTCGCTCGCCGAGCTCTCCTAACTGGAACTGAGACCGCAGGTTCTCGTCGGTCATGCTGACGACCTCTCATTCGTTTCGATACCCAACCTACTGGCAAGTGTGACGCGTCCGTTGTGCAGGTGCACCCGGACAGTTGCTTCAGTGCAGCCCAAGATGTGCGCGATTTCGGCGTTCGAACGGTCTTCCAGGTAACGCAGCACCAGCACCTGCGCCTGGCGGGGCGGCAAGGAGCGAACTGAGCGCCAGAAGTCGGCGTCGGGCGCCTCGAGAGGTGCCGTCCACGTGGGGGCCCGCGAGGCCAGCCGTGCCAGGGCACGTGCCTGGGCGCCGATCCGGCGGCTGAAGGAGACCGACATGTTCGTGACCACTCGCCGGACATAGGCACCGGGGAGCTCGTAACCCGAGATGCGGCCCCAGTTGCGGTACGCCACCAGGAAAGCGTCCTGCGCGAGCTCTTCGGCCACGGCCGCCTTGCCGGTCAGAGCGTACGCAAGAGCGACAACGGCGTGGTACTGGCTCCGGTAGAACGAGCCGAAGGATTCGGCAGCGAGGCCGCGGCCCGCGGCCACCGGCGGGCCAGTGCGCGCAAGCTCGCTGGCCCGCCGGTCCAATGCCTGGTCCACGCTCACAACTGTCCCTCTCATCGCGCGAAGCCTGTTGGCCCCCACGCTACGTCGGTCTACAACGATCATTGTCCTTAACACGCACAAGCGCGCCCGTTTGTTCAATCGGGCCGGCCGGGACGGCGCCGGGGCGATATTCCGGTGCCGGCCGAGTCGTCGCTGGCTAACTTGGGAGGCCGTGACGGCAGCGGTTTCGGTGCGGGGCCTGGCCAAGGACTATGGCGAAGTCAAGGCGGTGAAGGGCGTCGAGTTCGAGGTCGCGCCAGGAGAGACCTTCGGGTTCCTGGGGCCGAACGGGGCCGGTAAGACAACGACGATCGGAATGCTCTGTACCCTTGTGCGGCCCACCGCCGGGAGTGCCTCTGTGGCCGGCTACGACGTCGTCCGCCAGCGCGAGGAAGTGCGGCGTTCTATAGGGCTGGTGTTCCAGGACCCTACGCTCGACAACTACCTGACCGCCGAGCAGAACCTGCGCTTCCACGCCGAGCTCTACGGCGTCCCCCGCAACGTAGTGCGCACACGGCTCGACGCCGTGCTCGAGCTCGTCGGCCTGGCAGACAAGCGCAAGACCGAAGTTCGCACCTTTTCGGGAGGGATGAAGCGGCGCTTGGAGATAGCGCGGGGCCTTTTGCACGCCCCTATGGTGCTCTTCCTCGACGAGCCGACAATAGGCCTCGACCCGCAGACTCGTAGGTCCATCTGGGAGTACATAAGAAGCTTGAAAGGCTCCGAGGGGACGACGATCTTCATGACGACGCACTACATGGACGAGGCAGAGTACTGCGAGCGGATCGGGATAATCGACAAGGGCCAGATCGTCGCCATGGGTACTCCGGAGCAGTTGAAAGCCAGTGTTGGCAAGGACCGTGTCCAGATCCTGATCGACGATCCCCCGCGTGCTATTGCGGAGCTGAAGCAGCATTTTGGTATCGACGCGGCCGTTCATGAAGGTAACGTCACTTTTTCTGTTGCGGGCGGGGCCGAGTTCGTGCCAAACCTGTTCGCCAAATTTTCCGAACTGAGTATCCCGGTGCGCTCTGTAAACGTCTCGCGGCCTTCTCTGGACGACGTTTTCCTTTCTTATACGGGCACAACTATCCGAGACGCCGAGGCGGGCGGAGGTAACGAGTTCTTGCGGCGCATGGCGGGAGGGAGGGGTTTTCGATGAGCACAGGCACGACGGTGGAGACTGCGACGGAACTCGAAGCGCACCAAGGGCCCGCTCGGCCGGCGCCCTCCCGTGCCACGAGCCTGGCGGGTGGCCCGCTGCACGAGCTGCGCGCTGTGTGGGTCGTCGTCAAACGCGAGTGCATCCGTTTCGCGAGTGACCCGCTCCGTGTGATCGTCGGTGTGCTGCAGCCGGTCTTGTTCTTGTTCGTACTTGGTTCGGGCCTCGGTTCGTTGGTGAACGGCCACGGAGAGTTCGGGGCGTCGCTCAACCTGAGGACGTTCCTCTACCCGGGCGCTGCCGCGATGTCCGTGCTTTTTACAGCCCTTTTCTCTGCAGGCTCGATTGTGTGGGACCGTGAGTTCGGGTTCCTTCGCGAGATGCTGGTGGCTCCGGTCAGCCGAACATCGCTGGTGGTAGGCAAGTGCTTTGGCGGGGCCCTCATCGCCTCGGTCCAGGGCGTCTTGATGATCTGTATCGCCGGCTTGGCGGGGGTCCCGTACAACGCGGTGCTCATGATCACGGTCTTGGCCGAGCTGTTCCTCTTGGCACTGACGCTGGTTTCCTTCGGGATGGTCGTGGCTGCGCGCATCAAGCAGTTCCAGTCCTTCATGGCTGTGACCCAGATGCTTGTGATGCCGCTGTTTTTCCTCTCGGGCGCGCTTTACCCTCTGTCGGGTCTACCGACCTGGCTCAAGTTGCTGACCCGGGTTGACCCGCTGACCTACGCCGTCGACCCGCTCCGTAAGGCGGTTTTCGAGCACCTCCACAATGTGCCCGCGAAGGTTGTCAAGAGCCTCGTGCCGGGGGTTACCTGGGACGGTTGGCATGTCCCGGTCGGTCTCGAACTGGGCGTGGTGGCGATGATGGCGACGGTGTTCATGACGATCGCCGCCCTTGAGTTCCGCAAGGTCGACTAGCGGGTAGCAACCATCAGCTCGGCCAGCACGAGGCGGCCGTTGGCCCGAGCTTCTGCTGCGGCCCCGATGTTGCCGGGCCATGGGCTCAAGATGTTGTCCCGGTGGAACCAGCACTGCGCCTGGTCAGAAGTCGAGCAACTGGGGTTTGTCCCGCCCATCCCGTCGTCGTACATCCACTCGTAGTCGGTCTGGAGCACCGTCAGTGTCCCGTAGGCCGTGTTGGCCGCCCACGTGCTACCTGCAGGGCCGTTCGGGTCTGTCGCGGACCCCAGGGCCTGCGCAGCCAGGAGGTCGAGGTTGCCGTCCGGCGCATGCCAGGCCGGCAGACCGCGGGATGTGCGCTCGGCGTTGGTGACTACGACGAGCTGCGCCCCTATCCCGAGGGCCTCGTAGCCGGCGGGCAGTTCGAGAGGACCGAGGCCCTCGGATGCGCGGGCGGAGTCGATCGCTTTCAGGCTGGCAAAGTTGCAAGCCCGAGGAGCCCGAGCAGAACTGTCGCAAGACGCCACCATGGCCTGGCTGGCGGGCAGGTCGAGGGCGGGCGTGCGCCGGGCACCTGCGAGCTCACCAGCGCGACCGTGGACAACCTCTGCCGAGGGGGGCGAAGCCAAAGCCGGGCCCTGTCCCGTCGCCAAGCCGCTCGCCGCCAAGGCAAGGACCAGAAGGCTGCGGACCGGCAGCTTGTGAACTTGAACGCGAGTGTGCGACGCGGGAGCCATCCAGGGTCTCATGGGCGAACAGACACGGTGAGTGCCGGTATGGGCGGGGCGAGTTGCCAAGACAGTACACGCCGGGCGGCATCGTGCAACAGGGGGAATTAGTGAACCAGGTCACTAGGCTCATGAATGGTTAATCGAGCCAGTGAACCGCGAAGGAGCCCACATGACAATAGCGATAGGCGACCGGATCCCCGACGTGCAACTGCGGATGATCACTGACCACGGTGTCGAGGTTGTCAGCACTGCCGACGTGCTTGGCAAGGGCCGCGCAGTCCTGTTCGGTATGCCTGCGGCGTTCAGTGGGACTTGCTCAGACACGCACTTGCCTGGTTACCTCCTCCGCGCGGACGAGCTCTTTGCTCACGGGGTTGACCGGATCTTCGGCGTAGCGGTCAACGACCACCACGTGATGGGGGCTTGGGCGCGCTCGCAGGAGCTTGGCGAGAAAATCACCCTGCTCGCGGACGGCAACGGGGAGCTAGCCCGGGCCATGGGCGTCGACCTCGACATGTCCAAATTTGGCATGGGGGCCCGGAACCAGCGCTATGCGGCCGTGCTCCAAGACGGCGTGGTCACCCACCTCGCGCTTGAAGGCGGGACCGGTTTGAATGTCAGCACGGCAGACGCCACCCTGGCCGCGCTGAGCTGAGCCGCAGCTTCCCCTGATACGGACATCCACGCCATCCGCGCCACCTAAACGGCACGGCTCGACCACTGCGCGTCGTAATCGGGCCCTTTCTGTGACTGGGTGGGCGCGCGCTCTGTATCGTGCCATGTCATGGGCGGTTTCGCCCGGCTAAGCGCAACCGTACCCTGCAAAGAGGCCGTTCGAGCACGACCTCCGTCGCATGGCCAAGAGGTGCAACCCGTGAACCCTTTCGACAGCCCGGCAAGCCAGGACCAGCCCGGGCCCCATGCTGCGCCGTTGTCGTCCGGGGAAGAGCCCTCGGAGAGGGCCGCGGACCAGGTGAACGGCGGGGGCACGGACGACACCGGCGGACCGGTCGACAACCTGCAAGCCTCTCTGGGTGCAATGAACGTGGGTACCAGCCAGCCCGACCAGCGCCCGGACATCGATGGTGCGCTCGGTGAGCTGCCCAGTCTGCTCGCACGGTCGGCTAGTGGGGTGGAGTTCATTTACGACACCCTGGACCTGGTTGCAGCCCGCTACAGGTTGCGTGACCTATTGGTGGTCATCGAGCAGCCCAACCAGCCCCAGCTGTTCCGTCTGGGGAGGGCGCCGCTCGATTTCGGTCAAGGCGTCCCCGCTTACTTGCAGGAGGCTCTTGCTGGCCGCGCCGGCCTATATGCAGATCCTCCGGTTGTCGGGCCGCTCGCGGCCGCCTGCGTAACAAGCCTCGTCGAGCTGGCATTGCGCTTGGACCTTCTCGTGCACGATGCCAGTCACGACGCGCTGACAGGCCTGCTCAACCGGCGAAGCTACGAGTTGTTGCTCGACCAGGCAGTGAGCCGGGCACGACGTTACGGCTGGCCGTTCGCTCTGGTCTTGCTGGACCTCGATGATTTCAAGGTTGTCAACGACCGCTATGGCCATGCAGCAGGCGACGCAGCCCTCAGGGCGGTCGGCGCCGAGCTTCGAGCGGCCTTGCGGGGCGGTGACGTAGCTGCTCGCCTCGGCGGCGACGAGTTCGCTCTACTGGTCGTGGGAGTGGAGAACGTCGCCTCGCTCTCCCCGCTCCTCGGGCGGTTGAAAAGAGCGCTCGAGCGCGCAGTCCCCGAGACAACGGTCGGCTTTTCCGTTGGCGTGGCTTGCTTTCCCTCAGATACTGACGACCCGGACGCCCTGACCGGGTTGGCCGATGACCGCCTGTACGCGGCGAAGGCGACCATGGGATGAGCGGCACTTTGATCAGCCAGGGACGGACGAGCCAAGGACGGACTACGTAGTGGGCACGAAAGATGCACTCGAGCTGGAGCTCCGCCAACTTCCGGGCGTTTGGTTCGTCTCGTTTACTGAAGAGGAGGGCACGACCCTGATCGAGCTGGCGGTCCGCCCCGGGACAGAACAGGCGAAGGTCCGTGACGAGGCAGCCCGCAGTGCCGTGAACCACCTCGAGGGGCCCGCCGAGATCCGGGTCTTCAACCCGCCTCGGGAGCAACTTTTGTCACCCCGGGGAGAGCGGGTGAAATTGGTCCTGGTCCTGCCGAGCGACGGCGGGGCTTCGATCGAAGTGCAGCTGGCAAGAGGTCCGCAGCGCTACGCCAGTCGCGCATTGGCCGGCGACACCACATCGGTCGGTCGAGCAGTCATCGAAGCGCTCCGCGGCGTCGGCGCACATGCACCGTTCGACGTAGTCGGGTTCCATGCGTTACCGTCCGACTGGGGAGCCGGCTTGCTGGCTGTCCTGCGCGACACCACGACGGGCGAACTGCGCCGCGGGGTGGCCTCCGGCCGTGCCCCTGCGGATGCTGCGGCTCGTGCCGTGCTCGACGCCGTCAACCGCTCCATTTAGATCTTCGTCACGCGTTTTCGGGGTGCTCCCCGCATCTGAGACAATCGAATAGATGTCTAGCGGCTCCGTCCCGTTGTCCCATGCGCTCGCCGTCGAGCTGGTCACCGGCTCGAGCGGCGGTGCCGGGGCGTTGGTCGAGCATTCTCCGATTGGCTTCGTGATTGCCTTCGGAGCAGGCATCGCTTCGTTCGTCTCGCCCTGCGTGCTCCCCCTGGTGCCCTCGTACCTATCGATGATGTCGGGTGTCGGCGGGGTTGGGGCGAGGGCTGGGGCGGGGCCGGACAGGTCGGAGAGGGCTCGGCTGCTGTGGTCAACGCTGCTGTTCGTCGCCGGGTTCAGCCTCGTATTTGCGGTACTGGAGGCCACCGCGAGCACGCTCTCGCACCCCTTGCAAGCGCACAAGCTCGTCCTCAGCGACGTAGCGGGCGCCCTGATCGTGGCCATGGGCGCCGTCATTGCCTTCCAGTTGCCCTGGCTGCAGCGCGAGCACCGGTTTGCAGTGCGGCCTTCCCGGCTAGGGCCTTGGGCCGCCCCGGTTATGGGGATGACCTTTGCTTTCGGATGGACGCCGTGCATCACCCCCGTCCTCGCGGCGGTGCTGGGGCTTGCCTCCAGCGGCGGCACGCTCGCGCGGGGAGGAGATGCTGGTCGCGTACTCGTTCGGGCTGGGTGTTCCCTTCGTTTTGACCGGGCTCGCCTTTGGCAGGCTCTCGGGGGCGCTCGGCTTCGCCAGGCGCCACTCCCGGGCCGTGAGCATGGTGTCGGGAGCCCTCCTTGCAGCCCTGGGGGTGCTCATAATCACGGGCGAGGTGGGCGCCGTGTCCTCCTGGTCGAACAGCTTGCTGGAGCATGTCGGCCTCGGGGGCCTTGCCTCGAACTGACCGCTCCGGTTGCTCCCGCTCGGACGTGCGTTGGCAACCTCGCTGGGTAGCTCGCTACAGTTGGTCAGCGGCCATGCCTTATGACCTTGCGGTTCGCTTACGTTCCGCCGTTGCGCTCGCCGGACGTTACCCCCTCCTGGCCGGCGCAGATCTTGACGTGCGCACGGGGGAGATCCTCGCCCTCAAGGGTGCCAACGGGGCGGGCAAGACGAGCCTGTTACGGGTCATCGCCGGTCTTTTGCCCCTGTCCGGAGGGGAAGCCAGCGTGCTCGGCCTCGACCCAACTTCCGACGCGAGGGCCCTGCGCCGCCAAGTCGGGCTCCTTGGCCACCGCAACGGGCTTTACGAGGATCTTTCTGCCGAGGAGAACGTGCGCTTTGCCGCCCGGGCTGCCCGGCCACCAAAGCACGCCGCACGGGAGGCTCTGGAACGCCTCGGCATCCGCGACAGGCTCTCCGAACTGCCGACCGGAAAACTGTCGGCGGGCCAGCGCCGGCGGGTCGCCCTTGCCGCTCTGCTGGCACGCCGGCCGCTGCTTTGGCTGCTCGACGAGCCCCACGCGGGCCTGGACGCCGAGCACCGGGAGCTTCTGGACGGCCTGCTCAAAGAGGTCGCCGTGGCCGGCGCAACGGTCGTGCTGGCATCCCACGAGATCCTCGCCAGAGAGGTCCTCGCCGACCGCGTGGCAACGGTGTCGGGGGGCATGGTCCTTGACGGCCTGGTCCCCACTACCCCGGCAGTGAGAGCGGAGCAGCCGGCCGTGGCGCAGCCTTCTGTGGAGCAGCCTTCTGTGGAGCAGCCCGATCTGGAGCAGCCCAGTGTGGCGTGACGCTCTCGTCGTAGCGGGGAAGGACCTGCGTGTCGAGGGCCGCTCCAAAGTTGCCCTCAACCAGGTGGTGCCGTACTCGCTCGTGGTCCTGCTCCTCTTCGGTTTTGCCTTCGACCAGGACCAGCCTCTCCTTGTCCAGGCAGCTCCCGGGCTCTTTTGGCTGGCCGTGTTGTTCTCGGGGCTCCTGGCAGTGCAGCGGGCCTTCTCGATCGAGTCGGCGGATGGGGCGGCCGACAGCCTGCGGATGTCCGGGCTAGAACCGGCGGGCATTTTCGTCGGCAAAGTCGTAGCCGTGGCGGTGCAGCTTCTCTTGCTCGAGGTTTTCCTGGCGGTCGGGATCGTGGTGCTGTTCCACAGCAAGTTGTCCGGTGCCGGCCTACTGGCGGCGAGCGCAGTCCTGTCGACGACCGGTGTCGCCGCCGCCGGCGTTGCTTATGGGGCGCTGTCGATGGGCACTCGTGTCCGCGAGACGCTGTTGCCCCTTCTGCTCGCGCCGGTGCTCGCACCTGTAGTACTCGCTGCTACGGAGGCGTGGCGGGCCGCCCTGGGCTTCTCTTCGGGGGGGGGATGGCGTTGGCTCGGCCTGCTCGCTGGCTTCACGGCGATCTACCTGGCTGGCGGAGTGCTGAGCTTTGGGGCTTTGATGGAGGAAACGTGAGGTACCCCCTAGCTTCTGGTTCGTCCCGGCTCACTCGTGTGCTCGGGTGGTCTGCTCTTGCCGCCCTCGCGCTAAATACCTGGTGGGGGCTTTGGTTGAGCCCGCCGGACGTAGTCCAGGGCCAGTTCGTCAGGATGCTCTACATCCACCCGGCCGTCGCCACCATGTGTTACGCCGGCTTTGGCGTTTGCGCTCTCGGGAGCATTGCCTGGCTGTGGCCGCGCCTTCGGAGCCCTCGCTGGGACCGTCTAGCTGTCGCAGGTGCCGAGGTCGGCGCAGTGTTCTGCTTCGCGACCCTGGTGACCGGCTCGATCTGGGGCAGGGCCTCCTGGGGGGTCTGGTGGACGTGGGACGCCCGCTTGACCCTGACGGCCATCCTTTTCGCCCTTTCCCTCGGCTACCTGGCGCTGCGCCGCTCGATCGACAACCCGCACTCGCGCTCCGTGGCGTCGTCGATGGTAGCGGTCCTGATGGCCCTGACCGTCGTCGTGGACCATTACGCCACGGTCTGGTTCGTCACGCTCCACCAGAACGAGACGTTGTTCCAACCGGACCCCACGGTGCACGGTTGGCAGCTGGCGACGATGCTCGTCTCGTTCCTGGCCTTCGGGCTCGTTTTTGCCTGGATGATGGTCCACCGCTACCGCCTCGAAGTGCTCGAGGAACGTTACGAGCGCGAGGGCTTCACCTCCGCGCTGCAAGCACGGCGTTCCGAGGCGCTCCCCGAGCGGCGCGTCGAGGTGCCCGCAAGGTGAACTACGTCGTCGCTGCCTGGCTGTCCTGTGGGGCAATATTGGTGGCCTACGCCGCCCGGACGTTGCGACGGGAGCGGGCCCTGCGTCGTTCCCTGGTGCCAAAGGACGAGGCCCGGTGGCACTGAGCGCCCCGCCGAGGGCGTCGAACGGTGCCGGCTCAGAGGCTCGCGAGAGCGAGCAGGGCACTGCCCCTTCACAGACGGAGACCATCCTGTACCCTCGCCGCAGGCAGTCCCTCGGGACGAAACGCCAGCGCGTCGTCGCGGCGGTCATCATCGTCGGTGCGCTCGGTTTCCTTATCGAGCGCGGGCTTTCCAACGCGATCAATTACTACCTGACAGCCAACCAGGCGGTCGCGCAGCGAGCCCAGTTGGGGGACAAGGATTTCCGGATCCAGGGCACCGTGCTCCCGGGGGTGCACGAGGTCGGTACGACGTTGGAATTTGCCATCACTTCCCACAATGTTGACGTCAAGGTGGTGAGCAAGGGCGCCCCCGGCCAGCTTTTCCACGTCGGCATGCCTGTAGTGCTTGATGGGCATTGGCAGGGCAACGTCTATTCGAGCTTCGAGATAATGGTCCAGCACGGCTCGACATACGTGGAAGCCCACCACAGCAAGCCTAAGAGCGCTTCTTCGTGAACATTGCGCTCGGGCAAAGTGCTTTGCTCCTCGGGCTGCTCGGCGCGCTCGCCGGCGCCGGCACCCTGCTGTTCGGCCTGAGGAGCGGGCGCCGCTCCCTGTTGCGCGCCGGGCAGGGGTACATCTGGCTTGTCGGGCTAGGTGCCGTGCTCGCCACCGTGGCGATGCAAAGGGCGCTCATTACCCACGATTTCACCCTCGTGTACGTCGACAACAACGACAGCACCTTCACCCCCCTCATTTACCGGATAACGGCAATGTGGTCCGACCTGGCAGGCTCGATCCTGCTGTGGGCGCTCGTGCTCTCGGGCTACTTGAGCGCAATGTGGATCCGCTTCCGCAAACGCGCCTACGACCCGGTCGTTGTTTGGGCCAAGGTCACGGGCTACGTGATCGCCGCATTTTTCTTCGGGTTGATGCTGACATTGTCGAACCCCTTCACGCGGGTGCATGGGGCCGTGCCCACCCAGGGGCCCGGGCCTAACCCCTTGTTGCAGGACAGGGTCCTCGTTGCATTTCACCCCCCGCTTTTGTACCTCGGCCTTGTCGGTTTCACGGTCCCTTTTTGCTTTGCAGTTGCCAGCCTCGTCACCGGCCAAGTTGGCCAGGGGTGGCTATTCGAGACGCGCCGCTGGTCCATCTTTGCTTGGACATGCCTGACGGCGGGCGTCGTCCTCGGCGCCTGGTGGAGCTATCAGGTCCTTGGTTGGAGCGGCTACTGGGCCTGGGACCCCGTGGAGAACTCTGCTCTATTGCCTTGGCTGACGGCAACGGCATTCCTGCACTCGGCAATGGTCCAACAGCGCCGTGCCATGTTGCGCGTCTGGAACATTTCGCTGGTACTTTCAACGTTCAGCCTGACCATCCTCGGGACTTTCTTCACTCGCTCGGGCGTGCTCGAATCTGTGCACTCTTTTACCGATGACGGTGGGGTAGGCCCGGCGCTGCTCGTGTTTTTCGGGTTGGTCGTCGCCGTCTGCATCGCCTTGTTGGTCTGGCGTGGTGACGCGCTCCGCACACAGGGCTCCATTGAGTCGCCGGTGTCGCGCGAAGGTGCTTTTCTGGCCAACAACCTTCTGTTTGGGGCGTTCGCCTTCGTGGTGTTGCTCGGCACCGTTTTCCCTCTTTTGGTCGAGGCGCTGAACGGCTCCTCCATTACCGTGGGCGGGCCGTTCTTCGACACGATGACGATGCCAATTGTGCTGTGCCTGCTGTTCCTGATGGCCGTAGCACCTGTGCTGCCTTGGCGCCGGGCCTCGGGCGAGCTGCTCCGCCAACGCCTCCTGTGGCCTGCAGTCGGCGCCGCTGTCGTGCTTGTCGGGTGCGTGGTGGCCGGCCTCCGCGGTTTCTGGCCCCTCGTGGTGTTCACCCTGGCTGCGTTCGCCGGGGCATCGGCGTTGCGCCAGCTGGTGTTGCTGGTGCGCCGGGCGGGCCCACGGTCGATCGCTGGTCGCTCCGGGGGCGGGATGATCGTCCATTTGGGAGTGGTCTTGGTGGCCGTCGGTTTCGCAGCTAGCCATGCCTACCAGCACCAGACACTCCTGAGCATGAGCGAAGGTGTGCCGGCCCATTTTCAAGGTCACACCCTTGTGCTCCGCGGGACGCGAACAGTCAATTCAAACGGGCGAAGCTCGCTCATTGCGACGGTCGATGTCGATGGGCACCCTTACTACCCGGCCATCGAGGAGTTTGCCCTTTCCGACCAGGCCGTGGTCAGCCCGGCCGTCCACTCCACGCCGGCCCAGGACATCTACCTCGCGCTGACGAGCGCGCCGACAGCAACCGATCCCCAGGTCGGGGTCGCCGTCTATGTCACACCCCTCATCATGTGGCTCTGGGTCGGAGGCCTTGTGGTCGTCCTCGGGGCCCTTCTGTCTCTTTGGCCTTCGGGCCGCCCCCGCGCCGGACCGGCCGAGGAACGCTCCCGCGGCCGCGTCGAGGATGCTCCCGCCAGCTACGAGAGCCTCGACGACGGCCAACAAGGCACGATCGACCTGCCGGAGCCGGGCAAGACAGGAGTAGGGGCTGCGGTATGAGCCCCGTCCGGAGCCTATGAGCGCAATTGACGTCGACGAGGAGCTGGCGCCCGCGCAGGCGGGCCCACCGGCGCGCCCGAGCCAGCGGCGTAGGCCAGTGCTCTGGGCGTCATTGGCGGCGGGGGCTGTCCTGGCGGTGCTTATCGCCGTGTTCGCAAGTTCCCAACCCGCTTCCCAGGTAGTGGCCAACAGCCCGTTGCTCGGCAACATGGCACCTGCCATCTCGGGAGCCGGGCTGTCAGGAGGGCATTACTCGCTCGGGCAGTACCGTCACGAGTGGGTCCTGGTCAATTTCATGGCGACGTGGTGCGAACCCTGCCAGGAAGAGATGCCCCAGCTCCTGAAGTTCGCTCAACAGCACTCCAAGGCGGCCGACGCCACCGTGTTCACCGTCGCGTACGACCCGGCGGACGTCGGCCAGTTGAAGACCTACCTTGCAGCTCGCAGCGCCCGGTGGCCGGCTGTGAACGACCCAGCGGCCTCTGTCCCTTATGGGGTGACGGGCCTCCCCTCGTCGTTCCTGGTTGCCCCGGACGGCATCGTGTTCGCCTATATGCCCGGTGGAGTTACGGCGGCTGAGCTGGACAGTTACATAAAGCAGGGAGCCGCCAAGGGCCTCGGCCCGGCCTAGGCGTGCTTCGTGTGGTTGCAGCAGATAGGAAGAAGTGGCTCCCGGCGCTGTGGGTGGCCCTGGCAATTTGCATCGCGCTTGCTCTCGCTGTCGGGTCGGGTGCCATTGGCGCTGGCCACGCCAAGGCGCCGTCGATCTACCAACGCACCCTGCAAGTGGCCGGAGAGTACCGGTGCCCGGTCTGCGCCGGCGAGTCTGTGGCGGCGTCGCAGGCGCCCGAGGCGGTGGAAATCCGCCAACTGGTCGAGAAGTGGTTGAAGGAGGGTGACAGCCAAGCCACGATCCGTTCGTTCCTGGTGCACGACTACGGGCTTTCGGTCCTCGAACGACCGCCCGATTCGGGCGTGGCCGTACTCGTATGGGTTCTTCCGGTGGTGGCGGGTGCGCTCGCGATAACCGGGCTGGGCCTCGGCTTCGCCCGCTGGCGGCGTGCCACACTGCCCAACGCGGCCCCCGAAATGGCACTCGAGGTTGCCGGCGCCGGCAACGCTCGTGCCGAGGGGACGAGCGTTGAGGAGACCGGCGGCCAGGACCTTGGTGCAGGGGCGGCGGGTGCGAGGCCGGCTCACCGCTTGCGCCAGCGCGTGACCCTGGTCGCCGGAGCCGCCCTGGTCATACTCGCAGGGGCGCTATGGCTGGTGGACCGCTCGTCCAGCGCGCGACTGCCTGGTGCGACGATCACCGGTGGGCTTAGCGGTGTGAATGCCGAGCTCCAGGAGGCTTCCTCGCTGACTGCCAGCGACCCGACAGAAGCCTTGGCGCTCTACGACGACGTCCTTTCCGGCGACCCCAGCCAGCCGGTTGCCCTCACGGCAGAGGGCTGGATCTACGCCCAGGCAGGCATCGTCCCCAAAGCGCTCGGCCTGCTCGAAAAGGCAGAGAGCGCTGACCCTGCCTACGACCCGCCGCACCTCTACAGGGCGCTGGTGCTCCTGGACGACCAAGGCCAAGCCGTGGCCGCCACCAAAGAGCTCAATTGGTACCTGGCCCATGGACCTGACCCGGCCATGGTCAAAGTGGCCAGGGCGGCCCTGGCACAGGCGAAGTCAACCGGCGGCGTAAAGGCCCCCGCCAGTACCAAGGCCACGAGCGCCGGCTCAGCTAAAAAACTGCCGCCGAAGAGCTAGCCCGACGTGTTCGGCCAGGGCCGGCGGCACGGCGTTGCCCACTTGACGGTACTGGCTGGATGGTCGTCCCGCGAATGCAGTGCCGGCAGGGAAACCTTGCAGCAGTGCAGCCTCTTCGACGGTGATGCGGCGCGCCCCCGGGACAAGGCCACAGCGTGGGGAGCCACCAGCTAGCAGGTGGGCATGGTATTCCGGGGCGATGCCGAGAGTGTCCACCCAGGGCGTCTTGTTGCCACCCATGCTCGCGAGCAACGTCGGAGCCGGCTTTGTCAGCTCGATCGGCCTGCCGCCCCCGTTGTAGAGCTGCCCGTGGTAGGCGCTCGGTCGCAGTGACGGGCGCAGGGCATAGGTGACGATGGCGGTGTTCGCCTTTCCAGACGGAGCCGCGTGGCCGATGACCGAGCCGGCCGAACGGTAGGCCCGGCGAAGCGCCGAACCATGGCTCGCCGGCGGGAAGACGAAGCGTTCAGGGGATTTGGTGCCGACTATGAACAGGCGCCTACGTTTCTGCGGCACCCCATAGTCTGCCGCTTCGAGCACCCGCCAGGTTGTCGAGTACCCGAGGTGTTCCATCTGCGCCACGACCGCGAGCAGGTAGGGCTGCCGGGCCCCGCAGCCATGCCCGCCACGTTCTCCATGATGAACGCCCTTGGCCGCAGCTCGCGCAGGGCACGCAAGAACTGGGGGATGCCGTTGCGGGGGTCGTCCGCCGCCAACCGTTTTCCTCCGATGGAGAACGGCTGGCACGGCGGCCCGCCTGCCACCAGGGCGAAGCACCCGCGCATCGCCTTGAAGTCGACGGTGGAGATGTCCGCCTCGAAGACCTTGGCCTCTGGGTGCTTGGACCGGTAGGACGCGGCAGGCATCTGGCACCGACTCGACGGCCGCCGCCGGTACGAAGCCGGCGGCTTCGAGACCCAGGGACAAACCTCCGGCGCCGGCGAACAGGTCGATGGTTTCGAGCGGCCCGATAAGACAGATTCTGGCGCGGGCTCGCTGGTGCTGCAATGATCCAGGTGCGGAGTAGTTGCCCAAGCTAAGGAGGAACTACATGGACCGGCTCGAGTGCCAGTGGTGCCATGCCCAAAACCCAGCTGACGCGAAGTCCTGCGAGCACTGCGGGGCTCCCCTCGATACGGCCAACCTGGTTTCGGACTCGGGGTGGCGAGAGGCGCCACGCCTGCGGGACATGGCGAAGTTCCAGTTCTCGAACAGCACCTGTCAGGTTGAGGGCGAGCTGGTGCCGGTGGCCGAAATAAACCTGAGCCCGGGTGACGGGGTCATCTTCGAGCACCACACGATGCTGTGGAAGGACGAGAGCGTGCCAGTGGGCGTCTATCCCCTGGGTGGGGGCCTGAAGCGCTCGCTCGCCGGAATGCCTTACGTGGTCACCCAAGCGGGCGGGCCCGGCCGGATCGCCTTTTCGCGCGACGCCGCCGGCGAGATCGTGACCCTCCTGCTGCACCCCACAATGGAGATCGACGCCCGCGAGCATGCGTTCCTCGCTGCGTCCCATTCCGTGCGCTACAGCTTCGAGCGGATCAAGGGCCTCGCCAACATCCTGCACGGTGGTAGCGGGATGTACCTCGACCGCTTCGTCACCTCAGGTGAGCCCGGTATCGTGCTTTTGCACGGGTACGGGAACGTTTTCGAGCGGACGCTCGGCGCCGGCGAGAAGATCCTCGTCGAGCCCGGCGGTTTCCTCTACAAGGATTCGAGCGTGACGATGCAGGCTGTCCAGCTCAACGTACGCACGGGCCTCATCCGTCATGGCATGTACGTGGCAGAGATGACCGGGCCGGGCCGGGTCGGCATCCAGTCGATGTACCACCACCACGCGAGCGAGTGACCTCCAAATGACGACCGTCGCTACTGGGCCAGCGCACACTGGCTATGTATGCCGTTACTGCCGCCTGCCGTCCGACGCCAGTGGCACCTATTGCCCGAACTGCGGGGCTCCCGTAGACGTCACGGCGACGGTGTCCGACTCGGGCTGGGTCGAGCAACCAGCGGTGCGCGACATGGCCAAAATCCAGTTCGGCCAGTCCTACTGCCAGGTGGAAGGGACGCTTGTCCCAAGCTCGGATTTTGCGCTTGCGCCCAATGACGGTGTGGTGTTCTCCCACCACACACTTTTGTGGGTCGGGCCGGGGACCCACCTCGAGCCGTGGGCGAAAGGGTCATTTTTCAACCGCTCTATGGCGGGCATGCCGATGGTCCTCATGCGGGCGAGCGGGCCGGGCCACGTTGCACTTTCGGAGGACCATCCCGGGGAGGTAGTCGCACTGCCGATCCCAGCCGGGCGGGGTTTCCTCGTGCGGGAGCACTCTTTCCTCGCTGCCACCGACAATATCGATTTCTCTTGGTTGAACTCGCCCGTGTGGCTCCGGGTGCAAAAAGGTGACGACACGGAGTACGAGTACCCAATCGGGCCCTACATCGACCATTTCAACTGCGGGCAGAGCCATGGCCTGCTCTTGCTCCACTGCCCGGGCAACCTTTTCGTCCGGGACCTCGCGCCAGGCCAGTCGATCCTTATCCAGCCAGGTTCCTGGGTTTACTCAGACACTTCCATCAATTTCAGCCTCCACGCCGAGTACCCCGCCTCCGGCGGGCTCAGGTGGGGCAGTTTTGAGTACAGGACGATCTGGATGAGGCTCACGGGCCCGGGGAGGGTCGCAGTCCGCTCTATCTTCGAAAAGCCGGAACGGCACGCGGGCCTTGTGGGTAGCAGCGGCATGTCCCATCAGCGCTGGTAAAACTGGGACTTTCCGCCAGTTTTGGGCTCAGCCGTCCCAGCGGCATTTGAGCTGCTGGGCGACGAAGCGGTCGACCGCCTCAAGTGCCTTGTGCTGTCCGTCCATGAAGCAGACGTGGGCATCGGTACTGCCGGTTTCCTCGGTGCGGGTCGAGGGATAGGCCATCACGACGCGGCCCATGAGCGAGATCTTCCCGGAAAACGTGATGAGCGTGGCCGAAAGGTCCATCGTCACCTCGATGACGTCCCCCGCCCTCAATTGTTTGGCGGCCTCGAGCTTGAGGCCACCGTGCGAGAGGTCCGCAACTATCGCCTCATGAGGTTGCCCGAGCACCGCCGAGCGTACGGTGCGGATGTCGGCGGGTACGCCGACGCCCACCCTCGGGTCGAGGCGACGCTGTATGAACATCGGGGCGTCGAGCAGCTGGATCTCCGCCTTGCGTTCACTTGGCTGGGAACAAACCAGGCAGAGCCACTTGTACATGCCCCACGACAGGGACATGGTCAGGTCGATGACAGAGCCCTCTTCGAGGCTCCCGGCGGGTAGTTCTTCCAACAGCTCCAGCATCAGCGTCTTGCCGTCGCACGCAGCCACCTGCGCGGCGCAGGCGCCGGCTTGCGGTAGCTCTATGGCGACTCGCGTCCCGGCTTCCAGTGGCCCTGCGATAGCGGCTACGGCTGTCATTTTCTCCTCGTTGTGCTCAGCTGGCGGCCCGACCTGGCGATCGGTTACCTGGTCCGCTGCTTTGGCCTATGGGCTCCTGCCGACAAACCGGCCTCGAGATGTCTATCGGCGCGGGTCGGCTTGCGCCTTGAAAAGGCTTCGTCGGTTGCCGGCTTCGCGCCTTATGCGGCGGTTGCGGAGCCTACGTGGAGTGCTTGCGAAGCTGGCGGGCGACGTAAGCGTCGACAACGTCGATCACCGCACGTTGGCCTTCGAGGAAACTCACGTGTGCCACCCAGCTGCCCGCGGGCGTCGGGTAAGCCATGACGGCTCGGCCGACGACCTGCACCGGGGCGTCCAGTTCCATCGTGACCTCGAGGGTGTCGCCAGTGCTGAGCTGGTTGGGGCCGTCGAGTTTCAGGCCGCCGTGCGACAAGTCCGCAACGGTCATTTCCTGGGGCCGCCCGCGCCGCGCTGAATGGATCCGCCTGACTTGGGCACGAACCTCCGCCTCCACCCTGCGCTCGAGACGGCGTTGCACAAAAATCGCAGGGTTCAGGAGCTCGACCTGTGCCCTTTGGCCCTGGGGCGCCGCGGAGAGCGAGCACAGCCAGTGGTAGATGCCTTCCGAGCGCGGCATGAACATGTCGAAGGTCGAGCCCGGCTCGAGCTCGCCTTCAAGGAGGTCGTCGAGGAGGTCAAGGACCAGGCTCGTCTCACCCGTCGAGGCAACGACAGCGACGCAGGTCCCTGCTTCAGGTAGTTCCAGGCTTACACGAACTCCCGCTTCGAGCGGCCTCGTCATCTCAGTTGTCGTCATGTTTTCCCCGTCCGGCATTTGCTGATCTTGTCACAAAATCGCTGCAATTACGGGCGTCAGACACCCAGAGACACGCATGTGGTGCAACTTTCGTCACCCATTGCCCGAGACGATGATTCGGCCAGACCCGTTGTCCCGCCGTACAAAGCTCCCAACATCCCTCTCACCATTCCTCTGTCGACAGCGCAGATGACCGGGTGCTGCGAGGCGGCATCAAAAAACGGGCAGGCGTCTTTTACGAGAGCCAGGGAGCGACCTCGCTCTTCCGCGTGGGCCGAAAAACCGTGGGCTGTGAGGGCGTCGGCGACAGCACGCAGCGCCGACCGCAACGAGCGCTGACTGTCGGCGCCGGCCATTGACTCGGCCAATTTGCACCCGTAAGCGAAGCCCACCTGTTCCGCCATTTCTTCAGCTGCCTGTTGCGGGAGGAGTGCGAGCGCGCCTCCGAGCAGTGCGACCAGGAGCTCTTCTCCCCGGCTGGAGGTTTCGAGGACCGGGGTCGGCCCACTCGCTCGGTAAAGCTTTGAGGGGCGTCCAGCACCGGCTGCCCCGGCTCCAACGTGCGCCGTCCTGGCGCTGAAGACCTCGAGGTACCCGCCTGCGGCAAGCTTGTCGAGGTGGTGGCGAGCGACGTTGGGGTGGAGCGAAAAACGCATCGCCACCTGCGAGGCGGTCACCCCGGAGGCTGAGTCGCGCACGTGCAGGTAGACCTGCCTGCGGGTCGGGTCTCCGAAGGCGGAGGTCACCGCCGCGACCACGGCCGAGAACTCGCTCCCGCTGAGCGGTTTTCTGGCACTCCCGGCGTCAGCAGGGCTTACCTGGGCCTCGACGGCCACAGCCTCCTCTGCCAGCTGCACCATTGTCAGACATCGTACCTGCGGATGGGCCGCCTCGGCCCAAGTAGCATGGGCTCGGTGCCCTCAGGCCCGTTTTCTCCAGGCCACGCGGCAACCCGGGTAATCGGTGTCAGCTCCGGCAAGGGCGGTGTCGGCAAATCGTCCGTCACCGTCAACGTCGCGGTAGCTCTCGCTGTCGCAGGTCATTCGGTCGCGATCCTGGATGCTGACGTCTACGGGTTTTCTGTCCCCGCCATGCTCGGGCTCGCGGGCACGCCGGCGACGAGCGGCGGGCTCACCATGACCGACGGCAAGGTACAACCGCCGGCAGCGTTCGGCGTGAGGGTCATGTCGATGGGTTTTTTCGCCAACGAAGAGCAGCCCGTCATTTGGCGGGGGCCGATGCTGCACAAAGCTCTCGAGCAGTTCCTCGCCGACGTGGACTGGGGAGACCCGGATTTCCTGCTGGTGGACATGCCTCCCGGGACCGGCGACGTGGCCTTGTCGATGTCCGAGTACCTGCCAGCCTCGGAGGTCTATGTGGTCACGACTCCCCAGGTTGCCGCAAAGCGAGTGGCTCAACGCAGCGCTTACATGGCACGCAAGCTCAACCTGCCGCTGCGGGGTGTGATCGAGAACATGAGCTGGTTCAGCGGGCCCGATGGCTCTAGGTACGAGATCTTCGGCAACGGCGGCGGCGCTGCGCTCGCCGAGGAGCTCGGTGTGCCGCTTCTTGGGCAGGTCCCCCTGGTCGCGGCGGTACGCGAGGGCGGTGACTCGGGGCACCCGATCGTCGTCGCCGAGCCGGGGTCGGAAGCGGCCGAGGCGTTCAAGTCGATCGCACGCCAGATCGTGGACCTCGGCCGGAGCAGGGTCTTCCGTGACGAGCTACGAATTAAATAAAGCCGCCGCAGGCTCAGCCGTCGGGGCGCGCCACGGTAGAGCCCGGTTGGCGCGAACATGAAGTCGGTGCCTGAGCCCGAAGGTGGTACGGAAAAGGGGAAGCCCATCGGCCGTCGTGTCGTTTTGGGCATGGCGGGTCTCGGTGCTTTGGGGGTGGTGTTCGGGGCGCCGGTAGACGGTTGGGTCGCCGATGTGCTGCAGCCGCTCAGCTCAGGCTCAGGCTCGGGGATCGCGGACCTGATACCGGGTTCAGATTATTTTCAGCTTTACACAGTCACGTCGGGTTTCCCAGAGGTGCCAGCTAACTACCACCTCGTCGTAGACGGCCTAGTCGACAAGTCGCTGAGCCTGACGGTGGCCGACCTCGAGGCGATGCCTGCAACCAAGCTCGTGAGGGACTTCCAGTGCGTAACGGGCTGGCGAGTGCCGGGTGTTCATTGGACCGGGGTAAAGCTTGGCTATTTGCTGGACCAGGCGGGTGTGGCCGCGGAGGGCAAGGCGATCCTCTTCGAGTCCTTTGATGGCGTTTACACAGAGAGCCTCACGATGGCGCAGGCCAGGCTCCCTGATGTGATAGTTGCCTACCAGATGCTTGGTGCCCCTGTGACGCGCCCGCATGGTGGCCCGGTCCGGCTGTACATCCCCGAGATGTACGGCTACAAGTCCATAAAGTGGCTGAGCAAGATCTCTGTCACCGCCGTCGAAGGCAGCGGTTACTGGGAGCAGTACGGGTACGACCTCAACGCTTGGATCGGGCGTAGCAATGGCCGCGACGACTCGCCGATCAGCTAAAAGAGCGCGCAGCAGCGCCGAGCTGCTCCGCTTCGACTGGGTCGAGCGGGTCGCCCATTGGCTGACCGCGATCGGCTTCATTATTTTGATCCTCACGGGTGCAGCGCTATACATCCCGGCGCTGGTCGGCTTTGTCGGCCGGAGGGTGCTGGTGGTGCGTATCCATGTCGATGCAGGTCTGGCTTTGCCTCTTCCTCTCATCGTTAGCCTCGCCGGCTCCTGGGGTAGGGGCCTGCGGGCCGACCTGAGGCGGCTGAACCGTTGGGGCAGGGATGACCGGGAATGGTTACGGCGCAGCGTCCGCTGGGAGCCTACCGAGAAGCTGTCCATCGGGAAGTTCAACGCCGGCCAGAAGCTAAACGCGGCGATCGTCGGAGGCACGATTATCGTCATGCTAATGACGGGCTCGGTGATGCACTGGCCCTACTACTTCGCGCTTTCTTGGCGAACAGGCGCCACTTTCATCCATGACATCGTAGCCATAGGGTTTTTCGTAGTAATTGTGGGCCATATCTTCATGGCGCTCACCCATCCTCCTGCTTTGCGCTCTATTTTTACTGGCAAGATCAGCCGTGCGTGGGCCAAGCGCCACGCACCTGAATGGCTCGAAGAGGTCGACAAACAGCCAAACGTCTAAGTAATTGGGCTCAGACTGGGTCGACCCGGCCTAGGAGGGCCCTGGCTGCGGCGAGAACGGTGTCGTAGTCGTGCGTAAGTGCGAAAAGGTAGCGGCGTTGAAGGTCCGGGCCACTATCACCTAGAATCCTTGGCGATCAAAGCACCTGTGTAATGAGCCCCGACGATGATGACGGTCCATTCGCCACGCAGGGGGTCGCGAGGGGCGAGGCTCGCACCTCGCACGCCCTTGGCCGGGTTTGTCGACATGCCGGCACCGAGCGCGACGACCAGGGGGCAGCGTTCGGCCAGGTCCTGGTACCGCGCGGCGGTGGCAGGTGTGAACCGGCTGGCACTTTGGAACGCGCCAAGCACAAGCGGGGGGGTCTGCAGGCTAAGACCCTGTTGTTCGATGTGGCGTGACATCGACAGCAAGAGGCCCTTTGTCCCGATGCGAACCCGGCGCGGGTCTAGCAACTCGAAGGCCGTCCCGCTGGTACAAATCGGCGCGTCCAGCAGTGGGATCGCCTGGTGTGGTGGCAGGTACGTGCCAAGCGGCCCGGGCCGGGAGAAGTACCAGCCTTGCCCGAGCGTCGCTCCGAGGGCTAGTGCCTGTCGAAGATGGACCTCCGTCTCGATGCCCTCCGCCAGGATCGTGGCGCCGGACCGCTCAGCGTAGGCGGCGACAGCGGTCAGTACCCGCGCTTGGCCGGCATCGGGCCACTGCTGGACGAGGGAGATGTCGAGCTTGATGACATCGGGCGCCAAGAACGGCAGGAGGGCAAGTGAATCGGGTACTGCTCCGACATCGTCGAGAGCGATCCCGCACCCCCGGTCACGCACCTCGCGCAGCGATCGGAGCAGCTCAGCTGGGTTGTGCATCAAGGCCCGCTCGGTGATCTCCGCTATCAGTCTAGGCCCTGTGCTCCGTTCCGTCAGAGCGCCGACGGACATGCCTGGCTCGACGTTGACGAACACCTTGAACCCTTCGGGCAGATCAGAACCCCGGAGCCCCTCGACCGCGGCCCGCTGGCACTTCGTGTCCAGTTCCTCGACCCGGCCGGTGCGCCGAGCGTGCTCGAAGGCGGCGTCTGGGCCAATTCCGAGCCCAGGCCAACGCGCTAGCGCCTCGGCCCCCACCACATCGCCGTGCTCGAGGGCAACGATCGACTGGTAGCCCGGACGGATCTGCTCCACATCGAAAATGCGCTCGAGCGTCACATGTTCAGTTGCTGTCATCTTCCTGTATCGGCATGCGGCTGCAGGACAATAATCGGCGGAGAGACCTCCCACTCTGCACGACAGGCCTAAAATGTCCCGCCGGGCAGGGCTAGCGTTCCGGCAATGGAAACTTGGGATGCCATCATGGCCCGCCGCAACGTGCGGGCCTACGCCGACCGCCCCATTGCGCAGGCCGACCTGGAGCGCGTGCTGGAGGCCGGATGGGCCGCGCCATCAGCCATGAACCGACAGCATCGCGACTTCGTCGTCTGCACGGAACGGGCCGATCTCGAGGCACTGTCGCAAGTGTGGCAATACGCTGGCCACGTCGCCGCCTCGGCGGCCACCGTCGCCGTTGTAGCCCCCTCACCCGCGGACAAAGGAGCCGGTGAGGTCGACCAGTTCGACATTGGCCAGGCTGTCATGGCCATGGCTATTGCCGCAGCAGACCGGGGCATCGGTAGCGGCCACGCATCGGTCGAGGACCAGGACAAGGCCCGGGCCATCCTCGGTTTCCCCGGCGACCACTATTGCGCCTATCTACTTGCCCTTGGTTACCCAGCAGACCGACCTTTGGCGCCGATGAAACACTTGGACCGGCGACCCTTTGACCAAGTCGTGCACCGCGGCCACTGGTGAGCGAAGGCGACGGCGGCGGCCCTACGCGCCCTCACAGGCGCGAATTGTCGACGACCTGAGCGATCCCGACATAGTCGATGCTGGGCTTCACCCCGTAGAGGGTGGTCACTCGTTCTCGGAGCCCCTCTGTAAAGAACGCTTCAGCCGCCTCGTCTGACTCCCACACGTAGAAGTTGACCGCGCGCTGCTCTTTCTCGTCGAAAGTAAAGAACTTGAAGCGCAGCCCGGGCATACCCTCGAACATGCTGCGTGCATTTTGGGCGACTTGCTCCACGCGCGAGCGGTCGAAGTCGCCGTCATACTGGAACGTAACGTAAACCCCCGTCATGCCGGCCTCCATTCGTCACCAAGGTTTCTCTCGGCCTTGGACGAAGCAAGCCTATGTAGTGGGGCCTAGGCACGGCACGCGATCGCGGGTATATCGAAGCCTCCGTGATCGGGACTGCAAGCAGCGGTCGGGCGAGCGGGCTGCACTGCGCAGACGGATCCCTCGTACTATCGGTCGGTGCCTTGTCGCCGTCGCTGGGACCACTGCCAATGAACGCTGCACCCGTGGTGCAGGCGGGCATTGATTTCGGGGGGACGGGTACTCGGTTCGCCATAGTCTCGGCAGGCGCGGCCGTCGCTGTGTCGGAGGCGGTGACCGGCGAACTCGGGGAGGGTACGCCCGCTGAGCGCGTGACGAGGCTTGCTGGCGTTGTGAAAGGCCTGCTGCCCGACGGCCCCCGGCTGGAGGGCGTTGGGATCGGTGCGAGTGGGCCAGTGTTGTTGCCCAGCGGGACGATCTCAAACCCGGACACGCTTCCCTGGTTTTCGGGTTTCGACTTGGGGGGCATGCTGGCCGCCGAGCTTGGGGTGCCGGTCGTCATAGACAACGACGCTGTCGGTTGGGCTTTGGGCGAGCATCATTTCGGAGCAGGACGCGGGTGCGAGCGGTTGCTGCTCGTGACCCTCGGGACGGGCATCGGGGTCGCCTTTTTGGACCACGGGCGCCCCTTCCGGGACCGGCACGGTCAGCACCCCGAGTGCGGTCACCTACCGGTGCAGCCGGGCGGGCCGAATTGTTACTGCGGCCTGGTCGGGTGTTGGGAAATGCTGGCTAATCGGGCCAGCCTGGAGGTGCGTGCCTCAGAGGTTACGGGCACCCTCGACCTCAGTGTTGCCTACGACCTTTTACAGACGGGGCACCGCGAGCTCGCAGCGGTGCTCATCGATTACGGCCACGCGGTAGGCCGAGGCCTTGAGCCCCTCAACGTCGCTTACAGCCCGGACCTGGCGATCTTGGCCGGTAGCGTGAGCCGGTTCCTGCCATATTTCGCGCCTGGCTTGGACAAAGAGATCCGCCGCCGGCCGGGCTTTTCCAACGAGTTGGAAGTGGTCGAGTCGGCGCTCGGCCCGTACGGGGGGGCGATGGGTGCGTCGGTACTCGGACGGGTCAGTGCCCAGGGGACGTTGGGTCTTTCGTCAAATGGCGACGGTGACCTTCTGACCAAAGAGGAAACGGCCCGGTTCGACCCCGAGCCCACGGGCGACCTCGGCGCTGAGTAGCTGGACGAGTTTCGCCCCGCACACGAGGCGCCCCAATCGGCTCGAACTGCCAGTCGTCAACGACCATTGCGAGCCCAGCTCACCTCCGGTATCAACTGCCATGACGAGAGCACCGCTACGCACCAGCTCGCTGCCCAACGTGGTCAGCGAAGCATTCTCGTCTCCTGGCCCGAACAGGAAGCTCACCAGACCTGGGCCGGCTAGCTCGATGGGCCCGTGACGGAACTCGCCGGTAAGGAAAGCCTCCGCTGGGAACTTGGCCACCTCGTTGAACAGCAGCGCAGCTATTTGAGCGGTGGCCAGGTCGGACGGAGCGGCTACAAATGCGAAGCGAGGACGAGGGAAGGCCAGTCCCGCCGAGACGATGGGGGCCACGTCCGGCGCGAAGCGATCTACCTCGGCGGCGGCGGCGGTAACCCGCTCGACAGCACTGGCGTCGTCGTGGTGCCTGAGCACCCCGAGGGCTCTTTCGTGAGCTGCCAAGGTCGATATGTAACTTTTGGTGCTGACCGCATCTTCCTCCCCGAAGTGAAGCCCCACTACGACATCGGCCGCCTGGGCCAGCGTGCTCTCGGGGTCGTTCGTCGTAGCCAAAAGCGCCGCCGGGCGTCTGGCGCCAGCCAGTTCGTCGAGGAGCGCGACCACCTCACCGCTTTCCCCCGACTGCGAGGTCACCCACAACAACGACCCGGGCGTCACCAGCTCCGGCATGGCGAGGAGCTGTGCCGTGCTGACCCACCAGGCCGGGCGGCCTTCGGCCACCATCTCCGACCACGTTGGGTGGCTGGCGACCAAGGAGGCGCCCATCCCGGTGAGGATGATGCGGTCATGACCGTCAAGGTCGAGCCTGGTCAGGGCTTCAGGCAAGGCGCTAGCGGCCAACGCCCGCAACGCCGCCGGCTCTTGGGCAATATCACGTTCGAAAGCACTAGTCGTCGTCATCGCTCCGGTCCCCTTCGTTGCTTTTGGCATGTTCAGTCCCGTTGTAGTTCACAGCGGAAGAGCCATCCGTCGCCTCGTGGCCGGCAACGCGAACTTCGAGGCCATGGGCCTCCAGCGCTGAGCGCTGCTCGTCCGTGACGGCAGCGTCGGTCACCAGCAGGTCGGCGGCGTTGAGCGCGCAGATGCGAGCGAAGGCTGTTCGCCCGATCTTGTTGGCATCGCAGGCGACGATGCAGTGAGAGGATGCGCCGAGCGCCGTCCGCTTCACGGCAGCGTCGTCAGGATGCCATTCGGTGAAGCCCTGGTCGGCGTGGGCTGCGCTTACCGTCATGATGTAGAGGTCGAAGTGGTAGTCCTCGAGCATCCGCCCGGTCTCCGGGCCGACCAGCGATTGCTCGCCCGGCCTCACCATCCCGCCGGTGACCATGAGCCTGACCGAGGAGGACGATGCCAGCGCGGCCGCTACCCGTAGGGAAGGCGTGCACACGGTGATCTGCCTGTGCGACAACTGCTCAGCTATGGCTACGCCCGTCGTCCCCGCGTCCAGGATGACGGCTTGGCCGTCGTCGACTAGCGAAGCGACCATCGTGGCGATCTGTCGCTTGGCCGGTAGCTGGAGCTTGGCCCGAACGGCAAAGGGGGGCTCGTAACTGCCGCTACTTATCCTGGTGGCCCCGCCGTACACCCGGCGCAAGGCACCGTCGGCCTCGAGAAGGGCGAGGTCTCTCCTCATGGTCATTGCGGAGACGCCAAGCTCAGTCGACAGGGCGTCGACCTCCACCCTGCCGTTCTCTGAGACCCTTTGGAGTATCCGTTCGTGGCGCTCGTTTGGGCGCATCGCGTCCGCCCCACTCCCTACGGGGTTGACTTGGTCTATCGGTTCGACCAACTTTCATGAGAAGTATAACAGCGGAGATGGTCGACTTCCAGGATGTTTCCGAGAAGACCCGAGGCGACCTGCGGCGGCCCGGCCTAGCAAAAGAGCTTGTAGGGCCTTCACTATAAGCAGGCGGCCCTTGGCTTGCTTCGCTCCGCGCCGCTTGGTACGATCATCCAGACAGTTCGATCTACCACCTTAAATCTTCGTTCGCACACTTTCACCCGCTTTGGTGGCCGTGAGCTAGGACGGCCGAAGGAGGGATGGGCATGTCAATCCACTCGGTAACCCGTTCATTGGTTGGCGGCGCGGTAATCCTGGGCAGCCTCACGGGCGTTGCTTCAGCAGCCTCGGCCGGTGCCAAGGTGGTCAACCTCACGATGTGGCAGCAATGGGGCGGTGGCCACGAGGAGGCCGCCCTGGACAAGGTAATAAAGGAGTACGAGGCGCTCAACCCGGGCGTGCGTATAACTGAAACGCCGGTCACGAACTCCGCCAAGATCCTCACTGCGATCAGCGGTGGGACGCCGCCCGACATTGTCGACCTGGGGACGTCGCTCGAAGTTGGGGAGTGGGCAAGCCGGGGGGCACTCCTGCCCATGGCGCCGTACATCTCCTCGGTCCACCTGAACACCAGCGTTTACGTGCCTGCGTCCCTAGATGCATTGACGGTCAGTGGCCAGCTTTACGGTTTGCCCTTCATGGACTTCGACGTCGGCCTGTTGTACAACAAGGCCCTCTTCAAGCAAGCCGGCCTCAATCCCAACGACCCGCCCACGACGACTCAACAGCTCCAGGCAGATGCGTTCAAGCTCACCAAACAGGACAGCAACGGGCGTATAACCCAGCTCGGGTTCCTCCCCGACTTCCCTGGTCAGTCCAACGGGCAGGTGTGCACGCTCGAGGACATGGGCTGGGACTTTGGTGGCCAGTGGTACAACGCGAACACGCACAAGATCACGGCCAATGCCCCGCAAAACATCGCCGCTTTGAACTACGAGGCGAGCTTCTACAAGAAATTCGGCGCCAGCAACATGGCGAATTTTGAGAGCAGCGCCGGCGCTTACCTGACCGCGAACGACCCGTTTGAATCAGGCAAATTGGCCATGGTCTACGACGGCCCGTGGGCACTGCAGTACATAGAGGCCAACCGGCCGAGCTTGGCTCCTCAGATCGGGGTGGCTCCCTTCCCCGCACCTGCTGGGATGGGCTCGCACACGGGCACGACGTTCATAGACACCAATCCCCAGGTCATCCCCCGAGGCGCGTCCGACCCATCAGCCGCATTCGCGTTCATAAAGTGGGAGACGACGAACCCTCAGGTAACGGCCACCTTTGCCCAGCTGGTTGGCAACCTTCCGCAGCTCAAGAAAGTCCCCAGCTTCCCTCTGGCCAAGGATGCCCGCTTCCAGGTGTTCATCACCGAGGCCAACTCCGCGAACGCCCATGTTTGGCCTCAGCTGCCCTACTCCACCGAGTACGGGGTGCGCCTGTGCCAGGCTCAGCAGTCCGTCTTGTTGGGCACCACGAGCGCAGCCCAGGCTATGGGCTCGTTGCAGACCACGATGGAGAGCTCTGCCAGCTCCTAGCACCAAGGTAGATGCCGGTGCAGCAAACCATTAGCCACGCCGACGAGGCGGATTGCCCCCGTCGGCGTTGGCGACCGTGGCGCGGCCCGCTTCCGTTCCTCCTGCCCTGGCTGATCGGGTTCGTCGCCCTCACAATTATCCCGCTCTGCCTGTCGCTTTACTGGAGCTTCACCAACTACGACATGCTGCAGCCGCCTAAGTGGGTAGGCGCGGAGAATTACGTGGGCCTCGTCCACGACCCGCTGTTCCGGACATCGGTCATCAACACGAGCTTTATGGTGGTCATCGGGGTCCCTGCAGGGATCCTCCTTGGCCTAGGTTGTGCGTTGCTGTTGAGGCGCCCGATCCGGGGATCGGCCCTCTACCGAGGTGCCATCTTCGTCCCCGCCGTTGTCCCGTCGGTGGCGGTGGCCGTGATATGGATCTGGATCTTCAACCCGGACTATGGGCTGCTGAACGCCGCTCTGGGAGTCGTCCACATCAAGCCTCAAGGTTGGCTCGCCAACCCGTCGTTGGCGAAACCCAGCCTCTTGATGCTCCTCGTCTGGGAAGCGGTCGGCCAGATCATGGTGCTGATGTTGGCAGGGCTGAAGGAGATCCCGGGAGAGCTCTACGAAGCCGCTTCCCTCGACGGGGCGAGGCCTCTGCAGCACTTCCGGTATATCACCCTGCCTCTGCTCGGCCCCGTGTTGTTCTACAGCCTCATCGTGTGGATGATCTTCTACTTACAGTTCTTCACCGAAGCGTTCGTGGCCACGGCTCAGGACCTGGGCGAGCCCGTCAACTCAACCCTGTTTTACTCCATCTATATTTACCAGAACGCATTCCAGTTCTTGAAAATGGGCTACGCCTCAGCCATGGCATGGATCCTCTTCGCCGTCACCATGGTCATCACCGTGACCTTGTTCCGTTTGCAGCGACGGTTCATCTTCTACCGGGGCGAGCAGCGCGGCATGAACCTATTCCAGACCATGGCCGGGACGACAACGCGACGCCGCCGGCTTACCGATGGCGCCAGGCACCTTGCCCTGATATGCATTTCGCTCGTCATCCTCATACCGCTGGTGTGGATGGTCGCCAGTTCTTTGAAGTCCAATTCGGCCATCTTCGTGAACCCTCCGCAGCTCCTGCCCTCCCATCCTCAGTTCGACAATTACCCGAAGGCCTTCAATTACATACCGTTCTGGTTGTACTTCCGCAACAGTGTGATCGTGTCCGCGGCCACGATATGCGGGATCTTGTTCTCATGCGTGCCTGCCGCCTACGCATTTTCTATATTGCGTTGGCGAGGACGAGATCTGGTGTTTTTCGTTGTACTTGCCGGCATAATGCTTCCGTTCCAGGTCCTGATGGTCCCTCTCTACGTGATATACCGGGACCTGCATTTTCTCGGGACCTTGCTACCGCTGATCGTGCCGCCCTTTTTTGGCCAGTACATCGCGTCGGCCTTCTCGGCAAGCCTCGCCATTTTTCTGCTGCGGCAGTTCTTCAGGTCCCTGCCCGGAGAGCTGATCGATGCCGCCCGCATCGATGGCGCAGGGGACTGGGCGATCCTGTTCCGTGTGGTACTGCCCATCGCGAGAGGGGGGCTCATAACAGTCACCTTGTTCGCGTTCCTGTCCAGCTGGACCGATTTCTTGGCGCCGCTCATCTTCCTCAACAAAAGCTCGCTGTTCACCCTCTCCCTGGGCTTGCAGCAGTACCAGAGCCTCCACTTCACCGCGTTCAATTACCTAATGGCTGCGGCTTTCGTCTTTGCCCTCCCGGTGCTGTTGGCCTTCATCTTCGCCCAACGATTTTTTGTCCAAGGCATCGCCCTTTCTGGCTTGCGCGGGTAGCGCCGCGAGGCGGCTTCGAGTGCCGACGCGCTGTGACGCGCGCGCAAAGCTGCCTGCCATGCTCGCTGCAAGAGGACATTTGGGGATAAAGCTACCGCCCCGTTAGCTCGACATTTTCTGGGAGGGCCGACAGCTTAGGAGGCAAGGCGTCAGACCAGCCCGGTCGGGAGAACTCCGGCACCGCTCAAACCTCGACGTCGTGGCCGCAACCCGGGGCGCCGGGTAGCAAAGGCGGGTACTCTGGCCCGCTCGAGGGGGACCTGGCCTGGCCTACCCAGGGACAGGTCTCCTCGTCCTAGAGCGGTGGCGGGCTCACCTACCAGGGCCCACCCAGGTCCCGGGTGCGCTTCGTCAAAGTAACCAGTGCCCTGGTGGTGACGCACCGCCAGGCGCAGGTCGGTACCAGAGAGCAGATCGAGGCGGCTTATCGTTCGGCGCTAATCCACAACCTGCTCCTCGGTTGGTGGGGCATCCCATTTGGCCTGATTTGGACACCGATCGCCTTGGCCGCGAATGCCAAGGCATTGCGCCAAGTACGCGCGGTCGCCACCAGGTAGCAGCCGGTTATGGGAGGAGCGCGACCTTGGCGGACCGCGGCCCGTCACGGTAACGCAGACATCGCGATGCGTTTGGCGCATCGCGATGTCTGCCCGAGGAGCGCTTCGGCAGCTGTCTCGGTGACGGGCATCGGAGGATCCTCAGCAGCCCTTCGTCTGAACCGTCAGTTGTGTGAAACTACGATATGCCTCGACATCTGATGAGACCAGAGGACCTAGGGCTTGTTCGCTGGGCCCAAGAACCCAATCTGTCCGGCGACGGCGAGCGAGTGGCGTGGTGCGAAGTATCGTTCGACCTCGACCGGGACCAGCCAGTGTCCAACATCATGGTCGCGGCCTCGCGGGGTGACAACGAGCCCCGCCGCTTTAGCGAAGGGCCCCACGACTCGAGCCCAGCGTGGTCGCCGGGCGGAGACTACCTGGCCTACCTGTCAGCCGACCCGGGGCCACCGACCGTCCACCTTGCTCCTCTAGATGGGGGCGCGCCCGCGAAAGTCGAGGCCCCTGGGCCGGTGCGCTGGTTCAGTTGGTCGCCCACCGGGGACCGTCTCGTCCTGGTTGTGAACGTGGGCCGGGCAAATGGCACCGGCAAGGCAACCGAGCAAAACGTACCTCGGGTCATCCGCGGCACGATCAACCGTTTGGACGGTGCGGGTTGGCTCGAGGGTAGAGACCACTTGTTCGTCTACGACGTCAGCGGGCAGGCCGTTCGTCAGATCACTTCTGGCGACTACGACCATGCGCAGCCAAGCTGGTCGCCGGACGGTGCAAGCATTGTTTTCGTCTCGGACCGGTCACGCTCACGCGACGACCATTTTGGGTTGGGCGACCTTTGGGTTGTGCCAACGAGCGGGGGGAGACCGCGTCGCTTGGCAGGAGGCCTCGGTTGGGCGGCGTTCCCGACTTTCTCACCGGACGGTAGTCACGTGGCCTTCAGCGGGCTCTTGGGGACCGAGCAACGAGCCGCCCGCGACACCAAACTGTTCACGCTCAGATTCTGACGGGCTCGGTGAGGTGGAGCAACTGGTCCCAGACCTCGATCGCCCGGTCGGGTTCTCTTTGTTTGCCAAGCCGTTTGCGTGGCTCTCCGATGACGAGCTCCTCTTCACCGTTGCCGACGCAGGGAACATCGGTATCCGTCGCGCCCGTACCGGTGAGCGTTCCGGGCGAGCCATAATAACTGGCGACACACAGGTCAACGGCCTCACCTTGGGTGGCCCTGATGACCATCGTGTCTTGGCTTACGCGTCGGCATGGGTTGATTCGCCATCAGAGAATCCTCTGCTTGGAGCTTGCGAAGCGTACCAGGACGGCGCGACAGGTGAGCAGCGCCGGGCGTCAGCTCACCCGGTCGGTTGAACTGCTCAAAACAGAACGGCTACAAGCCAAATCGGCTGATGGGCGCGATATCGATTACTTCGTTATCCGGCCGAAGACAGCTCGGTCAACGCCTAAGGTCCCACCCCCTCTTTTCCTCGACATCCACGGAGGGCCGAACCTTTACAACCCAATTTCCGAACTGTTCCCCTACTACCAGGTGCTCGCCGGAGCAGGCTACCTTGTGGCCCTCCCGAACCCGCGGGGCAGCATCGGGTACGGCGGGGACTTCACGGGACAGGTGAGGGGCGATTGGGGAGGAAAAGACTTCGAAGATCTAATAACCTGTGCCGACGACGTTATCGGACGAGGATTGGCAGACGAGCGCCGACAGTTCGTAGGGGGGTACTCGTACGGCGGCTACATGTCTGCCTGGGCGATCGGCCAAACCACCCGGTTCATGGCGGCAACGGTGGGGGCCCCGGTTATCAACCTGGCCAGTATGTTTGGCACCTCCGACGCCAACTCGGAGTTCGGCGATGACTTGACGGGCGACCCGTGGTCTTCTCCCGGTGCTCTCAGCGCGCGTTCACCGGTCTCCTTCGTCCGCAACATCAAGACGCCCGTGTTCCTTTACGTGTACGACGGCGACCTGCGCTGTCCTCCGGGCCAAGCCGACGAGTTCTTCGTCGCCCTCAAATGGTTCGGCAAGCAAGTCGAGTACGTCCGGTACCCTGGTGGATCTCATTTCTCGTATTTTCCGATGGTCGGCCCTCCATCACAGGCCGAAGACCGGATGCGGAGGGTGCTCGACTTTCTAGGACGCCATGGAGGCCCGGCCCTCAAGCTGCCTTAGCCGGACCATCCGGCTGCCGACATCCGTGGGGGTCGAAGAGCGCCGTGCCTCGCCGCAACAAGCGGGTTGATATGGGACCGCGAAAGGCGACCGGGCGCGAAGATCGTGCCGTCGCGGAAGGTAGCAGGCCAGACGGTTGTCTAGTGGTCGAGGTGGTGGTGCTCGGGACCAAGGTCGTCGTCGACGTGGTTGAAGAGCCCGGCACTGTTGTCGACGTGCTGCTCGGGACCGTGGTGGTGGGGAGCGTGGACGTGGGGACCGTGGTCGTGGGGACCTGGTCGTCGGGACCGTGGTCGTCGTAGTAGTAGTGACAACCGCCGCCCAGGTTGACTCGGCCCGTGCTACGAAATGGGAGGATCAGATCGGCGGAGGCGTTGCCGGCTATGGAGCAGAGTGCCCGATCAGAAAGTTGGCTGCCCCGTCCATGGCGCGCGCTACCGAGCTGGACGGATTGGCCAGGTCGTCGCTTATCTCTGATGCCGTCAGGCCTTTTAGCGGGCTGATCGAGGCGCTCGCACCTATGACGAGGTAGCGGTTGTCGATGTCAATGAAGGGTATGCCGCCGGCGGATGACGCATACGGGGATTTGTCGTACGCCTTGAAAACAGAGAGCTCCTGTTTGCTCATATTCGCCTGGCTAGGAAAGCCGCTACCGACGGCGTCCGCCGCCTCCCAAGAGAAATAGCTACTGGTGTAATGCGAGCCGTGGAGGCTCAAGCTGGCGGTGTCCGGGTCAACACGGCGGCCGAGGACACGACGGCCGGCCCATCGGCCAGCGTCCCAAACTTGGCGAGGGCGATCCGAGCGCCCAGCGTGCCGCTGCGCAGAACGGACAGAAGTCGGCCCCGATGTACAAAACCACGGGCTTACCTCTTTCGGTAAGCGCCGCTTTGTCTTCAAGGACAACGGGACGCGATACGCCACCGGCAAGACCAACTTGTTCTAGGACTGTGTCTGAAACCTGTACACCGTTGGTATTACTACGTTGGCCTACCCATGCGGTTGCTCTGGACGTTGCCATGCCCTTCGTGCCAGCGTCGGCAACAGCACCCATTGAACTGGCGAGTGTGGCCGCCAGGGAGGCCAAAATGCCTACCGTCAATAAGAGCCCACTGAACTTCCGGCGTGGAGCCATTGCACATCGTATATTCCACCTGACGGGGAGTGCTATCACATGCGTTCAAAGTGGGCGGGCAGGCTGCACCCCCTGCCGGCAAGTTCAAGCACTTCGCGGAGCTATCCGCACGACAAGGACTGAGCGGGCATCTCGTGGGCCGCGAGCCTCGGAGTGGAGCCCGAGCTCGTCTCCCACCACAGGTTTTCGCTGATCGCCGTGAAGCTCGATGGGACGGCGAGCTGACCGGCCGCGAGCGCCGCCCCGACCGTACTGCGCACCAGGTGCGTGCACCAGGGGCAAGGAGCTCCCAGGGCTCCTCATGGATCGCGAGAAACGCCCCGCCGGACAGGACGATGACGTCTCCTGTAACCCGGGGGCACCGCTGTGGCGGGCTGCCCGGGCAGCTGGGGCAGGGCCACGACCTTCCAGGGCCGGCCAATCCCGGTCGTGACGAACGCATCGAAGGGGTTTGTCGACGGTAGGAGCACGTTTGACCCCACCAACATCGTCGTGGTGGATGAGAGGGTTACCAAAGTGGCGGGCCAGCATGGCAGTACCTGCCCTGGGCCCGCTGGGCCCGGCAATGCCGTGGCCGCCCAATGCGCTCCCCCGTCGGTCGACTCAATGACGGGTTGGTCCCCTAGGCCTTGCGCGGAGTTCCCGAGGACATCGGCACCGAAGGTTATGCATGGGCCCGTGGCTGGGCACGACAAGGGGACCTGTTGCCAGTGGTCTCCGCCCTTCATTTCCTCGACCAGAGGCGGGGGGTTCGAAGGCACCGCCTGCGAAGACACGGCCTGCGAAGGCGCGGAGAATAGGGCTTCCACGGTGCCGACTTCATAGCGGAAACCGCCAAACGTCGTGCTCTTGCCCCGGCCGGCACCGGCAAGGCAGACCAAGTGCGGCATCAGTGCACTAAAGGTGGCTACCTCGGCCACCAAGGGATGCTGGTTGTCGGGAGGACGTCTAATGCGGCGAAGATGTACCGGCCGTTTTGGCTCAGGGCGAGATCATTGCATTCTTGGACCGTAGGTTTTTGGTAGGCACCGGTGGTCATGATCGAAGCGATCGCCCCTTTCACGGAGGCCCGGCGAGCCCCACCCGGGCCTTGCACAGCGATAAAGCCGTCCCCGCACCACCCCACATACCCGGGCTGCGCAGGGTTGGCTGAAATGGGGTCCAAACCGGAGGTCAGGTCGGCGAGAGCCCGGTGCGTGCCAAGGCTTGGAAAAGCGACCGCCGGTAGGACTTCTACGGTCGCCGGGCCTACCGTGAGCTGCAAGAGCCCTTTCACCCCATTGTGGAGCGCGTCAATGGCTGCACCGGAGGGGACGTGGCTCGTGAGGCTGGCCGTGAGCTGAAACGCAAACAGGTCGTTTGCCCTGTATGACACTTTCCAAAGGGCTGTACCCGCTGAGCTCGACCACACTGCCGGGGGGAACGGACGCCGTCATGGCCGTGAGCCTGCCGCAACCAGGAATGCTCCTACAGGTGTAGGCGGCGCCTGCGCGGAGGTGCACGGTGGTCTGGCCCTCGGGCGCGCCCAGCCCGCAACTCTTTGCTATCTCGAGGCACTGGACTGCCAAGGGATAAATGCCGGGGAGGGGTGAGACCAGCGAGGCACGCAGGTTCGTGCCCATTTCAACCCAGGGGGCAGCCGGCAGGACAAGGCGCGGAGAGAACTCTGTCGGTGACGACCAGGTCAGACCTACCCCACTGTAGGTGAGGCCGTTTGGGCAGCCATCCCAACAGAAATTTGCATATTGAGCGAGCTGGCCTAGCGGGCGAGCCAACCTCCCCGTTACCGTGACCCACTGGCCCGGACCGGCAGACGAGGGCGACACGCTCAAGCTCACCGATGGCCCCCCGGGCGACACCCCGTTTCCCTGTCCTGTAGCCGTACTAAGAGCCGCGGGCGCTGTCTTGGAGCCGAGCACGTCCTCGAGCGAGACGTAATAAGTACCCGCCGGCACGACAGGTACCCTAAGGCAGCCGATGAACTTCCCGTTCATGGACTGCGACAAGTCCCCATCTAACGCAGAGGGGCTTACCAGCGTCGGGCACTGAGCCCCCGGCCAGCTAACCGCGCCTATGACGCTGCGGCTGGGAGTGCTCGCGGCGACGGTCGTTAGGCCCGGGGTGGGAAAAGTCAGTGCAACAGCGGCGACCACTAGAGAGAAGTAGCGAGCGCCCCGGATGGGACGATCGAGCCAATGGGCCCTGGCCAGCGTGCGGCGCGCCACCAAGTGCTTACTCGGGGCGCTGGCGCGAGGTTCCAAATCCAGCGGCGCCCGATGGCGGCGAGGTACCCGTTCCGATCGGGACGACGTCGGCACGGTAGATGTCGTCCGATTGAAGCTTCAAAACGGACTCGGTCCCGCGAAGGAGTGGGAAGCCTCTGATGCCATGGCGGGTGAACCGGTGAACGCTGCGGCGCCGACTTTGGCGAGCCCGACCCCCAGGTCGGCCAACAGGGCCACCCACACTGTCCGCCCGCTCCCACTCGGCATTGCGCGGCTCTATGGCTCAAGGAGGAGCCGCTGTCGCCGGTACGACACAAGCCGCGCTGGTGAGCAAGGAATGCCTCGGCTTCGCGCCGGTGACCTCAGCCGGACGAACTCGAGGTGTTCCAGGTCCGTCGAGGCCATCGCCGACTCGAAGCGGTCCCGGTACTTCCCGTGCTGGGTCCATGCCCAACGGATGATCGACAGGTGGGGATCCCACGCCACGAGGTTGCGCATCGACTCGCGATTGCCGTTCCAGAGCCGTTCGTGGCGGACGACACGGCGCAAGGACCTGGTAGTTACCTGTCGCATGACGGTCCGTCTGGGAAGGTCAAGCCACACGATTGTGTCAGCGCGCTGCCATACCGGTCCGTCCATGACCACCGACCGGTAGTTGCCGTCGATCACCCACATCTCGGTCGACGCGATCTTGTCGATTGCTGCGTAAAAAGTGGCTGGGTCGATCGGCTCCCAGTCGGCCAGATGGTGGATGGCGTCGAGCTCGACCCAGGGTGCCCGGAGCTGTGCGGCCAAGCGCTGAGAAAATCGGGTCTTGCCCGCGCCGGCATTCCCGATGACTGAGACCCGGCGCATAACAGCCTCGACTACGACGCGTTCGCCAGTTGGCGTAGCCATAGGACCGCCTGTTGGCCTTGAGCGAGTTGGAACTTTCGCAGTGGAGGGATTCCGGGCGGTGCCGGTCGGGTGGCCCCGTGGAGCATTAAGCCGGCCAGTCCGGCAACGACCGAGGACACGTCGTGGCGTCGGGCTTGCCGGGAAAGCGGGTGGTCCCAGAAGAGCTCATTGGGCGACGGGCCACCCTGCATGGCGACGCTGGGCAGAAAATAGACCAGGTCGAGCCAGGTCGCACCAGTACGTGCGTGGGGCCAGTCGACAAAGAACACGTCTCGTCCATCCAGGACGATGTTGTCGGCTCTGAGGTCGAAGTGGACCAGGGTGTCGCCCGCCGCCGCCACCTCGGAAAATGCCTCCAAATCGACGAGCAGGTCGAGGTTTTCCTGCACCCAAGGGTCCAGTCCGGGCAACGAGGTGACTAGCCCCTCGGAGGCGAGCTGCCGCCAATGGTCCGTGCCGCCCGTCGTAGCAGCTGTCGGTGCGTCCACGGGACTGGGAGCCAAGGCGCCGGCCAGGGCGGTGAGGGCCCCGAGGACCAGGGCGAGCTGGTCGTCCTGCCAGGGTAGAACGGGGTTCGTGCCTGCGATGTCCTGAAAGCAGAGGATCACCCAACCTTCTGTTTCCCAGGAGTCGATCAGGGCCGGGGCAGGCACGCTCGAAGGAAGCGCCGCGGCGATACGAGCCTCCCGGCGATAGGAGCTCTGTCCTCCGGGGGCGCCCGACAGTGCGTCCGGGCCGATCGCCTTTACGAACACTCTGCGCTTGTCGCCCAGAACGAGGCGGGCCGCCAGCGCCGGGGAGAAACCACCTTGTTGGCTGTACGCGCCGGCGACCGGCGCCCCGAGGCGGTCCTCGATGGATGCCCGGACGCCGAGGGGAACGCCCCTCCACTGCACCCGAACGCCGGCCCTTCCGGCCAAGACCGGGTCAAAGGGAGGGCCCGGGCTCACGGCATTAGTCCTTTTTCCAGATCGAGACGTGGGACGTGCTTTCGCCCGTGAACGGAGAGCGGTCCCAGCCCGCCCAACGTTCAGCAAGGGCCATGCCGGCCAGCTTCGCCATCAAGTCGAGCTCAGACGGCCACACATACCGGAACGGCGTCTTTGATTCGCGTACTCCGTGTTCATCAGCGAGAAAATGGTGTGATTCGGCTTGCTGGGCCACGAAGTCGGTGTAGTGGTCGTACCCAACGTAGCCCGGGGCATGGGCAAAAACTCGAGCGTCTTCTCCCGGGCGCTAGACGTCGGAGGTCTGGGACTCCGACCTCGACCACGAAGGAGCCGCCACGGCGGAGATGGGCGGCCGCGTTGGCGAAGCAGGCCACTTGCTCATCCTGGGTCGTCAGATTTCCGATGGTATTGAACAAGAGATATACGAGCGCAAAGTTATTGCCCACCTGGGTAGTCGCCATGTCGCCGATCGCCACCTCGACCCGGTGACCGCCGTCCTTGGCAAAGAGCCGTTTGACCATGGCGGTGGAGAGCTCGATCCCCGAGACGGGCACACCGCGATCTGCCAGAGGTAATGCCACGCGGCCCGTCCCAACGGCGAACTCAAGGGCGGCTCCTTCCCCGGCGAGCTCGGCCAGCACGTCCACTGTCGCCAGGAGCACCTCGGGGGCGAACATGTCCCGGCAACTCTCGTCGTAGGTTGCGGCGACATCCTCTCCAAAATGGTTCTCAGGCACCTGCAGATGATCGCGCCGACCGCTGTCCACCGGCCAGCGATTTCCCTTCGCCACAGAAGCAACCTCAGGCGGTTGACCTGGTCCACCTAAGGCGTGAACCGCAAGAACGGCTCCGATCCATGGGGCCGTAATGTGACCACATGACCCGTCTCGGCTACCAAATCCCTAATTTCACCTACCCCGGCGCAAGCCCGGCGGAGCTGTTCCCCATGGTCGTGCGACAAGCCCGGGCGGCCGAGGCCTCTGGCTTCGACACCGTGCTGGTCATGGACCACTTCTACCAGTTACCGGGGATCGGGGCCCCGGAGAAGGAGATGCTCGAGTGCTACACACTCCTGGCAGCGTTGGCGCAACACACCGAGCGCGTCCGGCTTTCCGCTCTCGTGACGGGCAACACGTACCGCAACCCCGCGTTGCTGGCTAAAGAGGTGACAACGCTCGACATCGTTTCGGGTGGTCGGGCACAGCTCGGCATCGGTGCCGGCTGGTTCCAGCTCGAGCACGACAGCCTTGGCTTCGAGTTCGGGACGTTCACCGACCGCTTCTCCAAACTGGAGGAGTCTCTGCAGATAATTCGCGGGATGCTCGCCGGCACCCGTCCGAGCCTCGACGGCCGCTGGTACAAGGTTAACGAGGCAATCAACTCGCCCGCCCCGCTTTCGAAGATCCCGATCATGATCGGCGGTGGCGGGGAGAAGAAGACCCTCCGGCTGGTGGCCCTTTACGCCGACGAGTCGAACCTCATCTGCCAGCCGAGCGACGTGCCTCGCAAGCTCGACGCCTTGGCTGGCCACTGCGATTCAGTCGGTCGGGACCGCTCCGAAGTAGTCGTCAGTCTCCTAGCCAGCTGCTGCATAGCGCCGACCCACGCGCAGGCTGTCGCCGAAGCGGACGCCTACCTGGCGGCGAAGGGCATCGACGTGTCTTCGATGAGCGAGGCCGAGGCCGACCAGGCCCGTGCCCAGATGGTCCTTGGGAGCCCCGACGAAGTTGGGAGAGATCCTTTCCGACCGGATGATCGACGGGGTCGACGGCTTCACCGTCAACGCTCCCGCCAACGGCCATATCGAAGGTCGAGTCGAGCTCCTTGGCCAGGTACTTCGGAAGGTCGTCGGCACCTAGCGTTTGCAAGCCAACGAAAGCAGAGGGAGGGTAGCTACCCCGGGTTGCCGCCCCGAGCCAAGCCGCGGCAATCGTTAGGGATTTGCGCGCATACCATGGGTGCATGGAAGCGCCCATCACGGAGCACGGCACGGAGCACGACTTCTCTGTCTCAGGGGTTGTCCTGATGAAAGGCCATCCCCATCACCCGGTGCTACACCATCACGGGCTCGGTGACTTGTCGGTAGCCTCCGCGAGGGTGAAGTTGCTCGGTTACCACAGCGACGAGGAGTTGGCGGCATCTCCCGCGGACCGTATAACGCTCGGAACTTCCAGGACATTGGAGGAGTTCGGCTCCATCCTGTTCGTGGATTTCGGCGACGACCCTGTCCAAGAGCATGAGGACCAATGGGCTATCGACTTCGGATTGGTCAACGATGTCCAGCGCGTGTTGCACCCTGATGGCACTGTGGACCACGAAAAGCTGGTGGAATACCAGGTCCTGCTTTCGGTGGAGGACGTCGAGGCGGGGGTCCGTTATCGCCAGCAGTTCATGGACGCGGTTACAGCGCTGGGAGGAAACCATGAAGACGAGTCGACGTTGTTCGAGGTGCTCCTCTCCAAGTGGCCATACTGAGCGATAAGGGCGTAGGGAGCTCTCCAGCTATTCCGTGGTTGCCCGGTCGGCTTTCTTTGGTCCTGCGCGAAGGAGCAGCAATGATCACCCGCATGTGGCGGGGATGGACCAGCGCGGCAAATGCTGGGAGTTACCAAGATTTCCTCCTGACGAAGTTGTTCCCTTCTATGCGTGCCATTCCAGGCTTCCTTGGCGCGGAGGTGCTTTGCCGCGAACAGGGCACAGAGGCTGCGTTCGTAACGTTGGTGCGCTTCGAGGAGATGGCTGATGTGCTGGCCTTTGCCGGCGAAGACTACGAGACGCCTGTCCTAGAACCAGAGGCCCTGCTACTGCTGTCCCGCTATGACGACCGGGCCTTGCACTTCGAGACGGCAATGTTCTCGCGGTAACCCGCCTCTCCCTGGACGAGCCGCCGATGTCGGGTTGCTCGTCACGTGAGCCACTCCAACCAGGTCCCTTGCGGGTCCGTGCTGGCGAGCACTTCCTTGCCGTCGAAGACAAGCAGGAAGGTCGTATGGCCCGTCGCAGTGCCAACACCGGGCAGCACACCAGCGCCCTCGTTGGACAGCCACACCGCACCGAGGTCGCGCACGGCAGCGGCGAAGGCTCGACGTTTGGGGGCATCCATATAGGCCAGCACAGCGGAGTGGTAGACCACCAACGTTGCACCGGCGGGTGCGCGGCATGCAACTGCCGCTAAGATCCCGTCGAGGAGGTCACCCCTGTGACAGCGCGGCGGTCGTCTGCGTGCCGCGGCAATGGCACTTGGAGGCGCTCAGCTCGTCCGGCCTCGCCCGGCCAGAGTAGGCAGGAGAGCCACGCCATGTCGTCATCATCACTGAGGCCGAGTGGGCTAAGGTCGAGGCCAGCCCGCCGGACGATCTCGGGGGCCCGCTCGGGCAGCGGGGCCGGGCCGATGGGTCGACATGAGAGCACCGGTGCCTGCGGGTCTGCACCCGAAACGCTATGGCCTTCGTAGTAGTAGGAGTAGACGTCCGGGATGAGCGTGAGCCCTGCTGACGCACCGACCTCGAGAAGGGCTAGAGGCGAAGGGAGCAGAGCGAGTGCTGGGAGCAGCACTGCGCAGCGCGCCGCCTCGTTGGTCTGGGTGCGCCGCTCCCGAATCACCGCGGCCAGCTCGTCTGCCCGCTGAGAGACGAGGGAGCGAAGTGAAGTGACTTCGGGAGGAAAACTCAAGAGGTAACGGGCGGCAGCGAAAAGGAGATTGGGCTCGCGTTTGGGCACTGGGAGCCGCTCAAGGAAGGACAGGATCAGGTCATCCCCGGCCACCGCGAGTGCCAGTTGCTCATAGGCAGGGGAACGCCCAGCCGCTTCGCGGGCTGCGAACCGACGGTAGTTTTCGGCGGTCGAGAGTTTTGGGTCGAGGCCGGTCATAGCGTTTGAGCCGGTCGGCCCGGCAGCGTGCGTCACTGCTCAAGACTTGCACCGCCCCGCCGTCCTCGCGCCAATTCCGTCCTCGTCAGTCACGTCAACGGAGCGAGCAACTTCACACACAGGCCCAACAATGCCAAGAGTGAGAACGAGGCGGACCGGCTACATAAACGCTCTGCCATTGAGCCACGTCCCGATATAGCCGGGACGGCGGGGCTCGAACCCGCAACCTTTCGATTGACAGTCGAAGTAAGCCGGTCCTTCACACCACTCTTGGTGATATCGAAGCGAGAACTAATCACCACACGTTCGAGCGTTTTTGAGGCGCTTCGTGGAGTCGAACCACAACTGGGGAAAACCCAGTCTGACCGAAGTAACGCGTGACTTCACACCGCTTCTACCGTCCAAGACTAGCAATTTCAGAACGGCCATGTCCCATCTTTTGCCGCTTCGAGGAGTGGGACAACCGCAAAGGCTCTATCAGTCAAGCCTCCGAAGGTGTACCGCCCTTGCTCGCCGCTCTGGTTGTGAGCGGGGACGTACCCGGCCAAGTTCCAAGTGTAGATCAGCGGAATAGAGCCCGGCCCCGGGTCGCCCGCACCGCCGAAAGCCTGCTCGTCCGTGAGGATGAAGACGCGGTCATGCCCGGTGTATGTCTCAGCAACGGTCTGCCATGTCTGCGTCCCCCCGTTGAAGCAGCGGGACCCGGGATACGGTTGAGAACGGTGAAGACGGACGTCGCCCGTGCCGAAATCAATCCTCTCCTTCCGGTGCGCATTGGCGGCCAGGCGCTCGTAGACCCGGCCTTGCCGGAAGGCTCCTCCGTTGTGGGTGGAGCTATAGGCGTATAGGTCAGCGTCCTCTGCGCGTGTGGCGATGGCCGCGCCGAAGGTACCAGCTACCTCCCAACGCTGCAGCTCGCTTCGGCCGCTCATCGCCGACACCATCGAGCCTGAGACGTCGACCAGGACCAACGTCTTGCCCGCCAACCTGGGGACGTTGGCCATCGACAGCTCGATAGCATCGGCTAGCGCTGGCTTCCAGCGCTCAGATCGACTGCCTTGTACGCCGAGAGGAACCGCATTGGGAACTGTCGGCTCTGGGCAACCTCGTCGGCGTTGGTCAGCTTCGAGATCACAAGCTGCGCGCTCGCGTCGCTGATGTCGGCCAGGTCGAAGTTCCGCAGGTTACGGAGCAACGCCATGTAGCCCATGGAGGGGATCTGGCGCTCCCAAGCGGCAGCGTCCATCCTTGATGCGCTCGACTGGCGTTCCCAGGTGATGCCGGAAGACGCGATGTCCGTCGCCGACACGTCCTCGTTATTGGCAATGCGCCGGGATACCTCCTGGGCCAAACCGATAATCCCAAGCTCGTCGGGCAAATCACGGGCGCGATCGTGGCGCTTGTCGAGGAGGTATTTGAAAAGCGCTGACTGCTTCGCGTCCTTAGGCTCCGGGTGCACGAGCTCGATGACGTCAGCCATGCGCCACGCCCTGGCGCCCCCGTCGTATTTGAGGGCGGCACGCTCGTTGTAGAGGCGCACCACCGCGTCCGCGACGCCGCGCTTTACCGGCTTCGGGAACGTGTCGACCGTGCCGCTGATGCCAGTAGGCCAGCATCTCTGCCGGCTCGTCGGCGCGCTGAAGGACGCCGGACACGACCTGGCGACCCGATTCGCCGCCGGCCTTGACATACTCCGCAGCGGCCACAAGGGAAGCCGACCGCATCTGGGCATCACTGCGAAGCCATGAGATCATGCGACGCGCCCAGTCCTCGTCCTCAGCGGTTACCTTTGCCACCAAGTGCTCGAAACGGTCGTCTCGCTTCGACGCCGGCTCATAGAATGTCGCCTCACCGACAAGGTTCGACACAGCGAGCAGGAACAGCTCAGACTTGCTGTCGCGTCCGTAGCCGATCCCACCTTCGTGGGTCGTTACTCGTGTTCCTGTGGTGCTGACGACGTGGTTAGCGTTCGGACGTCTGCGTACAGACGAGAACTTAGCCATCATTTACCTCCTTCAACTTTTTAGACCCTTTTAAACCGAAACACCGACAGCCGAATAGACCGCAGAGCTCGAAGACTAGGGCTCGAACCTAGAGTTTGCTGATTCAAATTCAGCTGTGTTACCGGTTACACCATCTCCGAACGAGCTGCCCACCCACGGCTCGAACGTGGCCTCTTCCGCTTCAGGGGCGGATGTGTTACCAACTACACCAGCGGGCAATCGCCTAACTGAGCGCGAGATAAGGTCTCCACGCCTCTTGCTGCTCGTGGCGGAAGACGACGTAGAGTGTCGCCTTCGGAGCGTGAGGTTTGAAGGTCAGTACCCAGCCAACCTGAGCAAGAGTCCGGTCATCCTTGCGGTTGTTACAGGATCGGCAAGCCGCCACCACGTTCTCCCAGCGGTGTTGACCACCGTGCGCTCGAGGCTGGACGTGGTCGATAGTGTCAGCTGGACGAGCACAGTAGGCACAGACGCCACCGTCACGGGCGAGGACTGCTCTCCGGGTGAGCGGGACCTTTGTCCGGTACGGGACCCGGACGAACTTCACCAGACGCAGGACGGCGGGAACGACAATCTCTCCGTGCTCGTACCTGAACCGGGCATTGCCAGGCTCGACCATTTCGGCTTTGCCGCTGAGTACTAGGACTACGGCCCTCTTGGCGGAGACCACCTTGAGCGGCTCGAAACTTGCATTGAGTAGCAGCGCCACCGTGGCCACTGTGTGACCTCCTTTCGTTGGTTGTTGCAAGGCGCTCATCCAGGGACTCGAACCCTGCCATGCCCGCGCTTAGAAGGCGCAGCCGGTGCTCCCACCGATGAGCCTGGTACTGACGGTCGGGCTCGAACCGACACTGGACAGCGTCTCGCACTGTCGCCTCTGCCAATTGGGCTACGTCAGCAGGAGAGCCGACACGGGGGATCGAACCCCGTTGTGCTCGCTTACGAAACGAGTGCCCCACCATGAGGCGATGTCGGCCTGGTAGCTGCGGCGCGATTCGAACGCGCACTGACAACGGTTTGAGCGTTGCGTCTCGCCGGTTGGACTACGCAGCCAGGGGTGCCCGACCTCGGGTTCGAACCGAGACGTTTACTGGGTCTAGACCAGCTCCCTCTACCAATTGGGGTAGTCGGGCAGGGTGGAGCATCGGGTAGTTGAAACCCGGCCTTCTGGTTGCAGGCCAGATGTGCTTCCGTTATCACTAATGCCCCATGAGTACCGGCGCTGCGACTTGAACGCAGTCACATCACGTTATAAGCGTGAGGCCGTCATACCGGACGGACGCCGGCTAAAAAGTAGCGGGAGGGAGACTCGAACTCACCAATACTCCCGGCGTATGAGACCGGCTAGCCTACCCAGGCTTGTTCCCGCATCGAAATGAACAGAGAGATCCACGTCGCAGCGGCGAGAGTCGAACTCGCGACCAACTCCTTATGAAAGAGCTGCACAGCCACCGTGCTCCGCTGCGTAGATGGGTGGTCGATGGGTAACGATCCCACTTCGACTGCGTCACGGACAGCCTGCTCACCTTCTGCTCCAACCACCACGGTCCGCGCCCAGAGGATCGAACTCTGTTCAGCCTCCTTGTAAGGGAGATGCCCGCCATTGAGCTTGACGCGGTTACGTGCTGGTGACAGGGATCGAACCTGCGTTAGACCTGATTAAAAGTCAGGAGCAAAGCCAACATTTGCTACACCAGCATGGTCCTGCGGGGTGGATTTGAACCACCGGTCTTCACGTTATCGGCGTGGCGCTCTCGTACCTGGCTGAGCTACCGCAGGATCGTGGCTGCACACAGGTTCGAACTGTGGGCCTTCTGGTCTTCACGCAGACGCTCTTCCCACTGAGCTACACAGCCATTAAGTTCAACATTTGACCCGCTGGCGAGAATTGAACTCGCTCCACTTGGTTGGAGGCCAAGGGTGCTGCCGTAACACCTCAACGGGATAATGCGGTGGCGCGCCTTTGGCTACTTGGCCGCTACCGCATGGAGACCCTGGACGTGATCGAAATGTCGCTTGATGCGTTTTGCGGACGCACGGCTGCGCATTTGCCGTCAGGGTCAAACCCGATCTCACGTGCCTTTGTAGTTGAGCACCTGCGACAGGGTGTGCAGGACTTCTACCAAGTCGGCCTGGTCGGCCATCACCTGGTCGATGTCCTTGTAGGCGGAAGGGATTTCGTCCAGGAGGGCGAGCCCCTTGTCGGAGAGCCAGGTCTTCCCGTCCATCTGCTCGGCCAGGTCCTCCACGGTGAAGGTCTTCTTCGCCTTGCTCCTGCTGTAGCGGCGACCGGCGCCGTGAGAGCAAGAGTTGTAGCTGAGAGCCGAGCCCTTTCCACGGACGATGTAGGACCGCGTCCCCATCGATCCCGGGATAACTCCTCGGTCGTCGGTGCCGGCCTTGATCGCGCCCTTGCGGGTTATCCAGAGCTCGCGCCCGTCGTGCACCTCGCGGTGGGTGAAGTTGTGGTGGCAGTTGATCCTGTCGACCTCCGCGCCGAGGCCAACGAAGTTGAAAAAGGCCCGGAGCGCGTTGTCCATCATTGCGGACCGGTTGGCCATGGCGTAGTCCTGCGCCCAGGTCATGTCCCGGATGTAGGCCTCGAACTCTTCGGTTCCCTGGATAAAGTACGCGAGGTCCGGGTCCTCCAGCTTGAGGGCCTGCTCAGCTGCCTTGTCGCGGGCGAGCTTGATGTGCCCCTGCGCCAACTGGTTGCCGATGCCTCGGCTACCCGAGTGCAGTACTACCCACACCTGGTCCACTTCATCGAGGCAAATCTCAAAGAAGTGGTTCCCGGACCCGAGTGAACCGAACTGGGTGGCTGCCGTAGCCTCTTGCTTGACGCTGAGCCCGATGCGGCCGCTGTTGCTTGCCATCCAGGTCTCGGCGGTCCGAGAGACCTGTCCATGACCCTGTCCCACACCGGCTGGGATGGCCCGCTCGACCTCCCCTATGAAGCTCGTCAGGTCGTCGGGTAGCTGTGCGGCCGTCAGGTCGGTGTGTACGGCGATCATGCCGCACCCGATGTCAACACCCACCGCGGCGGGTATGACGGCGTTCTCGGTGGGGATCACGGACCCCACAGTTGCCCCGATACCGACGTGTGCGTCGGGCATGAGGGCGACATGGCCGGCGACGATCGGCAGACGGCTCGTCTTGGCCGCCTGGAGCAGCGTGCCGTCGTCGATCTCACTAGCCCAGTTCCATAGCTTGTCGTTCACCTGCGTAGGCATCGCTGCCTCCTTTCTTGTTCGTTATACAGCTACGGGCTGCCAGGGCAGGGATCGAACCTGCGACCGTTCGCTTAACGGGCGACTGCTGCTTCCGCTGAGCTACCTGGCATCGGTCGGGATAGGAGGAGTCGAACCTCCGCTGCCACGTCCCAAACGTGGAGTGATCCCGTTTCACTACATCCCGTCGGTAGTCCTGCGGGGAGTTGAACCCCGCTCTCTTGGCTGAGGACCAAGCGTGCTCCCGCTGCACCACAAGACCGTGAACGATGCATGCGGGATTTGAACCCGCAATTTCCTGCGTGAAAACCAGGCATATGCCCCAATCCCACTGACGCATCGCTAAGCGCCCCCGGCACGATCCGAACGTGCAGCCATCTCTTTAGGAAAGTGCCGTTCGTCCATCGAGCTGCGAGACATAAGAGCCGAGGACGGGAGTCGAACCCGTTGCGGTCCGCCTTACCATGGCGGTGCTCTACCAGACGAGCATCATCGGCGCGCGCCTCGCTGCCAGGAGTCGAACCTGGAGCCCGACCTTCGCAGAGGCGTGTGATTTCCGTTTTGACCACAGCGAGATTCCGCGGGTAGAGAGATTCGAACTCCCAGCCCACAGGTTCGAAGCCTGCTGCTCGTCCGTCGAGCTGTACCCGCATGGCGCTACATGTGGGTACTGATCCCACGGTCTTCCGCTCGACAGGCGGGTGCTCTTCCATTGAGCTAATGCAGCACGGTGCGTCCCCCGAGGCTCGAACTCGGTGTTGTCCTGATTAAGGGTCAGGTGCCCTACCCGTTAGGCGTGAAACGCAGCAAGTGGGCCGGGAGGGATTTGAACCCCCAAAGCGCAAAGCGGCTCGTTTACAGCGAGTTGACCTCACCAATGGTCGCGCCGACCCGGAACGGGAGGATGGCGCCTCCCGAGTTATTCATGCGATCTATTCGGTTGTCAATGTGCGTTGGCGCGACTAAGTGAAAGGACTGACTTCCGCGCGGAAGTGCCATACCTGGAGGCGCATAGATTTATTGCTTATGTTGCGCAGGAGCGCAGAGAATCGAACTCTGTCGACGAGGGCTTTGGAGGCCCTCCGGCTACCTCAGCCTCACTCCTCTGGATTGCTTAGACCCATCCCGACCTGCGGGTTTGAGGGGTCTACCAGGTAGTGATCGGGTAGCCTCTACCGGGTTCTTGAGTGACCCGGAGGGCGGTTATATCGGCATGCTCACGCTTGCCTGAACACGGCCGCGAAGACATACTCGACAAGGTTTTCCCTCGGAGCTGTATGTCTTTCAGTCGGCATGCCACAATTGAGAGTGTACGACTTGGCAGTTGTCCTCGCAAGGATTTTTTGCGAGGGCCGACAAACTTAGTTATGAGCCCGTGAGGCACGCAACACCCGCGGCGTTGTTTGCTCGTGCGGCAGAACAGCTTTCTCTGGGCACACATACGGTCTTCTGGGTCATTGGCGATGCGCGGCTCATGGTCCCCCCTCTTGTGGCCCCGGAAAGTATTTCGGTGCGGCGCCCTGGTTCCCACGAAGTACTAGACGGCCGGCTAATCACGCCGACCTGAAGACCGCAGGCGTCGAGCTTGGCTGGGAGCGCGAAGCGGGGGAAGGAGTTAGCCCCCACGAAGCGGTTGGCGCTTTGGGCCGCCTAGACCAGTTCGTCAGTGAGGAAATCGGTGACGGCTGCCATCCGGCCACTGTCTAGTGTGGGTCGGAGCAGTAGCAGGCCCCCGGCGAGCTGCCCGCTCGCCAGGGTCACCCGACGGCGCCACGTCTCGTCGGAGACTTCGCGCATGACCCACTCCTCAGTCGTTCGCGGCGGCGGTACCAGGCCTCGGGCGGCGGTCCCGACCGGGGGTGTCTTCGCGGCGTACGCCATGAACCCTGCGGTGCCGGTTTCTTCAAACGCCGGACCGTAGCGACTAGCAAGATGGCGTGCCTGTGCGGCTCCGAGGGTGTGAAGTTCCGCCTGGTGGCTGGAGGCCGGGAGACGCCTTGCGGTCCGGCCCGGGCGCAGGAGGTGGTACCATATTACAATGGTAACAGTCGAGCGTGTCCAGTCGGGTGTCCGGATGGAGCGGCGCCTGCTGAAGGTCCTAAAGGGGCTCGCCGAGTACCTTGACCTGTCCCTGGGTGACTTGCTCGAGGGGATCGTGCTGCATGCGTTCGAGCAGAAGCTGCCCTTCGACGACGCCACTGTGGCGGTCATCGAGAGGCTCAAGGATGTCTACAAATTGGACCTGACGGCCTCAGACAGCCACCGATTAACCGAGGCAGATGTTCAAGGAGCCAGACCTGATGAGCCAGCCCCCACTAGACGCGCCCGGCTAAGCGGCAGCGTTGAGATCGCTCTGCCTCCAGAGCGGGCCTTTAGGCTTTTCACCCCGACCGGCGAGCGGGCCTGGGCGCGCGGCTGGGATCCTCAGTTCCCAAGCCCTGGTGAAGATGAAACCGAGCCCGGCACTGTTTTTCTGGTTGACCATGGTGAGCGCGGGTCCATCTGGGCGGTTTACCACTGCGACCAGGGCAAGACCATCGGGTACGTCGTCACCACGCCAGGCGAGCGTTGCGGGCGCGTTACCGTGACTTGCCGACCGTCCGGGAGCGGGACGACGGCGACCGTCAGTTACGACCTCACGTCCCTGAGCCCCCAGGCGGACGCCGAGCTCGAGCGGTTCGTGGAGGGCTACCCGTCGTTCCTGGCCCACTGGGAGCACGCAATCGCGAAAGCTACGCAGGGAGAAGGAAATGGGGCCACCCCAGCATCATGAGCGATGATCCCCGTCTAGTCCGGGGATCCTCGCTCCGTCTCAGCGGATGTACAGCTCGCCGGTGTCGTACTCGGTGAACTCGCTGTTGGTTGCCACATCAGCCAGTCCGAGCGCCTGGAAGGCGGGGAAGAGCTGTTCGACGCTCCACCGTTCCATATGCGCTCGGGACTGCCAGACAGTGACGACGTTCAGCCCGTTGTCGTCCGAACCGGCCGCCCATGCGAGCAGGCCATCGATGTCCTTGGGCGCGTTGTGCTTGCGAGATACGGTGCGGAAATCCTCGATCGTGCGGCCCTTGGTGGCGGCGACGTGTACGAATGCCATGGTTTGTCTACCTTTCCTTCTTGCGAATTGTTTGCGTTGACACCAATAACGCTAAGGAAAAGCCAAGAACGTGGCATCGGGGAAAGTACTCAGCCGGGTACTCATTCGCGCAACCATGCGGCGACCTGGCTGCGGTTACTGAAGCCCAGCTTGAGAAGGATGTGCTGGACGTGGTTTTCCGCCGTCCGCTCGGAGACAAACAGGGTCTGGCCAATTTGCTTGTTGGTCAGTCCTCGTGCGACCAGCCGGGCTACCTCGAGCTCGCGAGGGCTCAGCAATGAGGGGGTCACCCCGACCCCGGCCCGCAGCTGCTTTATCCGCTCGGTGAACGGCACCATGGCAAGCCTTTGTGCCTCACCCGTTGCGCCGTCCAGCACCGCCCGCGCCCGCTCCAGGTCGCCAGGAGCCTTACGGCGGGACAGCGCGTCTGCTAGTTCCACGCGGGCTTGAACGGCGTACCCACGGGCGCCGTTGGCGTCGCAGCTCGAGACTGCGGTTTCCAAGTCCTCGACCGCCGAATCCAGGCGCCCCAGCGCCCCAGCTGCCATCCCGAGCTGTAGCTCCACCGGTCCCATGTAGACCCCGGCGCCGGCGCCGTTCGCGACGTGGCGGCCGCGGAACGGCTCGAACCGCTCGGCGAGGAACTCGATGTCCCCGGCGCGGCTCAGGGCTACGACGACAGCCAGCGCGTGCCCCCAGGCGGCCAGGCGCATGGCCGGTGACGGTGTCCACGACCGGATCGGCCCGGCCAGGGCGTAGGCCTCCGCGGCCCCGGCCCGGTCGCCGTGGTGGAGGCGGATCAGCGCGAAACTGAGCGCGGGGAAGATGGTCGCGGTGCCGCTAGTGGTATCCACAGCCTCGGGTCGCAGGTGCTCGGGGATCCCGGCGAACAGCTCGACGAAGCCGGACCGGTCGAGCCCGATGTGGAGGCCCGCCTGGCCGAGGATCGCGGCCAGCGCGCCGAACGCGGCCGGGTGCCCCATTTCGTTGAACATCGTGAACGCTTCGCGCGCTAGTCGCGCGCGGCCTCGGTGTAGCGCCCGGATGCCAACGCGAGGTTTGCCGCGTACTCCAGGTAATGCCATTGCCCTATCGGGCCGCTCAGCCGGTCCAAGCAGGGGCCGAGGTCAGCCAGCTCACGCTGGGCACCCCGGAGCTGACCGGTCTCGAGCAGGGTGTCGATCCGCCAGAGCCGGCCCCACATCTCGACCCAGGCGCTGCCGAGAGCATCGGCCACCTCGAGCATCCGTTCCGCCAGCACGACCCGCTCAGTCAGGCCCTCGGGAGCGCAGCACGCCAACTGGCGGGCCCGGAGCGCATCCACGAGCGCGATCGGGTCGTTCGACGCGTCGGCGCGAGCCAGCGCCTCGCGGCTCATCTCCCCTGCGCGTTCATACTCGCCCCGGTACACCAGCGCCTGCGCGTACTGGGACGACACGCGGGCCCGCAGGTCGTCCGCAAGGGAATCCCCGGCCAGCGCCTGATCGCAGATACGGCAGATCTCACCGTCCCATTCCGGTACGCCGGTGGCCTCCATGGCGAGCGCCGTGCGTGCCAGGCACAGCCGGTCTCGCCTACGCAGGGCCCTGCGCCCGACCCCGACGGCCGTTTCTTGCGACCCGCGCAGGTCGCCGCTCCGGTGGAGGGCTGTTGCGAGGGCGATCTCCAGCCTGTCACGGTCCTCTTCGCCGATCTCCTCCTCGCCGACCGACAGCCCCTGCCGGTACAGGCGCACGGCCTCCTCGAACGCAAGCTCCTCCATGGCCACTTCGGCGGCCGCCGCGCACGCCGAAACCGCCCGCGCCCGGTCACCGGGCAGGGACGCCTCGACCCGGTGCCGGGCGATCTCCGCTAGGTGTGGGTGCAGCTGCCCCTCGTACAGAGCCTCGATCGCGTCTGCCGCGGCGGCGTGCAGGCGGCCTTGCTCCGTTGCGCTGAGCCGAGCCGCCACCGCCGAGCGGACCAACGCGTGGTAAAACCGCTGATCGCCGGGGCGGTTGCCGGCTACCAGGAACCCCGCCGCCCGGCACTCTTCCATCGGACCGAGCAAGGCCAGCACGGGCACATCCAGCATGCGGGCCACGACTCCAGCCGAGAAGTTGTTGCCTGCCACGGCGGCGGTCTGCAAAAGCGCCTGGGCGGGGCCGGACATCTGACCGAGCCGGTGGGCCGTAGCGTCGACCACCCGGGCGGGTACGGGCACCGGTTCGCCAAGACGCTGCTCGACGAGCACGCGTGCCAGCTCTCGGACCAGGAACGGGTTGCCTCCCGTCTCGGAATGCACCTGCTCGGCCTGATCATCAGACCCGGGCAGCCCAGCCGCGAGGAGCATTTCGCCGACCGCTTGGGCGGGCAGGCCGCGCAAGTCCACGCGCCCGGTGTTGGCATCGGCCGAAAGGAGATGTAGGAGCCCGGAGCCCGGGTCTGCGGCCGTCCCCGAGTCCCGGTAGGTCGCGAGGAGCAAGATCCGCGATCCCCGCAGTTGGCGCACGACATCTGCCAGCAGCACCGCCGAGGCCTGGTCTGCCCACTGGAGATCGTCGAGTACCAGCAAGAGGCCGCCGACCCCGGCTGCATCGGCCAGGCGCCGTCGGACCTCGGCGAACAGCACGAACCGCTGGGAGCTGCTGGAAGCGGCGTCGCCGTCGAGAGCCGGGCGTTCGGCGTCGCCAAACACAGCCGACCACAGGTCGGCACGGGAAGGGTCACCGTCAGCGGCTCGGACGGCGGGATCGTCCATCACCAGCCGCCACACCCCGTACGGCGGCGAAATGTCCCTGTCCGTCGCCCGGGCCCACGCCGACCGGCACGCCCCGCGCTGCGGCTAAAGCAGCCGCCTCTTCCGCCAGCCGGGTTTTCCCGACTCCCGCCTCGCCCGTGCACAGCACCAGACGCCCGTGGCCCGCCAGGGCATCCTCCAGGTACCACGTGACCCGAGCTAGCTCGCGGTCACGCCCGACCATCAGCTGGGACTTATCGCCCTCCACGGCGCCACCCTAAACGGCGGGGAAGCCAGCTGCATACGGTCCGGCGGAGGCTTGGCTCCGGGGCGGAGGGTCGCGGTAGCCAAACACCTACGCCAAAGTGAGCCAGTCGCCGACCCGAACGGTCCCGGGCTGTCTTACGAGCGCCCCCACCGCCAAACAGCCCTCGCGCTCACGATTAATCGTCCGCAGTACGTCGAGATCGCGCCCGACCCCGCCTGCCTGAGCGCGCGTTGTCATCACGCAGCGCTCTAAACGCTTGCCCACATCGAGCGTCGCTCCGCCCAGTCTCACCTTGGATCCCACAAGGGTGTCCTCGCCCTCTCCATCGAGGTATATGTTTGCCCGGAACCGGCGCGAGTCCCATGCCCCGATTGTTGCCATGGAGACCAACGAGACCCGCGCTTTGGCGGAGTCATGGTACGCGCCGCTCGCCCCGTCCCACGGCGCCCACGCGCTGGTCGTCTCGTCCTCGAAATCAAGAGGGCTCTCATAGTGGGGTGCTACCTCGGCGTCGGCAGACCGAAGCGTCACGCGCCGTCCCAGCCAGGCCGACAAAGCGTCGTCGTCGCGGGTCACCGAGCCGTCGGGCAAGGTGATGTCGACACCGCCATCGTCGCTGAACCGGGCTGAAGCGAACAGCAGCTCGGGGACCCGTCGCGCGGTCAGGCCGTAACCGGTGTTGACATCGAACAGCGCGAAATGACGGTCCCCTTCGACTCCGACGGTCGTCACGGCCGCCAGTTCCAGCGGCTCGCCCTGGAGCGACTTGACCGGGTACCGCCACAACTGGGCTACCTGCATGGCCGCACCCTACGGTTCCCAGACCACGGCTACAAGCAGATATGTCGAAGGATGCGGCGTAGCCGGACCGGCGATCCCTGAATGGCGACGTCATGGCGAGGGACGGCGCGGAGGGTCGTCGACCAGGTCTGGCTCCTCAATTAGTGGCGGCTCGTCCGAGCGGCTAGCGCCTGGTACCGGCTCATGATCTGGTCCTCTGGCGTCCGTTCGCCTGTCGGCTTGGCGGCGCGGTTCGGCCAGCGTCGCGCTAGGCGCTCGCCCGTAAGGCTTTCATATGCCTCGAACGGCGCGTAGCTCATCCGCTCGGCATCATCGTCGGCCCCGTCCTTGTCGAAGGGGCCTGGAAGGGCCATTGCCCAGCCAAGCGGCTCGGAAAGGAACTGCTCGACCGCGTCCCGGCCGAGTGTTATGACCCGGGCCCGGAAGCACTCGAAGCCATCGTCAGAGCAACCCTGTCTCAATACGTAGGCGATGTCCCAGGCAGGCCACGAGTACAGAGCGCTGAGCAGGTCCTCCCAGCGTCGCGCGAAGCCTGCCGCGGCCTCAGGGCCAGAGCGCGCCAGCATCGCCCGAAGCCCTCCGGCCATGAGGCCCGGGCCGTACTTATGAGCTTCGGCGACGAAGCGCCAGAAGCTGTCAAGGTCGAGCGCCTGAAAGTCTTCCACGAGCCCGGTAACAGGCTCGAGAGGCCGTGGAGGTACCGCCTTAGGGGCGAGAGTCGACAACTCCACCCCGATGCCGCTGCGGCTCAACCAGCTCGACTGTGAGTACGCCATGGCTCGCCGCCTCAGCGAAGCTGTCTGCCCGACGAAAAAAGGTCTCCCATCCTCGGAAAGAACGTAAACGCCGCGGTTATCGGTGAGCCCCTTTGCCGCAGGCGGAATTGCTCGCTCGAATAGTGCCTGCACTCCACAATTGTGCCCCCTCCCGCGGCCCGCTCGCCTAGGCCAGCGGGCAATACGCCCGTTCCCGTGGCATGATCCACCCATATGGACGGGGCCCGACGAGCAGCGATCGTCGCCCTGTGGGCCTGGTGGTCAACAAGTGGGGCGGCGCAGGCCGCTCAAGTGGTCGCATCAGGCGAGCTCGGCTCGTTCGCCGAGGACATGGGGGCCAGGCTGAGTGCCGTCGACCCGCGGCTTCAGTGGGAGCTGGCCAAGGTAGGCGTCCGTAGCGAGCACGCTCTATGCATCAGCGCTGGTGGCGTGGCCGAGCTCCGCGGCCTCGCGGAACGATGCGTTCAGGCAGCGCCGGCCCAGTCCGCTGCTTGGGAGTACCTTTCGGCGCGGCGTGCTGACCCTGGCGCGCTCAGTTACCAGATGCATTTCGGCGATCGTGGGCTCGAGCTCTCGGAGCTGACCGTGAGCCTCGGTTTACAAGCTCGCCAACGCCGCGTTGACGTCGTCGCGTACCATCCCGAATTCACCAACCTGGCCACCAACGCGCGGATGGCGGTCGTGTTCATGGCCCTCGACCGCTTGCTCGGCGAGGACGAGGTCGAGCGCTGGGTGGGGGAACTGAAGTCGTCGACAGAGCCGTCTGTCGAGGCGCTCCCTTTAGTGGCAGTACTCGACGCCGTTACTGAGCTTGAAGAGCGCGAGGCGGGCGAAGATCCCTGGGTCGAGCTCAAAGGAAGGCGGGGCGATGGTGCCCTCGCCGTCATCAAGGCTCGACGGCCAATGCGGTGGATCGACCACCCGACCTTGGAGCAGCATTTGGCGCTCCGAGTCCCCTACAAGCCGGGCGGTGCCGACGGGCAACCCGACCAAACAGGAAGCGACCGACTGGGGGCTATCGCCGGAGACTTGGCGAACGCCATGGGCGAGGGCGGGCTACTGGTCGCAGATGTACGTTGCGCCGGCCGTTGTGAGCTTCATGCCTACTACGACGAAGACGACGCAACCGCGGCTGCCGCAGCAAAGCGATGGGCCAAACACGGTCCCCGCGGGTCGCAGGGCGAAATGACCTATGACCCTCGTTGGCGCAAAGTGCTGTCTTTCAGCTGAACGTTGATGAACACGTCGGCCGCGCTCGCAGGATAAAGCTCGTTCCCATCTGCGAAACACGCCCATAAATGCCAAAGGATGTCTGGCGGTGACGTCAATCGCTTTCACGGAGCCGTCGAACTGCGTCCCGCGGAGGCTCGGTTCTCGACCCGATGTCCGGCTACAACCGACCCAAGGGTAGAGCTAACGCAATACACCCAGGAAGCTCTCGGGCATCTACGTTGTCTATATGGCCCTGTTCAGGTCGAAAGCAAAAACGCCCGAGGACCGGTTCAGCGACGAAGTGATAGCCCTGGTCCACGGCCTGACTGGTGCTCGCGCCGAGAAGGTTCCGGGGTTCGCCTTAGAGATCATTCGCCCACGCGGCAAGCCGATCACAATGTACCTGCAGAATGTCTATGCAGAAGCGTCCCGGTCCGATGAACAGGAGCGCTCCGACCGGCTGCGTTCTGCCGTCCTTGGGCTCACCAACCCGCCAGATGTACCGGGAACATGGGAGGAAGCAGCGTCCCGGGTACGCCCCGCGGTCCGCGCCGTGAGCTGGGCAGCGGCGGGCTCCTCTCGCGGCTCTACTTTGCTCCGACGTCCGTTGGCACCGTTCGTGCAGCTCTGTTTCGCCCTCGACTACGAGACCTCCATGGCCTATGTCAAGGAGGAGAACGCCGATGCTTGGGGCGTTGGCTGGGACGAGATCAAAGGCAAGGCAATCGAAAACTTGACAGCTGAGGGAGTTGGCATCGCCGCGGCTGGGCCAGTTGTATCCGTCCTCGGTCCAAACGGTTATGCATCTTCGTGGCTCGCAGCGCCGGACATCCTGCGGCGTGCGGTAGGGCACCTCGGGCCAAACATCGTCGCCCTGGCTCCGGGTCGCGACTGCCTTACGTTGGTCGACCTATCGGCGACGGACGCAGTAGTCAGCCAACTGGACGATGTTTTGGACGCGTACCCTAAGGAACCGCGCCAGCTCTCACCCGTGCCCTACCTGGTCAACGAAGCTGGCGTGGCCCCCTGGGCCCCACCTGAAGGCCACCCCGCCGTCCGCCTTGTGCGCCGGGCTACGCGGCTCCTCGCACTGTATGAGTACGAGCGCCAGCGCGAGGTTCTCCAGAAGTTGATGGGGGAGGAAGTGTTTGTCGCTAGCTACAAGTTGCGAGAGGGCGACGACGGTGAGGTGTGGTCTTGGAGTGCCTGGATACGCGACGTGGAAAACGCGCTGATCCCTGAGACCGACCGTATTGTCGCCGGCGACAACGAGGACAAAACGGCTCGGTTTATGGTGAGCTGGGCAGATGCCATGGCGCTTGCGGGTGATGTCTTGACCCGCGAACCCGGGTACGAACCGCCACGCTGGCGCTACCGCGGGTGGGCCGACAAACCGACAATGACGGCTCTACGGAGCAGAGCGCTCCCTTGGCCCTGGTAGGGGTCTCTTTCCGGGTGGTCCGCGAGAACCTCGTTGCCAGCTCTACACACAATGCGTGGCCCGCCGGTTCGGAGGGCGGGTCATGCGGTTGAGTCGGGAATTCGTCCGGCAGCGAATTCGCCACCAGTCGTACGAGCACCGCCGAGGCTCAGCGGACAACGGCCCAAAAGCGCGGCTAACGCGACGTGGGCACGTCGAAGCCGTCGGGCATCTCCGACCTTGGCCAGTTGAGGAGCCGCTCGGCTTGGGTGCAGGCGAAGCGGTCGGTCATGCCGGCTACGTAGGTCACCGCTGCGCGAGCTAGGTCTTCGTCACTTCCCGGCACCGTCGCCCCGGGCAGGTCGCCAGGGTGCTTCGCGTAGTGCTCTACGAGCGCGCTGAGCATGCGGTGGACGGCGCGGGCCTGGCCGGCCGAGTCGGGACGGAGGTAGATGCGCTCGTAGTCCCATGAGCGGAGCGCAGCTAGCGCCTCTGCCATATCGGTGCTGAGCCCGATGGCCGAATTGTGCTGGCTCGTGACGACCACGTCGGTGATGAACGCGTTGAGCTGTCGAGATCTCGTTGAGCCGGCGCGCTCCACGACAGTCTTCGGTAGGTCGCTGAGGTCGACAATGCCGGCGCGGCCCGCGTCCTCGGCATCGTGGGTCGCATAGGCCATCCTGTCGGCCAGGGCGCACACTTCTCCTTCGGGAGTGGCCGGGGCGGGGCGGGACCAGCTGTGGTTGCGGATGCCGTCACTGACTTCGTAGGTCAGGTTGAGCCCTGCCAAGGTGATGTCGGCGCCCCATGGGGCATGGTCGAACCCACCGGGCACGAGCGGGTCGAGAGCGTCCTCGCTTGCATGCCCGAACGGGCCGTGGCCGCAATCGTGGCCAAGTGCGACAGCTTCTGCCAGGGCGACATTGAGGCGTAACGCGCTCGCGATCGCCCGGGCAACCTGAGCAACTTCGAGGGCATGTGTGAGCCGGGTCCTCTGGTGGTCGTCGGGGAAAATGAAGACCTGAGTCTTGCCGGCCAGGCGTCGAAAGGCCGTTGCCTCGTGCAGGATCCGGTCGCGATCGCGCTCGAAGCATGTCCGCCAAGGGTCGGGGCTCTCGTCGCGCGGGCGGTTGCCGGCCCCTCGCGAGCGGGTTGCCCCGGGCGCCATGAAGTCGCTTTCCGCTCCCTCTCGCGCTTCCCGGTCGAGGATCTTGACGTCGCCGACCTCAAATGCAGTCCCGGCGTGCGCCTGGCGCATCCCGGCCACCTCGGAGCGGTGCCCGTGCATAGTGCTTGCCCATCGCCGAGCACGGTCCGTCAGTTCGTCGTCGGCCCGCACGGTTACACGCTACAGAGGGGGAGGGACCGTTCTGGTGGGTAACATGATCCGCACTCAGCTGTCGAGATAGGAGAAGAGCAACGTGGACGTCCGCATCGGCGTTACGCAGTCGCCCCGGGAGATCGAAGTCGAGCTGGCGGACAACACCAGCGCAGATGACCTGGTCGCCAAGATCGATGCGGCCGTCTCCAAGGCGACGGGCATGCTCTGGCTCACCGACAAACGGGGCCGGCGTGTCGGGATCCAGGCCGCCAAACTGGCCTACGTTGAGCTGGACAGTGGCGGCGAGAGCCGCCGCGTGGGCTTCGGGGCGGCCGTCTGAGGTGGCCGCCTGACCGGCGTGACGAGCTGAGTGGCTGAGCTGCTCGACCACAAGCTCCTGTTCGTGACCGGCAAGGGCGGTGTTGGAAAGACGACGATCACTGCTGGGCTCGGTCTCCTGGCGGCGAGCAAGGGCAAGCGGACGTTGGTGTGCGAGCTGGACGCCAAAGGTGACCTCGCTTCCAGTTTTGAGACGGGCCCGACAAGGTTCGAAGAACGCGAGGTTGCTCCAGGGCTCTGGGCAATGTCCATGGACACCGAGGCCTCGCTTCGCCAATACCTGTTGCTCCAGCTGAGGCTGCCGAGGGCTTTGCGCATTGGGGCGATTGCGAGGATGTTCGATTTCGTCGCGCAGGCCGCACCGGGTGCCCGCGAGATCGTGACCATCGGGAAATTGTGCTGGGAGGTCCGCGAACGCCATTACGACCTGGTGATCGTGGACGCTGTCGCCACCGGGCACATGATCGGCCAGCTTGCCGCTCCCCAGGCCATCAACCGTTTGGTGCAGGTTGGCCCGGTGCGCCAACAAACCGGGTGGATGCTCGAAATCCTCTCGGACCGGGCGACCACTGGAGTGCTTGTCGTGGCCACCCCCGAAGAGATGCCGGTCACTGAGACGATCGAGTTCGTTGGCCGCCTGAAGACCGAGACGACGGTCGGGTTGGCAGGGGTCGTGGTGAACCGTGTGCTGCCGGAGCTTTTCGGGACGAGGGAGGAGAAGGCCTTCGAGGCGGTCTGCGCACCAGGCTCCCGTGACCTGGTAGCCGGGGCTATCGGCGGCCGCCCTGAGCCACTGCTCGAAGCGGCACGCTTGATGGTCAGGATGCGCCGTTCGCGGGCTGCTCATTTGGAGCGCTTGCGAGAAGCGATCGGGTCGGGCACGTCGCGCGAGCGGACCGAACTGCTTTATGTGCCTTACCTTTTCTTGAGGACCTACGGGCTGCGTTCCACTCGGCAAGTCGCGGCAGCACTTGCCGCGGAGCTGGAAAACTGATGGCTGCCAAGGAGGCGCCGAGCACCGTCGAGGCGCTGCTTGCGGCCAAAGAAATAGTTGTCGTGTGCGGGCCGGGTGGCGTCGGCAAGACCACCGTTGCTGCCGCGGCTGCCGCGATGGCGGCTTGCCATCAGGGTGGCAAAGTACTCGTGGTCACGGTGGACCCTGCGCGTCGGCTGGCGCAGGCGCTCGGCCTGGGCAGGGCATCGGGTGGCCTCGAGCGCGTGCCGCCGAAGGCTTTTGCCGCTGCCGGCGTCGTGCCCCGTGGCGAGCTCTGGGCGGAGATGCTCGACACAAAGAAGAGCTGGGACGCTTTGGTGGCCCGTCATGCCCCGGACGCAGCGACGGCTCAGCGCATCCTTGACAACCCGATTTACCAAAATATCTCCGGCCATTTCGTCCAGAGCCACGATTACATAGCGGTGGAGCGCCTCTATGAGCTTCATTCAGAGGGGAGCTATGACTTGATCGTGGTCGATACACCTCCCACTCGCAACGCCATTGATTTCCTGCTCGCACCGCAACGTATGGCGGAGTTCTTCAGTTCGAGGTTGCTGCGCTTGCTGACGGTGCCGTACCGGATGCGCTTCGCCGACGTCGCCTCGAAGCCTTTTTACTATGTCGCGGACAGGATCCTCGGTTCTCAATTTCTCCAGGACATGGCTGAGTTCTTCATACTTTTCCAGACCCTGTCGGAGGGTTTCGTTGCGCGAGCCAAGGAGGTAGAGCGTCTCCTGGCAGACCGGCGGACGACTTTTATCGTTGTGAGCACTCTCGAAACGGTCCCGGTGCGCGAGGCGGAGGCTTTCATGGGCCTGCTGCCAGAGAGAGGGTTGCACCTGGGGGGATTGGTGCTCAACAGGGTGCTCCCCGCGTACTTGCTAGAGCCAGGCTTGGCAGAGCGAGCGGGCCGGCTCTCCGCCGGGGCGGGCGACCTCGCCAACGCCCTCTGCGCGAACACAGGCCCGATCGCGGGGGCCGACCCGGGACTGGTCGAACGCGTGCTGGCGGAGGTCGGCACCAATTTCAACAACATTGGAGTGGTGGCCAAAAGGGAGGCGAGCCAGCGCTCTGAGCTTGCCCGCCTGCCGAGCGTCGTAGCGAGCGTGCCCGAGCTCGAAGACGATGTCCACGACCTGGGTGGCGTGCTCGAACTGGGCCGCCATATATGGTCGTGGGACAAGTCTTAGTAGTCGCGGGCAACGAACGACGATTGGAGGTGAGAGGTGGCAACACTGGCCGAGCTTGTCCGGGACAGGGCCAACGTGTCGGGGCCTGTGGTCGAGCACCTGCAACGGCTGGTCGGCTCATGGGGGATCCTCTCGGACCTGTCCTTTTCCGACCTGTTGCTTTTCGTGCCCGCCGTACGGCCCCCGGGCACCAGTGCCGCCCTGGCAGGCACACCCGCCTCAGACGAAGGGCGCGGCTTTGTCGTTGTCGGGCAGGTACGGCCGACCACCAGCCAAACCCTCCACCTGGAGGACCTCCTCGGGCGCGAGGTATCTGACAGCGAGCGGCCGCTGCTGGCACGGGCGTGGGAGCTGAAAAGCGTCGTCGAAGGGGAGGTGCCGGTCGCTGCTCGCAGCGAGCTCGCCAGGGTTGTATGCATCCCGGTGCGCTTCAGGGGCGAAGTCGTCGCCGTGCTGACCCGGGAGGCCCCGCTCATCGTCGGCCGGCGCGCCGGTGAGCTCGAGCGCGTTTACATAGCCGTCTTTGACCGCTTGGCGAGGATGGTGGCGGCGGGCACCTTCCCGTTCCCGATTGACGAGCCGTTGTCGAGCGAGGCCCCTCGAGTGGGTGACGGTGTGATGACCCTGGACGCGGCCGCCCGGGTCGAGTTCGCATCGCCCAATGCCGTGAACGCGCTTCACCGCCTCGGTACCTACCGCGGCATCCTCGGCGCCAGCCTGGCCGAGCTGGGGATCGAGCACTCCCCGGTGCCAGCAGCCTTCAACGACCTGGTGCCGGTGGCCGAGGAGCTCGAGGTGGGCGATGTCGCGGTTTTCATACGGTGCATCCCTCTGTTGGACCAGGGGAAGGCAACCGGTGCCTTAGTGCTCGTGCGCGATGTCACAGACATCCGCCGGCGGGACCGCTTGCTCATGGGAAAGGACGTCGCGATCCGCGAGATCCACCACAGGGTGAAGAACAACCTCCAAACGATCTCGTCGTTGCTGCGCTTGCAGGCGAGGCGCGTGCCGAAGGGGGTTGCACGCCATGCGCTCGAGGAAGCCGAGCGGCGGGTCCGCAGCATCGCCGTGGTCCACGAGATCCTTTCGAGGGACACCGCCGACGAGGTCGACTTCAATGACATCCTCCCGCCTCTTGTGAGGATGGCGGAAGACCTTTCCAGCACCTCGTCGCCGGTGAAGGTGACCTGGTCGGGTGAGGCGGGAGAAATGGGCGCTCAGGTGGCCACGCCCTTGGCCGTAGCTTTGAACGAGTTACTTCAAAATGCCGTCGAGCACGCTTTCGTGACTGATTCCGAGGAGCTGCAGCCGGAGGTCCACGTCTTGTTCGACCGCCAAGGCGACGAGCTGTCCGTACAGGTGAAGGACAACGGCAGCGGGCTGCCAGTGGACTTCTCGATCGACAAGACCACGAGCCTCGGGCTGTCGATAGTTCGCGGCTTGGTCAAGAGCCAATTGGGCGGCAAGATCCGGATGTACAACTCCGGCGGGACCGTCGCCGAACTAGTCGTCCCTATCAGCCGGGCCGAGAGCAGCGCTCTGGAACGTATCTAGCTTTTAGCCGGCCCTGCGTTGGCGGGCGAGCCAGACTTTGCGCAGCTTACGCCGCTCCTCTTCGGTCGTCCCACCCCAGATGCCCGACTCCTGGTTGGTGGCCAAGGCGAACTCCAGGCAGCTGGTGCGGGCCTCACAAGAGGTGCACACGGTCTTGGCGCTGACTATCTGCTCGACAGCGGGGCCGGTGCTGCCGACGGGGAAAAACAGGTCCGGGTCAGTGTCCCGGCACGCGGCCTCCTCTCGCCAGTCCTCGAGATCCCACTCGATGCTTCGAGTCCAAGTTAAGGCCACTCAGTTTTCCTCCTGGCGTTAAGTTCTACGCAGCAACCGGGGGCCGCCCGGTCAGGCCCCGCAAGGTGGGCCGCGTCTCGCTTGTGAAATTGTTCACGTACTTGTCCACACACAACAAAGGGTTAGAAGGCGTGCGTACAGGCAGTATAGCCCCGATAGTTCGTCGCGCAAGGGCCCCTGGGCTTTTAAGAATAAAGTCACGCGCTCCCCGCAGCCCGTGTCGGCAGGACCAAAGACAGTGCCGCCGCCTCCCAGCGAAGCTCGATATGGTCAGCCTCGCCCACGTAGTCGCCGTCCACCTGGTAGGGGACGGGGCGGTAGCCCTTGACCGTTGCCGCGGTCAGGCCCTGTTGTAACGACACGTGCTTGGAACGGCCGGCTTTGACGCCTTCGCCGAACGCAGAACCCAGGACCGGTAACAGTACCCCCAAGGTCAGCTTTTGGAAAGTGACCAAACTGAGGCCGGTCTCCAGGGACGTGGCTGGCGCCAGGTGCATCGGCCGGTTGCCAAAGTATGTGTACGGGTCGGTATTGAGGCAGATGGTGAAGTAGCCGTCCTGCGGCCCGGCTTCGGGGCTCTGCACCGAGAACGCCGGGCTTCGCCGGTCATAACCAGTTGCCCATGTGAACAGCGTCGCCATCACGAACAACGCCGGGCCCGCGTAGCGTTTGAGGGGCGCCAGCTTTTCAACCCGGGCCACGACGGCGGCGTCGAAGCCAATACCGGCGTGGAACAAGAAATATCGCGAATTGAGCAGGCCGAGCCCGACCCGGTCAACCGAGCGGGCGTTTAGCGCAGACAGGAGCTGGCTAGTCGCCTCGATGGGGTCGTTAGCCATACCTAGAGTCCGGGCGAACACGTTGGTGGAGCCGCCCGGCAGCACAGCCAGTGCCGTCTGTGAGCCGGCTAGCCCATTGGCGGCTTCGTTAAGCGTGCCATCGCCCCCGAGGACCACTACGGCGTCCATGCCGTCTGCGGCGGCACCTTGGGCCAGACGCGCCGCATGGCCGCGCCGGTTGGTCTCTTTCAACACGACATCGTGATCGGCCGACAGCGCCTTGTGGATCACGACGCGTGCCCGGTCGGTGACCGACGAGGCGGAGGTATTTACGATAAGGAGCAGCCGCATCAGCGAGCGGGCGCTTCGGCGGCATTGCGCAGCTCGGAGACGCTGCGGGCGAGCAGCCGTGAGACGTGCATCTGGGAAATGTTGAGGCGCGTGGCGATCTCCGATTGCGTGAGACCCTCGAAAAATCGCAAATGCAAGATAAGGCGCTCGCGCGGGGGCAGTTGCGCGAGCAAAGGAGAAAGGGTGGCCCGGCTTTCTACATCAGCCAATGACACGTCCTCCTCGCCGAGGTGGGCCCAAGAGTTTCACCCTCCTCGTTGCCCACCGGCGCGTCGAGGGACGCAGAACGGTAAGCCTGCCCCGCCTCGAGCGCTTCCAGGACCTCTTCCTCGGAGACCTCCACCTCGGCCGCCAGCTCGGCAATAGTCGGGGAGTGACCGAGCTCCTGGCTCAAAGTCCCGACTACTTTGCCCAGCTGGAGGTAGAGCTCCTGCATCCGCCGTGGTGCTCTGATCGCCCAGCCCTTGTCCCGGAAATGGCGCTTTAGCTCTCCCACGATCGTGTGGGTTGCGTAGGTGGAGAACTCGACGCCGCGTTCGGGGTCGAAGCGGTCGACTGCCTTTATGAGACCTAGGGAGGCGACCTGAACCAGGTCGTCCAAGGGTTCGCCGCGGTTAGCGAAACGCCGGGCAAGGTATTCTGCCAATCCCAAATGCGCGGCTACGAGTTCGTCGCGTACGCCCGCATCGTGTCGTTGGGCGTAGGCCACGAACTGTTCTCGTAGCTCCTCACGCCGGTTTGGCTCAAGGCTCACTGACTTCCCCTAATGACAGTTCGCCGACGCCGATCTTTTTCTGATCTCGTTTTTTCATCAACCGGAAACGGGGGCCGTCCGCTCCGTCACTTATCGAGTGCTCGTCCACCAACGCATCGAGGATGACTTTTGACAGCTCGGAGAGGTGGACCGGGCCGGGTGGGGAGAAGTTGCCTTCTCCCTGCACGGTCAATCCTTCCGGGCCGAGCAGGAAGCGCAGTTCGAGGATGCCGTCCTTGCCCTTGCTCCCCGTCAGGCCGAAGCACATCTCGTCAATCGCCAGCCGCAGATCTTCGACCTGGTCGAAGGTGAAGCCAAGCCGGCTGGCGAGGCCCGCTGCCGTGACCCTGGCCAATCCCACGAACTCCGGCCTCGCTGGGACCGCCAATCGCACCTCGTCGTCGCTGCCCACTCCGAGTGGCTCCTCTCGCGCTCGCACGGGTATACCTCCATGCTGCCGCCGCCCGGCGGTACGCCTTACGGGGTCGCATGACACGTTAGTGCCCGCGCCGGGCAAGTTGTCCGAGCTACGGTCGCACCACGGGCTCCAGCTGAGTAGCGGTACTGGTCATATGAGGGGCCAGGGGTAGGGGAAGTCACCCCGTGGCTTGGGGTACCTCCGGCGCGCCAATGCAGCCCTAGCCCGGGCGGATATGCCTGCTAGTTCCTCCTCGTCGAGAAGGCTTTCCAAGGTGGCCGGCAACTCGCCCCCGGCCAGCAGCTCGAGGGGCACCAGCAGGTCGTCGTCCAATTTCTCCCCGGCGAAATCCCAAATAACGGTCCGAAGCTTTGGGTCGGTATGAAAACACAGGCCGTGGTCGATAGCCCAGATGTGGCCCTCCTGGTCGAGCAAACAGTGGCCGCTCTTGCGGTCAGCATTGTTGGCGACCAGGTCGAAAGCGGCGATACGGCGCAAAGCCCGGTCGTACTGGGAGTCTTCGATAAGGGTGAAGAAGTGCTCGTCGGGGGTCGCGTCGATGCAGTACTGGAGCGAACCCGGCCCGAGCGGTCCGTCCGGGCGGCTCATGGTGGGTGGCACAATGTCCCACCCCATGAACGAGCACAGCTCGTAGGCAGCCACTTCGCGCTTCCATAGGCCTTGCGGGAAGTCCCAAAGAGGTCGCTCCCCGCTTGCCGGCTTGTAGATCGCCAGGAGGTCGCCTGGAGTACCCGGGGCCCCGGCACCGGCGGGAGCGGCGCAGACCGAGACCAAAAAGGTTGCGTTCGAGCTCCAGGGGATCCTCCCCTTCAACTCGATCTCACCGCTAGAGAGGACCGAAAGGATGCGGTCGGCATCCTCGGTGACCGCTGACCTGGCCTCGAGCCCGCCAAGGGGGCCGCGCTCGGTCGGCGGGCTGTCCTGGGAGGCCTGCTGCCCGCTCACAGCGCCGGCGAGCGGTGCCCGTTTGTCTTGGGGCACGAATGGTCCTCGCCTAGGGGGTAGCCACACAACGGGCACGGAGGACGACCCCCACGCAAGAGCACCTTTCCGTGCGCTATCACTCCGGCCGCTTGTTCACGGGTGAGCGCGACGCGCGCTACCGCGCCAATTGGCTCGCCAGGCTCGGCGCCGGCTGCGAGCTCGTCCGGGCCTTCCTCTTCGCCAAGGGGGCCGACCTCTCTCGCGGTGATCATCACCCGGTCAGCAACAGGGTCGTAGGCGAGCTGCATCGAGCCCACGGCCCATTCCGCCTCGACCGGTTCCTCGAGCTCGAGGTCGCTATCGGAGGGGACCGAGCCTGGGGTGGCAAGGTCGGCGAGCACTTCGCTCAGCCCACCTGCAAGGAAGAGCACCTGGTCCTTTTCGAGCTTCAGGGAGACCAGCTGGTTCTCCTGGCGGGCCTGGAAGTAGAAGACACGTTTGCCCGGCGGCCCCACCGCTCCTACGGTTACTCGGGTGGGGCTCGGGAGGTCGAATGACGGGTTCAGCGCCGAGCCTCCGTTTTCGCACTATCGGCAGTCAGCTTGGGAGCCTGGCCGCCCGACCCCGTCCAGTTGACGAGCACCACGCTGGGGGACGGGCTGCCGTAACTTATGGCGCTAACCGAACCTGGTGAGACGACTATCCGCTGGAACAGGTCGAGGTGCACGCCCAGAGCGTCCGCCAGCACCGACTTGATCGGGTCGGCGTGCGAGACAGCGACGACAGTTTGCCCGGGGTAGGCCTTCACCAGTTCCTGCATGGCGGCGACTAAGCGGGCCTGCATGTCCCGGATCGCCTCACCGCCGGGGAAGCAAAAGCCGCTCGGGTAGTGCATCACTGTCGGCCATTCAGGCTTCTTGGCGAGGTCCTTGAGAGGGGTGCCAGCCCAGTCGCCGGCATTGCAGTCCACGAGGTCCGCCCTCTCGGTGGGGGTCAGGTCGAGCACCTTGCCCACGATGCCAGCGGTCTCCCTCGTGCGGGTCAGAGGCGAACAGTAGAGGGCAGCTATCGGGGGCAGCGTGCCCCGCCAGCTGGAAATGTGCCGCCCGGCCTCCTCAGCCTGCTTCCTGCCGTCTTCGGACAGACCGGGGCCGGGGCCTGGCTCAGGCATCTCCCGTCCGGTAGTCGGGGTCAGCCCATGGCGCACCATTAGGACCGTGGTGGGGGCGATCGGTTTACTGCGAGGCACTGCTAGCCAAGCTAGCCCTTGGGGCGGCACAGTAAGGTCGGCGGGTGCCCGCGTCCCCGCTGGACGCTCTTTGCCAAGAGGAAGTGGCTTGCCGTAAGTGCCCGCGCCTGGTCGAGTGGCGCGAGACGGTGGCAGCCGAACGTCGCGCTGCGTATTCGTCAGAGGTCTATTGGGGTCGTCCCGTGCCCGGGTTCGGCGACCCGGCCGCACGCCTTGTCGTGGTCGGTCTTGCTCCGGCGGCACACGGCGGCAACCGGACCGGACGGATTTTCACAGGGGACCGATCGGGCGATTGGCTCTGGGCGGCGCTATGGCGCGCCGGCCTCGCTACCCAGCCGAAAAGCGTGTCCGCCGACGACGGGCTGAAGGCCGTGGGCACCTGGGTCACCGCAGTGGTGAGGTGCGCGCCGCCGGCTAACCGGCCGACGCCGCGCGAACGCGACAATTGCCTGCCTTACCTCGAACGCGAGCTCGACCTACTGCCCGTGCGAGCCGTGCTTGCCCTGGGCGGTTTCGCTTATGAGGGATGTTGCCGCGTGCTCGGCGTCACCAAGAGGCCCGTGTTTGGCCACGGCGTAGAAGTGGCAACGGACAAGGGAATTTCTATCGTCTGCTCTTACCACCCGAGCCAGCAGAACACCTTTACCGGACGCCTCACCGAGGCCATGCTCGATGCCGCTGTCCAGCGGGCCTGGGCGCTGGCCGGCGGGCCGGACGCGCGGACGGCTCGACCGCTCTAGTCGCCCGCTGCCACGGTTAGCTCCGCTGGACGAGCCTGTTGAGCTCGGGCCCCGATTTCGGGAGCCGGAACCAGAACATCGTGTTTTTCCCTTCAGCTCTAAGCCCGATCTCGCCGCCGTGAGCGACTAGCAATGCCCGGCAGAGGTAGAGCCCGAGCCCCGTCCCAAAGGAAGTGTCCGAGCGGGCGTAAGGCTCTAGTAACGCCGCGGCATCGCCTATATCGAGCTCGCTGCCTTCCACCGAGGCGGTCATCAAGGCCCAGTCGGCTTCCTGCGTGCCGATCTCTATTGCGACGTGCCCGTCTTCAGCCAACCGGCGCGCGTGTTCGAGCACTCCGCCCACGACTTGTTCTAGGCGCGACCCGTCCGCTACCACCTCGACGTCCTCGCCTGGCACTAGTGACAGCCGGGCGTCGCGCATCGACGAAAGGACACCCTCGACGAGCTGGCGCAATTTCACCGGTGCAACGATCAAACGCAACTGGCCCCTCGCTACGGCCCCGGCGTCCAGGGCGTCCCTGGCGACGCGCTCGAGATGGGAAACCTGGCGGCGTATCGAGGCGAGCGCCTCCTCGCGGATCTCGGGCTGGGGCCCCGAGGCGAGCATCGTGTCCAGCCAGCCCGAGATGATCGCCAACGGCGTGCGGAACTCGTGGGCAACCAGAGTGAGGAACCTGTCGCGCTCGACCGGTCCGAGCGGTGCCCTCTCGCTGAGGCGGGCCTCCCCGCCCTCACAGAACAGGTCGACCCACTGGAGGACGACATCTGGCTCTACTCCTCGTTCGTCGGCGACGTGGGCAACAGAAACCCCGCGCAGCACTGACAGAGCCGCCTCCGCACGTCCGTCTTCGCTGGCCATGTCCCTCGCTGCCACCTCCTCGGAATTGCCTTGTCGTCGGGGATCGCGAGCCACGATACTTCTGAGATGGCCGATCGCAAGCGGGTGTCATCGGGTTCGCCGTTCGAAGGCACGATCGGGTTCAGCCGTGCCGTCCAGGTCGGGGACCGCATCCTCGTATCAGGCACTGCCCCCATATGGCCGGACGGGACCTGCCCGCAGGACGCGGAGCTGCAGGCGCGACGTTGTTTCGATATCGCCGGAGCCGCACTTTCGGAGCTGGGCGCGGGCTTTGCGGATGTGGTCCGGACCCGGATGTTCATTACGTCCGCTACCGACGCAGTGGCGGTAGGCAACGCTCATGCAGAGCGGTTTGCCGGCACAAAGCCCGCGGCGACCATGGTCGTAGTCGCCGGGTTCCTGGACCCACGCTGGAAAGTCGAGGTCGAGCTCGAGGCGGTTACCTCGAGCTAGGACGACCCCTCAGGCGGCGCGGGTGCGCTCCCAGCCCGGCGGCAGGTTGGGGAGCACGTTGGCGTCCCAGGTGAACGACAGGGGCGTAGGGAACTGCACCGGCCGTACGAGCAGCAGCACGTAGGACTCCTCCCAGCCGCGTGTGGCGGGAGAGGCGTACCCTCCGCCTGCGATGCAGTCGGTGCACGTCGTCCCCGTGTACTCGCCGAGGAGCTCGTCGCGGTGCCCCCAACATCCCGGTCCCCCCGGCCCGTTGCACGCGATGTTCCGGGTGGCGCCCTTGCCGGCCCAGCCATCGTCGTACATCCAGCCGAACATCGCCGCCAACGTGTTGACCTGGTTACCAGACCACGCCCCCCCGAAGGCGTACATGCCCCCTGTAGGTGGGTACCAGACTTTTACTTTGCCGAATACCGCCTGGAAGCGCGGGTCTTCGGCGTCGCGGGCGGCGGTCTGAGCCGGTGGCCCGAGGTAGGGCGAAAGGCCAACCAGTGGCGGGACGTTTCGCGAGATCCGTTCGAGGTTGACCAGTACGAACATCTGCTCGGGCACGGTCAGGTGGACAAAGTTGGACGGCAACGTGAAACCGTGGAGGTGCTCCGCTGCCTGGCTGGCGTTGATCGACGAGAGCAACAGGTCAGTGCAAGCTGGCGAGCCGTTGAACGCAAAGTCTTCGTAATGGGGCAGGCATGGGGACTGGCAGTCCCAGTTCTTCGACGGCGTCGACGAGGATGACCCCGGTGGGGGCGAGCACATGCCCGTCTCCGTACTGAACTGCGGAGGTTGGCGGTTCGCGGCCGGGTTCGCGAGGGGGTTGGCTGTGGCGGGAGCCCTCAGCGGGGCGCCTTCGGCACCGCTCTGGGCAACAGGAACGGCGAGCACCCCGACGGCGCTGAGGAGCGCGACGACCCGCCAGCGCCTGGTCACGCATCGATCGTAACGGTGGGCGGGGCCTCTTGGGGCGTTCCCCGATAGGGCGGTCGCCGTAGCGCGGCGTTCAGGCCCGCGCCCGGTCCCGCAAGGACGCTTCATCGAGCAAACGGAGCCGACGACCTTCGCCCTCTACCCAGCCGACCCGCCTGAGCACCTTCAGGCCTTTGACAACTGCCTCCCGGGACAACCCGCCCCAGGCGCCCAGAATCCTCCTGGCCCATTGGCAGCACCACATCGCGGGTGCCATCGTGCTCCGACCCGTAGCGGTCCGCCAGGTCCAGGATCGACCGGCAAAGGTGGCCAAGCGCGTCTCCGGTGCTGAACTCGAGCTGGCGCCTGGAGGCGCCGCGCAGCCGAGCGGCTACCACCCGGAGCAATTCGAGGGTGATGGAGGAGTGCTGTTCCATCAGGGAGCGGAAAACCGGGGCCGGGATTGCGAACAGCTCACCGTCAGAAAGTGCGGAGGCGTGGGCCGAACGAGGCCCTCCGTCGATCGCCGAGAGCTCGCCGACTACGGAGCCAACGTCGAGGACGTCGAGGATCACGCTTCGGCCGGATCCCGACAAGACCCACACCTTGACGATCCCGCTCAGCAGGACGAGGACCTCGTCCGCATCGTCGCCCTCCCTGAAAAGCATTTCTCCCGAGGACATAGGCCGACGCCGCCCGGCTTGGAGCAGGACGGCGCGGTCCAGCTCATCGAGGTGTTGCAGGAAGCCGTCGGCGTCCTCGGCCGGCATTAGCGCGGGTACCGCCGGGCAGGCCGTTGCTGACCCATGCCACGACTGTACGCGGGGCGCGGGCTATCCGTCGGCCAGCACCGCCGCCGCGATCGTCGGGACGCGTTGCGGGTCGGAGATGGCATCGATCTCGACGATCCTGCCGCCGGCGATCGTGAACCCGATAACCGTCGTCGGCCGCCCGTCGGCGGTGACAACCACCCCGGCAGCGCCGTTGACCAGCGCCGGGCGCAACCGCATGCCGGGACGAACGAACAACGACCGCAGACCGCGGCCGGCCTGGCGGGCGACCGCTTCAGGCCCCCTGACCAGCATTGAGGCCGCGGGAAGACCTGCGCCCGCGTCAATGCGCAGGATGACGTCTGAGTCGAGCAGCGCGACGAGCGCGTCGAAGTTCCCGTCGCGACTAGCAGCGAAGAAGGCATCAACCATCGCTCGTTGGAGTCCGAGGTCCGTCTCGGTTGCATCTGGCGCCGCTCCTCTCACCCGGCGCCTAGCCCGGCTGGCGAGCTGCCTTGCGGCTGTCGGAGTCCTCTCCACCATCGGGGCGATCTCCTCGAAGGGCATGCCGAAGAGGTCGTGCAGCACGAACGCCAATCGTTCGGCCGGGGTCAGGGTGTCGAGCACAACGAGGAGGGCCAGGCCGATCGATTCGGCTAAAAGGGCTTCCTCCTCCGGCTGCAGGCCACTCGACTGCAGGGTGACGACTGCGTCGGGGACGTGGAACGCGACCGTTCGCCCACTGCGGACGTTGCGGGCCCGGAGCATGTTCAGGCACACCCGAGCCACGATCGTCGTCAACCACCCACGGAGGTTCTCAACCTGACCGGGGTCTGATCGGCTTACCCGAAGCCAGGCGTCCTGGACGGCGTCGTCGGCCTCGGTGATCGACCCGAGCATCCTGTACGCCACTGCGCCGAGATGGCGCCGGTGATCTTCGAACTGTTCCGACAGCCATGCGGTCCCGTCCATCGGTCACATCCTCTCGTCCCCAGGTGTCATATGAGTGACCCTGCAGATCACAGGGATGTGACGACCCAGGAGAAAAGCCGTATGCGAGTCATGGTCATCGGAGCCACCGGGGCGGTTGGAGCTCCGCTAGTCCGTCAGCTTCGGGAAGCCGGTCACGAGGTGATCGGCACGTCCCGTTCGCAGGAACGAGCCACGCACCTGAGCACCCTGGGTGCTCATCCCATCGTCCTCGATGCGCTCGACGCTTCAGCGGTCCTCGCCTCGGTCGGCGCCGCGAGGCCAGACGCGATCATCTACGAGGCCACCGGCCTCGCCGGGGTGCGAGTTCTTCGCGGCCTCGACCGGCCTTTCGCGGCGACCAACCGGCTACGGACCGAAGGGCTGGAGAATGTTCTCGCCGCGGCGCGACAAGCCGGGGTGCGCCGGATTGTGGCGCAGAGCTTCGCCCCGTACCGCTACGCACGCGAAGGTGGCTGGGTGAAGACCGAGAGCGACCGGCTCGATCCTGCACCGCCATCTTCGGCCCGCCAAACCTTCGCGGCCATGAGCTATCTCGAGCAGGCGGTGACCGAGGCGGGCGGGATTTCGCTGCGTTACGGTGGCTTCTACGGGCCGGGCGACGAGGGGCTCACCCGGGCCGTGCGAAAGCGTCAGGCACCCATCGTTGGTGACGGTCAGGGCGTTATGTCTTTCGTCCATCTCGACGACGCCGCCGCGGCTACGGTGCTCGCGCTCGCCCACGACGGCCCAGCCATCTACAACATTGTCGACGACGAGCCCGCCCCCATGCGCGACTGGCTGCCCGCGCTCGCCCAGGCCGTAAGCGCCAAACCGCCACGCCACGTCCCCAAATTGATGGCCCGGCTGATTGCCGGGCCTGGCCTCACCATGCTTACCGAGTCTCGCGGGTCGTCAAACGCCAAAGCGAGAAACGAGCTCGGTTGGCAACCCCGCTACCCCAGCTGGCGCATGGGCTTCGCGGCCGCCTACGGCGAACATCCCAGCATTGCCAACCGATATTGACCGCCGCGCAAGTTGCTCTTCGCTGCTCCTATGGGAGCGAGGCTTCGGGCCCAGCAGGAACGGGGCGTTTACGGCAATCTCAAATAGGTTCATCGACCTCCACCGGTGGCAGGTCGCGCACTTCGTCCTTGCTGAGGTTGAGCCGCACACCGTCGGCGGCGTCTTTGACGGCGCTTATCGGGATGGCCACCCTTTTTTGGCCCCAGAGATGGCCTTCGTCGAGGAGCACATGGGTCACGCAATGGTCGCCTGGGTGGATGACCAGACCTTGCACGCGCCCGATGGCGCCGTCGGTCGCAAACACGTGGTCCCGCCGGCGCACCTCCACCTCGCCAAGGGGGACCCGGTTGTTGGTGACTACTAGGGGTTCGGGGTCTCTCATCATGACTGAACCTCCCATACTCAACGCCGCGCCGCGCAGCCCGTAGTAGGGCCACGAGAGCACCTCCTCTTGGCGGTAGCCCGATTGCCCGGCCCCGCCCGGCAGTAGCTGAGTCTCCTCGGCTTCCTCAAGGTTCTCGAACTCGGGCCTTGTACATGCCAGCAGGACTCCCTGGCCTGTGGACGACGCCAGGGCAACAGGTACGAGACGACCTTTTTCACGGCCATGTTTCGGCTCGACAACGAGATGTGTGAGAGTGCGAGCAACGGGGTCGACGACGACTCGTCTCAGGTCGCCGCAGACGCCGTCGCTGCAGGAGACCTCGTTCCCGATCGTGAATTCCGTGGGCTTGTTCATGGTTGGTTTCCTTTCTGTGCTACGGGCGCCATGTCATTGGAGCTCAAGCGGCTCGGGCGTAAGACAGTTGCTCCAGGGCTGCGATGCGCGCGGCGATCGGGGGGTGCGTGTCAAAAAGGTGGTGGAAACGACCTTCGTGATGTTGGAGCGGGTCGTCTATGCACATAGCAGCGGTGGCGTGGTTGAACTTGGCGAAGGGCTTGTCGTTGGCCTGCAGCTTCTTCAGGGCACTGATCAACCCCACCGGGTTACGGGTCAGCCCGACCCCGCTCACATCGGCAAGCGACTCACGCCGACGCGATAGCGCCAGGCGCACCAGAGGGCCAAAGATGAGGGCCACCACCGCGAAGAGCGCTCCGGCTGCGAACACGATGATCATCAACTGGCCCGACTGACGGCCCCGGCCGCGCACGAAGAAAACGGAGCGCCAAACTACGCTCGCCAACAGGCCCGCCAGCCCGATCAGAGTGCCGACAATGAGCAGCAGGCGCACGTCGTAGTTCTTTATATGGCTCATTTCGTGTGCTATCACGCCCTCGAGCTCCTCGCGGTTCATTACGGCCAGCAAGCCCGTAGTGACCGTGATGGCGGCGTGCTGAGGGTTCATGCCGGTAGCGAAGGCATTTGGGGAGGCGTCGTCGATCACGAAGACCTCCGGCTTGGGGAAGCCCTCCCCAACAGCCAGGGCTTCGACGATGTCATGCAATTGGCGGTACTGCGCGGGGTCGGCGGGACGCGCTCCTGATACCGAGAGGACCAGGCGCTTACCCGAGGTGAACGAGAAGCCGATCCCCGCCAGCGCCAGGACGGCTGCCACCACTGTCCCCACAGTTATGTCCCCCACGACGCCCGTACCGGGCCCCGAAGCAGGCTGGGAAAGCTCAGCCCACAGGAAGCCAAGCAACGCACCGGTCCCCACCCAGACGATGAAGAACAAAATGACGCAGACAGCAGCCCGTCGTTTGTTCCTGGCTATCTGTTCGTACATTGCCGGTCAGGTCAAGCCGTCGGGGGACCGGACCCGGTCGGTACCGGGGGGGTGGGAGAAGCCGAGCCATTGGGTACCGAGCTGCCGGGCGGCCCGGTGAAGCTCACTGCAGGGACTTGGCGCTCGGTCTCGTCGGTTTGGAAGAAGGCGACCGTGTGGAAGCCGAACGAGCTCGCCAGGATGTCCCGGGGGAAGCTCTGCAGGGCAATGTTGTAGTCCCGGCCGCTGGTGTTATAGAAGCGACGCGCGTACTCGAGCTTGTCCTCAGTGGCGGTGAGCTGCTCTTGGAGCTGGAGGAAGCTCTCGACGGCCCGCAACTGCGGGTAGTTCTCCGACACGGCGAACAGCGATCGCAGCGTTTGTGACAGGACGTTCTCGGCCGGGCCGACCTTGGCGGGGTCACCGGTAGCCCCTGCGCTCACCGCCCCCGCACGAGCCACCGTCACAGCCTCGAAAGTCGCGCTCTCATGGGAGGCGTAACCCTTTACGGTCTCGACCAGGTTGGGTATGAGGTCATGGCGGCGTTTGAGCTCGACGTCTATCTCCGACCAGGCCTCTTGGACCCGGTTGCGCCGCCGGACCAAGCCGTTGTAGGCGAGGACGCCGCCCGCCAAAACGACGACCACAATTGCAACAACAATGACTGGGACCATTGCATCAACACCACCCTCGTAGGCACTTTTTGACATCACGTGCGCTACCGGGGGCCGGAGCAACGCCTTCGAACCCCCAGCTTACCACGGTTATCTTGTACCCCCGCGGCCGTTGGCCCCTGCTCTTGGCCGGTTGGCCTATCGGACTGGGAGCAATCAAGGGTTAGGATCCCGGATATGGGCGTCATCGGCTGGGTGGTCGTGGTGGTGATCGTGGCCGCGCTCGCATCTGTTGCGTTTGTGGTCATTCGGCGGCGGAGGCGAGGCGGACGCGTGATTGCAGCAAAGGAGAAGGAATGAGGCTGCTCATGACCGCAAACCAGATTCGTGGACTTCCAGTAGTCACGGTTCGCGGTGGCGAGGACGTGGCCGAGGTGCGCGACGTGATCTTCAGCGCCGAGGCGGGCCGGTTGCTTGGCGTGACTCTAAACAAACGGGGCTTTCTGGCCAGCCGTAGTCGCGACGTCCTGCCAGCCGAGGCGATCCATGCCATTGGGCAAGATGCCGTGATGATCCTCGACGCCCCCAGCCTCGTTGCCCCCGAGGACGCGCCCGACGATGTTTCCCACCCAGCCGTCGAGCGCAATGTGATCGGAAACGATGTCCTGACCGAAGGCGGACTGAGCCTCGGTAAAGTCACGGACTTGGTGCTGTTGGTCGGCAGCAGCGGTGAGGTCGTCGGCTATCAAATCGAAAAAACCGGGGGCGGGCGGGGCTACATTCCGCTGCCGGCCCAGCTTGCGGTCTCAGGGGCCGCGTTAGTCGTCCCGAACATCACCGAGGAGTTCGTCAAGGACGACCTCGTAGGCCTCGGTGCCTCGGTTGACGAGTTCCGGGCCAGATTGGGGTTGTCGTGACGGAGTCGTTCAAGCGCTCGGCTGGCCGCAAGGTCTTGAGCCGCTCCAGCGCAAAGGAACTGGGCTCGGTCAACCATTTGTTGGTGGATGCCCAGCAACGGCGGGTCACCGCCATTGTCATCGGCCGGGGCAAGAAGGCGCAACTGGTCGATTGGGATCAGTTGAGCGGTTTTGGCCCCGACGCGATCATGGTCGTCGACGAAGGCGCCCTTCGGCCGCCCACAGACGACCGGGAGCGGGCTGCCGCCGAAGGGAAACTCGAACTCGTCGGCAAGCGAGCGCTGAGCGAAGGAGGGACCGAACTCGGCAAGCTTGACGACGTGACCTTCGACGCCGGTACCGGGGCTCTTGAGGAGCTTCTGATCGGTGATCGCCGCGTCCAAGCGGGAGCCTTGATGGGCAGCGGTTCCTACGCTGCCGTGCTCGACGACAACGGCCAGCCCTCGCCGTAGGGTTGCTCCCCACGCGTCGCGGTGCCGAATCGTCTGACGCTCACGGGGCCCACCAAATCGGCTCCCGGCAAAGGTCGGGCGCGCCCAAAAGCACCCGATGCACCTTGCAAACGATGCTGGTGCGGGTGATCAGAAGGGCGCTAATGCCCCACTTCGAAAGGTTTGTCCCCAGGGCCAACGACAGCTCGATCTACATGGCCAGCTAAGGCAAAATCGACAGCGGAGCCTCCAGCGCTGATAGAGGAACAACGGAGCTGTGGAGTTCTTACTGGTCATGCACCGGCTCGCGCTGGCCTGTGGTTGGTGAGGATAGGACTTTGGCCTCTGCCTTGTTGGCGACATAGGTGAGACAATTGCGAGGTGCCCACCTCAGCAGGTGCTGTTTCCCAGCAGAAACCGGCGCACAGTACGGCCCGCCGCTGGTTGCTGGGTTTGGAACCGTTCTTCGAAGGTGGCTGGCTTCATAAGGGCACGCGCGCCCAGGCGTGGGACGTTGAACGACGCTTAGTCGCCGTAGCTCTTCTCGGGGATGTAACGGTCGATCTCTCGAAGACCAGGACTGCTCCGAGTACCGTGCACGTCAGCGCGTACGCGATTGGTCGTGATGTCGACTTGGTGCTCCCAGAGGGTGCCAGGGTTGAGGTACGTGGTCGACCGAGCAACGGTCACCTGCGCAACCACGCCACCTCCGAGCCTGGGCAGCCGTCTCAACTGTTCGTACGGGTCACCGGGCACACCTTCTTGGGTGACGTGAATATCTCCACTGCCAGAGGCCGCACCCAGCAGCATGCCGGGCCCGCGTTGCTGGCACCGTCGTCGGAGGGTCTCGGCCCAGGGCATTCTGCCCCCTAGTCCGAGTAGGAGGTAGCCCTCTCGAGGCCGCCCTGAACCGGTCCCGGCGATCGGGATTCACCAAGTCAGTTGGTCCGCGAACCCCTCGATGGTGGCTGCGAGCTTCGATGGCGCGCGGACATTGGCCATATGACCCTGCCGCTTGAGGATGACGACCGCTTCAACGCGAGGGAGGACCTCTCGCAACGAGTCGAGACGCACGCGAAGGTGACGAGGGCTGTGAGCGCCACCGAGGAGGAGGGTCGGCACGTTGAGATCGCGGTAGCGGTCAATGCCCACGCCGAGGGATTCGAGCGCCGCATCGTCGGCGATCTGGCTGGCCGCGACTCGCTTCACCCGGTGCCACAACGGAACGAACAGTCGCATTAGCACGACTTGGTACCCGGGCATACGAACGATCTCGCACAGGTGGATCGTCATCGCACCTCCCTGCTCTCCGTTCTCGAGAGCCTCTCGCGCTCGACGGAGGGCGTCTCCACCAAGTGGGCTCGAAACGCCAAGAGGTGGTTCGTAAAGCACTAGACCCGCGAACGCTTCCGGGGAAGCGGCAGCGGCCTCAAGTGCCACCACGGCTCCAGACGAGTGCCCAACCAATAGGACCTGTTCACGAACGGCGGAGACGACGGCGAGAACGTCAGCCACCTCGCCGGCCATCGACTCGATTGGGGCCTCACCGTTGGCAGGGCTGTAGGGGCGGCGGTCGAAGCGGAGTACACGAAAGCGGGCGGTCAGGCGTCGAGCTACCAACGTCCACGCCTGGGAAGTGCCACCGCCGGGGTGAACGATTAAAATAGGACGCCCTCGGCCTTCGTCGGTGACCGAGAAGTGCGTCCCATCATCTGAGGCAACTTGGAACGAGCGACCGATCACATCACGAGGGTACGAGGCGTGCCTTCGTCCTCAAAGGACCGCCGGCCTGGTTGGCTTTGGCACAATGCCGTGGGCTGGTACGCCCAGGGTGGGAGGCCGATCATGCCGACGTTGGAAGTAACCAGCCATAAGGCCGTCGGCGCCGATCCAGCTAGCTGTCCTCCAAACAGCGAGGAGCACGATGGCAAAGAGGGCGTACCAAGCGCAGACGCTGGCGGTACCGGACATGACGTAGGTAAACAGAAGACCGAGGCTCGCAAGTGCCGCCAAGGGTGTCAAGAAACCCGCTGCCAAAGCGAGACCGATAAGGAACTCGCTCACAGCCACCAGGATGCCGATCCAACTTGCGTTCGGGACTACAAAATGATGTAAGAACGTCCCCCACCAGCTGTAGGCGGCAACGCCATGGGCGGCGAACCCGGCGACACCGGCGCCTCCATTGTGGAGGAAGGCAGCATTTTCATTGCCCCAGAGCTTGGCGTCTCCGGCCTGGATCCACATGACACCGAGCCAAACTCTCATGGCTGTCCACACCACTGCCATAGCCTTGGAGCGGGCCAACCACTGAAGCGGCTGCGGGACGGTGAGTTCTGAGGGTTTGTCGAGTAGTAGGTATGGGCTCTTCATGGTCATCCTCGCCTCGCTGCGTTAGCGTCGCCGAGGTCCAGAGCAACTCGGGGCCGAAGAAATGCCCTCTTCTTGCAGAGTACCCCGGTGTCGCCAGCCGGCGGCCGGGGCATTTGAAGACGCGACCCCAGGTCGATGCGTGAGGCCGTTGCGGGGGCGAGGTGATATTGCGCCAACAACATTTCTAAGCACCTTCAGACGGTCGCGCACGTGCGGACTCGTCCGAAAATACCGCCGCTCACCACGATCGCTGGTCTGCTCTCACAGGTCCGCAGACGGTAGTACGATGGCAGGAGATAGCACAGCGCCCATAGGCCGGGGCCGGTGCCTATGGAAAGTGCCTGACGTCGTTGCTCCAGTCCCTGGTGACGTGCGAACTCGGGTTCTGCTTGAGACGCCGCAGATGAGGGAGCAATGACGAAGTTCAACTTTTGGTCACCGATGGTCGAAGGGCGCATTCAACTTAGAGCGCCTGACCAGTGGCAAATAACATCCCACGCAGCCACGTCTGGTCCATGAGGGCAGAGCGCGTGGAACTACCTCGCGATGGCACCCTCACAGACGAAGAACGTCGCCTGTTCGCCATTTTGGAGGGTCGCGCCGGCCGGGATGGACCCTCGATCGACCAATTTCCAGCCGGCCAAAGCAACGCTATGTGGTTCTGCTCTCAGCGCGTAGGCGCCATTTTGCCCTGGCTTGTGTTGCTGGTCGGGACTGTTCTCATGCTGGCGACATTCGCCCGTTGGCCCGCTGTCGGTATAGGCGGCGTGATCCTAGAGGCGATCGGGCTCTGGTTCGTCCTGGGGCGTCGCGCCTGGCTGATCAGCGTCGCGTCCAAGCGGCCGACCTCCAAGCTACGGTCGCGGCGGTGAGCACAGCAACCCACTTGTCGGCACCTCTCCCGGCCGGTAGGCAGATGGACTTTTCACGGTTACGAAAAAGGACGAGTGAGCAGCGGGACGCTAGGTGCTAACTGCTCGCGCGTGGGAAGGGTAGGAATTAGATGATGGCGAAGTACCGCAACTACTGGGCATATTCCGTCGGTTGTTTCATTGTGTGGGCGGTCATCTTGACAGTGCGGGTAGTTTTCTGGGGGGGCTCCTCCACCACACACACCGTCCTCTCCGTCTTCGCAGGCTGGTGCATTGCCTGGATTTCGACCACCATCGCGAGGTTCGTCTACCCACCACCCAAACGCTGGCTAAAGGCACATGGTCCGGCCGCCTGAGCCGGAGCGTGGCGCTACTTGGCGTCGGAGCAAGGAGGTGAGCCAATTCGAATCCTGGTCGTCGGTGCAGGCGTGATCGGGAGCGTCTATAGCGGCAAGCTGTTGGAGGCCGGTCATAACCTGGTGCTCCTAGCCCGAGGCCGTCGGCTGTCGGAGCTCCAAGCCCACGGGTTGGTGCTAGAAGATGCCGAGTCGGGACGGCGCACGGAGGTTGTGGTGCCGTCGCTGAGCGAGCTCGCTGCGGGTGACCGCTACGACTTGGTAGTGGTTTCTGTCCGCTCCGAACAGCTCGTAGGCACGGTCCCGCTACTGGCTGGGATGACCGACCGCTCGGACGTGTTGTTCTTTGGCAACACCGTCGGGCGCCAAGCCGAACTCGTGGAGGCGATAGGCGACCGGGCCCTGTTCGGCTTCCCTGCGACCGGTGGTGTCCGCGATGGTCCGGTTGTCAGGTACGTGATGATCCGCCAGCAAAAGACGATGCTCGGCGAGGCGACAGGCACGACGACACCGCGGGTACGCCAGTTGCGCGAGGTGTTTGTCGCAGCCCGTTTCCCGACCAGGACGAGCACCAATATCGATGGTTGGATGCTCGGCCACACCGCCTTTGTCGTCCCCATCGGGTTTGCGCTCTACCGGGTCGGCACCGACGCGGCCAAACTGGCCGCCGACTCCGACACCATGAGGTTGATGGTGCGGGCCACCCGGGAGACCTTCAAGCTGTTGCTTTCTTCCGGCGACGCCGAGGTCCCGGCGAACCTTCGCATGCTCTACCTCCGTCTGCCGACGGCTGTCATCGTCCGGTACTGGCGTCGGGTCTTCGCTAGTCCTCGCGGTGAACTCTGGTTCGCGGCCCACAGCCGCGCCGCCTCCGGAGAGATGCAGGCTTTGGCCGGCGAGCTCCAGACGGTCCTCAGTCGAATCGGCCAGCCAACTCCGAACCTCGACAAACTCCTTTCCCCTCGTACGCCTTAATAGGCCCTCACTGCGCCCATGCCATCTACGCTTAGATCCTCGTCGTGGAACGCAGGAATAGCTCGGGGGCGACAGGACTGTGAGCGGCGGTCCCGCGTCTGTCGTAGCGTGCACTTGGAGGGCTGCTGCTCTCGGGGCCAGATAGGGCCGAGATGGTCACTCACCTAAGTTGATCGGAGGCTCGGTGCCTAGGGAAGCGATGCTGGCCAGGACGTTGGTGGAACTGGCGGACACGCTGGTGGCCGACTTCGACGTGGTTGAACTGCTGACCAGACTGGCTGACTGCTGCGTGGTATTGCTTGAGGTCGGCGCGGCCGGGCTCATGTTGGCCGGCCCTGACGGCCAGCTGAAAGTGATGGCCTCCTCCAGCGAGGCAATGCGGGTGTTGGAACTATTCGAGCTGCAGGCTGCAGAAGGGCCCTGCCTGGACTGCTACCGCAGCGGCAAACCGGTCATGCAAGCGGACCTCGCCACGCCCACCAGCCGCTGGCCGCGTTTTGCCGCCGAGACGCTGGCCGCCGGGTTCCATTCAGTTCAAGCGTTGCCGATGCGGCTTCGGGGCACCGTAATCGGCGCCCTCAACCTGTTCCACGTCGAGGTGGGCGAGATGTCAACAGCTGACATCGAGGGCGCCCAGGCCTTGGCTGACGTGGCCACCATCGCCATCCTCCAGAACCGGGCCTCCGTCGAAGCCCAGGTCCTCAACCAACAGCTTCAGCATGCGCTTAACAGCCGCGTCGTGATCGAGCAAGCCAAGGGGATGGTCGCGGAGCGGTCAGGGCTCAACATTGAGCTCGCGTTCACTGCCCTGCGGGCCTACGCGCGCAACCGCAACTTGCGCCTCGTCGACGTTGCTGAGTCCGTCATCGATGGCTCGTTGGCCCCGTCGACGCTGGGCTCGGTGCCTTGAGACATCCCGCCGCTGTTTGGTCGCGCCCGCCCCCGGCATGATCGGGCTCTCAGACGACGATGGACCGGCGGTCGTGGTCCGTTAGCGCCAGATGATCGGGCACTATCACAGGTTTGCGAGGCGGGTCGTGTGGAGCTGGCGAGCCATGCGAAGGTAGCCAGACGAGGACGGTGACAACACCGGCCAACGAGACGACGGTCCCGACAAGGAACGAAACCTCCACTCCGCTCATGAACGCAGCGCGTGCGGCGCGGGACAAAAGTGCGCCGGTTGCCCCACCTACGCCGCTGGCGACGCCCAGTGCACCCCCAAATGAGGCGAGGACCGTGTGTGTGATGTCAACCGGCAGATGACGCCCGGCGAGTGCCCGGCCCATGTGGTTCTGGTAGCGAGTGGCCAGCACGCTGCCGACGACAGCAACACCAATCGCACCTCCTACCTGGAGGGCCATGGTGTTGACGGCCGAACCGACCCCCGAGTCGCCCTGGGGGACTGACCCAACGACAGAGTTTGTCGCCGTCGGCAACAGCAGCCCGGCGCCCAGACCGATCAGCAGCAAGCCGGGCACCACGTTCCCGTAGCTGGTGGTACCCGTCGAGACCGCTGAGATCTGCCACAGACCACCGGCCACCGCCGCGAGCGCGGTAGCGACCGTCAATTTGGTCCCGATCGCGCGCACGGCCACCGGGGACAGGACGGCGCACACAACGAGCACACCGGCCATAGGCAGGATCCGTACCCCTGCTTGGAGGGGAGACAAAGCGAGATGGAACTGGAGGAACTGGGTCATCACGAACAAAGCTCCCAGCAACCCGAAGACTCCGAGGCACTCGGCGGCTGCGGCTATGGAAAAGCGTCGGTCTACGAACAACCCCAACTTCAGCATCGGGTGGCGGCTGTGGGACTCCCAGGCGACGAACGCGCCGATCACGATGAGACTGGCGAGGCCGGCCCCGATAACGTCCGGCGAAGCCCAACCCTGGGCAGGTCCCTCGATGATCGCCCAGAGCAACAGGCCCAGACCGGCGATCGACAGCAGGACACCGACGGGATCGGCCCGCTCGACGGCTGGGTTCCTGGACTCAGGTACCAACACCGAGGTCCCGATTAGAGCGGCAACCACTATGGGGACGTTGACCAGGAAAACAGACCCCCACCAGAACCGGGCCAGGAGCAAGCCACCGGCGATGGGGCCGATCGCGATCCCGAGCCCGATAATGCTGCCCCAGGCGCCGATGGCCCGTGCCCGCTGTGTCGGGTCGCGAAAAACGTCGTTCACGATGGAGAGCGATGACGGGATCGTTAGCGCCGCTCCAGCGCCCATTATTGCCCGAGAGGGGATCAGGAGGTCGACGGAGCCCGCGAAAGCAGCCGCGATCGACCCGGCTCCGAATACAGCAAGGCCGAGCAGGAAAAACTTCTTGCGCCCGAAGCGGTCGGCCAGGCTGCCGCTGACAAGCAAGAGCCCGGCAAAGACCATGGCGTATGAGTCGACGATCCACTGCAGCTGGCTGGAGGTTGCATGCAGCTCCCGCACCAAGGTCGGCAAAGCCACGTTGAGGATCGTGTTGTCTACATTGATGATCAGAGCGGCGGCACAGAGCACAACCAACACGGCCCAACGATGGTCAGTTTCAACACCCGTCTGCGTGCTAGTGCCGCGTCGATGGGTGCCGGCTGACCTTTGAGAAGAGTTGTCCACGTTCCTCCTCAATTGGGGCGCCCGAGCCCGCACGGTACGACAAAACGTGAGCGGTCGGCCTGCTCAAAACCGGGCGACTCGCAGAGCGATCGGGCCGCGCCTAAGTATTCAAGGGCTCCGGCTGAGGACGACCTTTAGGGCGCCAGTTTCAGAAGCTCGGCCAAAGACGTCGTATGCCGCCATCATCTCGTCTAGCCCGAAGCGGTGGGTCACGAAACGGCGCGCATCGACCTGGCCGGTGATGATAAGGCTGAGCAATGTGGGGATAGAGAAGGTGTCCACTAGCCCCGTGGTGATCGTGATGTCGCGGGACCAGAGCTCTTCGAGGTGGAGAGTTGCCGGAGCACCATGGACCCCGATGTTGGCCACTCTCCCAACGGGTCGTACCAGCCGGGTGGCTAACTCGAAGGTGGCTGGCGTCCCTACGGCCTCGATAGCGACGTCGGCTCCCAGGCCGCCCGTTAGGTCCCGAACTATGGCGACGGCGTCCTCGTGGGAATTGTTGACCACCACGTCGGCACCAAATTGCTTGGCGGACTCCAAACGCGAAGGTGCGAGGTCGATGGCCACCACGTGGCTTGGGCTGTACAGACGTGCGCCGGCGATGGCGGACAGGCCAACAGGCCCGGCCCCCACCACGGCCACCACGTCGCCAGGGCGCACGGCGCCGTTGAGCACGCCCACCTCGTAAGCGGTGGGCAGGATGTCGGTCAGCATCAGCAGCTCTTCGTCGCTGACCCCGGCAGGCACGGGGTAGGTCGAATTATCAGCAAAGGGCACCCGCACATACTCGGCCTGGGCTCCGTCGATCTCGTTGCCCAGGATCCACCCCCCGCCGCCCGTGCACTGGCCATAGCGGCTTTCCCGGCAAAAGCGACAAGCACCGCAGGCACTGACACAGGAGACCAGTACTCGGTCGCCAACCTTGAGGTTCTTTACCCCCGTACCCACTTGGGAAATAGTGCCGACCGCCTCGTGGCCGATGATGCGCCCGTCCACCATGGCGGGCAGGTCGCCTTTTAGGATATGGAGGTCGGTCCCGCAGATGGTGGTGGCGTCAACCTGGACGATGGCGTCCGTGCTCGCCTGGAGAGCGGCGTCGGGCACGTCCTCCCACGCCTTGGCGCCGGGCCCATGGTAAACGAGCGCCTTCATGGCCTGCTCCCAGCGTGGTTGTGGCGGGGGGCGCTCCCGAGCGGGGCCAAAGCCAGCTGGACTGCACGGCGACCAGCTGGGTGCAGGGCCCTCGGCCGATCAAAGCGGTGGACTTGTGGGCATGGGACACCAAAGTTGTCACGCCCCGGCAGACATAACCGGAGGTACCCGGTTTTCGTTAGGACCTTTGTCGCGCTCTTTTTCATGATCGGCCTCGACTTTGCTCTCGAGCATTACCGGGGGCCGGGGCAACGACTGGCACAAGGGGCTGCGCCTATTGCGACTCTATCCCCTCGCATGCCGGCAACGACGAAAAACAGCAAACCTTCGTCCAACGCGTCGCATCCCACCGACAGCCTCAAGAGCCTCCCCGACGGCGGTGAAAAGGTGCGCGCGACGACGTAGCTCCTTGGGCGCTCCCGCGCCGGAGCGTGTGCGCTCGAGGCAGCGCCGGGCGATTGGGCTCGGGGTGACCTCAGGATTGCATCCTGGCTCCCTAGGTTGTACGGTCTTGGTCAAGCGGCTGAGACCTGGACCGGTCTGCCCGCCGAAGTCGTCGCTCCAGACCCCGGTGACGAGAATCCGAGCCATGTGCTCGGGGGACAACCGGGAGGAGAGGAGCAGCCCGTGGTTTTCAGGTCGTTGCTCGCGTCGGCCGTCAACCTGAACGGTCCTGGTCGGTACCTGCATTGGTCGATTTTCACCGTCTCTGAAGCAAACCTGGTCCTAATCGTCGTAATGGTGGTGATCTTTGGGGCCGCCCTCCTTGTCCGTTTCCCCGATCACGGGACGGCCCAAAAGCCACAGGTCAGCGAGGACCCGACCGCCGGGCCCAGCTCCGTGGCGGGCGCTGCGGTGTTACCGCGGGTGGCCCTGCGCGATGACCTCGGGGATGAAGCCGACGCCGCCATGTGGACATCCCGGCTACGCCGCCAAGCGCTCCGACTGCTCCCACCCGGGAAGTTATTGCCCGACCGCCAACCGGCCTATGTCGCGTCATGGGTATACGTGTTCGGCGTGGCGACCCTGGCTGCGCTGGGGCTCGCCATAGTCTCGGGGCTCGCCCTCGCCCTAGGAGGTCCTGACTGGTGGCACACCAACCCGGTCGGGCATTTCTTCAACAGCCTCCACCTTTGGAGCGTTGAGGCTTTCATGGCTTTCATGGTCATCCACCTCTGGGGCAAGTTCTGGATGGCGGCATGGCGGGGGCGGCGCGCCTTGACCTGGGTCACGGGCGTGGTGGCGTTCATGATGTCGGTCATCGAGTGTTTCACGGGCTACGTGTCGCAGCAGAACTTCGATTCGCAATGGATTTCGACCAGCGGCAAGGACGCTTTCGATGCCGTGGGCGTGGGCGCCTTCTTCAACGTCATGAACTTTGGCCAAATGCTGATGTGGCACATCGTGCTCCTGCCGCTCGTGCTTGTCGCCATCGTGGGGGCCCACGTGCTCGCGGTGCGCGTCCGCGGGGTGGTCCACCCGCTGCCCGCTCGCCGAGACCGCGGCAGCGCCGCTGTGCGGGCTTCTGCTGGCGCCGACCGGGCCGACTGGCGAGGGCCCACCCGGCGCTACGACATCATCAAGGAAGCGTCGGTGGCCACCCTGGTGGCGGTGGTCCTGGTGGTGGCCCTGGCTGCCCTTCTTTCATCTCCCGACGTACCCCCTCTTTCCATCGCCACCTGGGCCAGGGTTGCGCCTGCCGATTTCGTAGGGACCGCGGCCAGCGAGCTCGACGGCACGAGCGAAACCGCTACCTATGGGCCGCCCTACAACACCGGGAGCGGCAGCACGCAGCGCATCGTATTCTCGCCGGAAACAATTGTCGGGGTGCGCCAGCACATCGCGGCGGCACAGACTTTCGTCCTGTCCCCGCTGGAAAAAATCGCTCCTAGCAACCCTGCATTGGCCGCTGCGCTGTCTCGCTACAACGTTGCGTCCCCCGCCACGCAGGGCTCCTGGGACAACGCCTACGCTAAAGCGGTCACCAAGCTCGTCTTCCACGGCGGCGAATTGGTCGTGCCTCCGGCTGCCGACGGGCCGGTACCAGTCCTGATCTCCACCGAGCTGACCCTGGCCCGCAGCGGGGCACTAGACGCCGACCTCATCGCAAACCAGTCTTTTTACGGGACCGATTTCACCAAGCCGCTACTGTTCCTCGAAGACGGCCAGTACTTCTCCGACGTAGCCACCGCCGACCATCTGAGCGGCGCACAGTGGGGCGTCATGAACGAGACTGGCAGCTACCCGGGCCAGCCATGGCTCTGGCTCTACACGCTGTGGTACCAAGTGCCAGGGTTCGACAATTCGGCCAACGTCGACCTGATCGCGGTCTACCTGACCGGCGTGGCAACCATATTGCTGTTAGCCGTCCCCTTCATCCCAGGGCTGCGTGACATACCCCGGCTGATCCCTGTCCATCGGTTGATCTGGCGCCAGTGGTATGAAAAAAACCCGCCGGACGGTGGCTCGACGAGCACCGGATAGTTAGTAGCTCAGCCTGCGAGGACAACCCGAGGTGATCTGTGCCAAGCTCAAGACGATTCCCGTGGAGAATAAGGAACTTGCTTGCGGTCCTGGCGGGACGCGATAAGTTCCGCACAAAACGCCCGTTACCCACGTGGGCCGACAGGAACGCCGGTCACGGAGCCCGTGAGGTTTGGGCTCCCCCCGAAGCGAAGACCAGCGCGAGCACCCCCGAGGCACACATCACCACGGGCCCAAAACCTGTGGACGAGGTTGGTCACAAATAGCGTTGTCCCATCTCGTCGTACTGGCGGCGGCGGCGACGGGCTCACCGAGCGTCGTCTATGCCGGTCTGGGCACCCATCACCCACCCTTCCGTTTAGCTAGTGCACGAGCCAGCCAGCCGACCGGTTTGGCTACCGGCTCCCCGAGATGTCCCGATGCCCCTGTGCTCGCCGCGCTCAGCGACGGTGGCGCGACGATGTGGGCAGTACTCAACGCGGTGTCCCGAACAGCCTCAAGGTCTGGGACGCTAAGACCTAAGAAAGCGTTCACGGCTTCGGGCCAGAACTGTCCCCTGCCGCCCCGGTGGATCTCGCCCCGGGCGTCAGCGATCGTAGAAGCCTTCCGGTAAGGGCTGTCCTGGGTGATGGCGTCGAAAGCGTCGCACAATGCCAAGATCCGGGCCCCGATGGGGATCTCATCGCCGACGAGGCCGCGAGGGTAGCCCTCGCCGTTCCAGCGTTCATGGTGTGCATAGACGATCTGACTGGCGCCGGATAAGTAGGGGATGCCGGCGAGTAGCGCTCGCCCCGCCTCGGGGTGGAGTTTCATCACTTCCCACTCGCGATCAGTGAGGATGCCCGGGTTCGCCAGGAGGCTGGCAGGCACCTTGATCTTCCCGATATCGTGTAGCAGGAACCCGTACTCGAATTGCGGGTCATTGACGTGTTCCGGCGCGATGCGGGCAGTAAGCATCATCGAGTAGCGGTAAACGCGCTGAATATGGCCTCGACTGTGCCGCTCGGCTGCGACAGCGCCGGCGTCGTTCCTCGACGGCTTGTCGAGGCCGCCAAAGTTGGCCGCGTAGATCTCTTCCAAGCCAGCCAACGCGCTAGCCAGCTCCGCGGTGCGGTCTTTGTCCGCGACGCCCGTGGCACTGCGGCCTACCGCGTAGGCATCGAGGTCTCGTCGCATCGCCGTTATAGCAAGAGACAACCCGCTGGAGGGAGGCTCGCCCATACCCGCTGCTGGGCCCGCTCCAAAAGGGCCGGCCGGCGCAACCGACGCGTGGCCGAGGGCAGCGGGCCTTGGCGGGGTCGAATCTTTCGACGTTACGCCACTTGCCCTCATGGCAATTCCTCGACCTTTGCGTCAAGGTTCTTGAGAATATGGGCCTAATGCTCTGACCGGAAGGGGCCCGTTGGCATGGCCTTTGGTCCCTCCTTGCCGCTCGTCTTCGAAGCCTATTTGGCCGGCACGGGGGAAATTTGCAGGTCGACATCCGGCGGCCGGTGAAGATCTCTGCGCCGTCTTGCAGTAGTTGGTTGGCGACCAGCACGACGCCACGATGCCAACATGGCGGTATAGTGGGCTAGCAGAGCCCCGTGATGTTCGTCGTGCCTGACAGCTTGGGCAGCGACCAGGGGAGCGTTGCTCCGGACCTTCGGTAGCGCAGTTTGGCACATCGGTCCATGAGATGGCTGCTTCGGGCAGGGCGACCACACGCGCCCTGACGAACCCGACGCCTCCGCAGCCAGGAGGGAACGCCATGACAGTAGCGCTCGAGGGGGCTTGGCATCTGTCCCACGCCAAGGACGAGGTCGAAATCGAAGTTGCGATCGAAGTCGAAGCAGTAAGCAAGTGCTTCGGGCCCAAGAAGGCTCTCGACAACGTTTCCCTTAGCGTCGGAGCAGGCAAAGTACTAGCCCTCCTCGGCCCTAACGGTGCCGGGAAGACCACCCTGGTCCGTGTGCTGACGACACTTTTGCTGCCCGACAGTGGCCACGCGAAGGTGGCAGGCTTCGACGTCGAGCGCGATGCCCAGACAATTCGGTCGATGATCGGGCTTGCGGGCCAGTACGCCACCGTCGACGAGATGCTTACTGGTCGAGAGAACCTTGAACTCGTCGGTCTGCTCTATCACCTGAGCAAGGGCACTTATCGACGCCGTGCCGAAGAGGCCCTGGAGCGGATGACGCTGACCGAAGCCGGCGACAAGCCCGTCAAGACCTACTCGGGTGGCATGAAGCGCCGACTCGACCTGGCGGCAAGCCTCATTGGTCGTCCGCCGGTACTTTTCTTGGACGAACCGACCACCGGGCTCGACCCTCGGACTCGTAACGACCTCTGGCGGTTCATCGAGGAGCTCGTGGCCGAAGGGACGACGGTTCTGCTCACCACCCAGTACATGGAAGAAGCCGAACGCTTGGCCAGCGGGGTCGTGGTTATCGACGGCGGACGCGTCGTGGCCCAAGGCACAGCAGACCAGCTGAAGGACAAACTGGGCGGCGACGTTTTGGAGGTCCGGGTGAAGGACCGAGCCGATCTCGAGCGGGCGATGTCGCTCGTGGCAGACCTCGGGACCTCTCGGCCCCGCCTCGATGCAGACCCGGACCTGATCAGGCTGGCGATCAAAGGTGGCACCAAGGACCTAATCGCCGCCGGGCGAGCGCTCGACGATGGCGGTATCGCTCTTGAAGACATTGGGATCCGGCGCCCTTCGCTTGACGACGTGTTCCTGGCGATCACCGGGCACTCCGGCGCCACCGAGAAGAACGGCACAAAGGTCGATGGGAGCGTTAATGACTGAGGTAGCAGTCCACGCGCCCCGTTCTCAGGTCGTCGCGCTCACCCCAAAGCTCGCCCTTCGTGACTTCTGGGGGATTACAAAACGCAACCTGCTGCGGATCGTCCGCACACCCCAGTTGCTGTTTATGTCAATAGTGCAGCCGACTATCATCCTGTTGCTGTTCCGTTACGTGCTCGGCGGGGCCATCCATATCCCCGGGATCGACTACGTCGACTACATCGTGCCTGCCATCTTTTTAGAGGCGGTGCTGATCGGCGGCATGACCACGGCCCTGGCACTGGCCCAGGACCTCCAAACGGGGATGATCGACCGTTTCCGGAGCCTGCCGATGGCGCGCTCTGCCTTTCTCGCCGGCCGTACGTTGGCCGACCTCTGCCGGAGCGTCCTGGCGTTGGTCTTCATCATCGGTCTCGGAGTGTTGGTCGGGTTCCGCTTCCACAATGGCGTCGGTGCCTGCCTGGCAGGTATCGCCCTGATCGTGGCGTTCGGCTACGCCTTCAGCTGGGTGTACGCCGCCATCGGACTTACCGTCAAGGACCCGCAGACAGCCCAGATGGCCGCCATTTTGCCCATGTTCCTTCTCTTTTTCGCTAGCTCTGCCCTCGTCCCGGTGTCCACGATGCCCGGATGGTTGCAACCGTTCGCTCAGAACCAGCCCGCTACCCTAACGATCAACGCTGTGCGGGCGCTCCTCGAGGGGGGGCCTGTGTTCCACGACCTGTGGCTCGCTGGGGTGTGGTGCCTAGGGATCGTTGTTGTGTTCGTCGCCTTATCCGTTCGCCTGTACCGCAATATCACCTCGTGACAATTCGGTTGTTTCTGTCATGCGACGACCCGCACAGGGGCCCCACACGGTTCAATTCAACCGTCGCCGATCGCCGGCCGCTCAGAGTACCTCGACCTGCAGTCCCGCCACGACGGCGGGGTCCATGATGACCTCGATCTCGGCGATGGTGTTGCCTATGACGCGGAAGGAGAAAACCACCCGGGGCCGCCCGCCCGGAGCCCACACCGCTCCGGGAGCGCCGTCGATGAGGGCTACCTTGACCGCCGTGGCACGCCCGGCCAGGGCGGTGGCCACGGCCCTGGCGCCACGCACCAGGGGTGCGAGTAGGGGTGCTCCCCGGTCGCTATTCGCGGCCGCGCCTTGCACGGCGACGCGGTCTGCCCGTAGGACAGCCTCAGGATCGAGCATGGTTACGAGCGCCTCGAAGTTCCCTAGACGCGAGGCCGCCAAGAAAGCCTCGACCACTTCTTGTTGGCGGCGACGGTCTGCGGCGTGCACCTCGTCGCTGCCCTGGAGGCGCCTGCGAGCGCGGCTGGCCAGCTGTCGAGCGGCGGCGGGAGACCGGCCCACGATCGGGGCAATGTCTTCGAACGGCACCGCGAAAAGGTCGTGGAGCACGAACGCTAGGCGTTCCGTAGGAGCGAGGGTCTCCAGCAAAACCAGCAGGGCCGGGCCGATCGTGTCGGCGAGGACCGCCTCGTCTTCGGGGCCGGCGAGCTCGCGCCTGGGCTCGTCGGGCTCTCGCAGCTCTTTGCGCTGGCTGCGGCCGGACCGCAGCATCCCCAGGCACACACGTGACACAACAGTGGTCAGCCACCCGGCGAGATTGTCGATGCTCTCCGTGTCGGAGCGGTTCAGGCGGATCCAGGTCTCTTGTACCGCGTCCTCCGCCGCCGTCGGAGAGCCGAGCATGCGGTAGGCCACCGACTGCAGCCTCGCCCGGGAGGCTTCGAACTGGGCAACTAGGTCCTCGTCCATCTGAACACATTGACGCGCCAGGTGGCCTGGATGTGACAGCTGGCCCCGTCGTCTCAACCGTTCAGGGCCAGCACCGTGCCTACCTCCAGCGCAGCGGGGGCAACCACGAGCTGTCACATAACGGCCGCGTTGCGCGTCTAATAGGCATGACAGCAAGAATGAACAATCCAGCCAACGTGCTCCCCGACTCGATGAAGGCGATCCAGTCCGTCATCGAAGCTGCTTATGGCGCGGGCGTGCCCGCGTCCACCATGGAACTCGCTCACTTGAGAGCCAGCCAGGTCAACGGCTGCAGCGCGTGCGTCTACAGCGGTGCCACCAGCGCCAAGAACGCAGGTGAGAGTGACGAGCGGCTCTTTGCCGTAGCCGCCTGGCGCGAGACCGAGCTCTTCACGGGGGCGGAGCGTGCGGCCTTGGCCTTGGCCGAGTCGATGACCCGTCTCGCGGACCGACCTGATCCGGTCCCCGACGAGATCTGGGATGAGGCGGCACGGCACTTCGACGAAAGGCAGCTAGCCGGCCTGGTCCTCTGGGTCGCCACCACCAATCTGTTCAACCGGCTCAATGCAACGACCAAGCAGCCTGCCGGCGCCGCGTGGTGACGGTCGGACCAAACGGGAAGCCGCTGCAACCCCTGCCCTCCGTGAACCTTTCAGTTCATGTTGGCGCAAGGCTGGCCGGTGCAGGATTGAACTAGCGCACCCACCCGAACTTCGCGTCTGCCAAAGGCGTAAAGCATTTCGGGCCTTGGCCAGGAGCCGCAGTCGTGACCGTCACAAAAAGCTCAACAAAGCACGGCCGACAGCGCCGAGCGCCCCGCCGTCGCCGTTTCCTCCGACCTCGTTCTCTGCTGGCCATCCCGGCCCTTTTGACCTGTCTGCTCGGCATATCTCTTGTCGGGGCGGCGCTTTCACCAGGCAACCAAGACTTTGAAGCCAAGTGGGCCGACTGGTTAAGAGCCCATCACGCTGGACTGGTGGCCCAACGCTTCGAGGAGCTCTATTACTCGGCCACAGCGCCGTCGAAAGGGGGCCAACCGAAGAGCCTCAACAAGATCCCGGTGACGGTCGCCGAGACGACGACCACCACGGGCCCTATCCGGGTGCTTGGCCCTGGTACCACTACTACGCTACCCACGACGACGACGACGGGCCGACCGGGGCTCTCAGCTCCCCCGCCGGTCCCGCTGTTGGTCCGGCCGGCGTTGGCAGGCGAGGGGAAGTGGCAACCCACCGGACCACTGGTCGACGGGGTGCCGGCGATGTACGTGGCCCAGTTCCGGGCCGACGACATTTACACCAGCCAGATCACCTCTGCGGTCTGGATCGACCTCAAACTGCTAAGGGTCGAACTCGTCCCTGGTTCGACCGAGCCGGGCGGCACTTGGGCACACCCCCCGTACGTGACACCGTCTGAACTGCCATACCTGGTGGCCGCGTTCAATGGAGGCTTTCGCTTCCAAGACGCGCGCGGGGGCATATACCTGGAGGGCAGGGCCGGAGTGGCGCTTGTCCGCGGCGCCGCTTCCTTCGTCATTTACAAGGACGGCCGCGTGAATATCGGCGCATGGGGGACCGAAGTCTCCATGTCCCCGACGGTCGAGTCAGTCCTGCAGAATGTTGTCCTATTAGTTGACCACGGCCGGTTGGCCCCCTCAGCTACCTACACCGACAATGCCATCTGGGGCTATACGCTCGGCGGCGGTTACGTTGTCCCCCGCAGCGGTGTCGGGGTGACAGCCGACGGGGCTCTCGTGTACGTTGCCGGGCCAGCGCTGACAGCCAAGTCTTTGGCCGAATCTCTCCAGCGGGCCGGGGCCGTGCGGGCCATGACGCTCGACATCAACCCCGAGTGGGTGACGTTCAACTTTTACGCTCACCCCGGAGGTCGGGCCGCCGAGGTTACGGGTACCAAGCTCTACCCGGAAATGCAGCGGCCCGCCGACCGTTACCTCCCTCCCGGGTGGGAGGCGCGTGATTTCTTCGAGGTGTTGTTGCCGGGGCGTTGACGCCGCGCCCTCCCGGTCCCATCGGACCGCCCACCGGGCTAGCCGTCAGTAAGGTCGGGCCTATCGGCCCTCTTCGGGCGCGTGTCGAACGGAAAATTGGCCGTGGATTGCCAGAACCCGTCGTAACCGATCACGAAGCCCTCGTAGCCCTCTATGGGCTCGATAAATGCGAGGCCCGCTCGCCCGGCCACAGCGAGCGCTGTAGCCAACGCGTCCGCCAGGCCAAGGTCGGGCCCCGTGACGCTCGCCGAGGCGGCCCGGGCCGCAGGTTGGCCTGTTCTCGGGTCGATAAGGTGCGGACCTCGCTCGTAGGTCCCAGAAGTAGCGATACCTCCCGTGAGCTCGACGACACAGGCTAGGTTGCGCCGGTCGCTTGGGTCGACAATGCCAACCCGGAACGGCCTGCCCGGGCTCGGGCAGCCGGATGCGACCACGTCGCCTGCGGCGTTGACGATCCGGCCCGTGACCCCAGGCATTGAGAGAGCATCCAAGGCGCGCTGCGCGGCCCAGCCTTTTACGAACCCGCTTGGGTCGATCCCTCCCGGCATCGCCCACGGGTCGAACCACCCGTCAGAAAGAGAGCGCGCCGTCGCGCACCCCTCCAGCACGAGCGCCACCTCTGGAGGAGCCTCGGGAACGGAGATTTCTCCCCGGCGCAGCTGGTTTATCGGGCTGTGCTCTTTCCAGGTGCTGAAAACTGCATCGGCCCGTTGGAGCAGGGCGCGGGCCTGGGCGACCCGGACGTAGAGCTCATTGGGTGCAACCTCGTCAGCCTCGCCGAAAACGTCGATGGTCACCACGGTCCCCATCACCTGTTCGCGGTGGTGGGACAAACGAGCCTGCTCGGGCGGCGCGCTGTGGAGCGCCATCACTTGAACCCCAACTGCGTCAGCGCTGATTGCAGTGACTGCTCGAAACCTGCGCTCGTGTAACTTGCCCCCGAAACGCTTTGGATATTGGCGCTCTGAGCCTGGAGTGCTTCCTGTTCGAGAACGGGTACGGATTGCTGGTCGATCGATTGGGAGCGGAAATTACCCCCGTCATCGATAGACGCGATCGTGACGTTGGTTAGCTTCGTCCCTGAAACCGTCGCCGAAACGGACAATACCCCGTAATTGTAATTAATGGCACTACCGGTAGCGGTCCTTGTTGCTGCGGGTGTAGTTGAGGGGCTGGTCGTCGCGGACGAGCCCGGGCTCCCCGGGCCTGTGGTGGTGGCTGGCCCGCTAGTGGGGGGGGCCGCCGACGTCCCTGGCCCGCCGCGTTGCCGAGGCTGAGCGTCGCAGGCTTGGTATGGAAGCTCAGGACCCCGGCCAGGCCGGCAATTGTGGCGATCACTACCACCGGTGCGCGCTTCACTAGAAATCGAACCCTTCCTTGTGGATCCGTTCCTTCGGTACCCCCAAGGTGAGAACTGCCGATACAACGCCTTCGGTGAAACCCGCGGGCCCACAGACATAGACATCGCGCGTCGCGAGATCAGGCACGAGCCGGTCAAGAACGCGCGAGTCGAAGCGGGCCTTGTGGCGTGGGCCGACCACCGCATAGGCCCGCCCGCCCCGGCCGTCAACAAGAGCCGCGACTTCCTCCCGGTGCACCAGGTCTTCAGTCGCCGACGCGCGCACGACCACCGCAACGTCTACGGATGTGGGCAGATCCTCTAACAGGGCCCGTAAAGGCGTGATGCCGACCCCGGCAGCGATCAGTGCCACCCGGCCCGTCGATTGCGCGTGATGCGTAAAGGCCCCATAGGGCCCTTCTACCCACACCCGGGTCCCAGGCCTGATCCGAGCTACGGCGCGGCTGTGGTCGCCAAGAGCCTTAATCGTCACTCGCACCATCGGCGGGCGGGGCAGGGCTGAGAGCGAATATGGGTGCGCCTGCCACCACAGGTCCCGGGTAAGAAATCGCCACTGGAAGAACTGGCCCCCCGACACGGCGAGGCGGTCGATCCGGCGCCCCCGGCAGACGATCGAGTACACGCCCGGTGCCTCCTCACGAGCCCACTCGACACGCAACTGGTGGCGGAGGTTGCGGGCAATCGGCACTCCGGCGCGGTAGAAGATGACAAGCCCGGCAGTTGATGCCCACGCGGTCGCCCATATGGCCCGGGCCAGGGGGTGACCCACAAACGTGACTCCCGTCACTATCTGGTGGGCGAACGCAAGCGACAGGGCAATATAGGTGTAGAGGTGCACGACCCACCACGTCTCGTATTTGAGCCGCCTTCGGGCGGCTCTGACCGAAGTAATGGCCACCATGACGAGCAGGCCAAAAGCGACGGCGGCAGCGAGCATGTCCGGGTACGAGGACAAAAAGACCCACATCTGGCGCAAGACACCGGTTTTGGCAGCTTGCGCATAGCCGAGCGTGATGAGCACGACGTGTGCACAGATGAGCACAAGCGCCCATGGTGCCGTCCGGCGGTGCCAGCGAACCAGCCGGTGTTGGCCGACGGCCCGCTCGAGCCAGGCCACGCGGGCGATAAGCAGCAGCATGATCAGCAATAAGTAGGCGCCGGTGAAACCGGCGAGCCTCCCGCCGGCGATAAGCAGGCCTCCGGGAGCCGCTAGCGAACCGCGCGTCTCCCCGGTGACAACCGCTCCAAGAACTGCGCCGAAGCCTGTCCCGACGAGCGTCAAGAAAAGCTCAACGGCCCAACGGCGCGGAGGTCGGCCTGGCCGGTGCCGATTCCGTCGATGAGACGGCATTGGTCGTGCGGGGATGCCAGACGGCAGCCGCCCTGGCAAAGTTATGTCCCGGTCCGAGAGCTCGACTGGCTCGGTAATTGTCACTTCGTCCTTTCCGGTTCGCTTCGCTGCCACCGCCGAGCGTACGGAGCGGACCTTACGGCGAGGTGAACCCGAGCCGCCTGTCAGGTTTTATTACTTTTGTTTCATTTTCCCTTCACTTTCCACGAAAGGTACGCGTTTGATTTCGAGTGCTGAGCGAGCGCCCACGAGCCCGGCGTTGTCGTCTTGACGTCCTCCGCCGTTGGCGGTGGTCCAACCGTGCTCGGGACGGTGCCGAGGCCAGGAAACCGCTATCCGGGCCCCTCCGAGGGGCGCTGTCGTCACTGTCCAGTCTCCGGCGGTCGCGCGCACGACGGCATCTGCGATCGATAGGCCGAGGCCGGCACCGCCGGGCACGTCGCTAGCGCGGTGGAACCGCTGGAAAATGCGCTCACGGTCTGCGTGCGAAATCCCCGGCCCGCTGTCGTCGACAACGAGCACCACCCTCTCACCGTCCACCGATACCGCGACATCGACTCGCCCTTTGTCGTTGGCATACCGGCAGGCGTTGTCCAAGAGGACCGAGACCAATCGGTCGAGCCACTCGGCAGGAGCAAAGACGATCGGTCGCACGGTGCCCTTCTCGGTGACCGTTATGGAGATGCCCCGCCGGTCCCCGATTGCCCTGAAGCGATCTGCACAAACGCTAACGACGCTCGCGACATCGACCGCTCCCGTGGGAGGGGCGTTGGGGAGCGAGTCGAGACGGGCCAGCCAAAGCAGGTCCTCCACGATGTGGCGCAACCTCTTGCTCTCTCCGGCGATCTGCTCCAGGGCTCGTCGGTACTCCGGTGCTGACCGCTTCACGTTGAGCGCCAAACCAACTTCCGCTTCGATGACGCTAAGCGGGGTGCGCAGCTCGTGCGAGGCGTCGGCGGTGAACTCGAGCTGACGTCGTCGGGCGCGCTCGACCGGCGCCGCGGCACTGCGGCCGATCACCGAGGCGGCTCCATAGAGGATGACCAGGGCAAGGGCGCCGAGGATGGCCTCGATGACAAGTAGGGTCGACAGCGCTGTACGGACCTGTTCGGCGGTCGACCCGGCGATGAGCCGGCCATCGGCGAGCTTGGTACCGTCCAACCGGAAGTCTCGGCCCCCAACCGTGAAGTCGGTCGGCGTGTCCACTCTCAGGGCCCTAGTCGGCAGGACGGGTGCGTTGGTGTCCAATCGGACCGCCTGCGTCGCGTGGGCGGGAACCCACCACAGCACGATGGGGGCGTCGTCGAAGTCGCCCGAAAATTGTCGGCTGTAGGACCCGAGCGTGCCGGTTGGGCCCCCCGGGGGCAGCGTAGGGATGACCTGGTGCAGGCGAACCGACAGGCGAGAATCGACTTCATGGTCCAGACGGCCGACCACGACCACGTCGACGACGAAGCAAGCCAACAGGTAAAGAGCGAGGGCGAGCAGCGTAGCCCCGAGTGCCACCCGGTGGACGTGTGCGCGGACTTGCCGGGCCGAGTTGTCGAGCCGCCCGGTTTGCGTGCTCATTGCGACGGGCCAACCAGTCGGTAGCCCGTGCCGCGGAGGGTCTCGATCCTGGCGTCGGAACGGGCGAGCTTCCCACGCAACCGGGCGATATGGACGTCCACCGTGTTCGACCCGACCCCGTCCGCCTCCTCGGGCCACGCTTGCAGCACTATCGACCGGCGCGGTACAACGGCAGGGCTCTGGCGGGCCAGCAATTCGACGATGGCAAACTCGCGGGGGGTCAGGTCGGCGCGCTCGTCTCCTACAAAGACCTGGTGCGTAGCAGGGTCAACCGTCAACAAACCGCATCGCAACAGTGGGCTGCGGTCGCGGCTCGGCCGGCGGAGGAGTGCGCGTAACCGGGCGAGCAGTTCTCCATAGTCGAACGGTTTGACCAGGTAGTCGTCGGCGCCTTCGTCGAGAGCGTGGACCCGGTCGGGAGGAGCATCCCTCGCGGTGAGCATCAGGAACGGAGTTTGGATCCCCCGGCCCCGTGCCCACGTGACGATCTCAACGCCGGACGCCCCCGGCATCCGCCAATCCATGACGCAGACGGCGTATTCGTACATACGCAAATAGTCGATCGCCTCGGTGCCATTTGCGACGGCATCGACGACGTAACCTTCTTCCCTCAGGCCGCGCGCCAACACGCTCCGCAGGTTTGGGTCGTCTTCAGCCAGGAGCAAACGCATAGCGCCTTATCGCACCTGGTCGTCGAGGCTGTTCATACAAACGCAAGGGTCTGTGCTCATTATGGCCAGTATGGGAATATCCCCCGCCGAGCGGTCGGGACGCTCAGCCTCAGCCTCAGCAGCGGCACCGTTCGACGGGCTGTCGAAGAACGGCGTCGAAGGCAACGCAAGGTTGACAGGCACGGTTGCGGCCGTTTTATTGCTCTTGCTGGCCGCCGAGGGGGTAACAGTGTTGCGCGTTCGGGCGCTGCTCACCCCCCATGTCTTCGTCGGCATGCTACTGGTCCCACCCGTCCTGCTGAAGATGGGCAGTACCGGCTATCGCTTCGTCCGCTACTACGCCGGCTCTCCGGACTACCGGCGCAAGGGGCCACCGCCTGCGCTGCTGCGCTTGCTCGGCCCGGTCGTCGTGTTGTTGACGCTCACGCTTTTCGCAAGCGGGATCGCCCTGTTGTTCGCTCCTCGCAGCCTCCGTCAAGAACTTCTTTTTGTCCATAAGGCCAGCTTTGTCCTTTGGTTCGCAGCCATGGCCGTGCATGTGCTGGGCCACCTGCTCGATACTGCCCGGCTCGCTCCGCGGGACTTCTACTGGCGCACTCGGAAGCAAGTCGAGGGGGCGGGCCTGCGGCAATGGGCGGTTGCTTCCAGCATCGCGCTCGGCGCTTTGCTGGCTGTGCTCTGTGTCGGGCAAGTCGGTCCCTACCTGGCCCGATGACACCGCACGTCGGCTCCTTTCGGCAAAGTCACGGCGAAGCCGGCTCCGGAACGTCTGAGCTGTGACCTTTGGGCATGTGCGACTTGGAGAAGGGAACGATCTCACGCGGTGCACGTCCTAACCAGTAGCGGGGTGGGTTGGGGTGGTGCCGCCCGGCCCAAGGACATCGAAACCGTCCGGGGTGTTGAGAAGTCCCGACGAGGTGCCAGCCTCTCCTGTCACACCGTATTGCCACACCAAAGCGCCTGTCACCGGGTCGATGGCGACCATTCGGTCGTTGTAATCGTCGTTCAACATGAACGCTCCCGAGGGCAGTAGCTCCACGAGTGACGGGCGGTTTAGCACGCCCGGGCCCGACGTCGGTTGGTAGCGGTAGAGGATCCGCCCTTGGCGGTTGAACTCGATGATGGCCCCTGGGTCTTCATAGTCAGCGACAAGATAAGTTGCCGGGCCTATCTGCTGTGGATCGGACGGATAGCCGATCGCGAGCTGGGTGTCCCAGACAAGGTGCCCGGCTCGGGTGTACTCATCGACCCATGAACCGTTGATCTCCGAAATAAGCAGGTCCCCGTCCGCAAGGGGTGTGTCACCGTTAGGAGAGCCGAGCCTCGTCGGGGGCCCGTGCACGCATTCTCCGGGTGTCCCGATCTGGGCCAGTACCTGCTTTTGAGGGCTTATTACCAACACGCGGCAGTTCATTGGGTCGGCGACGGTGATATCCGCGTTCTTCAACATGTAGGCGTCATCGGGGCTGTTGAGGTAACCGGGCGCCGACCCCGGGAGGCGGGGGTGGCCGAATGACCAGAGCAACCGACCTGATGGATAGGCGAGCTCGACGATGGTGTCGTTGTCCTCCTGGTTGGAGATGATGGCCGTGCCATGGCGGATGAAGAAGGCGTCGTCGGGGAAATAGAAGCCTCCTGGGGGTGGGGGCGCGTGGTTCGACGGGTAGGCCCATATGACCTGGTCGGCATCGTTGAGGACAAGGAGGTGGTTGTTCCCCCTGTCGGCGACCAGAAGTTGGTCACCGAAAAACGGTGACCCCGCGCCGCGCATCCCGGCGTCGCCGAAGCCGAAGTTGGGCTCCAGCACTTGCACCGCAGAGGTCGGGGTGCCTCCGGCGACCTCGCCGCCCACGATCCAAGCCCTCTGACCAAGTACCGCCGCCCCAGCGTTGCTCACTGCCACCGGTAGGGAGCCGGCGCGTAGGAAGTTGTGACGGCGCAGGTCAAATGCATAGATGGTGGCAGTCGGCCGGAGCGATAGCCCTGCAGGCGATTCACCTCCCGCCAGGTACAGCGTCCCGCCCAGGTCCACAGCCACGGCGCCGCTCACGGGTACTGGGAGCTTGCCAACAAGCGTCACCTGGTGGGAGCGAGGGTCTACGGCCTGCACAGCACGCACCGGCTGACCGTTGCTCGCTTGACCTCCGAAAACATAGATCTTGCCGTTCAGGGCGGCCACCGCCGGGTAACGGACCGCCACCGCTAGGCGAGCCACGTCGGAGTAATGAACGCCGTCGGTCGTCGCCAACACCTCGGGGTCCAAGGCCGGGCCGTCGTAGCCCCCGACCACGAACGCGGTACCGCCAATGCTGGTGGCGCCGGCATCGGCTCGCGCCGCAGGCAAATAACCAGACGGCTCGACTGTACCCGGGACTCGGAAACGCTGAGCCGTTGAACTGGGCCCCGTCGTCCCGCCTCCAAAGACCAGTGCTTGGCGCCCGATGACTACGCCGGCCGCGTCGTGGGTTGGGACCGAAAGGTCCCCAACCAGCGCGAGGCGCCCGTTCGATGTGCCAAGGGCGAAGATCCCTGGCACTGAGGTGCCTGCACTATCAAGTCCTCCGGCGATGAGCAATTGTTTTGCCGACCCAGGCAAAACAACTTCCCTGCTGATCGGTGCAGCCAGCCGCCAAGGGAGCAATCCGGCTTCAATAGCCGCCATACCCGTTCTCGAAGAACGATGCTTTAGTGAAACTACTAAGGGCGCCACAGAGCGTGCCGCCTTCCTGGCAGGGCCCGTGAGCCACCGCCAGCGGCCAGATGACCCGACACCTGCAGCCCGACAACCGCCAATACAACCACGACGACGACGGTCACACCCTGTACGAGCCGAGCCCGACGAAGGCCCCGGGGGCCTGTGGTCCGACGGCGCCGTCGCTTCACCTGACACCGCTGCGGCGCGTCGAGGACCGTTCTCGGCATCGCAGAAAAGGCCGAGGGAGCGGGACGGTCGGCCGGGAACGCACCCCAGGCATAGGCAGCATCCTGGGCTACCGGAACCCCAGCTGGCTGAGCGCCGACTGCAAGGACTGCTGGAAACCGGCACTGGTGTAGCTTGCGCCCGACACGCCTTGAATGCTGGCGCTCTGAGCCTGGAGAGCTTCCTGTTCGAGAGTTGGGACGGCTTGCTGGTCGATCGACTCGGACCGGAAGTTCCCCCCGTCACTAATCGATGCGATGGTCACGTTCGTCAGCTTCGTCCCTGAGACCGTTGCCGACACCGAAAGGACCCCATAGCCGTAGTTGACAACAGCCCCGGTCGCAGTCCTTGTAGGCGGCAAGATGGTCGTGGGTGCGCTGGTGGTCGCCGGTGGCGCGGCAGTGCTGGCTGCGGTCGTCGGTGCACTGGTGGTCGCCGGTGATGCGGCAGTGCTGGCTGCGGTCGTGGGTGCGCTGGTGGTCGCCGGTGGTGCGGTAGTGCTGGCTGCGGTCGTGGGTGCGCTGGTGGTCGCCGGTGGTGCGGTAGTGCTGGCTGCGGTCGTGGGTGCGCTGGTGCTCGCCGGTGCGGCCTTCGCCGGCGGAGCCGCAGGAGTGCTTGTCGACTGTCGAGGGGCAGCAGGGGCAAACCGGGCGACGGTCGTAGCTGGGGAGGTGGCGAGGGTACTCGACGGGGTCGCCGGTCCAGTGATCACGGAACTGGTCGAAGAACCTGCCGGGACCGCTACGGTCGGAAGGGTGCCGAGCGTTAGCGTCGCCGATTTGGTGTGGAAGCTAACCACCGCGGCGAGGCCTGCCATGGTTGCACCCACAAGGATTGGAGCTCGCCTCATCGGGTTCGCCCCGGGTGCTCAACCGTCGGCATAAAGCTGCCCGTTCGGCCCGAGCGCCACAGGGATGGGTGAAAGGCCGGTCGTTGCCGGGCCCTGCAGCACGGCTCCGGTGGACGCGTTGAACACCGATCCGTGGCATGGGCAGGCGAAGACGTCGTTCGTCCCGTCGAACTGGACCGTACAACCCGCATGCGGGCAGACCGCCGAGAAGGCCCGGAACTGGCCCCGTTCTACCTGGACGACGAGCGCTGGGACCTGCTGGGCCGGATCGGTGAAGCTAGCTGCACCCCCTAGAGGCACGTTGGCTGCCGGCCCGATCGGCGTCCCCTGAGGCACCTGTGCATCAGGGCCTGCAGTACTGGCGGGTGGGACCACGCTCGTCTCGGGCATCGTCGACGCGGAGCCACGAGAAGTAGTCGGGTTAGGGGCTGACCTCGTAGTTGGGTTAGTGGCTGATCTCGTAGTCGGGCTAGTGCTTGATCTCGTAGTCGGGCTAGTGGTCGTGGGGACGCCTTCGGCGATCGAGCCGACGGCACCGCCGCGTTGCGGCTTGTGGACTAGCCGTCCGATCCCTGCTGTGAGCCCACCAAAAACGGTCCCCACCGCGGCGGTGAGGCCCGCTGCACCTGCTTTTTGGAGGAAGATCCGCCGCTCGGCGTCGGCGGCTCGCTGCCTAGACGCTGCCAGTTGGCTCCGGCTCGCTCCGGGCTGGGCGTTCACCTCAAAGGTTTCTCGTACCCGCAGAGCGCGGTTGGCGTAAATGTTGTCGAGCGACCAGGTGCCCGACCCTCCCAGGACGAACGGTGTCCACGCGAAAAGGAAAACAATGTCAGGGCCGTAGTAATACGGGCTGTCCCTGAAGCTGACAGTGAGGAAGAACGATAACGAAAGCAGTGCTCCGCCGATCGCGGCAAACCGTCCGAAGAGCCCGAGCAACGTCCCGAGCCCGACGGCGATCTCACCGAGGGCGATCAGTGCTGCTATAAGTACGGGAGCGTGCAGGGCAAAGGCCAGAAGGTGATGAAGAGGGCTCGTAATCATCGACCCTCGGAGCTGCTCTTGGAACGAGCCCGGAGCGGTGGCGCTGAAAAAGTTGGGGTTGGCGAGCTTTTGCGACCCGGCGAAGACGAAGGTCACGCCGAGAAAGGCACGCAAGAGGAGCAAGGATCCCCCGGGCGCGGCCAAAGGTCGTACCCAAAAGCGGTTCACTGGTCCCGATCTCCCGGACCGGAATAGGCCGTCCACTGGTTCCTTCTGCCTCCAACACTGGGCTAGCACTTACGACCAGCGTAAAGAGCGGACCTTACGGCAACGTGAAGTCAAGTCTTGCGGCGACTTTGGCTAAGAGCAGCGGAGCGTCACTCTCCGGAGCACAAATCCCCGAGGGATTTCCGGCTCGCTCGGGGGTGCCTCACGCGACCCGAACGGGTGACGCGCTCGCACGGGCCCGAGCGAACCTTTGTTGATGGCCGTGGCGCACCGCTCAAAAACCGTCCTGAATAACTGGGTCAGGCGTAGTTTGACGTCGTTGAGCCCTCTGGCAGGGAGCCCGCAGACGGCGACCCGTCATGGTCACCATCGCCGTCGACGGGGGCGGTTTGATGCGCATGCTGGACGGCGCTCTGAGCTTGCTGCGCGGGCACTGCGCCTACAGGTTCGATGTGCATATGCACCTCCACTTTTTGGACCTCAGGAAAGGTCATCACTTCCATCGGGGCCTTGGGTACCAAAAGTTAGCGCCGCCTATAATTCAACGGGAAAAGGCGGTACATTACGCCAACATTAACGCGCCAAAATGTAGCTTAAGGGCAACGGTGACATGTCACTCTCCGGATCCTGCAATGGCTTTTGTCCCTACTTCGTGGACCTGAGCTACCACCGCCACGCGGCTTGCCGGCGCCGAGGCACAACTCCCGTCGGCTCTGTGCCCGTCCGGCGCGGCGAGGGCTTCGCGGGTGGGGTCGGGCGCTGACCTGGTGAGGCCGACTGCAGCGGCCACAACGAGAGCCAGCCCGAAGACCTCGCCGACCAAGTCGACGGGGCTGTTACGGAACTGCTCGTCGAATATGGCCACCCCTATGACCAAGCTTACGACCGGGTCGACCGTCATGATCGCCGGCAGGCTCGACGGAAGCGGCCCAGCTTGGTAGGCGAGCTGATTGAGCAACAGACTGCACAACCACATTGCGATGAAAACATAGAGTGGCCAAGCCGTAGCAAGAGCACCCGGGCCCCGGTCGAGAGTCCCCATGACCTGTTTCAACAGGCCAGCTTTCGCTGCGAACGACAGGCCGGTAGCGGTGCCCAACAATGCTGCCGCCGCGCCGCCGGTGGCGCGCCTGCCGGCAACAAAAAAACCGACGAGGCCAAGGCCGATCAGCGCGCTAACTACAATTGTCGGAACAGCATCGGCCGGCTTAGTGACGCCGTCGGCTGGCGTCGCGATCGTGAGGAACAGCACCAGCCCGACCACGAGGCCTAACGCCCACCCGAGTTCGCTGCGCCGGGGGCGGCGGCGCTCGAGGAGCTGGCGTAGCGCGAGGGCGAAAAGGGCACTGCTGACGAGCAGGGGCTGCACGAGGGTTAGGGGGCCGTCCCGCAATGCGAGAGCGTGCAGGGCGAATCCGGCGATGCCAGCTGCGCTGCCGATGATCCACAGGGGATGACGGAGCGTCCCTGCAATGAACCCGCCCAAGCTGGCGGTCCGCTCGGTGTCAGCCTCCGTCACCAACCCAGCGCTACGGTGCTGGAGCGCTGCAGAGACTGCGAAAAAAGCGGCGGCGAAGAGAGCCGCCAAGGTGGCAATCAGCATGGGAAGGTGCCGTACATATCTACCTAAACAAGGGTAGGCACCGGCACCTTAACCGAACATGAACACTGAGGACCCGTTATCGGGCGCCCTCGTTGATGAGGCCGGTGCTCGTCGATGGGCCGAGGATCTCCTGAACGACCGGCTGGTTTTAGGTTTCTCCTCTGAAAAGTGCCTATGCCACAGTTCCGCGGGGCATGCTTTGAAGGTGAAGCCGAGCCAGAAGAGGCCAAAGAGGGCGACAGTTCGGTCGTCACGGCGCTCGCCGGCCCCCAACCGGTCTCGATCGAGACTACGCCGTCTCATCCGGCCCGGCTCACTTCGTCGGGGCCGCCACCGTGATGTTCAGGGGAGTGCCGCCCGGGCGGCCGTTCTCGGCTCCGGGGATGGGCTTCTCACCAATATCTCGCTCGTCCTCGGCGTGGCTGGCGCGAGCACGAATATCACGGCCGTACGTGTGGCAGGCGTGGCCGGAATGTTGGCCGGTGCGTTCTCGATGGCCGCGGGGGAGCTGGTGTCCGTCAAGGCCCATGACGAGCTGGTACAACACGAGATCGATGTCGAGCGAACTGAGCTGGCCGAGGATCCCGTCGGAGAGCAGCGTGAGCTGGCTGCAATGTACCGAGCTCGGGGGGTCCCGGCGGCCGACGCCGACACCGTGGCTCGGATCCTGATGGCCAATCCTGAGGTCGCACTAGACACGCACGTCCGCCTCGAACTGGGGGTCGACCCTGAAAACACTGGTTCCTCGCGTCAGGCGGCCGTGGTGTCATTCTTCTCCTTCTCGGCCGGCGCCATCCTGCCGTTGTTGCCCTGGTTTTTCACGGGCGGGACAGGCGCTGTCCTCGCCTCTGTGGTCATCGGCGCATCAGCAGCCCTGGTGCTCGGGGGAGCCATCGGTGCCTTCTCGGGTCAGGGAGTTTGGCGCACCGCTGGCCGGCAGCTGCTGGCCGCGGCCGTTGCCGCCTCAGTCACCTACGGTGTGGGCCATTTACTCGGGGCGGGAGTGAGAGCTAGCTAGTCTCGCCGGATCGCCGGATCGCCGGATCGCCGGATCGCCGGATCGCCGGATCGCCGGTCGCCGGTCGCCGGTCGCCGGTCGCCGGTCGCGAACGAAAGGCACGTCAGTTTCCTCCCACTCGTGATGGCAAATGGGGGTCAAAAACGGGTCCCAACAGGTACTCCGGAAGAGGCACCCTCTACAAAATTCCTGCTGGTAGAGAGTGTTCCTGCTCGTGCCCCCGGCCGGATTCGGACCGGCGCCACCGGCTCCGGAGGCCGGTGCTCTATCCCCTGAGCTACGGGGGCGGCGAGGCCAAGCATACTGGTAGCGCGCCGTCACCTCCCCTGGTGACCATCATGCGGCCCCTGTGAGATCGACCAGGGACAATTCTGGCAGCGGCGCCACGGCCGGCCTGCAACTATTGGTGCCGATGATCCCCGACCCCCTCACCGCCGAGGCGCCCGACAGTCAGTCAGCCGCCGCTGGCGCGCCCAGGCGCCAGGGACCAGTCCCCTTGCACCTGCTGCCGCTCACCGCAGATGTCGGTAGCGACGGCCGCCTCCGCATCGGCGGCGTGGACGTGATGGACCTCGTGGAGGAGGTCGGTACGCCGGTGTTCATCTACGACGAACAACATCTGCGCCAGCGTTGCCAAGAGGCGAGGCGGGCTTTCGGCCCCCGGGCCGCCTACGCGTCGAAGGCCTTCCTCTGCAGGGCGATGGCGGCCCTCGCTTATGAAGAGGGCCTTTGTATGGACGTGTCGACCGGGGGGGAGCTTGCCGTTGCGCTGGCGGCGGGCGTACCCGGTGGATCTCTGGTGATGCACGGCAACAACAAGTCCGAGGTGGAACTCGAAGCGGCGATCGCAGCAGGCGTCGGCAGGATAGTTGTCGATTCGTTCGACGAGATCGACCGCCTGGCCCGTGTGCTGAGCCGGCCGTGCCAAGCCAGGAGGGTGCCCTCCGGCCTCCGCCGAGCGTCCTGATCAGGGTGACGCCAGGCATCGAGGCGCACACCCACGAGTATGTGATGACCGGCCAGGAGGACTCCAAGTTCGGCTTCGGCCTCGCCTCGGGCGCTGCCGCCGATGCGATCGAGCGCCTTAGGCACCCGACGAGCTGTGCCCGCCTCGTAGGCATTCACGCGCACATTGGGTCCCAGATCTTCGCTCTCGAGAGCTTCCAGCAGGCTCTGGAGGTGCTCGTGCCATTTGTTACTAGCCACGACGTTGAGGAGCTCTGCATCGGTGGCGGGCTGGGGGTGCCGTACGTTGCCGGCGAGTCCGCCCCATCAATCACCGAGTGGGCGAAGACCTTGCGCGAAGCCGCCCGCGCCGCTGGTGTCGGCGACACCGTCGTGCTGTCTGCAGAGCCGGGAAGATCGATCGTCGCGGCCGCCGCCATCACCTGCTACACCGTCGGCACCATAAAGACTTTGCCCGGTGTGCGTACCTACGTCAGCGTCGACGGCGGCATGAGCGACAACCCGAGGCCAGTCCTGTACGGGTCGGGGTATGAGGCGTTCCTTCCTCGGGTAACCCAGGCGCAGCGGTCTCGCATCGTGACAATCGTCGGAAAGCACTGCGAGTCAGGCGACGTGCTGGTGCGCGACGCCTCCGTACCTGAAGACCTCGAATTGGGCGACGTGCTGGCGACCCCGGTCACGGGCGCCTACGGGCATGCGATGGCGTCCAACTACAACAAGGTGCCGCGACCACCGGTCGTGTTCGTGCGTGATGGGAACTGGCGTGTTGTCGTCCGCCGCGAGACCTATTCGGACCTGTTAGCTCTCGACGCTTAGAGCGCTCGCCTCTTGGGAAGGCCCGCGCGGCCTGGCACGCTAGCCTTCGCACAATGGTCCCAACCAAGAGCCCAGAGAGCCCCGAGAGCCGCGACGGCCATGTGCGCCCCTCCTCGGCCCGGCCCACCGTGCGAGTTGGTTTGCTGGGCTGCGGTCACGTCGGGGCTGCGCTCGCCCGTTTTCTACTTAGCGACGCCAAGCGGATCGCGGACCGCACCGGGCTCCAGCTCGAGCTCGCCAAGGTCGCTGTAAGGTCGGCCACCAAGGAGCGAGAGGTCCCGGGCGTCGAGCCGCTGCTTACCACCGACGCCGGCGGCGTCGTCGACGACCCCTCGATCGATGTCATCGTCGAGGTCATGGGGGGCATCTCACCCGCCCGCGACCTCGTACTGAGGGCATTGCGCAGCGGGAAGCCCGTTGTATCGGCCAACAAGGAGTTGCTCGCGAACCATGGCGGGGAGCTTTGGGACGCAGCCAGCGATGCGGGTGTCGACCTGCTCTTCGAGGCTTCGGTGGCAGGAGGCATACCGCTCATCCGGGCGCTGCGGGAGTCCCTCGCCGGTGAGCGTATCTACCGGGTCATGGGCATCGTCAATGGCACCACCAACTACATCCTGACCCGCATGGCCAACTCCGGCGCCAGCTATCAGGACGCCCTCGCTGAGGCGCAAGGCTTGGGCTTCGCGGAGCGCGACCCCACCGCCGATGTCGAGGGCTACGACGCCGCAGCGAAGGCTGCCATCCTGGCGAACGTCGCGTTTGGTGCCAAGGTCGTGGCGGGCGATGTCTACCGCGAAGGGATCTCCGGGGTCACGGGCCAGGACATTGAAGCCGCTAAACGCCTCGGGTTCGAGATCAAGTTGCTAGCGGTCATCGAGTCCGGCCCCGACGGGTCGCTCGGCGTGCGCGTCCACCCGGCGATGGTCCCGGTGGACCACCCCCTCGCCTCGGTGCGGGACTCGTTCAACGCTGTTTTCGTGGAAGGCGATGCGGTGGGCCAGTTGATGCTGCTGGGTAGGGGCGCAGGCGGTCTACCGACTGCCAGTGCCGTGCTCGGTGACCTTGTGGACGCTGCTCACAACCTGACCGTCAGAGGGGCGGCGCGCAAGCTGGAGCTGCACGCGGTGGCCATCCGCCCGATCGATGACCTGCGTTGCGCCTACTACCTCAGCCTGTTCGTGGCCGACCGCTCAGGCGTGCTCGCTGCGATCGCCGGCGTGCTCGGCCGCCATAATGTCTCGGTCCGCTCGATGGAGCAGGACGCCCCCGAACCCGAGGCTGGGCCGGTCGAGACGGCTCATCAGACCGAGGGGCCCAGGCGCACCTCATGTTCGTGACCCACCCTGCCTATGAGCGGGACATGCAGGCCTGCCTCCACGAGTTGCGCAGCCTGGATGCGGTCCAGCGCATCGGCGGGCTGCTCCGGGTGGTCGGCCCTTGAGCGCACGTGCGTGGCAGGGGGTGATCGAGGAGTACCGCGAGCACCTCCCCGTGAGCAGCTCCACCCCGGTCGTGAGCCTCCTGGAAGGCGGCACGCCCCTTATCGAGGCGCGACGATTGTCGGAACAGGTCGGCGCCAAGATCTGGCTCAAAGTCGAGGGCGCCAACCCGACGGGCTCGTTCAAGGACCGCGGGATGACCGTGGCCATTTCCAAGGCACTCGAAGAAGGCGCCAAGGCGGTCGTGTGCGGCTCGACCGGGAACACTTCAGCTTCAGCAGCTGCCTATGCCGCGCGCGTGCCGGGCTCCAGTGCGTCGTGCTCATCCCGGACGGGTATATCGCTTTAGGCAAGCTGGCCCAGGCCCTTGTGCACGGGGCAAAAGTCGTGCAAGTACGGGGAAATTTTGACCGCGCGCTTGCGCTCGTGCGTGAGCTTGCGGAAAGAGAACCGGTGACGGTGGTGAATTCCATAAACCCGTACCGAATTGAGGGCCAGAAAACTGGCGCGTTTGAGGTCGTCGACATCCTGGGTGATGCCCCCGATGTACATTGCATGCCGGTAGGCAATGCCGGCAACATCGTTGCGTACTGGAAGGGGTACCGCGAGTACCAAGATGCCGGCAAGGTGACGCAGCTGCCTCGGATGTTCGGGTTCCAGGCGGCGGGCGCGGCTCCTATCGTGCTGGGTCACCCGGTCGAAAAACCAGAAACGATCGCGACAGCGATCCGCATCGGCAACCCGGCCTCCTGGTACGGTGCGACCGCTGCAGCGTCCGAGTCGGGGGGCCTCATCGGCTCCATCACGGACAAGGAGATACTCGAGGCGTACCGCTTCCTTGCCCGCGAGGAGTCGGTGTTTTGCGAGCCTGCCTCCGCGGCGGCGGTAGCAGGGCTGCTCAAGGTGGGTGTGCCGGCCGGTTCCAAGGTCGTCTGCATCCTGACCGGACATGGCCTGAAGGACCCTGATGTTGCCATCGGCCAGATCGCAGTACCCAAGGCGATCGACGCCGACCTGGCTGCGGTCCGGGAGGAGCTGGCGCTCTGAGCCCGGCCGTGATGGGGGTTCCTGGCGCGAGTGCCGCATAAGCGGTATCATGGTGGTTGCCCGGCTCGGTAGTACTCACGAGCGGGACCTCATCCGGAGCGGGATCTCTCGGGCGTTACCAGTGGCCTCAAGCGCAGTGCCGCAGGCCCAGGCTCAGGGGAACTGTCCAAGTTTCATTGGATGCTCCGGCCGTGTTGACCCTTATTCATACACACCCACACCCCCACAGAGGTAGTCAATGAGCGACCTGCAGCTCGAGCGCTCCGTGCTTGAGGCAAAGGAGCGTGACGAGCTCTTCGCAATCGCCTTGGCCTTGGGCGCATCGCCCGCGGCACGCACCAAAAAGGCGGACCTGGTCTCACACATACTCCAGGTCACCGGCGTAGAGGGAGATCCCACGCCAACAGCCACACCAACGGCGGAGCCCCCAGCCGAAAAGCCTCGTCGGGCTCGTTCCAGGCGGACCGGGACGACCAACAGCCAAGACGCTGCCGGCGACAGCGGGACCGAGCAGTTGGAGCTAGCAAGTGCCAACGGCCACGTGGCCGAGGAGGCCCTGCCAGCGCCCCTCGACGCTACGGCGAGCACTGGCGCGGCTGTTGAGAGCCCTGGCGATGGCGGCCCGGCAGCCTTGTCCGACAAAGCCCAGCGCGACAGTGACCGGGAGACCGACAAGCCCGCCCAAAACGACAGAGCCCGCCACAACGGCGGGAGCTCGACGAACGGCGCGAGCTCGGGCAACGGGACTAGCTCGGGCAACGTCGACGCCCAAAGCGAGCCCGGTCAGAGTTTCCAGCGGTCTGACCAAGGTCGCCAGCGCAGCTTTGAGGCTCGCAATGGTAACGGTAACGCCGACCCACGCCACGGTGAGGACCCGAACCTGGGCAACAGCCGGCGCCGGCGGCGGCGTAACCGGGAAAAGCCAGCGCGTGGCGGCGAGCGCGGGCCCGAGCGAGAGTTCACTGCTCCGGCACAGGCAACAGAAGCGCCCTATTCGGGTGAGCTCGTGCCGTGCACAGGCCTTTTGGACCTGCGCGAGGAGGGCTACGGCTTCCTGCGCACCAATGGGTACCTCGCCAGCGCCAACGACGTTTACGTGTCGATCACCCAGGTGCGCCGTTACGGCGTACGCAAGGGCGACATTGTGGAAGGCTCGTTCCGCCCTGCCGCGAACAATGAAAAGTACCCTGCCTTGGTCAAGGTCGACTCCGTAGCAGGGATGTCCCCAGACGATGCCCGCAACAGGCCGAAGTTCGAGAACCTTACGCCGCTTTTCCCGGACCAGAAGTTGGCCCTCGAAATCCCTGGCGACCCCGCCAATGTGACCGCTCGGATCGTCGACCTCATCTCGCCCATCGGCAAAGGCCAGCGCGGTTTGATCGTCTCGCCGCCCAAGGCCGGCAAGACGACCGTGCTCAAGCAGATAGCCCACTCCATCGAGGCCAACAACCCCGACGTCCACCTGATGGTCCTGCTTGTCGACGAGCGGCCCGAAGAAGTCACAGACATGCGCCGTTCCGTGAAGGGCGAAGTGATCGCCTCCACCTTCGACCGGCCGGCCGACGAGCACACCCAGGTTTCCGAGCTGGCCATCGAGCGCGCCAAGCGTCTCGTTGAGTCTGGCCGTGACGTGGTCATCGTGCTTGATGGCATCACCCGGCTCGCCAGGGCGTACAACCTCGCCCAGCCGGCGACCGGGCGCATCATGTCCGGCGGTATCGACACCGGGGCGCTCTACCCGCCGAAGAAGTTCTTCGGCAGTGCCCGCAACATCGAAGAAGGCGGCTCGCTGACGATCCTCGCCACCGCACTTGTCGAGACCGGGAGCCGGATGGACGAGGTGATCTTCGAGGAGTTCAAGGGCACAGGCAATATGGAGCTGCGCCTTGACCGCAAGCTTGCCGAACGCCGCATCTACCCGGCGCTCGATGTCAATGCGTCCTCCACCCGCCACGAGGAGCTGCTCTTCGACCGCCAACAGCTCCAGCAGGTCTGGAAGCTCCGCAGGGTCTTGAATGCCTTGGCGAGCGATGGGAGCGGAGCGGCGGGCCTGGAATTATTGGTGGACAAGATCCGTTCTACCCGTAGCAATGACCTCTTCTTGGCGGAGATCGCCAAGACGCCCGCTCCTGCGATGTAGTACGGGCACTATCCTGGGGAGAACCATGAAAATCGATACCCATCCCGAGTACGTCCAGGCCAAGGTTGCCTGCTCATGCGGCAACAGCTTTACGACCCGCTCGACCAAACCCGAACTTCACACCGAGCTTTGCAACGAGTGCCACCCCTTCTTCACGGGCAAGCAGAAGCTCGTGGACACCGGTGGTCGTGTCGAGCGCTTCGAGCGTCGCTATGGGCGGCGAGGTGCGAGGGCCGGCGCCGAGCAATAAGTGTTCGAGCGTCTGGATGAGCTGGTCGCGGAGTACGAGGACGGCGTTGCCCAACTGTCTGACCCGGCGGTACTAGCCGACCAACGCCGGCTAGTCGAGCTTTCACGGCGCCAGCACGAGATCGGGCCTGTTGTAACGGCCTACAGGTCGTACCGGGACACCCTTTCGGACCTCACGCTCGCCCGCGAGATGTCGGCGGACGCCGAAGGGGCCGACCGCGACCTTCTCAACGACGAGATCAGCGAGGCTGAGGAACGGCTGGGCAGCCTGGAGGACGAGCTGAAGCTCCTACTGCTGCCCAAGGACCCCAACGACGGTCGCAACGTGATCGTGGAGATCCGCGGTGCCGAGGGCGGCGAAGAAGCCAACCTCTTCGCCCGCGACCTGCATGAGATGTACTTGCGCTACGCCGAACGTACGGGTCTCAAGGCCGAAGTGCTTTCTCTCGATGCCTCCCCAAAGGGCGGCCTCAACGAGGTCATGGTGCTCGTCAAGGGAAAGGACGCCTGGGCACACCTGAAGCACGAAGGTGGCCCGCACCGTGTGCAGCGCGTCCCGGTGACAGAGTCCCAGGGCCGCGTGCACACTTCCTCGGCAACTGTGACGGTGCTACCCGAAGCTCAAGAGGTCGAAGTCCAGATCGAGGAAAAGGACCTGCGCGTCGACGTCTACCGCTCGACCGGGCCAGGGGGCCAGTCCGTCAACACCACGGACTCGGCAGTGCGCGTCACCCACTTGCCCACAGGCATCGTCGTGTCTATGCAGGACGAGAAGAGCCAGATCCAAAACAGGGCCAAGGCGATGCAGGTCCTGCGCGCTCGGTTGCTGAAGGCCGAGCAAGACCGCCAGTCGGCCGAGCTCTCAACGGCCCGGCGAAGCCAGGTCGGAGGCGGCGGCCGTTCCGAGAAGATCCGGACCTACAACTACAAGGACAACCGGGTTACAGACCACAGGATCGGCCTAACCCTTCACAACCTCGACAAGGTGCTGATGGGCGAGCTGGACGAGATAGTCGATGCCCTGCTTGCTGACGAGCGCAGTCGCCAGCTCGGAGGAGAGGGCCCTGCCTGAACCGTGCCCGGCATCGCCGTAGCTGGCCCGGAGAGCACTTGGCGGCCCCTTTACGAACAAGCCGTCGAGCGCCTGGGGGACCGAAGGACGGCACAGTGGTTCGTGGAGGACGCATCCGGGAGCTCCTGGGCGGCGGCGCTGGACGAGCCCGTGCCGGCAGTCGCGCGGCGGGCTTTCCTTTCAATGCTGGCGCGCCGGGAGGCGGGCGAGCCCGTGCAGTATGTCCTCGGGCACTGGGCCTTTCGTAAGCTCGACCTGATGGTGGACGGGCGCGTCCTCATCCCACGGCCCGAAACCGAAGCAGTTGTCGAGGTTGCGCTTGCGGAACTAGCTCTGATCATCCCGACTGGAGCGCAGGGCCCCCGACCGGTCGTGGTCGACCTCGGGACAGGTTCGGGGGCCATTGCCTTGTCGATCGCCACAGAACGCCACGACGTCGAGGCCTGGGCCACGGACCTGTCGGCCGATGCGCTCGCCGTCGCCTCAGCCAACTTGGCCGGCCTGGGGTCCCGGGCCGTAGGGCGTGTCCGGCTCGTCCAGGGGAACTGGTGGTCGGCGCTCCCCGTGGGGCTACGAGGGTCGGTGGTCCTTGCCGTGGCCAACCCGCCTTACATTGCCGAAGGCGAAGTGGCCGACCTACCCGAGGAGGTCGCCCGTTGGGAGCCCCGCCAGGCTCTGGTGGCAGGCCCGACCGGGCTCGAGGCGCTCGAAGCGGTACTGAGCGAGGCGCCCGCCTGGTTGGCTCAGCGCTCTGCCCTTGTCGCCGAGATCGCTCCCCATCAGTGCGCTGCCGCCGAGGCGCTGGCGCGCTCGGCCGGCTTCGGAGACGTCGCTGTCCGTAAAGACCTGGCCGGCCGGGAGCGAGTACTCGTGGCCAAGTCGTTGACATAAGCTCCGTCGCTGATGGCGACACTGGTGATCGCCGCCTGGGGGGACCCCCCGCCGGCTGAGGCCATAGACCCGGCGGTGACTGCCCTCTCCGGTGGCGACATAATCGGATTGCCCACCGACACGGTCTACGGCTTGGCGGCCGACCCTTTTCATACCGGGGCTGCAGACCGGCTCTTTGCCGTGAAGGGCCGCCCAAGGAACGTCGAACTGCCTGTCCTGGTCTGCGACGAGGCCCAGGCGCTTTCCCTCTGCACAGCCGTGCCCGAGGCCGCCCGCCGGCTCATGGCGCTGTACTGGCCGGGGCCGCTCACCATCGTGCTCCCAAGGCGCCCCGACCTGGCAGCCGACCTCGGGGAGGAGGACTCCACGATCGGCATCCGGTGCCCGGCCCACCCCGTGCCACTGGCGATATGTCGCAAAATGGGGCCCATCGCGACGACAAGCGCCAACCGCCATGGGGAACCTGCGCTCACCACGGCTCAAGAGGTGGCGGAGTCCCTTGGCGCCGAACTGACACTCGTCCTCGACGCCGGCCCCAGCAGCGCCCAGCCCTCGACCGTTGTCGACTGCACAGGGGAAACGCCGAAGGCCCTGCGGGAGGGCCAGCTATCTTGGGACGAGATCGCAGCGGCCCTGCGCTGAACAACAACTAGGCTCAGGCGAGTGCACGCTGACTCAGAGCTCTTCGCCATAATCGAGGACGAGAAGGAGCGGCAGAACACCACACTCCAGCTGATCGCCTCGGAAAACTTCACCTCTCCGGCTGTCATGGCGGCGACCGGGTCCGTCCTTACCAACAAGTACTCCGAGGGCTACCCGGGCAGGCGCTACTACGGCGGCAACGCTGTCATCGACCGGGCGGAGGACCTCGCCCGGCGCCGCGCCTGCGAGCTGTTCGGCGCCGAGCACGCCAACGTGCAGCCCCACTCGGGGGCAAATGCCAATCTGGCCTGCTACCTCGCGGTCTTGGAGCCTGGCGACACCGTCCTCGGCATGCGCCTCGACCAAGGCGGTCACCTGACCCACGGTTCGCCCGTGAACGTGAGCGGTCGGTGGTACCACTTCGTCAGCTATGGCGTCAGCGAGAGCGACGAGCGCATCGACCTCGAGGCTCTGGCAGACCTGGCCGAGCAGCACCAGCCCAAGATGATCATCGCCGGCGCAACTGCGTACTCGCGGGTGATCGACCCCGAGCCCTTCCGCCGGATCGCCGATTCGGTAGGGGCGTTGCTGCTTTTTGATGCGGCACATATCGCCGGGCTCATCGCCGGCGGTGCTCACCCCAACCCGGTCCCTGTCTCGGACATCGTGACGTTCACTACGCACAAGACCCTGCGGGGGCCTCGAGGTGGCTGCATCGTTTCCAAGGAGGCCCTGGCGCAAACGATCGACAAGGCGGTCTTCCCCGGCTTGCAGGGCGGCCCGCTCGAGCACGTCATCGCGGCCAAGGCGGTGGCCTTCTACGAGGCGTCCCAGCCCGACTTCGCCGTCTACGCGGCTCAGATAGTGCGCAACGCCCAGGCGCTGGCGGGCGCCCTCGCTTCCGAGGGCTTCCGGATCGTCTCGGGCGGGACGGACAACCACCTGATGCTGGTGGACCTTCGCACCTTCGACGCTGAGCTGACCGGAAAGGCCGCTCAGGAGGCCCTCGACCGAGCCGGGATAACTCTCAACAAGAACCAGATCCCTGGCGACCCGAGGTCGCCGTTCGTCACGAGCGGTCTGCGCATCGGCACCGCAGCTGTGACCACGGCCGGCATGAGGGAAGGCGAGATGAACGAGATCGCCCATCTCATGCGACGGGTGCTCGCCGCCCCCGACGACCAAAGCGAACGGGACGCCGTGCGCGAAGAGGTGGGGCTCCTTTGTTCCAAGTTTGTGCCATACCCATGAGCTGGTGCCTCGGCGCCTGAGCGCTGGACATCTCGCAGCTGGGGAGACTTAGCGTTTGATCCAATTCCGTTGGTACATCGTGGTCTTTGCCGTGGCGGCCGTAGCCACCTGGCTGGCCACCTTTGCTGCGCGCGCCTTGGCGAAGCGCCATTCGCTGCTCGTGACGCCCGACGACCGGCGAGTCCATGAGCGTCCCACGCCCACTGCCGGCGGGGCGGCGATGTACTTCGGCATGCTCGTCGCGATCGCCGTCGCCTCGCAGCTGCCGGTTTTCGGGCCGGTCTTCAGAGGAAGTTCGGCGCCCCTCGGGGTGGTAATTGCTGCGACTGTCATTTTCGCAGTGGGCCTGGTGGACGACGTGCGGGAGATGTCACCGCCGGCCAAGCTCGCGGGCCAGGTCCTCGCGGGGACCGTGCTTTATTTCTTCGGGGTCAACATGTTGTACTTCCACGTCCCGTTGGCCCAAACGACTCTCGAGCTGAGCCCCTCTTGGGCGGTGCTCGGGACCGTCTTGTGGGTCGCCGTCATGGCGAACTCAGTCAATTTCATCGATGGATTGGATGGGCTGGCCGCCGGGATCGTCGCCATTGGCGCCGGGGCGTTTTTCGTGTACTCGCACCAGCTCGGCGTTGTCGGCAACATCCAGGCCAGTAACGCCGGCCCACTCATTGCGGTAATAGCGATCGGGCTGTGCGTCGGCTTCCTCCCGCACAATTTCCACCCCGCCAAGATCTTTATGGGTGACGCCGGTTCGATGCTGCTCGGCGTGCTCGTTGCCGCGTCGACCCTCGCAGTTGTAGGCCAGGACAGCTACCAGTTCAGCGGCCGGACGTACTTTTTCTTCGCGCCGATCATCATCCCGTTCTTCATCCTGGGCATCCCGCTGCTGGACACGGTCTTCGCAGTCGTGCGCCGCGCCGGCCAGCGGACGAGCCCTGCTGTCGCCGACCTCAGCCACCTCCATCACCGCCTGATGCGCCTTGGCCATGGCCACCGCGCCGCCGTCCTCATCCTTTGGGCCTGGACCGCCCTGCTCTCGGGCCTCGTGCTATGGCCAGGGGTGACGGACTCGCACAACGCGATCCCCCCCATCGCCGTCGGAGCGCTGGCCATCCTGCTCTACACCCTGTTCGCTCCGCGAGGCCGCTCGGCGCTGAGCAATGGTGATAGCGACAGCCAGGTTGGTAACGCGACGAACGGGCACGGCAGCGGGCATGCTGGCCCTGGCAGTCCCGTGACGGCTCCCACCCCGAGGGTCGGGACAGGCCGTCCGGTCGTTCCCGGCAAGCCGAGCAGCCCAGCGGCGGCGCGGCGGAGCCGTTGCAACGGGCGGTGTTGGCAACGGGCAGGGCAGGCCAGGGGCCCAGAACCCGCGCAGCAGCAACGGCGTGAGGTTGGTCCTGCCGGACCGTGCGGCTCCTGGCGCTGGGCCTCCGACGGCGGGTACGCCCGCCCTGGGCACACCGAAGACGGTGGCGCCAGGGCCTCCGGTCCCCGAGGGGCTCTGACGGCTGCGCACGAGCCGTGTGGTAGTGCGGGGCCAACCCTGGGTAAGCGGAGTTGCAGTGTTACAAGTGTGTTTCGTACCCTGGCAGTGGTGTTCCGAAAAGATGTCGCGTCCGCAAACGGTATGGTGCTGTTGACGTGGCACAACGTTGTTGCATACCGGCGGGCCGCCGATGAGCGGCAGCGAACAAGCCAAGGAGAGTGCAGAGCCGGCGGACGGGCCCTACCCGGGGCCAATGGCCTATGCGAGCCTTGGGATGCTCAATGCTGTCTGCCTGCTGGGCGGGTGTGGTCTCGGATGGTTAGCGGACCGGGCTTTCGGGACTCTGCCACTGTTCCTGTTCGTGGGCTTGGTCGGAGGTGCAGCGTTGGGCGTACTGGGCACCAGGGCCGAGCTGCGGCGGTACAACCGCTAGGGCTGTTGTTGTGATGCTTGCTGACTTTCCGGTCCTTTATGTCGACCTCATAGTTAGGCGCACGATCGTGTCGTGCATCGCCTTGGCCGTTATCGCTGTCGTCGTCGGTTTCGCAGTCGGCCAACCGCTTGCGGGCGCCGGAGCGCTGCTCGGGTTGGCAGCCGCCACCGTAAACCACAGGATCTTCCAGGTTTCCACCGTCCGCTACAGCAAGGACGACGGCCACATGGACCGAAGGCCTTATGTCGGTACTGTTGCGGCTCGCCTTGGCGGGATCACGGTCGTTGCGTTTGCACTGCTGTTCCTGGTGCGCCCCATGGGCTTTGGGATGATCGGAGGGCTTATTGCCTTCCAACTGCTCTTGATGGCCAATGCCCTGGGAGCCCTTTGGAGGTACCAACGGCTGCAGTTGGCGGGTCTAGGCCCTTCTGTTGGCAGGGGAGATGGGCCGGGCGACAAGAGCGCGTCCCCGCGTGCCCAGGTAGAACTGCCCGGCACTTCTGTCCCAGGCGAGGGTGAAACCAATGGTTAGCACTGGCTTGCTTGCGGTAGCGCCCATACCCGTTGGTGACCATGTCGTCGTCCACGTTTTCGGCGTCGCCTTCGACGCGGACACGATCTGGACCAGCTTGATCGCTGGTGCAGTGGTCCTAGGCCTCGGTCTCTACCTGCGAGCGAAGGCCACCGCAGGGGTGCCGAGCAAGGTACAGATTTTCTGGGAGGTGCTCGTCTCCTGGGTGTCAGACCAGGTTGAAGCTGGTCTCGGGCCCCGCTACCGCCATGTAGTGCCTCTTGCCGTGACCATCTTCGTGCTGGTCCTGGCGGCGAACTGGGTCGAGGTGTTCCCTGGCCTCTGGCACAACACCGACTACCTGCCGTCGCCGACCGCGGACGTGAACTTGACTTATGCCCTTGGGGCCACCGTCTTTATCCTCACGAACGGGGCCGCCATCAGGGCGAAGGGCGTCGGAGGCTACATAAAGTCGTTCTTTGCGCCGCCGCGGTGGTTGGCACCCATCCGTGCGCTCGAGGAGCTAATGAAGCCGGTCACCCTGGCGTTGCGGCTTTTCGGGAACCTGTTCTCGGGGGGGATCATGATCGCGCTCCTGCTCGCGATCCCGATCTATTTCTTCCCGGCGACGATCGTCTTCAGCGTGGCCTGGAAGCTGTTCGACCTTTTCATCGGTATCATCCAGGCGTTCATTTTTGCCCTGCTGACGATCCTTTATTACCAGTTCGCAGTTGCCAAAGAGGGCCATTGAGCCCCAAACCCAGAAAGTCAGAGGAGAACTAGATGGCTGCAAGTATGGAAAAGGCAGTCGAGCTGGCCGGCGCCTTCGTCGGCGGCGGTCTCGCCCTTGGCGGCGGTGCCATTGGTGCCGCTGTTGGCGACGGCCTAGCCGGTAGCCAGACGATCGCCGGTATCGCACGCCAGCCCGAGGTGCAGGGCCGGCTCTATTCGACGATGTTCCTCATCGTCGGCCTGGTCGAGGCCATGTACTTCATCAACCTGGCGTTCACCGCATTGTTCGTATTCGTACTGGCCACCGGCTAGTAACCGCGACTAGGTAATCGACACGTGCTTCTCGCTTCTTCCAACTTCCTGGTCCCCAATGCCACCTTCGTGGTGGAGCTGGTGATCTTTTTGGCAGTCCTTTGGGCGTTGTCCAAGTGGGTCCTTCCTCCCGTTAACCGCGCGATGGACGCTCGCCAGGAGTCGATCGCCCGCAATATCAACGACGCGGAGGAGGCGAAAAAGCGCTCCCTCGAGCTCGAGGAACAGCATAAGAAGCTCATCGAGGAGGGCCGGGCCGAGGCACGGGCCCTAAAGGACGAGGCCGTCAAGATCGGTGAGCAGCTGCGCGAAGATCTGCGCAAACAGGGCGAAGAGGAGTACCGCCGTCTCGTCGAGCGCGCGAGCGCCGACATCGATGCCGCGGCCCGGCGTGCATCCGAGGAGCTGCGGGCCCAGGTTGCCGGACTTGTCATGGATGTCGTGGAAAGGGTCCTCGGCGACGGCATCACCCTGCGCGACCAGGAGAAGTTGGTCGATATGGCGACCGCGGACATCGAGAGGCAGGCCGCAGCGAACGCGGCCGCAGCGTCCGGCGCAACGGTAGGGACAGGAGCAGGTGCTTAGGTGCGCGAGCTCGTAAGAGGTTACGCCGACGCCATCTTCGAGGCCTCGGCGTCACATATCGCGAGCATCGCGGACGAGCTCCGGGGCTTCAACGAGCTCCTAGCGGAGTCGACCGACCTTGCATGGGCGATGGAGAACCCCGTAACGCCTGTACCAACTAAGCGAGCGATAGTTCAGCAGCTGCTGGGCAAAAAACTGTCTGGCCAGGTGCTCGACCTGGTCAATTTCCTGTTGCAGAGCGGCTCGGGCGATGAATTTGGCTCCGATATAGACAGCCTGGCGTCGGCGGCAGCGGCCCGCAGGGACGGCATGGTGCTGTTGGACGAAGGGCCGCTCGGGAGGCTTGCCGCGACCGAGCGCCTAGACGGCTATGCCTCGGCAGTGCTCAGCTCGGTGCGAGGCGAGCGGCGTCTCGGCGATGTCGAGGACGAACTGTTCCGCTTTATGCGCATCGTCGAAGGCAACGAAGAGCTACGGGTGGCCCTCACCACCGCCGAGCTGCCCGCGTCGGTTCGTGCCTCGGTCGTCGTCGGCCTCCTGACACGCCGGGCGAGCGAAGAGTCGGCCCGCATGGCGAGCTATGCCGCACGGATCGGGCGTCCGCGTGATTTCCCTGTCCTGTTGGGGGCTCTTGTCGACCTGGTGGCCAAGGAGGCAAACCGACGGGTGGCCGACGTCCGTTGCGCGATCGAACTGTCGGCGCAGCAACGGGCGCGCCTGACCGCGGCTTTGACGAATTTCACCGGCTACCCGGTCGACGTCCGAGCTACGGCCGACCCAAAGCTTCTCGGCGGATTTGTTGCGAACATCGGTGACATCGTGATCGACGCCAGCCTGCGCCACCGCGTCGAGCTTGCGAGAGAAGCGCTCCTCGAGCCCGGTCGCGCGACCGGCGGGCCTACTTCGGCCACCGGCGAGCCCGGACAACATTGAGAACATTGAAAGGACCCTGCAAAGCAAATGGCTGAGCTGAGCATCAAAGCCGCTGACATCGCCGACGTCCTGCGGCGCAACCTGGAGGGCTTTACCCCCGGGGTTACGGGCGAAGAGGTCGGGCGCATCCAAGACATCGGTGACGGCATCGCGAGGATCACCGGCTTGCCGAACGTCGCCGTCAATGAGCTCCTCGAGTTCGAAGGTGGCACGACCGCTCTCGCGCTCAACCTCGACGAGGACTCCATCGGTGCCGTCGTGCTCGGCGAAGTGTCCGGGCTTCAGGAGGGACAGATCGTCCGCGCGACCGGCACGATCCTCTCCGTCCCGGTTGGCGACGGGCTCTTGGGGCGTGTGGTGGACTCCCTCGGCAGGCCCATCGACGGGCTCGGGCCGCTCGGGACCTCGGAGACCAGGCGACTAGAGGTGCAGGCTCCCGGCATCATCGACCGTCAACCGGTGAAAGAGCCGCTCCAGACCGGTATCAAGTCGATCGACGCGATGACACCGGTCGGCCGTGGCCAGCGCGAGCTGATCATCGGTGACCGCAAGACCGGCAAGACGTCGATAGCCATCGACACGATCATCAACCAGCGCGGGCAAGGCGTGAAATGCATTTACGTCTCGATCGGCCAAAAAGGCTCGACGGTTGCCCAGACCGTTGAAACACTTCGTGCTCATGGCGCGATGGAGTACACCGTTGTCGTCAACTCTCCCGCCTCGGACCCTGCGTCGTTCAAGTACCTGGCTCCCTACGCCGGCTGTGCCATGGGCCAGCACTGGATGGAGCACAGCGAGCATGCACTGATAATTTACGACGACCTCTCCAAGCAGGCCGAGGCATACCGGTCGCTCTCGTTGTTGCTCCGCCGCCCGCCCGGCCGTGAGGCCTACCCCGGCGACGTTTTTTACCTGCACAGCCGGCTGCTCGAGCGTGCCGCCAAATTGTCGAACGAGCGCGGCGCGGGCTCGCTCACCGCCCTGCCGATCGTGGAGACCAAGGCGGGCGACATTTCGGCGTACATCCCGACCAACGTGATCTCGATCACAGACGGCCAGATCTACCTGGAGACGGACCTGTTCTACGCCGGCATCCGCCCCGCCGTCAACGTCGGCTTGTCGGTGTCCCGAGTCGGCGGCGACGCCCAGATAAAAGCCATGAAGACCGTTTCCGGTGGTTTGAAGACCGACCTTGCGCAGTTCCGCGAGCTCCAAGCGTTTGCCACGTTCGGCTCCGAACTAGACCGCGTCTCGCGCGCCCAGCTCGACCGTGGTGTCCGCCTAACCGAGCTGCTCAAGCAGCCACAGAGCTCGCCGGTCCCCGTCGAAGAGCAGGTAGTCGCCATCTATGCAGGCACCAAGGGCTTCCTCGACGACCTGGCAGTCGAAGACGTCCGCCCCTTCGAGACTGCGCTCCTGCAGAACTTCCGGGCCAATCAGTCCGCCCTGTTGGAGTCGATACGTACGACCAAGGCGCTCCCGCCAACCGACCAGCTCGACAAGGCCATCGCCGAGGTGAAGAAGGGCTTCGCGACCACCAAGCCGGAGAGCTCCGCGGCCGCGCCCGCCGCCAGCGCAGCCCCGGCGGACGCAGCCACCTCAAATGCGGCGGCACCCGAGGCTGTTACGGCTGGGGCCGCTCCAGAGGGCAGGGCGTAGCCAGGTGCCTGCAGGTGAGGAGCGCGCCATTCGGCGCCGTATCCGTAGCGTCGTGTCGACGCAGAAGATCACGCGGGCGATGGAGCTCATTGCGGCGTCTCGGATCGTGCGGGCGCAGCAGGCGATGGTTGCTGCCCGGCCCTACGCGGAGCGCATGCAGGACGTGGTGCGGGAACTGGCGGCGACGCCGGAGGCCCAGCGCCACTGGATTTTTGCAGGGGGCGGGGACCGCTCGCTCGTAGTGGTCCTAGGGGCCGACCGAGGACTTTGTGGCGCCTTCAACAGCTCTGTACACCGGGTTGCCGAAGAGCTCCTCGGCGAGCTGGGCCGCAGCGGGCCGGCCCCCGACGTAATTGCCGTCGGGCGAAAGGTAAGGGCTTATTTCCGCTTCCGCGGGCGGCAGGTCGCTGAGAGCCTCGACGGCTTTACGGACCGGCCCCGTTTCGAAGATGCACAGCGGATCGTAGAAGCGATCTCGCACGAGCTCGAGACCGGCACGATCGGCCAGATCTACCTTGTGAGCACACACTTTTTGAGCGTAGGTACCCAGCGTGCCGAAAGGCGCCGACTGGTACCCCTCGACCTGCCGGAGCGCAAAGAGAAACCGGCCGACGGGGCCGCCCACGAGGCGAGTGGGACGACCATTTTCGAGTTCGAGCCAGAACCTGACGCCATAATCGACACCCTCTTGCCGCGATGGCTCGAGGCTGAGGTGTACCTAGCCCTCCTGGAATCGGCAGCTTCTTTCCATGTCGCGCAGCAAAGGGCGATGAAAGCCGCCACCGACAATGCAGACGACCTGATAAAGACGCTGCGTCGCCGCATGAACCGGGCCCGCCAGGACTCCATCACCACGGAGATCGCCGAGATATCGGGCGGCGCGGAAGCTCTGAGACAGGCCGATTCAGGCGATGACGGAGCTGGTCGGCCCGACATATACGTCTACCCAAACGCAAGTTGACTGGAGCAAACGTGAGTATTACCAGCACCCCCAGTGCCACATCGACCGGCCCGCCGCTCCCGCGACGCGAGATGGCCGGGTCGTCGCGATCACCGGGCCTGTTGTCGATGTCGAGTTCCCACCCGAGCACCTCCCCGACATCAATTACGCCGTCGAAATGGACATCGAGCTCGAGGGCAAACGGAGCACGGTCATGGCTGAAGTGGCCCTCCAGATCGGCGAGGGCAGGGTGCGCTGCATCTGCCTACGCCAGACCGACGGCCTAAAGCGTGGCGCAGTGGTGCGCAATCTCGGCCACGGGATCACGGTCCCGGTGGGCGACGGTGTGCTCGGCCACGTCTTCAACGTCACCGGCGACGTGCTGGACTCCGACCCGTTGGCAAATGTCGACGACCGTTGGGAAATCCACCGCCCGCCCCCCGACTTCGACACCTTGGAACCCAAGTCTCAGATGTTCGAGACAGGGATCAAGGTCGTCGACCTGCTGGAGCCGTACGTGCAGGGCGGCAAGATCGGGCTCTTCGGCGGCGCAGGCGTCGGCAAGACGGTCCTGATCCTCGAGCTGATCCACCGGGTTGCTGAAAACCATGGTGGTGTCTCTGTTTTTGCCGGCGTGGGTGAGCGCACCCGTGAAGGCAACGACCTTTGGCTCGAAATGAAGGAGTCGGGCGTTATCAAACGCGCGGCTCTCGTCTACGGGCAGATGGACGAGCCCCCGGGCGTGCGCCTGCGGGTGGGCCTTTCCGCCCTCACCATGGCCGAGTATTTCCGCGACGTCAAGAACCAGGACGTGCTGTTGTTCATCGACAACATTTTCCGCTTCGTCCAAGCAGGCTCGGAAGTCTCGACGCTGCTCGGCCGGATGCCGTCAGCTGTGGGTTACCAGCCGACGTTGGCCGACGAGATGGGGGAGCTCCAAGAACGGATCACGTCGACGCGGGGCCATTCGATCACCTCGGTCCAAGCTGTTTACGTTCCCGCCGACGACTACACCGACCCGGCCCCTTTCACGACGTTCACCCACCTCGACGCCACGACTCAGCTCGCCCGCGAGATCGCTGCCATCGGCATCTACCCCGCTGTCGACCCGCTCGCGTCGACCTCCAACATCCTGGCACCCGAGATCGTGGGCGACCGGCACTACGGCGTCGCCCGCCGGGTCCAGCAGGTCCTCCAGCGCAACCGCGAACTCCAGGACATCATTGCCATCCTCGGTATGGACGAGCTATCGGAGGAGGACCGCACCACGGTCCTGCGCGCACGAAAAATTCAGCGGTTCTTGTCGCAGCCACTGTTCGTGGCGAAGAACTTCACTGGCCTCGACGGTGTCTACACGCCGGTTTCGGAGACCGTTGAGTCCTTCGAGGCTCTCGTCAACGGCGACCTTGACCATCTGCCGGAGCAGGCCTTCTTGAACGTGGGCGGCGCCGAGAGCGCTATGGCCAAGGCGCGCGAGCTCGAAAAGCAGGGTTGAGCACGCGATGGCGACGACCCAGGTAGAGCTCGTTACGCCCACGGGCACGTTGTTTTCCGGGCAGGCGGAGATGGTCGTGTGCCGAACAGAAGGCGGCGATATTGCCTTCCTCGCGCACCATATGGCCTACGTCGGGGTGCTCGAGGCTCACCCCCTGCGGATCGTGCACCCCGAAGCTTCGGCGACAGCGGACGGCGGTCTTGTAGCCGGCGGCGGGGAGGAGCTCCGTTTCGATGTCCAAGGTGGCTTCGTCGAGGTGAACGACAACAGGGTCATCGTGCTTTGCGACGCTGCAGAGCCGGTCGGCACCGAGCCGTAAAACCATGAGCCCCAGGCACCGCCTCGGGGTAGCCCTGCTGCTCGACCCCCCCGGGTCGCTCGAGGTCGACGGCCTGCGCCGAGCGCTCGGCGACACTGCACTTGGGGCCGTCCCAGCGCATGTCACACTCGTACCGCCTGTCAATGTACGCGCCGAAGACCTGGGCTCGGCCCTCCGAGTACTCAGGAACGCTGCCAACGACCAGCCCGGGCCGATCGCGGTCGACCTCGGCCCGGTCACGACGTTTATGCCGGCGAGCCCGGTCGTGTACCTGGCGGTCGGTGGCCCGGACCTCGAGCGCTTGGCCAGGCTGCGCCAAGCCGTTGTGGCTGGGCCGATGCTGCGGCCCGACCACTGGCCTTGGGTGCCGCACGTCACCCTCACCGACGATGCCCCGGCCGACCGCATAGAGGCGGCCCTCGCCTCGCTGTACTCGTACAGCTCCACGGCCGTTTTTGACCGGGTCGTGCTGCTCGAGGAGCGTGAGCACCGCTGGCAGCCGCTCGCGGACGCACGCCTGGGCCGGGCTGCCGTGGTTGCCCGTGGTGGCCTCGAGCTCGAGATCGTCGAGGGCCGCGTGCTCGCGCCGGACGTGATCGCGATGGCCGAAGGTGCCGAGGCGGCCTTCCTCGCCGCACTGGACACCGTTCCCGCCAGCTCCAGTATCGTGCTGACCGGGCGGCGCAACGGGGAGGTCGTCGGCGTGGCGACGGCGTGGCACGACGGTGAGATCGGCGGGACGGTCGAGGTATTCGTGCTGGTCGTCGGTGGCTCACGGCGACAAGGCGTCGGCCGAGCACTGCTCCAGGCTCTTCATACGAGCGTGCAGCAGCACGGATGGGCCGGCGACGGCGCCCGCGGCTACGGGCCGGAAGGGTTCTTCACCAGCTCGACCCCCTGGGTCCGCGAAATCCGCCCGGCTGTAGTGTTGTGACCGTGGCGACCGCAGTCACGCCGCGACCAATCACGCTCGACGACGAGCGCCGTCCCCCGCTTTGGCGGCGCCCCCTAGGTGGCTTCCCGCGCGAGGGCCTGGCGCGCGCGGGCGTTGTGGTTGCCTGCGCGGTGGTCATCGCCGGTGCCACCGGCAGGTTCCTCGGCTCCGGAGGGCTGTGGCTGGACGAGGCGCTCTCGGTCAACATCGCAAAACTGCCCCTTGCCCAACTGCCGGGGGCGCTCGTACAGGACGGCTCGCCACCGCTCTACTACCTGGTCCTGCACTACTGGATGCTCCTTTTCGGGCAGAGCGACTTCGCGGTGCGGGCACTTTCCGGGGTCGTCTCCACGATCACCCTCCCGTTCCTGTGGGCCGCCGGCAAACGTGCCGGGGGCCGACCGGCAGCGTGGGCTGCGCTCCTGCTGGGGGCCAGCTCGCCCTGGGCGGTTTATTACGGCACCGACACCCGCATGTACTCGCTCATGGCCCTGGAGGCGATCCTGTGGTACCTGGCGGTCCGCCGGGCTTTGGAGCTGCCTAGCCGGGGGCGGCTGATCGCCCTGGGCGCGGTGACCGCAGCATTGATGTACACCCACTACTGGGACCTCTACCTGGTCGCGGTCGGTGGGGCTTGGCTGCTCGTGCGAGCATGGCTGGAGCACCGCTCCGGCGAGGCCCGGCCCGGCTCCTTCGAGGCCCGCTCCGGCGAGGCCCGCTCGGACGAGCAGCGGCCCGGGGACTACCCGGGCGCAGCCGCCAAATCGCTCCTGGCGATGACCGGTGGCGCGGCCGTCTGGCTCCCTTGGTCCCCGGTGTTCGTTTTCCAGGCGCTGCACACCGGGACCCCTTGGGCGGGCGCGCCCAGCCCGGTGGACCTGCTCTCGGTGTTCGGGTACTTCTCCGGGGTCGGGGCGTGGGGTTACTTGCTCACGTTCACTCTCTTCGCCCTCGCCGGCCTCGCCATCTTCGCGGCGCCCGGCCCACGCGGCGACAAATGTGATCCTCGAGTTCCGGCCGCAGCCGCGCGCGAGGTTCGTCGCGGTTCTCGTGATAGGCGCTCTCAGCGCAGCCGTACTGGCCGGCATCCTCACCGGCGCGGCTTTCGACAACCGCTATATCGCCGTCGTGTTCCCTCTGTTCATCGTGTTGTGCGCGCTGGGCGTTACAACATTTAAATCACGCAGAGTGACTTCTGTAATGCTTGCCGTGGCGTGTACCGCGGGATTAATTTCAGCCAAAGACCAAAACTCACAGCCGCGCACCCAGGCGGTGCAGGTGGCCGCAGTCCTCAACGCGCAAGCCCAACCAGGCGACATGGTTGTTTACTGCCCGGACCAGCTCGGGCCGGCCGTGGACCGCCTGCTGAAAGTGCCCAACGTCACCCAGCTCACGTTCCCGCGGGGAATTGGCCCCGCCAGAGTCGACTGGGTCAATTACCTGTCGTTCATCCAGAACACTGACGTTGGCACATTTGCCGAGGGGATCGTAAAGAAGCTCAACCCCGGGAGCACGCTCTGGCTCGTTTGGCGAAACGGTTACCGCGGCTTCGGCGGGAGCTGCGGTTACCTGACCAGCTGGTTGCAGATGCTGCACCCCGGCGGTGAGACCGTCATTACTCAAAATTCCAACTATTACGAGTACGAGAACCTGGTGCGCTGGCCGAGCTGAAAGCTGCTCCGCCCACGCCACGCGGTCCCTGTCTGGCCCTAGCGGTCTCCGAGCGGGCAGAATGGGTGGCCGGACTGGCCCAAAGCCCCGCCGGCTCTACGCCCCAAACATTGCAGGAGCAAAAATCAGTGCCCGCCCCAGCCGCTTACCATGCCCCGAACGACAGTGGCCTGTCAGAGGTCGCTGAGCAGCCTTTCTGCCCAGGGGATGCTGACGACGTTGTCATCATCGGCGCAGGCCCCGCCGGCCTGACTGCGGCCTTCGAGCTGGCACGCAAGGGCAAGGCTTGCACGGTCCTGGAGGCCGATGACGTCGTAGGCGGGATTTCCCGCACAGTGGAACGTGACGGTTGGCGTTTTGATATCGGCGGTCACCGCTTTTTTACCAAGGTCAAACCGGTCGAGGCTTTCTGGCACGAGGTCCTTCCTGACGACGAGTTCATGCTCAGGCCCCGGATGAGCCGGATCTATTACCAAGGCAAGTACTACGACTACCCGCTCAAGCCTTTCAACGCGTTGCGGAACCTGGGCTTCATCGAGTCCGTCCGCTGTGCCGCTTCGTATGCGTGGGCACGTGTGCACCCCCCTTCGGACCAGACCACCTTCGAGGGCTGGGTTGCTGCGCGCTTTGGTTGGCGCCTCTACAAACATTTCTTCAAGACCTACACCGAGAAGGTTTGGGGCTACCCCGGTTCGGAGCTGCAGGCTGACTGGGCCGCCCAGAGGATCAAGAACCTCAACCTTTTCAACGCCGTCAAGAGCGCACTTTTCCCGAAGAAGGGCCAGCGCGAGATCACGACTCTGATCGACCAGTTCGAGTACCCGCGGCTCGGGCCGGGGATGATGTGGGAACGCTGCCGCGACAAAGTCGAGGCGGCCGGCTCCAAAGTCATGATGCGTTCGGTCGTGACGCGGGTGCGCTGCGCCGAAGGTAGGGCCGTTGCAGTGGAATCTTTGACCGATGGAGCCCTGACCGAGCACGCCGCCAGCGCCGTCATCTCGTCGATGCCGATCTCGGCGCTCGTCAGGGCTCTCGACCCGCCAGCACCTCCTGAGGTGCTTGCCGCTGCGGACGACCTTCATTATCGCGACCACATCACTGTCGCTTTGGTCGTGCCGAAAGCTGCCGGTTTCCCAGACAACTGGGTTTACGTTCACGACCCGTCGGTGAGAATGGGACGCATCCAGAACTTCGGCCAATGGTCCCCGTATATGGTCAAGGACGGCTCAACGTGCCTCGGCCTCGAGTACTTCGTTTTCGAGGGCGACGAAACCTGGACAATGCCCGACGAGGAGTTAGTCGAGATGGGAAAGCGTGAGATCGGGCTGCTCGGCCTGGTCGACCCCGAGGTGGTGGGGGCAGGCTACGTCGTGAGGATGCCCAAGGCGTACCCCTATTACGATGCCGACTACAAACACAACGTGGAGACGTTGCGCAAATGGCTGGAGGTAAATGTGCCGAACGTCCATCCGGTCGGTCGCAATGGGATGCACCGCTATAACAACCAGGACCACTCGATGTACACGGCCATGCTGACGGTCGAGAACATCATGGGAGCGTCCCATGACGTATGGTCGGTCAACGTGGAAGAGGAATACCACGAGGAGATGAAGTCAGGCCCGACCGGGGGGGCCCGTGAGGCATCGTCAGGACGGGCGGCACCAATCCTGCCCAAGCGTGAAAAGACTGGACGTCCGTGAGCACCAAGGTCTGGTATTGCGAGAACTGCGGCTACGAGGTCAACAGCCGCGGCCGCTGCCACAGCTGTGGGGTACGGCTGCTCGCGTCGCCGTTGCCGGAACTGGAATCCGGCCCTGACGACGACGAGGTCGGCTACCGCCTCGATCTCTGGGACGACCGCACACGGGCGCGGCTCATCGAATCACTGATCTTGGCCGGCGTGCTTCATCGCTTCGAAGAAGAAGAGCTAGTGATCATGGCCGTCGACGAGGCCGAGGTCGACAGGCTGGTGGACGTTGTGACCGGCATGGCGGCACCTGCGCGCGGCCTGGGCGACGATGACGACGACGACGAGCTCGCAACTCCCGAAGAGGCCAAGGATGCGTCGCGCGAGCTGTACGACGCCGCCAAGAGGCTTCGCGACAACCCCACGGACATGCAGGCTGATGCAGCTCTAGGGGAGGCTTCGGCTGCCGTGTTCGCTGTCGATTACCTGCCGGACATGGACGAGTACGACCTCGCTGCCGTAGGCCGGGTGACGCGCCGCCTTTTGGGTGCTCTCGGCGCCGACGAAGCTCTCGATGACGAGATCCGCCACCAGGCCGAAGTTCTCTGCCGGCTCGTGGCGCCCAGCGCGGGCCAGGCCGAGGCGCTCGCCGAAACTGACCGCGCCCGACGCCGTCTGGAGCGCGGCGCAAAGGAGACGCGGCGTCTCGTCGCTCTGCCGCATTCCAAGGTGACCCCTGGTGGGGAGATGGGCGGGCCCACCCTCGACCTTGCCGAAGTAGCTGCGGCCGTCGCTGAGCCGCCGACTGATGGCCACGGCGGGAGCGGGCCTGACGGTGCGCAGGACGGCGTGGTCTCAGCGGACCACGACGGGACCGGCATCAGCGGACAGCTGTCGCACGAGCCACCCGACCTGTCAAAGCACGACGGGGACGCGGACGCTCTTATCGACGGCAACGAGGTCGAAGACCAGGTCAACGAGGATGACGAGGACGAGGACTCCGGTGAGCTGGTCTATGAGCTGGCTGAGTGGTTGCCTGAGCAGCGCGTGGAGCTGTCCATGCTCCTCGAGTCGGCCGGTATTGCCTACAACTGGGACGGCCCTGACCTAACGGTGGCTGAGGATTACGAGACCGAGGTCGACGGGCTGTTCGAACAAATCCATGGGCTCCTCGACGACGACGACGAAGCCCGCTACCGGTCCATCGAGGAGCTTTTCGGTGCTGTGGACCGTCTGGCCAACGACCCCGGCAACGAAGAGCGTCGGACCGCCTTCCTTGGAGCCGTCGGGGCTGTGGAGCTTCCCACGCCCGTAGGGGTCGACGATGCTTACTGGTGGCGCGTGCGTAGCCAGGGGCACGTAGTCGTCGGTGCGCTGGACAACGGCGCCCGCAACGAGGACGTCTCGCGCGAGTCCGCTCTCCTGGCAGAGATGCTCCACGAAATGGTCTGACCGCTTGGACCGCTACGGCCTGCTGCTCGCCCCAGGCGCGAGCGCCAGTAGCAATCAGCCCGCTCTCGTGGCCGTTGACGGGGCCGCCACGAAAGCGGGCCTCGCAGTCAGGCGGATGGATTTCCCGTACACTTTGGCCGGCCGTAGAGCGCCAGACCGCGCCCCGGTCCTCATTGCCGCCGTGGTGGAAGAAGCTGGCTCCCTGGCCGCTGGGGCCGGGACCGCCAGGGCTGGGTCAGTCAGGGCGAGGTCTGCAGGGGCACGGCTGGCAGCGGACCGGATCTTCCTGGGAGGGCGTTCTATGGGAGGGCGGATGTGCAGCATGGCCGTTGCAGAAGGTCTCCCAGCCGCCGGGCTCGTGCTCATTAGCTACCCGCTCCGCCCCCCGGGCCGGCCTGACAAGATGCGCACCGACCACTTCGGCGCGCTCGACCTGCCCTGCCTGTTTGTCTCAGGCACCAGTGACTCCTTCGCCTCTCCAGCCGAGCTTGATATGGCCCTGGAGCTGATCCCAGGCCCTGTGTCCGTCCACTACATCGAGCGCGGTGACCATGGCCTACGGGGCCGCGACTCCGAGGTGGCGACCCTTGTGGCTGCATGGCTCACGGAGCAGATCTCGGCACGCTCTGCGTAGGGGGGCTGGTACGCCAATCTCCCGGGCGGCGCTACGATTTGAGCGACGGGTGACAATGGACAGGAATGCTCTCTCGGGTCGCGTGCACGAGGGGATCATTGTGTGCTCGGACAGGCGCATCAGGCCCACCCTCGACCGGCTTTACAACAACGGGCGGCGGGTCATCGTGAGCACCGGAGGGGCAAACGTCGCCTCGGTCGGCGAAACGGTGCGGGGGCTGACCGCACGTGGGGTCAGGCGATGGATGGTCCTGGCGCATACGGACACGACCGATTTAGCCAAAGGGTGCCGATGGGTGGGGCAGGCCGCCCTGGAGGTGCAGGCGACGCTGGCCGGGACGAAGCTCGCGCAGCGCTACATCGACCGAGCTCAGGTCGAGCGTTTTATCCAGCATGGCTATACCACGAGGGAGCTCATTGAGCAGCACAACCTCGAGTTTCAGACCGAGGCCCTCAGAGCCCTCCTCGTTGGCACAGGTGCGCACGTCGACCACGGCCTGAGCCTCGATACCTCGACGATGTTCACAGACGATGTCCTCGCCCACGTGCTCGTGATAACGGCGCCCTCGGCGCTCAAGTACTCGTCGATGAAAACTGCCCTCAATGCGTACGGGGGCAACCTGGTAGGTAGCTACAACGCTTTCTATTCTCAGGTGGACCACTTTGCGGAAGCTGTGACGGATGCAAGGGTCTTTACCGGTGTGCTTGGTGTCAAGGATGTCCGGCTCCTTTATTTGAGCAGGAGCGACCACCAACGCATGGCGCGTTGGAAAGCCGCACTTGGATCCGAACATTTTATGAAGGGAATTAGCCTCACTGAGTCGGAGCTGGCTACTGCCGCCGTCCCCAGGGAACGACGCCGCACGGAACACGGTGTGTAAAAATTGTCGCAAATATCACCATTGCCATAGTGCCTTTCACGCAATAGCGTTGCTAAAGAGCCGTAGCTTGCGGCGACAAAGGAGACCCTGGTGCCGACGTTCATGGACTTCCACGATGACCTGAAGCTGCCCGACGAGGCGCTGCGCAACATCACCAAGGAAACAGAGGAAGGCAAGGTCGACAGGTTCGGTGTCCGTCAGGTCGAGTTGTTCCACAACCCGGAAGGGAAGGTCTACTGTCTGCTCGAAGCCCCCGACGAGGACGCGGTCCGGCAGCACCACGCAGCCTTGGGCGTCCCCTGTGGGGACGTTCACGAGGTGAGATCGCTGCTCTAAATCTCCTCGAAGAGCAGTTAGGCCAGCCTGGCCCAGGCGACGCAGCCCATTTCGAGCGGGAACTGAAGATCCACGTGCGAGGGGATGACCCGGACCGTGAAACCGTGGCGCCCGGCGACGTCGCAGACGAAGCTCCCTTCCCAACGGGTGATGCCCGGCGCCGGCCCGGCACCTTTCAGCTCCATCCGGACCGTTTGCCAGTTGGCTAACTCGTCGCCGGCGCTCACCGGCCCGTGTAGCAGTTCCACCGCGACCTCGGTGGGCTCCAAGTCCCCGAGGGCCAAATCGGCCGTGGCTCTCTTGGTAACGCCTAGGTCGGTCACGAGCTCCGATGAATCGACGTCGACCGAAACGACCGAAACCTTCCCCCAGGCGTCGCGGACGCGCCGTTTCCACACGGCCAGAGCCTTGGCCTTGGCGTAGTCACGGGCATTGAGGATCTCGGCGTGCTTGGCCATCGGCTCGTACATCTGGCGCGTGTAGTCGCGCACCATCCGAGAGGCCTGCACCCTGGGGCCGAGCGAACTTAGGGAGTCCTTTATGCGGGCGACCCACTGGCGTGGGAACCTGTCGCCGCCGCGGTCGTAGTACAAGGGCACGACCTGGCGCTCCAGGATCTCGAACAGGCTGTTGGCTTCCAGTTCGTCGCGCCGTTGCAGGTCGCCGTAGGACTCCGCGGACGCGATCTGCCAACCGTTCTTGCCGTCGAACATCTCGTCCCACCAGCCATCGAGCACCGAAAGATTGAGCACCCCGTTGAGGGCTGCCTTCTGGCCGCTCGTACCGCTTGCTTCCATCGGCCGACGCGGGTTGTTCAGCCAGACGTCGGAACCCTGAAGCATTTCTCGTGCGACTGCGATGTCGTAGTCCTCAATGAAGGCGATCCTGTGCCGTACCACCGGGTCGCGGGCGAACTGGACAAGCTGGCGGATCATCTCCTTGCCGAGGTCGTCGGCAGGGTGAGCCTTGCCTGCGAAGACGAACTGCGTCGGCCGCTTGGAGTCGAGCAGGAGCGCCTTCAAGCGTTCGGGTTGTGAGAGCAGCAGGGTGGCCCGCTTGTACGAAGCGAACCGGCGCGCGAAGCCGATCGTCAGGACAGTCGGGTCGAGCGCCTCGTCCGCCCAGCCGGCGTCCATGGGGGAGACCCCCTTGTCGAGCAGGGACGCCTTCAGGTGAGAGCGCACAAAGCCGACGAGGGCTTCCTTGCCCTGCTCACGTGCCCGCCAAAGTTCGTCGTCGCGGGCCTCGGCGATGCGGGCCCAGTCGGCTGGGCCGGCATCTTCCCAGGAAGGGTTGATGTACTTGGTGAAAAGGTCGTTCATCGCTGAAGAGACCCAGGTCCGGCCGTGGACGCCGTTGGTGATGGACCCGATCGGCACCTCTTCGACCGGTACCGACGGGAAGAGCGGTTGGAACATGAGCCGGCTGGTGTAGCCGTGCAGCTTGGCCACTCCGTTCGACATGTTCGCCAACCGCAAGCCCATCACGGCCATGTTGAAGGGAGCGTTGGCGGGCTCTCCCGGTGCGTGGCCAAGGTCCATCAGGTCGCCGATGCCGACGCCGCACTCGTGAGCCCATCCGGAGAAATACTTCTCGATGAGCTCGGCAGGGAACCTGTCGATGCCTGCAGGTACGGGGGTGTGGGTCGTGAACACCGTCGCGGCCCCGACGACCTCCAGCGCTTCTCGGAACGACAGGCCCTTGCCGGTTATCAGCTGGCGGATCCGTTCCAAGCCCAGGAAGCCTGCGTGGCCCTCGTTCGAGTGGAATATCTGTGCCTGTTCTTGGACCGCGTCGAGAGCTCGCACGCCGCCGATCCCGAGCAGGATCTCCTGGCGGAGCCGGTGCTCGGTGCCACCGCCGTAGAGGCGGTCGGTCACGCCGCGTGCGTCGTCGGAGTTCTCATCGACGTTGGCGTCGAGCATGTACAGCTTGACCCGACCTACGTAGGCGACCCAGAGCTGGGCGGTGAGAGCCTGGCCGGCGAGGTCGACAGTGACCCTGGTCCCGTCTATGAGCGTGAGCGCCATGGCGTGTGGGTCCATGACCGGGTAGCGCTCTTCTTGCCAACCATCGGCGTTGAGGCGCTGGCGGAAATAGCCTTCCCGGTAGAGCAGACCGACGCCGGCCATGGGTACCCCTAGGCTGCTGGCTGCTTTGAGGTGGTCGCCGGCGAGGATCCCGAGACCTCCGGAGTACTGCGGAAGCGCCTCCGCTATGCCGAACTCGGGGGAAAAGTAGGCGACCTTGACCAGGGCGGAGCGCCCTCGGTTCTGGAACCAACGATGGACGCTCATGTAGCGCCTGAGGTCGGCGTGGATCTCGCCCAGGAAGGACATGAAAGCGTTGTCCTTTGAAAGCGCTTCGAGACGTTCCCTGGCGACAAGAGAGAGCACCTGGACAGGGTCGTGCTGGGTGATCTCCCAGAGGGTGGGGTCGACCCAGCGGAACAAATCCCTGGTCCGCTCGTCCCACGACCACCTCAAGTTGAAGGCCAGTTCTTGCAGGGGGGCCAACGGCTCGGGGAGACGGGCCCTGACGGTAAAGCTCCTGAAGGCTTTCATCTTGGGCCAACGTAGCAAGATACGACAGCTATGGCCCACCAAAGGGTCGTTCGCCCGACCAACGCGCCAGGCCCACAGGTAGCGTGGAGGCTGTGACGACTGAGGGCACGCGTTCCCGGCCCAGCCAGGGGCCCAGCCGGGAGGAACTCGACACGGCCCCTGGAGCAGCGCATACGGCTCCCGCCGCCAGCAACGGGGCAAGCCCAAAGGGTCTCGCGCACATTGTTGTCCAGGACGTGCGCCCATCGACTCCCCACGGTTACCCGGCCAAAGCCCTGGTGGGAGAAGATCTCCCGGTTTCAGCAAGCGTCTTCCGGGACGGGCACGACGTCCTCGCCGCGAGGGCACTGCTGCGTAGGGGTGGCGAGGTCGTGAGTACCTGCGCGCTGACGCCAAAGGGTAACGACGTGTGGACCGGCACCGTAGTTGCCGCTGAACTGGGCGCCCATGAGCTCGTAGTGGAGGCCTGGACAGACCGCTACGTCCTCGCCGGGGACAGGACGAGCGACCTCACGGCCTCGGCCCCGGTGCCGATCTGGGCCGAGCGTGAACGCGCCGGGGTAGGCGCCTGGTACGAACTGTTCCCGCGCAGCTTCGGAGGCTTGCGCGGTGCCGCCGGCCAGGTACCGCGTGTTGCCGCGATGGGCTTCGACGTGTTGTACCTGCCTCCCGTGCACCCGATAGGGCGCTCTTTCCGAAAAGGGAAAAATAACTCTCTTGCGACCGAAGAGGGTGACCCGGGCAGCCCCTGGGCGATCGGCGCGCAAGAGGGTGGCCATACGTCCATCCACCCCGACCTGGGCGACTTCGGCGATTTCGACTTCTTGGTCCAGACGGCGACAGCCCACGGCGTCGAAGTGGCCCTCGACTACGCGTTGCAGTGCTCGCCAGACCACCCGTGGGTAAAAGAGCACCCCGAGTGGTTCCACCATCGACCCGACGGCACCATCGCCTACGCCGAGAACCCCCCGAAGAAATACCAGGACATATACCCGCTCAATTTTTGGCCGGCCGCCGAAGCAGACCGGGTAGCGCTTTGGGAGGCGTGCAAAGGGATCATCGACTTCTGGGCCGACCGGGGGATCAGGATCTTCCGGGTCGACAACCCCCACACCAAGCCCTTCGCTTTTTGGGAGTGGCTAATAAGGGACCTGCGGGCCGAGCGGCCCGATCTCGTGCTGTTGGCGGAGGCGTTCACGAGGCCCAAGCTCATGGCGCGCCTGGCCGAGGTAGGTTTCTCGCAGAGCTACACGTACTTCACGTGGAGGGTCGGCCAGTACGGCGAAGAGGGCTTGCGTACCTATGTTGAAGAGCTCGCGCACGGCCCCCTCGCCGACTACATGCGGCCCAATTTCTGGCCGAACACGCCGGACATCCTTTCGGGCCCGCTCAGGGGTGGGCCGCCGGCGGCGTTCGCCTTGCGTTACGTGCTCGCCTCCACGCTCACACCCTGCTACGGCGTTTACAGCGGTTACGAGCTATGCGAGAACGCGCCCGCTTCGCCCGACAACGAGGAGTACCTGGGGTCCGAGAAGTACGAGATAAAAGAGCGCGACCTCTCCCGGCCCGGGTCTCTGGCACCGCTGTTCACCACTATGAACGCGGTGCGTCGCAAGCACCCCGCGTTCGCACGCCTGCGCAACGTCTACTTCCATGGCTCGGACAACCCCAACGTGATGGCGTACTCGAAGACCTCCGACGACGGTAGCGACACGGTGCTGGTCATCGTCACCCTCAGCCCTCACGCCACGCAGGAAGCGACCCTGGACCTCCATGCCGTCGCCTTGGGACTGCCTCCGGACGCGGTTTTCGAGGTTTACGACGAACTGTCGGCGGAAACGTACACCTGGGGGCTCCGCCCCTACGTCAAGTTCGAACCTTGGCGACGAGTCGCTCATGTGCTCGACGTGCGAGGGCGGGGCTGAAGTGGCAATAGACGGAATTCACCCGCCGCAGAGACCGGTCTCGGGGACAGCGAGCAAGGACGTTCGCTGGTACCAGCGAGCAGTTTTTTACGAGGTGCTGGTGAGAGGGTTCTTCGACAGCAACAACGACGGCAGTGGGGACATACCGGGGATCGTGAGCAAGCTCGACTACCTGAGCTGGCTGGGGGTGGACTGCATCTGGTTGCTCCCCTTCTACCAGTCGCCGCTGCGCGACGGCGGGTATGACATATCCGACTACTGGACAGTGTTGCCGGAGTACGGCCAAGTCGCCGATGTCGCCCAGCTCGTCGACGAGGCTCACGGGCGCGGTATCCGGGTAATAGCCGACCTGGTCATCAACCACACCAGCGACCAGCACCAATGGTTCCAGGAGTCTCGCCAGGACCGCACCAACCCCAAGGCTGACTGGTACGTATGGAGCGACGACGACCATCGCTACAACGACGCACGGATTATTTTCGTCGACACCGAAAAATCCAATTGGTCATGGGACCCACAGCGGGGCCAGTACTACTGGCACCGCTTTTTTTCGCATCAACCCGACCTTAACTTCGAGAACCCCGAAGTGGCCGACACGATCATCGACGTGTTGCGTTACTGGCTCGACATCGGCCTGGACGGTTTCCGGTTGGACGCGGTGCCTTACCTGTTCGAGGCCGAAGGCACGGACTGCGAGAACCTTCCCGAGACGCACCAGTACCTGAAAAGGCTACGTAAAGAGATGGATTCTCTTTACCCGGGCAAAGTACTGCTGGCAGAGGCAAACCAATGGCCCGAGGACGTCGTCGAGTATTTCGGCAACGGCGACGAATGCCACATGTGCTTCCATTTCCCCTTGATGCCCCGGATGTTCATGGCAGTTCGCAGGGAGCAGCGCTTTCCCATTACCGAGATCCTTGCCAGGACGCCAGAGGTGCCCGAAGGTTCCAGCTGGGGGATATTCCTTCGCAACCACGACGAGCTGACTCTCGAAATGGTCACGGACGAAGAACGCGACTACATGTACGCGGAGTACGCAAAAGACCCGCGGATGAAGCGCAACATAGGTATCGGGCGCAGGCTGGCGCCCCTGGTCGACAACGACCGCCGTGTCGCTGAGCTGCTCCACTCGATGCTCTTCAGCCTGCCCGGGTCACCTGTGTTGTACTACGGCGATGAGATCGGTATGGGCGACAACATCTATCTGGGGGACCGTGACGGCGTCCGAACGCCCATGCAATGGGCGCCCGACCGAAATGCAGGGTTCTCCCGGGCTGATTTCGCCCAGCTTTACTTGCCGCCTCTCATGGACCCTGTCTACGGCTACCAGACGGTCAATGTCGAGGCGCAGATGCGCAACCCGAGCTCGATGTTGCATTGGATGCGCAGGATGCTCGAGGTACGCCGCCAGCACATGGTCTTCGGCACCGGCAGCATGGAGGTCGTTTCGACGGACAACCCTTCGGTGCTTGCGTACGTCAGGACGCCAATTGAAGGGCAGGTCCCCACTGACCGAGACGATGCGAACGGTGAGCTCGAAGAGCCGCCGGGCACGAGCCGCGACGTGGTGCTCTGTGTGACCAACCTCTCGCGCTTCGCGCAGCCTGCCCAGTTGCCCCTTCAGCGGTGGCAGGGTATGACCCCGGTAGAGCTGCTCGGTCGCGTCCCGTTCCCGCCCATCACAGATCTTCCCTATTTCATCACGCTCCCTCCGTACGGCTTTTACTGGTTCGGGTTGGCCGACCGGCCGCTCAGCCCCACTGGAGGTTGACCATGGAACAAGAAACGCTTGTACCAGAAGAGCTTCCTCCCCTTTTGGTCGAACTGCTCGGCCCATACGTGGCTCGGCAGCGTTGGTACGGCGGCGGGGAAGGCCTGACCGGTCCCGTCCGTACGGTCGAGTCGGGTTGCCTGGCCGAGCTCGGGAGCCCATCGCGCCGGCTCCTTTGGGCGATCGTCGAGGCACAGGGAGCTGACTACCAGGTGGTTATCGCCGAACGGCCTGTGGCGGAGGTCGCCGAGCACCTGAAAGGCCACGAAGACGCTCTCATCGGCAACGTCGGCGAGAGCGCTTACTACGACGCCACGATCGACACCGATATGGCCCTGGCGCTGTTGCGGGCGGCAAGCGGCGGGCGCCAGAGCGCAGAGAGGTCACGGCCGCTGTCAGCCGAACAGTCCAATACTTCACTTGTCTACGACGACCGTCTGATCCTCAAGTTCTTCCGGCGCTTGACCGTAGGCCCCAACCCTGACGTTGAGGTCACCTCGGCGTTGGCCAGCACCGGTTTCTCGCATATAGCGCTCCCACTGGTGCGCTGGCAGCGCAACGGGCGCGACCTCGCCTTCGGCCAGCAGTACCTCGCCGGGGGGTCCGACGGGTGGGCCCTCGCGCTAACCTCCCTGCGAGATTTTTACGGCTCTGCCGGTCCCACGGAACCGAACCCGTCGCTGTCGGGGGGCGATTTCGCTGCAGAAGCGAACCGCCTTGGCCAGATGAGCGCCGACATGCACCTCGCCATGGCACAGGCTTTTGGTGCCACCCCGGGCGGTCTGGCGCCTGGCTGGCGGGACTTTGTCTCCTCCCTGGAAAGCCGTGTAAGCCAGCTCGGGCCCGAACTTGCCGGGCCCGCCGGGCCAATGCTGGCGCGCCTGCGGGCTGTGCGCGACCCCGGCCCAGCCGTGCGCGTGCACGGCGATTACCACCTGGGCCAGGTGATGCGCACAGACAGCGGCTGGTTCGTCCTCGATTTCGAAGGTGAACCGAGCCGGTCCCTCGACGAGCGCCAACAGCCGACCTCGGTGCTCAAAGACGTGGCTGGAATGCTGCGCTCCCTGCACTACGCGACCCGGTTCACGCTCGGTGAAACGGCGGTCAGCTACCCGAGCCCTCTCGGCCCGCTTGCCCGGGCCTGGGAGGACCGCAACCGCTCTGCGTTTGTCCGCGGGTATTACGAACGCGAAGGGATCGAGGATCTTTTGCCCATGGCGCACGACGACAGCGACGCAGTGCGCTTGGCCTTTGAGGTCGACAAAGCTTTGTACGAGCTCGCATACGAGGCCGCCTACCGCCCGGACTGGGTCCCGATACCGCTCAGCGCGTTGCAACGATTGCTGTCAGAGCCGGTGGAAGAACTGCTCGCGGGCCAACGTGGCACCTAAGGGCGCGGGAGCAGAGCCGAAGAAGGTTCCGGGACCGAAGAAGGGTATAGCCGACGGTATGACTACGACTGAGCCAAAAAGCACGGGCCCCAAGAAACGTAAGGCCGCACAGCCAGAGGTCGTCGTGCAAAGCGGGCTTGACGGTGGCGGCAGTCTGGACGCTCATGAGGCGGAGGTCCTGTTGCAAGGCCGCCACCACGATCCTCACTCCGTGCTCGGACGCCACGGCGGCATCGTCAGGGCGCTACGGCCTGGCGCAAACGAAATGTACCTGGTCGTCACAGGGCCTGAGCCCGACCGCCCCACTTTGGAGCGCATCGCCATGCGCCAAGTCCATCCGGGCGGCTTGTGGGAAGGGCCTCTCGACCAGGCTGCGGCGAGCTACAAGCTCGAGGCGCTTTACGGCGCCCCCGGTTCGCCGACCTTTGTCTTCGACGACCCCTACCGGTACTGGCCAACTCTGGGGGACCTGGACCTGCACCTGTTCAACGAAGGTCGTCACCGTCGGCTATGGGAGGTAATGGGCGCACACCCGCGGACCCACCAGGGCACGAGCGGTACCGCCTTCGCAGTTTGGGCGCCTAACGCCAACGCCGTCCGGGTAGTCGGGGACTGGAACTCGTGGGATGGCCGCGTGAACCCGATGAGGTCGCTCGGCAACTCTGGTGTCTGGGAGCTTTTCGTACCGGGGACCGCGGCGGGGGCTCATTACAAGTACGAGATCGTGACCGCCGACGACCGTCTCGTGCTCAAGGCGGACCCGTTCGCATTTGCCACCGAGGTCCCGCCCGGCACTGCTTCTGTCGTCGCCGACGCGCCCGGGCATTCCTGGGGGGACGGCCCCTGGATGGCGAAGAGGACCGAAGGCGACCCGCTCTCCAAGGCGATGTCCATCTACGAAGTCCATCTCGGTTCGTGGCGCTGGACCGACGAGGGTGGGAGCTGGAGGCCCCTTACTTACCGGGAGCTCGCCGTGCAGCTCCCCGACTACCTCACGGAAATGGGCTTTACGCACGTCGAGTTCATGCCTGTCGCGGAGCACCCCTTCGGGGGCTCCTGGGGCTACCAGGTGAGCGCTTACTATGCGCCAACTGCGCGCTATGGCAGTCCCGACGATTTCAGGGGGCTCGTGGACGCACTGCACGCTCGCGGGATCGGGGTCATCGTCGACTGGGTGCCGGCCCATTTTCCTCGCGACGAGTTCGCGCTCGCGCGATTTGATGGCACCAATCTCTACGAGCACGCCGGCCCGATGGGTGCGCAGCCTGACTGGGGCACGTTGGTGTTCAATCTCGGGCGCCACGAGGTTCGGAATTTCTTGCTTGCAAACGCACTTTTTTGGGCCGACCAGTTCCATGTCGACGCGCTCAGGGTCGACGCCGTCGCGTCCATGCTCTACCTCGACTATTCGAGGAAGGCCGGCGAATGGGTGCCGAACGTGTTCGGTGGGAACGAAAACCTCGAAGCGGTGGCCTTCTTGAAGGAGCTCAATGAGCTCATGTTCTCTTTGTACCCGGGGACGACGACGATTGCCGAGGAGTCCACCGCATGGCCCGGTGTTTCCCGGCCGACCTACCTGGGCGGGCTCGGGTTTGGCTACAAGTGGAACATGGGCTGGATGCACGACACTCTGGGGTACTTCCAGACCGACCCGCTGTACCGCCGCTACCACCAGAACGACCTGACCTTCGGGCTTCTCTACGCCTGGCACGAGAACTTCATCCTCCCCCTATCCCACGACGAAGTTGTGCACGGCAAGCGCTCGATGTTGTCCAAGATGCCCGGAGACCGATGGCAACAGCTCGCGAACTTGCGGGCGCTTTATGCCTGGATGTGGGCCCACCCTGGCAAAAAGATGCTTTTTATGGGATCTGAACTGGCTGAAGAGCGAGAGTGGGACAACGAGAGGCCTCTCGACTGGTGGGTCCTCGACCAATGGGAGGACCACGCCAAGCTGCGCCGGATGGTTGCTGAAGCCAATCGGCTCTACCGTACGGAGCCGGCGCTGTGGGAGCTCGATTTCACGCCGGACGGGTTCCACTGGATAGATGCGAGCGACACGGACCGCAATATTTTCTCGTTCTACCGCGTCCGTGGTTCCGCCGGCCCGTCGGGGGGGAGGCCGCGTGGCCCACCGTGCCTGTGAGCGACGTAGTCGTGTGTGTGGCGAACTTCTCGCCTGTCCCGCAATTGGGTTACCGTGTCGGCCTGCCGAGGGGCGGTCGCTGGTTGGAGGTGCTCAATACCGACGCCAGGGAGTGGGGCGGCAGTGGCCTCGGCAACATGGGCGAAGTGTGGGCACATGACGTCGGTTGGCACGGCCAGGGCTATTCGGCCGAGATGGTCCTGCCCCCCCTAGCCGTTCTTTGGCTAGTCCCAGCGCCGTGAGCGAGCCGGCGGGTAACCCTTCCTAAACGAAATCCTGCGGCGCGAAGCCAAGATGTCCCTGGATGCCTCTAGCCTCTAGCTGTGAGCAGTAAGGCCCGGCGGGGACAACTAACGCGCCAGGGCGGTTTTGGGCGCAGCAGCATGCTGATGTTCGCGGGAGGCGCGCTCGTCGTCTCGGCGCTCCTGGTCGTAGCGATCGTCGGCGGCCTTTCGGCCAAGCACCCGGACGGGCGGTCCGCCTCATCGGGCAATGCCAAAGGGGCCAAGGGCACGAAGACGCCTGAACCGACCGCGAGCGTCACTACTACGACGAGCCACGCGGAGGCTGTCGACCAGCTTCTGTCGAAGGTGTCGATGACGCCGGCGGACGGCTCGACCAAGCAACCCGTGAGCTCAGTGGTCACCCTTCGCGCCAACGGCGCCCGGCTCGAAGGCGTGCGGGTGTCTGTATCGCCTGGCGGCGGCAAACTGACGGGGACCTTGGTCGCCGCCGGCGGCGAATGGCACTCGACCGGCAGGCTTTTCCCTGGATCGACCTATACGGTCCACTACACAGTTCTGAGCACAGGAGCTGGTGCCGGCTCGAATGCCGGCACGGGAGCGGTCGCTGAGGCGGCGTTCAGCGCCGAAGGCTCCGCGACCTTCACGACGGCGGCGCCTGCCAGCGTCGTGACCGCGAGTGTGTTCCCATCTCCGGGGATCGCCGTGGGAGTGGGCCAACCGATCGTCTTCATGTTCTCGCAGCCGGTCGATACCGCAGCTGCTCAGAATGCCATCGAGTCGCACCTCTCAATCGCAATGAGCAAGCCGGTGCCGGGCGGCTGGCACTGGTTCAGCTCGGTGGAGCTTCATTTCCGGCCCACCTCGTACTGGCCCGTCGGCGACCAGGTCGAAGTCAATGGCAACCTCAACGGTTGGGACGTCGGCGGCGGAGCTTGGGGCGAAGGGACTGTATCGACGGCGTTTGTCATCGGCAACAGCCACATATCCGTTGTCAACCTGGCTACCCACGAGATGACCGTTAGCGATAACGGCCAGGTGCTCTACGACTGGCCTATTAGCGCCGGAGCGACGGAGTGGCCGACCCAGGACGGGACCCACATCGTCCTCGACCGGGAGTCGGTAGTCCACATGATCTCTTCGTCAGTCGGCATCCCGGTCAAGTCGCCGGCCGGATATAACGAGCTCGTCTACTGGGACGTCCACATATCCGACAGTGGCGAGTACGTGCACGCGGCTCCCTGGAGCGTCACCGAGCAGGGCCTCGAAAATGTGTCGCACGGCTGCGTCAATTTGGCCCCGGCGCGTGCCGAGGCCTTCTTCCGCTTCAGCCGGGTCGGCGACGTCATCGAAGTGATCGACGGCGTCAGGCCTCCTCTTCAGGGCGACCACGGCGTCATCGACTGGTCCTTCGGTACCAGCGTGACGTGGACGCCCGCCAAGGTGACGCAGCTGACGACCTCTGTCACCACGATCCCCGTTACGACCCTGCCGCCCCCGCCCGGTGCTCCCACCGGCAGCCCTGTCCCGACCGTTCCCAGCACTACCACGACGGCGACGCCTACCACGACGACGACTGAATCGGGGTCGACCACTACGACGGCGACCACGGTGCGTGCGCCGAGCACGGTTCCCGCCCCGAGCACGGTACCCGCCCCGAGCACGACCTCGTTCGCTCCTACAACGACCCAGCGTCTCACCACCACGTCCAAGCCCGTCCTGACCACCGCCGCAAAGCCTGCGCTCACCAGGACGAAGCCGGCGACAACCACGACCAGGGCCACGCCGACAACTTCACGTCCGGCGCCCACCACCACCAGGCCGGCCACGACTACGACAAGGCCCGCGCCCACCACGACAAGGCCCGCGCCCACCACGACAAGGCCCGCACCCGCCACGACGAGGCCCGCGCCGAGCACGACCACGGCGCCCGTCACCACGACAAAACCGGCCCCGACTACGACAAGGCCCGCGCCCACCACGACGAGGCCCGCGCCGACGACTACCCGGCCCGCCCCTACGACGACGCGGCCTCCCTCTACAACAACTTCGACGATGGCGGCCACGACCACCTCGACCGTCCCGCCCACTACCACGAGCACGTCGACAACGACCTCGACTACCGCGCTCGGCGGGACCACGACGACGGCCTGAGGAGCCCGTCGGCGGTCACTGGGTAGCCTGTGCAACGTGCCCGCTTACTTTGACCACGCCTCAACAACGCCGCTGAGCCCCGAGGCACGCGCAGCTATGGAGCCATGGCTGTCGGGTACCTTCGGTAACCCGTCCGGGTCTCACGCCGTTGCCAGGGCTGCCCGCCAGGCGATCGACGAGGCACGTGACAAGGTTGCTGGCTTCCTTGGGACGGCGCCCGGTGACGTGGTTTTCACGAGCGGGGGCACCGAGGCGGCCAACTTGGCCGTGCTCGGCAGAGCAGGCGCAACGGCTGGGCCCGTAGTTGTGAGCGCGGTCGAGCACCACGCCGTGCTGCACGCGGCGCAAGCGGCGGGCCGGCTCTTCGCTTCACCGGTCCGAGTTGTCGCGGTGGGCAGCGACGGGGTCATCGATTTGCACGCCCTCGCCGCGGCGCTCGACAAAACGGTGAGCATCGTGTCGGTCCAGCTCGTAAACAACGAGGTGGGCACAGTGCAGCCCCTTTCCGAGGTGGCGCGCCTAGTGCGCCGGCGTGCTCCGGGCGCCGTGCTGCACACAGACGCCGTACAGGCCCCCGCGTGGCTCGACGTGGCCCAGCTGGCCGCGGGCGCAGACATGGTCAGCATCAGCGCCCATAAGTTCGGCGGCCCGCAAGGAGCCGGCGCCCTGGCCTTTCGCCGCCCCGTCGTGCTCGAGCCTCTTATCTACGGCGGCCCACAAGAGCGCGAACGCCGTGCCGGCACTCACAACGTCGCCGGGGTAGTCGGGATGGCTGCTGCGCTCGAGGCAGCGGCCAGGCAGCGTGCCACGGCGTGCGAGGGGCCCGGCGGCTGCGGGACAGGCTCCTGGCGGGCCTGTTGGCCAGCATCCCAGCCGCGCACGAGACGGCGCCGGGCAAGGAAAAATTGCCGGGCCATTGCCATCTCGTCATCGACGGGGTCGAGAGCGAGGCGTTGCTCGTGCTGCTCGATGAGTACGGGATCGCTGCCTCGGCCGGCTCGGCATGCGCCAGCGGCGCCATGGAGCCGAGCCATGTGCTTGTCGCGATGGGCTACCCGGCCGCGGCGGCGCTCGGGGCCCTGCGCCTCACCCTCGGTCATACCACCTCCGAGGCCGATGTGGCGCTGGCTCTTCGAGCCGTCCCCGCCGCCGTGTCGCGCCTCGGTGTCGCGGTACTGCCGGCCATGGCAGCGGCGGTCTGACGTTGCGTGTCCTTGTAGCGATGTCGGGTGGGGTGGACTCCTCGGTCGCGGCCGCCCTGATGCTCGCGCGACGGCCACGAAGTCGTCGGGGCCACGATGAAGCTGTGGGGCGGCCCCTCTGACTCGGGGTGTTGCTCGGTGGCCGATGTCGAGGACGCTCGCCGGGTTTGCCAGCAGCTTGGTATTGCGCACCACGTGTTCAATTTCACGGCCGACTTCGAGCGTGACGTAGTTGCGCCCTACGTCGACGCCCATGCTCAGGCGAGGACGCCGAACCCGTGCATCGCCTGTAATACCCACCTCAAGTTCGGGCGGTTCCTGCAGCGTGCGCCAATGCTAGGCTTCGACGCCATCGTTACCGGTCACCACGCACGCGTGACGAGAGCAGGCACAACATGGCAATTGCGCCGTGGCCGGGACATCGCAAAGGACCAGTCGTACGTGCTCTACATGCTCGGCCAGGCCGAGCTCGCTCGGGTGCTACTACCCGTCGGCGAACTGACCAAGGTACAAGTGCGCGGTCTCGCCTCAGACCTTGACCTGAGGACCGCTGGCAAGCCTGACAGCCAGGACGTCTGCTTCATTTCCAAGGCGGGGGGAAGGGAAACTTTTGTCGGCGACCGCATCCCGCTGCGCGAGGGCCGCCTCGTCAGCACCAGCGGCGACGACCTCGGCGCCGTCGATGCGCTCGAACTGGTGACCGTGGGCCAGCGCAGGGGCCTCGGCCTCCACGCGGTTTCGCTCCCGGAGCGTCGCTACGTCGTTGACGTGGACCTCCTGACGCGGACTGCGACCGTGGGCACGCTCGAGGAACTCCTCGTCGAAAGGGTGCGGCTCGACGGTGTTTCGTGGTCGCAGCTGCCCCTCGCCGCCGACACCGCGGTGCAGGTCCAGCTGAGCGCCCACGGGCGACCGCTCGCAGGGCGCTGGACCGCCGGGCCCGGCCCTGACAGCGGCACGGTCGTCCTCGACGAGCCCACGCGCCGCGTCGCCCCCGGCCAGGCGGTGGTCCTCTACGGCCCTGGCCCCGACGACGACGTCGTCCTGGGCGGCGGCACCGCGGCTTAGGCCCTGGCGCGCCGCTAGTTAGGGCGTCACTGGGCCTGGGTAGCCTTGTGGGCGATGGCCGAAGACCCCGCTAAGAGGGCAGCAGAGCTGCGCGAGCTGATCGGGCACCACAACAGGCGCTATTTCGAGCTCGACGACCCCGAGATAACCGATGCGGAGTACGACGAGCTGGTCCGGGAACTGGCTGGTACCGAGGCAGCGCACCCTGATCTTGTGACAGAGGCCTCGCCGACCCAGCAGGTTGGCGGGGCGCCGGTCGGGCTGTTTGCCGAGGTACGGCACCGGACGCCGATGATGTCGCTCGACAAGACGACCAGCTATGAGGAACTGCTCGCTTGGGGCAAGCGGATGGAGCGTTACATTTCCGGCGAGGTTGTCTTCAACTGCGAGCTGAAGATCGACGGCCTGGCTATGTCACTGCTCTACGAGGCCGGCAGGCTCACAAGAGCCGCGACGCGAGGCGACGGCGAGGTCGGCGAGGACGTAACAGCAAACGTGGCGACCATCTCCGCGGTCCCCAAGTCGTTGGGGCCGGGCGCGCCGGAGATCCTCGAGGTTCGCGGCGAGATCTACATGACGGTGCAGGCCTTTGAGGCACTGAACCGGCGCCAGGCCGACTCTGACGGTCGCACCTTCATCAACCCCCGCAACGCGGCTGCAGGTTCTCTGCGACAAAAGGACCCCGAGGTGACGGCAACGAGGGAGCTATCGTTTTCCGCCTACCAGCTGGGCGAGGTTAGTGGAGGGCCGGCGTTCCGCTTCCACCACGAGACCCTCGACTGGTTGCGGGAGCAGGGTTTTCCCGTCAGCCCCCTCATCGAGACGGTAGCGAGCCTCGAGGAGGTTGACAGCTACTGCAAGAAATGGCTCGACGGGCGCCACAGCATCGACTACGAGATCGACGGTGTCGTCGTGAAGGTGGACAGCCTGGCACAACGGCGCGAGCTGGGGTCTACGTCAAAGGCGCCGCGCTGGGCGATCGCGTACAAATTCCCGCCGGAGGAAAAGACGACCGTTTTGAAAGGGATAATGGTTTCCATCGGCCGCACCGGCAAGGCGACGCCGTTCGCGGTTTTGGAGCCGGTCGTGGTCGGCGGGGCGCGGCGTCAGCCTTGCGACCCTTCACAACCAGGACCAGGTCCGCGCCAAGGACGTCCGACCGGGCGACACCGTAGTAGTCCGCCGCGCCGGAGACGTGATCCCCGAGGTGCGCGGGCCGGTGCTGCCGCTGCGGCCAAAGGGCCTTCCAGCGTGGTCCTTTCCTTCCACTTGCCCGATATGCGGTTCCCCGCTCCAACGCCTCGAAGGCGAAGCTGATACCTATTGCATTAATGTCGAATGCCCCGGCCAGCAGGTTCAGCGGATATCGCATTTCGCTTCGAGAGGGGCGATGGATATAGAGGGCCTTGGCGAGCGCACAGTTTCGCTGTTCTGCAAGGAGGGCTTGCTCACCGATGTAGCCGACATTTACTCGCTCGACTTCGAGCGCGTCAGGGGCTTCGAGGGTTTCGGTCCCCTTTCGGTAGCCAATCTGAGCGCAGCTATCAACTCTTCGAAGTCCCGGCCTCTGGCCAACTTGCTCGTCGGGCTGTCCGTCAGGCACCTCGGCGCGAACACGAGCCAGTTGTTGGCCCGGGCGATGGGCAACCTCGACAGGATAATGACGGCGCCTGAAGAAGAGGTCGCCGGGACAGAAGGAATTGGCCCGGTCATCGCGGCGAGCATCACGCGCTTTTTCTCCTTGCCGCGCAACCGTGAGGTCATCGAGCGCCTGAGGGAGGCCGGCCTCAATTTTGAAGGGCCGAGCGCGCCCGTCATTGCCCAGACCCTCATCGGTAAGTCAATTGTCGTTACCGGCACCTTGGAGGGCTGGTCCAGGGAGGACGCCGAGGCCGCCATCAAGGCACGAGGGGGCAAGGCACCCGGCAGTGTTTCCCAAAAGACGACGGCCGTGGTCCTCGGTGCCGACCCCGGAGGGGCGAAGCTTTCCAAGGCCACAGAGCTGGGCATCGCTCTCCTCGACGAGGAGGGCTTCGGCCGGCTCCTCGAGACGGGCGAGCTGCCCTGAGCGTTGCCGCGGGGTGACCGGCCTGACGGTCCACCGATGTCCCGTCCCTGCTAGTTAGCCTGATCAGGTGCCCCTGAGGAGTTCTGAGCTCGTAGGCACGGTCGTAGGAGGCCGCTACCGGCTGCTCCGCCCGATTGGGAGCGGCGCCTCCGCGCACGTCTACGTGGCCGAGGACGTCCGGCTGAGGCGCTCGGTCGCGGTCAAGGTGCTACACCCCGCGCTGACCGACGACAAGTCCTTCCTACGGCGGTTCCAGGCTGAAGCGCAGACCGTTGCGGCACTACGGCACCCGAGCATTGTCCGGGTTTACGATTGGGGCGAGGACGGGGAGCAGGCCTACCTGGCGATGGAACTGCTGGAAGGCGGGAGCCTGAGGTCCCTGCTCGACACGGGCTACCGGCTGAGCGTTTCGCAGGTAGCTGCGGTTGGCCTGGACGTGGCGTCGGCGCTCTCCTATGCGCACTCCCGTGGCTTGGTCCACCGCGACATCAAGCCTGCCAACCTGCTCTTCGACGAGGAGGGCCACGCGAGCGTCGCCGATTTTGGCATCGCCCGTGCCCTGGCGGAAGCCAGTTGGACCGAGCCGGTGGGGGCGATGGTCGGCACGGCCCGGTATGCAGCGCCCGAACAGTTGCGGGGCCTTTCCCTCGATGGCCGCGCCGATGTCTACGCACTCGCGCTCGTGCTAGTCGAGGCGGCGACCGGCTCGGTGCCCTTCGCCCTTGACACGACGCTCGGGGGCCTGATCGCTAGGGCCGGTCAGCCCATACCAGTGCCGGCAGAGCTCGGCCTGCTCGCCCCCGTGCTGGAACAGGCGGGGCTAGCCGAACCCGACGCTCGGGTGAGCGCCGAGGAGCTGGCCCGGCAGATCTCGGCGGTCGCCCGCCAGCTTCGCGCCCCGGCGAGGCTGCCTTTGGCCGGGCTAGCCAGCCCGGGGGCCCCCAAGACGAACGCGAGCACACCCAGCTCGCTGGGCCGACGCGCCGGGCAGCACCTCCCGACCTGAGCATCCTCGCCGACGACCCCGTGATCGTGATGCCCGCCCCCCGGCCACCACAGCCCGTCGAGGTCGCCCAGCAACCTCGCCCCGAGCCGCAGCTCTCCGGGGTGGGCGCCGATGTCCTCCGACCTGGCGGGACTTGCCCCTGCCCGCTCGGTGGCCCCCCGGCCCCCTGGCCGGAAGCGACGTTGGTTGCGGGCTTTCGTGCCTCTGGTCCTGCTCGTCGCGGCGGGAGCCGTGGCGGCTGACCTGTACGCCTCGCAGCCGGCCTCGAAGTACCCCGTCCCCTGGCTCGTAGGCGACACGGTCGCTGGGGCCAGGACGGTCCTGGTTGCCGAGCACCTTGGCCTCAGCGTCGCCGCCAGCCAGTGGGACAAGGCCACGAAGGGGTCCATCATCTCCCAGTCCCCTCCACCTAACGCGAAATTGCTCGCCAATGGCGTCGTCGCGGTTACGTGTCCCTCGGCCCGGAGCCCGTCGCGGTACCGGACCTCGCCACCTTGGACCTCGCGCAGGCGACCACGGCATTGCGCTCGACAGGCTTGCGCCTCGGGACGGTCCATGACCGCACGAGCATGACCGTGCCTGCCGGGGTCGTGATGTCTTGGACGCCACATGCCAAGCGCGTGCCGCCGGGAACCCTCGTCAAATTGGTAGTCAGCACCGGCAAGCCCATGGCGGTCGTTCCCATTTGCAAGGTGCCACGGCCTTACCAGATGGTTGCCGACCTGACCAAGCTCGGTTTCCACTCCATCGAGGTGACCACCTACAGCAACTCCGTGCCGGCGGGTGACGTCATCAGCACCAGCCGGTCCAGGGAGCTCGAGAGATCGTAGGGACCACGGTCACGATCAGGGTGTCACTCGGCCCGCACCTAGTGACGATCCCGGCCAGCGTCGTCGGCTTGTCGACCCGCGATGCGGCCACCCTGCTGGAGCGGATCGGCCTCAACGTCTACGAGACACTGGGCAGCCCGCTCGAGCCCGTTTCGGGGACGCAGCCAGCCGTCGGCACGGCGGTCCTCTACGGCAAATCGGTGGTACTGGTCACCGGCTGACGCTCTGCCTGCCAGGCGCGGGGCGCGACCGCGCCTGTTACTGCTTGCGGGCCTGTTCGAGCTGGCGGCGGTCCCGCTTGGTCGGCCGGCCCGTGCCTCTTTCGCGGACAAAGTTGAGGAACCGGCCTCCTCTTTGCTCGGAGGCGGCGGGCTGTGGTCTATGTAGCAGCATGCTGCCAGGGGAGCCCCTACCCGTTTTTCGATCACCGAGGTCACCTCCACCACGAGCGCGCGCTCGCCGGTGCGTGCCTCGACGGTGTCGCCAGGCCTTACCACCGTGGCGGGTTTGGCTGCTACCTGGTTGACCCTCACGTGGCCGGCGCGGCACGCATCGGTCGCCGCCGAACGGGTTTTGTAAAAGCGCACCGCCCAGAGCCACTTGTCGACGTGCGTCGACGCCGCGAGGCCCGCTTCGCCCGCGGCCGTCACTAGTCAGTTATTTCCTGGAGACGTCGCGTGCTATCTGCTCGGCGTCAGCTTTCGGGAAACCAAGGTCGCCTTGGCCCGCCCCGGGCGTGCCGCCCGGGCCGACGGGCCTGGGCGGAGCGCTGCTCGGCCAGATCCCGCTTTGTGGGTCCAACAGCTTGCTCAAGTCACCGTCCACTTTGATCCTGCCGCCCAAGAAGGCTTGCATGACGGCCTGAATGTCCCCCTGGACGAACAGAGAACGGGCCGTGCTGTACGCCATTGACACCGTGACATCCGGGTCGCTGAGATGACCGGTATCAATATTGAGGCGGCCCGACGAAGTGTCTACGTGGGCATCTAGCGCAGTGGCCGAAAAGGGAGCCTCGGCCACGATGAGGTTGACCCGGACGGGGGCCATAGGCCTCCCGCCGGTAACGCCACCGGCGCTACTTGCCTCGGCCTCGGAGTAGATCCGACGGGCTTCGCTCACCCACTCGTCGCTTAAGAAGGGGTATTTCGGCACGTGGTCATATTACGATGACCGAGTGACCCAGCCCATTTCCAACAGCGACGTCGCCCACGTGGCACGCCTGGCGCGCCTCAAGCTGTCCGAGGAGGAACTGGGCCGCTACACGACCCAGCTTGCCGCGGTCCTCGAGCACGCAGCCGATATAGCGTCGCTCGACATCGAGGGGGTCCCGCCGACGGCGCATCCTTTCCCGCTGGCCAACGTCTTCCGGGAGGATGTCCCGCGGCCATGCTCGGACAGGGACGAGGTCCTCTCCCAGGCTCCCGACGTGGAAGATGACCGCTTCCGCATCCCGCGGATCCTCGGCGAAGCACCATGAGCACGGCGGGGCCGACCGGCTCAGTGGCAGCTTTGGCATCTGATGTCCGCGAAGGCAGGCGGACAGCCACCGACGTGCTCGAAGAGCACCTTGGCCGGGTCGCAGAACGCGAAGCGGACGTCCACGCCTTCAACCTCGTAATGGAGGACCAGGCCCGACGCGCGGCAGGCGAAATAGACCGCACCGTTGCTGCCGGCGGTGACCCCGGCCCGCTGGCGGGTGTGCCGGTGGCCTTGAAGGACCTGCTGTGCACACGGGGCGTGCCCACGACCTGCTCGTCGAGGATCCTTGCCGGCTGGCTACCACCCTACGACGCAACAGTTGTGGTCAAGCTCGCCGCCGCCGGTGCAGTTTTCATCGGCAAGACGAATATGGACGAGTTCGCGATGGGCTCGTCAACAGAGCATTCCGCTTTCGGCCCGACCCGCAACCCGCGTGACCTGAGCCGGGTCCCGGGTGGCTCCTCGGGGGGGAGTGCCGCCGCGGTAGCCGCAGGTTTTGCGCCGCTTGCCCTCGGGAGCGACACCGGCGGATCCATCCGCCAGCCGGCCGCTCTCTGCGGAGTCGTGGGTGCCAAACCCACCTACGGAGTGGTCTCCCGCTACGGCCTGGTCGCGTTCGCTAGCTCGCTCGACCAGATCGGGCCGTTTGCCGCCAACGTGGCCGACGCTGCACTGCTACTGGACACGATCTCGGGCCACGACCCGCTGGACTCGACGAGCCTGGCCGCCAGCCCGCCCGTTGCGTCTGCGAACCTCGGCCGCGGCGCCGAGGGCCTCCGGGTCGGCGTGATCTCTGAGCTTGCCGGCGCCGAAGGCATTGCCCCCGACGTGGCCGCCCGCCTCGCCGAGGCGGCAGAGGCCCTCGCATCGGCGGGGGCAAAAGTGGAAGAGATAAGTGTCCCGGCGGTCCGTTACGGGCTCTCCGCCTATTACATGATCGCCCCGGCTGAGGCCTCTTCCAATCTCGCCCGTTACGACGGGGTCCGCTACGGCCTGAGGGAGCCTGGAGCCGATATCACCGAGATGTACATGGCAACACGTTCTGCAGGCTTCGGCCCCGAGGTCAAACGCCGGATAATGCTTGGTACGTATGCGCTTTCGGCGGGCTATTACGACGCCTATTACGGCAAGGCACAAAAGGTAAGGACACTCATCATCCGAGATTTCGAGAAAGCATACCGGTCTTTCGACGTGCTGCTATCGCCGACGGCGCCGACGACTGCGTTCGAGCTCGGTGCCAAGACCTCGGACCCCCTCACGATGTACCTGAGCGACGTCTGCACGATCCCGTCCAACTTGGCCGGCCACCCCGCCATCAGCGTCCCGTTCGGGACGGGGGATGATGGCCTACCTATAGGGGTGCAGGTGCTCGCACCTGCGTTGGGAGAAACCGTGATGTTCCAGGTGGCTCAGGTGCTCGAGGCGGCGGCGCCGAGCGGAGGAGCAAAGTAATGGCCCACCCAAGCGCTATAACCGGCTGGGAGATCGTCATCGGCCTCGAGGTGCACTGCGAGCTCAGGACCGAGACCAAGCTTTTTTGCGCGTGCCGCAATGCTTTTGGCGATGAGCCCAATACCAACGTGTGCCCTGTTTGCCTTGGCTTGCCAGGGTCATTGCCGGTGCTAAACCGTCAGGCGGTCGAGTACGCGATCCGTATTGGCACCGCCCTGCACTGCAGGGTGCAGCCATCGCTGTTCCACCGGAAAAACTATTTCTACCCCGATATGCCTAAGGATTACCAGATCAGCCAGTACGACGTGCCTATCAACATCGATGGCTGGCTGGAGCTACCCAGTGGAAAAAAGGTCGGGATAGAACGCGCCCATATGGAAGAAGACACGGGCAAGACGACCCACGTCGGCGGCGGCGGCAGGATCCACGAAGCTTCCCATTCCCTCGTCGACTACAACCGGGCCGGGGTCCCGCTCGTGGAAATAGTTTCCGCCCCCGACATGCGCAGCGCCGAAGAGGCCCGCGACTATGTCGAGGAGCTTAGGGCGGTGCTAATTGCCACCGGCGCCTCCGACGGCAAAATGGAGGAAGGTTCGCTGCGTGTCGACTGCAACGTGAGCGTGCGTAGGGACGGCTCCACCGAGCTCGGGACGCGCTGCGAGATAAAAAACATGAACTCGTTGCGCAGCCTGGCCCACGCAGTCGATTACGAGGCCGCCCGTCAAGTGGAGCTGCTCGGTGGCGGCGGAGTCGTTGCCCAGGAGACCCGCCACTGGGACGAAGCGGACGGAAGCACTCACTCGATGCGCTCCAAGGAGGAAGCGTTCGACTACCGCTATTTTCCCGAGCCTGACCTGGTGGCGCTCGACCCCGGCCCGCAGTGGGTCGAAGGCGTGAAGGCTGCTCTGGGCGTGCTGCCCGCCGAGCGGCGGGCGCGCGTTGCCGAGGCGGCCGGCGTACCGGTGTCGTCCGAAGCGGTGGCGACGGTTGTCCGGCTGCAATTGGACGGGCTCATGACGGCGGCCGTCTCGGCAAAGGCGGACGCGGCACTGGCCCTGCGCCGGCTCGCGAACGAAGTCGCCGGCGAGCTCTCCGAGGGCGGCCGAAAGGACATCGACCCGGACGGTTTCGTGCGCTTGTTGCTCATGGAGCAACAAGGGGAACTGACCTCCGCACAGGCCCGCACGGTACTGCGCGCTCTCGTCGCGGACGGCGGCGACCCGAGCGCTATCGCCGCCAATTTGGGTTTCCAGGCCATGGCTTCGGGTGCCCTCGACGCCGTCGTGGACGAAGTGATCGCCGCCAACCCGCGCGAGTGGGAGCGCTACGGCGCGGGCGACGACAAGCTCACGGGCTTTTTCATCGGCAAGATCAAGGCGGCGACAGGCGGCAACGCCGACCTTCGGGCCGCGACCGACCTGCTCCGCGGCCGCCGGGGCACCCCGGTCAGCTAGCGCTGGTTTGGGGCACGCGTTCTCGAGCCCCTGTAGGGTTGTCATATGCCTAGTGAACTCAAGCCGCGCAGCTACGAAGTTACCGACGGTCCCGAGCGGGCGCCCGCTCGGGCCATGCTCCGTGCCGTCGGCATGACAGACGACGATTGGGGCAAGCCCCAGGTCGGCGTCGCTTCGTCGTGGAACGAAGTCACCCCGTGCAACCTGTCTCTCGACCGGCTCGCGAAACGGGCCAAGCAGGGCGTGCGAGACGCTGGTGGCTTTCCGCTCGAGTTCGTCACAATTGCCGTCTCGGACGCCATCTCGATGGGTACCGAGGGCATGCGCGCCTCCTTGGTGAGCCGGGAGATCATCGCTGACTCCGTGGAGGCGATGATGCACGCGGAACGCTTCGACGCTCTGGCCACCTTTGCCGGCTGCGACAAGTCGCTACCCGGGATGCTCATGGCTGCGGCCCGGCTCAACCTGCCCGCGGTGTTCCTCTACGGGGGGAGCATCCTGCCGGGACGGGGCGCCAATGGGGAAGCGCTCGACATAGTGAGCGTCTTTGAGGCAGTGGGCGCGCACGCGGTCGGCAAGCTCACAGACGAAGAACTTTCGTTCATCGAGCACCGGGCGTGCCCGAGCGAGGGCAGCTGCGCAGGCATGTTCACCGCCAACACGATGGCCTCGGCCGCTGAGGCCCTCGGGATGGCCCTTCCCGGTAGCTCGGCCGCCCCTGCCGTCGACCCGAGGCGCGACGACTTCGCTTACGAGTCGGGCAAGGCCGTGGTGAAGCTCCTCGAACTGGGGATCCGTCCTCGCCAGATCATGACCAAGGACGCTTTCGAAAACGCGATCGCGGTCGTCATGGCGCTCGGTGGCTCTACGAACGCCGTGCTCCACCTGCTGGCGATCGCCCACGAAGCCCAGGTCGAGCTGTCGCTCGACGACTTCGACCGGATCGGGCGGAAAGTCCCGCACATCGCAGACATGAAACCGCACGGCCTGTACCACATGGTCGACCTCGACCGGATCGGTGGTCTCCCCGTTGTCATGAAAGAGCTGCTGGACGCCGGCCTCATGCATGGGGACTGCCTTACCGTCACCGGGCTGACGTTGGCCGAGAACATCGCCGCTATCAACCCGCCGGCGCCCGACGGCAAGGTGGTCCATGCCTTGGCCAAACCGCTCCACGCCGACGGGGGCATCGCCATCCTTTGGGGATCGCTTGCTCCTTCGGGAGCGGTGGTCAAGGTTGCCGGCCTCGACTTCGGCCACTTCGAGGGTGTCGCCCGTGTCTTCGACGGCGAGCAGGCGGCTCTCGAGACGATCCTGGCCGGCTTGATAGAACCCGGCACCGTGGTGGTGATCCGTTACGAAGGGCCTAAGGGGGGCCCGGGCATGCGCGAGATGCTCGCCGTCACGGGGGCGATGAAAGGTGCGGGGCGAGGTGGCGACTGCGCGCTGATCACGGATGGGCGTTTCAGTGGCGGTACTCACGGATTTTGTATCGGCCATGTCACTCCCGAAGCGGTCGACGGCGGCCCGATCGCATTTGTGGCCGACGGGGACAGGGTCACGATCGACGTGCCCAGCCGCAAGGTCGACATGGACGTCTCCGCCTCGGACATCGCAGCACGCAGGCAAAACTGGAAGCTCCCCGAACCGCGTTACACCCACGGGGTACTTGCCAAGTACGCCCGCCTGGTCACCGGTGCCGAAAAGGGCGCTGTCACCGAGCCTTAGCCATGGCCGGTAGCCCCGAGCAGCCAAAAACGAGAGCCGTCCTGCTCGACCTGGGCGGTGTGTTCCTCGATTGGGACCCCCGCTACCTTTACAGCAAGCTTTTTGGCGACGACGTGGTGGCCATGGAGCACTTCCTCACCAATATCTGCACCACGCCCTGGCACGTCGAGCAGGACAGGGGCCAGGCCGTACCCGAGGCCTGCGCTTTGCTGCGTGCCCAGTACCCCGAGTACGCCGAGCTGATCGACGCATGGGGGGAGCGTTCGGAGGAGATGATACGTGGCGTCATACAGGGCACGGTGGAGGTGTTCGCCGAGCTCAAGGCGACCGGGGTGCCGTGCTACGCGCTCAGCAATATGGAACGCGAAAACTGGCAGCGGCGCTTCGAGATCTACGACTTCCTCGGGTGGTTCGACGGTTATTTCATTTCCGGCCTCGAAGGTCTGATCAAGCCCGATAGCGAGTATTTCGTGAGGGCGCTCGAGCGCTTCGACCTGCAGCCCGACGAGGTCCTGTTCGTCGACGACCGGCCAGAGAACACGGCGGCGGCAGGGGCGCTAGGCATCCCGGCAGTGGTGTTCACCTCGCCGGAAGCCTTGCGTGGCGAACTAGTCGCGAGGGGCCTGCTCCGGCCCGAGGGCCAGCCCGCCTAGGGCGCCGGCGGTGCGTCCCAGGATCTCGCTCAGGATCGCGGGGGTTGTGGCGAAATTGAGGCGGGCGAAGCCGGTCCCGCCCGGCCCGAAGCGGGGCCCCGCGCTGAGCATGACCCTCGCCTCGGAGAGCAACCATTCGGCCGGGTCGTCGCCGAGGCCTGCGTTGCGGAAGTCCAGCCAGGACAGGTAAGTGGCCTCGGGGAGATGGCCCTGCACCCCGGCGGCTCCGCCGGGGGACGATGGGGCGAGCCATTGCCCCAAGAGCTCCCGGTTCGCCCGGAGCCGCGCCACGCAGCGCTCCAGCCAGGCGTCCCCGTCGGGCGACCACGACGCGAGCGTCGCCGCCACGCCGGCGATGCCGACCCGTCCCATGATGTGCTGCATATTCGTAAGCCGGTGGGCCACCTCGGGGTCGCCTATGTGGGCCACGGCGCAGCACATGCCTCCGAGGTTGTAAGCCTTGCTGGCCGAGTAGAGGGTGACCGTGCGCGCCGCGAGGTCCTCCGACAGCGACGCGAAGGGGATGTGGGCCCGGTCCGACAGTGCCAAGTCGGCGTGGATCTCGTCGGAGATCACGAGCAGGTCGTTGCGCTGTGCCAGTTCGCCGAGCGCCAACAGTTCGGCACGCTCCAGCATGCGCCCCGTCGGGTTGTGAGGGTTCACCAGCAACAGGACGTTCGCCTCGTGTGCCGCCGCGCCGGCAGCGTCGAGGTCGAATGCCCAATTGCTCTCCCCGGGGACGGCCTGGACGGGCAGGAGCCGACGCCCCACCTCTTCCAGGGCGCCCACGAAGGCGGGGTACGCGGGCGTGAGCATCAACACCCCGTCGCCCGGCGAACTGGCAAGCTCGAGCAGGACGTATACCATTTGGACCGTGTCCGAGACGGCTCGTAGCCGGCCGGGGGCGGGGCCCAGTGGTACCTCTCGGCCATCCGGGCTGCCCATTTCTCCTCGAGGAGGGCTACCTCGTTGCCCCTCGAGTACCCGAGGTCGGCGCCCTGCGCCAGGCGCACAAGAGCCTCGACAACGGGGCCAGGCGCCGGGAAGTCCATGTCGGCTACCCAGCCCGGGAGCACCTCGTCATCGGCAAGCGCCCACTTGATACCCGGCCGCGAGCGCAGCCACCGTTCGTCGAGGTCGTCGAAACCTTCCGAGCCAGGCGGGGAGAGCAAAGCCACGGGGCGAATGTTAATGGCTACGCAATTAGTTGCAGCAATAGGCGCGCTGTGGCAAGATGAAGGCCATGGCAGCTGCGGGCGCGGGCACGGCAATACCCCACGCATCTGCCAGCGCGACGATCCTGATCTCTGTAGTACTTACCTGACGCGCGCGTTCACCCACGCGTGCGTCGAACGGCCTCCCAGACGGGAGGTCGTTTTGTTTTGCCAGCGAGTTCGACAAAAGCCAACAAGACAACAGTGAGGCGCCGATGAAGTTGACCGGGGCGCAAGCCCTCATAAAGAGCCTCGAGATGGAGCACACCGAGGTCATTTTCGGCCTGCCGGGCGGCGCCATCCTCCCGGCATATGACCCCATCCTCGACTCGCCGATACGCCACGTGCTCGTGCGCCACGAACAGGGCGCTGGCCATATGGCCGAAGGGTACGCACACGTCACGGGCCGCCCAGGCGTCGCCATGGTCACTAGCGGCCCTGGTGCTACGAACCTGGTGACCCCGCTCTGCGATGCATATATGGACTCGGTGCCCATGGTCGCAATTACGGGGCAAGTGAGCCGCAATGTCATCGGGACGGACTCGTTCCAAGAATCCGACACCGTCGGGATCACGCGCTCGGTGACCAAGCACAACGAGCTCGTAATGGAGCCTGAGGATATAGCTCTCGCTGTCCGCCAGGCCTTTTTGCTCGCAACGACCGGTCGCCCCGGCCCGGTCCTGCTCGATATACCAAAGGACATCCTTCAAGCCGAGACAGAGTGGCACTGGCCGACAGACGACGAGGTCAGCAGCTCCCTGCCCGGGTACAAGCCCAACACCAAGGGCCACCCGCGGATGGTGCGTGAAGCCGTGCGCCTGATCACCGCCTCGACCCGGCCGGTCATCTACGCCGGCGGCGGGATCCTCAAGGCCCGTGCAGTTGAAGCGCTGCGCAAGCTTGCCGAGCTCACCAACGCGCCCGTCGTGACGACCCTTATGGCCCGCGGGGCGTTCCCCGACAGCCACCCTCAATGCCTCGGTATGCCCGGGATGCACGGGAACTACACGGCAATAATGGCCATGCAGGAAGCGGATCTCCTCGTCACTCTCGGCGCGCGCTTCGACGACAGGGTCACCGGCAAGGTCAGCACGTTCGCCCCCGGCGCAAAGATCGTCCACGTTGACATCGACCCCGCCGAGCTCGGCAAAATCCGCCGCCCCGACGTGCCCATAGTCGGCGACTGCCGGCTCGTGATCGAAGAGCTCGTGCGCGTGCTGATCGCGAGCGGCGACCAGCAGCCGGACCGCTCGTCGTGGTGGGCCCACCTGAACGACTACCGGGCCCGTTTCCCGTTGTTCTACGAGCCTCAGGCCGAGGGGGAGCTGCTGAAGCCGCAGGCGGTCATCGAGGCGATCAGAGATGCCAGCCCGGCGGACACCACAGTCGTGTCCGGCGTCGGCCAGCACCAGATGTGGGCCAGCCAGTACTGGCGCTTCGATTACCCCTACACGTGGGTGAACTCCGGGGGCCTCGGCACGATGGGCTTCGCTGTCCCGGCCGCGATCGGTGCCAAGGTCGGGCGTCCCGACCGAACCGTTTGGGCAATCGACGGCGACGGTTGTTTCCAAATGACGGCGCAGGAGCTCGTGACGGCTTCGACCGAGCGGATCCCGATAAAGGTGGCGATCTTGAACAACGCGTACCTCGGGATGGTCCGCCAGTGGCAGGAGATGTTCTACGAGGAGCGCTATTCGGAGGTCTACCTCTCTCCGGACCTGCCGGACTATGTCAAATGGGCCGAGGCAATGGGATGTGCTGCGTTCCGGGTGGAGCACAACGACGACGTTGCAACGGTTGTCGACAAGGCAAACGCGATAGACGACCGCCCGGTGGTAATCGATTTCCGGACCGACTCGCGCGAAAAGGTCTTCCCGATGGTGGCTGCCGGGGCCTCCAACAGCGATGTCATCGTCCACCCGTCGCTGCGCCCGGGTGGGGAAAAGGTGGTGCAGTGATGTCGCTGACCATTACGGGCACTGCCTGGGCGTCGGGCGGCGGGCGGCTGCGCCACCAGACAATTTCGATAATCGTGGAGAACCGCGCCGGCGTGCTCGCGCGGGTGTCGGCGCTTTTTGCCCGTCGCGGCTTCAACATAATCTCGCTTGCCGTTGCACCTACTGACGACGACGCCTTCAGCCGGATCACCATCGTCGTGGATCTCGAGGAGATCTCGGTGGAGCAGCTGACCAAGCAGCTGTTCAAACTAGTCAACGTTGTGAAGATCACCGAGATGACACCGGGCGAAGCTATCGAACGCGAGCTAGTCCTCGTGAGCGTCCGCTGTGCTCCACCGGGTGGTCCCGGGCCTCGCGCGGTGAGGTCGGCGACCTCGTACGCATCTTCGGGGGGACCGTGGTGGACGTGGGCCAGGAGGCTCTTACGGTGATGCTTGCCGGGCAGCCCTCGATGCTGGACGATTTCGAAGAGCTGCTACGGCCCTACGGGATCATCGATATTCAACGTACAGGCCGGGTAGCGTTGCCCAAGCTGGAGCGCCCCCCGGTCCGTCGCCCCAACCGGAGCTAGGAGAGACAAGACAAATGGCCAATATTTACTACGAGACCGACGCTGACCCGTCTGTGATCACGTCGCGCAAGGTCGCGATAATCGGCTACGGCTCCCAGGGCCATGCGCATGCGCTCAACCTGCGTGACTCCGGGGTCGACGTCCGGGTCGGGCTACGGCCCGGTTCGGGGTCGCGTGCCAAGGCCGAAGCCGCCGGGCTGCGCGTGATGGGCCCCGCCGAGGCAGCTGCCGAGGCGGATGTGATCATGGTGCTCGCGCCGGACACGGCCCAGCAGGCGATCTATTTGGAGTCGATCGAGCCCAACCTGCGGGCGGGGGACGCCTTGATGTTTGCCCACGGCTTCAACATCCGCTACGGCCTCATCGACCCACCTGAGGGAGTGGACGTCGTGATGGTCGCGCCCAAAGGCCCGGGGCACCTGGTGCGGCGCACCTACGAGGGCGGTGGTGGGGTCCCGAGCCTCGTGGCCGTCGAGCGCGATGCCACCGGCAAAGCCAAGGCGCTCGGTCTTTCGTATGCGTGGGCGATCGGCGCGACGCGTGCCGGCGTGCTCGACACGACGTTCAAAGAAGAGACCGAGACGGACCTCTTCGGCGAGCAGGTGGTCCTATGCGGAGGCCTTACCGCCCTCATAAAGGCAGGCTTCGACACCCTCGTGGAGGCGGGTTACCAGCCCGAGTCCGCTTATTTCGAGTGCCTCCATGAAGTGAAACTGATCGTCGACCTGATCTACGAGCACGGGATCACCGGCATGCGTTATTCGATCTCGACCACGGCCGAGTACGGCGACATGACCCGTGGCCCCCGGGTCATAAACGAGTCCGTGCGGGCAGAGATGAAACAGAATCCTCGCCGATATCCAGTCGGGGGCCTTTGCGACCGAATGGGTGGAGGAAAACCGCAACGGCTTGCCCAATTACCACAGGCTCCAGAACGAGGGTGCCGAGCACCCCGTCGAGAAGGTCGGCGCCAAACTGCGGGCGATGATGCCGTTCCTATCCTCCGGTGGGCCGAAGCCTCAAGACGTTTCGGGAGGATAACCGCACGGTCGGCGAGCAGTTCGATTATGACGCGATAATTGTCGGCTCCGGCTTCGGCGGGTCCGTCGCGGCGCTGCGCCTTGCCGAAAAGGGGTACCGGGTCGCGGTCCTCGAAGCTGGCAGGCGCTTCGACGCCGCCACTTTGCCGCGCAGCTCCTGGGATATCCGGCGCTTCCTGTGGGCGCCCCTCGTCGGCTGCCTGGGTGTACAGCGCGTCCACTTCTTGCGCGACGTCGTCGTCTTGGCGGGCGCGGGCGTGGGTGGGGGCTCACTCAACTACGCCAATACTCTCTACGAACCGCTGCCTGCGTTTTATGACGACCCGCAGTGGGCGGGGATCGCCGATTGGCGCTCCGAGCTGGCTCCTTATTACGAACAAGCCAAGCGGGTGCTCGGGGTAGTAGACAACCCTTCGCTTACACCCGCAGACGAGGCCATGCGCCAGGTTGCGAACGACATGGGTGTGGGTGAGACGTTCCGCCCGGCACCCGTCGGGGTGTATTTTGGGCCGCCCGGGAGCCGGCCGGGAGCGTCGCACGCCGACCCCTACTTCGCAGGTTCAGGGCCGGCCCGGCAGGTGTGCCGCCAGTGCGGCGAATGCATGACGGGGTGCCGCTACGGGGCCAAGAACACACTGCTCACCAACTACCTCCATCTGGCCGAACGTGCCGGCGCTGTCGTCGTGCCGCTCACCACGGTCCGCTCGGTCCAACCCAAGGCGAGCGGGGGGTGGGTCGTCGCGACCGAGAGGACGAAAACGCTCGGTGCCGGGCGCATCACCGGCCGCCAGCGCAGGGCCCTGACTGCTGGCCAAGTCGTGCTTGCAGCGGGCGCCTTTGGTACCCAGAAGCTGTTGCACACGATGGTCCTCGAAGGCAAGCTCCCGGACCTGTCTGTGCGCCTCGGCCAGCTCACCCGCACCAATTCAGAGTCACTGCTGGGGGCGACTGTCCCAGGTGGCCGGCCCCACCCCGATTTCAGCCGCGGTGTGGCAATAACTTCCTCTTTTTACCCCGAGCCCGGCACACATGCCGAGCCGGTCCGCTACGGGCACGGCTCCAACATGATGGGCCTATTCGGCACGCTGCTCGTTGGCGCGCCAGGACAGCGCCCGAGCTTGGCCCGCTGGCTGGCTAGCGCCGCGCGAAAACCCGCGGGCGGTGCTGCAGTCGGTCGACCTGAGGGGTTGGTCGGAACGCACGGTAATTGCGCTCGTCATGCAGTCGCACGACAACTCCCTTACATTGTCTGCAAAAAGGGGCATCTTCGGCCCGCGCCTGACGAGCCGGCAGGGCCACGGTGAGCCAAGCCCCACTTGGTTGCCCATAGGCCATGACTTGGCGCGCCGGCTGGCCAGGCGCATCGGCGGTCGTCCGGCGGCGAACTGGGGGGAGGTTTTCGCGATGCCACTGACAGCTCATTTTCTAGGTGGTTGCGCGATAGGCGCTTCGGCCGGTGAAGGCGTCATCGACCCCTGGCACAGGGTTTATTCGTACCCCGGGCTGCATGTGGTCGACGGTTCCGCCATCCCAGCCAACCCAGGTGCCAACCCGGCGCTCACAATCACAGCTCTCGCAGAGCGCGTTTTTTCGTACTGGCCCAACAAGGGGGGCCCCGACCCGAGGCCCCCGCTTGGTGCGGCCCGTGTGGCGCCCCCGGTACCGGTGGTCCGAGCGCGCTCGCCCGTGGTCCCGGCTGGGGCGCCGGGCGAGCTCCGCTTCAGCTGAAATGGCCACGCCTGAGCAGCTGACCGACGCGCTGGGCCTGCACCGCCGCCGGTAATTAACCGGGTAACCTTCGCCATCACGTCGACGAGAAGGTGACTGCAACCGAAAAGATGACCGAAACCAAGAAAAAGACGCTGTTGGTCGATTGCGACACGGGGGTCGACGATGCGGTGGCGCTGCTCTACCTGTTGAGCGACCCAGCAGTCGAGATATGCGCGATCACCACCGTCTTCGGCAATATCCCAGCCGCTACGGCGGCGCGCAACTCGCTCTGGGTGCTAGACGTTGCCGGCCGGACGGGACAGGTCCCGGTCGCCCGCGGCAGCGAGGTACCGCTGATCGGCGAGGACCCCGAGCTTGGTACCCATGTACACGGCGAGGGCGGCCTCGGGGGCGTCGAGATCGGCGAGCCGGCCGGCGCCATAGTCGGCGAAAGCGCTGCCGAGTTGATCGCCCGCACCGTCCGCGAACGCCCGGGCGAGGTGCACCTCCTGGCGACCGGGCCGCTCACCAACCTCGCAGTGGCCCTCAGGCTCGAGCCAGACCTTCCCAAGCTGGTCGAAGGCGTCACGATCATGGGCGGGGCCGCTCTTGCACCGGGTAACGTGACCCCGGCGGCTGAAGCGAATGTCTGGCACGACCCCGAAGCCGCTCAGGCGGTGTTGAGCGCCCCCTGGAAGACAACCATGGTCCCCCTGGACGTGACGATGCGCGAGGTGATGTCCGAGGAGCAGCGAAGCTCGATGGCTGCGTCGTCGTCGCAGGTCGCCCGTTTTGCCGCGGCGGTCCTCGAGCACTACTTCGAGTTCTACGAAGGAGTCTTTGGCAGGCGAAGTTGTGCCTGCCACGATGTCCTCGCCGCGGCTATTGCCGTCGGCGATGTTGTCCCGAGGCGGGCGATGACCGTAGGGGTGACGGTCGATAACGGCTACGGGCCTGCCAGGGGGGCCACGATCTGTGACATGCGCGGTCTCTATAGAGATGAGGTCGCCCAACCCGGGGCGAATTGCACCGTGGTCTTGGAGACCTCCGGGGATCTTGCTGAACGCGTTGTTTCCCGCCTCGTCAGAGCGTAGCGAGGGTAGCGCGGATGATGGCCAATCTTTCTTCGGTGGGCACCGGCGGTAGATGTAGTACCGGTACCCCGCAGCCGTCGTGGGCGACGGCTAGGAACTCGTGTGTGCGTTGGGCTTCTTCGGGCGATTCCCAACGCACCTCTGTGCGGGTATAGGTGCCAACCGGTGAGCAGAACAGCACGCAGGTGTAACGCGCCGCCTGGATGTGCATTTCCAGCTCAGGAAGTAGCTCGGTAAATTTGAGCAGGCGACCGTAACCGATGTTGTCGATCAGGCTCCTGTCCTGGAACACCAGATCGGTCCCGGGCGGGATATTGTTTTCCAGCTCGACCGACTGGTTGATCACCAGCCTCGCAAATTTCGGGTAATTGTTCCACGGGAAGACCCCTGAGTACCCCTCGGTCTCGCGTTCCTTGTTCATCTCGCGGTCCATGACGATACCGGCCGGTTCGCTCAGGAAATGAGCGTCCGGGAACTCGGTCCTGAGGGCGTTGAACAGGGTTGTCTTGCCGGTATGAGGACCACCCGAGATCGGGATTTTTCGCATCTACCGCAGCCACATCATCGTCGTTGGGCCGTCATTTGCCATAGCGTGAGGAGGTTCTTTCGTGGCGTCTGTACGAAGCCAGCAATTGTTCCCGTCGGCGCTTGCCCCCCTGCAGGTTGGTGAGCAGAGACCCAGTCGAGGTGAAGGACTCCGTGGCACGCCGCCGGCGGCGCCGGAGGTTGCTTTCGAAGACAAGTTCGAGCAAAGCCCAGACGGCGCTGACACCGGTTGCAAGTAGCAGGACCTTGCCCAGCCACGTACTTGTGACGGCCCCTAAGCCGTGCCGCCCCGGGACGTGAGCCACTGCTGAGGCCGGAGCCGTCGAGCTCCGCAGCCGCATCGTGGGCCGCAAGATCGCCCGTCTCGTCGCTGTGGTCTGCTTGGTGACAGGACGAACGGGGGCTGTGGCCGCTCGTGGCACCCTCGTACCCGCTCGTGCGACTACCTTCAACGGGCTTGGAAAAGCCGGCGCGGGCAAGCGGTCAGCGGCCCGCTCCTTGCTGAGCGGTGTGGCAAAACCCTGGTTGAGCAAGTCGATCGCGGTCGCGGTCGGGTTGTAGCCGTTCATGACCACGGCGAGCATGGTACGCCCGTCGCGTGTGGCCGCAGCCATGAGGCAATCACCGGCCTTATCGGTGTAACCCGTCTTTATCCCGATGGCCCCGGTGTAGCTCTCCAAAAATGCCTCGTCCATGCTTGGGAGCCAATGCGCGGCTCCCGTCGGGTCGACGAAATGGTACTGCTGCTCGGTGACGATCTTGGCGAGTTCGGGCAGCCGCAGCAGGTCCCGCCCGGCTATAGCCAAGTCGCGGGCGCTGACCAGGTTGCCGCCCTCGTAACCCTCGGTCCCGTCGAGGCCGGCGGGGTCGTGGAACACCGGAGAGTCCGCCATCCCGATCTGGTGAGCGGAACGTCCCATAACCCCGGCAAAGGCGGCGAGCGACCCGCTCACGCGCTCGGCTATCGCGTAAGCGGCGTCGTTGGCGGACAGGACGAGCAAAGACTGCAGCACTTCGTTGAGGGGCCATGCGACGCCTATTTCGATCCCGACGGTGTTCGGGTAGGCGTTCCATGACGACTTGGTCCCCCGCACCCGTGCGTTCGCGGGGAGGTACGTCACAGCAATGAGGGCAGTCAGTACCTTGGTAAGGCTTGCCGGAGGGAGGGGCACTCGTTCGTTGTAGCCGGCGAGCACATTGCCCGTAGCGGCGTCGACCAAAACGTAGGAGCTCGCGTTAGGCACTTGCGCTTTCGCAGGTGGGGCCGTCGGCAACGTGGTCGTGGTGGGCCGCGCGGTGTGCTTGGCCCGTGGCGCAGCGGCTGCCGGCGCCGCGTAGCTGGCACTCGCGGCCAGTAGGGCAAGGACGACGAAGCCGGCCTTGCCGCGACCACGCATCATGTCCGAGGATAGTTGAACTCCAGGTGAAGGCCGGTGAGGCTACCGTTTTCCGCACCTGCAGACCAGCCCTAATGGGGTGCGGGGACTACGCCGAGTGCGCGACCATGGCTCAATGGCACCTGCACAACGTATTTCCAGCCGAGCTGGAGCTGTCACCGAATCCGCCACCCTTGCCATTGACGCCAAGGCCAAGGCCTTGCGGGCCGCAGGGGAGGACGTGATCGGCTTCGGCGCCGGCGAGCCTGATTTCCCGACTCCCGCTCACATCGTCGAGGCGGCCGTCGCTGCTTGTCGCGACCCTAAGAACCACCGGTACACGCCGGCGGCCGGCCTGCCCGAGCTGAAGGAGGCCATCGCAGTCAAGACTGCCCGTGACACGGGCTACGGCGTCAAGGCCTCGCAGGTGCTCGTGACCAACGGCGGGAAGCAGGCCGTCGAAGAGGCTTTTGCCACGCTCCTGGACCCAGGGGACGAGGTGCTGATGCCAGCGCCGTACTGGACGACCTATCCCGAGACGATAATCCTGGCCGGGGGTACCCCCATCGAGGTGCCCACCAGTGCCGAAAGCGGCTACAAGGTCTCGCTCTCCCAACTGGAAGCCGCGTTGACGCCCCGGACCAAGGTCCTCCTGTTCGTGTCGCCCTCGAACCCGACCGGTGCGGTCTACAACGAAGAGGAGACAGCAGCTATTGGTAACTGGGCCGCCGACCACGGGCTATGGGTGCTAACCGACGAGATCTATGAACACCTGGTCTACGGATCGGCCCGCATGCACTCGATGCCCGTCCTGGTGCCCGAACTAGCCGACCGTTGCGTCGTCGTGAACGGCGTCGCCAAGACCTATGCCATGACAGGTTGGCGTGTCGGCTGGCTCATCGGGCCAAACGATGTCGTAAAGGCGGCGACCAACCTTCAAAGCCACTCCACCTCCAACGTCTGCAACGTCGCACAACGCGCGGCCCTCGCCGCAGTAACGGGCACGCTCGCGGACGTCGCAGAGATGCGGGCGGTTTACGATCGGCGCCGCCGCGCCATCGTGTCTGCTCTTTCGGAGCTACCCGGCGTTGTGTGCCCCGAGCCTGAGGGGGCGTTCTATGCGTTCCCGAGCTTTGCCGGAGCTCTCGGCCAACCGCTCGGGCCGGCCGCCGGGCGCCCTCGACCACGCTGGAGCTCGCCGAGATTGTGCTCGAAGAAGCAAAGGTCGCGTTCGTCCCGGGTGAGGCCTTCGGTGCGCCGGGCTGCGGGAGGTTTTCCTACGCCTTGGCCGACGAGGACCTCGCCGAAGGCATGACGAGGTTGGCTAAGTTCTTCGGCTAATACTGTAAATGGCTTTCAGGGCCAGGAACCTCTCAGGCCGCCGAGACCCAGGAGCTCCAACTTTCGACCGTCTTGAAGCCCAGCCGTGTGTAGACGGGATAACCGGCTGGGCTGGACTGCAGCCAGGCCCATTCAGCGCCGTTGGATAAGCCATCGGCAACCGCTCGCGCGGTCACGGCAGCTGCATAACCTCGGCTCCGGTAAGGGGGCGGCGTGGCGATACTGAAGATCGCTACGAACGGGTAAAGCGTCAGCCCGAGCCCGGTCGTGACCGGCTGGCCGTCCACCTCTCCGAGATAGCAGCGCACCCCCGGCAAGCGCAGCAGCTCTTGCGTTGCCAATTGGGCGAAAAGCTCCTCCGGGGCCCCGAAGCCGCTGGCGCCGACCGTTACGTGCTCGCCTACCGCCTCTGGTGCCAGCTCGCGGATTTCGAGCCGGTCCACGTGCTGAGCCGGCTCGAGGGCATCGGAGCCCTCCCACACCATGAGCGGGACCTGCGCGCCAGGGGTCATCCCTCGGGTGAGCGGGAGGTCTGTCAGGGCGAGGCTGGCCCCTGGGCGAAGTTGCAAGCAATAGGGCACACCAGCCTTAGCAACCTCGCTTAGCAGCGCCCCGACCAGGTCTTCGTCGGGGTCGACCTGCTCGGCCCAGACCCCGTTGCAGTTCGCCAAGGGCACGCCTGACATTGCGGCCAGCACACCGCCCTCGCGCCGGGCCATCCGTGCATCGCGCCGACAAAGTACTGCCACGAGGTCGCAAGAGCTGACGCAGCAGCATCGGCGTCTACCCCTGTCATCAGGCGAAGCCTAGACCAGGTCGCGGGCGGCTCTCTCGGCCATGCCATGATCTTGTGGGTGAGCAACTCGATAAGTACCTCGACGGAAAACGGTGGTCGCCCAAGGGTCCGTGACGCGGTCCCGGGCGATGTCGGCAAGTTACTTGGATTGGTCCACGCACTAGCCGAGTACGAGCGGGAACCAGACCAGGTCAAGGCGACAGAGGAGGATCTTGCCAAGGCTTTGTTCGGTGAGGATCCCAAGGTTTTTGCGCTAGTTGCAGAAAATGCCGGCCAGATCCTCGGCATGTTGATCTATTTCGTAACGTTCTCTACCTGGACCGGTCGGCACGGTCTCTACGTCGAGGATCTTTTCGTCGTCCCAGGGCGACGGCGACAGGGGACGGGCAAAGCGTTGCTTGCCGCACTCGCCGAGCGAGCCGTCCAGACCGGTTGTCCGCGCGTCGAGTGGGCCGTGCTCGATTGGAACCAGCCCGCTATCGATTTTTACCACTCGATCGGCGCTTTACCACTGGACGAGTGGCGCACCTTCCGCCTCTCCGGCACTGCACTGTTCGACCTCGGTGCCGCCGGGACTCAAAGGTCGGACCTCTAGCTCAAGGGCCGCCGTGTCTTTTGCCCAACGGGGCCGACGCTGAAAGGTTCAGGTGGCCGGCCCCGTACGCCCCTGGAGGAGCGGCGCGCTCGGTACCCTGACCGCCCCACCAGCTGCGGACTTGCGGCGCCAGGCGATACCCGACAGAGCTTCCAGGACGACCCGGTTGGCAAGGTAGGCAGTGATCTCGGCGTGGTCGTACGGTGGGGAGACCTCGACCACGTCGATCCCGCCTACTGGGAGCTCGCTCGCAATGCGCCGGACGGCATCGAGAAGTGCCCGAGCACTGAGCCCTCCGGGTTCGGGAGTGCCGGTGCCGGGAGCCGATCCAGGGTCGACAACATCAATGTCAACCGATAAGAAGACCGCGTCGCAGCCGTCCATCGCCAAGCCGAAGACCTCGTCGAGGCAGGTGTTGAGGCCTCTTTCCACTACCTCGGTCATTTCGTAGCTGCGCATGTTCTGCCCGGCCATCCACTCGAGCACGTCTTTGGGGGGCCAGTACCCGCGAAGGCCTATCTGGAAAAACCTGTCGCCTCGTACGGCACCGGACTCGATCAGGCGCCTCATCGGCGTCCCGTGACCGTAAAGGGAGCCGTGCTGGGTATCTGCCGTGTCAGCGTGGGCGTCGAAGTGGACCAGAGCCACACGTCCCCAGCCGACGTGACGAGCGACGCCGGTGGCGTCGGGGAAGGTGATCGTGTGGTCGCCTCCGAGCACTACGGGTATAGGCCCAGCCTGAGCGATGGTGGTTACGGCTTGGTCCAGTCGCAGTAGCGCTTGCTCGATCTCGCCCGGCAGCATGTGGACATCTCCGACATCTACGACCGCTAATTCGCTCAAGGGGTCTACACCGAGCGCCAAGTGGGGGCGCATGCCGTCGTGAGCCAGGTAATCGGTGAACCGGATCGCCTGCGGCCCGAAGCGGGTGCCTGGCCGATGACTGGTCCCACCGTCGAACGGGGCGCCCAGGATGACGGCGCCGGCATTGCTGAAACTGACAGGATCGTCGAGATCGGCCCGAGGTACTCCGGCAAAAGTGGCGTCTGGCCCGTACATATTGCCGAGTCTCATCGATATGAGGCTACAGGTCGCTTCCCGCCGCCGCCAGGTCCTTCAGGCCATTGTCGCTATCACTTCACGCACAATTTCCTCTGTCGTGCTGGGGTGAAGGAAAATAAGCCGAGCGACAGTTTCACCCTCCCACTTTGTGGGGGTTACGAATGCCACCTGGTCATCGAGGAGCTTGGCGGACCAGTTGTAATAATCCACTAACCCCCATCCCTTTCGCCGGAACAGCACAACGGAAAGCTCCGGCTTACGCACGAGCTCGAGATAAGGGGAGCTCTCCACGATCCGAGCAGCTAGGCGCGCAGTCGATAGCGCCGCGTCGACCGCGCTCCTATAAGCGTCGGTGCCGTTTGTCACCAGCGAGTACCAAAGGGCGAGCCCCCTCGCGCGCCTCGTGAGGTGGTATGCGTAATCGCTTGGGTTCCACTCGTCCTCGCCGGAATGGAGAGGGTCGAGGTATGGCGCTCGTTGGGAATGGACCGCCTTAGCAAGCGCCGGTTCTCGGTACAACAGAGCCGCACAGTCAAAGGGCGCGAAGAGCCATTTATGGGGGTCGACCACGAACGAATCGGCATGCTCGGACCCCTTGAAAAATGACTGTATTTCGGCGGATCTCGACAGGAGCGCGGCCCCTCCGTAGGCTGCGTCGACATGGAACCAGAGATCACGTTGCCGCGCGACCTCTGCCAGGCCGGCCAGGTCGTCGACGAGCCCGGCGTTGGTTGTGCCGGCGCTCGCGACCAGGGCCACGATGTCGGACGGGTCGGGGTCCGCACGCAGCGCTGCTTCCAACCCGTCGCCGGTAAGCCGGTGGTCATCGCATGGCACCAGCAGCTCTCCAACGCCGATGACGTGCAGCGCTTTGCTGACAGAAGAGTGGGCATCCTCACCGAGAGCGACACGCACTTGCGCCGTCGGCCCGCCCAGGCGGGCTCGCCCGCGGTCGCGGGCTACGACTAGGGCGGACAGGTTGGCTGCCGACCCGCCCGAGACAAAACACCCGCCTGAGCTCGGCGGCATCCCAGCCAGTTCTGCTAGGAAACCAAGAACCTGGTTCTCCGCTATGACAGTACCGGCCGCTTCGAGCCATGAGGTGCCCTGAAGGCACGACGCCGATACGACCATGTCAAAAAGGAGCGATGCCTTGGTGGGGGCCGCTGGGACGAACGCCAAAAATCGTGGGCTGTCACAGGAAATGACCGACGTGACCACCTGATCTGTGAAAATCGACAGGATCTCGAGGGGGTCCTTTCCTTCGGCGGTGACCAACCCTGACAAGATGGCTTCGAGCGTCGCCTTGGAGACCGTGTGGTCGAGAGGTACCGGGTCGAGCGACAGTCGCCAACGGCAGTAGTCGAACACCGCCTCCGCCATCGCCTCGTCGTAGACGAACATCGGGTTGTCATACATCGACGGACGAGGGATCAGATAGGGCGGGCGAGGAGATCCACGTGCTCAGTCCCGCTGGCCATGGAGAGGATGGTCTCGTCGTCATGGTCCCCCTTGGAGCCAATGACCGAGAGCCTGTAGCCAAATGCACGCAGCATCGCGAGATAACCGTGCGCGTTCCCCCAAGGCGAACTATCGAGAGCGAGCGGGTAAAACTCGCTGATGAGCACGGGCCGGTACCGCGTTATGGTGTCCCCCGCCCCCTTCAGTACCAGCGGCTCGGCTCCCTCGACATCGATCTTGATCGCGTCGAGACGGGTTACCCCTGCGTCGGATAGGACGTCGTCGAGCGGGCGGGCAGCCACGACGTAGCTGGCCTCGATCGGCTCGGCCGGAGGGCCCTCGATCGGGGTGATCCGCCCATTACTGCCATCTGTCTCGAGGGCGATAGCGCCTGGTTGCGCAGCAAGGGCCAGGACCAGCGCGTCGATGTTGTCGAACCCGTTGTCCTTGGCGCTATCGCGCAGCAGGGCAACGTTGAGGGGGTTCGGTTCGATCGCAATGACCCTGCCCGACGGTCCCACGAGCGAAGCGCCCAGAAGGCTGAACCACCCGAGATTGGCCCCGACGTCGACGAAGGTACCGCCGGTGCCCAGCACGTCGCGAAGTGCCGCTGAAACCTCCGGCTCGTAGCTCAGAGTTCGCGCGATGGTGTGGCCGACGGCGTAATCGCTCGGGTCGACATGCATCCGGAAGCCCTCGCACGTGGTCACAACCTCGGTCGAAGGTTGCTCGCGGTTGTGGGGGTGCGCATGCACGAACTCGACGCTGCCGATGAACTCGCCGACGAGATCCCTTAGCGAGATGGTGCCGGCCGAGAGGCGTTGACGGTAGGTGGCAAGGCCGCCTGGGTCAGGTTGGCGCCCTAGGAGCAAGCGGTAGCAGTTCACAACATCGCCTATGGTGGCGGCCCGGTCACCTTCAGCGATGTTCGCCCGGACGTCGTCAAAGGGTCGCCATGTCGCCCAACTCGAGGCTGCTGCGTTAAGGCCTCGCTCGACGGCTAGGTAAGATTGCCCGAGCAAGCTGCGTCGGGAGCGGCTTGTTGGCACAGGCGGCTATGCTACCGCCCGGGATGGTCGGGTCTAACGGTGGTGCCGCGTATCTTGGGGGACGATGAAGCGCCGCATCGCCTTTGTTAGCCCTCGCTTCGGCGAGGAGATAGTGGGTGGAGCTGAGGCGGTGGTGCGCGACGTCGCGCTCGGCCTTGTCGAACGCGGTTGGGATGTCGAGGTGCTCACGACATGCGCCGTAAGCCCGTACACGTGGGCCAACGAGCTGCCTGAGGGGACCGAGGTAGACAGCGGGGTGCTCGTACGTCGCTTCGCCAACGTGCTCGCCACGTCGGCGAGCCGGGAGCACATGGTCCACGGGCGGATTTACGCCGGGGAGAGCCCATCGCTCGACGACCAGGTGACATGGCTCCAAGCTCTCTTCCGTACGCCGGGCCTGTTCGAGGTCCTGGTCAAGGAAGGACGGAGCTACGACGCCATCGTTTTCGCTCCCTACCTGTTCTGGCCCACAACCGTGGGCATGACGGTCGTGGCCGAAAGGGCAGTCGTGATGCCCTGCCTACATGACGAGGTCTATGCGTACCTCGACGTCATGAGGCACGTGCTGTCCGCGCCGGCGGCGGTTTGGTTCCTTTCCGGTCCAGAACACGACCTGGCGCACCGCCTCGGGCCCGTCACGCCTCACCACAGCGTGATCGGCTCAGGGATGGACGTGCCCAAGGAGTACCACCCAGAAGAGTTCCGTGCCGAGTACGGACTGGACGGGCCGTTCGTGCTCTACCTGGGCCGTCGTGAGGCCGACAAAGGCTGGCCCTGGCTCATGGACGTGTTCGCGGGGACCAAGACCCCGGTCAAACTCGTGAGCGCCGGGGCGGGCCATCCTGATGTGCCCCCCCGCCTCCGTGGCCGGGTGATCGATGTCGGCTATCTCACGGTCGACCAGCGCAACAACGCCCTGGCTGCTGCGTTGGCTTACATGCAGCCGAGCTTCATGGAGAGCTACTCGCGCACGGTCATGGAATCCTGGCTCGCAGGCCGCCCCGTGCTCGTGCGCACCGGGAGCGAAGTGGTCGAGTGGCATTGCTCGCGCTGCGATGGGGGCCGCTCCTTTGGGACCTCCGAAGAGCTGGAAGAGCGCCTGGACACCCTGCTGGCCGACCCCAAGGCTGCCAACAGGATGGGTGAGCGCGGGCATGCTTACGTGATGGAGAACTACCAGTGGCCACACGTGTTGGACCGGATCGAGGCCGACCTCGAGTCCTTGGGCAAGGCTTGGGACCGGGCGCCGCACTCCGAGTGTTGATCAGTAGGTAGCCGCTGATCCGCTATCCTGCCCGGCCCAGCGCTCCCAGACCTCTTCGGGCGGTACCGCCCAGCGTCTGGCCAGCCCAGCCCGGCTCGCCAGCGCCCAGGGGAGAAGGCGGGCGATCCCGGAGCGCACCCCCCCATCAGGCCCCTCCGCGATCCTGTCCCGCAGCGCCTTAACCGCTAGGTTGCGCGGCCCGTTGCGGACCATGGTCAGCGTCCTGTTGCGCTCGGCCATCACCCGGACCCAAGGTTGGTGCTCGCCCCCCGAGCTGGCGGAGCGCCGGTGCTCGACCGTCGCGCTCGGGTCGTACAGGATCCGTTTGCCCCTCAGTCGTGCTCGCCAGCACCAGTCCATGTCCTCGTAGTAGGCGAAGAAGCGAGCAGCGAACGGCCCGATCTCACGCCACGTGGCCCTCCGCGTCACGAACGCGCTGCCGGAAATTGCAAAGCGTTCGGCGAGCTGGTCGAACCCACCGTCATCGGGCGTGTCGGCAGCTATGTCGCCCCCGTAGCCGCGGGTGTCCAGGAAGGCTCCCGCGCTGTTGATCAGGCGCACGACCGGGCCGGGCGGGGCGGGTTGCCCGTCCACAGTCACCTCCGAGGCATCGCCATCGTCCGCCAGTGGCACGTACCAGGGACGGGTGCCCGCGGTCCAGCGCCAGCGGTCGCCCCCGCTGTCAGTTTCAAGGCGGTAGAGGCCGGGCCCGGCTGCGATCTCGAACAGCTCCCTGCCGTTGACCCTCACGGAACGGATTTGCCGTCCGAGCGGCCGGGGATCTCCCGGCGCAGACCAGTCCTCATCGGGGTAGCGGATCTCGCGGTAGCGGGTGGCGAGGACGACCTTCGGGCCCACCGCCGCGACCGACTCGTCCGCCAGAGCTTCCGTAGCAGCCCTTAACCACCCCGGCCCGGCGACTGCGTCGTCGTTCAAGAAAGCCAGGATTTCTCCGCTCGACGCGCTGGCTCCCGCGTCAGCTGCCGGGGCGAAGCCGGTATTGGACTCGAACCGGAGCACTCTCACCCCGGCCTGGCGTCCGATCTCGGACGCAGCGCAGCCCGATGAGCCATTGTCCACCAGCACCACCTCGTCGGCCTGGGCGTTCAAGGAGGACAGGCACGGGCCTAACCAGTCGCCTGGGCGATAGGAGACGACCACGACGCTGGAGTTCAAGCGCAGCCTCAGACGGCCGCGTCCCGGGCGGCCTCAGCGACCCGGCGAGCGATGTCGTCCCAGTTTGTGCCGCTTACAGGAAGGTTTGTGCCGCTTACAGGAAGGACGGTCATACCGGTCTCCTCGAGGCGCGGGGCAAGAGTCTCATCAACGACGGTAACGGTTCGTCCTGGCCAAGCCCGGGCGAGTGTTTCTATGCCCGCCAAGGAGAGCACGGCGGCGGTCTGTAGTCCCGCCTGGGGAGCATCGGCGTGGGCCGCGGCCCAGGTGACAATCGCGTCATACCCGCCCCGCCACCTGTCGAGGCTGCTGAGGGCGGCGTACGAGACTCGCTGGCCCTCGCCCGCCTCCCATCCTGATGGTCCTAGAAGTAGTCCGTCGTTGGGTACATCGGTAACGGCAGCGAAGTGGTCTAGGGACGCGAGCGGCTCGAGAGCGGTGGCCAGCTCGGCCGGTACCCCTACTAGGGCAAGTTGCGGCCGCTTGCGCCAGGCCGGCCGGTACCGCAGAGACCGCCGCAGAAGGTCTTGGAAAACCACCGCAGCCTTGTCGGCAACCGATTCCCAAGACGGCGGCTCGGCTCTGGTGAGGGCCATAAGTCTCTCTCGGAACGGCTTGTCGGTGAGGGCGCGCACGATGGCCCCGCCGATCGCCCCGGGATCAGTTGGCTCAAATCGTGCCTCGCGGGGAAGGATCTCGCGAAGTGAGGAGTTGTCGCCGGCAATCGTGGGGGCGCCGCACGCCAGCGAGTCGATCACGGGGAGCCCGTAGCCCTCGTACAGGGACGGGTAGACAGCTAGCGCGGTGGACTGGAAAAGCGCGACCAGCACGTCTTCTGGTACGAAGCCGGGAATGAGCACACGCCCTTCCACACCCAGTTCCTTGGCCATGACCAGGTAATGGTTGCGCGTCAGGGGAGGAGCTTCGCAGACGATCACCAGCTGGTGCTGTCGTACGAGCTCGGGGGGCAGGGAGGCGTAGCCCCGTACCAGTCCGTCGACGTTTTTGCGTGGGTTGAACGCACCGTTGTAGACGACGAAGCCTTCCTTCAGTCCCCTGACCCCTTTCCGGGCCAATTTGAACGCCTCTTTGCGCGATTCGGGGGGCCGGAACACCGGCGATGTCCCGCCGCCGATTACCGCGACGCGTTCGTCGGGTACCCCGAGCAAACCGATCGTGTCCTGCTTGGTCGAATCCGACAGCGTCAGCACGGCATCGGCTTGGCGGACTACCTCGAGGCAGCAGCGCCAGCGCCGGCGGAGCCCGGGGTCTTGTAAGTACCAGCCCGGGAACAGCTCCGGGATGAGGTCGTACAAGGTCACTGCCGTGTACAGCCCATGCGATGATGCCTCCCGAGGCCAGTACACGCGTACCGGCACCTCCGGTTCGATCACCGAGCCCATGTGGAGCACAGAGCCTTCGGCCCAATCGGGGCTTGTCGTGAGCCATTCGCCCAGGTCGTCAGTCCCCTCGGCCGGGTCAAGTTCGGGGTGGACGACGATCGAGCTGACAAGCTCCGGGTGGTACTGCACCATTGCGCGTACGAGCTCGGTGCTGTAACGGGATATCCCCCTTCCCTGGTAGCTGGGGCTTTGGGCCGCCACCAGGTCGAAGATCACCCCACGCCGAGTCACGACGAACACCGCCTCACGACCACCACCGCCTCATCAGCGTCGCCGCCTCATGAGCGCGACGTTGCCTCCTCCGGGCGGCCGTGATCGGCGTGGTCGGTCCCTAGATGGTCCTCGAGCTCCTCCAAACCACCGCCGAAGGACTCCAGCTCCGCCGTCAAGCGCGTCAGCGTGCGCCCGAGGGCTTCAGCCACCTGGTCGGCTGCGTCGCCTTGCATGCGGAACATCCGCGTCAGTTCGACATAATCGGCCCTGAGAGCATCCATTTCAGCCGAGAATTTCGTGGACAGTTCGGCTACCAATGCGTTGACCTCGCGGATGACGGTGCCGTTTACCTCGGACCTGATCTCGACGCTCAGCTCGGCCGCCCTGTTGGCAACCTCGCGAATGACTGTGCCATTTATCTCGGCTCTTATCTCGACGCTCGCCGTCGCCAACCTGTCGGCGAGCTCGCGGGTTGTCGTTTCGTTTACTTCGGACCGGATCTCGACGCTCATCGTCGCCAACCTGTCGGCAAGCTCGCGGGTTGTCGTTTCGTTTACTTCGGACCTGATCTCGACGCTCATCGTCGCCAACCTGTCGGCAAGCTCGCGGGTTGTCGTTTCGTTTACTTCGGACCTGATCTCGACGCTCATCGTCGCCAACCTGTCGGCAAGCTCGCGCGTAATGGTCTCGTTTACTTCGGACCTGATCTCGACGCTCGTCGTCGCCAACCTGTCGGCAAGCTCGCGCGAGATCGTCCCATTTATCTCGGACCTGATCTCGACGCTTGTTGTGTCTATCTTGCCCTGGATCGACCGTACTTCCGCTGTTAGTTGTGTTAGTTGGGCCGTCAGGTCCCTCGTTTGGCTTGCCAGTTGGCCTGTCAGTTGTCCTGTCAGTCGGTCGGCCAGTTGGTCGAAGTAGGGCCGTAGCAGCCGGTCGACGTTCGAGCGCAGCAGTGTCTTTGCGGGCGTCACGGTCCATGAGCCTACCCGGGGCCGGCCGCCTGATAAGTTCGCTGCCGTGGCGGTTTGTGACGTAGTGGTAATCGGTAGTTATCCTCCCATGCCTGGACCGGCCACGGCGGCGACCATTGCGGCGGTGCGCCGCGCTTGGGATGCTGGCGATTCGGTGCACGTAGTTTCGTACCGCACTGGCGCGGCACCGCTCACTGTGCCAGTGACCGGCCCGCTCGCGGGCTGGCGTTTGGAGCAAGTCCGCCGCCACCTCGGCGGCCCTGCCCAGGTGGTGCTCGGCCTCCAGTCGGGCGTGCCATTTTCGAGCGCTGGACCGCTTGAGCAGTTGGCTACCGCGCTCGGCCTTGCGGTCGCGATGCGCCGTTTCCGTCGAGCGACCCTCCTGGTTGGCGAGGACCCGGAGATCAGCCCAGCCTGCATGAAGGCTCTCGCCCGCTCCGTTGACCACATCAGCGTCGCAACCCGTGCGGACGCGGACCGCCTTGTGGATCGCTATGGGGCCCTGCGAGGAATTGTGACCGTCGACGAGGTCGACCCGTACCCGATGCTCCCCGAGGGCGCCGGTCCGGCGACCGACGGCCTTTACGGCCCCGGCGGAGGTAGCAACCTGACCGTCGTAGAGCTACCGACTACGACACTGGCGCAGCGGGCCAGCTCCCGTCTTGGCCTGCGTAGGTCGCTCTTGCTGCGACGGCTCAGGGGCCGCTGAAAAGTAGCTGGCCTTTGTACCTGCCCACGGAGCTCAGGAACGTTGGTCCCCCCGCCAGCGTCCTGAAGTGGCGTGCGGCGCGTTGGTTGCTCGCGGGGGCCGGAGCCTTGACCGTTGTTGGCGTCTTTGCATGCCCTGCCCCGGCGGGAGCGACCCCCTACACCGTTCAAACAGAGCAGCTTGTGCTGCAGCTGAGCCAGGGTGCCGAAGCGGACCCTGCTTCGTTGCTGGTCGGTTTGCCGGGCTCCGTCCCTCAGCTGCTACCGGGCCGGCGCTGGGCGACCGTCCTTCCGACCGTTGAGGCCGCCGACGTCGAGGCGGCCCTGTCCGGCGAACCTGGGGTCGATTATGTCTCGTCGGTGCGAGCCATCCGGGAGGCGGCTGGCCCGGCACTGGTGCCCAACAACCCTTGCTATGCCTCCGCCTGTGGGCCGTCCCAAGTCGACGGCGGCCCCGATGCCGGGCACCCGATGGTGGTCGAGGAACCGGGCGGTGGGCCGGGAGCGACCATTGAGCACCCGGGGGGCCAGACCAACCTCCAGGCCGTCAATGCCCCCGAGGCCTGGGGGGTCACCACCGGTAGCCCTAACGCACTCGTAGCGGTCCTGGACACCGGTGTAGACCCAGAGCATCCCCAGCTCATCGGCAAGGTTGTGGTGGGCCAGGACGTCTGTAAAGACGACAGGCCTCTCTGCGCCTCAGCGGACGACGAAAACGGGCACGGCACCTTCGTAACGGGCTTGATCGCTGCGGCCACGAACGATGGCCTCGGAATTGCCGGGTTGGGATGGAACACCCAGGTGATCGATTTCAAGGTGCTCGACGACACCGGGAACGGCAACACGGCGGACGAAGCGACCGGTATTTACGAAGCCGTTAGCGCGGGGGCCAAGGTGATCAACATGTCCTTCGCGAGCCTCCCCTGCTCGGTGGACCCCACTGGGTGCGGCCCGAACATCGACGAAGAGGAGGCAGTTGAGTACGCCATCTCCCATGGGGTAGTAGTGGTAGCGGCGGCAGGCAATGCGCAACCCGGGCGGAGCCCTTCGAGCGCACCCCTTTACCCTGCGGGTTACCCGGGTGTCCTTTCGGTAGCGGCCAGTACTGACGGGGGAGCCGTCGACCCGGTGAACGGCGGGCCGGCGCTCGACTTTTCTGAGTACGGCAACGCAGCGAATATCGCGGCTCCCGGGATAGGCATCCTTTCCACTTGGTGGGACGGCAACTATGCGGTCGAAAGCGGCACCTCGTTCGCGGCCCCGCTGGTGGCCGCAGCCGCGGCGCTTGTGCTGGCGGCGAACCCCTCCCTGTCGGGGCCTCAGGTGGCTACCCTGTTGCGCCAGACCGCCTCCCCGCTCTCACCAGGTGGTCCCAAGATCGACGGCGGGTTGCTCAACGTCGGCGCTGCGGTCGAGGCGGCTGCTTCTGGCCTGCTCCCCAGGGCGCTCGACGGCTATCAACTAGTCGGGCGCGACGGCAGCGTTTACAGTTCGGGCGTTGCAGCCGGGGAAGGGTCGATCGCCCTGCCACTGTCGCACCCGGTCGTGGGCGCCGCCGAATCGCCGGACGGCCTCGGGTATTGGCTCGTGAACTCTACGGGTCAGGTTTTCAGCTTTGGTGGTTCTCGCTCTTATCGTTCGAACGCCAAGTTCTACGCCAGCGAACCGGTAGTCGGCATGGCGGCCACCCCCGATGGCAAGGGTTACTGGCTCGTGACCCAGAACGGGAGGGTCGTGGCTTACGGCAATGCTCGCTCTTATCGTTCGAACGCCAAGTTCTACGCCAGCGAACCTGTGGTCGGCATCACCGTCACCCCCGACGGCAAGGGTTATTGGCTGGTCGACAAAAACGGGAAAGTCTTTGCCTATGGAGACGCTCATTTTTACGGCTCGGCTACCAAGTACCACCTCACTAAGCCGATAGTTGGAATTGCAGCAACCCCAGACGGGCACGGTTACTGGCTCGCGGCCGCGGATGGAGGGATCTTCGCCTTCGGGGACGCCACTTTCTACCACCCAGCAGTAACCACTCGTCTCGCCACCCCGATTGTGGGCATAGCCGCCAGCCCTTATGGGCGTGGCTTTTGGTTGGTTGGCGCTGGGGGCAAAATCTTCCCCTTTGGTAAAGCCCCTTTCGAGATCTCGGCGACTTTGGGGCACCCGTCGGCTCCCATCGTGGCCATTGTTTCCTGAAGTGGTCCACGATGGGCCACGCGCTGCGAGTTAGGCTCTTTTCAATTTTCCCCTTGATCTTGTCGATATAGTTAACGGGACTGGGCCGGGGACGAGGTGGCGGGCCCGCAAGGCCCGCCCATGCACGTCTACAACCGGGAGAACCATTGCTTCGCAAACTTATGGGGTCATCGGCCAACTTTCGGAGGCCCCGCAGCGGTCGCATTGCCTCCAGCTCCCTGGCGACAGTGTTGATGGTGGGAGCCATGACCAGCGTGCTGGTCGTCTCCAGCCCTCTCATATCAGCCTCGGCAGCGGCCGGTCCCGCCTCAACCAGCCTCAAGGTCTCCGGGCTCGGCTATGGCCACGGCAGGGGCATGGGGCAATGGGGGGCATACGGGTATGCCTCGATGTACGGCTGGGGCTACCAAGAGATCTTGTCGCACTATTACGGCGGGACGACCATCGGGACCTTGCCGTCTCCGGAGCCTGACATCACGGTGCATATTTTGGAGCTTGACGGCCATAACACGATCGCATCGTCCCCTAACGGGGGCCAGCTGGTGGCGGCATGGGCCGGGGCGGGGCCCATCGCTGCGCCGGCTTTCGAAATAACCAGTTCGGGTGGCACCCAGGCCGTTTACTCCGGGCAGAGCTGCGCAGGGCCGTGGCAGCCGGTCGCGACCACTTCGTCGCAGGTGACGATAGCCGAGCGCGCAGCCCGGGACGAGCCCCGCGCAGGCGTCCGGCATTGCCAGTTCCGAGCTGCAAGCGTGCCTTCCCGGCCTCGGCGCACGGGTCTACCAGGGAGACCTGGTTGCCCAGACGAACGGTCAGACCCAGAACGTCGTGCCTCTGGAAGATTACCTGGACGGGGTTGTGCCGGCCGAGTCCCCACCGACCTGGGCCAGTTCTGGTGGGGAAGAGGCTCTCGAGGCTCAGGCGGTGGCGGCACGTAGCTACGCCGTGGCCTTTGCCGCGTCTTCTGGCGCTATCTGCGACACGACGGCCTGCCAGATGTACACCGGTCTCCCCGACCAGTACGGGCCCACTGCGGACAGTGCCGTTAGTGCGACCATGGGTCAGGTCCTTTACTGCGATGCCGGCAGCAATTGCGGGCCGGCCGGGAGCGTCGCGCTGGCGGAGTACTCGGCGTCGACGGGTGGCTATACCGCTGGCGGCCCGTTCCCCGCGGTCCAGGACCTTGGCGACTCGGTGCCGGCCAACCCCGTGCATTCCTGGACCGTCGAGGTGCCGCTCAGCAATATCGAGTCGACGTTCAGCTCGGTCGGGGCCATCGAACAGGTCGATGTGACGCAGCGCAACGGGCTAGGCCAGTTCGGGGGGCGCGTGGAAGAGGTGGAAATTGTCGGCGAGGCCGGCTCGGCCTCGCTCTCGGGGGACCAGTTCGCGGCCGATTTCGCCCTGCGAAGTGACTGGTTCGAGATAGGCGGGACATCAACGACAGTCCCGACGGCTCCGACCACCACGACCGTCCCGCCCACCGCCACGACCACGACGCCCCCTTCGGCGACGACCACGACAAGCCCAGGCCCGAGCGAGGTCGCGCCACCAGGCCCTCCTTTGGGCCCGGACAACGGGTACTGGGTCGTCGATTCGAAGGGCGACGTGGCGGCCTTCGGGGCAGCCAAGTCGTACGGGTCAGCGGCGGGCACTTCGCTGCAGGGCATCGTGAGCGGGATGGTGGCCACCCCGGATTACAAGGGGTACTGGATGGTGGGCAGCAATGGCGGCGTCCTGGCTTTTGGTGACGCTGACTGGTACGGGTCCGCCAGCAAGTTGCACCTGGCAAAGCACGTCGTTGGGATCGCGGCTACGCCGGACGGCCGCGGTTACTGGCTCGTGGCGAGCGACGGTGGGATCTTCGCCTTCGGCGACGCGGCCTTTTATGGCTCTACAGGCCACGTGCACCTAAACAAACCGATTGTCGGCATCGCGGCTACGCCCGGCGGCCATGGTTACTGGCTCGTGGCGAGCGACGGTGGGATCTTCGCCTTCGGCGACGCTCGCTTCTATGGTTCGGTCGGGGAACGGCGGCTCAATGAGCCCGTTTCGGGCATCGTGCCGAGCGCTGATGGACGGGGGTATTTCATTGTCGCCAAGGACGGTGGGGTTTTTGCCTTTGGCGATGCCCGCTTCTTGGGTTCGCTCCCGAGTGAAGGCATCAATGCCAGGGTTGCCGCCGTCGCGCCCACATATGACAACGGGGGTTACTACGTGCTCGCCACGAGCGGGCGCGTCTACCCCTTCGGCGACGCAGCGCCGGAGGCCCAGCTGGAGGCCGCCGGTTCAGAGAGCTTGCCTGGCAGGGCAGTCGCGATCGTATGCCACCGGTCGCTCTACCAGGCCGCTCGAGTCCGTTCGGCGCGCAGTGGCGCCTCCCGGCACCACTCCTAAACGGGCCGGGAACTCGCTTCGAGAGCTGCCAGGTCGGCGTCCACCATCATGCGCACGAGGTCGCCAAAGCTGATCTCGGGCTTCCAGCCGAGGACCTCGTGGGCGCGCGATGCATCTCCGAGGAGAAGCTCCACCTCGGCGGGACGAAGGTAACGTTCTGCTATCCGGACATGTTGTTGCCAGTCCAGGCCGACGTGTTCGAACGCGATCTCGCAGAACTCGCGCACCGAATGGGTTTCACCGGTCGCGATCACATAATCGTCGGGGGTGTCCTGCTGGAGCATCAGCCACATCGCCTTTACGTAGTCGTAGGCGTAACCCCAGTCGCGCTGCGAATCGAGGTTGCCGAGCTCAACGTGGTCCGCCAGCCCCAGTTTGATACTGGCAACGGCATGGGTCACCTTACGGGTCACGAACTCGAGGCCCCTACGCGGGCTCTCGTGGTTGAAAAGGATGCCCGAGCTGGCGTGCATGTTGTAGCTCTCCCGGTAATTGACCGTCGCCCAGTGCCCGTACACCTTTGCCACCCCGTAGGGGCTGCGTGGGTAGAACGGCGTCCGTTCGCTCTGGGGGCTCTCGGCCACCTTGCCGAACATCTCTGAGGAGCTGGCCTGGTAGAAACGGATAGTCGGGTCGGTCATCAAGATCGCGTCCAGCAGTCGCGTCACACCGAGGGCCGTGACCTCCCCGGTCAGCACCGGTTGTGCCCACGAGGTCATCACGAACGACTGGGCGGCAAGGTTGTAGACCTCGGACGGCTTGTGCTCGCGGAGCACCCTCATGAGCGACGATTCGTCCAGCAGGTCTGCGGTCACCAGGGTGATCTTGTCGACCAGGTGGGCGATCCGCTCGAAGGTCACTGTGCTGCTCCGGCGGTGGGCCCCCACCACGTCGTAACCCTTCGAGAGCAACAGTTCGGCCAGGTATGAGCCGTCTTGTCCTGTGATTCCGGTGATCAGGGCTGTGGGCATCCACCCAGCATTGCCGGCCCGGCGGCCTTGGGCAAGCCAAAGCTCCACATTGCCGTCCGTGCGTTAGCCCGGGCTAGTTAGGCGTCGGCCTCGTCGGACGGGCCGCCTGGGCTCCCAGGGAGGCGACCGCCTCTTCGACGCTGGCAAAGAGGTGGTCAGGGCCGATCATCGTGAGCAGCCCGGACCGCTTGAGGTCGTGGTGGACCAGGTGGGACACCCGCGCGAGGGTCACCGAAATGCCTCTCTGCCTGAGTTCGGTGACGAACTCGGCGAACGCTTTCGCCCCCGTGTAGTCGACGTCGGCGACGGCGTTTGCGTCGATGACGAGGTGGTGTACGGGAGCCGGCTCAGACGCAATGTCACTGCGGACCCGCTCTATCACGTGCTCGGCGTTGCCATACCACAGCGGTGCGTAGAGCAGGTAGACGAGGATTCCCGGGAGCTGTTCTGTGGGCCGGCCGATGTCAGTTTGCACCCAGTGGTCGGTACCGACCTCGCGGCCGAGGACTGCGTCCCTGGGTCGCGCGGCGAGGCGGGTGCGCTGCGCAAGAGCTAGGAGCGCGGCGGCTACGACCCCCTGCTCGATGCCGACCAGCACCACGATCGCCAGGGTGATCAGGGCGAGGGCGAACTCGAAGAGCTCGAAGCGCATTATCGAACGCAGCTCGCCAAAGTGGAAGAGCCTCGACGCGACGAAAATTAGTATCGCTCCAAGCGCCGCCTCGGGCAGGTCTTTCAGCAGGCTGGTCGCGAAGAGCAGCACTATGACCATCGTGGCGACCGCAACGAGGCCGGCGAGCTGGGACTTGGCCCCCGCCGACCCGAGGACCGCCGTCCGGGGCGGGCTTGCGTTGACAGCGAACGAGCCGGCCAGCCCGGCGACCAGGCTCCCCGCCCCGACCGCGATCAGGTCCACGTTGAAGTCGTTCGCTTTGGCCTGCTCGCCAGGGCCCTGCAGGCTCACCGGGCTCGCGCGCACGGTTGCCGACGTCTGCACAATGCAGAGGAACGCTACGGTTACCGCTGTCGTCGCGAGCGTGCCCAGCTGGTGGGCCGTGGCTCCCGGCAATGCCAGTTGCGGCAGCGACGCGTGCACCGCCCCGACTACGTGCACGCCGTGGCCGGCAAGTTTCGCCACGCTGACGAGCACAGTCGCCCCCACGACAGCGACAAGCGCGCCTGGGGCCTTGCGGTCGAGCTTCTCGGCTGTCACCACGATCGCGAGCACGCCCGCGGCGATCCCGCACGACCAACCATTGAACTTGCCGAGCTGGTCGACGACGTCGCGCACCCGTCCGATCGTGGTCGTACCACCCCCGGGTAGGCCGAGGACAGTGGGGACCTGCTTAACGAGTATCTCTACGCCGATCCCGGCGAGCACGCCGGTCACCACCGGGAGAGGGAAGAAATCGGCGATCCAGCCGAGCCTCAGCAGGCCGGCCACTACCAGCATCCCTCCCACGACAAGCGCTGTCGCGCTGACCAAATGCGTATAGGTTGCCGAGCCTGTGGCGGCTATGGCGGTGACTCCGGCAGCGAAGACTGGGGCGATTGTCGAATCGCCTCCCACGGACATCCTCGGGTGCCTGCCGAACAGAGCGAACAGTAAAGAGCCCGCGATGAAGGCGTAAAAGCCCGCAACGGCCGGCATATTGGCGAGGTGCGCGGTCGCAATTTGCTCGGGGACCGCTATCGCTACGAGCGTCATGCCCGCGGTTATGTCAGCGGTGAGCCAGGAGATCTTGTAGCCCTGCAGCGTAGGTAGCACCGGCAGCTTGGCCATCGCCAGACAAAGCTAGTGCTACCTCCCGGAACTCGTGCCCGCTGTAGCGCCCAAGTAGTCTTGTACGGTCCGTCACTAAGGAGACCCAGTGGACCTGTTGGAGTACCAGGGCAAGCAGTATTTTGCCCGTTACGGCATACCGGTGTCGCCGGGCGGGGTCGCAGTGACCCCGGACGAAGCGGTCGAGCTGGCGGAAAGCCTCGGCTACCCGGTTGTTGTGAAAGCCCAGGTGCAGGTGGGAGGGCGCGGCAAGGCTGGCGGGATCAAACTGGCTGCCAACGCAGCTGAGGCCGCCCAATACGCCACAGCGATCCTCGGGATGGACATCAAGGGCCACTTGGTGCGCCGGGTATGGGTCGAGCATGCCTCCGACATCTCCAAGGAGTACTACGCGAGCTTCACGCTCGACCGGGGCGCCAAGGCGCACCTGGCCATGGTCTCAGCCAAAGGTGGTGTCGACATCGAAGAGGTGGCCGTCGAGGACCCCGGCGCCATCGCCCGTCTCCACGTCGATCCCTATGAAGGCTTCAGCGAGGCCCAGGCTCGCGATTTGGTCGAAAGAGCAGGCATCGACGAGGAGGCGAAAGCGGGAGCGGTCGGCGTACTTCTCAGCCTCTACCGGTGTTTCGTCGAAGGCGACGCCGACCTGGTCGAGGTGAACCCGCTCATACTCACTCCCGACGGGCGGGTGCATGCTCTGGACGCGAAGGTGACCCTCGACGACAACGCCGGTTTCCGCCATCCCGAATGGGCTGAGTACGAGCTCACAGCTGAGCTGGACGACCGGGAACGCCACGCCCGCCAGGTGGGCCTTCAATACGTCGGCCTCGATGGCTTCGTCGGCATAATCGCCAACGGCGCCGGCTTGGCAATGAGCACTTGCGACGTTGTCAACCAGGTGGGCGGGCGGCCCGCCAATTTCTTGGACATAGGCGGCGGTGCGAGCGCAGAGGTTATGGCCAACGCCCTCGAAGTGATCAATTCGGACCCGAGCGTCCGTTCCATTTTCATCAACATCTTTGGCGGTATAACGCGAGGCGAAGACGTCGCTAACGGGATCGTCACCGCCTTGTCACGCGTGGACATTAAGGTCCCGATGGTTATCCGCCTCGATGGGACAAATGCCGACCAAGGCAGGGAGATACTGCGAACCGTGGAGTCTGACATGGTCATCACCTCGCCCAGCATGATGGATGCGGCCCGCCGGGCGGTCGCGCTGGCAGGTACCGAAAAGTGAGCGTATTCGTTGACGAAAGTACCAAGCTGGTCGTCCACGGCTTGACCGGCGGCCAGGCACGTTTTCACGGTCTCCGCAACCGCGACTATGGCACCAACGTCGTTGCCGGCGTCAACCCGGCGAAGGGTGGCCAGGACGTCGAGGGTATCCCTGTGTTTGCGAGCGCGGCTGAAGCGCGCGCTGCGACCGGGGCCAATGCGAGCTTTATCGCGGTGCCGGCCAAGGTCGCACCGGCATCGATACTGGAAGCAGCGGCTGCGGGTATGGAGATCATCGTTTGCATCACCGAAGGGATCCCGGCCCAGGACGAAGCTCGCGTATACAGCGAGATCAAGCACAATTACCCGACGGTGCGCCTCATCGGGCCGAACTGCCCCGGCGTGATCAGCCCAGGGAAGTGCAATATCGGTATAACTGCAGGTGAGATCGCGCTCGCCGGCGGCCCGGTAGGCATCGTGAGCCGCAGCGGCACCCTCACCTATCAAGCTCTCTACGAACTGAAGCAAATGGGGATCGGTGTTACGACGTGTGTTGGCATCGGCGGCGACCCGGTACCGGGTACGACGTTTGTCGATTGTCTCGCAGCGTTCGAGGCGGACCCTGACACCAAGGCGGTCATGCTGATCGGCGAGATCGGCGGGACCGAAGAAGAAAAGGCAGCCGATTACATCAAAGAGCATGTCACGAAGCCCGTTGTCAGTTATATCGCAGGGGTGACGGCGCCTCCGGGCCGTCGGATGGGCCATGCCGGTGCGATCATTTCGGGCAGCAAAGGTACGGCGCAGGCGAAGATGGAGGCTCTCTCGGAGGCCGGGGTCAAGGTTGCCCACAACCCCACCGAAGCCGGCGAGCTGATGGCCGAAGTCGTCCGAGCGCTCTGAAGCGCCCCCTGTAGGCTCGCCGGCATGCCAAAGCGGCCGGAGAAATTAAGCGAAGCTCGGCGCGAAGCTCTCGGGCGGGAGCTTGAGCGCGCTTTGCGTGGAGAGGTGCGCTTCGACAGCACCAACCGCGCCGCCTACGCGAGCGATTCTTCCAACTACCGCCAAGTCCCTCTCGGCGTCGTCTTCCCGCGCGACCATGAAGACGTCAGGACGGTCGCCCGGGTAGCTGCGGAAGCGGGGGCTGCCCTGCTGGCTCGCGGTGCAGGTACAAGCCTGGCCGGGCAGACCTGCAACGAGGCCGTCGTGGTCGACATGAGCCGCCACATGTCTCGCATCATCGAGATCGACCCGGAAGGCCGGACCGCCAAGGTCGAGCCCGGAGTGGTGCTCGACGACCTGCGCCGTGAGGCCGAGCGTGGCGGCCTGACTTTCGGCCCCGACCCCGCGACGCACGCTTGGTGCACCATCGGCGGGATGATCGGCAACAACTCTTGCGGTACCCATGGGCTCTACGCAGGCAAGACCTCCGACAACGTAGAGCGCCTCACGGGTCGTGCTCGCGGGCGGGGAGGAACTCGAGGTCGGAGCTTATTCGCCCGAAGCCTTCGAGGAGACGGTCACCGCAGGAGGCAGGCAGGGCAAGCTGCTGGCCGCCCTCTCGGATCTCGCCGGGCGGTACGGGCCTCTGGTAGAGCAACGCTTCCCGGTCATCCCTCGCAGGGTTAGCGGCTTCAACTTGGACGAGCTCGCTGCGTCGCGAGGCTTTCACGTGGCACGTGCGCTCGTGGGTACCGAATCGACATGCGCTTTTACGACGGAAGCGACCCTGCGCTTGGTCAGCAGCCCGAAAGAGCGGTCTCTTGTCGTGCTGGGTTACCCGGACGTCTTTGCTGCTGCTGAGGCCGTACCCGGGCTCCTGGGCCACCCCTTGCTCGCTCTCGAGGGATTCGACCGCACCCTCGTAGACCAGATGCAAGCTCATGGTTTGAACAGCCAAGGTGTCTCCCTCCTACCCAAAGGCGACGGGTGGCTCCTCGCCGAACTGGGTGGCGACACCCACGACGAAGCGGCGTCCCTCGCAGCTGATCTCATCTCTTCCCTCCCGGGCGGTATAAGCGCCCGCCATGCCGCCGGCCCAGCTGAACAGAAGCAACTTTGGGCGGTGCGCGAGTCCGGGCTCGGTGCCACTGCGATCCGCCTTGACGGGCACCACAATTTTGAGGGTTGGGAGGATGGCGCGGTGCCGCCGGACAGGCTTGCCGAGTACCTCCGCGGCATCACGGCGCTCTGGGCCAGGTTTGGGTATTCCGGCGCCTGGTATGGGCATTTTGGGCAGGGGTGCGTGCACACCCGCAACAATTTCGACCTCGTTACCCCTGCGGGGTTGAGCAACTACCGCTCGTATGTGACCGCCGCGGCCGAGCTCGTCGTATCTCTGGGAGGTTCTCTTTCGGGTGAGCATGGTGACGGCCAGAGCCGAGGCGAGCTGTTGACGACGATGTTCGGCCCCGAGCTCGTCGCGGCGTTCGGCGAGTTCAAGGGCCTTTGGGACCCCGACGGCCTCATGAACCCCGGCAAAGTCGTCGACCCTTACCCTCTTGATTCGAACATCCGGTTCGCGACCGTCAGCGAACCAGTCAGCCTGCGCCCGACGGGGTATTCGTTCGACAAAGACGATGGTTCGCTGATGCACGCCTCCCTGCGTTGCGTCGGGGTGGGACGCTGCCGGCGCGATGATGCCGCGACGATGTGCCCCTCGTACCGGGCGACGCGCGACGAGGTGCACTCGACGCGGGGACGGGCCAAGGTGCTCGCTGAGATGTTCCAAGCCGACCTTACCCAGCCGAGCTGGCGCAACACCGACGTACGCGAGGCCTTGGACCTCTGCCTTTCATGCAAGGCGTGCGCCTCTGACTGCCCCACCAAGGTGGACATGGCGACCTACAAGTCGGAGTTCTACTCGCACTACTACCAGGGCCGCTTCAGGCCGGCCGCGATGTACGCCTTGGGCTTTCTCCCCTGGGCTGCCCGGTTCGCAACTGCACGGCCGGGAACGTCGCGCTTTGCCAATGCGGCGCTCCGTGCACCCTTGCTCGGGCCGGCCCTGATGCGCGCCGTCGGGCTCACGACCAGGCGCCCCGCTCCGCTTTTTGCTCCCGGAGGGGGGTTCAGGAGGTCGTCCAAGCGGGACTTGCCCGAGGTGCGCGACCGGGCCCCTTGGGAGACTTCGGTTGTCGTCTGGCCCGACACTTTCACCGATGCGTTCAGCCCGGACGGCGGTGCTGACCTGGTCGAGGCGTTCAGCGCTTTGGGTGAAAGCGTGGCGGTGCCGTCGGCCTGGGCCTGTTGTGGGCGCACGCTCTACGACTTCGGCATGCTGGCTACCGCCAAGAAGACGCTCAGCCAGCTCCTCGCCGTGCTGGATCCCTGGGCACGTGCCGGTGTGCCGGTGGTCGTCCCCGAACCGAGCTGCCTCGTCGCTTTTCGCGACGAGCTTCCGGCGCTCCTCGCGGACGACCCGCGAGCGGCACGGCTCGCAGCGCTTTCTCGCAGCCCTGCCGAGCACATTGTTGCGGCGGGGCTGCTGGACCGCCTGCATAACGACAGCCCTGGCAAACGAGGCCGGGCGTTTGTCCACCCGCACTGCCACCAGCGCGCCGTGATAGGCACGTCCGCGGATGTCGCGGTCCTCACCGCGCTCGGTTATGAGGTGGAAGTGCTTGACGCTGGCTGTTGTGGCCTTGCAGGCTCGTTCGGGTACAACGCCAGCCACGAGCCCGTCTCGCGGAAGATCGGGGAGGACCTGTGGCTCCCCCGGCTGAGGGAGGCGCTACGGAGCGCTGACAATGGCAACAGCGATGGCGATGGCGATTGGCTGGTTATAGACGGCTTCAGCTGCCGCACTCAGCTCGAACATCTTGGCCCCGAGCTCCTCCGTCGCACGACCACGTTGCCTGCGCTCCTGCGCCGGTACGCGGGAGCCGGCTCGGGTTGCTAGTCACTAGGTGCGCGCCTGACGAGCTGGTCCATCTCCGCCAGGCGGTGCTGCGGCCGCATCAGCGCATTGAAGAAGTCCGCTTCCCAGACGACGAGGCCCCCGGGACCGTCCATTTCTGCGCACGCGGAGACGATGGCGAGGTGGTGGGAGCCGCCTCATTGATGAGGCAAAGTCCTCCCTGGCGAACTGAGATGGACGCCTGGAGGCTCCGCGGCATGGCTACGGCCCCCGAGTGGCGCGGCAAGGGCGTCGGGCGGGCCCTGTTTGGCGCGGTGTTCAGCCATGTCGCCGCCGGTGGTGGGGGCCTGTTGTGGTGCAACGCGCGCCTCGCGGCGGTCGGGTTCTACGAGCGGGCGGGCATGGTGACTACGGGCGATATCTGGGAGGAACCGGTGATCGGGCCGCACATCGCGATGTTCGTGCAGGTGGGCCCACCGGCCCTACCTTAGACAGTCACGTCGAGGAGCAACTTCCCAGTTACGCTGCGCGCTACGAGCATGGCGAAAGCGTCGTTGACCTCCGACAATGGCAGCACCTTGTCGACCCTAACCCGGAGGCGGCCGTCCGCAAGAGCACCAAGAGCCTCAACCAGGCCGGCGCGCCGCTCCTGGGTGCTCAGGCGACCCCCCGCGTACCCGAGGATACGTTGCCCGCTGCGGTAAAACCTGGGCATATTTATCGAGACCTCAGCTCCGGCGCTTGCCCCGAAGCTGACCAGCCTCCCAGCAGGGGCCATTATCGATAGCGCAGCGCCCGTGAACTGGCCGCCGAGAGCATCTATCACGACGGTCGGTGCAAACGACGTGGCAGCCTCGGCCAGACCGGCGCTGTCGCAGACGACCACGTTGGAAGCTCCCACCTCGCTGACAGCAGCCAGCTTGGCGGGCGTGCTGACCTGGCCCCAGACCTGCGCCCCGATGGAACTGGCGAGGCTGACGATCGGTATACCCACCCCGCCTCCGGCCCCGAGCACCAGCACACGGTCATCTTCTGTCACCTGGGCGCTCTGCTTGACGACGTTCCACGCCGTCAAGCCCGCTACGCCCATGGCCGCCAGCTGACCCAAGTCCGCCCCCTCGCCAGCTTCTATCACGGCTGCGCGCGGGCACGTCACCGCACCGGCGAAGGTGCCGTCCCTCGTCACGCCGAGCCCCTCGCCGTTGACCAGCACCGGCTTGCCGTCGAGGTAACCCGAGCCTTCCCCTCCGATTGTGCGGGGCAACCGGTTCCCGGCGCCCACCGTCCCAGCTGCCACATACCGGTCTATTGGGTTGACCCCGGCAAAAGCTAGCTCGACGGTTACCTCGTCGGCACCTGGAGCGGCAACATCGACATTGTCGATCCGGAGTGGTTGGCCAACCTCATGGAGGCGGGCTGCGAACACTTTTTTGACCATGTTGGCAGTTTGTCGCAATCGGGGTACAGATGGGGGGTGATCCCTTCCTCCACGACCACGGGCAGTCCCAGTTCCACCGGAGCCGAACTTTTCGACTTCCTCATCGTGTCGAACCGCCTACCGATCGAGCCAGGCCCCGCTGGTGACCCGGTGCAGTGGAGGGCGAGCCCGGGTGGCCTTGTGTCGGCGCTTCAGCCTGTGATCACCAAGAACGGAGGGGCATGGGTCGGCTGGACCGGGGAGCCATCAGAAGCCGCGGACGACGGCGGGCCAGCGGCCCGTTCGTTAGGGAGCTGGTGGGAGGACACCGGCCAGATAAGTGTGGTAGCGCCCACCGCCGCACCGATACAGCAAGACGCCGCGGCGGTTGTTAGCGAAGAAGCCGCAGGGCTCGGCGGCGGTCAGCCGTACGCCGTGCCGGTGTCGTTGTCGGCGGCCGAGATCGCTTGTTATTACGAAGGTTTTTGCAATGCAACAATTTGGCCTCTTTACCACGACGTAATAGCCCCCCCTGTCTATTCGCGGCGTTGGTGGCACTGCTATGTGGAAGTGAACCGTCGGTTTGCAAACACGGTCGCGGCTCACGCCGCGCAGGGGGCAACCGTCTGGGTGCACGACTACCATTTGCAACTCTGCCCGACAATGTTGCGTGAGCTCCGGCCGGACCTGAGGATCGGCTTTTTCAACCACATCCCGTTCCCTCCTTACGAGTTGTTCGCGCAGTTGCCGTGGCGCAGGGAGGTCATAGAGGGACTGCTTGGCGCCGACCTGATCGGGTTCCAAACTCCTGATGGGGCAGACAACTTCTTGCGGGCCTGCCGGCGCCTGACGGACCACCATACCCAGGGCGCACTTGTCCAGGTCCAGGGCCCCGGGGAGCTCGAAGTCCGCACGGCTCGCGCAGCGGCGTTCCCGATCTCGGTTGATGCCGAGGAGCTCTCCACGCTCGCACAACGTCCGGACGTCGTCCGACGCGCACGCGAGATCCGTGAGGAGCTCGGTAACCCTGAGTGCGTCTTTCTTGGCGTCGACCGGCTGGACTACACCAAGGGGATCCTTCACCGGTTGCGGGCCTATGGCGAACTTCTCAAGGAGGGCAAGCTCCATCCGCCCGAAGCCGTCCTCGTTCAGATCGCTTCTCCGAGCCGCGGGGAGGTCGAGGAGTACCAGCGGCTCCGAGATGAGCTTGAGAGAGCCGTCGGGAGCATGAACGGCGACTTCAGCCCCGTGGGCCACCCCGCTGTCCATTATCTCCACCAGAGCTTTCCCAAAGAAGAAATGGCGGCTTTCTACTTGGCAGCAGACGTCGCACTTGTCACTCCGCTGCGTGATGGTATGAACCTCGTGGCGAAGGAGTACGTAGCGTGCCGCTATGACTTGGGGGGCAGGCTCGTGCTCTCCGAGTTCACGGGGGCCGCAAACGAGTTGACCGGAGCGTTCCTTGTGAACCCTCACGACATCGACAGCCTGAAGGCGAGGATCATGGCGGCGGCCGGTGCGCCGGAGCAAGACGCAACAAGGCGAATGCGGCGCTTGCGTAGGAGGGTCCTCGACAACGATGTCCACCGCTGGGCCGCCGACTTCTTGGGGGCCCTGGACGGCGCCCACGGCCCTGTCGTGGCTGCCCCGGGGGCAACGAGCCAAATCGGATAGGTTCGCATCGTGGCCGATGCAGCGCTCTCCGATTACCGCGACAAGCGCCATTTCGAGGGGACACCTGAACCCTCGGGGCAGGTCGCCGGCCCCGAGCCCGAAGGCAACCGTTTCGTGGTCCAGCAGCACGCAGCTACGCGGATGCACTATGACTTCCGCCTCGAAGCCGATGGCGTGCTTATCTCATGGGCGGTGCCGAAAGGCCCCTCCTACAACCCGGCCGTAAAACGGCTCGCGGTACACGTGGAAGACCACCCGGTGGATTACCGCCAGTTCGAGGGAATTATCCCGCGAGGCAATTACGGGGCGGGCTCGGTGATCGTGTGGGACGAAGGCACCTACCGCAACATAACGGCTCGCGGTGGGATCCCCGTGCCCGTACGAGAAGCCGTTGAGGCCGGCCACGTGTCTGTTTGGCTCGAGGGCAGCAAGCTGATCGGCGGCTGGTCACTGACCCGGTTCGGTCCCGAGGACAAATCCTGGTCGCTCGTCAAACGCAGCGACGATCGGGCCGACCCGGAAAAGGACATCACGGCCGAGGAGCCGCGCTCGGTGAAAAGTGGGCGCACGATACAAGACGTAATGCAAGAAGCGTCCGCGGCCGCCGCGCTAGTCGGCCAGGGTGCAATGCGCGCTCGTGGCACGCCGGCGCCCTCTGTTGGCTCAAGCCCTGGTCTTGCGCCGGCGAAGTTCTTGCCACCCATGCTGGCCCAACCTGTCCAGACCGGTCGCTCAGGGGCCAACGCGGTGTTGCCGGCCGGGAACGCCGAGTGGTTGTTCGAACCGAAATTGGACGGTTTGCGCTGCGTTGCGGTGCGCAATGGGACCGAGGTGGCACTGTGGTCGCGCAACGCGCTCTCCTTCAGTGCTCGTTTCCCCGCAATCGTGGAGGCTTTGAGGGCGGTTCCCGCCGACAATTTTGTCCTCGACGGCGAGGTCGTCGCCCTCGTAGGTGGCCGAAATGATTTTGGCGCCTTGCAACAGGGGGCCGCCGACGACGTCGCGTACCGGGTGTTCGATTTACCGTGGCTCTTGGGCCAGGACCTCCGTCATCTCCCAATAGAAGACCGCAAGGTCCTCCTCGACAAAACCATCGAAGGGAACCCCTCGGTCAAGGCAGTCGAGGCCTTGGACGGCGAGGTGGGACAGCTCTTCGAACGCGCTTGTGCTGCGGGTTGGGAAGGGCTCATGGCCAAGCGGCGTGGTTCCAGCTACACGGAGGGGCGCTCGGGCGACTGGCGCAAGCTCAAGTGCGTATGCCGCCAGGACATGGTGATCGGTGGCTATACCGAGCCGAGCGGGGCGCGCAGCGGCTTCGGAGCACTCTTGCTCGGCTACTGGGAGGGCAGTGAGCTGGTATATGCGGGCAAGGTCGGCACCGGCTTCACGGAGCGAACGTTGGCGGAGCTGCACGGGGCGCTCGCCGAGCTGGGAACCGCCTCCAGCCCGTTTGCGACGAGGGTTGTAGAAGCAAAGGCCCACTGGGCCCGGCCCGAGCTTGTGGCGGAGGTGGCCTTCAGTAGTTGGACCGCCGATCTCCGCCTGCGGCACCCGAGCTTCGTCCGGTTGCGCCCCGATAAGGAAAGCCGGGAGGTCGTTCGCGAGGAGTGCGGACGGGGCGCGAGCTCGACGGATGCTAAGGCTGAGGCGTGAGCGCCCGGCCCTGCGCTGGCGTAGTCGGTACACTGAGTGCGACCTGGGTTTCTTGGGTACCAGGCGCAGGGAGGTAGAGCACACTGTCGAACGCCAATGCAAAGGAGCAGGCCATCCTGCTCGAGGGGACGGTCACCGAGTCCCTCAAAAATGCAACTTTCCGTGTGAAGACCGACAACGGCCATGAGGTCCTCGCTCACAACTCGGGCAAGATGCGTATGCACCGTATCCGCGTGCTACCGGGGGACCGCGTCCAGGTAGAGATCAGCCCTTATGACCTCAAGAGAGGTCGCATCACTTACAGGTTTAAGTAGCAACACCCGCGGGTACTGGCGGTCGTTTGCACCACCATTTCTGCGCTGAGCCCTAGCGTTTACGCATGGCTGCGGAACCCGCACCGATTGAGCCGTTCGCATCGGGGATGCTCGACGTAGGCGACGGGCAACGCATCCATTACGAGCTCAGTGGCAACCCGGCAGGCAAGCCCGCGGTGGCCCTTCACGGTGGCCCGGGCAGCGGTAGTTCGCCGGGCCGACGGAGGTCGTTCGACCCCGAGAAGTACTGCCTCGTGCAGTTCGACCAGCGCGGCTGCGGGCGCAGTACCCCGTCCACCGCAGTCGCGAGCACCTTACTTACCACCAACACCACGGCGCACCTGATCGGCGACATCGAGCGGTTGCGCGAGCACCTTGGAGTCGAACGCTGGCTCGTTTGGGGCGGGTCGTGGGGGGTGACGCTCGGACTTGCGTATGCCGAGCGCTTTCCCAACCGTGTGTCCGAGATGGTCCTGGTTTCGGTCACGATGACCCGGCCTTCCGACGTGCACTGGTTGTACCACGAGGTGGGCAGGTACTTCCCCGAGGAGTGGGCCCGCTTTAGCGAGGGCGGCGGCCGCGCCGAGGACCTTGTTGTGGCCTATGACTGGCTCCTCAATGGCCAGCCCGACCTGGCAGTTAGGGACAAGGCGGCGCAGGATTGGTGCGACTGGGAGGACGCAGTTGTCTCATTGGAGCCCGGCTGGTCGCCGTCGCAGCGGTACAAGGATCCCGTGTCCCGAATGACCTTCGCCAGGCTCTGTGCGCATTACTTTTCTCACTCCGCTTGGTTAGGGCCCGACGAACTGCTAGCGAACTGCGGGCGGCTTGCCGGCATCCCTGCCGTCTTGGTCCACGGACGGCTCGACCTGGGAGGTCCTGCGGATGTCCCATGGCTCATAGCCAAAGCGTGGCCCGACGCCGAGCTTCATTTCGTTGGCACGGGCCATCAGGGAGGGGTGGAAATGACCGACCGGATTGTTGCCGCATTGGACCGCTTCGCAACCATCTGAGGCCCGTCGCGCCGTCACGAACGCGCACTGTCACGGTGGCCGAGCCGACGAGAAATACGCCGAGCTCGTGCCCCGAAAATAGCCATATAGGGCCAACTCGGCGGCTCTACCGCAAATGAGGTACTTTGGGCCGAAAGTATGCCCTTTGCCAATCACCCGGCGCAAGTCTCGAGGAGCATTTTAGACGTTTTAGCTGCTCAGAGAGGTGTCGAATGGTACAAATGGGACAAATCGGTCAAGGGGGCGAAAATGGAATTGCACGCCTAAACGGTCCTGATAAATCATTTCTGGCGGCATCAACTTGACGCGACTTACGGGATCGCTTAGGGTTTAGACGAACCAATACGACAGCAGCCGGTGGCGCGATATTCGCGCCATTAATGTCCCTCGGGAGTTCCGGGGGTTTTGTGCCGGCCCAGGTCAGTCGCCAATCCCCATGGGCTCAGGCCCCGGGCATTGCTCTGGCCTGTGCCACGAACAGAGGACTGACTGACTGCCATGACCGTTGCCCGGACTTTGCAGCGCGCCATTTTTACGGTTACGTTTGCTGCCGGCTTAGCGGCGGTGGCGATGCCGCCCGTGGCCGCATCTGCTTCTACTTTTGCGCATCATGAGCATCACAACCCTGGGCATCACAACCCTGAGCATCACAACCCCGAGCATCACAACCCCGAGCAGCACGGCCCCGGCCACTCGCTCCCGCCCACTACGCACCACGAGGCGGACCGGTCAAGGGCGGGAGTGGCGGCTAACGGGTACTGGGTCGTGAACCGGGCAGGGGGAGTCGGTGCAGCAGGGGGAGCCCCCGATTTTGGGGGGCTCGGGCCAGAGCTGCACCTGGCAGGACCTGTCACCGGGATGGCTGCGATGCCGAACGGGCAGGGGTACTGGATCGTGTCGGCGGATGGGGGCGTGTATGCCTTCGGCACCGCCAAGTTCTATGGCTCAGTGGGATCGGCGCACCTGGCGCACATCGCCGGCCCGGTAGTGGGCATCGCCGCCGCACCTGACGGCAACGGTTATTGGCTCGTGTCCTCTGGAGGCAACGTATATAGCTTCGGTGACGCAAGGTTCTTTGGGCCTTCAGCATCGTTCCGTCCGCGGATCGGCGTTGGCCCAATAGTCGGCATCGTACCCACCCCCGGCGGAGGCGGTTATTGGCTCGTATCTTCGAGTGGCGGCGTATTTACCTTCGGTAATGCAAGCTTTCATGGGTCGGCTACTGGCTCCGGGCATGTGATAATCGGCATGGCCGCAACGCCCGATGGCAAGGGGTATTGGTTGGCGGCTCAACACGGGGCCGTGGTTGCCTTCGGCGATGCGCCAACTCGCGGTTCGGCGCAAGGTCAAAGTTCGTCCGGCCCGTTCGTCGGCATCGCCGCAGAGCGCCATGGGACCGGTTACTGGTTCGCCAATTCAAAGGGTTCCACTTTCGGCTTCGGGGCGGCCGTTGCGACACAGGCTCGCGACCTTGCCCGCTCTGCGGTCGCAATTGCGGCGGACCCTGCCGTTGTGCTCCCGCAGGCTCCCGTTGTCGCGTCTCCCGGGGCCCCGATAAGCGCTGCCGGCCTTGCGGAAATCGACTCTCGGGGCAACACGGCCGTCGCGTTCGCGCTCTCCCAGGTCGGAAAGCCTTATGTCTACGGTGCGACTGGCCCGTATGGCTACGACTGTTCCGGATTGGCACTGGCCTCTTGGCTTGCAGCAGGGGTACATCTGCCGCGTACCGCCGCCGAACAGTATTACGCCGGAGCTCATATCCCCTTGAGCCAAGTCGAGCCAGGGGACCTCGTTTTCTGGGCGTCGGACCCTTCTGACCCGTCGACCATTTACCACGTTGCGATCTCCCTCGGCGGTGACCGCACCGTCCAGGCGACCGATACTGGTCAAACGGTAGCCGTTGTCCCGCTGTGGGGGCCCGGTTTGGTCCCCGTCGCGACCCGGCCTTAGGTCCCTGGCAACGCAGCCTTAGCTATTGCCGGTCACGACCACTGGCCTCTTCGTTCGAGCACCTCTTTGAGCACGCTCGGCCGGTCGGTCATGATGCCGTCCGCTCCAAGGTCGAGAAGGCTGTCCATTTCGGCCGCGTCATTGATGGTCCATACGTGCACTACGAGGCCAGCCTGATGGCAGGTACGAACGAAGGCAGCGTCCACGATCTTGATAGGCCCGTCCCGGGGCGGTACCTGAGCGGCTACAGCGCTGGTCGGGACGGGCCAGAAGCTAACGACCTTGGCCACGAGAAGGTTCGCTACGGTCCATCGCCCGGCGCCGGTAGCAAGCTGGGGCCCGAGGGAGGCGCGTACCCGCGCCGCCCGAGAGCCAGAAAACGACGCCACCAGCACCCTGTCCGCAGCGCCTGTACGCCTGATCGCTTCGATGACCGGGCCGGTTGCTTCCCTGCGTTTTACGTCGATGTTCCAGCGGAGTTGAGGCCAGGCACCGAGGAGCTCCTCCAGCAGGGGCGGCTCGCGCCCGTCGGCTAACTTGCACGCTCGCACCTGAGCCCAGCTCATCTTGCGCAAGGCGCCGGCACGGTCCGCGACCCGGTCGAGCGACGGGTCATGGAGGGCCACCGCAACACCGTCCGCTGTGGTCCTGACGTCGGTCTCCATGTAGCTATAGCCCAACGAAACGGCATGTTCGAAGGCGGCCCAGCTGTTCTCGGGCGCCTCGGCTGCTCCTCCGCGGTGGGCGAACGCGAGCGGCCCTGGGTGCTCCAGATAGGGAAATCTCGTCGGCATTGTGCCCCAAAGTTAGAACCGATGGATATCGGCCCGCTGGCAGCGGTACGGTTTGGCGGTGAGCGACACAGACTTTTCCTCGGCCCGCCTGGTCCCGGTAGCCGGATCGGACGGTTGGCTTGCCCGGTTGCCGGGCTCAGTCGTTTGGATCCCTGGCGATGGGCAGGTTGAAAGAGACCTGGTAGCGGCCTGTCTGACGGCGACGAGCCCTACTGAGCTCCTCGCGCGCACCGGTGCGCACCTGGTCGACCCGGACGCGTCCCCGTTGCCGCCTTTCGCAATTTTGGCGGCGAGGGATCTTGGGCTCGTTGCCATCGTCCACGGTCCGGTCCAGGTGACAGTTGACCAGGACGGAGACGAACGTACGCTTTATGGCGGGGACGAAACCGGGTCCTGGCTGAACCGTCACGTGAAGGGTGCCCGGGTGGCCTGGGCGGGCAGACGCGGTGACGAAGACGACCTAGCGGAGCTCCGCGACGGCTTGGTACGGGCAAGCGGCTTTATCCTGTCGTGGCGTAGGAACAAGTCCTCTACCCGCCAGGGGTCCCAAAAGGGGCGCAAGGTGGCCGAAGACCCGGCCCCGGTGGAGCCGGCCCCGGCGGAGCTCGTCGAGCCGGTGGCGACCGCAGAAGATCAGGCAGCCCCTGAGCCCGGTCCTGACCTCGCCCCCACATCCGCAGCGGCAATTCTCTCGGCTGCGGTGAGCGCGATCAGCTCCGATGCCGGCGACCCTGGCACCTCGTACGTCGCCACTATCGAGCCTGACCCTTCGTATATCGGTTTTGTGGAAACATTCCGGGCCGGCCTCCAGGACGCGGACAGCCCAACTGTTGTCGACCAACCCGTCGTAGTGAACGGCTCACCTTCCCCGCTTGTCAAGCTCACCTGGGATAACGGCGAGGTCAACGAGCTGGCCGGGGCTGCGCTGGTTGGACGCGACGTGGCTCTCGACGAGGGCGTCTTGTCGGGCGAACTGGCTGCTCTCGTCCCCGGGGGCCAGAACGACAGCATGTCGCGCGTCCACGCCGAGGTGCGCCCTTCCAGGGGTGACATCGTCGTGGTCGACAGGGGTTCTACCAACGGCACATTTGTGTGGGACGATGGCGCTAAGGCCTGGCAGCGCCTCTCGCCGGGCGACCCGCACGTGGTCCACCCCGGGGCCGTACTGGCGTTCGGGGAGCGCACTGCGACGTTGGAAGCGGTCCCAAGTTCTCTGAACGGGGACCACTGACGCAGGCAGTGATCGAGCCCGCGCGGTTGCGCGGGTGCCACCAGCACTTTTTCGACCCTCGAAAGGGCCAGATTAAAGCTTCGCTGAATTGACCGGTGCGCCGGCCCGTGGAGCCCTAGGGTGCTCTTATGGCTGACAAGGAGCACTTTGCCGAGCAGGCCATGGGCTACATGAGCTCCCTGTACAGCGCGGCGCTCCGGATGACCCGTAACCCGTCTGATGCCGAAGACCTGGTCCAAGAGACGTACCTGAAGGCGTACCGGGCTTTCGGGACCTTCCAGGAGGGCACGAACCTGAAGTCGTGGCTCTACAGGATCCTGACCAACACCTTCATCAATACCTACAGGTCGAAGCGCCGCCGGCCTACCGAGACCGAACTGGACGACGTGGAGGACCTGTACCTCTACCACCGGCTTGGTGGGCTGGAAGCCGCTGCAGCTGGTCGAAGCGCAGAAGATCTCGTCCTGGACCGTCTCAGTGAGGCCGAGGTGAAAGAGGCGGTCGACTCGCTCCCCGAAGCGTTCCGTTTGGCTGTCGTGCTGGCAGACGTAGAAGGTTTTTCCTACAAAGAGATAGCCGAGTTCCTGGACGTCCCGATCGGTACCGTGATGAGCCGGTTGCACCGGGGAAGAAGGGCGCTCCAAAAAGCGTTGTACACCTTTGCCGAACAACGGCGCCTTACAGCTCCGGCAGACGTACCCAGCTAGCTGCCCGAAGCCTAACGATCGAGAGAAAATGGACCGCGAGGAACCGTCGAGCGCAGGGCAACCGCAAAGCCCGGGGCAACCGCAAAGCCCAGGTTACGACGCCTATGAGTTAGAGCTGTCGACGTACAGCCGCCCGGTGTCGGACCCTTGCCAGGACGCGATCGCCACGCTGTACAGCTTCCTCGACGGTGAGCTGACCTCGGAGAGGCGGGTCAAGATCCAGTACCACCTGGAAGAGTGCTCGCCATGTTTTGCGGCATTCGGGTTCGAGGCTGAGCTGAAAGAAGTCATCGCGCGCAAGTGCCGGGACGACGTGCCCGATTCCCTTCGCCAACGGGTGGCTGACGCTCTGCGTGCCGAGGACGTGCCGACTTGAATAGCACCGAAGGCTTTCGGGTAGATGGCCTTGCGTCTGGGAAGGAACAAGTCTTAGCAAGCGTTAGTGAGAGAGATGAGCGAACGATCACTTGGAGGGCACATGATGAGTGGTGGCGAACGGCCGTCGAAATCGTTTGGGCGGGACCGTACTTGTCGCCAGCCCGGTTGCGACACCAAACTGTCGATGTACAACAACGGCAAGTATTGCGTACAGCACGAACCGATGGCCGTACCCCGCACTCGTGGCAAGAAGATCGCGTAGCTGAGCCGAGAAGGCCGCGCCCACGGGCCTGTGCGGCCCCGGCGTGATGAGCCTTTCCTCGCCTGAGCCGATTTCATGGGAGCTCGCTGAGCGCGTAGCGACCCGCATAGCGGCGCGCCAACCGTGGTTGCCCCCCGGGCGGCTCAGCGTCCTCGAAGAGGATTTCGCTGAGCTCACTGCGGAGGCGGAACAGCTGGTAGCCGACGAGACCGGCTTGGTGTCGCTCGCCGGCCCTGCGCGCCCTCGTGTAACGGACCGCCCTGGCTGGGTGAGCGCAAACGTCGCCTCCTTCCAGCGTTTGCTGCGACCCCTCACCCAAAAGCTCGAAGCGGCGATGGCGAAGCCGGCTCCCATGTTCGGCCCCGTGCCGATGCGAGTACCTGCGCAGGTCAGCCGCAACATCGGTGGGATGCAGCTCGGCTTGCTGCTGGGCTGGATGTCCACGCGCGTGTTGGGCCAGTACGACCAGCTCCTGATCGAAGATGAGCGACCTCTGGACCAGGACATCGTCTACTACGTCGGTCACAACGTCATAGAGCTCGAAGACCGCTACGGTTTCCAGCCTCGCCAGTTCCGGCTCTGGATTGCCCTGCACGAGGTTACCCATCGTGCACAGTTCACCGGCGTTCCCTGGTTGCGGCCTTATTTCTTGGGGCTCGTGGGGTCGCTGCTGGACGGGGTCGACCCGGACCCGAAACGTTTCATCGAAGCTCTCAAACGGGCAGCCGGGGAGGCGCGAGAGGGCAAGAACCCCCTTGACGAAGGCGGCCTCGTGGCGTTGTTGGCGTCGCCTGAGCAGCGCCAGGCGTTGGACGGGATCGGCGGGTTGATGAGCCTCCTGGAAGGCCACGGCGACGTCGTGATGAACCGGGCAGCCGAGGGCCGGGTGCCCCAGGCGCAACGCTTCGCCCGCGTTCTCCAGCAACGCAGGCAGCGCAGCGGGGCTGCCAAGGTGGTGAGCTCGCTGGTCGGCTTGGACGCCAAGCTCAAACAGTACGAGCAGGGGGAGCGCTTCATCGCGGCCGTCGAGAAGGAAGGTGGTCGCGACCTGTTCGGGAGGATCTGGCAAGGGCCTGAGTGGTTGCCGAGCATGGCGGAGATCCGGGATCCCTTCCCGGTGGACCGAACGAGCCGAGGGTCTCGGCCGCACAGCCTGACCCCCGACTGTGCCGGGCGTTGGCCTACCGGGCGGACTGGCCCGAAGCGCCGGGCGCCGTAGAGTTCAGCAAGTGGCGCGTGTACTAGTTGTCGACGACGAACCGGACCTGCGTGACCTCCTCCGGATGAGCCTGAGCCTTGCCGGTCACGATGTGAGCGTGGCTTCCGACGGGCATAAGGGCCTCGGCTCGGCACGCGAGCAGCGCCCCGACGTGGTGGTCCTCGACGTCATGATGCCCGGCCTGGACGGCTGGACGGTGCTTTCTTCCCTGAAGTCCGACCCCGACCCCGGCGTTTCGTCGATACCCGTGCTCATGTTGACGGCCCGCGCCGAGGATCTCGACATGGTACGTGGCGGGATCGAAGGGGCCATCCGTTACCTCACTAAGCCGTTCGCCATCAGCGACCTGCGACAGGCAGTGGCCGACGCGGTCGCCGGCGGCCCCGAGCCAGAGCAGCGGCGCGCCGCGCAGAACGCAGCCCTGGCTCACCTGGCGCGTCTCGAACGCGGTACCGGGGCGGTCAAGAACTCCGGGGCACGACCGAAGATGAGCAGGCTCGAGCCGGTGAGCGGGGTGCTGGCAAACGGGGCGCAAAGCCCGCGCGGCGACTGGCCAACCTGGTTGAACCTGGAAGTCCTAACGCGCCGGGACCAGGAGATACTTGAGATGGTGATCTCCTGCGAGAGCCTCACAGAAGCGCGGGCGAGGCTCGGGGTGAGCCGCAGTTACCTGTACGCGTGCCTGCGCCGGATGGCAAGCAAGTTCGATTTTCAGACCGGTCCCGCATTGGTCCAGGCCCTAAGGGCGGCCGACGCCGCGCGTGAACGAGAGCTGCGCAGCGGTGGTCCCGCTGCGACGTCGTACTGAGCCCAAGCGGCGATGCCGGGGACACAAGACAAGAAATGAGCCCGCTTGGCTTCGCTTGGCCCCAGGGTGTCGAGGGCCTGCTCAGGCGTTGCTCGTACCCGGGACAAGGCGAAGCGGCCGTATGTGCCGTTTCGGGTGGTGCCGACTCGCTGGCGATGTTGGCCCTCGCTGTGGCGGCTGGGTGCTCGGCGCATGCCGTACACGTTGACCATGGCCTGCGCCCCGGAGGCACTGAGGAAGCTGCGGTGGTGGAATCTGCTGCGGACGCGCTCGGGGCGACGTTCGAAGCAGTAGCCGTTCGTGTAGAGCCCGGGCCGGACCTCGAAGCGCGTGCACGCCGGGCGCGCTACGAGGTACTGCCGGAGGGCGCGATGGTCGGCCATACAGCGGACGACCAGGCTGAGACTCTCCTCCTCAACTTGATGCGGGGAGCTGGTCTGGATGGCTTGCGTGGCATGAAAGCCACCGCGGGCGGCCCGCGCAATGCGAGGCGGCCGATCTTGGCCTTGCGGCGGTCCGAGACCATCGCCTTCGTGACAGCCATGGGCCTCCAGGTCGTCACCGACCCCTCCAATGCGGAGCCACGCTTTCGCCGCAACCGGGCCCGTCACGAAATCATGCCGTTGCTGGCAGATGTAGCAGGGCGCGACCCTGTGCCATTGCTCGCCCGGACGGCGGCACTGCTCGCAGACGACGCGGAGCTGCTTGACCTCCTCGCCCGTGACCTCGACCCGACGGACGCCCGGGCGCTCGCGGCGGCGCCTCGGCCGCTGGCAAACAGGCCCTGCCGCGCCTGGCTACGCCAAGACGAAGGGCCAGAACGCCACCCCCCGTCCTCCGAAGACATCGAGAGGGCCTGGGCGGTGGTGACCGGTCGAGCTGTCGCTTGCCAGGTTTCAGGCGGGAGGCGGCTGAGCCGCTCCGCCGGTCGCCTCAGACTTGGCGGGTCGCAGAAGCACTAGTGGCAGGGTAAGGTTGGCTGGTCCATGGCACCCTTGAGCTCCCCAAGCCCTGACGTTGCGCCGGCTTCGGGTGGCCCCCAGGGGGCGGACATCGCCGGTGACCTCCTCGCCAAGGCGGACCCGGACCTCGGCGAGGTGATCGTCTCCGAGGACGAGATCAGCGACAAGATCAGGGAGCTCGGCGCTCGCATAACGGCGGACTACGCGGGCCGGCCCCTTTGCTGGTAGGGGTGCTCAAGGGAGCATTCGTTTTCATGAGCGACCTCTCGCGAGCGATCGCCCTACCAGTCGAGTTCGACTTCATGGCCGTCGCCTCCTACGGGAGCAGTACCCGCACGAGCGGCGTCGTACGGATCGTGAAGGATCTCGATACGGACCTTGCCGGCCGTCACGTTCTCGTGGTCGAGGACATCGTCGATTCGGGGCTCACGCTCGCTTTTCTGCTCCGCAACCTCGCCGCCCGTCAGCCTGCGAGCCTTGCGGTATGCGCTTTGCTCGTCAAAGACACGGAAATTACTGCGCCCGAGCTTTCCTATATCGGGTTCCATATCCCGAGGGACTTCGTGGTGGGTTATGGGCTCGACGTCGCCGAGCGCTACCGGAACCTGCCGTGCATCCGGCGCTACAACGGGCAATTGCCCTAGCCATCGGTGGACCTTGCAAGGATCGAAGCAGCCGTAAGGGAGATCCTGGCGGCAGTCGGGGAGGACCCCGATCGCGAAGGGCTACGTGCCACGCCGGCACGTGTGGCGCGCATGTACGCGGAGATTTTCTCCGGGCTCGCCGAGGACCCCGGCCAGCACCTCGTCCCCACTTTCGAAGCGGACCACGACGAACTGGTGCTCGTGCGTGACATCGCTATCTACAGCGTCTGCGAGCACCATCTCCTGCCGTGGTCGGGGAAGGCTCACGTCGCTTACATCCCGAACGAGGACGGCCGCATCACCGGGCTATCCAAGCTCGTGCGCCTCGTAGAGGGCTACGCCAAGCGCCCCCAGGTGCAGGAGCGTTTGACTTCTCAGGTGGCTGACACTCTGGTCAGCGTCCTCGGTGCGAGAGGGGTGCTCGTGGTGGTGGAGGCCGAGCACCTGTGCATGTCGATGCGCGGTGTCAAAAAGCCCGGAGCAGTCACTGTAACTTCGGCGGTCCGAGGACATTTCCTGACGAGTGCAGCTGCCCGCGCCGAGGTGCTCGGGCTCATCAAGCGCTAGGACTGGTCGACCGGAGAACTCGCGGCGGCCGGCCGGCGGGCGGCGCAACCCAATCCATCTTCTGGTCAGTGACCGTATATAAGTTGGCCCAGCTGCGCCGGTAAGCCGTTGGTGCCGGCAGCCGGCGCCGCTGGTGCAGGCCGGTGCAGGTGCTGGTCCTTTGGGGGCGTGCTTGTGCCGAACGCGCTTTGGGCCAAGAAAACCGCTCCGCCGCAGAGCACCAAGAAAACACCCGCTCTATAGGCCCAGTGACCGAGCTCCTCATAAAACTCCGGCTCTATCGACATACCCGGGCCGAACAGACGCAAGCGGCGCCCGCTCCAGCGAGAGCGGAGCGCAACGTAAAGGCACATGGCACCGTAGGCACAGATCTGCGTCCCTGCGTTTTCGTGCAGGTACCCGAGCGCCCACCAGGTCGAATAGATGAGGCTTGCCATCTTCACCAGCGCCCATAGCCGGAGCCAAGGGGCCCATCGCTGGCGCTGTTGCCAAGCCGGGGCACCCCAGGTCGACTGCTGAGCATCCGACGACCTCTCAGATAGGTCCAGCTGTGGCGTCGCAACAGGCACCGCCGGGGCCGCTAATGGGTCCCAGGGCGCGGCGCTGCCTGGTCCTGTTCCCCGCCCGTCAGCTTGGTCAACGCCGGGTTGCCACGCTTGCGCAGGGGGCCCGGCGGGCGCATGCCCCGGTCCAACGGTCACCTCAGCTGTGTCGTCGCCGATATGGCCCCCCTTGAGGGCTCCGGCCCGCTCGAACGTCCAAGGTCTGACCCTGGCCGTTACCGGTGGACCTATAAGCTGGCGCACTGCTATGGGGCTAGTGATGGGCGTGCTCAACGTGACTCCGGACTCTTTCTATGACGGTGGTCTTTGGGCGGACGAAGAAGCTGCCGTTGGGCGCGGCTGCGCAATGGCCGAAGAGGGCGCAGATATCATCGACGTCGGGGGAGAGTCGACCAGGCCAGGTGCATCGGAAGTGAGCGAGAGCGAGGAGCTGCGGCGCGTCGTACCGGTTGTGCGCGAGCTGGGGCAGCGCTTGGCAGGCGGCGCAAGGATCTCGGTCGACACGCGCAAACGTGCCGTAGCCGAAGCGGCCCTCGACGCCGGGGCGAGTATCCTCAATGACGTATCTGCATCTTTGTGGGCGGTGGCGGCGGAGGCCGGGGCGGGCTGGGTTGTGATGCATATCCGCGGGGAGCCGTCCAACATGGGCTCCTTTGCGACCTATGACGACGTTGTAGGCGAGGTCAAGTCGTTCCTTGTCGAGCGGGCAGAGAAGGCCAGCGAAGATGGCGTCGGTGAAATTTGGGTCGACCCCGGCATCGGCTTCGCAAAGACGACATCTCACAACCTGCAGCTCCTGGCACACTTGGACGAGTTCGTGGCGACGGGATGGCCGGTGGCGGTCGGGCTCTCGCGCAAGCGTTTCACCGGGGCCATCGCCTCCGGTGACGACGCCGCCCCGGCTCCGGGCGGCGAGCGCCTGGAGGGATCGTTGAGCGGGGCGGTCTGGGCGATGCTCAGCGGCGTGGCCGTGGTCCGTGCCCACGACGTGAAAGCGACAGTCGACGCGGCAAAGCTCGTCGGCGTCAAATGACCGCCTCCGCCAACCTGAGAGGGAAATGGGCCGCAGGCATAAAGCCTCGGTTCTTCACGTGGGTGATCAAGGACAAGCTTGCTGTTTGCGAGCGGCCGGGTGGTTACGCACGCAACCACCGCAAGGTGCGCAGGCGTGAGGAGATCCTCTGGATCAAATGCCAGGGCTTCACCCGCGTGGTGTCGCTGTTGGCGTCGCCGCACAACCTGCACGCCTACGACGAAGAGAACCTCGCCTGGTCTCACATACCGTTCGCGAGGAACGACGACCCCGTCTTGGTCCTTCCTGAGCTTTACGAGCAGTTGCGCGCGTGGTTGCGCGACGACGAGCGCGTGGTACTGCACCAGGAGGAAGTTGGCGACACCCTGATGGGAGTCGTCGCGGGCTACTTGCACTGGTGCGGTCTAATCGACCAGAGCGCGCAAGCCGTTGCCATCGTCGAACGGCTTTTTGGCCGGCAGATGGGCCGAGAAGGGCGCGAGCTGGTGGCAATGGTGCCGGCGTTCCCAAAGCCAGGGCCTGTAGCCGGCGCGGCTGGTGCCTGAACAGGGCGATAGCGGCGGTCCCCGTCCCTGGCGCGACAGCATCGAGCTGCGCGGCCTCAGGTTTGTCGGGACGCATGGGGCGCTCCCGGAGGAAGCTGTGCGCCCACAACCCTTCGAGGTGGACCTCGAGCTCATCGCGGACCTGCGCGAAGCGGGTCGCAGTGACGCGCTCGAGGCGACCGTGGACTACGGCGAGCTCTGCGAGGCGGTTAGGGCCGTGATCGAGGGCGACCATGCGTCGCTTTTGGAGCACCTCGCCGAACAGGTCGCGAGCCGGGCCCTGGCGATCGCGGGTGAGCGCGCTAGCGGTGTTGTTGTCACGGTCCGCAAGCTCAGGCCGCCGGTGCCGGTCGCGCTAGCTTCGGCGGCGGTACGGATTTGCAGGCCCTGAAGCGCAAGGCCTTTGTCGGGCTCGGCTCCAACCTGGGCGACCGTTTGGCTTATCTGAGAGCAGGGCTCGAGTACCTGCCCGATGTCGTTGCGGTATCGCCGGTCTACGAGACTGAGCCAGTGGGCGGGCCGCCTGGCCAGGACCGCTACCTCAACATTGTCGCCGAGCTGTGGTCGAACGCTTCAGCGCGCCAGCTGTTAGAGGCAGGCCAAAGGGCTGAAGCCGCGGCCGGCAGGGCCAGGCAAGTGCATTGGGGACCGCGCACGCTCGACGTAGACATCCTGCTGGTGGGAGAGCTGATGGTCGACGAGCCCGACCTGAAGGTGCCACACCCGGCGATGTGGGACCGGGGGTTCGTCCTGGTGCCCCTGGCCGACCTGGCGCCCGACCTGGTAGGTGAGCGGTTGACGACCGCAATGAGAGCCGGCGTTGCCCCGGCCGGCGCGCTTTGGGGCGCGTCCCAGGGCCAGGGGCCAACTGCCGGAGGCTAAGGGCTAGCACCGGTAGCTCGTGGGTAGGAACGGGCGATGCCTCTCAATAGGAGTTACGTCACAGCGAAGGCCGAGGCCGCTCCCCGGTCCGTTAGGGACGCTGCGGAGAACGTCCCAGCGAAAGCCAGTGCGGTTCGTACGAGGCCTGGGTTCCGCCACTTCGCCCAGATCGGGCTCTGGTCGCGCGCCATCATCTATGCGTTGTTGGCGTACCTGGACGCCGACATCGCCCTTACCCGTCGTGCACCGGCCCAGCCAAGTGGCAGCGGCGCGCTCGCAGAGATCGACAAGCAGCCCGGAGGACGCGCCCTACTGGCGGTGCTAGCAGTGGGGCTGGCATGTTATGCGTGTTGGAGGTTCACCCAGGTGTTGAGCCAAAAAGGCGATGAAAATCAGGCGAGGAGCGCTTTGGAACGGGTTGGCTGGGCGGCCGCGGCGGTGCTCTATGTGGGATTGTGCGCCCAAGCCGTTGCCATGGCTGTCGGCTCAGCGAGCGGGGGTGGCGGCTCCACATCTAGGCCGCAACCGTTTGTGGCCGACGTCCTGAGATGGCCGGCTGGCCCATTATGGGTTGGATTGGCTGGCGCCGGCCTCGCTGTCGGCGGGGTGGGCCTGGCGGTCTGGGGCTTCGTGCACGACTACTCCCGGGCGTTAGATACAAATCGGTTGAGGGGTGTGACTTTCCAGTTGGCTCGCGCCACCGGGATGGCTGGTGACGCTGCACGAGGCTTCCTCGTGCTCCTCATCGGCGTCTACCTCCTCGAAGCAACTGTGACCGACGACCCGTCGCGCGCCAAAGGAGCCGGGCAAGCGATCAGCTCGTTCGACCGGCTGCCGGCAGGGCCGGCATTGTTGTTGACAACCGCGTTTGGGTTGGCGTGCTTCGCCGTGTACTCGGGGTTCGAGGCCCTTTATCGCCGGGTGTAGAACGACCCAGCTCCGGGGAGCTCGACGCCTCTCCCGGCCATCGTCGCGCTGTGGATGACCGAATCCCCACTAACCTTGGTGTTGGCCTGTGGAGCCAGTCCCGCTCGACGAGGTATCGTCAAGGACCATTCGGCCCCACGATCTGACCAGCAAATGATTATTACTCACAAACCAGAGGATCTGCGTGCCTTTTTGGACCAGGCACGCCACGATAACAAGCGCGTTGGTTTCCACCCGACGATGGGGGCGCTGCATGGTGGACATCTCTCCAACATCCGACGCGCCTGCGCCGAATGCGACGTGGTCGCGGTCAGCATTTTCGTGAACCCGCTCCAGTTCGGTCCCACCGAGGACTTCGAGTTGTACCCAAGGGACCTCGACAACGATTACGCAAAGGCGGAGGAGGCGGGCGCCGACATAGTCCTGGCCCCTCCCAGAGACACAATGTTCCCCGAAGAGCCTCTGGTCACCGTCCGCGTAAGGCATTTGGGCGACGTCCTCGAGGGGCGTCAACGCCCAGGCCATTTCGACGGCGTGGCAACGATCGTGACGAAACTGTTCGCGCTTTCAGGCCCCTGCTACGCCTATTTTGGGGAAAAGGACTACCAGCAGCTCGTAATTGTCCGCCGAGTTGTCGGCGACCTGTCCATGCCCGTGGTGGTGGTGCCGTGCGCGACGGTCCGCCAACCGGACGGTCTTGCCCTGTCGAGCCGCAACGAGTACTTGAGCCCCACCGAGCGAGCCGCCGCGCCCGTACTTTATTGGTCCCTTTTGGCAGGGAAACGTGCCGTGGAGGAGCAAGGCGTCACGAGCGTTGCCGACGTTCGCGCCACGATGGTCGAGGTGGCCAGCCGAGAAAACCTGTTCCAGGTGGAGTATGCCGAGGTGGTAGACCCGTTGTCACTGCAGGTTCCCCCTATCATCTCGACTGAGGTCCGTTTACTGGTCGCCGGCCGCATCGGCAAGGTGCGTTTGATCGACAACCTGGTAGCCAACAGGGGGGAGGGCTAGCTGTGCTGATGGCCATCGATGTCGGGAATACCCAGATCGTCGTGGGCCTGTTCGACGATAATGTCTCGGTGGGTACGGGCGAGCTGGTGCACCAGTGGCGAGTCGCGACCCATCCCGTCTACACCGCCGACGAGTTCGCGTTGCAACTGGCGCAATTGCTTGCGCTCGACGGTCTCGATTTCTCGACGGTGACGGGAGCCGCGATCGCCTGTGTCGTGCCCCCGCTGCAGACAGCTTTGCGCGATATGTTGAGCCGCCGGCTGAAAGTGCCGTCTGTGTTCGTCGAACCAGGCGTGCGAACTGGGATGCCTGTGCTGGTCGACAACCCGAAAGAGGTAGGCGCTGACCGGGTCGCTGACGCCGTAGCGGCATTCGAACGCTTCGGTGGGCCGACCATCGTGGTCGATTTCGGCACGGCGACCAATTTCGAGGTTGTTTCTGCTAAGGGCGAATACCTGGGCGGGGTGCTTTTCCCGGGTGTCGAGCTCTCGTTCAATGCACTGACAGCCAGGGCTGCGTTGTTATCGCGTGTGGACATGGCACCGCCGCGGTCAATTCTGGGCAAGAGCACTGTGGAACAGCTTCAATCGGGGATGTTCTACGGCTTCGCCGCTCTCGTCGAAGGGGTGTGCGCGAGGTTGAAAGATGAGGTAGGACAGGCCACTGTGGTAGCCACGGGGGGGTTGGCCCCGGTTATTGTGCCGGCGACGAAGGGCATCGACTACTACGAGCCGTGGCTCACGCTGTACGGCCTGCGCACGATCTACCACCGGAACCGCTCAGATGGCTGAGGACTTCCCGTACCGTTTCGACGTCACGACGTCACCCGGCGAGCTTCAGGAGCGTTTTGCAGCGCTAGGCCCTAGCGAAAGCTCCGGGGAGATCGCGACGGTTGCTGGGCGCGTGATGCTGCGCCGCGAGATGGGCAAGCTGACATTTCTCACGCTCACCGATTGGACGGGTTCGTTGCAATTGTTCGCAGGAGTGCAATGGACAGAGCGCTTTGGCGAGCTCAACAAGCTCTCCCTGGGGGACTGGGTCGGTGCTACCGGCGAGGTTGTGCGCACCAAGACGGGCGAACTGTCGCTTCGCTTGAGCGAATGGGTGCTGCTTGCAGAAGCGCGCCGTTCCTTTGGCGACAAGTTTCGTGGCATAACCGACGTCGATACCCGCTACCGTCAGCGTTATGCCGACATGTGGGCCAACGAGCACAGCCGCGACGTGCTCTTGGCACGTAGCCGCGCCATATCGCTGGTTCGGCGCTTCCTCGAGAGCAAAGGTTTTGTCGAGGTCGAAACGCCCGTTTTCCATACGCTTCCGGGGGGGGCCACGGCGAAGCCGTTCGTAACGCACCACAATGCCCTCGACATGGAGCTGTACCTACGTATCGCCCTCGAGCTGCACCTGAAGCGCCTGGTGGTCGGCGGGATGGAAAAAGTCTTTGAAATAGGGCGAGTTTTCCGCAACGAAGGTCTTTCCCCGCGCCACAACCCAGAGTTCACGATGCTCGAGCTGTACCAGGCGTACGCCGACTACAACGACATGATGGACCTGACCGAGGAGATGGTGGCCTATGTGGCCCGGGAGGTGACCGGGAGCACCCAGCTTGATTATGCAGGCAAAAAACTGGACCTTTCGCCGCCGTGGAGGCGAGCGCCCCTGCTTGAGCTGGTCGCCGAGTACTCCGGCCGAGAGCTGAGCCTGGAGATGCCCCCGGAGGAGCTTCGCAGGCACGCAGCAGACCTTGGGGTACCGGTTTTGCCGTCTTGGGGGCCGGGCAAGATCGTCCTTGAAATATACGAAAAGACGACCGAGCAAAACCTGTGGGGGCCGGTCTTCGTAATGGATTACCCGAAGGAGGTTTCACCGTTGGCTCGGGAGCACCGCAGTTCTCCCGGCCTCGTGGAACGTTTTGAACCGGTCATTGCGGGGCGCGAACTGGGAAATGCTTTCTCCGAGCTCACGGACCCCGCTGTACAGCGAGAAAATTTCGAGGCACAAGCTAGGGCCCGAGCACAAGGTGACGACGAGGCAATGCCGGTCGACGAGGATTACGTACGAGCGCTCGAGTACGGCCTACCGCCAACGGGTGGCCTTGGCATCGGCATCGACCGCCTTGTGATGCTCCTCACCGGCGCAGAGTCGATACGCGACGTGATCGCCTTCCCTACGCTACGGCCCGAGCCCATCTAGAGGGCTCGGGCCGGCGGGCCCGCCGCCGTTCAAAACAAACGGTTAGACCAAAACAAACGGTTAGACCAAAACAAACGGTTAGACGAGGTCGCGGTGCTCTACCGTGCGTTCTCTGCCGTTCGGGGTGTACTGCACGCTCTCTCGCGTCGTTTCGCGACGCGTCGAGCCGGCCAAGAAAACCGCACCCCCGATGACGATTGAGCAGATCCCGACAACCAAAAGGATCACGCCGATCGAATTGATATTGAAGCCGGTCGTGGTGACCGTTACGGCCCAATCCAGAATTGCACCTATGACCGCAAGGACGATACCGAGACCGATAAGGCCTGTTCCAGCTCCCCTGTTCATCGCAACCTCACTTCGCTCAGCGGGCGGCCATTTGGCCCTCACCCGCGTCAAATGTGAATTTGACTGGGAGCACATATGCCCACCGGGCGCCACTTGTACTCACGAAGGGACAAGGAAGCCCTCCCCAACCGCCTTTGGTGTTGCCTCCAACGTTTGTAGCGTTAGCTGGAGCGCACTGCCAAGTCGTCGAGGAGGCGATGGGCAAGGCCGGCAAGGTTTTGGCGAACGGCGGCGACCTCGTCGTGGGCCCCATTTGTCGCAGCGGACGGAGGGGTAGCGGAGGGTGCCGGCATCGTTTGCAAAGCCTCGGCCGCACGGTCGGCCCAGCGTCGGCCCTCTGCGATCGAGCCGCGCACGGCGTCTGTAGCCAGGATCATGTCCCTGGCCTTTTCCACATCGGGTTCGTCGAGCTGGCGTCCGAGCAGCGCGGAGAGCTCTGGGCCGGTCTCGGGGTCCGCCAGCGCACGGATCACCGGGAGGGTGTACGTGCCTTCGAGCATGTCGTGCCCGGCCGGCTTACCGAGTTCCTCCTCGGTGCAGACCAGGTCGCGTACGTCGTCCCAGATCTGGAAGGCCATCCCGAAAGAGTGGCCGAAACGGGTGAGGGATTCGACCTCGGGGCGCGAAGCCCCCGCCACCAAACCTCCGATGCGGGTCGACGCCGACAGAAGCGAGGCCGTCTTGCAAGAAATGGCGTCGAGATAAGCGGGTTCAGGACGGGCAGTCGAATATGCATATTGGAGCTGGGTCATCTCACCCTGGCATAGCCGGCCGATCGTGCTCGCGAGCACCGTCACGACCTCGGTGCCCAGACCAGCCGCTATCTCCGACGCACGTGCCAGCAGGAAATCTCCGGCCAGGATCGCGACCAGGTTGCCCCAGCGGGCATTGGCGCTGCGGACGCCTCGGCGGGAGTCGGCTTCGTCGATCACGTCGTCGTGATAGAGCGAACCCATATGGACCAGCTCCACCGATACTGCGCCTTGCACGACATTCTCCCCGGCGCCCGTCCCGGTCGACGCTGCCGCGGCCAACAAAAGAGCAGGCCGGAGGCGTTTGCCGCCAGCCTCAACGAGGTACGCGGCAACTTCGCTCAGCAACGGCTCGGGGGATGCGACCGCCTTACGCAGCTCCGACTCCACCTGGGCCAAGCTTTCGTCGAGGCCGGGAAGGTCGAGGAGCTCCCAGACGTTCATCACTAGACGATATGTCAATGTCGGGGTCAAGTACGAACCGGCCCACAGGGGCGATGGTCCCGAAGGCTGGCGTACGCCCAGACTGTTGAGGCTGTAGGTACACTGGAGGGCGCAAGGGCCCGAAAGAAAGGGAATGGATGACTTGCATGAGGAGCTGGGCAGAGAGCACCGATGCGGGTGCCGGCTCGCTCCGGGTGCGGAGCTCCGGATCTGCTGAGGAGGCTGGCAGCGTTGTTTGAGCGCTTTACGGACCGAGCCCGAAGAGTGTTGGTGTTGGCCCAGGAAGAAGCACGTCTACTGAACCACAACTTCATCGGGACCGAGCACATCTTGCTCGGGCTCATTCATGAAGGTGAAGGCGTGGCAGCCAAGGCGCTGGAATCTCTGGGCATCAGTTTGGAAGCAGTGCGTGAAAAGGTGGAGGAGACGATCGGGCCGGCCGGGACTTCAACAACCGGGTCTCCGCCGTTCACCCCACGTGCCAAGAAGGTCCTCGAGCTCTCCCTACGGGAGGCTCTGCAGCTGGGCCACAACTACATCGGTACCGAGCACATGCTGCTCGGCCTAGTGCGCGAGGGCGAAGGTGTGGCGGCTCAGGTGCTGGTCAGCCTGGGTGCAGACCTTTCGCGAGTGCGCCAGCAAGTTATCCAGTTGCTTTCTGGTTACCAGGCAGCCGGCCCTGAGAAGGCGACAGCCGGTGCCGCGCCTAGCGCTGCCGACGTCCCGGCGGGCAGTCCTGTCCTCGACCAGTTCGGCCGTAACCTCACCCAGCTGGCCCGGGAGCGCAAGCTCGACCCCGTGATCGGCCGTGAGCGCGAGATCGAAAGGGTCATGCAGGTCCTCTCGCGGCGCACGAAAAACAACCCCGTGCTGATCGGTGAGCCCGGTGTCGGAAAGACCGCCATCGTGGAGGGCCTTTCGCAGCGCATCGTGTCGGGCGACGTGCCTGAGACGCTGCGCGGCAAGCAGCTCTACACCCTTGACCTGGGTGCTCTCGTGGCGGGGTCACGGTACCGCGGCGACTTCGAGGAGCGCCTGAAGAAGGTGCTCAAGGAGATCCGTACCCGCGGCGACATCATCCTGTTCATCGACGAGCTGCACACCCTTGTGGGTGCCGGGGCGGCCGAGGGCGCCATCGATGCGGCTTCGATCCTGAAGCCGATGCTCGCCCGCGGCGAGCTTCAGACCATCGGTGCCACGACTCTCGACGAGTACCGCAAGCACCTCGAGAAGGACGCTGCCCTCGAGCGCCGCTTCCAGCCCATCAAGGTCGAAGAGCCTTCGCTCGCCCACACCATCGAGATATTGAAGGGTCTTAGGGACCGCTACGAGGCACACCACGGTGTGACGATCACCGACCAGGCAGTCGTCACCGCCGCAAACTTGGCGGACCGCTACATTGCCGACCGGTACCTGCCGGACAAGGCGATCGACCTCATCGACGAGGCCGGTAGCCGTTTGCGCATCCGGCGCATGTCGACGCCGCCCGACTACAAGGCCATCGAAGAAGAGATCGCTAAAGCCCGCAAGGACAAGGAGCTGGCGATCGAGAAGCAGAACTTCGAGCAGGCCAAGAAGCTGCGCGAGAAGGAAGAGGAGCTCCTCCAGCGCAAGGCCGCCAAGGAGCAGGAATGGCGTGCCGAAGGCGTCGACCTGTTCGACGTCGTCGACGAAGAGGTGATCGCCGAAGTCCTGGCCAACTGGACCGGCATCCCCGTGTACAAGCTGACCGAAGAAGAGACCTCCAAGCTGCTCCGCATGGAAGAGGAGCTGCACAGGCGCATCATCGGCCAAGACGATGCCTTGAAGGCCGTGTCCCAGGCAATCAGGCGTACCAGGGCAGGGTTGAAGGACCCCAAGCGTCCCAGTGGTTCGTTCATCTTCCTCGGGCCCTCCGGGGTCGGCAAGACCGAGACCGCCAAGGCCCTGGCCGAGTTCCTCTTCGGCGACGAGAGCTCCTTGGTCCAGTTGGACATGTCCGAGTACATGGAGAAGCACACAGTGAGCCGCCTCGTCGGGTCCCCTCCCGGCTATGTCGGCTACGAAGAGGGTGGCCAGCTGACCGAGGCGGTCAGGCGCAAGCCCTTCTCCGTGGTCCTGTTCGACGAGATCGAAAAGGCGCACCCCGACGTCTTCAACGCCCTGCTCCAGATCCTCGAGGACGGCCGCCTGACCGATGCTCAAGGCCGCACCGTCGACTTCAAGAACACCGTGATCATCATGACCTCCAACCTCGGCACGGCCGAGCTGCGCAAGGCCTCGGTGGGCTTTGCCAAGACGGACGAGGCTGTGACCCACGAGAAGATGAAGGTCAAGGTCAACGAGGCGCTCAAGCAGCACTTCCGCCCCGAGTTCCTCAACAGGATCGACGACATCATCGTGTTCCATGAGCTGACCAAGGACGAGGTCACGGAGATCATCGACCTGATGATCCGCCGGGTCCGCGAGCAGCTCGAGACGCAGGGCTTGAGCATCGAGCTGACCAGGGAAGCCAAGTACCTGGTCGTCGAAAAGGGTTATGACGCCACGATGGGCGCCCGCCCCTTGCGAAGGGCTTTGCAGCGCATGGTCGAGGATCCTCTGTCCGAGAAGATCCTCTGGAAAGAGTTCCGCGCCGGGCGACACGATCATCGCCGATGTCGAAAACGGCGAGATCACGTTCAAGGCAATGGAGCAATTCGAACCGCCGCCGGTCGAGCTGGCCGGCGCCGGCAGCAGCGACTAAGCGCCAGCTGCCCTGCCACTGAGCGCCCGCCTAGGCGGCTTTGTGAGCCTGCGGCAAAGGACGTCACTGTCCTTTGCCGCATTGGCTCTCGCGGTAGCAGTCCTGATCAGCGGGTGCGGGGCCACCGTCAATGTCCGGGTCGTCGTGGCGCGGTCCGGGGCCGGTTCGGTGTCCCTCGTCGTCAACTTTCCCAAAGCCACCGCGGCCCAGGTCGAAGACTTGGCGGCAGGCCTTCCGGTCGCCGACCTGCGGGCGGCCGGGTGGGTTGTCGAGGGCCCTAAGCCCGGCCCCGACGGCAGCACCATGGTCGGTGCGAGCCACACTTTTGCCAAGCTCTCCGAAGTGCCGGCACTGGTCGCCGACCTGGCAGGCAGCGGGCCCGAAAAGAGCCGGCCGTTCCGCCTCGTCGTCACCAAGGTCCCGGGCTTGCTCCAGGACCGGTACACAGCCACCGGGTCGGTCGACCTGCGCTGCTGGCTCTCCTGCTTCGATGACCCCCGTCTGGCCGCCAGCGTCGGTTACCCGCTCGGGTTGTCGCCCGCCGAGGTACGTCGTCTCGTCGGCGCGCACCCCGGCGACGAGCTGACGTTCGGTTTCCAGGTCCGGCTACCAGGCACGTTGACGTCATCCGACGCCAGCGGGCGTGCCGTCGGGGGTGGCCTGGCCTGGTCCCCCGTGTTGGGCAAGGCGACCGCCATCGCCGCTGCGAGCAAGACCGAGAACGTAGCGGTTATCCAGGCTCTCGCTGCGGCCGTGGGTGCAGGAGCGCTGGTCGTCCTGCTCACCGCGTCTTACGTGCTTTGGCGTCGACGTAGGCGCCGCCGTCGCTTCGGCGGCGGGAAAAGGCGAGTTCTGGTCACCGGTCGGCGCTAGGTTGCCGGGACTATGAGCAAGGTGCGGACGGTACACCGGTGCAAAGCATGCGGTGCCAGTGCTCCTCGCTGGTCAGGCAGGTGCCCTGCTTGCGGTGAGTGGAACTCGCTGCAAGAGGAGCTGGTCGCCGTTGGACAGCCCAAAGCGGGCGCCACTGAGGGACCAGTGCCGGTACCGCTCGGTGAGGTCGACCTGAGCTTGTACAAGCCAATGCCGACTGGCATAGCGGAGCTCGATAGGGTGCTCGCCGGAGGTTTGCTCCCAGGGTCAGCGACGCTGCTGGGTGGCGAGCCCGGGACTGGTAAGTCGACGCTGCTACTGCAGGTGCTGGGGTCGATGGCTTCGGCGGGTCAGCGGTGCCTTCTCGTGGCGGCCGAGGAGGCGGCTCATCAGGTACGCCGGCGGGCGGGGCGCCTGGGAGCCGAGGTACCCGGTGTCTTCGTGGTCGAAGCGACGCAGTTGCAGGCCGTCGAAGGTGCCATTGCCAACTTGGCCCCCGACGTGGTGGTCGTCGACTCCATCCAGGCGATAAACGATCCCGACATCGCGTCGCCGGCCGGTTCGATGGCTCAGGTGGCGGCCTGCGCCAACAGCCTTGTCGCCCTTGCCAAGGGGGTGAACGCGGCGCTTGTCCTGGTCGGCCACGTCACCAAGGACGGGGCGCTTGCCGGTCCGCGAGCACTCGAGCACTTGGTGGACACGGTGCTCAGCTTCGAAGGCGACAGGTACCTGTCGCTTCGTGCTGTGCGGGCGGTGAAGCACCGCTTCGGGCCGACCGGGGAGACCGGGCTGTTCGAGATGGGCGAGGACGGGCTGACGGGCGTCGCAGACCCGAGCAGCCTGTTCCTCGGTGACCGGCTCGTCGGGTCGGCGGGCTCCGCGGTGACGGTTCCTATGGAGGGCTACAGGCCGCTCCTGGTCGAGGTGCAGGCCCTCGTCGGGAGGCCGTCGCAAGTACCCCGCCGCTTCGTCACGGGCCTTGACGCTGGCCGCGTCGGTTTCCTGGTGGCAGTCCTCGACAAGCGTGCCGGCGTCAAGGTCGGCGACTGCGACGTTTATGTCTCGGTGACGGGAGGGGCGCGTGCCTGCGAGCCGGCCGCCGACTTGGCCGTCTGCCTGGCCATCGCCTCGTCGGCCTCCGGTCAGCCGGTGGGCGCGGACCTGGTCGCGATCGGGGAGGTAGGCCTCGGCGGGGAGGTCCGCCGCGTAAGCGGCATGGCCAAGAGGTTGGCCGAGGCTGGGCGACTAGGTTTTCACCGCGCCCTTGTCCCTGCGTCTGTCAAAAGCCCGCCCGAGCAGCCCCAAGCAAGGTCGGCACCCCGAGGTCGTTTGCGCGAACTGCCAGCCGCGACCTTGGGCGAGGCGCTGTCGTTAGCTTTCCGCGCCCGCTCTTGATGGGTTAGCATCTGCCGGTGCCGGAGAGGCTGAGCGCGGCGATGATCGAGGCGCTGGGATCAATTGCCCCAGGCCGGCCCTTGCGCGAAGGGCTGGACCGTATCCTCCAGGCCAACATGGGAGCTCTCATCTTGGTCGGCGACGGCCCCGAAATCCTGTCGATCTGCTCGGGGGGCTTCCTGCTCGACGCCGAGTTCAGCCCTCAGAGGCTCTCTGAGCTCGCCAAGATGGACGGGGCGATCATCCTGGCCTACGACTCGAGCCGGATCGCCCGGGCCAACGTCCACCTCGTGCCCAACCCCGCAATAGCGACGTCCGAAACCGGGACGCGCCACCGCACCGCCGAGCGGGTCGCTCGTTCTTTGGACGTGACCGTTATCACGGTGTCCGAGGACCGGTCGGTCATCTCGGTCTACAGAGGCGAACAGCAACGACCGCTCGTGCCCGTTGAGCGCCTTCTTGCCCGGGCCAACCAGGCGCTCGAGACGCTCGAGGGTTACCGGGACCGGCTGGACGTCGTAACGAATGCTCTTTCTGCGCTCGAAGTAGAGGACATGGTGACCCTCAGGGACGTCATCACCGTGTTGCAGCGCACCGAGATGGTCCGCCGCATCGCCGAGGAGGTCGACGGCTACAGCACCGAGCTCGGCACCGACAGCAGGCTCGTCCGGCTCCAGCTCGAAGAGATGCTGGCAGGCGTCGAAGAGGAACGCCGCCAGATCCTCCGCGACTACCTGCCGGCCGACCCGTCCTGGGATGTGGGGAACGCCCTGGCCGCCCTGAGCCAACTGAGCACCGACCGCCTGCTCGACCTCTCCCGCGTCGCCAGCGTGATGAGGATCGGTGCTGACCGTAGCGCCGACCTCGAGGGCCCCTGCGGCCCTACGGGTTCCGGCTCCTGTCTAAGATCCCGCGCCTGCCTGACCAGGTGGTCCGCAACATCGTGGACCGCTATGGCGGACTTCAGCAGATCCTGCGTGCAAGCGTCGAAGACCTGGACACGGTCGAGGGGATCGAAGTGGCCGGGGCACACTTCGTCAAGGAGGGCCTCGCCCGGCTCGCCGAGACGAGCATCTTGGACCGGCTCGGCTGAACCCTAAGGCTCAGCTGGCCCGCTGCGCGAGCCGCTCCCGCTGCAGGATCCGGTAGTGCCTGTCCACCTGGTCGATCCAGCCGAGGCGGATGAAAGCAGAGATGGACTTGTTGACGCGCTCTCTCGAAGCGCCGACGAGGCCGGCCAGCTCCTCCTGTGTCAACGGCAGGACGAACTCGTCGGCGTTGCCGGACAGCTCGAGCAGCCTCTTGGCGGTCCGCCCCACGACGTCGAGCAGCATCGCGTCCGCCAAAGCGTCGCCGGCGGCACGGAGCCTGGAAGCGAACATCGCCACGACGTCCCAGAGCAGGCCCGGGCGGGCTTCGAGTTCGGCTCGCACGGCGTCGAAGGGGACGCGGGCCACCTCGGAACGCTCGAGCGCTCTTACCGAGGCCGAGCGAGGTTCATCGTCGAACAGCGGCATCTCGCCGAACATGTCACCTGGGCCCATCAGCGCCACCAGGGACTCGCGGCCATCAGGCGAGTGCTTTGCGATCGCAACTCGCCCGGAAAGGACCACGTAGAGGTCGTCGGCCTCGTCGCCTTCGTTGAACAACGTGTCGTTGCGGTCCAATTGGACCGTGGACGCCCTGACGGCGACCCGGGCAAGGGCTTCTTCGTCGAGCGCTGAGAACAGTTCCGAACCGGTCAGTGTCGGCAGAGCCCTCATGGCTCCCAAACGCTAGCCGTTGCCCGTCCGGCGTGCTTGGCCGAGCGGTCGCGGGTCAGTTGGACCAAGGTCCTGAAAAGGTCGTACCCTGGATTAGCGCAAAGCCATTAAGTACCGCTTGGGAGACGTATGCCATTTGATGTTGGCGACAAGGTCGTCTACCCCCACCACGGGGCCGCAGTTGTCGAGAGGAGAGAGGTCCGCGCCGATTTCGGCGAGCAACGCGAGTACCTCGTGCTGCGCCTCGCATACGGCGACCTGACTTTGAAAGTACCCGTCGACTCCACCGCAGATGTGGGGATACGGGAGGTCATAAATGACGAAGAGGTCGAGGAGGTCTTTGCCGTCCTGCGAAAAAAGGACGTGCGGATGCCGACGAACTGGTCTCGTCGCTACAAGAACCACGTCGAAAAATTGAAGTCCGGCGACATCTATCAGGTCGCTGAGGTTGTCCGTAACCTTTCGAACAGGGATAAGGACAAGGGCCTTTCCGCGGGCGAGAAGAGAATGCTCAACCGTGCCCGCCAGATCCTTGTTTCCGAGCTGACGTTTGCAATCGGCGTCTCCGAGGCCGAGGCCGAAAAGAAGCTCGACGAAGCACTGCCCTAGTGCTCGACGGCCCGGCTGAGGCCGATTGTCCGGTCGTCGTCGCCGGCTCTCCGGTCACCGGCTCTCCGATCGCTCGGACCGTCTGGGCCGTCGTGGTCGCCGGTGGCAGTGGGCCCGTTTCGGGGGTTACAAGCAGTTCACGTTGCTGGCCGGGCGCGAGATCGTGGAGTGGTCGCTGGAAGCTGCCGCGCGGGCCTGCGCCGGTGTGGTCCTTGTCGTGCCGCCCGACTGGGTGAAAACGTACCTGGGCCGTGCCGACCATGTCGTCGCAGGCGGCCCGACCCGCGCAGCGTCTGTCCGGGCCGGGCTCGAGGTCGTCCCTGACAACGCACGCATCGTGGTCGTACATGACGCCGTTAGGCCGTTGGCAAGCCCGAGCACGTGGGCTTCGGTGATCGGCGCCATCGAAGGGGGCGCGGACGGCGCCGTGCCCTGCGTGCCGGTACTGGACACCATCAAACAGCGCCAGGACGACGGGACGCTCATCACACTCGAGCGGGCGAGGCTGGTCGCGGTCCAGACCCCCCAGGCGTTCGCGGCAGCATCTTTGCGTGCAGCGCATGCTGGCCAAGGAGAAGCGACCGACGACGCGGCCCTCGTAGAGGCGTTGGGAGGCCGGGTCGTCAGTGTCGCCGGGGAGCCGGGCAACATCAAAGTGACAGCCCCCAGTGACCTCGCGTTGGCCGAGTTGTTCCTCTCGCTCAAGCCCGGGCACGGGAGCGACGGACCGTGAACCTGCGGGTCGGGCAGGGCTTTGACATCCACCCTTTCAGCGAAGACCCGGCCCGGGCCCTGGTGCTGGCGGGGGTACGCCTCGAGGGCAAAGGGCTGAGCGGCCATAGCGACGGCGACGTCGTATGCCACGCCGTTGCCGACGCCCTGCTCGGTGCTGCCGGCCTCGGCGACATCGGGTCGTTGTTCCCCGACACCGACCCCGCTCTGGCTGGCGCCAACAGTGTCGGCTTGCTCGCCAGCGTCGTCGAGAGGCTGGCTCAGGCCTGGCGCCCGGTGAACGTGGATTGCACCGTCATCGCGGAAGCTCCCCGGCTTGCCCCGTTTAAAGAGGCGATGGAGCGCGAGCTTGCGGGGGTGGTCGGCGCGCCGGTGTCGGTCAAGGCCAAACGGGGAGAAGGTCTGGGCGCCCTCGGCAGGCACGAGGGTATCGCCTGCTTGGCGGTCGCCCTGATAGAGGAAAAATGAAAGACGGTGGCCGCTCGAGCGGGCTCGGCGGCGAGCAGGTCGAAGGCCTCCACGCCGTCCATGAGCTCCTCGCCGCGCGCCGGCGCATCACCCATCGGCTCTGGGCTGTAAGTGCACATGCCACGAGCGGCTCGATAGGCCCACTGGTCCAGCTCGCCCATGACCGCGGGGTGCGGGTCCTGTTCAAAACGGCGGACGACCTCATGGAGGTCGCTCGCACCGGGGCACCACAGGGCGTGATCGCCTGGGCCGACCCCGTCCTAGCCGTGCCTCTGGTTTCCCTCATCGAGGAAGGCTCTCTCGATCATCCTCATTTCCTGCTGGTACTGGACGGGGTCACGGACCCCGGTAACTTCGGTTCCATGCTGCGTAGCGCGGCCTGCGCGGGTGCCGGGGGGGTTGTCGTTGCCCAACATCGCTCGGCAGCGCTTACCCCGGCAGCAGTCAAGGCCGCCGCGGGAGCCGTCGAGCACATCCCGATCTCGCTAGTCCCCGGGATCCCGGCAGCCCTCCAGCAGCTCACCCGGGCCGGGGTCTGGTCGGTCGGTCTCGACCCCGCCGCGAAGCAGGAGCTGTGGCGGACAACCTTGCTGGACGGGCCCGTAGCGCTAGTCCTCGGCTCAGAGGGACGGGGCCTCTCGCACCTGGTGCGCCAGCGTTGTGACCTGCTCGCCCGGATACCGCAGTCAGGACCGCTGGCCTCGCTGAACGTTGCCGCCGCGGCGGCCGTCGCCTGTTTCGAGGTTGCCCGGCAGAGGTCCGGTACATAGCAACTCGGCCCGCGGTCGAAATACGGCCAGCCTTGCCGTGACGACAAGAGGGGACAATGAGAGATTTCTTCAAGATCATGTTTGCAGGGCCAGCGTTTTTCGTTAGCGCCTGGGTGCTCATGTTGTTCGCCGGCGCCGAGGCGCGCAACGTCGGGATCCACCCCTTCGGTTACATAACCTCGATGGTGGTCACACTTGGGCTCTGGCTCACCGTGGCGCCTGCCGTGGGCGCGATAGCGAGGGCGACCCGGAGCCGACGCTGAGACAGGCGGTCTCAGGGCTGGGATAGCAGCCGGCGCAAGGCCCCTTCGAGCTGTGGCTCGGAGAACACGAAACCTTCAGCTTCGAGGACTGCCGGGCGCACCCTGGCGCTCGTAAAGAGAAGGGAACCGGCAAGCTCGGCGCCCAGCAGGAGGCTGCGCCCGAGACGGGGTACCGGCAGCAGGGCGGGCCGCGAGAGGGCGGCGGCGAGGGCTGTGGTGAAGTCCTGGTTGGTCACCGCGCCTGGAGCTGTCAGGTTGACAGGCCCGACCTGGTCGTGCTCCAGGAGCCATATCAGAGCGGCCACCTCGTCATCGATAGTGACCCAGCTCCACCACTGCGTCCCGCTCCCGAACCGTCCGCCAAGTCCCAATCGGAACAGTCGCAACAGCTTCGGCAACGCGCCGCCGCCGGTAGCCAGGACGAGACCTGTCCGGGCGAACGACACTCGTATACCTGCCTGCGACGCAGGGACGGCAGCTGCTTCCCAGGCTTGGCAAACCGACGCCAAGAAGTCACCGCCCGGTGCGTGGTCCTCGGTGACCGTTTCATTGCCGCAGTCGCCGTAAAAACCTACGGCCGAGCCGCTCACCATGACGCGCGGCGGGGTCTTGAGGCCAGCCAGTGCGCTGCTCAGCAGCGCCGTGCTGTGGGTGCGGCTCTCGAGCACCAACTGCTTTCTGGCGGGCGTCCAACGGTGGTCGGCGACGCCGGCCCCCGCCAAGTGGACGACCCCGTCCAGGCCTTCGAGGCCCTGAGCGTCGATCGTCCCGGCGTCAGGATCCCAGGCCAGCGTCCGGCCAGCGTCGCGCGAAGTGTGCCGCACGACCCGGGTCACCTCGTGGCCGAGCACTTCGAGCCTCGAGCACAGGGCCGAGCCGATAAACCCGCTCGACCCAGTGACTGCTACTCGCATAGCGATTAGCCTAACGAGCCCTCAAACCATGACCTCAAGACCTCGTCGTGTTGTTTGGAGGAAACTCCAAGCCTTTCCCGAAGGACCTGTGAGGCTGGTCCGGCTAGATAGGAACATGACCTGGATAATTATTTCGGTACCACTGATGCTTGTAGCGATAGCGATCGCCGTCTTGCCTGTCCTTCTCACGACCGTCTGGGAGTCCGGCAATCAACCGGGTAACAGTGACGCCGCGCCCGCTGCGGCGCGCGGTTACAACCGGGCGGCGCCACTTCGCCTGGCGGGCAACGCGATGACAAAAACCCTTGAACAATAACGTTAGTTCTGGTCCTCGTACCGGCCGCTTGGTGGCGCAGAGCAGGACCGCCGCCTGTAGGCGGTCTTGAAGGCCGAGCTCGGTGAGGATGCTGCTGACGTGGGTCTTGACGGTGTGCTCGCCGACGTGGAGCCCCTGAGCGATCTCGCGGTTGCTGTGCCCGGGGGCAACTATCGCAGCACTTCGCGCTCTCACGGCGAGAGGGGCCGAGCGGGCCGGTCCCCCTACTCTGCTTCCAAGTGGCGACAAGGTCTGCATTGTCGTGCCCGACAACAGCACCACCCCTCGCGTCGTGCCCTATCTAGGGACGGTCGCTCAAACCCCGAGCAATAACAGTGGCCCGACCGCTCCCACAGTCAATGTTGAGTCAGCCCGCTTGGCTCTTCGGCGACCGGCACACTCGACCAGCTCCCGGTGAGCGCCTCGACCGCGACTGCGAGCGTGCCGACGGCACTTGTCGTCCCCCGTTGACTGCCTGCTCGCTCTGGCCCAGGGGCGGGTACACGCTCGCGGTAATGGGATCCCACGGCTCGCACCACCTCGTGGCGGTCACCCTTGGCCTTTTCGACGACGCCGACGGGTTGGTCCAAGTCAGTTTGGCCCGGGGGGCAGGTAGGCGAGCGCGTTGTGGTCCCAAGCACGTGCGCGGGAGCCCTATCGGGCCCCCTTGCCGAGGCTCGTTGCCCGTCACATGGCTGCTCACTCGGGACGGTATTCACGTTGCCCTGTGCTCGCGTCGTACCAAACGCGCATCCGCTTGCCGGTCACGGGGTCAGTGAAAACCTCGCCGGTCGGCTGCGCGGTCCCGCTATCGGCTCTCTTGCGGCTGCCCCGGTAGCGGTCCCAGCCGAAAAGCGCAATAACTATGCCCGCGATTACAACATCGAGGATTACCCAATCGACGGCTCCCATGGGAGACCTCCTCAGCCCCGGGTATTCAAGGCTTGGGTTGCTCAGGTAGCCATTCGACTACTCGGGCGGTGCCATAGGCCACGATCTCTGACATGCTCCTGCCCATTTCGGTTGAGTCGAAGCGCATCATAGTGACGGCATTCGCCCCCATCGCGGCGGCGTTTTGCACCATGCGGTCGAGCGCCTGGCGGCGTGAGTCCTCGTTCAGCTTGACGTAGGACCTGATCTCTCCTCCAGCGAGGCTCTTGAGAGCGGCGGCGATGTTACCGCCGAGGCTCCGGGACCGCACGGTGAGGCCGAAGACCTGGCCGATGGTCTTTACGACCTGCGAGCCCGGGATGTCCTCCGTGGTGGTGACGATCATCGGTCGCGAAGCAGCCACTTCCTCGCTTGATGCCTGCATAATCCTGCCTCCTCTGAACTGCGGCGCCACTTACGCGCCCGCTTATCAAAGTGATATCACTTTTGCGTGCCGGAGTCAATACAAAAGTCGTCGGGTCAAGACAGGACAGGCGTCTGCCGATGCAAGCCCTTGGCGGTCCAACTACGACTCCACCGAGGCAATGACTGACCACAGCCAATACGACGATTGGCCAAACGCCGGCGGCCCTCAAGCTGACCGGTCCCTGGTGGAGGCCGCTCCCTCGCCCAGCAGGGACATCTTCCCTCGTACGGTCGCCGACGCGTGGTCGCCCGTTCCTACATCGCCGGGCTCTTCAGGGCCTGTTGTCGGGCCACGAACAAAGGGACCCGCGCAGGCGCCCGGTGCGATCGCCACCTACCCCCCGGTCGGCTGGGCCCGCCGGGGCACCCTCCGCCTGGTGGGCCGCCCACGCCGGGCCCATGGGGCGCACTGCCGCCCCCGCCGCAGTGGTTCGTGCCGCCTTCTGCGAGACCGCGGCGCAGGTCCAATGGTTGGGTCATCGCGGTGTCAGTCGGAGGCGTCTTGCTCTTCGTGGCATTACTGTTCGCTCTCGCCGTGCCGACGATCCGTACCCTGACCCGGGACGCGAGCGCGGCCTCGCTGTTCGAGGGCGGCGTGCCTACGAGCTGGGCCCCCTGGACTGTCTCGGATCTGCGCAGCGACGAGTTGCTGGAAGGCGCTTGGAGAACACCCGGGCCGGGCTCTGATGGCTTTTACCCTTGTGTCTACGTGGTCCGTTTCCGCGTCCAGGAGGCCGCAAGCGCTGCCACTTGGTTCGCCAACCTTTCAGCTCAGGCTTCGAGCCAAGGGTGGGACGCCCAGGCGGTCCTGTTGCCCGGTAGCAGCCAGGCTCTCTCTTTGTACGTACCTTGGTCGATCGGTCGAGACCGGATCTCTAGCGATATCCCGATCAGCGAGTACGTCGTTTTCGCGGTCTTCGGGACGTCTTTCTACCGGGTCACCTTCATGACCCCGGTCAACAACTACACCGCTGAAGCTCCGGCCGTGATCTCGGTTGTTGACCAGTTCCAAGGAACGTCCGCGCCAGGGCGAGCAATAACCACGCTGCCCGTCACAACAGTCCGTGGAGGCACCTCGTCCGTCAGCCCGCCCGCGACCAACCTGCCTGCCACCGGCGCCCCGGTGGCTTCTCGGTCTGGTGCGGTCTCCAATTTCGGTCTGGCTGTTGTCCCGGTCAACGACCGGACCTTTTCGAGAGCAGGACTCGGTCCGCCCCGCCCCGCCCCGAGCGACGAGCACGAGCACGAGCACGAGCCAGCCCTCCGCAAATAAATGTCTTTTACTGAGCGAAAACACGCTCCAGCCAACCCTTTTGGACAGCGAAGGACTGCACGGAGAGGGGAGCGTCCGGGGCGACACTGAAGAACCCGTGACAGCCTCCGCCCCAGATATGAATTTCAGCCTGGACGCCAACCGCCCAGAGGGAACTTGCGTACTGAACGATCTCGTCCCGGAACACCTCTGCACTACCGGCATCGATGAAAGCGGGAGGGAGGCCGCGGAAGTCGGTCAGTCGAGCCGGGGCAGCCGTCGGCGGGACATCGGGAGCGCCCCGCCTGTCGCCGAGGACTGCGGTCCAGCCGACTTCATTGTTGCGCCCGTTCCAGTTGCCGCTGTTTTCATATTGGCGGCTGGACAGCGAATTGTTGCGGTCATCGAGCATGGGGCATATGAGCATCTGCGCCTTCAAGCGCGGGCCACCTCGGTCACGGGCGACGATTGCTGTCGCGGCCGCCAGCCCTCCGCCCGCGCTGACCCCGACGATGGCCAACCGGTCGGCGTCCACGCCCAGGGCGTCCGCGTGTTCGGCGGTCCACGCCAGCCCGGCGTAGCAATCTTCGACCGGCCCCGGGTAAGGGCATTCGGGTGCCAGACGGTATTCAACAGAGACAACGACTGCTCCCAGGGCGATAACCCAGTCCAGGACAGCGTTTATGCCGCTTTGGCGGTTACCGAGGACCATCCCCCCGCCGTGGACGTAGTAAAGGCCGGGCCCGGCCCACGGTGGCCGGCCGGCCGGTAGACCGTCAGGAGGATGTCGGGAGCGCCTGGCGGGCCCGGGGCCACATGCTCGCTCGCCTCCACGGCTCCGTCACGGAGGTCCACGGCGGGTTGGTTCGCCAAGTTGAACCGACGCGCCTCGGCGATCGTGCCTGCGGTCAGTGGGGGACGCTCGGCCAGGTACTGCTCCAACGCGATTTGGACCACGGGGTCGTAGGGGACAGGGGTTATCACGAGGTGTACGCCTCCAGGTTTTCCATTTGGTGGGTCGCCCGCCGTCCTGGCGGGCCCGGCTCCGGGGCCATCCGGTGAAAAGGTAGCGTACCGTCGCTAAATCCTCGGGCCAGCCATGAAGGAGGCTGCGGGCCTACTCAGCTGCGGAGTTGCTCGAGGATGGTGGGTCCTTGATCTGGCGGTCGTTGGCCAGGAGTCCGACCTTGCTGACGACTTCGGCGGTCTTGGGGTCGTCATCGGCGAACGGAAGGAACAGCCGGCCTCGTCGTTGTGAGCTGACGGGGATGATGGGCACTGCACCGCCTAGGCGGAGGACGATGCCCCTGCCAAGGTGGACCGATTACTCACCTCAAGCGCCTTCGATGACGATGTGGGCGCCGACTTCGCGGACGTTGCCGAATTTGAGCACGCGGGCGGTCTCCCGGACGAGTGCAGCGCGCATCTCGACGGTCGAGGCGGATTCTGCAGGGTCGACGCCACCGGAATGGGCAACGCTGACCACCAACTCCAGGTCGCGCACGGTCCTCAGAGAAGACGACCGGCGGCATAATTCCCAAAAGTCCGGCATGTAGTTGTTGCGGCGGGTAAACCCGATGACGGTGACCGTTGGCAGTTCAACCTCTGCGGGTATGCCGAACCCCTCGCGAAAGGAGACCCTCGCCACAGGTCGCCTGCCTCGCGGTCATGGATCCAGCCGCGCCGCCGTGCAGCGCCATTACGTTGACCGTCACATGTGGGCCAATCCTGCCCCGCTCAGATAAGGCTAATGTTCCCACCCACCCCCTAGCCCTTCGGCGCCCCTTTGCGGTTCCAATTGCGCCAGATGACCCGGTGGACGGGCACCAACCGGGGGACGTCGCGCAGCCCGGGGACGAACGGCACCGCCAGTAACAGGATGGTGGCGGCCCCGGTCAGGTAGATGGCGATCAGGTCCACGTTGGCGGAATTGTCGAAGCCGGGGACCTGGTACCACAACGTGTACAGCCAGAGCCAGGGTTGGCCCGGGTAACTGCCGGTCTCGTTCATCACACCCCACTGCGAACCGCTCAGGTGGTCGGCGCTGGCGATGTTGGCGAAGTACTGGCCGTCCTCCAGGAAAAGCAAGGGCTTAGTGAAGTCAGTCCCGTAGAAGGCATGATTGGAGATGAGGTCGGCGTCGAGCCCACCACTGCGGGCCAGGCTCAGCTCGGTGGCGATCAGCGCCGGTACCGGCCCATCGGCCGCAGTTGGGACGACTGCGGCACTGTCCCGGAAGGTGACCTTGGTGAGTGCCTTGGAATAGCTTGTGTCCCAGGCGGCCTGCTCGGCGCCAGAGGCGCTGTTGTAACGAGTGAGCGCGGCGGCCAGTGCCGGGATGGTAGAGGCGTCCTTCTCCAGTGGCCCGAGCACGAAGGTCTGTGCCGCGTCGATGTGCTGGCGCACCCCCACGATGGTCTCGGGAGAAAACAGTATGCGCTGGGTGCTCCCGCTGCCGCTGTTATAGGGCGGCCCGTAGGTGGCAGTTTCGCTGGTGCCGGCCAGCTCGCTCGCGGCGGTGGCCATGAAATCGGCGGGGGCAACCCTGGCCCAGGTCGAAATGGTGAGGGGCGGGACGTCGGGTGAAGACAGCAGGGTGGCCAGGGCGACCACCAAGACGACGGCTACCAGGCCGGCCACGCTGGCTTCTTTCACGATGTCGTAACGGCGGGTAGGGCCGTGCCAAGCGCCGCCGTCAGCTTCGGCCGCGGCCCTGAGGGCGGCGCGGCCCCTGTCCCGGCGAAGGGGAAGGGGGTGGGCCACCCCTCGAACCCGCACGGCCAAGACGTGCGCGCCGACAATGGTCACGAGCACGAGCGGGATGAGCACGATGTGCCACATCAACATCTGGCCGAAGTTCATGACGTTGAAAAAGGAGCCGACGCCGACCGAATTAAAGGCGTCCTTGCCGCTGCTGGAGATCCACTGCGAGTCGAAGTTCTGCTGGGACACGTAGCCCGTGAAGCACTCGACGATGGACGCCATGAACGCCACTACGCCGGTGACCCAGGTAAGGGCACGTCGTCCTCGCCACGCCGCCATCCAGAACTTTCCCCAGAGATGGATGACCATAAAGGCCATGAACGCCTCGACGCTCCAGAGATGGAGGCTGTTGAAAAAATGCCCCACGGCATCGCTATGCCACCAGTCCGGTCCTCCCAAAGCGAGCCCAAAGCCCGAGACGATGGCCAGGCCCAAGGTTGCCAGGCTGGCCACCCCGAAAACGTAGATCCACGAGGCGACGTAAGCGGGCTGGCGGTCGGGCAAAAGTTTGCCCGGAGGGAGCAAGCCCAGGGCGCGGCGTCGGACGCGTGAAGTCCACATAGCGGCATCGGCGTCGTCGCCCAAGTCGTGGGCCGACGGCGCCGGCGCTTGTGCGGCCGGGGGGACAATCCCCTCGGAGGCAGCTTCGGTGGTCCCACCCGGAACTTCGTGGTCCGGAAAAGGAATAAGCAACGCGGCCCCAAATATGACGACCATTACCGCGATCAGGACCAGGTTGGCCTCCGAGACGGTGAAAATCGACCAGTGCAAGAACCGGCCCGGGCCGTCCAGGTCCACGACGCTGGCTACAAGCGGAACACCAACCATGGATCAGGCCCTCCCTTTTCGGTTCACCCGACGAATTTTTATCGGGGCAACCACGACCTGAACAGGGCCTTTAGTCCCCCGTTTTCGCTCCACGAGCGGAGCCCGGCCTTTGGCCGGCCTGCCTGGTGGTCCAGTTGGGAAGGCAGCGCCCTGTCAGGTCAGCCCTAGCGGCCCTTGGCTTCGAGGTCCCGGCCGAAGCACTCGATGTCGGCTCGGCGCGCCGCGAACAGGCGGGTGCCATGGCCGGTGCACCAGGCCAGGAACTGGCGCAGGTCAAAGGCATAGGCATCTCAGGTGAGCCCGCTGTAGCCGGCAAGGAAGCCAGCCAGGGCCAAGCGTTCTCGTTCGTTAACCGCCGGGTCGGCGAGCTCGACCTCGGTCGACGGGGCGAGGTGGTGGACATCGTGCACCTCCAGTTCGGGCCGGGGCCCGGGCACTGGGGGCGCCGGTGGCCCGGCTTGATGAGGCACCCCACCGTAGGACGGCCCTGGTCGCAGCCTGCGCTGGCCTACCCAGCAAGGGGCCCCGCCGCATCGGACGGCGTTTGCCGTCTTCGATGCCACCCTTTGGGAGCGACCAGAACCACCCGTTATGCCGGGATGGGCCCAGCGAGCACCCGTCTCCTACGGCGTGCTAAACGACGGCACTGCGTGCACTGGGCACTGCCGGGATGCGGGCCAGAATGTCGGCTGCCTCGGCACCGTGCACCTGGCCCGAACCGACAAGTAGCCGGGGCTACTGGCAACATGGAGGGTATGGCTACCGACCTCGACGGGCCCCTTCCGGCTGCAGGCGGCAGCGCGGCGGTCGTACGCAGCTTCTATGCCGCCTTTGCGGCTGAGGACCACGAGGCGGCGATCCGCCCGCTGCTCAGCCGGAGGATTGTCTGGCACGTGGCGGGGGAGAACCCCCTCGCCGGCACGTTCCGAGGTCACTCAGAGGTTTTCGCGGCGATGCGGCGGTACGGCGAAGGCAGCCAAGGGACGCTCAGGCTGAACACTCAGTGCGTCCTAGGCGAAGGGACGCACGCCGTCGCAGTCCACGCCGCCACGGCGAAGCGCGACGGCCACAGTTACTCGGCACACGAGATCGACGTGTTCCACGTCGAGAACGGGACGATCACAGAGATGTGGTCCTTCTCGGAGGACCAAGCCGCCACCGACGCCATGTGGTCGTAGGCCCAGCCGGCAGTTGTCGGCCCGGGGCCCGATTAGTGCTGGCTCGGCCACCAGGTCGTTACGACGTCGCCACCGGCGGGTTGGCTGGCTGCACAACGCCTAGAGGGCCAGACGACGTACCTAGTGGCCGAGTCGATACGGTGACGAAGACTGTCGACATGCGAGCATCCTCGTTAACCTGTTCGAGGTCTCCGGGCGCGTGACCCACAGAAGGCGACTATGCCTCGGTACTCGCGGGTCGTTCTGCAGTTGAGCGGAGGGGCGCGCGCCGGTCGGGACGGTTGGGGCGTGGACCCGGCCCGCCTCGCCCACCTGGCAGGCGAGGGGGGCGTGGACCCGGCCCGCCTCGCCCACCTGGCAGGCGAGGTCTTGTCGGTCAGGAGCTCGGGCTCGAGGCCAGGGGCTATCCGTTTAGCCGCCCTCAACTACGCGGAGGCGTTGGACCGCCAGGTCAAGGGTCATGGACACCAGCGCCTGGTGCTCGCGAACGAACAGAACCTCGTCACGTACGTCTTCGACGTCGCCGCCAAGGGAGCCATGCGCGCCATATGTTCGGGCGAAGACACCGGGACTCGCATCTTGGGATAGCGCTCGAGGTACCCGGCTATGGGCGCCCGACCTCCACTGGTAAATGGCGGAACACCCAACCAGAACATCTTGTTACGGGTACCCGGGAACTCGTTATTTTCCAAGGCAAGTCCACGCAGAACCACGGGTCCGCGCCCCAGGGCCGCGATCCTGGCAAAGCGCAGATCGCCATGGCCATCGCCTTGGTAAAGGCCTGACAAACCCTACCGACCTGCGGTCAGCTGGGTTGGTGCCGAACCCTGTCCGCGCCGACTCGTACCTGGTCTGTGGCACGCCGCGGACCGGCACTACGTTGCTGTGCGGGCTGCCGGCCGCCACCGGCGTCGCCGGTAAGCCCGAGTCCTGCTTCAGACTTTCTGCCGAGCCTCGAACGTAGGTGACAGGTAATCCCGCAAGAGGTAGCGGCACAGCTCGGCGGTTCGTGGTCGCAGATGACCTTGGCGAGACGACAACTCGGTCGCATGCTCGCCGAAGGCGACCTTGCCGGAGCCGGGGTCGACACATTGACCGCGATCGATGTGTGTCTCCTTCGCAGACAGCCAAGCCTGGGCCTCGGTCTTACCTACGAAGGTGCCCGTGGCGATCTGGCGTTGGCCCTCATGCCAGTAGCTCGCCTGATATCGGCCGGACGGCAGCTTGCGAGGCTGCCGAAGTGACGCCGATGGGCCACGGGTCGAAACGTAGTCCTCCGCGTACGTAGCGCGCACGACGAGGGGGACCAGTACCCAATACGAGAGTTCATGGCCTCTGACATGCTCAAATACGGAGCCCGGGAGGATAATTGAAATCCTATCGCCTGATTACAAGGCAGGTGCTCTGCCGTTGAGCTACCCGGGCCAGCTGGACCTGTACGGTGCAACTCACAACAGCATGCCTGAAGCCGGCGGCCGCCGCCACGGTATAGGGCGAACGCCGCATTGACCACGCGGGCCTGTTTGACCGCCACCTGAGGATCCTTGATCGCGTAGTGCTCAGGTGGCAGGGTGGGCCAGATGGCACTCTGCGAACGTGACCGCGCGATCTTGGACCTTGAACGTAGCTGGTGGCTTGAGGGGCTCTGCAAAACAGATGTTGTTAAGGGGCGCCTTCGCATGTCGTTGTCCCGTTACAATCAACTCCTTGGCGAACTCGTCACCAGCAAAGAGGCTGAGGCATATGACCCTCTCGTTGTGCGCCGTCTCCGGCGTGCCCGGGACCGCCGGCGCTGGGCCATGATGGGTGTTCGCCCTGCCAGCGGCCGGTGGGATAGGTGAGCGTACAGGGACCTCCTGACGGGCCGGGCAGCTCCGGCCCTCCCGGGAACCCTGGCGGCCCGGCCTCGTCGACGCGTCCAGGTGCTACCTCGCAGCCCTTGCGTGCTGCCCTGGTGGTCGTGGTAGCCGTCGCCATCGCTGTCGGAGTCCTCGTCCGGATGAGCCCGGCTCACAGCTCGGCATCGCCCACGGGGACGACGCACCCAACGACCGTGAGCACGACCACCGTGCCCAATGCCACGACTGTGCCGGCTGTAGTCAGCACCACAACCACCACGACGGTAACGGTGCCTCCCTCCACGGTCACAGTCCTCGTGCTCAACGGCTGGACCACCGCGCACGCGGCGCTGTACTTCCAGAAGAAGCTGGCTGGCGACGGCTACGACACGTTGGCGCCCAACAACGCCCTGGACGAGACGAACACGACGACCTCTGTGTTCGTGGTGGCTCCGTCCGATAGCGCAACCGGGACTGCCATCGCGGAGCTCCTCGGCTTGTCACCCTCGGCTGTCGTCGTTCCCACTGCCACCAACGATTCCGCGATCCCCGCGAGCGTTTTGCACCAAGCCGACATCGTTGTCGTCGTGGGCGGCGACATCTCAAAGCAGGTGCCCAAGGGGTACACGGGGTGATTGCCTGACGACCGGGCTCCCTGGCGGGCATGTCGACTGGTCGCCCTGGCTGGAGCAACCCGCGACTGCCGGTGTACTGACTGACTTCGACGGCACTCTTTCTCTCGTCGTCGAAGACCGCGATACTGCGGTGCCTCTCCCAGGTGTCCGTGGCATAATTTCCGCCTTGGCCGAGCGCGTTGCTGTCGTCGCCGTCGTGTCCGGTCGTCCGGTCGAGTACCTCGAGTCCCAGCTCGGGCGCATCCCTAACGTCACACTGGTGGGGCTTTACGGCCTCGAGCGCATCGAGCACGGAGAGCTCCTTGTCATGGACGCTGCTGCCCGATGGGAGGGGGTCGTGGCGGCCGCGGCCAGGGCAGCGGAGCAGGAGGCGCCGCTCGGCGTTGAGGTCGAAACGAAGCGGTTGACGCTGGTCCTTCACTGCCGTCGCGCTCCCGAGACATTGCTATGGGCAAGGCAATGGGCCGCGGGGCGAGCCAGTACCAGCGGGCTAGTTGCCCAACCCGGACGTTTCTCGGTCGAATTACTTCCGCCGGTGCATGCCGACAAAGGCACCGTTGTCGAGGACCTCTCCACCAAGCTCAGCTCTGTCTGCTTCTTTGGCGACGATGTAGGCGACCTGCCCGCGTTCAGTGCACTGCGGCGCCTTCGTTCGACGGGAAAGACGACAATCGCTGTGGGCGTCGAAAGCCCTGAACAACCCGACGAGCTGGTAGACGCTGTGGACCTGGTTGTTGGCGGTCCCCAAGCGGCCGTCGCTCTGTTGGGCGCCTTGGCCGAGGGCCCTGGCGGTCGCCGCCGCCTTCCGGACGGTGACGCGCTCAGGGCGCGTTATGGCTGACCACGGTCCGCTGTGCGATCGCCAGGACGGCCCGGCGCAGCTCCGGGGGGTCGACAACCTCGAAGGCGAGCCCTAAGCCGACGAGATAGCTAGTGAGCCAGTCTGCGTGGTCGGCGCCCAACCTGAGAACAGGCCCGGCAGGGCTGGCCTCGACGGTACCGACGTGGGGCGGGACCCTGCGGCGCACCTCTTCGACTGTGGCCTGGAACATGACGACGGCCTGGTAGCGGTAGCCACTCGAAGTGATCGCCTCCCTCACGAGGCGTCCCGGATCGGGGTGTTCGCGCGGTACGAACACGTGCCCGGTGCGGCGGACTTGCTTGACCCGGTCGACCCGGAACGTGCGCCAGTCCCGGCGGTCCAGGTCGTACGCAACTAGGTACCAGAGGCGGTCAGTTGCGACGAGCCGGTAGGGCTCCGCCCGTCGAGAGGTGTTGTTGCCCTCGCGGGAGCGGTAGTCAAAGGAAACGAGCTCGTTGCCCTCGCAGGCCTGGGCAAGACTGGCCAGGTGTGCCGACGGTACGGCCTCCACGGGGCCCATCAAGGGGACGGTCGCCGCCCGGAGGGCTTTGACCTGGCGTTGCATTCGTGGTGGCAGCAGTCGGTCGACCCTCGTGAGCATCGCCAACGCAGCGCTCTCAATGCCCGGGACGGCAAAGGCCGCCGAGACGCCGAGCAGTACCGCCAACGCCATTGCTTCGTCTTCGTCGAGCAGCAGCGGTGGCATGTCGGTGCCGACGCTGAGCCGGTAGCCACCGGCGGTGCCCGGCGTGCTGTCGACGAGGTAGCCCAGTTCGCGGATCCGCTCGACGTCCCTACGGACCGTCCTGGTGTCCACCCCGAGCCGCTGGGCCAGGTCCTGGCCGGTCCAAGAAGGCCTGCGCTGCAGCAGGGCCAGCAAGTGCAGGAGCCGGCCGGCGGTGCCTGTCACCTCACGATCTTGTCAGGCATCGAGGACCGGAACTGTCCTCAAGGTCAGGGACGATCTTGCTATGACATTTCCATGGGTGTTCGAGACGATCGCACGGGCTCGCCAGGATGAGATCCGCCGCGACGTCGCCCGCCATCACGCCGCTGACTACCGTTCCATGCACGGCCATCCCGGGCGGAGCGCGCACCGTCCCCCGCGCCGCGGCGCTCTCCGGATGCTCCGTGACCGCCTCTTCGGTCCCCGCGTGGCCCTCCGGTTGGTCCCGACCGCGACCCAATCGCGGCACTCCGCGCGGACCTGCAACTAACCGTCTATCGACCTCGTTCCCAAAGAGCCACGCCACGCCTGGGGCACCGGGGACGAGCGTGGTCGCCTCAAACCGTCCCCGTTCTTGTCTGCGGGGACGGTTTGAGGTACCACACCTCCCCCTACCACGAGGATCCGACGCCCGGAGCGTCCTATAGCTTCAGGAAGGTGGAGCCACTGTTCCGGCCGCTGACGCGGGAGGACTTCGCTTTGCTCTCGGACTGGTTCTCCTGCCCTCATGTAGAACCTTGGTGGCGCGAAGCGTACGATCTCGGCTCGATCGAGGCTAACTACGGCCAGTGCGTCGACGGCCTGGACCCTACCGAGTTGTTCATTGTCGAAATGGACGGTGCGCCGATCGGGTTCGTACAGCGTTATTTGATCGACGAGAACCTGAGTTGGAAGCGGTCGTTGGCCCCAACAGGAGAGCACGAAAAGGCGGTGGGCATCGACTACCTGATCGGCGACGAAGCGCTCACTGGCATGGGCCTCGGCCCTCGGGTAATTGATGCTTTTGTCGAGTCGACATGGCGTCGCTACCCGAGCTCGTCGGAGATCGTGGTGACCGTTGACCAAGCCAACCGCCGCTCCTGGCGAGCTTTGGAGAAGGTTGGTTTCGAACGGACCTGGGCCGGCGAAATCGAATCCGAAGACCCGAGCGACGCCGGCCCGAGTTTTGTCTACGTTCGCCGAAGTACCTGACAGCTTCGGGCCATCATGTAGCTGTGCCGCATGTCGTTGCTGCCCCCGATAAGTACCGGGGCACCCTTTCAGCACGCGACGTTGCCCAAGCCGTGGCGAGGGCTGCCGCTGACGCGGGATGGAGCTGTGATGTTGTCCCCGTCTCTGACGGCAGCGAAGGCTTTCTCGACGTTTTTGCCGCCTTCGGCCGCTATCAGTCCACCCGCGTGACGGGCCCCTCGGTGCCCGGCTGGAGGTGCCCTGGCTCCTCGGCAGGGACTCCGATGACCCGAACCTGGGCGTTGCCGTGATCGAATCAGCGCTCGTCATCGGGCTTTCTCTCGTCGGCGGTGTGGAAGCCAATGACCCGGTCGGGGCCAGCAGTACGGGCCTTGGGCAGCTGGTGGCTGCGGCGGCCAAGGCAGGTGCCAAGCAGGTCCTCGTCGGCCTCGGCGGCACGGCGACAACTGACGGAGGGCTTGGTGCCGTCGATGCGCTCGCGCCAAATGGACGCCTGCCAAATGTGCGGATCATGGTCGCGTGTGACGTAGAGACGAAATTCCTTGAGGCGGCACCGGTTTTTTCTCCTGAAAAAGGAGCGGCGCCCGCTCAGGTCGAGCTCCTTAGCAGGCGCCTGGAAAGGGTTGCCCAGCTTTATGAGGAGCGTTTTGGGGTAGACGTGCGCGAGCTGCCCGGCGGAGGGGCGGGCGGGGGTTTGGCTGGTGGGCTCGCTGCCATCGGGGCCAAGCTTCTCCCCGGTTTCGACCTTGTTGCAGACCGGTTATCGCTGGCTGAGCGCATCGCATCTGCCGACCTTGTCGTGACCGGGGAGGGCTACGTGGACGGGTTGAGCTTGGCGGGCAGCGTCGTCGGAGGGGTGGCGCGCTTGGCCGGGGTGGCCGGCATCCCCGTTCTGGTCGTAGCAGGCGACGGCGACCCCGCTGTCGCGCTGCCCTTTGTCTCCCTGGCCGAGCGCTTCGGTGCCGAGCGTTCCGCGTCAATGCCCCGCGACTGCATTGCCGAGGTCGTGGCGGACCGGCTCGCACGAGAGACGGCGGCATGATCGTCTCCGCCTGAGCGGCTGTTAGTGGGTGGCGGGAGGCAGCGAGAGGGCCTACCATGGTCCCCATCATCCAGAGCGGCTGAGGGACGGGCCCGTTGACGCCGCGGCAACCAGTGGGACGGACTGCACAGGCAGGCCGGCACATGGTGCCAATGCCCGAGAACGATGAGGAGGCGATAAGTCCTTGAGAGATGGCCCTTTCGTTGAAGGTCTTCGCTGCCGGGAGTGTGGGCGGACTTACCCGGCCGAAGCGTTGCACGTGTGCGAATGGTGCTTCGGGCCGCTGGAAGTCGTCTACGACTACGAGGCGATTGCCGCGACGACTTCGCGTGAGCGGATTGCTGCCGGCCCGAAGACGATTTGGCGCTATGCCGACCTGTTGCCTGCCAGTGCAAAAGGGGCGGTCGACCTCGGAGCCGGCCTGACCCCTTTACTGCGGGCGGACCGCTTGGGCGCCGAGCTCGGGTTGTCCGACCTGTGGCTCAAGAACGATACGGTCAACCCGACCGGCTCTTTCAAGGACAGGGTCGTGTCGGTCGCCCTCACGAGGGCGCGCGAGCTCGGTTTCAAGGTCGCCGCCTGCGCCTCCACGGGCAACCTTGCCAACTCAGTGGCCGCCCATGCGGCCCGGGCAGGGATGCGCTCGGTCGTATGCATCCCGTCCGACCTGGAGATCCCCAAGGTCGTCACGACGGCCGTTTTCGGCGGCACTCTGGTGGCCCTCACGGGCAACTACGACGAGGTCAACCGGCTGTGCGCCGAGCTGGCCAGCGAGTACCCGACCTGGGCTTTCGTCAACGTAAACGTCCGCAGCTACTACGCCGAGGGCTCGAAGACCCTCGCCTTCGAAGTGGCAGAACAGCTCGGGTGGACGGCGCCCGACCACGTTGTGGTACCGGTCGCATCGGGCAGCCAGCTAGTGAAGGTGGCGAAGGGCTTCAGGGAGCTGTACAAGGTCGGCCTCCTCGACGAGGAGCCTCACGTACGGATCTCGGGTGCCCAGTCCGAGGGGTGTGCCCCTGTAGCTACGGCCTTTGGCACCGGCGCCGATTTCATCCGGCCCGTGAAGCCGAGCGGCATCGCAAAATCCCTTGCCATCGGCAACCCAGCCGACGGGGCTTACGCGCTCGAGGAGGTCCGCCGTTCGGGAGGAGCATTGGCGGCTGTCAGCGATCCCGAGATCGTGGAGGGGATCCGCCTGCTGGCACGCACCGAGGGGATTTTTGCCGAGACAGCCGGCGGGGTCACCGTGGCGGTGCTCGCCAAGCTTGCGGCCGCCGGGATTGTGAAGCCCAACGAGCGGGTGGTGGCGTTCATTACGGGTAACGGCCTCAAGACCCTTGACGCGGTCGCTGCCGGCTGCAGGCCGACCGTGACGATAGCCCCTAACCTCGAGGCCTTTCAGGCTTCTGTCAACGTGGCAGACTTGCAATGACCGGGAGCCCCGCAGTGGCAGCCGCCGCCTCTCAAAGCACCAGGAGCCCGAAATGAGCATCAAAGTACGCATCCCCACCCAGTTGAGGGCTCTTGTGGGCGGCGCCGGGGAGGTCGAGGTCGAGGGTGACACCGTCGGCGATGCCCTCAAGGCGCTCGATGCCTCGTACCCCGGCTTCGGCGAGCGCCTCTTCGATGACGGTGGCAACCTGCGCCGCTTCGTGAACGTGTTCATGGGCGAAGAGGACATCAGGTTCCTCGACGGACTGGGCACTGCGGTAACCGCCGGTGCGGTCGTTTCGGTCGTCCCCGCCGTCGCGGGCGGCTAGTCAGCCGCTTTTCTCCCAGTTCGGCCGGCAGCTTGCACGCGAGTGCTCCGTTACGCTGTACTGTTAGCACTCGACGTGTGTGAGTGCTAACGAAGGACCGGACCGGCAGGAACCGGTCAGCCCAACGGAGGATCAAGACCGATGCCCAAGCTGATTGCTTTTGACGAACAAGCCCGCCGGGCCCTTGAGAAGGGGATGAACCAGCTGGCCGACGCAGTACGCGTCACGCTGGGCCCCAAGGGCCGCAACGTGGTGCTGGAAAAGAAGTGGGGAGCCCCCACGATCACCAACGACGGCGTCTCGATCGCCAAAGAGATCGAGCTCGAAGACCCGTTTGAAAAAGTTGGTGCCGAGCTGGTTAAAGAGGTCGCAAAGAAGACCGATGACGTGGCGGGTGACGGCACGACGACCGCGACGGTCCTGGCGTGGGCGATGGTCCGCGAAGGGCTGCGCAACGTAGCGGCTGGCGCCAACCCGATGGGCCTTCGCAAGGGGATCGAGGCTGCTGTGGAAGCTGCAGTCGGCAGTCTCAAGGCTCTGGCCAGGGAGACTGAGACCAAGGGGCAAATCGCCCAGGTCGCAGGGATCTCCGCAGCTGACCCCGAGATCGGTGAGCTCATCTCTGAGGCCATCGACAAGGTCGGCAAGGACGGCGTAGTCACCGTCGAAGAGTCCCAGACCTTCGGGATGGACCTCGAGCTGGTAGAGGGTATGCGCTTCGACAAGGGCTACATCTCCGCTCACTTCGTCACCGACCCAGAGCGGATGGAAGCGGTCCTCGAAGACCCGTATGTCCTGCTCTTCGGTTCCAAGATCTCGGCTGTGCGGGACCTTCTCCCGCTGCTCGAGAAGGTAATCCAGGCGGGTCGCCCGCTGGTGATCATCTCCGAGGACGTAGAGGGCGAAGCCCTTGCGACGCTCATCGTCAACAAGATCCGTGGGACCTTCAAGAGCGTTGCCGTCAAGGCGCCCGGCTTCGGCGAGCGGCGCAAGGCGATGCTCCAGGACATAGCGATCTTGACCGGTGGCCAGGTGATCTCCGAGGAGGTCGGGCTCAAGCTCGAGAACGCCACCCTCGACCTGCTCGGTAAAGCCCGCAAAGTGGTCGTGACCAAGGACGAGACGACGGTCGTCGAAGGGGCCGGCACGGACTCCGACATCAAGGGCCGCATCAGCCAGATCAAGACCGAGATCGAGAACACCGACTCCGACTACGACCGGGAGAAGCTCCAGGAGCGCCTGGCCAAGCTCGCCGGCGGTGTCGCTGTCATCAAGGTCGGCGCGGCCACCGAGGTCGAGCTGAAGGAAAAGAAGCACCGCATCGAGGATGCTGTTTCGACGACCAAGGCCGCCGTCGAAGAGGGCGTTGTCCCCGGTGGTGGCGTGGCGTTGCTGCGTGCACAGGCCGCCATCCTTGACAAGGCGGAGAAGCTGGAAGGCGACGAGTCGATCGGCGCACGTATTGTCGCTCGCGCCGTCGAAGAACCGCTCAAGCAGATAGCCGTGAACGCAGGGCTCGAAGGTGGTGTGGTCGTCGACCGGGTGCGCAACCTGCCCGTCAACGAAGGCCTCAATGCCGCTACCGGCCAGTACGAGGACCTCTTCAAGGCCGGTGTTATCGACGCCGTCAAGGTCACACGTTCTGCGCTTCAGAACGCGGCCTCGATCGTCGCCCTGTTCCTCACGACCGAAGCGGTCATCGTGGACAAGCCCGAAGACAAGCAGCCTGCCGGCGGTGGCCCCGGCGGCGGGGGCATGGACGACTTCTAAGCCCGACAGCTAAGAATTGCAACTTTCGAAGGGCGCCCCGCCAGGGGCGCCCTTTTTATTTCGCGGACAGCCACCGCCACACGCCGCGCGGGGACGCCCTGGGGCGCCTGTAGCATGTCGGCGATGATCGTGCCTCTGGTGGCGGACGAAGGTTGGGTGGTGCTCCACCTTTTCTGCAGGTCGACCCCTCACACCGACGCTGAGGCGGTCAGTAGGGCTGTGAAGGCTGCCGAGGAGAGCGGCCAACAGGTCGTGAGCTTCGCGGTGCTCGGGCATAAGGCGGACTTGGGGTTCATGCTGATCGGCCCGGACCTCGTTGCAGTTCGCCGCTCCCAGAGCAGCCTCGTCCAGGCTGGGCTCGAGCTGGCATCGTCCTACCTGTCGCTGACCGAGGTTTCGGAGTACGCGAAAGGTATGCCTCCCGAGCGTCTCGAGGCACGCCTTCACCCCAAGTTGCCGCCGGATGGCAAGAGGGCGATCTGCTTTTACCCGATGTCCAAGCGGCGCGACGGTGCCGACAATTGGTACCGCCTCGACTACGACAGCCGGTTGGCCCTCATGCACGAGCATGGTGCAAGTGGTCGCCGCTTCGCCGGACGAGTGCTCCAGCTGATCACGGGGTCCACGGGGCTCGACGATTTCGAGTGGGGCGTTACCTTGTTCGCCACTTCACCCGACGATTTGAAGGATTGCGTCCATGGGATGCGCTTCGACGAAGCTTCCGCCAGGTTCGCCGACTTCGGGCCTTTTTATACCGGCGTTGTGGCCCCGCTCGAAGAGGTCCTTAATCTCTGCGGACTTTCGTAGTCACGATGGGTGACCTTGCCGCACTTCGGCGCCACCTCGGCGAGCTCAGCCCGGTAGTAGTCGCGTTCAGTGGAGGTGCGGACTCCTCGTTACTGGCCTGGGTGGCCAACGAAGTGCTCGGGCACGATGGCGCGTTGGTAGTGACGGCGGTCTCAGCGTCGCTGGCCCCCGCCGAGCTCGAGGACTGCCGCTCCTTGGCGAGCGAGTGGGGCCTCAACTACAGCGAGGTGCGTTCGGACGAGGGTTCCAGGCCGGAGTACATTGCCAACGGAGCTGACCGGTGCTGGCATTGCAAGGACGAGCTGATGCGTTGTTTGGCGCCGCTCGCATCATCGTTTGGCGCCGCTCGCGTCGTGCTGGGTGTCAATAGCGACGACCTTGGTGATTACAGGCCGGGCCAGGCGGCAGCCCGTGACGCCGGCGCAATTTTTCCTCTGCTCGAAGCCGGCTTTACCAAGACTGACGTTAGAGAGGTCTCGCGTTCGCTGGGCCTGCGAACTTGGGACAAGCCGGCGGCAGCCTGCCTTGCTTCGCGCGTGCCTTATGGGACCCCTGTGAGCCTCGCGACCTTGGGCAGCGTGGCGCGCGCCGAGGCCGGGCTTGCCGCCCTGGGCTTCCGGGCCTTGCGTGTACGCCACTACGGTGACCTGGCCCGGGTGGAGCTGCCAACGGCCGATCTCGAGCGTGCCGTGGCCCTGCGTGAACAAGTCGTCCTGGCCGTCCGGTCGGCAGGGTACCGTTACGTGACCCTCGACCTCGAGGGCATCCGTTCTGGCAACCTCAATGCCGCGCTCGGGCTCGACCTTGTAAGGACCGGCGACCAGGAGGTAACGAGTTGAGCGCTACATCGGTACGGGCCGGCTCACCTTCCCGGAGGACCTCGTGAGTGAGCCGGTTATCTCGAGGCTCGCCCTGGACTTCGGGGTCATAGCCAACATCCGGCGTGCCAACGTCGAAGAGAACACCGGCTGGATCGTCTGCGAGCTTTCGGGCAGCCGCGAGATGCTCGATTCGGCTGTTGAGTGGCTGGAGTCAACCGGGATCAAAGTCGACTGGCTGGGAGGCCCTGTCGAGGGCTGAACCGTCCCGCATCGCCTTGCGGAGCTGGTCAGCGCTGCTTGCGGCCCTTTTTCTTGTTCTTACCAGCTCGTCCGGGGGGAGCTCCTCTGCCGGAGGACGGCGGTAGGCCGGCGAGGCCCCACGCGGTATTGGACATCGGAGCCGTACCCTCCTGCGCCCATCCTGCCGTTGAGAGCACCCTCGCCTCGAAAAAGAGGCAGCCTTCCGGGCATGCGAAAGGAGCCTCCTCGGCGACGCCGAGCCGGCAGCGGCGTAGCACCTCACCACCTGTCGTCGTGCGCTGGACGTAGTGGCGGCAGTCTTCTCGCACCCCCACTCCTCAATGATCGCGTACTGGCGGGTGCCGCGCCATGCCGGGGGCGCCATGACACCGGCGGTCAGCGCTCAGGCGTTGCCCGGCCCCCCGTCGAGACGCCGACGGCGCCAGGCCAGCACGTCGAGGACCAACCAGGTCAGTAGTGGTAGGCCAACGGAGAGCCCGACGAGCACAGGCGTGGCCAAGCTCGGGGCCTGGACCGCCGGCCGGGTCACGTCGGTAAGCAGCATGACCGGGGCGGCCCAAGAACCCGGTTGCCCTGACGAGGACGTCCCGACCACTTGGAGCTTGTGCTCGCCGGGTTTGGCATGTGGCACGACGAGCGTCATCGCGAAACTGCCGTCCGGCTGAGCCACTGTTGAGCCGACTACATCATGCTTTTGGGAGCCGACAAAAACGATCTTCACCTTGCTCCCCGGGCTGAAACCTTTACCGCTCATCCGCACCTTTTGCCCGGCTCTGGCGTCGCTCGGTGCTGAGACGACAGGGGCGGCAACGATCGCAGAAGGTGCCAACCGGGTGAGCGGGACGGTCGCAGGGTTGGCAATGGTGGCCGTCGTCGTTGTCGTGGTCGTCCTGGTAGTCGAGGTCGTTGAGGTTGCCGTCGTCGTGGAGGTCGGCCGTGTCGACGAGGTTGGCCCCGAAGTTGGCGGAGGGGTCACCTTCGGATGAGCCGCCACATTGGGCTGGTGGCTCAGCGTTGCGCCAATTGCCGGGACTGTGGTCGTCGAGGTCGGTGCAGCCGAGGTGGTCGGCCGGGTGGACGTAGCCGGTCTCGTCGAGCCCGTGGACGTCGTCCCGCCAGGCTCGCCTGTTGTACCCGGCGATGAAACCGTGGTCGGGCTCGTGGTCGAGGTCGACGACGTGCTGCCGACCTCGGTCGTAGGCACGCTCGAAGGGCTCGTAGGAGCGACCACTGGGACGGTCACCGGCGGTACCTCCGCCAGGGTGGTGCCCGTGGTGCTGGGCTCTCCAGGGGAGGTCGTGACGGTGGTCGTGGAGGACGGCGTTGTGCCCGAGGAGCTGGTCGTTGCCCCCGTCGTGGTCGTCGATGGGGTTGTGGTAGCCGTCGTCGAGGGGACCGACGTCACCGATGTCACCGATGTCACCGATGGCAGCGACGTGGCGGTTGGCGGGGACGAACTGGTCGTAGTCGTCGTGGGCGTCGTCGTAGGAGGCGTACCCGCAGCTTCAGCCAGTGCGGGGACGCCGATGAAACCCGCTGTCATGAGGAGAGCGAAAATCGTGCCCCGTGACCCCGCGGCTCGACGGGTTAGCCCCTTGGTCGAGATAAGCGAAGAGAAGGGCATACCAGGCACCCACGTTCGTAAGGTCGGCCGACCGGCCCAGCCCGCCGGCAAACGGGATCATAGCGCTCGGGCCGAAGCCCACTCTTCGGGCACGGGAACTTGCGTGCCCATACTACGGCAAGACAGGCGAGAGCCGGAGGCCCGCTTCCAACGGCCTCTGGTTGCGGGAACACTACGGTGGTCAGGCACAACCGAGCCTCGGCGCGCCCGGAAGCCTGGTCGGCGCCACGACAACCTGGCGTTGTAGGAACGTGCCATGACCGGCGGCATCAAGAGCTGAGGTCAGGGCGCGGGCCGCCTGCGCTGGGCTTTTACGAGGTCGACCTGGTCGTACGAGTTTTTCTCGTCGTCGTGGTGGTAAGCGCGGGGACTGTTGTCCTGGTCGTGGTCGTCGCGGTCGTCGTCGTCCCGGTGCTGGCCAGCTTTGTAGCCACTGCCACGAGGGCTTCGCCCGCGCCTATGTCGTTCTGGTAAGTCGCCAAGTCACCCTGGCGAAGTGCCGCGTTGGCGTACGAAAAGTCCTGCTCCGCTTCGGCAAGGTCCTGAGCAATTGTGCCGTGCTGCGTCGGCAGCGCAACAGTGGTGGCAGAAGTCGGCTGGGTTGTCGTCGTGGTCGCAGCCGTCGGCCTGGTTGTGGTAGTCGTCGACGAGCCCGACGAGGGCGGCGTGGTCACCGGAGGCGTGGTCACCGGCGGCGCACCAGAACAGTAGCTACGGAACGGCCGGCTCCCGTCGGGGTTGGTGATCTGGCAGATCGCAGCGTCCAACGACGGGTTGCCGGAACCGGAGTGGTAGGCGGTGTTGTTGTAGACCACCAGGACGTCGTCCAATCGAGGGACGCCGTTCGCCGCCCCTTCGACATAGAGGGGTTGTACGTAAAGCAACGACTGGTCGATGGCGACCATGATCACATTGCCCAGGACGACTTTGGAGCCACGTTGGCTGAGGAGCGTGATCTCCTCGGAGATCGCACTGTTGGTCGTCACGGCCGTGGAGACGAGGTAAGGCCCGTCGACGGTCTGGCCTGCCGGGATCGTGAACACCGTGAGCTGTCCGTAGTCGTCGGGGTCCGACGCCGCGGTCATGAACGCGGTCAGGTTTTGTTTGTCGCCGTTGGAGAACGGGACGAACGGCTGCACCAGGACAAAACTTTGCTGCGTCTGGCCAGGCAGCGCGGTCAGCTCGTAGATCGGCATGACACTTTGCGCGGGGGGCTGCTGCACGGGTACGAGGGCGCCGGGAAGGGCCGGTACGGTCGTGGTGGCTGCGCTGACTTCTCCAGACGACGGGTTCTGGGCGATGCCCCATTGTTGCGAGTTCGTATAGAAAACCTGGGCGTTCGTCTGGTGGTACCGGCCGTACATGTCTGTCTGGACCGTGAACAGGTCCTCGGGGTAGCGCCAATGGCTCGTAATGTCAGGAATTATTGAGTTGGCCTCGCTCATTTTTGTGAAGAGCTTTGGGAAAGCCCGCTCGTACACTTCGATTATTGGGTCGTTGGGGTCCTGGACAAAGAACCACATGGTGCCGTTGTAGGCGTCAACGACACACTTTACGGAGTTACGGATGTAATTGAAGTTCTCATAGCCAAGTTCACTTGACCCGGGTAGGCGCGAGGTGCCTGCGGGGTTTGCCTGTTGAGCGTATGGAAAATTCGCGGTCGACGTGTAGGCGTCCTCCACCCAGTAGAGCCTCCCATCGAGCACAACCGGGTAAGGGTCGCCGTCGTAAGACAGGAACGGCGCGGCATTTTCGAGACGCTGCACAACGTTGCGGTTGTAGAGAACCTTCGAGCTCGACTTGACCTGTCCGGATATCAAGATGTTGAAGTCGCCAAAACTGAGGGCGAAGGCCGTCCGGCGCACCACCCCCCCTACGGGCACACCACCAGTCCCGTCGTAATGGGTGGTTACCTCTCCGCCTCCCGGGTTCTCGTAGTCCAGCTCGGCCTGGTTCGAATTGGCGATCACGTAGCCAGAAGCAGACTGCGAGTTCGTGTCGAAATAGATGCGCGGTTCGGTGCCGAGCGAGGGTTGGCCTTGGGGTGGCAGGCTGCTGAGGCTGAACGTCGGGTACCCGTCGGAAGGGTCAACTCCCGACTGGTTGGCGGGGGCAAGCACGGCACCGTAACCGTGCGTGTACTGAAGGTGCACGTTGACCCAACTGGCTGGCACCTGGGTGGGGTCGAGCTCTCGGGCCGAGATCAGCACCTGAGTCTCCTCGGCCCTGCCCTTTGGACCATCGGGCAGGTTGTAGCGGTCCGTGCTCGGCCCGCTCATTGTGTAGTAGCCACGGAAACCCTGCTGCTTGAGGAAGGTGGAGTTCATAACAGTGGGGTCGAGCAGCGGGACGTTGGCCAACGTCTGTTTGTTTGTCTGCGCCTGCAGCGAGTTCCCGGTCACATCTGCCGCGGTGACAGTCCCGTCGCCCTGGAAGTTGTCAGATGTGACGCATGACGACGTGGGTGTCGCCGACGACGTACAGTTTTGGAGGCCATAAGCGGCGTTCGTCGCCGTGATGTTGTCCTGGATGTACGGGGCTTCCTTGACGTTCTGAGACGGGTTGACGACAAGGGACTGCACGAGCGCCGGGTACACGTTGGCCACGAGGGCCCACACGAGGGCCCAGAGCACGACCGCGACGACGGGCAGCAGCCAGCCCTGCTGGCGCACGTTGTAGAGGAACAGGCCTGCAGCGATAACCGAAATCGCCATCAGCAACACCAGCGCAGGGCGCATCGCGTGGACGTCTGCGTACGAAGCACCGTCAAAGAAGTGGTTGGTCCCCAACACCAAAGACAGTCGCTGCAGATAGTAATTGACCCCCTGCACGAGAGCCAGGGCGGCCAACAACACCGATAGGTGCGCCTTTACGTGTGGGCTCACCCGTTGCACAGCTGAAAGAGGGCGGATCCCGCCGTTGAGGTAGTGGGTGACCGCGCATAGCAGGAGAGTCACGATGAGCGCCGAGAAGGCCCAGCCGACGACCCAGCTCAAGAAGGGCAACCTGAAAACGTAGAAACTGTCGTTCAGGTGGTTGAGAGGGTCGACGCCGTTCGTCCCGGGAGCCGAGGACGAAGTGAAGGGAACTGAATTCGAGAAGAGCAGCCAGTTGTTCCATTGCCCGCGAGCGCTGACCCCGCCGATCAGAGCGAATAGGACGGCGACCCCGAGCCGGATCCACTTCATATGAGCCGCGGCCAGTTCTTGCCAGCGGTTGACGAGCTCGTCTCCCGCCGGTGCGGCGCCGAGCGGCGCCAGGCGGTCCGACAGCACAAGGTTGCCCCACAAAAGGGCGAAGAGCACGACGCTGAATGTTGCCCCTAGACCTGCTTGCACGGTGATCGTCTTGGCCCAGACCGAGCTGAAGCCAACCGACTGGAACCACAGGAAATTGGTATAGAAGGACGCGATGTGCTGGACCGATGCGATCAGCACGATCAGCACGACCACCCCGACGACAAGTGCCCAACGCAGACGGCGGGTCCCTATAGAAAAATGACGCGGGATGTCAGACGATGCTCGCATGGGCAACCCGGAGCCTACCTCGGCCCCGGCTGGCAGAGGGGCAGCCCGGAGATCCCCAGGTCAGTCTGTTTGCGTGTTAGACGAGGTGGGGAAAGACGCCGCACCTATCGTGGCATTGGGCTCCATTTGCTCGGGCGCCAAAGCGCACCTGCACCCCGGGTGGGCGGGTGGGTACAGCTGGCCCGTAGGCCAAGGCTCACCCTTGGGCTGTGCACCGGCGAGCTCGTTGTCCTCGCAATCAGGGCACGGCCCCTCCGAGTGGTCAACGACCCAGTGAAGAACCGCCCCGTCGGGGAAAGCGAGGTAGGCCCCTCTCGAAAACGCGGCAGCCACTTGGTCGCGGGCGGCGGCCTCGATCCGCTGGGTCTTCCATTCGCGGTACGCCGCACCTAATACCTCCGCCAGCTCTGCGACGTCTTCGTCTGAGGAGCTGAAGGCCATTTCGAGACGTTGGTGGAGCGGTTCGGCGATCGCCCTCCCCAGTTCTTCGGCGAGGTCATCGATGCGTCCTAATTCGACGCCTGGCTGGGATGCCTCGTCACCGTAGAGCGACGCAGCCAACTGGGCGCCAGCTCTAGCCGCTTCTTCGAGCAGCGGTCGTCCGGCCTCTACGAAGCGGTCTGGTTGCTCTTCTGCGTTAGGCAGCACGTTCGCCGGGGTCGGGGCGCCCTTCAGGTTGCGCAGCCGGTCGAGGATCGAGTTTTGCTCGTCCTGGAGCGCCCGCTTCAGCTTTCTTGCGAGCGAGGAGTCCAGATGGCCGGCGACCTCGTCGCGCCGCTCCAAGAACGCCGATCTGGTCCCTCCCTGGCTGTGGCTCATCTCGTCCTCGTCGATGTCACCGTCGACCTGCTCTTCAATGCGGCCGTCGATGTGGCCGTCGATGTGGCCCTCAATGTCGCCGTCAGTGCCATGCTCGCGTTGGGCTACGACGTTGTCCCCGCTGCCTTGGGCGATGCCCCGCGCCTCGGTCTCAGCGGCTATGAGGTCAAGGCCCAGCTCGGCACCGGCACCCTGCTCTGGCCCTGATTGGTCTGTGGCGGAGAGCGCCTTCCTTGCGTCGCTCGTTGCTTGGGCGCGGCTAGCTCGGATCCGGGCGAAAAGACCCTGCACGTCGCGGTCCTGACTACCAGCGGTGCCGTTGTCCGGCTCGGTGGACGCGTCCGGCTCAGAGGGCGTGCCCGGCTCAGAGGACGTGCCCGGCTCGGAGCGCGCGTCCGGCTCGGAGGGCGCAGTCCGTGACCGTGAGGTCGCAGGTGCAGTGGGCTGTGCCGTCGCAGCTTGGTCAGCTTGTGGCGGCTCGTCGCTCCGAAGGATCCGCACACTTTCTATTGCGTCGACCCGCGAGACCACGGAGTTGCTTTCCTGCCCCACAGCCGCTGCCTGTCGCGCTCCGCTCGGGCGCTTTTCTTGTGGGACGTCGGACCTGAGCGCTGTTGGAAGGGCCGGCGACAGGGCTTCGGTCCGCCGTTCGCCACGGGCGCTCATCGCTTGGGCCACTTTGGGCGTCGCGACGACTGGCGGCTCCTCGGTCAATTGCTCCTTCGTAAGTGCCGCGGATCTGCTCGTGATCGAGGGGGCCAGCGAGCCCAAGGTTTCATCTGCCTGCAAGTCCAACGGTTCCTCGTGGTGCTCAGTCCCGGCCTGGCGACCGACGGCATCGGCGGCCGCTTTGGCTTCGGCACCGGCCCGCTGTAGCTCGTCGGTTACCTCATCGAGGGTGCGGCGTACAACTAGGTAGGCGTCCAAAAGACGTTCGCGTCCAGCCCGAAGCTGGTCGATCTGGACTGTCGCAAGGTTGCGGCGCCGGGCAAGGTCGCTGAGGATCGTTTCGCGGAGGTCCTGAGCAGCCTGGATTATTTCTTTATATTTTTGGGCGGCTTCCTCTGTGAGCGCCTCGGCTTCGCTTTGGGCCGTTTGTCTCAGGTCTTCGGCGTCGGTCTGTGCGCCTGCCAAGATCTCAGCGGCGGTGGCCTCCGCTTCGGTTGTGCGTTCCGCGAGCATGGACTCTGCTCGGTCGACCAACTCCCCGGCTTTCGCTTGTGCCGTAGCGACTAGGGCTTCCGCGTTGGCCTCTGCCTTTGCGGTTATCTCGGCGGCAGCACTTCGTGCGCTGCGTAGGATCCCCGCGGTTTCCTCCCCGACGGCTGACATAAGAGCGGCCTCGTCCATCTGGGGGTGCGAAGCGCGCTGTTCGGCGTCGCGCCTTGCCGAGTCCGCCGCCTCGATGCGCTCGCGCAATAAGCGCACTTGAGTAGCCACCCGTTCGAGGAACAGTTTTACTTCGTCAGGGTCGTAGCCTCGCCAAGTTTGGCCAAAACGGCGCCCGGCTATCAGGTCGGATGACATGTCCGGCAGATCGGAAAGATGGGGGTGGGCACGGTCGGTCGGCATGTCCCAACAGCCTAGGCTAGGCAGCCGCGCGGGATTGGAACTGCATATCGTGCGGGCGCAAGGCTTCTGGCTAAGCCCGGGCGGCGCCGCCTGTGTCTGGTAACCCACCGCCATAGCGTTGCCGGAGGATTTGGAGTACTTGGCTCAGCGTCGTCACGGGGATGACCTGGAGACGGCTGTTCGCCACAGACTTGGCGACCGCGTACTCGACTTGGGGGACGAAGAAGACCTGGGCCCCTGCTTTTTCCACGGCCACAGTTTTTTCCTGCACCCCGCCGACGTCGCCTACAGCCCCCTGCGGTGACATCGTGCCTGTCGCAGCCACGCGGTGCCCTCCCGTCAACTTCCCATTTGACAAGGCATCGAGGATCGCAAGGGTGAAGGCGAGGCCAGCCGAAGGCCCACCGATGTCTGCGGCGTCGATCGACACCGGGAAGGGCAACACTGTCTTGACGCGGGGCTCGATCTCAACGCCCATGTAGGAACGTCCCGTAAAACCGTTTGCGAGCGCGCTCTCGGGCGGCCGCACCAATTGCACTTTGACCTCTTTCGCCCGCCCTCCGCCGGCCGGGTGGTCAGTGAACGTGACGGTTGTCCCCGGCTCCATATTGGCCAGTAGGGCCGATAGCGCAGCAGCCGTGCCAACTTTCTTCCCATTGACGGCCGTTATCAGGTCGTCGCATTTCATCCCGGCGCGCCAAGCCGGGGTCCCGGCGTAGACGGCGTCGATCTGTGCGCCGAGGTAGTCCTCGCCCACCTTGTAGTGCAGTTGCGCCAAAGCGGCGAGGGCGGAGTCCTCATTGGCGTCGACCATCTCTTGCGTGTCCTGGCAGGCGAGCTCCGAAGTTGGCGTTGGCCCTGCGTACACCGCTACCGGGTACAACTGGCGTGACTTGCCGAGAAGCCCTAGTTCGTACTCGAGCCAGTCGACCGGCCCGGCTTGGCCCACTTCCACGTCCACCATCATCAGTTCACCGTCTATGTCGTGCTCTTTGTCGCGGGGGAGCACCAGGCGGACACATGGAGTGCCACCAGGCAAAGCGAGCTCGCCGTTGCCAGAGAGCTTGCACCTGCTGTCCGAAGTGATCACGGGTGCTGTGCCGGGCGAGAACAGGAAGTAACCCGACGCCTCGTGCGATGCCACGAGCGCCACCAGGACCACTGCGATCAGGGCGCCTACCAGGCCGATGATCGCGGGAGCCGCTCGCCCGCCCCCGAACAACGCTGCCCAGGGCGACGACCGGGGAGTGCTAGCACCATCCTCGCCTTCTGGTGCTTCCGGGGCGTCGCCTGCAACGTCGGGGGTTGGTGGCCAAACCGGTACAGTCGGGTCAATGTCGCTCATTTCGGGCGCCGGTGCATGTTCTTCCCAGGTTGCCATGCTCAGACGCTTCTTTGGGGGCCACCTGTGGGGGCGCTCCTCATGACTTCGCCCGGCCAGGACAGCGCTGCGCGAAGGCGCGCCGCTGCTGTCGCCGGTCACACGGGCGACAAGAAGACTGCCCGCGAGGCTCTCGCCGACCCGGCTAGCGACGTACGAGCGAGCGCGCTTGGTGCTCTTGCGCGCATGGGGGCGCTGGAGGGCAGCGACGTCGTCCTTGCGCTGGCGGACCCCGCCGCCGAGGTGCGGAGGCGTGCCTGCGACCTGGCCGGGCGCCTTCGTATGGCCGCGCTGGCGGCCGAGCTGTGCGAAACGCTCACCGATGTTTCGCCCGCCGTCGTTGAAGCCGCCTGCTACGCGCTGGGCGAGCTCGGCGAACTGGCGGGCGGGCCGGGTGCCCAAGCCGGCGTGGTGGCTAGCGTCGTCGTCGTCGCGCGCAGCCATCGAGAACCCCTTTGCAGGGAAGCTGCCGTTGCTGCCCTAGGAGGTTTGGGCAGCTCGTCGGGCCTCGAGGCCGTTATCGCAGCCCTCGCGGACAAGCCCACGATCAGACGCCGCGCTGTCGTTGCGCTGGCGGCTTTCGAGGGCGACGAGGTGGATGCCGCGCTGGCTCGGGCGGCGCATGACAGTGATTGGCAGGTTCGCCAGACGGCTGAGGACCTCCTCGGCGAGCGGCCTCGCCCCTAGCCGAAGCGGCTGGCAACGGGGGGAGCCGTCGTCAGCTCATGAGCAGGTCATGCACGGCGTCGAAGTTCTCGATGCACTTACCAGCCCCGATCACGACGCACTCCAAAGGAGCGTCGACCAAGCGGACCGGTAGGCCCGTTTCCTCCGAGAGGCGACGGTCCAACCCTTTCAGCATGGCGCCACCACCGACGAGGTGCAGGCCCTCGGTAAGCAGGTCCTGGGAAAGCTCAGGCGGTGCGCCGCCGAGGCAGCGAAGGACAGCGTCAACGATGGCTCCTACCTGCTCCTCGATCGCCTCTCGCACCTCTTCGGGTGCGAGGATCACGGTCTTGGGCAAGCCGCTCATGAGGTCACGCCCGCGGACCTCGGCCTTTACTGCGTCGTCCATGGGCCACGCCGAACCGATGGCGATCTTGATCTCTTCTGCAGTGCGCTCGCCTATCGCGATCCCGTACTCACGGCGTACGTAAGCCTGGATGGTCGCGTCGATATCGAAGCTCCCGACCCGGATCGCCTCGAGGGCAACGACTCCTCCGAGGGAGATGACCGCTGTCTCGGTCGTGCCACCGCCGATGTCACAGACCATGTTGCCGAGAGGTTGGTGGATCGGTAGGCCGGCACCGATGGCTGCGGCGGTTGGCTGTTCGATCAGGCTCACACTGTTCGCCCCCGCCGCGCGCGCCGCCTCCTCGACGGCACGCCGTTCGACTGCGGTGATCGCCGACGGGACACAAATGAGCACGCGGGGGCGGCCGAAGCGGGAGATCCCGGCGCGCTTGAGCAAGAGCTCGATCATGCGCTGGGTGATATCGAAGTCGGTTATGGCACCTTTGCGTAGGGGCCGCACCGCCACGATGTAGCCCGGTGTCCGCCCGATCATCTGCCAGGCTTCACGGCCCATATTGAGCACCGTGTTGGTGCGGCTGTCCAGAGCGATAACCGTTGGCTCGTTCAGGACAATGCCGTGGCCCTTTGCATAGACGAGGGTATTGGCGGTACCGAGGTCTATCGCGAGATCCCTAGCCACCTTGGCTCTCTCCTCTCGTTGCCCGGACGGCGCGTTCCTCTTGTGTTTTTACCGGCCCGGTGCGTGTCCCGCTGAGGCCGCCGCGGGGCGCAGACCGGTGGGCAGGTGCCACAGCCTGGAGCGAGCGGGAGAACTCAGCCATGCCGTCTTCCATCGATTTAGGCCGGCGCGAAACCATGACAATTATCGCGATGGTGACGGCAGCAACAACCGCCGCCCCCGCGATCCAAGCCAGCGTCCACCACTGGACAGATGTATGGCCGGTTTTGACGGCGGCCATAAGCAACTGCAAGCCCATGTGGTCCTCAGCTCCCTAACTGGCTCACGTGATGGTCCTCGCTCAAATGTGGCACGTCGGAGCCTTCAACTGGGTGCGCGTCGAGGCCCCATGCGCTCCCGCCCGCCCATGTTTCGCGTTTCCAGATCGGGACACCCGCCTTTATTGCATCGATGCCAAAGCGCGCCGCATCAAAAGCCTCAGGCCTGTGCGGAGCAGAAACTGAGACTACGACGGAGACCTCGGAAGGCACGAGTAAACCGGTGCGGTGCACCAGCGCAACCCTACCTACAAAAGGCCACCGCCTGCGTACCTCGCGCGAGATCGCCGCCATCTTGTCCAGCGCTACGGATGCGTAGGCCTCGTACTCGAGCGAGATCACACCTGGCCGGCCCTCCGCGTGCTCACGGACGGTCCCGGCGAAAACGACCACCGCCCCGCAGCTGGGGAGCACGGCCCAGGTGGCAAGCCGGCCGAGGTCGAGGGGCTCGGCGGACAACTCGGCCCAGTCGTCGCCTGAGGGAGGCAGTAACACCGGTCAATCGTAGGCCGGTACACCCTGACAAGTCGAAGGGGGCGCAGATCGTTGGGGGCCGATGTCAGCGCGGCCGAGCAGGTCAGTAACCTCTTGTCCAGGATGGATCCTGAACAAGACCCGCCACATGGTCCCGGCGAAGAGGACGACGACCACCCCGGGAGCCCGTGGCTACCCCCCGACGACCGGCTTTGGAGGCATCCCTCCGAGGTCCGTTCCAACCCGGCTGTCCCCGGGGAACGGCCGAGCCGCTCGGTCGGTAGCTGGTTCGTGGGCCCGGAGGCGCGGACCTGGCTCGTCGGTGTTATTTCCGGGGTCGTCGGTGCTCTCCTTTGTGGCGGGGTGCTCATAGCCACAGGAGCTGTCAACCAGCCCGCCCCCGTATTTGTGACAAAAACGGCGTCGCACCCCGCCTCGGGCGCTGCTGGCGGGTCCTCTGCCAATGCCATTGGCATTTTGGGTTCGGTGGCACCATCGGTGGTCGGGTTGAGCGTAAACGGTTCACAAGGAGTTGCTAGCGGCTCGGGGGTGATCGTGAGCACCGATGGCCCAGAGTGCTACATCCTCACCGACAGCGCCCTTTTCTCGACTGCCGGCTCGAGCAGCCAGGTGCAAGTTCTGTCCTATTGGGGCCAGCAAAAAACGGGCTCTCTGGTTGGCACGGAGCCTGCTGACGGGTTAGCGGTTGTGCGCGTTGCGACCACGGCAGACCCGGTGGACCCGGCCGTGCCGGGCAGTGTTGCCGACATCCAAACGGGTGGCACGATCTATGCAGTTGGTTCTTCGGGAGTTGCAGGCCAGAGCAATGGCTCGGAGTTCGCGACCGGTTCGATCGACGACTCGATGAGCTACCTGCAGCCCGTCGAGGGTGCCTCCGGTGCCATGTACTCGATGCTGGTGGCGGACATGTCGGTCGATCCCTCGGCCTACGGCGGGGCCGTCGTCGACGGGTCCGGGGCGCTCATTGGTATTGCAAACCAGGTCGCCAGCCAATTGGCTAAGCCAGGTTTCACATATGTGACGCCAATTGACACTGCGATGGCTGACATGTACGCAATGATCAAGGCCGGCGGGCAGGTCCAGGTCCACCCCTGGCTGGGCATCCTGCAGGCAACCGATATATCCGGGCCGGGTGCCCAGGAGCTCGGGGTAGCCGGCGCCATCGAGGTCGAAAGTGTCTCGGTAGGCAGCCCGGCCGCCAAAGCCGGGATTGCCGACAACGACGTCATCACATCCATCGGGGGCCACCCAGAGGATTCGGTGGGAGCTCTCATCGCCTGGCTGGCCCTGGAAAAGCCCGGGGAGGTGGTGAGCGTTGTCTGGTTGCACGGCGGCCATCGACGCCAAACCAATATCACCCTTGGCACCCAACCGGCCACGGCAGACCCCGGCTAGGGGCCTCGGCGCAGGCTAACGGCGGTGGCGCCACCACGCGGCGCTGCCAGCGCACACAGCCAGCATTGTGGCTGCGGTCGCTGCAAGTGCCGCCGAAACGCGCCGGTTGGGGGGAGCTCATCCCAGTGGGCGCGCTCGTCGCTCACGACCAATGCCTGCTCGGAGCTGTACTCCGGGCGCCAACCCGTCGCCCGTAGCTTGTCGCCGGCGATGACCCAGGTGTGCTCGGCATAGGGCCCCGCTCCGGGGGGGGCCTCGCGCCGCCACAGGCGCCAGCGCAGGTCGGCCAGTGCCGCTCGCACAGGCTCCGGGAGCGGGAGGCTGGCCGACCCTCCTGCCAGGGCTCCGGCGACCTCTTCGCGGACCCCGTTATCAGCGGCCACGTTGTAAGTGCCCGAGAGCCCGTTTTCACAAGCGTGCACGACGGCGCCTGCCAGGTCGTTGACGTGAAGGTACTGGACGATGCGCCCCTCAGCGCCCAGCGCAGGCCGCTTGCTCGAGGCGAGCGCTTGGTAGAGGGGCTGCTCCGTCGACCCGACTGTGCATGCCGGCCGGAGAACGGCGACTGCTATGTCGGGATGGGCTTTTGACCACTTCTCTACCAATTGTTCGGCGTCACGTTTTTCCACTGCATAGGCGAGCTCGGGATTTGGCCGTGGTGCTAATTCCTCAGTGAGAGGGACGGCATTGTCTGGCCACGCCCCATAAACGGTCCCGCTCGAAAGATGGACAAATTGTGCCGGTTCGATTGCGTCGGCGGCCTCGAGGACGTGTTGAAGCGCCCTGAGGTTCTGTTTTCCTTCGGGCTCCCACGCCAGGTGCACCACGACGTCAGCTTGCTTGGCCAGTGCAGCGAGCTCGTCTTGTGCTCCGGGCGAGGAGAGGTCAAAGGTGTGAGCTTCCACCTCCGGAGCGCTGGCCGGCATCGGGACCACGTCCACGGCCAGGACCCTGTCCACCATTGGACGCGCCGCAAGATTGGCAGTAACTCGGCGCCCTAGGTTGCCTGCAGCCCCCGTCACCACAACTGTGCCCCGTGTAATGGGGTCCAAGGATAGCGCTAGCGGGCGCGCCTGGCCGCCCTGCGGTGGTCCGCGCAGTTTTCGGGCGCCTGGCAATTGGGCCTCCCGCGACCGGTAACCTTTAGAAATGAGCAACCCGTCGCCGTTCTCGGGCGGTGGCCCCCTGGGAGACTTGTTGCGCGACCTCGCCCGGCTCCTGACGGCTCAGGGCGCGCTCAACTGGGACGTGGCACGCCAGCTGGCGGCGTGGGCGGCCACCGAAGGCCAGGCTGAGACAAACCCGGACCCGCTCGCACGCATCCGCATGGAAGAGCTGCTCAGGGTGGCGGACATGTACGTAGGTGAAGCTACGGGCATGCCCACCTCCCGGCGCGGTTGGCTCGGGTTGAACTGCGTGACCCGTACCGAATGGGCCTCCAGGACGCTCGAAGCGTGGAAAGACGTACTTACGAGGCTCGCTACATCGCTGAGCCCGGGTGCAGAAAGCACTGAGCAAGCGAAACCCTCCCAAGGCGGAGAAGGCAACCCGATGGACCAATTGCTCGGGAACCTCCCCCAGGTGATCGGGCCGCTTGTCCTCGGCGCGCAGGCGGGCGCCATGGTGGGGCACCTGGCGAGCAGGGCGCTGGGCCAGTACGACATGCCGATGCTGGCACCGAGCACGGACGAGCTGATGGCCGTGCCGGACGTGATCGACGGCTTCGCGAAGGAATGGGAGCTTGCCCCTGACGACGTGCGCATGTACGTGTGCCTGCGCGACGTCGCCCACCACGCCGTGCTGAGCCGAGCCCACGTCGCCGCCGCGTTCAGGGAGCACCTCATGGCGTACGCCGGCGCGTTCCACGTCGAGATGGACTCGATCGAACAGCGCCTGGGCAGCCTGGACCCGACCGATCTCACGTCGTTCCAGCAGACCCTGGGCGATCCCGAAGCCCTTCTCGGCGATATCCAGAGCGACGAGCAGCGCAGGCTGATGGGCCCGTTCAAGGCGTTCCTGGCCGCAGTGGCCGGGTACACGGATTTCATTATCGACAAGGTCGGCAAAGGCTTGGTGGGTTCGTACCCTCTCGTGAGCGAGGCGTTCCGTCGACGCCGGCTCGAGGACGGCCCCGGCCAGCGCGTGCTCGGCAAGCTGTTGGGCATCGAGCTCGACCAGACGACCATTGACAAGGGGCATGCCTTCGTGCGCGGAGTACTGGAGCGCGCCGGCGAGGGGGAGCTTTGTCGTTTGTGGGAAAGCCCGGCGGGGCTCCCGACACCCGCCGAGATCGACGCGCCGGGCCTCTGGCTCGCGCGTATCGACCTGCTCGGCTGAACCTGGCGTAGGCCCGGCCCGTCAGATTCTCTCGGTTAGGCCCCTGCCCCATCCCGCCTGGCCCAGTGCGCTTGACGGCGCTCGCTGGCTGCACAGGGCGGGGCGCTGAGCCGGGCCACCAGGTAGGCAGCGTCCCCCGGCGAGCTTTTACAGAACCCCCGGCGAACGCGACGGCTCCCAGGAGGCCGACTATCCCGATCGCGATGAAACCCTCCGACAGGGTCATCGGGACCAGCACGGCCAACAAGCTGCCGATCGCCCAGGAGAGCTGGAAGCCGCTCTCGAAGCGAGCGAACGAACGCGCCCGCAGCCGAGAAGGTACATCTCGCTGCACCATCGAATCGAACGCCAGCTTGCCCGCACCCGCCGCGAGCCCGATCCCGCCGGCGAGGACCACAGCTACCGCCCAATGCTTGCCCCAGTTGATCACCCCGGCACCTAGAGCGGCCGCCCCGACCACTACCGAAGCCCCTGTGACCATCCACTCCTCGGGGGCTCGTTTGCGCAACCTTGGCGCCAGCAGCGCTCCCGAGACGTTGCCGAGCTGGCTCGCGCCAAGAGCGAGACCGTACCAAATGAGGGCTGCGGAGCCGCGCCTAAAGGTGAACACGAGCAGGAAGCTGACGAACCCGGTGGAAAAACGCAGTGCGCCAGTCGCTACAGCGGCAAGTTGCAGCCCCCCGGGCGGCAATCCGGCGGCAGCCCTAACGCGGGCCGGCCGAGAGCCTGGCGCCAAGGCGGGTGCCGCCGCCGGCGCAGCAAATGCCGGGGGCGATAACTCGGGCGGCATTAAGGCCGGCAGGGACGTTGTCGGTACTCCCGAGGCGAGGGCGTCTCCCGGCATTGGGGCATTGGCGTTCCTCAGGCGGGTTGCGCCCCAAGCACAGCCGAGGTAAACGGCAATGTCGCAGCGCAGCAACCCTGGCGATCCCAGTAAGGCGAGCACGCCCGCGCCTGCGCCGCCGGCAATTATCCCGGCCGCAGATCCCCCAACGGAAAGCTTGGAGTTCGCGAGCACCAGCTGCCCCGGGTCGCTTACAGCACCAGGTACGAGAGCGGCCTTTGTGACCATATAGAGCTTCGAGAAAATGAGCGTGAAAAGAGCGACCGGGAAAAGCGCGAGCGAGTGCGCCCAATAAGCCATCAGAAAACAACAGATCGCTCGGCCAATCGCGCACCCGACGACGATCGCCCGCCGTCCCCCGCGGGCACGTTCCACGAGCGGCCCAAGTAAAGGGCCAACTACAAGGAACGGGGCAACCGTCAGCCCTAGCGAGAGGGCCACCCTGGACTCGGCCGCCTTTGCTGAGACGTCGAAGAAAACCGACCCGGCGAGAGCGATCGCCACCAATGCGTCACCGGCGGACGACAGCCCGTGAACGGTCGCCAGCCTTCGGAAGGGTGTGTCCCCCCTTGCGGGCTGGTCGTCTTGACCTTCGACGGGCAGCCAGTAGGGGTAGTACGCCCAGCGGCGCAGCGTCGGCACGGCACGGCCCAACCAATCACGCGTAGCAGAGGTCGCTCCGGTGCCCTCTGACTGGACGGCCTCCACCTGGCGAGAGTACAGCCGCGACCCGGCTAGGGGGCCGCAAGAGCCTCCCGCGGGCCAGGGAAATGTGACCGGGAATTCGGCCCAATAAGACGTTTCGGCAACCCTGCCCCAGTTGTCTCAAGTGGCGCATGGGAGCGGCCGAGGCACCCTATGTGCCTGAGTTGCAACCTGGTGTTGAACCCTTCGCGGGCTTAGGTGTCCCTGGGCTCGATAACGGGTATCTAGCGCCAATGGACGAGCGCCCCGGCGGGCCTGTCATTCCGGCCGCCCAACCGGGCGCGTTCGGCGAGCCATCTTGGCCTTCGCTCCTGGGGGCAAACGCTCCGGGGCCGCGCCCGATGGCCCAGACCGCCACGATCGAGCACCCGTTGCTCAACTCCGGGGCGGGCCTCGGTAGCACGCACGTCGACAAGATCCTGGTCTCTCTTTTCCACCCGCGACGTCCAGTGGTCCGGGCAACGGTGCACCTGTCGGCGCCCTCGCCGGAGGCGCAGCCCGGGCCTGAGTGGGCCAGGCCGCCCCTCGTAAGACCTGCGCTCGACACGTCCCACCGGTCCCAGCCGGAGGCCCAGCCCGCCGACGAGCCTCAGGCCCAGCCACCGCACGAGCCTCAGGCCCAGGTGGCCGCCGCCGCTGAAGTCTCCCCGCCGCAGCCCGAGCCCCTCTTGGCGCACTTCGCTTTGTCGGCGCCGCAGGCCCTGTCGACGCAGCCGGTCGCAGATCCGCCTTACCCCCAAATCCCCAACGCCATCGCCGCCCTGCGCCCGGCTGCTGCCGCAGCGGCCGCCGCCGCAGCGGCCGCGGCTGAAGCTGCCGGTGTTCGCCCGCCGCCTCCCGCCGGCCCGTCGGCGAGCCCCCAGGGTCTTACGGATTTCCGTCCGGCCCCCCCTGCCGGCCCGCGGTTAAGCTTTCCGGCGGCTCCTGCGACCGTCCCCGCCCCTGATATTGAAGCGAGCCCGCTCGCCCTGCCCCGCTCCGCGGGCGCAGCGGCCGCAGCGCGGGCCCTCGCCGCACTGGCTCCCGGGCCGTCTGCACCTGCTCGTGCGGCCGCTCCCGTCGCAGTGGCGCCCACAGCTCCTGCCACGGCACCTCTCCAAAGTGAGCCAGTCCTGTCGAGCGCGGCCTCTTCAGCTGCCCGTGCGCTCAGCAGCCTTGCCGGCGCATCGGCTCGTGCTGCGTCGCTGCGGACGTCGCCTGCGACCAGCGACGGCCCTCCGCGGCCAGCACCCGCCGCGGCTGCTTACGCCACGAGCAAACCCGATGTGGAGCCGGGCACCGCAGACAAGGTCAGTGCTGTTCGCGACGCTTCGGTGGACAACGAGGAACCGCAGGGCGAAACTCACTTTGACGACATCCTGCCGGCGAAGTCGAAGAGCTTCTTCCGGCTCCGTCGCTGACGGGCCGTCCTAGTCGGCTTCGGGGCCGTCGCCGCCCGCTCGAGTGGACTCGAGCTTGTAGCCCAGACCCGCGGATCGTGGTGATCCTGCGCGGGTGTGCCGGGTCGTCCTCGATGCGGGCGCGTAGCCGCTTCACGTGCACATCGAGGGTCTTGGTGTCGCCCACGTAGTGAGGGCCCCACACCCGGTCGATCAAGGTCTCACGGGTCAGGACCCGACCGGCGTTGGTCATCAACAGTTCGAGCAGCTCGAACTCCTTCAACGGAAGGCTGACCTCCTGGCCGCGCAGGTACACCTCGTGGCGCTCCGGGTCCAGGCGCAGGTCGCCTGCGTCCAGCACGTCGCTCTCGTCGGGGACCTCTTCGGGAGGGGGGGTCCGGCGCAGCACGGCTCGCATGCGAGCGACAAGCTCGCGCAGCCGGTACGGCTTGCTTACGTAGTCGTCCGCCCCGACCTCGAGCCCGACGACCGTATCGATCTCGCTCGTCTTCGCGGTGACCATGATGATGGGGGTCCGCGAGCCAGCGGCCCGGATGGTGCGGCAAACGTCGATGCCCGAGACGCGGGGCAACATGACGTCCAGTAGGACGAGGTCCGGGCGCACCGAGGCGAACTTGTCGAGCGCCTCGGCACCGTCGTAGGCGACCTCGACCCGGAACCCCTCGCGTTTCAGGCCGACGACGAGAGCCTCGACGAAGGAAGGCTCGTCCTCGACGAGCAGGACCGTTACCTGCTCAGTCACGGGCATGTTCTTGGTTGGCGAGAGGCACCCACAGCGTGAAGGTCGAGCCCTCCCCTTCGACAGAATCGACAGAAACATCGCCGCCGTGATATGCGGCCACGTGGCGGACGATAGCCAAACCGAGGCCGGTCCCACCAGTCCAGCGCGACCGTGCCCTGTCAACACGGTAAAAACGCTCGAAGATCCGCTCCTGGTCGCGAACGCGGGATGCCGACGCCCTCGTCTCGGACGCGCAAGCACGCCCGGTCGCCGCGCCGGTCAGCATCCACGTAAACGGCGCCGCCAGGCTCCGAGTACTTGATGGCGTTGTCGACCAGGTTGGCTACAGCGGAGACCAGGTCCCTGCGGTTGGCCATCACGTGGAGGGCAGGCCCGGGGGGAGCGACCTCCAGGCGGATCTCCCGGGCAGCGGCCGGCTCCCGGAAACCCTCCACCGCCTCATCGATGACAGCCGAAAGCGCGACCTCGCTGAGGCTCCCCGTGGCGCCGGCCTCTATTCGAGAAAGGTCGAGCAGGTCGTCCACGATCCGCGAGAAGCGGGTCGCTTCCGCACCGACCCTCGCAGTCAGGCGGGCCACGACATCAGGGTCTTCTTCGCCGTCGAGCGTCTCCGCGAGAAGGCTCAGCGCCCCGAGCGGGGTCTTCAGCTCATGGCTCAGGTTGGCGACGAAGTCCCGGCGTACCGCTTCCAGGCGGCGTAGCTCTGAAACGTCTTCCACCACGGCAATCGCGCCAGAGGGAGGGTTGGACCCGCCCAAGGGGTACGCCTTGATCTTGAGGGTGTGCCTCGTGGGGGAGTAGAGGTCGAGCGTCTCCTCGTGGTAGGCGCCGGCGAGCGCTCGCCCGAGCGCCGCCTCGACCGCCTTCTCGGCCAAGAAGTCACCGTCGCGTGCGTTGACCAGCTCCCTGGCCGGGGCGTTGCGCAACACGACACGGCCCTTCTTATTGCAGACGACAAGGCCCTGATTAGCCTTGTCGACAGCTTGGACCAGGAGAGCCAAAAGGTCGCGGGCCTCATTGCCGTTCAATTCGGTTTGTCTTCCCACTTCAGACCGACTCCGCCACCACCGGGGGGAAGTACCTGGCGGAGGTGAAAAACCCGTTTTTCCCCTCGAGCGCCCAGACCGAGCCCTTCGCCTGTCGCGGGGTAAGGCCTAGGTCGACCCTGTCCTCGTCGGCGAGAGTCACGAGTATCTCCGCGATCACGTCCCCATGGGTGCACACGACAGCGTTGGTGCCGGCCAGCGACCTGATAAGGCTGACAGCCGCCGAGCTCTGCCCTTCAGACAACGCATCATTTGCCTCGACGGGCAAGTTGTGGGCCCGGCCGAGCGGCTCCATCGTCTGGAGGCAGCGCAGGTATGGGCTCGAAAGCGTGCTCGTTGGTGGCAAGAAGAGCCCCGCCACTGCCACTAGGCCCTCTGCCTGCCTCTCCCCGTGCATCGAGAGAGGACGCATGCGGTCTTCGCCCGCCCACTCCTTACGAGGGCGTGCGTGGGCATGACGCACCAACAGCAACGGCACTCCTGAAGTCTTGCAGAAGAACGAGCGCCAGGCCGAAACCGTGCGCAAGGGGCCGGGAGGACCACTCGCTGCGCCGAAGAGGCAGAAACAAGTGATAGAGCGGACGAACCGTCCCGGTGGCCAATGGGATGTCGGCACAAGGGGCTAAATGGCTTTACCCTGGTCATATGGGCCGACATCTCCGACGAGGATTGCCAAAGGCCTCCAACCGCAGCACGAAAGGCCTGCGAGAAGTGGGCCTCGCGTTGGTTACGGCGGGGCTTGTGGTCCTGCTCTTCGTGGTCTACGAACTAGTCGGGACCAACCTGGCCGAAGAGCACAGCCAGGCCAGGCTTGCCAAGGACTTCAACGCGGTCGTCGCGAGCGTCCCTGCGCGAACGGATCCCAGCCCCACTACGACGACCACATTGGCGCCGCTGCCGAAGGGCACCGCGACCCGGCCCGACCCGAAGACCGGTCACAAGGCTGGTCACAAGGCCAATGATCCCCCGCCGGGCCGCACAGCTGACCCCAAACCTTCGACTCAGGCCCTGCCCGTCACTCCGCCAGGAGGGGCGCTCGACCATCTGGTGATCCCGGCTATTGGTGTCGACCGCTACGTGGTCGAAGGGGTCGCGGAGGCGGATCTGCAGGAGGGCCCCGGGCACTATCCGGGGACACCTTTGCCTGGTCAGGTGGGCAATGTCGCCATCGCTGGGCACCGGACAACCTTTGGGGCCCCGTTTTTCCGGCTGAACGAGGTGAATACCGGCGACCTCGTGTACCTGACAGACACGCTGGGCACGACTTGGGTCTACCGCGTGGTCAGCCAGTTCGTTGTGGCGCCGTCGGACGTGGCCGTCCTCGACGCGACGCGCACTGCCGAGCTCACCCTCACGACCTGCAACCCTCGTTTTGAAGCGGTTTCCCGCCTGGTTGTCAGGGCAGTCCTCCTGACGCACCTGGTAAGGGGCACCAGGGTGCCGAAGCCGTTGCCCGTGGAGGCAACAAAGGCCGGCAAGTTCCCCGCCATCAGTGGCCGCTCAGTGGCACTTCCGGCGACTGGGCCGGGAAGTGTCGCCCCGGCCGTCCGCTCTAGCACCGTCCCCACTTCGGCCGCTCCAGCGACCCCGGCCACATCGACCACGTCGCCGGCCTCGAGCACCTCGTCGACCGCTTCGACGGCCACTACATCGGCCGGCGGCGGGGGCGATTCGCCAGTGGTAGGGCCAAGTCCCGGGGCAGCCTCGCCGAGCGCGAGCAGCAGTGGTGGTGGCGGCACTAGCGGGGCCCCGGGTGGGGCCGTGGGTTGGGGTGTTCTTGCGCTGGCAGGCTGGGTCATCACCCGCATCGTGGCAGGGCGCACACGGCGCTACACGAAGCTCGGCGTGCTGGCCGCAGGAGCGCTAGTTTGCCTCGTCCCTCTGTGGTTCTCCTTCGGCAACGTCGTTAATCTCCTGCCGTCGAACATCTGAGCGGGAGACGTAATCGTCGAATGCGTCCAGGACCACGACGTCGCGTGCGTACGTGAAGCGATGGCGAGCTTCGTTCAGCGGGGCCCAGAGAAGGTCGTCGATCTCGTCCTTTGATTCAGGCTCCAGTGCCGGCTGGGCGTTGCTTATCGCACCTGTGCCCGGGAGTACGGTCATCGCCCAGTAACGGACGACCTTTGGGCGCCCTTCAGCGTCCCGGTAGGTAGTGCTCGGCAGCTCTGGGCCGAGGCGGCATGACAAGCCGGTCTCCTCGCGGACCTCTCGCAGGGCCGCATCTTCGTCACTTTCCCGAGGCTCGACCTTACCCTTCGGTAGTGCCCAGTCGTCGTAAGCCGGCCGGTGGACCAGCACGACCTCGATCCCCGCCGGGACACGGCGCCAGACGACGCCACCAGCAGCTCGGACCTTTGTGCTCACCCGATCGAAGCCAGCCTCTCGCCGTTGCCGTGGCGCTTGCTACGCGCGACGGCAAGTTCCTGGAAGTGACGCTGGGCATTGATGTGCTTCGAACCCGGGACCTTGTACCAGGTGCCGTCTGGGCCGAGTTCCCACGCAAGTTCGTCGTCAGCCAGGTTCACCTCGAGGATTTCCCGAAGCCGTGCCTGGATTTCAGGAGATGTCACGTCGACAAGGGCTTCGACACGACGGTCCAAATTGCGCTCCATTATGTCGGCCGACCCCATCAGGTAGCGGCCTCCTTCGGGTAGGACGAAGTGGGCGTCGTTGCCTGTCGATATGCCCTCATGCTGGGTGACGACGGCCGCTCCATCAGCCGGCAAGCCATCAGCCGAGAAGCCAGCGGCCTGGAAGTCAGTGGCCGGGAAATCGGTGCTCGCGCCGTCGCCGAAATAGTAAATCCGGGAGTGTTCGAGGTAGCGCCCGACAAGCGACCGGACACGGATTGTCTCGGAAAGCCCAGGGACGCCGGGGCGCAGCCCACAAACGGCCCGCACTATAAGGTCTATCTGAGCCCCCGACTGGGAAGCAGCGTAAAGAGCATCGATCGTCTTGCGGTCGACAAGGTTGTTCAACTTCCATACGATCCGCCCGGCTGTCCCGCGTTCTGCTTCTTTTTCGATGAGCTCGATTATTTTCGAACGGAGAGCGAGAGGTGCGACTATCAATTGCCGATAGGCCGACTGGCGGCTGTAGCCAGTTAGGAAATTGAACAGGTCGGTGAGGTCCTCTCCAAGCGCCGGCGAGGCGGTCAGGATCCCGATATCTTCGTAGAGACGCGCCGTCGAGGAGTTGTAGTTGCCGGTACCGATGTGACAGTAGCGGCGGATCCCGTCGCCTTCCTCGCGCACGACGAGGGCTGTTTTCGCATGCGTTTTCAACCCGATCAGCCCGTACACGACATGCACACCCGCCTGCTCGAGCGCTCTCGCCCAGCCGATGTTGGCAGCCTCGTCACCGCGTGCTTTCAGCTCGACCAGGGCGGCTACCTGCTTGCCCCTTTCGGCAGCGCGTATCAGCGCGGTTACGACCGGGCTGTCACCCGATGTCCGGTAGAGGGTTTGCTTGATCGCGAGCACCTTCGGATCTCGGGCGGCCTGCTTTACGAACGCCTCGGTAGACATCGCGAAGCTCTCGTAGGGATGGTGTACGAAGATGTCTTCGTGGGCTATGGCCGCGAATATGTCCACCTGTCCGTCGTCGGGAGCAGACAACCGGCTCGGGGTGACCGGTGAGAACGGTTCGTCCTTCAGCTCTGGCCGGTCGAGGCTGTGGATCTCCCACAGCGCGCTGTAATCGAGCAGGCCGTCCATTTCGTAGACATCTTCGGGGTTTAGGTCGAGCTCACGGATGAGCAGGTCCAGAACTTCGGTGCTGAACCCGGACTCCACCTGTAGGCACACCGCCCGCCCGAAACGCCGGCGGCGCAGTTCCATCTCGACCGCTTCGAGCAAGTCGTCTGCCTCTTCCTCGGCGAGCGTGAGGTCGGCGTTACGTATGACTCGGAAGGCGTAATAGCTCTCGATCTCCATCCCCGGGAACAGTTCACCGAGGAAGGCAGCCACGACCTGTTCAACGGGGACAAAGCGCTCGCCGTCGGGCATTGTCAGGAACCCAGGCAATAGCGGCGGGATTCTGACGCGGGCGAAGCGCCGGTCACCGCGCTGCGGGTCGCGCACCATTACTGCGAGGTTGAGCGAGAGGTTCGATATGTAGGGAAAAGGATGTCCGGGGTCGACACCGAGCGGCGTTAGCACCGGGAACATCTGCGACTCGAACACGGTCTCGGTGTACGCCTTGTCGGATGGCCCGAGAGAGCTCCAAGGCACTAAGCGCGTGCCGTGGGAGGCAAGCTCGGGCACGACCACCTCGTTGTAAATCCTTGAGCGTTGCGAAATGGCATCTTTTACCTCGACGCGTACCGCCCTCAGCTGGTCAGGGACGGAGAGCCCGTCCGGCGCGGTACCCGAGATGCCAGCAGCCAACTGGTCCTTCAGGCCGGCGACGCGGACCTGGAAGAACTCGTCGAGGTTGGTCGAGAAGATGGCCAGGAACTTGGCCCGCTCCAAAAGCGGCTGAGTAGGCGACGCGGCCAGCGCAAGGACCCGCCGGTTGAAGTCGAGCCAGGACAGCTCCCGGTTGACATAGCGCACTTCGCTGGCTTCGAGGAGGATGTTGTCAGCCTCGGGAGGAACAGTTTCACGACCCAGCGCCACGGCCCTCACGCTACCGCCTAGCGATAGTGCGAACAGCGGAAATGGCCCAGCGCTCAGACTTCCGCCGTGCCTATGAAGTCACCTTCTTCGTCGTCGGGCACACCTAGGTCCCACTCGAGGAGGACGTTTTCGCGCGCGGCATCGCGCACGATGCGTTCCCGGTTGCGGCGGAACTGCGGGTCATGTGGCGGAAGCAACAAAAGACGCGCCAGGATCCTCTGGCGGAACTCCTCGATCAGGTTGCGGTCCCCGAAGTCAGAATCAACTCTCCAGTGGGGCGCGACCGGGCCTAAGTAGACGACCCTTACGTGACCACGGGGCGGGCCGGTGGCCTCTGACTGTTGAGTAGACATGCGCTGAGCATATGCGACGTCTGTCACCCTGCTGTTCCCGCCGTCTGTCACTCGGCCACCAGTTCGCTTTGCGTGGACAGCTCGCGCAACCGGTTGGCAGCGCTCACGACGGCCTGTAAGGACGCGTCGAGGATGCTCGAGTCCATCCCGACGCCCCACACCACCCGGCCCGCGGACTCGACCTCCACGTATGCAACGGAGGAAGCTCCGCTCCCCGCCGTCAGCGCATGTTGGTTGTAATCGAGGACGGCGAGCCCAATACCGAGGTCCGTGAGCCCATTGACCAGGGCGTCGATCGGGCCATTGCCTTTGCCGACCACGCTACGGTGCTCCCCGTCGACGAGCAGCTGGGCAGTCACCTGAGTGATATGAGCGTCCGTCGCTCGTTCCGTTGCCACCTCGGCGCCCAGCAGCCGCAAAGAGGCGCTTTCGGCCAGGTAGGTTTTTTCGAAGGCCTCCCAGAGCGCGTCTGGCTTGATCTCTGTGCCGCTCGCTTCGGTTACTGCCTGGACGGCTTTGGAGAACTCGATCTGGAGGCGACGGGGCAGGTCGAGGCCATGTTCGGTCTCCATGACGTAGGCAACGCCTCCCTTGCCTGACTGGCTGTTGACGCGGATGATCGCCTCGTAGGTCCTGCCGGTGTGCTTGGGGTCGATGGGCAGGTAGGGGACCTCCCACTTGTCGTACTCTTCGGGCAGAGCGGCGATCCCCTTTTTGATGGCGTCCTGGTGAGAGCCCGAAAAGGCCGTATAAACGAGGTCGCCGACGTAGGGATGGCGCGGGTGGACGGGCATCCGGTTGGCGTGCTCGGCGACCCTGCGGACAGCCTCGATGTCGTGGAAGTCGAGCTCCGGGTCTATGCCTTGTGAAAACAGGTTGAGCGCAACGGTGACAAGGTCAAGGTTCCCGGTCCTTTCGCCGTTGCCGAACAACGTCCCCTCGACGCGGTCAGCGCCGGCAAGCAGCGCGAGCTCGGCCGCCGCGACCGCGGTGCCCCTGTCATTGTGCGGGTGCACCGACAGCACTATCGCACTGCGCTCGCGGAACTGGCGGCCGAACCATTCGATGACGTCGGCGAACACGTTGGGCGTGTACATCTCGACGGTGGACGGAAGGTTGACGATGAGCGGCGCCTCGCGGCTCGGCTCGACGACATCAGCCACTGCTTCGCAAATCTCAACCGCGAAGTCGGGTTCGGTCCCAGTGAAGCTCTCGGGGGAATACTCATAGAGAAGGTGCGTCCCGGAAACCTTGTGCTCGAGCTCTTTACAAATGCGCGCTGCGTTGGTGGCGATATCGATGATCCCTTGGCGGTCCTGGCGGAACACGACACGCCGCTGCAACTCTGAGGTCGAGTTGTAGAAGTGAAGGATCGCTCGTGGGGCGCCTGAGATGGCTTCGAAGGTCCGTTCGATCAGCTCTTGGCGGCACTGCACGAGCACCTGGATGGTCACGTCTTCGGGGATCAGGTCTTCTTCAATGATGTGGCGGGCGAAGTCGTAGTCCGGGCCGGAGGCCGACGGGAAGCCGATCTCTATCTCCTTGATGCCGATCCCCACCAGGGTCTCGAAGAGCGCAAGCTTTCGTGCCGGGTCCATCGGGTCGATCAGGGCCTGGTTGCCGTCGCGCAGGTCGACGCTGCACCAGCGCGGCGCTGACCCCAGTTGCTTGGACGGCCACGTGCGGTCCGGGAGCACGAGTGGCACAGTGGCGGCGTACTTCTCGAACGGCATCTTGGAGATCGTCAATGGGCGGCGAGTCATCATTGGGCCTTTCTACGACGGGAATGAAAAAACCTCCTGGCCAGAAGGCACAGGAGGTTTCGGCGAACACCGTGTGGGGTGTTCGCCTAGGTGAGAAGGAGCAGGCTTACGCGAGCGCTCATTGCCATCCAGTGTCCACCAAACACTTGGCATCTGTCAAGTTATGAGCTACGTTGTCTTGGCGCTGCTCCCCGGGCCGGTTTTGGGGGCTGCGTGTTTGACCACCAGGACGGCCGGGTACCGCCTTGACAGGCGCTTGTGGAGTACTGTAAAAGAGCATTGCTGCGTCCTTCCCCGCATTCTGACTGAAGTTCAGCCCGGCAGGGATCCAAAGACCGGCCGGGGAACGTAATACATTCAGCGTGTGGCGCAAAGCGCAACGGAGGTCATCTTGGAAACTTCTTGGATGGTGCAGGGACGGTGCCGGGACCTGCCGCCCGAGATTTTTTTCCCGAGCGACGGAGTTGGGGTGGAGGTTGCTCGTCACTACTGTGCCGAGTGCCCAGTGAAAGAGCCATGCCTGGAGTACGCACTCGAAAATCACATCGAGCATGGTGTGTGGGGTGGCGCCTCGGAGCGTGAGCGCCGCCGCATCGCCCGGAGCCGCCGCGGGCTGCCAGCCCGCACCTCAGCCACGGGGGCACAGTTGCCAGGGCCTAACCGGCCCGGAGTTTCGGTCCGCAAGTAGCGTCCCATGCTCGCGGCGCGGGCGCTTGAGCACCGCGAGGTGGGGCCAACGGCCCAACTTCCCCTCTTATCCTCCGTCCGGATAGTGACCAGCGCGCTGAGGCAAAGGTGCGGGTTTTAGTGAGTGTGACGCCTTGATCGTTTCCTAACGCCGTGAACTCGGCGGGCCCGTGTCCTCAGCGGATTGCGTCCCCTCTCGTACCACCACCTCAATAGGGGGGCCGGCCGTGTCAGCTTTGAGGCGTCAGCTTTGAGGCGTCAGCTTTGAAGCGTCAGCTTTGAGGCGTCAGCTTTGAGGGCTGTCGGCGCCGCGTCCAGATCTCGCACGAGCTTCCCGGTCCGCTAGCAAAGCATCCAGCTCTGACCGGGTCAGCGTTACGTGATCATCGGTTTGAGCAGCCGAAACACTTCCTGATGGAAGGGCCGGGGGCACTGCCGGTGACGCAGGTGGCGACGAAGTAACCGTCGAGCCGATGTTGCTCGTAGACGCGAGAGGCGACGAGGTGGCCTCTTCGTGAGCCTTCTTGAACTCCTTCATGGCCTCGCCGGCATTGCGAGCCAACTTGGGCAGCTGACTGCCGCCGAAGAGGATGATGACGGCGATAAGGATGTAAGGCCAGTCACCCGTGATATTTGCAAGCATTACGCACCTCCTGGCGAGCTGGCCGGTCCTTCCCCAATGCTAGTGCTTGGGCGAAGGACTTTGCAGGGCGGCCAACCTTCTATACCGACTATACGGAGGTGAGGGCAGACTTGGTTGACGTGAATAGCGACGAGCCATTGCTCGAGTGTGTTGTCAACGTGAGCGAGGGCTGCGACTTGGCCGGCGTGGCGGCCCTGTCGGCGGCCGCCGGGAGCTGCCTTTTGGACCTCCACAGCGACTGCGCTCACCACCGCTCGGTGTTCACTCTGGCAGGCGGGCAAGGCGCGGTGATGAGCGCTGCCCGGGATCTCGCGCGGGCGGCCGTAATGCTGCTTGACCTGCGCAACCATGTCGGCGCGCACCCCCGGTTCGGGGTGCTTGACGTGGTCCCTTGGGTAGCTCTCGAGGGCTGGCCCGTCAGGGACGCAGAAGGGGCCGGTGCACAACGGGGCATCAAGGCTCGCGACGACTTCGCGCGGTGGGCGGCTAGCGAGCTGGGCTTGCCGGCGTTCCTATATGGCCCGGGTCGCACCTTGCCGGAGGTCCGCAGGCAGGCCTGGGGCACCTTGCTACCCGATTTCGGGCCCCCTGAGCCGCACCCTACGGCGGGCTCGGTAGCTGTGGGTGCCCGGGGCCTGATGGTGGCTTACAACCTCTGGCTGGTGGAGGGGGACCTCGCCAAGGCCAGGGCCATTGCAACGGCGCTGCGCTCGGCGGAGGTGCGAGCCTTGGCCTTCAGCCTGGGTGACCGGGTGCAAGTGTCGTGCAACCTTGTCCGGCCGCTCGTTGTCGGCCCAGCCCAGGTATGGGACTCGGTCACGAGCATGGCGCCGGTCGCGGCCGCCGAGCTGGTTGGGCTCGTACCTCAGGCCGTCCTGGCCGCGACCCCCAAGTCGCGTTGGGAACAACTTGACCTGGCTGTGGAGCGGACCATCGAGGAGCGGCTCAAAATATAACGGCGAGGCACGCCCGAGCCTTTGGGCCAAGGCCTGCCTCGCCGGGGGAAGTTGCTTGCGCGGGCGCTAGGAAGCTTTGCTGACCCGGTACGGTGCCCCGTTGCGGCGACGACGGAGCCGACGACGCTCCCTTTCGGAGAGGCCACCCCAAATCCCGAACTTCTCGCCGTTGCGGAGCGCGTACTGAAGGCAGTCCTCGCGGACGACACAGCCCCGGCAGACCTCCTTGGCTTCCCGGGTTGACCCGCCTCTCTCGGGGAAGAAGAGGTCCGGGTCGACGCCCAAGCAGTTAGCGGACCGCTGCCATGTCGGCACTTCGCTGTCCCAGCGGAACCCGGTCAGATCGGCCGGTAAGTGCAAAAAGCGCACGATGTCAGTCACCGGCGGCTCCCATCGGTCGTGTGTCGTCTTAGGTAACGTCATTTCGAGTGCACCCAGGCTTCACCCGGGTAGCACTGATGTAGTTACGTCAGCGCGTAACTACATTCCTGTTATCTTGACGCATCGCGCGCAACAACGCAAGGGGTGTTTTTTGGGGGGCCCCGTGAGGCCACGGTCCTTAGCTGATTTGGAAGAAGGTTGGAGCGCTCAGGCCGGCCGGCGTCGGCGCTGCAGCGAAGTCCTCTTCGTCTCGAGAAAGTCCAACAGCACGTAGTCCCCGAGGGTGCTCGGTGTGGTGTAAAACGCCTTGCCGCGGTTGAGGCGGGTCATCTGCTCTATGAAATGCCGCAAATGCCCGGTGGCGTCGAGAGCGAAGGTGTTTATCCGGATGCTGTTGCGGGTGCAGCGGGCCACCTCGACAAGTGTGGCATCGACGGTCTCCTGCGTGGGCGGGTAGCCGAAAACCGGCTCCGCTGCCCCGACAGGCCAGTGAGCGGTGGGCTCGCCGTCGGTCACCATGATCACCTGTTTGGTACCTCTCTGGTGCGCAAGCAGTTTCTGGGCAACGACGAGGCCATGCTGGATGTTGGTCCCCCAGTCGTAGTCCCACGAGACTTCCGGCAGTTCGCGGAACGGTATTTCGCGCGCGGCACGAGCGAAGCCGACGATGCCGAGGTAGTCCGACGGGAACCTGCCCGATATCAGTGCGTGCAGGGCCATCGTCATTTTCTTTGCTGCGACGAAATTGCCCCTCATCGGCATCGAAAGTGACAGGTCGAGCATGATCACGGTGGCTGAGCGAGATAGGGCCTCAGTGCGCTCGACCTCAAAGTCTGCGGGCGTGAGGGCCACGGGCGTGCCCGGCCCGCTCCTTGCGAGAGCATTGCGCACGGTCCGCTCGATCGAGAGGTTGAACGCGTCCCCCCACTCGTAGGGCTTTGTTTCCCCGGCCCGTTCGTGGCCCGTACCGGGTTGGCCAATCGGGTGCTGGCCGGAGCGGTACCGCTCGAGCTTGGTGAACAGGTCAGAAAGGGCCTGGTCCCCCAGGCGGCGCAAACCACGCGGTGTGAGGCGGAGCCGCCCCTCCTTTTGTTCCACGAAACCGGAGTCGCGGAGCCGCCGTGCGACCTGGCCGAGAGCCTCAAGCGAGCGTGCGTCCTGCTCGCCTAGTAGCTCACGGGCTCGGTCGATGTCGACCTCAGCCAGCGCGCCAGGGCTGGGTGCACCAGCCAGGAGCTGCTCGAGGTCGCTCAAGTCGGACATTTGGCTGATGAGGGCGCCGGCCGGTTCGAGTGAGAGGGGCATGCCGAGGAACGAGTTCCCGGCCGAAGCGCTTGCGAGATGGGCGGCCAGTGCTTCGAGCTCCATCTGCAGCTCGAGGTCGCCTTCGAGGAGCGCCTCGGAGAGCTCCATCAGCTTGGCCCTTTGCTCGGGGGTCAAGGACTCGAGCAGTTCCCTCGCGGCCGCAACCTGGCGAGCCATGTTCTCCAACAGCTGGTCCAAGTTGGAAGGGTTGCCGGGAACGAGATCCCCGAAGCGCTCCATGAACCTTTCGAAGTCAGCCTGGACATCCTCGCCGTCGCGCCGGCGCTCAACGAGCCGGTTCAGCTCCGAGAGCATCTCTCTGGCGCGTTGAAGGGCCTCCGGCGAGGCGTTGGACATGGCCGTTTGCAGCTCCGAGAAGGCTTCACGAGCCAGTTGCGCCCGTCTTTGGCGCACCCTGTCCAACAGCTCGCGCAAGCCAGCGACGTCCCTTCCGGAGCTGTCCATGAAGCCTTGTTGCATCAGCCGGCGAAGAGCCTGGTCAGGGTCGCCGTGCTCGGTCAGGTCGTCCATGAGACGGCGAAGGACGTCGTCGCCGCTCAGGTCGCCGATTTCCTGGGTACCGTCCCAGCGTGAATACCTCGCTCCTGGCATGACTAGCTAGCGCCTCGGCTGCAGGTTCATGAGCGTCTGGCCTGGTAGCTAGCGCCACGCGCCGTCGGGTGCTTGTTGAGCCGCTTGGCGAGATGGAGGCCCTCGAGGAGGAGTTCGGTAGCGGCAGCCAGAGCTGCTGCACTTTCCGAGCCTGCGAGCTTGCCGGCTGGCGCCCGCAGCCCTGGGTGGAGCGCCAGTGCCTCGACGTACGAGGACGAAGGCACCTCGTCACCGACTTCAATGGCTGAGCCGTCGTCGAGCTCGGAAACGGCTTTGGTGAGCTCGGACTGTTCGACATTGGACCTGAAGACGCCGAGCACTGCCTGGCGGGTGAGGCGGGAAACGAGGTCTTCCTCGTTCGCCTCGTCCAGGGAGTCCAGCTCCACTTTTCCGGCAGTAGACGATACGAGGGCGGCCAGGTCGCTGACACGCGGGACGGCTTGCTTTTCGCCCAGCCGCAGCGCACGTCTCAATGCCGCCGCCACCAAGGTCTCGTAGTTGGCAACCCCGAGCCGGACAGATACCCCGGACCGCTGGTTGACCTGGGGGCTTTGCCGCGCCAGCTGCGAAATGCTCGCGATGACCTCGGCCATGTAAGCGGGCACCTCCACCTCGACGTCGTCGAGGGCCACAGGGTTGGCCTCCTGCACGATGACAGTCACCTCGGTAGCGGTATCGAGGGGGTAATGGGTCCGGATCTGCGCCCCGAAGCGGTCCTTGAGTGGGGTGATGATCCGCCCTCGGCTCGTGTAGTCCTCCGGGTTGGCGGAGGCGACGAGCATGACGTCGAGCGGTAGCCGGATCTTGTAGCCGCGGACCTGGACGTCGCGCTCCTCGAGGACGTTGAGCAAGCCGACCTGGATCCGCTCGGCCAGGTCCGGGAGCTCGTTGATGGCGAAGATCCCACGGTTTGTCCTAGGTACCAACCCGTAGTGAAGCGTGAGCTCGTCGGACAGGTAACGGCCCTCTGCGACCTTTACGGGGTCGACTTCGCCGATCAGGTCGGCGATCGAGGTATCGGGCGTTGCGAGCTTTTCGCCGAAACGTTGCTCCCGGCCAACCCATTCGACCGGGCAGTTGTCACCCTTGGCGGCGACCAGTTCCCGGGCGTAACGCGAGATCGGGTGGTAGGGGTCGTCCAGGATCTCCGAGCCGGCGACTATCGGCAACTGTTCGTCCAGTAACTCGACGAGGCTGCGCATGAGCCGCGTCTTGGCCTGGCCCCGTTCGCCGAGGAAAATGATGTCGTGCCCGGCGATGAGGGCGTTCTCGAGAGCCGGCAGTACGGTGCCTTCGTAGCCGACAAGGCCCTCGACGACGGGCTGGCGTGCCGCGATGCGCCGGGCAGCATTGGCTCGGACCTCCTGCTTGACCGGGCGTGAGCGCCATCCGGAGGCGCGAAGTTCCATCAAGGTCGAGGGTCGTGCGGGCGTAGGCGCTGTCATTGTCAAACCGTACCGGTGCAAGCACGCTACTTTGCCGGGTAGTGCGTGGCCCCAAGAGAACCTCCAGACAAGGCCCGGGCGCTTGACGGACCTGTGCGGTGAATGGTCTGCCATAGAAGCCGACGACGACCTCCGCCGCAGTTTCCCCCGTCCCGAGCTAGATGACAGCAATTGGCAGCCGCTCCGCGTCCCTGGGCATTGGCAGGCCGAGCCTCGTTTTGCGGCATCGGACGGCCCATTGCTCTACCGCCGCCGCTTCCAAATGGAGGCTCTCTCCAAGGGCCAGCGAGCATGGCTCGTCATGGACGGCATTTTCTACCAGTCGGACGTCTGGTTGGACGGGTCGTACCTTGGCGACACCGAGGGGTACTTTTTCCCGCATTCGTTCGAAGTGACGTCGGCGCTCTCGGAACGCTCCGAGCACCTTCTCGGGCTCGAAGTCGTTTGCGAGCGAACTACCAAGCGCCAGGACAAACGGGCCTTGACGGGTGTCTTCGGGAACTGGGACTGCATCGACCCCGCCTTCAACCCAGGAGGGATTTGGGGCCCGGCGCGGATTGTGGTCGGAGGCTCCGTGCACATCTCGTCGCTGCGGGCCACTTGCGTGGAGGCCCGAGCCGGCCGGGCCGTCGTGGACATCGTCGCCGAGCTAGACGCGGCTGAAGCGGTGACGGTCACATTGGTCACCGAGGTGCGCCGAGCCGGCAGCGACGAGGTGGCTGCGGGGGTGGAGAAGAAACATCCGCTCGCTCTCGGGGCGAACCGCCTCCGGTGGCGACTGGTCGTGCCCGATCCTGACCTGTGGTGGCCCGTCGGGCTGGGTGAACAGCCCCTTTATGACCTCTCTGTCGAAGTGGAGCTGGAAGGCGAACAGCTCGGCTCGAAGGTCCTGCGCACCGGCCTGCGACAGGTACGTGCCCATGACTTCATCTGGTCGGTCAACGGGGAGCGGGTTTTCCTGAAGGGCGCAAACCTGGCCCCGACCCGGCGCGACCTTGCTTATGCATCCGCGGCCGAGGTCGCCCGCGACGTCGAGCTCGCTCTCGAGGCGGGGCTCAACATGCTTCGCGTGCACGGCCACGTCGGGCGTCCCGAGCTCTATGAGGCCGCGGACGACAAAGGTGTCCTGATCTGGCAAGACATGCCCCTTCAGTGGGCGTACAAGGGGGTGCGGCGCGAGGCCGTCCGCCAAGCCGTCAAGGCGGTCGATTTGCTCGGCCACCACCCCTCGATAGCGGTCTGGTGCGGCCATAACGAACCATTTTCGTTCGAGCTCCAGCCGGGAGGGCGGTTAGGCGCGCTCGGCGCGCTCGGGGTAGCCGCGGCGCACGCACTGCCCAGCTGGAACAAGTCGGTCCTCGACAACAGCATCCGCAGGGCGTTCGAGCGGGCCGACCCTTCCCGCCCGGTGGTGGCGCATTCGGGCGTGCTCCCGCACCCGGCGTGGGGCACCGACAGCCACTTCTACTTCGGCTGGTACCTCGGCCGCTCCCGGGACCTGCCCCGGGCCGTCGCAGCTTGGCCGGCAGCGGGGCGCTTCATCGGCGAGCTCGGAGCCCAGGCCGTGCCTCATACGGCCGGCTTTATGGCCCCGGAGCTCTGGCCCAACCTTGACTGGACGGACCTGGTAGACCACTACTGCCTACAGAAGAGCATTTTTGACAACCTCGTCCCGCCTGGCGGCTACGAGAGCTTTGAAGCGTGGCGCGACGCCACCCAGGATTACCAGGCGTTGCTCATCAAGCAGCAGGTCGAGACCTTGCGCCGGTTGATGTTCCGCCCGACCGGTGGCTTCGCCGTGTTCTGCCTCAACGATGCCCAGCCAGCGGTCTCGTGGTCCCTGCTCGACCATCAACGCGTCCCCAAGGCTGCTTTTGCCGTGCTGAAGAAGGCCTGTGCCCCGGTCCTGGTCGTGGCGGACTGGCCCGCACCCAGCTACGACCCGGGGGCGCTCCTGTCACTTGACGTGCATGTCGTCAACGAACTGCGACAGCCTCTCGACGACGCCGTCCTCGAAGCGAGGCTCACCTGGGCGGGCGGGGGGCGGGCCTGGCGGTTCGCCGGGGAGGTGCCCTCCGGCCAGGCGACATTCGTCGGCCGGCTCACGGCCAAGTTGCCCGACGTTGCGGCTCTGGAGGAGGCCGGCGCCGGAGGCCTCTTGGACAATGTCGGCACATGGCCTGTCGAGCTACAGCTCGAGCTCAGGTGGCCTGGTTCCCCCGAGCCGGCAGCGAACCGGTACGAGACTTCGGTAAAGGCTCAGACGCTGAAATAGCTAGACGCTGAAATAAATGGTCATGGCCAGGCCGAAGACCACACAGTAGATAGCGAACGGCGTCAGGTTGCGTGTCTTGAACCAGCGCACCAGCCAGTGCACCGAGACGATCGCCGCCAAGGCTGCGAACACGAGGCCGAGCAGTGCCGGCCCCCGCACGCCCGCCCCGGTGGGCCCGAGGAACTCCGGGAGCTCGAACAGCCCTGCAGCGAGGATCACCGGTGTTGCCAGCAGGAACGCAAAGCGCGCCGCGGTCTGTTGGGAGAGGCCACGGGCTAACCCGGCGGTCATGGTGACACCGTCGCGGCTGATCCCGGCGATCAGTGCCGAGGACTGCGCCAACCCAACGACGAGAGCATCTCGATAGCTGAGCTGCGCGATCGCTCTGCCACTTTCGATCTCGTCGGTCTCAACGGCGTCGGCTAACGGCTGCACCTCGCGCCCGGCTGCTCGCCGCCTGAAGCCTTCGCCCGCGAACAGCACGAAGCCATTGACAGTCAGGAAGATCGCTGCCGCCAACGGTTTAGCGAGTAGGACGCGCAGCTCGCGCTCGAGGGCGATGCCGATGATGCCCGCCGGGATAGTGGAGACGATGATCAGCCAGGCCACCTTCTCGGTGGGCGTTTCGATCTTGCGGCGGGCGACCGAGCGTAGCCAGGCGCGGACTATGGCCACCCAGTCCCGCCAGAAGTAGGCAAGCAGCCCCAAGGCGCTGCCGACGTGGATCATGACCACGAAACCGAGCCAGTGCGACTTGCGCTGGGACTGGGAAACAACCAAGGCGTGCCAGCCGAAAAGCGACGGGTAAATGACCGTGTGGCCCAGGCTCGATATCGGGAAAAGCTCGGTAACTCCTTGCAAAATACCGAGTACTATTGCCTGAAAGCTCGTTATGTGCAAGGGCGGGATGCTCGAGCCGGCCGAGCTGGCAACGAGCCTGCCATGGCTGGCCAGCAGGTTGGCGTGGAGCGACAGTGACGCTTGGAGCATGAGCCAAGGGTACTTAGGTGGTCGGTACTTAAGTGGTTACCGCACCTGGTATATCTATGGGATGGCGCGGTTCCTGTCGGACGCCTGGTTCGATGAGGTGTCGCTCGGCGCTGAGAGGCAGGCCGAGGCGCATGGCGATGGTGGCAACGCGGGCTCCCGCGACAGGGCAAGCGCGGCAGGACAGACGGCGCAGGGCGGGGCGCCCGAACTGGTCGTCGAAGTTATCGCCAGCGGCGCCCCTGAGGGCGAGGTACGTTACCAGTTAGTGATGGAGCTCGACGGCCCCAGGCTGGTGTGGCGCAAAGAGGATTTCCGGGCTTCGCACGTCGAATTGAGGGCCGGGTACGGCACCTTGGCGGGCATTGCCTCTGGTGAGCTCTCGGCGATCGACGCGCTATCGGCCGGCCTCGCGCGGGTGTCGGGCAACATTGCGGCCCTCTCCGTCAACCAATCGGGCATTGGCGGCTTGGACCTGGTCCCAGCCGCTGTCCGAGCCACGACAACGTTTGCGTAGGGCCAGATGGAAGCTCACTTGCCCCCGAAGCCCGGCTGGTACCGCAACCCTGACGAGCCTGGGTCGCTGCGCTACTGGGACGGGCAATCCTGGACAGGACGTGCCAGGTCCCGCCCGGCGTGGGCCTCGGACGCTGAACCTTTTGAACTGCGCACGCCGCGACTTCGACCGCTCGGTCGAGGGGCCCGTGCACCCAAAGCAACTGCGCGAACCCGTCACCTCAGGCGCCTGGGCCCGCGAGTGGTTCTTGTCGTGGCGGCCGAGGCAGGCCGAGCAGGGGTGGCAGGAGCGAGAAGAGCGCAGGGCCAGGCCTCTCCCGTCAGCCGGCCCGGCGCCGAGCATCAAGCTCGGCCCGGCTCGCCGGCCAGTGCTGATGGTGGCCCTGCTCTTTGTAACCGTCTTCGCCGTCGTGATCTCGAGTTTCGCGGTTATCGCCCCCTACGAGGGCCGGGGCGGCCCCAGGCCGGCGGACCGGGCTGCCGAGGCTAGCTTCGTCACCAAGGCCGGCCGGGACTGTGCCTCAGTCCTACCGAGGTACCGGCCGGTGTTCGCCGACAGTGTGGACGGGCCGACCATCGTCGTAGCCGCTCGGGAGGTGGACAACCTCGGGGCCCAGCTGGAGGCCGTCCCGACGGCTGCCGACATGCAGCCCACAGTGCAGGAGTGGCTCCAGGCCTGGAAGAACTTCACCCGCGAAGAGCGCCTATACGCAGCCATTATCGGCCCAGCCAAGCAGCTGCCGGGGCGCGTGGCCCCGCGCTCGCTATCGGAGACGTCGCAGCAGGCTGCCAACGCCGACCGCCGCGCGGCCGACCAGCTCGCCTCGGAGGCGGACGTTTTCAGTTCCAACCTCGTCGGTACGGCCTGCCGCCTCCAGGAGGCTCCCGCGGCCTGACTAACTGTGGACTTGCGAAGAAAGCCACCCAAAGAGTTGATCTGGGCCCCCGGAAGGGGGATAGTGGTAAGAACAAGCCAAACAGCCCCGTTTACTGGAGGTGCAGTGCAATGCTCTGCGACGTAGTGGACGACCAGTTCCTCACCAAGTACCGCTCCCTGCTCGATGCCGAAGATGAAGCCTTCGATGAGCTCGAGCATGCCTATGAGGACGGTGACCGCGCCCACTTCGACCTTGACCTGACTGCGTGGCGAGCAGCCGTAGAGCGCAAACTGCTGTACCTTCACCGCCTTGGGCTGGTCAGCCCGCCCGCACTGACGCACTAAACGGCCTAGCTTGGCCCATCGCGGCACCGAACTGCCAGGGGCCGCACTGACCCCCACCCGCTAGGGCAACAGGCCGAGCTCCTTCACGCTGTTGCGCTCTGCAACGAGCTCGGCATTGCTCCGGTCGATCAGGCCGCGTGAGAAGTCGTTGACCTCGAGGCCCTCGACCACGCTGTAGGCCCAATCGCCCGCAGTCACCGGGAACGAAGAAAACACACCTCCTGGCGTCCCGTACCAACCCTCCGAGAAGACTGCCATCGACGTCCAGTCGCCTTCAGGTGTGCCAAGTGCCCAGTCGCGCACCGAGTCCACCGCTGCGCTGGCGGCCGAAGCCGCGCTCGATGCTCCGCGGGCCTCGATAATCGCAGCACCGCGCTGTTGGACGGTCGGGACCAGCTCTTTTTCGACCCAGTCGGCGCCGCCCACCGCGTCGATAGCCGGCCTACCGGCCACCTTGGCGTGGAAGATGTCGGGGTACTGCGTGGCGGAGTGGTTCCCCCAGATCGAAATGTTGGTGACGCTGCGGACCGCCGCACCGGCGCGAGCGGCCACTTGACCTAGTGCTCGGTTCTGGTCGAGCCTTGTCATGGCGGAGAACTGGTGAGGCGCGAGTGGGGTCGCGGAGCGCTCCGCGTTGTGCGCGGCGATGAGGCAGTTGGTGTTGGCAGGGTTGCCTACGACCAAGACCCGGACCTCCCTGGCAGCGCTTGCGGCCAGAGCGCGTCCCTGGACACTGAAAATAGCGCCGTTCGCTTCCAGCAGGTCACGGCGCTCCATGCCCTTGCTGCGCGGCCGGGCACCGACCAGCAGGGCTACGTCGGCGTCGCCAAAGGCCACTTCGGGATCTGAGCTCATGCTTACGCCCGTGAGGAGAGGGAAAGCGCAGTCGTCAAGCTCCATCGCGACGCCGCCGAGGGCGCCAAGGGCATCAGGGATTTCCAGCAGCTGCAGGGCGACCGGCTGGTCAGGGCCAGCATCGCGCCGCTCGCGATCCTGAACAGGAGGCTGTAGGCGATCTGGCCTGCAGCCCCGGTGACGGCAACCTTCAGGGGCGCTTTGGCAGCGTTCGTGACGTCGGTCATCGTGCCTAGAGCTTCCCGATGATGGCGGTTGCGAACTCTGACGTCTTGACCTCGGTAGCGCCTTCCATCTGCCGGGCGAAGTCATATGTGACAACTCGTTCGGCGATCGTCGCTTCCATGGCGCGCACTATGTCGTCCGCTGGCCCTTGCCAGCCAAGGTGTTCCAGCATGAGCACCCCCGAAAGCAGGACCGAGCCGGGGTTGACCTTGTCCTGGCCGGCGTACTTAGGCGCAGTGCCGTGCGTTGCTTCGAAGATCCCGTGCCCTGTCACGTAGTTGATGTTGGCCCCCGGTGCGATCCCGATGCCGCCCACCTGAGCGGCAATGGCATCAGAGAGATAGTCGCCGTTGAGGTTGGTGGTGGCGATGACGTCGAAGTCTTCGGGGCGGGTGAGGACCTGCTGCAGGGTGATATCAGCGATGTTGTCCTTCACCAGGATCTTGTCGCCCGGCTTGCCTCCACAGTCGTCCCAGGTGACGGCCAGGTCGGCAAACTCCTCTTGAGCGACCTCGTAGCCCCACTTGCGGAATGCACCCTCTGTGTACTTCTGGATGTTCCCCTTGTGGACCAGGGTCACCGATTCGCGCCCGTGGTCGACGGCGTACTGGAGCGCTGCTCGGACGAGCCGCTTGCTGCCAGTGATAGATATCGGCTTTATCCCGATCCCGGAGTCGGGCCGGATCTGCCAGCCGAGCTCGTCGTGGAGAAGCTCGATAAGGCGCTTGGTCTCAGGAGTGCCCTCTTCGACCTCGAGGCCGGCGTAAATGTCCTCCGTGTTCTCCCGGAAGATGACCATGTCGACCAGGTCTGGCCGCTTCACAGGCGATGGCACACCCTGGAACCAGCGCACTGGTCGCAGGCACACGTAGAGGTCGAGGATCTGGCGCAGCGCCACGTTCAGGGAACGGAACCCACCGCCAACCGGCGTCGTGAGCGGGCCTTTGATGCCGATCAGGTACTCGCGAAAGGCGGCAAGAGTGTCTTCGGGCAACCAGTCCCCGGTCGCTTTGAACGCCTTCTCGCCTGCCAGCACCTCGGTCCAAGCGATCTTGTACCCGTGCTTGGCGACGGCGGCGTCGATGACGCGCTGGGCCGCCGGCCAGATGTCCACGCCCGTGCCGTCACCTTCGATAAAGGGGATGATGGGCTCGTTGGGTACCCGCAGCTTGCCGTCGGGCCCCATAGTGATCTTGTCAGCCATGGCCTGCAAGCCTAGGGGCGGGGAGGGACATAGGACCAACGCAGCGAGATCGGCCCGGGCGGGGCCGGTCCCCCTTCTCGCCCGTGCCAGCCTTTAACCTCTACCCCAATGACGGTCCCTTTGAGCGCCGGCCCAGAGGGCCCGCCCAATCTGGCCAGCCCAGGCCGGGCCGGCCCGTTGGAGGGCGTCTTCCTCGATGACAACCTGGCCGCCCTGCGAAGGCTGCCGGATGGGTGCGTCGACCTGGTTTACATCGACCCCCCCTTCGGGACGCAGCAGGTGCGAAGCTTGGGCTCTATCCGCACGGGTACCGGCACCAAGGCCCGTAGGGGTTTCGCCGGCCGCACTTACCAGTTCGAGGTGGTCTCGACCTACCGCTACAGCGACGACATGGCGCTCCCCGAGTACCTGTCGTTCCTGTACGAGCGCCTCGCAGAGATCCACCGAGTGCTCGCCCCGAGCGGATCTCTCTACCTCCACCTCGACTTTCATGCCGCTCATTACGCGAGGTTCCTGCTCGACGAGCTGTTCGGGCCAGAACGGTTCCTGAACGAGATCATCTGGGCTTACGACTACGGTGGCCGGCCCCGGGACCGCTGGCCGAAAAAGCACGACAACATCCTGTGGTATTCGAAGTCCGCCAAGTGGACCTTCAATACCGACGATATCGACCGGGTCCCCTACATGGCGCCGGGCCTCGTCGGCCCGGAAAAAGCGGCCCGTGGCAAGCTACCGACAGACACTTGGTGGCTCACGATCGTGCCCACCAACGGCCGCGAGCGCACCGGTTACCCTACGCAAAAACCGCTCAAATTGCTGGAGCGGGTGGTGAGGGCATCGAGCAACCCCGGCGACCTGGTGGCCGATTTTTTTTGCGGGAGCGGGACAACCGGAGTCGCCGCCAAGAACCTCGGGCGGCGCTACCTACTGGTGGACGACAACCCGGACGCGATCAGGATCACGAACGAACGCCTTGGGCTGTAGCGCGTTCTGGGGCGGCCTAGAGGCTGAGGTTAGTGTGGATCTGGCGGGTCGCTTCGGAGCGGTTGAACGTGTAGAAGTGCAGCCCTGGGGCGCCCTTGTCGAGCAATTGGGCGCAAAGCTCGGTGGCTGCGTCGACGCCGGCCTTAGCAACGTCGGCGGCCCCGCCCCGTTCGGCCGCTGACTCGAGGCGCCCGACGAGCCAGCGCGGCACTGCGCAGCCCATCTCCGCCATCCGGGGGAGCGAGGACAGGTTCGTGATGGGCAGGATGCCGGGGAGCACGGGCTTGGTGAGGCCCTTTGCCTCGACGTCTTCGACGAGCGAAAAATAATCTGCGATCTCGAAAAAGAACTGCGTGACAGCAAAGTCGGCAACGCGTAGCTTCTGGGCCAGGAACCGCCGGTCGCTCACCAAGCTGGGTGAGCGCGGGTGCCCTGCGGGGTGGGCCGCCACGCCGATGCAAAAGCCGCCGATCGCCCGGGCCAGCTCAACAAGCTCGAGAGCGTGGGCCAGTTCGCCGGCCGGCAACGAGGGATCGGTGGGGGGGTCACCTGCCAGCGCCATCAGGTTTTCGATCCCAGCCTTCCTGAAACCGACCAATATGTCAGCCAGCTCCAAGCGGCTATGGCCGCCGCAGGTCAAGTGTGCCATCGGGTGAAGAGCCGTCAAACGCAACATGGACGAGACCAGTTCGGTGGTCCGTTGCCGGGAAGAGGGGCCGCCACGGTAGGTAACCGACACGAACGAAGGCTTCAGTGGCTGGAGGTCGAACAATGTCTGGACAAGGCGCGCTTGCTCGGCGTCGCTCTTTGGTGGGAAGAACTCAAATGAGTACGTCCGTCCAGTTGCGAGAAGGTCCGAGATCCTGGCCATCGTTACAGGATAAGACCTCAGCCCTGCGAGCCGAGCGAGCCCTCCGCGGCCAGAACAGTATTGCGCAGCAACATTGCCACCGTCGTGACGCCGACACCGCCCAGCCGGGGGGTGACCCAACCGGCGACTTCGCCGCAACGTTCGTCGACATCGGACAGGACCTTGCGCCCTTCCCAGGTGATACCCCCACCGACCACGCAGGAGCCGGGGGCGATCACGTCAGGGGTGATCATGTTCGGCACCCCGGCCGCGCCCACCACGATCCCCGCTCGTCTCGTGTAGTCGGCCCAGTCCTTCACCCCCGTGTGCACGACGGTGACCGCGGCATTGGCACCGGGTTCCTTGAGGGACAACAGCAGCGCCAAGGGTCGGCCCAGGGTAGGGCCTCGGCCGACGATGACCACCGAGCGGCCCTCCACCGGCACGTTGTAGTACTTGAGCATCGCCACGATGCCGACAGGGGTACAAGGCCGCGGATGGCCGAGCTCGCCCAGGGCGAGGTAACCGAGGTTGACCGGGTGCAGCCCGTCCACGTCCTTTGAAGGCAAGACCCGGGTGAGTGCCTCCGCGTAGTCAAAGCCAGCCGGCACCGGGTTTTGCACCAAGAAGCCGTCTACGTTGGGGTCTTCGTTGAGCTGGTCCACCGCTTCGAGCAGATCCTGCTGGCTAGCATCGGCCGGGATCCGCAGGTCCACCGACGAGATCCCGTAGATGTCGCACATCTCGTGCTTGCGGGCGACATAGTGGGCGCTCGCCGGGTCGTCCCCGACGAGGATCGTCCCGAGCCCGACGCTCTTGCCGGCTGCGGCGAGCTTGGCAACAGCGTCGCCCACTTCGCCCAATACGGCGTCGGCCACCGGTGCACCGGACATGACAACTGCTGCCATTTCGCTCCTATTTCGCTGCTAATGCCTGAACTGTCGCTCGCCCGTGAAGACCATAGCAATCCCGTGCTCCTCGGCCGCCGCAATTACCTCGGCGTCACGGACCGAACCTCCGGGTTGTGCCACACATGTCACACCGGAAGCTGCAATTGTATCGAGCCCGTCCCTGAAGGGGAAGAAGGCATCGCTCGCGCCAGACCCGCCCCTGGCTCGTCCGCCAGCGCGCGCTACTGCCAGTTCTCCAGCTGTGACACGGTTTTGTTGGCCGCCGCCAATTCCCACAGCCATCCCGTTTGCCGCGAGCACGATCGCGTTGGACTTGACCGCGGCGCAGACCCTCCACGCCAGTTGAACGTCGCGCCAGTTGTCCTCGCTCGGCTTGGTGGACGTAACTATCTCCCACTCTTCTGGCCCTCTTGCGAGACGGTACGGGCTCTGTACGAGCCATCCGCCGCTTACCTGGCGGACATTCCAGGAGCTCGTGGTGGGCACAGGAGCGCTGAGCACTCGCATGTTCTTGCGCTTGGCTGCAAAAAGGGCTAGAGCGCCCTTGCTGTAGCCAGGGGCAATAACGACGTCAGCTTTGGCATTTTCCACCATCGCCTCCGCGAGTTCGTCGTCGACGAAGTTCGAAAGGGCGACGATGCCGCCGAAGGCGGACATCGGGTCGCATTCAAAGGCTTTTTCGTATGCACCCGAGACGTTTTCAGCGATAGCGGCCCCGCACGGGTTGGCGTGCTTGACCACCACGGCTGCCGCAGGGCCGAGGTCGGCGATATCGTGCACCAAGCCCCACGCGGCGTCTGCGTCGTAGAGGTTGAGGTAGGAGAGCTCCATCCCACTCAGCTGGACGACATCGTCCCACCAGCTCATCTCGCCGCTACTGCGGTAGCGCGCACCCTGCTGGTGGGGGTTCTCGCCGTAGCGAAGGGGCTGCGCCAGCTCGAGCGACAAATGGAGCGTCTTTGGCAGGGAGGGCAGCCGCTTGCCTTCACTGGTCGTCGCTCCAGGCGCACCGGACGTGATTTCTTCGGCTATCCGCTCGTCGAACCATGTGACGATCGCGGCGTCGTAGGCCGCCGTGTGGGCGAAGGCCTTTCGGGCCAACCGGAGCCGTAGGTCCTTGTCGAAGTTGCCGGCACCGTGCATACCTTCGAGCACTGCCGGGTAATCGGCCGGGTCGACCACCACGCATACCCGTGCCCAGTTTTTGGCAGCGCCACGCAGGAGGGTCACGCCACCGATATCGATCATTTCGACCGAAGGTGCCGACCGGAACGGGTAGAGGTTGCACACGACGAGGGCGATCGGGTCGATCCCTTGTTGCGCGAGGTCGGCGATGTGTTCGGGCTCTTCGAGGTTCGCCAAGATACCCGCGTGCAAGCGGGGATGGAGGGTCTTGACGCGGCCCCCGATCATTTCAGGAGAACCGGTGACCTCCTCGACCGTCGTGTGGGGGAGGCCGGCTTCGGCGAGAGCCGTCGCCGTGCCGCCGCTCGCCACCAACTCGTAACCGGCCGCCGCCAGGGTCCTCGCGAAGTCCTCCAAACCCGTCTTGTCGTAAACAGAAATCAGGGCCTTCATTCGGAGCCTCCTTGTGCCGTCCCGCTCTTGCGGAGCTGGGTCATGAAAACATGGATGGTCTCAGGATAAAGGCGGCGTTCGACCACCTTGATCCTTTCGAGCAGCGTCTCCTCTGTGTCGCCCGGGAGCACCGGCACCTGTTGTTGCGCGAGGACGGGGCCTTCGTCGACGGCTTCCGTTGCGACGTGGACCGTCGTGCCGGTGACCTCCACACCCGCGGCAAGAGCGTCGCGAACGGCATGCCAGCCCTTGAAGGCGGGCAGGAGCGCTGGGTGCGTGTTGAGGACCCTGCCCGGGAACGCCGCGAACATCTCTGCACTGAAAATCGTCCCGAAGCCGGCCATGGCAACGACGTCCACCTCGTAGCGCTCCAGTACATCGACGAGGCGCCGGGTATAGGCGCCCCGCTCAAAGCCGGGCCCATAGCTTTCGCGCAGGACCAGCTCTGCCGGCACGCCGGCCGCCTCCGCAACCTCCAGCGCCCGGCACTCACGGTCGGTCACCACGACCGTCACTTCCAGGCCGGCCTCGATGACCGCCTCCAAGATCGTGCCGCTCCCAGAGGCGAGGACGCCCAGGCGCACGTCGCTGCGACGGCCCGGACTACCCACAGCCACGACCCTACTCCTTGGACCGCAGTGATCGAGCAGACCAGCCGATATGCTCCGAAGCGGGATGAGCACCACTCACATAATCCATAGCTACGGGTACCTGGCCGTGTTCGTTTTCGTCGCCATCGAGAGCCTGGGCGTGCCTATACCCGGCGAATCAGCGGTAATCGCGGCTGGTGCGTACGCCGGCGAGACACACAAATTGAACCCATGGCTGCTTTTCCTGGTGGCAGCCGTAGCGGCAATTGTGGGCAATATCGCCGGGTACCTTATTGGTCGCAAGGGGGGTTTCCCCCTGGTCTTGCGGTACGGGAACAAAGTGCACCTCGACCAGCACAAGCTGAAGGTGGGAAAGTACGTGCTCGACAATCAGGGCGCAAAGGTTGTGTTCTTCGGTCGGTTTGTCTCGGTGCTCCGCACCTATGTGGCTCTCCTGGCGGGCATTTTGCAAATGCAATGGAACAGGTTTGTTCTCGCCACGGTTGCCGCCGCGGTGGCGTGGGCGGGCATCTACACCGCCCTTGCGTACGATGCCGCGGGGACCTTGAAGCGACTGTCCGGGCCCGTGGACCTGGCCCTGGGGGGAGTGGCTGTCGTGATCGTGATAGCGGTCCTGCTCGCTGTGCGCCATCAGGTGAAGAGACTGGGCGACAAGGCTGAGGCCGCTTATCCTGGCCCACTCGTCTAGCCCTTGCCTCACCCAGACCGCCTCTTGCCGGCTGAGCCGGGCTTGCGCAAAGTCGCCGCAGAACTCTACGAGCAGGTCGCCCGCCTGCCACTTGTCTCACCTCATGGCCACGTGGACGCCGCGATGCTTGCTCGGGACGAACCCTATGCCGACCCCGTCGCCCTGTTGGTGCGGCCTGACCACTACGTTCTCCGCCACCTCCACGGGCAAGGCGTGGCTCTCAGAGACTTGGGGCTGCGCCCTTTGGCCGAACCGGAGGGCGAAGTTGCTGCGCCTCGCGAGGTATGGCGGCAACTCTGCCGTCACTGGCCGGCTTTTCGAGGGACGGTCGTGCGCTTGTGGTTCGAGGACGAGCTGTCGTCTCTGTTCGGTGTCGAGGAGCCCCTCAGTGAGGCGACCTCAGACGAGACCTACGACCGTGTCGCGCAGCGTCTGACAGCTCCCGAAATGCGCCCCCGTGCCCTGTACCGGCGTTTCGGGCTAGAGGTACTCGCGACCACCGATTCGCCCCTGGACGACCTCTCCGCTCATGCCGCATTGCGCGACGAACCGTTGTGGGAAGGCCGGGTAGTGCCGACCTTCCGGCCCGACGGGCTTGTCGACGCGTCGCGGTCGAGCCAATGGGCAGCTGCCCTCGACCGTCTCGAGGCTGTATCGGGCATAGGCACGGGGGACTACCGGGGCTACATCGCGGCGCTCGAGTCGCGCAGGGCAGCCTTCAAGCGCCTCGGGGCCACCGCCACCGACCATGGGCCGCGAGCTGCTGAGGCGGTCGAGCTCAGCGAGCGGGAGGCGTCCCTTGTCTTCGACCGGCTACGGGCGGGTTCGCAGGGCCCGGGCGATGCAGATCTATTCGGCGCCCACATGCTTATGGAGATGGCCAGGATGTCCGCAGATGACGGCCTCGTCATGCAACTTCATCCCGGGATCTGGCGCAGCCACGACGCCTTGGCGTTCGCTCGTTTTGGGCCGAACCTCGGTGCGGACTTCCCGTTGCCGACGAGCTTCACCGCTGGTTTGCAACCTCTGCTGGCTCGTTTCGGCTCGGTGCCATCGTTCCGAGCCGTCGTCTTCACGGCGGACGAAACAACCTACTCGCGCGAGCTGGCACCGATGGCTAGTTACTACCCGAGCCTCTGGCTGGGAGCACCCTGGTGGTTCTTGGACGCCCCCGATGCGATGGGACGGTTTTGGGCAGCGACCACCGAGACCGCCGGGCCCGCCAAGTCGGCCGGTTTCGTGGACGACACGCGGGCTTACTGCTCGATCCCAGCACGCCATGACGTCGCACGCCGCGCTTACTGTGCTTTCTTGGCCCGGCTCGTCTGCGAGCACCGGGTCGGGCCTGACGATGCCGCCGAGCTCGCCGGCGACTTCGCTTACCGCCTTCCCAAGACCGCCTTCCGTCTCGGCTGAGCGCCTAAGCGGCGACGAGGGCGTCGGTAAGAGGGTCGATCCCGGCCAGGTTGTGGGCCAGATCGTCGTCGAGGTGGTGGCGCCTGGCCAGGACCGCGGGGGAATAATAGGAGACCTTGGTCTGACCGTCGTCCGCCCAGATCAGCACCTTCAGCGGCAAGTCCAGTGCTGATAGGGGCGATGCCGCCATGACCGGCGTGCCGGCCACCGGGCTGCCGAAGATCACCAGCGTTGTACCGCGCAGTTCGAGGCCGACCTGGCGTGCTGCCCGCGCTCTGGTCGATCACAGCGAACAGCGTCATGCCCTTTTCCTTCAACATCCCCACAAGGCGTTCGACCGTGCCGGCAACAGAGCGGGAACTGAGCTTGGTGACGATCCCTTTCTCGTCCGGCGCTGTCTTATCCGGCTCTGTCTTGTTCGGGCTGGCATCAGGCACCGCAGCTCCTCTCCTGGGGGAAAGTCTTGTCGACCAAGACGCTAGCTGGCACGGCGCAGCGGGAGCTAGCTAGTGCCGACTGGCTTCATTGATCGTCCGGCTCGTAAAGGAAGAACCCTTTTCAGCACTTATGTCCGATTTGCTCAAGGCTCATGGTCAAGTCTCCGATGGCACCAGAAGCGAACCAGTAACTGTGGGGACCCTACAAGGGGGCGGAGATGCAGAATGCTTTGGCCGAACAGCCGGTTCGGCACGACACGCTTGGCGGCACCACAACGATTTCACTTCGGGCCACACCTCCTGGTGCCCCGGGGCTCGGAATATCGGAAATAGAGGTAATTTCAGAAGTTCCCCACAAATCCTCGCCAATTAATGAGGCCGACGCGATATTCTGCCGCGACCTGCTGGAGTTCGTCGGAGATTTCAGGTCAGCGGCGCCCAAATCGAGCAACGTCCGCAGGTTGGGCCAGGCGGCCGCGACGGGTACGGCGGGTGCTCGTGACCCAGCTCTGGGCCCGGATGCTCTTTTCGACTTCTTGCGAGCCTATGAGGCCGCACCGAAAATGAGGCCCCTGTCCAATCATCGGCCCGCTCAGGAGCGGGCCGTAAAGAACCTTGGCCCGACAGTTGCTCAGGAGATCGCAGAGCAACCAGAAGACACGCCGTTCAGGGTCCCCCCTTACGTTTCGGCCGTCCCGGAGAACACGGCGATCGAGGAGGCTCTTTTCGACCCGGAGGCGGTATGGCCCGCGCCGCAGCCCTCTCCTGTCCCGGGTGAACCACCGGGGGGTGCACCACTGCCGGTCGTACAGGTGCCGGTCGAAGTGCTGGTCACAGAGCCGCCCGCTCCGAGGCCCCTCGCCCCGGCGCCGCCCGCACAGCGCCCCACCCGAGCGCCAGCCGCAACGCGACCTGCCTCGTTACCGGTCGCAAAGCGGTCGGATCCGATGCCGGTTTCCCAGGGGGCAGCTCCAGTGGCAGGCGCAGCAAAGCTGGTGCTAACTCCGATCGGTACGGGGCCAGATGCGAAGCCAGCTTCGGCACAAGTCAAGAAGCGGCCAGAACCCCGGACCACTCCAGTGCCAGCCGCGAAGCCGCTCGGGCCGGCGGCGGCGCGCGCAAAGGCTATTTCCGAGGGTTTGATCGACTCCGCGCCAGCTCGGCAGGGGACTTAAACGCCCACCGTGCAACCTCGTGGTGTCCCGCAGGTTCGGTTGCGGGCATTCTTGACCTCTGTGGGGTGCCGGGCCATCATGTCTCATGACCGCACTCCGTAAAAAAGGCCTGTCGCAGCGCGGCAGCGTCCGCACACTTCGGTTGGTACGCGCTGTGGCGGTGATCTGCTTGGGGGTCGTCCTGGCGTCCGGCCTTAGTTCGACGGTGGCCTCAGCTGCACCGCTGCCGCGCGAGGCAACCGGTTCAGCCGGTGGGGCGCGGCGAAGTATCCCGGCCGGCCAGCTAGGCGGGCCGTTCACGGCGGCGTCGGTCCGTTCCGCAGAGGTGGTGCTGGCCCAAAGCGGCGTTGCCACTGTGGCCGACGAGGGGTCCAAGGCTCCTCTCGTGAGCGTTACCGGGCCCGTGAGGCTGCGTTTTACCCGGGCACAGGTCCAAGCCATGGCCCTGTCGGCCGCCGATGGGGGAGGGCTACTCGGCTCCACCTTGGGGTCGGTAACGCCGGTGGCCAAAGGCGTAGCCCCGTTCGGTTACGTGCTTGCCGCCTGGCTGCGCAACGAGGCCACGCCGGGGGCCGAAGCCGTACGTGCCCTTATGGGGCCCCAGGACTGGAAGGCGGTGCCGTCGGTAGTGTTCCCGACGATAGCGCTGCCCCTCTTCGCAGCCGACGTCATCGCTCACACGCCTGCCCATGCCGGCTCGCCCAGGCCGGCCTTGGTTGCCGATGAGGTGGAGGACGAGCAGCATATGGGCTTTTTCGACGCCCCGTGTTCGACTGTGTCCGATTTCGTACAGAGCACCCTGGCTTCGGTGTTCAACGCTCTTCAGCTCGCACCGGCTACGGGTAGCGGGGCTGGGGCGACCATCGGCAATTTCTTCGTGACGCTGTGGAACGGGGTTGTCGTACTGGCCCAGCGGGGCGTGCAAAGACTGGTGGACAAGCTCTCCCAGTTCATCGTGTCCAAGATCGAACTGGCGGCCGGGGCCGTGGTCGTCATCGCCAATATCGTCGCATACCTGAACCCGTGGTCAGTGAGCGTGAGCGGCCTCCCTGATGTGGTCTTAGCGGGTGGCAGCGGTGTATTCAGGGCCAAGGTTTCAACAGTGGGCCTGTCCGCTTGGCCTTCGGCCATTGTCGACTGCCTACCCTCCGGCGTGACCCTACCCCCCCTCCAGCCCGTCAACGCCGACGCCACCTGGACCGTGCAAGGACCCCTGTCAGCGAGCTCACCCACCACCATCAAAATCTCTCCGCTCGGCCAGGGCCAGCTGTACTTCACCACCACCAGGACGTCGACCCCGGCTGGTTGTTCGTCCGGCGCCGCTTCGCCGCAGACCGCTTCGGCGACGATCACGGTACAGCGCCCGGGGACCAGCCAGCTCAAGGAGGTCGTCATCAACATGGTGAGCAATGGCTTCGGCCTCGCCGGCAGCATCGTCAGGCCCGTGGTCCAGGCCATCCTGGAGCCCATCTTGGACCTCGCTCTGAACGCGCTCGCCAAGCTGACGCAAGTGCACGGTAAGGGCTATGTCACAATCAGCGATGCGGGGCCCGGCGGAGGCCATTGCACTACGACCACGGGGGTAACTACAACTACCAACTCGGCCTGCAAGTACGTACCGCCACCGCCACCTTGCCCCTACATCTCCCTGGCCCAGATAGAAAAGATCTACAGCGAGTGTGTCTACACCTACGACTACTCGGTCACCACTGGCGCGAAAACCATCCCGCCGTCGTGCGTATTTACCTTCGAACTCTCCCGGTCGGTCACCGTCACTTTCATGCCCCCGGCAGGAGGTGGCGAACTCGCCTACGGCTGCACGAGCAGCTCGTTCTATGGGGAGACCAGATCGGAAGACATCGCGGCTGCGGCGGGGGGTTGGACGCTTTTGGTGCAGGCCTTCATAGGCGGTTGCGGCGAGGCCACCGCGGTGGCTCAAATTGCCCTCCAGCATGTGCCGCGGTAGCGGCCGCGGCAGGCCGGTCGGGTCGCTAGGAACGTCGGCCGGTCGGCACTAGTCGACAGAATTGTTCGTTGAGCCCGAGAGCGGAATCGAACCGCTGACCTACGCATTACGAGTGCGTTGCTCTGCCGTCTGAGCTACCCGGGCTTGTCCATGTCGCTCTCTCGCCTGAATTGAAGGCGGGAAAGTCGCCAAAGTCCACCACGGCAGCGTAGCTGACCTGCTGCACAGGTGGCCGGACGGCATTGCTATCGCGAGGTGGTCGCGTCGCCTACAGGGGGCCGACCGCGTTCTCCTGGTCCAGCCAAAGTGGCTCGCTCGAGTAGCCCAGGCCCGGTCTAGGCGCCCGGAGGCGCCCCCGGCACGGGGACCATGGCCGCCCCGGTTATGGGCCAACCATCGGCCGACCAATAGAGCGGCCGTACCTGGAGCCATGGTTGGCCGGCTGCCCACGCGTCGTAATAGTGGTAGTCGACCAGGAAAGTGCCGCCGTCCAGGGTTATCGAGGGCCCACCCGGGCCGATCATGCCGTCCGTGCTGCCCTGCAGCTCCATCCCTCCGCCCGCGGTCATGGGCGTGCCGTTGGGGTCCACAAACGGCCCCGTTATTGCCTGAGAGCGTCCCACGAGGATCTCGTAGGTGCTCCCAATGGCCTTGCAGCAGTAACCGTAGGAGATGAACAGGTAATAGAAGCCGTCGTGGTAGATCATGTACGAGCCCTCTTCGGGATTGGGGGCGGGAGCTTCGGATAACGAGTACAGGGTGGGGTGGGCCGAGGCCGGCAGACCGGTGGCGGCGTCCAGCCGGAGGAGATGGATACCGCCCCAGAAGGACCCGAAAAGGAGCCATTTTGCCCCATCCGCGGCGCTGATCAGGGCCGGGTCGATGGCGTTGTAATTGTCGGCCACAACGGAGAAGAATACGAGCCCGTCGTCCTTCCAGTGGTAGTCAGGGCTCGACGGGACCAGGGTGCGGTTGGTAGCCAGCGCGATCAACGAGTCGTTGGCACCAAAACTGGAGGCGGCGTAATAGAGGTGGTAGAGCCCGTCGTAGTAGGAGATATCGGGGGCCCAGAGGCTTTGGACGCCCAGGATCCGGTTGGTGATCCAGCTCGGGATGGCGTGGAACACCGTGCCAACCAGGCGCCAGGTCCGCAGGTCGGTGGACTCGCGGATCTGGATGTCGCCGTCGTTGACCGCCCCATTCGGGTCACCGGTTGAGAACAGGTACCAAGTGCTGCCTTCACGGATCATAGAGGGGTCGTGGATGAACATGTACGACGGCACGGGCACGGTGTTGGCAGGGGCAGCGGCCGCGGCCGTCGGCACCGGTGCGCAGATCGCGATGACCAGCGTCGTAAGCAGTACAGCCCGGCCGATCAGGCTTCTGGCGACCCCGCGAACGAACGCTCGCCCAATCGCAGTGCTGGTCCCGCGCATCGGTTGGCTCCTTAATCAAAGAGGTTGGGGCAGCGCCGCCCTAGCCGGTGAGGCTCCCAAGCAACAGGCCTCCTCGGAAAAAGCGCTGCAATGACAGGAACACGATGATTATGGGGACGATGGTGAGGAAGCCGGCACAGATCGTGTAAAGGTAGAAGTCCTGGTAGCCGCCACCGCTCACTGAGTGCTGGAACCATACGAACACACCCACCGGCAAAGGGTCCAAGCTGGCGTTGTTGTTCACGATGAATGGCAAGAAGAAGTTGTTCCACGATGACACCAAAGAAAGCAGGAAAACTGTGACGATCGCTGGGGTCATCAGAGGTAGAGCGATACGCATAAATATGCGGCTCTCGCGTGCCCCGTCCACCCGGGCTGCGTCTAGCAGCTCCCGGGGCACTGCCCCGCCGGCATAGACCCGCATGAGGTACACGCCGACGGGGCTCACCATAAACGGTAGGAATATTCCCTCCATCGTCGAGTCAAGGTGGACCCGGGCGTAAAGGATATAGAGGGGGATGGCGACCGCGGTGGAGGGGATAAGCAAGGCGGAGAGCACCACCATGAAAAGGGCGTTGTTGCCCCGGAAGTGGAACCGTGAGAACCCGTAGCCGGCAAGGGTCGACAGCACCGTGGCCCCGGTGCCGCCCACGAAGGCGTAGATAAGTGTGTTGCGGAACCAATCGGCCAACGACCCTTGAGAATGGTCGACAAAAATCTGGCGCATGTTGTGGAAGAACTCGAACGGGTGGGAGAACCAGAGCCCGAATGTGGCGAATAGGTTGGGTTCGGTCTTGGTGGAGTTGACCAGTATCCACCACAGCGGGGTGAGGGTGAAGATGGCGAAAACCACGGCCAGCACCGTCACCATGGTCACCGTGCCCCTCCGGAGCCCGTACAACCGTAGGGGGATGGTTTCCGTCCTGGCTTTCGCTCGCCGCTCCCGGCGGGTGAGCGGCTTGGCCGTTGGCTTGACCGACAACGTGGCGGTGGCAGTCACAGCCACCCTCCTTTCTTCCTGCGCAGGACCAGGAAGCCAACCGAGATGATGATGATAATCAGGGCAAGCACGAAGGCGATGGCCCCGGCCAGGTTGTACTCCTGTGCTGCATAAGCCTGGTTGTAGAGGTAAACGTTGGGGGTGTAGTTGTAGGCCACGTTGGTGGTGAACACTGTCAGCACCTCCGGTTCCACGAACAGCTGCAGGGCCCGATGATGTTTATTATGGCTACCAGCGTGATGGCCGGGCGGATCATCGGAAGCTTGACCCGGGTCACCAGTTTGCGCAGGCTCACCCCGTCCAACAGGGCCGACTCGACCACCTCGCGCGGGACCGACTTGAGCGCGGTGAACAGGATGACCATGGTGTAGCCGGTCCACTCCCATATTGCGATAACCACGATGGACCCAAGCAGAGGCGCCCCTGCGCCGAAGTAGTTGAACGATTTGAGGCCGAGGTCCAGGAAAATACGGTCGAACGGCCCGTACGGGTCCTCCAGCAGAAAGGACCACATCACGCCAGCCACGATGGTGGGGACGGCGAATGGGATGAAGAAAATGGTGCGGAACAGGGCTCCCCACTTGGCCACGCCGATTTCGAACATGGTGGCGAAGAAGGCGGCGATGATGATCATGACCGGTACCTGGATAGCCGCATAGATCAGAGTGCGCAGCAGGCTGTACCAAAAGGCGCTGGTGGTGAGTACTGCCTTGTAATTGGCCAACCCACTGAACACTGTCCCGCCGACCAGGCGGCTGGTGAACAGGCTGTCGTAAAGCGCGTAGAGGATGGGGATGACCAAGAAGAAGAGGAACATGAGAATAAAGGGGAGGATGAAATAGAGCCCTCGGCGCTCTCGGGCCGTGACGGACCGGGCTTTGCGTTGCGGGCCACCGTCGGCGCGCACCAGCAATGGGGTTGGCTCTCGCCGCTGTAACGCTCCGTTTACCGCCGCCTGGCTCAAATGCTCCCCCTTTTTGGGGACCGGGATGGCAGGGGCTGCAGCCCCTGCCATCTGTCCCGTTGCTTTTTCTGGTTTTAGCTCAACTAGGTAACTGCTAGGTACTAACCGTAAATCCTTGCTGCTTGGCGTAGCTCGTCATGGTGGATTGCAGGGTCTGGAAGTCCTGGACCAAGGTCCCCTTGCCGTTGAGGAGGTTGGAGTCGGTGGTCAAGGCCAGGAAGTAGGTCATGAAGGGAGGCCAGGAGGCCGCCTCTACGTGGCTCGCCGCCTTAGCGGACTGGTTGAAAAGGGGCGTATTGCCCGTGGCCGGGATGCTGATGGACTGGAACGCCGGCGCGTTGAGCAGCGGGAGGTAAGTGGGGAACAGCGACGACGGTGCTGTCTTCATGATCGCCCACGACTGGCTGGTGCCGTTCATCCACTCTGCGAACGTGGCGGCGCCTGCCGGGTCCTTGCTGGCCGTGAACACGGGGTAAGTGGACCCGCCCCAGTTGGCGGCTACGTCGGCCCCTGCTTTCCACTGTGGCAGCGGGTACGTGCGCCACGACCCGAGGGACAGGCTGGTGAGGTTGGGGGCCAGGTAGGAGGGGCCCCAGGCGGAGGCGATCCAGCAGGCGTACGTGCCGTTGTTCAGGTCCGACCAGAAGGCGTTCTGGAAGTCGGCGGCTGCCTTGATCGACCCGTTGGCGAACAGGGTGTCCCAGTACTTGGCCCAGGCCATCTCGTTCGTGCCGGTGAAGTCGACAGTGACCTTGGAGCCACCGTTCCAGCTGAAGGGGAATGCGTTGTCCTGAGCCATGACGCTGACCAGGTACTGCATGTCGTGCGGGTCGAAGCTGGCCAGGTAGGTCTTGGGGTCGGCCTTGTGCAGCGCTTCGGCTGCAGTGGCAAAGGCTGCCCAGGTGGCCCCCGGGTTGATGTTGTACTTCTTGAGGATGGCGCTGTTGCAGAACAGGTCCATAGGACCGGCGTCCCCTGGCATTGCGTAGACGGCCGGGCCCTGGCTCACCTCATCCCAGGCAAAAGAAGCGAAGGCGCTCTTGTACTTGTTGGCCCCGTAGGGGACCAGGTTGACGACCGACTTTGTGATCTCGTAGGACGGTAGCTCGTCGAACTCAACCTCGGCCACGTCCGGTACCCCCGAGTTGGCCTTGATGGCATCTGTCAGCTTGACGTACTCCGTGTCGCCCGCTCCTACATCGTCCAGCTTGACGCAGATGCTGGGGTGGGTCTGGTTGAACGTGTCCACCATGCGGTAGATCCCCGGCACCCAGTCCCAGAACTCGATCTGGGGGGCTCCCGACTTGCAGTAGGAGGTCGTGTTGGTGCTGAGCGCTGCGGTGGCCGCGGACGACGTCCCCGACAAAATCGGGGAAGCGGATAGCAATGTCCCGGCCATGAGGGCGGCGCCGCCCCCGGACACGACCTTGCACATAATACGACGACGCGGAGCGCGTCCATTACTTGTTTTACTTGGCATCCCTATAACTCCTTCAGTGCGATGATATTGGGCGATTATTCTGTGGCTGCGTTGAGTTGCTCTGGTAGGGCTCGGTAGTTCTGGCAAAGGCTCCCCCCTTCTTGTTGGTGAGGTACTAAGGAACAAGCCCATCTTGATTAGCGTGCTGTTATCGCCACTTCGATGACGGTGAACGAGCTTGGCGGGGCTTTGACGACGAGGACATCGCCTCTGGGTTGTTCGACCCCGTCCTCCAAGTTGACTCCTTCAATTTCGGGGCCGGGGCTATCCGTATTCCTCGGGGAGGAAATATTGGCAGGGCGGTCGCTCCCCGTTATCGTTCGTACCCGCGCGGCGCCGGCGAAGGCGCCGTCTCGCAGCCGCAGCTCGACCGCGTCGGCCGACCCGGGGTCGCGGTTCACGATGGTTGCGCTCAACTTGGACCGGCTCGTATCCGCGGTGGCAGACGCATCGATTGTGGAAAATGGGCCTAAATCGGCAATGCGGTGCCTCCATCGGTCGCCCGGCTGCGGAGCAGGGCCCTCGACGGTAGGTGACTCGACGCGGGCGTCGACCGCTTCGTCGAGGGCGGATTCTGCGTGCAGCTGGAACGGGTAGTAGATCGGCTGGACGAAAGAACCCTGTGTTGTTGTCACAATTGGTGCGATGGCGTTGACCATTTGAGCCAGGTTCGCCATTTTGACCCAGGCGCAGTTGCGCACGAATATGTTCAAATAGGTGGCGACAGCCAGGGCATCGACGAACGAGTAGCGCTCCTCAAGGGCTCCGTCGTCGGTCCGGTACCAGACGTTCCACTCGTCGTACGCAATCCCAGGGGCGTGGTTGAGCCGTTGGGTATAGGCGGTCCGCGACAAGCAAGTGCTTGTGTAGCGGATGGCCCGTTCCGACTGGTGCGGGCTGAGGACATTGTTCCAATAGTCGCCCGACCCGGTGTATATGTGGAGGGAGTGGAGGTCGACCAGGGCCGACAAGCCCTCGATGACCACTCGGTCCCAGTCGTTCCAACCGTTCATCCCGCAGCTGACCAGCTTGGTGCTGGGGTCGAGACGCCGGATGGCCTTGGCCCAGCGAGACGCCGTCTTCACGTACTCGTCGGCAGAAAGTTGCCCGACTTGCCAGTCGCCGTAAATCTCGTTGCCCAGTCCCCAATAAGGGACTCCGTAGGGCTCTGCTCTCCCGTTCTCGCGGCGACGGTCAGCCCAGTAGGACTTAGCCGCCGAGTTGCAGTACTCGACCCAAGACAACGCCTCAGACAGGGTGCCGGTACCCATGTTGAGGCAGATATACGGGGTCACATCTAACGCAGCGCAGTACTGCAGGAACTCATCGGTCCCGAAATGGTTGGGCTCCACACCCCCCCAGGCAAGCTCGACCCGCCGGGGGCGCGAGGCGCGCGGCCCGATCCCGTCGGTCCATAGGTAGTTGCTCACGAAGTTACCGCCGGGCCAGCGCAGGACGCTCAGCTTCAACGGGCGGAGAAGGTCGAGCACATCGGTGCGAAATCCCTGCGCGTCGCTGAGGGGTGACCCCTCGTCGAACAGCCCACCGTTGATGCAGCGGCCCAAGTGCTCGACGAACCCGCCGAAAACGTTGCGGTTAAGCTGTCCCAGGCTCCGGCCGGGATCCACGGTCACTTTGCTCACAATCCCTCCTTGCTCTTCTCGCCTGAATTTGCCCCGGTACGCGAACGCGAGAGCGGCCGTGCCGCCCCACACGAATCCCGGACGACGAGCTCGACGGGGAGCAGCGACGTTTCCGTCGTCACCTCGCCGCCATTGATGCGGTTAACCAGGACCTCGACCGCCCGGGCGCCGGTTTCGGCAAAGGGGATGTGCACCGAGGTGAGTGGCGGCGTCATGTACGGGGCGAAAGCGGTGTCGTCGCAGCTCACCACGGCCACGTCGTCCGGGATCCGTCTCCCGGTCGCCGTCACCGCGCTGTACACGCCGATGGCCATGACGTCGTTTTGTACGAAGATGGCGGTCAGCTGGGGATGGCGTTCGAGCAGGAGCCGGGCGGCGGCGGCGGCCCCGGCGGGGGTCCAGTCGCCCTCGACCACCATGTCCTCCCCCGGCTCGAGCGACGCCTGACGCAGCGCCTCCTCGTAACCGCGGAGGCGTGATCGCACCACCAGGCGCCGGAACGGGCCTGTTACGGTGCCCACATATTGGTGCCCGAGGGCCAAGAGGTGCTCGGTGCATAGCCGCCCGACCTCGCGGTGGTTGGACCCGACGGTGGGGACACCTCCCCCAGGGACGTGGTGCAGGCTGACTGCGGGGACGTAGCGCCGCAGTAGTTCAGCCACCGCGCTGTCTTCTTCCAGTTGCGGGGCAGCCGCGATCACGCCGTCCACCCGACGCTCGATAAGGGTTCTGACCACGCCCGGGCCGGCCTCCTCGTCCTGGCCCAGGGCGCCGACCAACACCGAGTACCCGAGGCGCCGAGCGGCGCTCTCCGCGCCCAAGATGAACTGCGAGAGTGCGAGGTCGGTCAGGTCTCCGGCCACGATGCCGATCGTCGAGCTGGACCGCTGGACCAGGCTACGAGCGATGCTATTAGGGGAGTAGCCCAGCTCCCGAGCGGCCGTCGCTATCCTCTCAGCGGTCTCGGGAGAGACTCGGACCTCGCCACCATTCAGGAATTTGCTCGCCGTCTGGAAGCTCACGCCGGCGCGGGCAGCCACTTCCTTCAGTGATGGATAAGGCCGTTTCACCCCCTGCCTCCCTTTTCGACCTGTTCCCGAACGTCACTCCCCCCCAAAAAAGCCTGGGCGAACGTTCGGTCAGGACTCTACGTCATTCTGCCGTGCCTGTCAAGACATGGAGTGCGAAATCGCTGTTGGATGGAGGATACCCTTGACCCCGGATATCGTGCTATCGTCATGGACCGCCAGGCAAACCTTTTCGTTAGACAACAAGGTCCCGTTAAGCGAGCGTTCGCTCAGGGTCGGGATCGAAGGGGCCGACAAGACGCTGACCTCTGGTTAAGGTCCGCAGCACACAGAACATATCAGGGACCCGAGAGCGAAAAGGTCGATTGAGATCGGTCAAAGCTGGGTCTGCCCCCAGGGTGCCGAGCGACAGTACTGCGCGAACGGCGGCCAGGAACAGAGCTTCGAACCGCCTTGCTGCGGCCCGGCCCGATTCGGTGCCAAAACAAGGGGCAGGTAATTCGTTCTCTGCGCCTTAGTTATTTACATCAAGGCGGGTGGTAGGGCAGCCGCACGCGTCGCTGTCGCCGGCGGCGTACGCGCTCGAGAAATACTGGCCAGGGCTTGCGAAGTACTTCCGTCACCTCGCTGAAGTCGCCCTACAGGGTCGGGACCGGGACCTCCCACCGATGGTCGGAAGACAGCCCCGAGAACTCGGAGTGGAGCGATGCGCCTGCCCCGAGCCGATACGGGCATTCCTTCAGTCCGACCCGGATCGGACGATACAGAAGCTAGCGACACCTGTCGCCAACGGTCGGGCTCGATCGAGATCCGCGCCCAGGTAGGAACGAATCGCAGCGGCACGATATAGCCGGGGTGACGCCAGCGGGCGGACCTGGAGCCTGCGGCGGGAGTGGTCCCGGGCCTTCACCATCATGTTAGTCCTGCTCATCGTGGCCGGCACGGCAACCTTCGCCGTTGTTTTCAACATGCTCGGTCAATTCGGCGGCACCACCCGGACCTTCGCCCGCGAAACGGCGGCCGTAACCTCTCTTCGCGACAGCCTCGACGCCCACGAGGCCACGGCTCATCTGATCATTTCCGGAAGGCCGGAAAACCGGGCTGCGTTCGTCGTTGAACAACAGATGATCACCCGCGCCTTCCGCTCCACCCTCGCCGCCTTCCCACCAGTCAGGAGCGCGACCGATCTGCTGGACGAGAGCGAGCACACGTGGCAGTCGGCGCTCACCACGGCCGGCGTCTGGGGGGACGAGGCGTTGACGTTCAAGGGCCCACAGGTCCAGCTCCAGATTCCCCTCGCCAATACGAGCGACCGTGCCACAGCACTCCTGGTCGAGCTACAAAAGCCATCGATCTCGGCCATGGTCGACGGCCTCAACCGAGACGCCCAGCTCGAACACGTCCTGATGGCCGCGTTGTTAGCTCTTTTCGGGATGGCCTTCCTGGTAACGGTACATTTCCGGCGCCGGATGACACGCGACCTCGTGCGACCGGTCGCCGATCTGCGTGACGTCGTCCTCAAGCTTGAGGCGGGCGACTACGCGCACCGCATCCACATAGCCCGGCGCGACGAGTTGGGCGAACTGGCGGAGGCATTCAATTCCATGGCCGACGCCCTTTACCAAAGCCATCTCGCCCTCACCCGGGAGGCCACCCACGACCCGCTCACAGGACTGCTCAACCGCGCCTTTCTGACCCAACGCTTGACGGCGTCGTTCGGCCACGGCAGTGAGCGGGTGCTACACGAGAGCGTGCTCTTCATCGATGTCGACGACTTCAAAGACGTGAACGATTCCCTCGGCCACGACGGGGGCGACGAGCTCCTCATCGAGCTGGCGAGCCGGTTGACTGCCTGCATCCGACCTCACGATCTCGTGGCCCGGTTGGGTGGCGACGAGTTTGCCATCATGGTCAACGAGGACCGCGGAGGGTCGACGGCCCACGCTGTGGCCGAACGGATCCTCGAGGCCGTCAAGGCCCCTTTCATCGTCAACGGGACCCGTCTCTCTGTGTCGGTGAGCATCGGGATCGCCCAAAAGGCGCCCGAGATCGGTGAGGCGACGGAGCTTCTCCGGCGTGCCGACTTTGCCATGTACATGGCAAAAGGGGCCGGTAAGGGGCGCAGTCAAATCTTCGACGTCCAGATGCGCGAGAACATGTCGGTCCGCACTGCGCTGAAGGCCGACCTGGCTTCGGCGGCGGAGGCCGGACAGCTCCGGCTCGAGTACCAGCCCGTGGCCGACCTGCGCACGGGCGAAGTCCTCGGCGTCGAAGCCCTCGTGCGGTGGCAGCACCCCACTCTCGGTCTGCTCCCCCCGGCCGACTTTATTGGCCTGGCCGAGGAGACGGGTGACATCGAGGCCATCGGCTGCTGGGTTCTCAAGACCGCGATCCGCCAGGTCGGGCAGTGGCGCGCCACGATGGAGCACTGCCAAGGTCTCTGGGTGTCGGTAAATCTGTCCCTGTACCAATTGCGCCACCCCGAAAGCGTGGCCACCCTTCGTCAGATCCTGACCGCCCCCGAAGTGGACGCTGGGAGTGTTGTCCTCGAAGTGACCGAGTCGGCCCTGGCATCCGACATCGACGGCGGGATCACTTCCCTCGAGAACCTCAAACAGCTAGGTGTGCGGCTGGCCATCGACGACTTCGGGACCGGCTTTTCATCACTCAGCACCCTGACAAGCCTCCCCGTTGACATCTTGAAGATCGACCGCGCCTTCGTGTCAGGTCGAGTGTCGGGGCTGGGGTCGCTGCCCCTGCTCGAGGCGATCCTGGTGCTGGGTGACAAGCTCTCGCTGGTCGTGATCGCCGAAGGCATCGAAAGACAAGCAGAGCTAGACCTTCTTCGGAGCCTGGGGTGCTCGACCGGACAGGGCTACCTTCTTGCCCGGCCAGCCCCGGCGGAGGCAATCGAAGCGCTGCTGAGTTCTGGCGGCTTGCTCAACGTCCCAGCAGCGGCGGCCTGACTGTCTCCTATTGTCCCGTCTGTCGGCACGTGGTCACGGTCCATTCGGATTAGTGGAGCCGCCGTAACCTGACGTGGCCGCGAACTCCAAGGTGCACCGCCGTATTTGGTTGATGCCCGTCCGTTGAGTCTGTCAAGAGCGCCCAGCTAGGCGCCTGGCGCCATTACGACCGACAAATCCGAGCATCGTTACGGGTACGTTAACTCTGCCGTCTGAGCTACCTGGGCTTGTGCCTGTTCAACCGGCCGATTACTCGCCGACCGCTTACGGTACATCGTGGGGGAGCGGCTGCTCGCCCGATCAGGCACCGTCCGGGTACCCCCCTCGGTGAAGGATCATGGGGAAGTAGGGGAGCGTCTCGGGCGTCTTGACCCAGGAACGCCAACAACCTTGCGGTGCTTTGACCAAAGGGGCCAACGGGGAACGGTCGAGCGTGGTGTCGACGACTACCTGTTCCAGCGCCGAGCGCAAGCGACCTGTCAGGTCCCCAGGGAACCGCTCGGCCCAGGACTGCTCGATCGTCCGTGCCAGCGTCTCGTAGTCCACCTTGGCGCTGTGGCCCGCGGCCGTGAGCGACAAGGTCCGCGGTGAGCTCTCGACGCTGAGACGCGGGCGTTGGCGCCAGCCGGTGAGGAAAGCCATCGCCTCGTTGGAGATCCCGGAGCGCCGCACCAGGTCCGAGGTGCGTGCCCCCTCGTCGCCGATCACTCGGACGAGGTTGGCGGCCATCGTGAGAGGCACCTCAGAAACGCTCTCGTGCTCGAGGGTATATAGCAAGAGCGCCTGAGCCAGGCGGTCAACCAGCTTCAAGTCGCCGACCGGCTCCTGCCGGGGGGCCGAAGGGGCCAACGGGTCCACATCAAGTTGTCGGCCTGTGGCAGGTAGTGGGGAAGGGCCTGGTCAACCTGGGACAGCAGCTCCCCGAGCGCGTCATTTAGGGTGCCTACGGCGCTAGCACCGAGATGGTCTACCCACTTGGCCTCGACGACGTCCGGGAGGTGAGGGAAGATCGTCTCCGACGCTTGGCGCAAGTGTTTGGTCGGCCTCACCACCCCATCGCGCAAGCTCACGTACCCCCAGCGGACAACCCCCGGGTTCTTGCCGCCGAGATGTTGTTCGGAGACCCCGGGGCAAGCGCGAAGGGCCTGTAATGAGATGCCCTCGGAAGGAACAAATCGCAACAGGTTCGCCCACAAAGACCACGACACGAGCCATGGTCCCTGCGCAGGTAGACCCCGCTTCAGCCCCAGGGTGGTCGTGTGCGGCTCGCGCTGTTCGAGCTCGTTGTCCAACCCAATCGTCATCGCTACCAGCGCATGCGATAACAATGTCGGGATCAGGATCCGCCGCTGGCCCACGACCATTGGCTATCAGACAGCCATGGCAAGGGCAAGAGGCCCAGAAGGCCACTAAAAGAAGGGATTGGCGAATGACGAGCAAACCGCTACGGGTGCTCTTTGTCGGTGGGACCGGCACTATAAGCGCTTCGTGTGCGAGGTCCGCCGTGGCCCAGGGTATGGAGCTCACGGTGTTCAATCGCGCTCAGTCGGAGTTGCGCCCTCTGCCGGCCGAGGTGGCGCGCCTGACCGGAGACGTGAGAGAGCCGTCTTCCCTTGCGGCAGCGATCGGCGAGCGCGACTTCGACGTTGTGGTCAACTTTCTCTGTTATTCGGCCGATGACGCACGCAGTGCCGTAGAAACGTTCCGGGGGCGCACCGGGCACTACCTACACATCAGCACGGCGATGCTCTACCAGAAGCCGCCTCGGGGAATGCCCTATCGCGAATCGACGGAGCGGCGTAACCCCTTTTCGAGGTACGCCCGCGACAAGATCGCCGCCGAGGACGTGCTGACCGAGGCTCACGCCTCGGAGTCATTTCCTGTCACTATCGTCCGGCCATCACACACCTACGACGAGGTCCAGCCGCCGCTCCCGGGGGGCTGGACCGTCATCGACCGGATAGCTCGCGGTGATGAGGTAGTCGTCCCTGGGGACGGGACCTCACTTTGGACCCTGACGCACGCCTCGGACTTCGCCCAGGGCCTGTTGGGCCTTTTCGCCAATTCGTCCGCCGTCGGAGAGGCTTTCCACATCACGTCGGACGACGTCTACACCTGGGACGAGATTTACGAGCTGTTGGCATCGGCGTTGGCGGTAACACCGCGGCTCGTCCATGTGCCGTCGGAGTTCTTCCCGCTTGCTGCGCCAGACTGGGGTTGGACCGATGGAGTTCTTGGCGACCTCCGTTACAGCGTGCTCCTGGACAATTCAAAGATCCGGCGTTACGTGCCGAATTTCGTACCCGCAGTGGAGTTCCGTGACGCGGTCCATGCATTTGTCCACTGGCGCCAGGCGCACCCGGTCGAGACGGCTCCTGACCCCAGCACCGACGGGATCATCGACCGCCTAGCAACGGGCTACCACCTCGCCGCCAGAGACTTTGCCTCAATGGGCCCCGCCCCATCGCCCTGACCGTGCCGGAGCACCCTGCTCCAAACGCTACGAACCCCGATTGGCGCTGGCACCAGGTGGAGCTGCGTGAGGTCCGCTCGGGCCAGGTTTGCCCGGTGGCACGGATGCTGTACCATACGAAAATCTCTCGAAAAGGTTTTATACGCGACTCGAAGGAGGGTGCTGGACGGTGAGCGGCAACCGAGCGGCAGGGCCCGTCATGCCCATATCGAAAAAGCTGCTTGCGCTGCACCCTATATCTCCGGGCACCGTGGAGCTGACCAGGGGCTTTTGGGGTGACCGGCAGGTCCAGAACCGTGAGGTGACCATCCCCTACGGCATGAAGATGATGGAGGAGTCGGGCACCCTCGAGAACTTTCGAGTGGCCGCCTCCGGTGGCTCGAGCAACCAGTACCACCTCCCTTTGTTCCGCGACTCGGACCTCTACAAGGTCCTCGAGGCAATTGCCTGGGAACGTGCCCACGGCGCCGACCCCGAGCAGGAGAAGTTCTTTCGCTCGAGCACGGAGCTCCTCACCGCGGCCCAGGAGCCCGACGGGTACCTCAACACCTATGTTCCGCGTCGTCCAGCAAGGTCGTCGCTTCCAAGACGCTGCCATGGGCCACGAGCTCTACTGCGCTGGCCACCTGTTCCAAGCTGCGGTGGCTGACGCTCGCACGGCAGCTCCTGGCCCCGTGCTCCTCGGGCCTATCGTCGACCGCTACGCGTCGATGCTTGCGGACGTCCTTCGTTCCGAGCAGGCCGGCTTTGTCGAGGGTCACCCCGAGATCGAGACCGCGCTCGTCGAGCTTTACCGCACGACTCGTGACCCCCGCCTCGTCGACCTTGCGGGGGACCTGTTGGCCCGCCGGGGGCACCAAGCCCTTAGCTGGCGCAGCTTTGGGCCGTCGTATTTCCAGGACGACGTACCCTTCGAGGAAGCCAACTCGATCAGGGGCCACGCGGTTCGGGCCCTGTACTTGCTGGCCGGGGCCGCCGACATCTATACCGAGACAGGTCGGGAGCAGATCCGGGGACCACTGTTCTCGCAGTGGGCCGACATGGTCTCCGCGAAGACCTACCTCACTGGCGGGGTCGGTTCACGCCACCACGACGAGGCTTTCGGTGACCGCTTCGAGCTCCCGCCGGACCGGGCGTACTGTGAGCGGTGCGCGGCAATTGCCTCCATCATGTGGAACTGGCGTCTGCTGCTGCTTACCGGCGAGGCCCGTTTTGCCGAGCTGATGGAGCGGACCCTTTACAACGGATTTCTCGCCGGGATCGGCTTCGACGGGACCAGCTTCTTTTACGAAAACCCTCTTCAGGTCCGCGTGCCCACGGCCCGCCATGCGTGGTACGACTGTGCCTGCTGCCCACCTAACGGCATGCGTTTCTTGGCCAGCCTCGAGCATTACCTCATCACCACGACCGACCAAGGTGCACAGTTCCACCAGTACGCATCTGGGCGGGTGCAGACCAGCCCGGGCAGCGAAGGCAACCTCGACCTGACCGTCGAGACGGATTACCCCTTTGGCGGTACGGTTTCTTTCAGGGTGGCCGCCGCTCCCAGCGCCAGACGCGAGCTAGCGCTGCGGGCCCCTCGTGGGCGACGGAGGTGACCACGACGTTGAACGGTCGCGCACTCGGAGGCGAGCCCGGAGCCGACGGCTATTTACGCCTCAGGCGCGAGTGGTCTGCTGGCGACGAGCTCGTGCTCGAGTTCCCGCTCCGGCCTCGAGTGGTGCGCGCCAGCGACGACATCGATGGTGCTCGTGGTTGCGTTGCGTTCGAGAGGGCCCGCTCGTGTACTGCGTGGAGGGCCGTGACCTCGCCGGCGATCACAGCCTGCGGGACATCTCGGTGCTGGCCAGCGCGCCGACAGAGGACCCCGGTCTAGATGTCGACGGCCACCAGGTGGTCGCCCTCAAGCTCCATGGCCACGCACGGAGCACTGGTGGGCCACTTTGGCCGTACTTCGACGCTGACTCGGGAAACCCTATCGTTGACCAGGCCGAAGCGGATCTCGAAGTACGCGCCGTCCCCTATTTTGCCTGGGCCAACAGGGGCGCCAGCGATATGCGCGTCTGGGTGCCCGAGCGCCACTGAGCGCAGGGCCCTGGTTCGCAAAAAGCCCCCGCAGGCTACTGGACAAACCCCGTAGCGCTAGCTATCATCGCCACGGCTGCGAAAAGGTTTTCCATAAAGTTTCCAAGTCACCTGTCTCGCGGTCATTCCTGCTCAAAGGAGGGTGGTTCGCCATGAGGCGCAGTTTTAAGAAGCTAGGGGTCTTAGCTCTCGGGCCAGCGATGGTGCTGACCATGACGGGAGCCCCGGCGGCGTCCGCCGGGACCACAACGATGAGGCCGGCGTCGACGTTCGGGGTCAACGCCAAGGGTACGGTGACGTTCTGGATCAGGGATGCGACGGAATCAGCCGCGCTCAAGTTGATCCCCGAGTTCAATGCCACGCACAAAAACCTGAAGATCGTCACCCACGTAACGTCCCCCAACGACGACACCAGCCAGTTGGCGACGGCGATCCGTGCGGGCGATCCTCCCGACCTGGTCGGGCTCAATGACATCGACGTCCCCGAGTTCGCGCACGAGGGTGCGCTCTTGAACATCACGGCCGATGTCAACGCCCTGCCTTACAAGTCGGTCCTCAGCCCGGGCCACCTGGCGCTGGCAGCTATCGGTAACCAGTACTACGGGGTGCCATACCTGTCCGACTTGTCGGTCCTTTGGTACAACAAGGCCCTGTTCTCGGAGGCAAAGATCAGCGGCCCTCCCACGACGTTTGCGCAGATCGCGGCGGATGCCAAGGCAGTGAGCGCTCTTAGCACCGCCTCGAAGCCCGTCTACGGCTTGTCTTTTGCAGGTGACTGCCAGGGTTGCCTGGGCTTCGTGATGCTCCCTGACATCTGGGCCAGTGGCCAGCACCTCATCAACGGCCCCCTCGGCAACCAGACTGCCAACATCGTCAAGAATGCCCCCCTCAAGTCGCTGCTCAGTGTCTACGCCGGGATTTGGGCCGCCAAAGAGGCGCCGGCTGCTGACCAGACCCAGGACGGGTCCACGTGGGGCCAGGACTTCGGCAAGGGCAACGTCGGTATGTTGCCTGGCGACTACGGGTTCTTTAGCACTTTCGAAAAAGAAGGCCTCTCGACGGCTGACTTCGCCGACGTCCCGCTACCCAGCGAGAACGGCGGCCACGGCAGCACCTTCGACGGTGGCGACGATTTCGTCATCCCCGAGGGTGCCAAGAACGCTTCCGGGGCTTGGGAGGTTGTGCAATGGTTCCTCGCAAAGGCGCAACAAGAGCAGTACCCCGCCGACGGCGAGTCCCCAGTGCGCAGCGACATCGTCAACTCAGCATTTGTTGCCAAGTACCCATATGACGCGGTCGCGCTCAACACCCTCAAGTACGGCTCTGTCGAGTACACACTCGCCTACAACGCCGTTTTCAACAACCCGGGTTCTCCGTGGTTGTTGATGTTCGACGAAGCGGTCTATAAGGACAACGTGACCCAAGCGCTCCAGATTGGGCAAAGCGGCATACAGAACACTCTCAACCAGGCCGACGCCTAAGCCAGTTCACCCCCCGCAACCCCGCTGGCCCGGTCAGGTTGGGCCGGCGGGGTTGTCCTCTGTGTTGATTTAATCGTTGCGGTGACGGCGCCAGGGTGCCATAGCTCGAATGGAGGTGTGAGGTGGAAGCAGTTGGCTCGACAACGGGGGCTCTTCCGTCTCGGAGCGGTCCGCTCGGTGACCTGTCGCCGCCTCTTCGCCGGTCGACTGCGCGCACACGTCGTGAGGCTCGCGTCGGCTACGCTCTTGTGGCACCGGCCATCGCCTTTGTGGCTGTTTTCATCTTGTACCCGCTGGGGTTTGGTGCGTTCATCTCGTTCACCAACTACCCGCTCGTCGGCCCTTATCACTACGTCGGAGGGGCCAACTACCGCGCTCTACTGAGCAACTCGGCGTTCGTCCACTCAATTGTGTTCACTCTCGAGTACACCGCCATCGTGACCGTGCCGATCCTCGTATTCGGCTATTTGCTAGCGGTCTTCACCCGTTCCAACCGTCGCTGGTCGACTCTGTTCAGGACTTGTTTCTTCCTCCCGTTCATCGTTGGCATCAGCACATTGAGCTTCCTTATCGAAGTCGAGCTCCAGCCTGGTTTCGGGACGATCAACGTCCTGCTCTCGAAGCTCCATATCGTGGGGGTCAATACGCCCTGGACTGCGAGCACCGGGTTGGCGATAACCGCCATTTGCGTCCTGGTGGTGTGGTTCGCCGCCGGCTTTACGATGATGATACTCATGGCAGGGATGCAGGCCATCCCCGAGCACCTCTACGAGTCGGCGGCGGTAGACGGTGCCAGCTGGTGGGAATGCGAGCGCATGATCACGATCCCGTTGCTCAAGCGGTCGATCGCGCTGAGCCTGGTGATCTCGGTTATCGGGTCGCTCCTCGCTTTCAACCAGTTCTTTATCATCACCGACGGTGGGCCGGGTTCCAGCACACAAAGCGTCGTCATGCAGATCTACGAGACGTTCAATACGTCGTTCAACGTTGGTTCCTCCAGCGCCATGTCCGTCGTCTTGGTCGCCGTCGTCGGCTTCATAACATTCATGCAGTTCCGTTTCCTGCGAGGCGAGGATGCCTGAGCGCTCCCGCAAGGTGACCTCCTCGAGGCGGTCCAAGTCGGAGACGGGGACGCCTTTGTACCTTCTGGGCGGCAGTATCGTTGCCGCTATTTTCGTCGTACCTCTTGTTTGGGAGATGCTCCGTTCCTTCGAGGCTCCGGGGGCGATCGTCACCCCGCCGTCGTTGAAGACTTTCTCCCACCTCAGCTTCTCCAACTACACCAAGCTGCTCAACGGCGACAACATCCTGCGCAATGTGGTCAATAGCCTCATCGTCGCTGTGGCGACGGCAGCCGTCACCGCCCTTGTGGCGACGCTCGCCGGGTACGGCTTCGGACGTTTCAAGTTCCGGGGGTCCGGAGCCATTTTCGGGCTCGTCCTCCTTGGGTTCATGGTGCCGTTCCAGGCAGTGGTCGTGCCGCTCTTCCTCGAGCTAAAGGTCTTCCACCTGTTGAACAGCCTCCCCGGGCTCGCCTTGTTCTACACGGCTTTCAACCTTCCCTTCGGCACCTATCTGATGCGTAACACCTTCCAGCAGGTGCCCGACGAGCTAGTTGACTCCGCCATGGTGGATGGGGCATCGGTCGTCACAACCCTTACCCGAGTATTGCGCCCCCTGATCATCCCCGGGATAGCTACTACGGTCCTTTACGCCTTCTTGTTCTCCTGGACCGAGTTCCTCGGTGCCCTCACTTTTACGACAAACGACGCGATCTACACCCTTCCTGTGGCTTTGGTTAACGTCGAGTCCAGTGACACCTATGGCCAGATCGACTACGGGGTCCTCGTTGCCGGCGCGGTTATAGCGATGGTCCCCTGCATCATCATCTATGTTGCTCTGCAGCGTTATTACGTACGTGGCCTCGTCTCCGGTGCAGTCAAAGGCTGAGCGATGGCTGCTAACCGGCTACAAGGAGAGCCCATGCGGCAGCGATGGCATCATGGTGGGGATGGCAACATGCCCGTTGCTCTGAGAGCCCGACTGCGTTAGGTAGCCGTGCCCGGGCCTCGTCAGAGTGAGCAAAGCTCGGCCGACGGTACAGCCCTGCCGGCCCATCGGCGCAGGGGCGTGCCGACCATCGGCGATGTCGCCGCGCTCGCAGGCGTGTCCATCGGCACGGTGTCGAAATCGCTCAACGGACGCCAAGGGGTAAGCAACCAGACGCGTGCCAAGGTGCAGGAGGCGGCCGAGGCGCTCGGGTTCCACTCGAATGCGCTGGCCCAAAGCCTGCTCACGGGAAGAAGCTTCACCGTTGGCTTGATCACCAACGACAGTTTCGGCCGCTTCAGCATTCCCGTGATGCTCGGAGCCGAGGATGCGCTCCAGACCGGTCAAATTGCTGTCCTTTTGTGTGACGGCCGTGACGACGCCATCCGCGAGCAGCATTACGTGCGCACGCTGCTCGCCCGGCGGGTGGACGGGATCATCGTCACGGGAAGGCGCACCGACCCGCGACCACCCCTCAGCGCCGGCTTCCCGGTACCGGTCGTGTACGCCATGAGCGAATCGTCCAATCCCGAGGACGCCTCGGTCCTGCCAGACGATGAGGGTGGCGGCCGCCTAGCCGTCGAGTACCTCATCGCGACCGGGCGGACGAGGATCGGTCATATAACTGGCCCCGCAAACTTCCGGGCCGCCCGTTTGCGGGCCACGGGCGCGACGACGGCTCTGGCGCAGGCGGGCCTTGCCATGGCCGGCGACGGTCCGCTCCATGGTGTTTGGAAAGAGGAATGGGGTCGGCAGGCTGCGTCGATCATGTTGCGCCAAGCGCCCGACGTGGACGCGATCTTTTGCGGGAGCGATCAGATCGCCCGTGGAGTGAGCGAGGCGTTGAGGGAACTGGGCAAACGAGTGCCGGACGACATAGCCCTCGTAGGTTTCGACAACTGGACGGTCATTGCCGAGGCCTCGAGGCCGCCGCTGACAACGATCGACATGAACCTGACCGAGGTCGGCCGGACGGCGGCCCGGCTGCTCCTGTCGGCAATCGATGGTCACGCGGCCCACGGCACGCATCTCGTGGCCTGCCAGCTCGTCGCTCGGGAGTCGACTCGTGCTTGACGCCGACGACTGCGCGCCTGGGGGATCTGTGATGTTAGCGTTCTCACATGCCTGAGGAGGTCCGTGGTGGGCCATCACCTTTTTCTCCGCACCCAGTTGTGAGCGCTAACAGGATGTCCCCGAACCGAGCCATCCCGGGCTCGTTGTAGTCCCTGCCCACTGCCGAAAGAATTGTGAGGCCAAATTGACCGTTCCGTCTAAGACCGCTAGCGATGTTGAAATCTGGTTCCTTACCGGGAGCCAGGAGCTCTACGGAGATGAGACGCTCCGCCAAGTGGCCACGCAGTCCAGGGAAGTCGTCGCACTACTGAACGCCGGGCCCGAGATCGGCGTCAACATCAATTGGAAGCCGGTCCTCACCAGCGCGGCGCAAATTCGCCGAGCCTGCATAGACGCCAACAGCTCCGGCTCCTGCATTGGTGTCGTGGCTTGGATGCATACCTTTTCGCCGGCCAAGGAGTGGATCGGGGGCCTGGACGTACTGCGCAAGCCGCTCTTGCACCTGCATACCCAGGCCAATCTTTCGTTGCCCTGGGCCACGATCGACATGGACTTCATGAACCTCAACCAAGCCGCGCACGGCGACCGCGAGTTCGGCCATATACAGACCCGGCTCGCGGTGCGGCGAAAGACCGTCGCGGGCCACGCCAGCGACCCGGGTGTCCGCGCCCGGATCGGGTCGTGGGCGCGCGCCGCAACTGGTCACCATGCGACGACCGAGATGCGCCTCGTCCGCTTCGGGGACAACATGCGCGGCGTGGCGGTGACCGAGGGCGACAAGGTGGAGGCTCAGCTGCGCTTTGGGGCCGCAGTCAATACCCATGGAGTGAACGACCTCGTAGCGGCGGTTGACGCAGTGCCCGCGAATGCGGTCGACGACCTCGTGGCGGGTTACCAGGAAAGCTATGACGTCGTCCCTGAGCTCGCAGCGGGCGGTGCGCGCCACGCGTCGTTGCGCTATGCGGCCCAGATAGAGGCAGGACTGCGGTCGTTCCTTACCGATGGGGGGTTCACGGCCTTCACGACCAACTTCGAAGACCTGGGGGGCCTGCGCCAGTTGCCCGGGATCGCCGTCCAGCGCCTTATGGCGGACGGCTTCGGCTTCGGCGCCGAGGGCGACTGGAAGACATCGGTGCTCCTACGGGCCCTCAAGGTCATGGCCGGCGACCGGGCCGGAGGCACTTCGTTCATGGAGGACTACACCTATCACTTTGGCCCCGGCGAACCAAAGATCCTGGGCGCGCACATGCTCGAGGTCTGTCCGAGCATCGCCCTAGGCAAACCAAAGTGCGAGAATCCATCCCTTGGGCATCGGGGGCCGTGAGGACCCTGTGCGTCTCGTCTTCGACGCAGCGCCCGCGAAGGGCTTCGTCGTAGGACTAGTCGACCTCGGGGACCGCTTCCGCCTTGTCGCCAACGACATTGAGGTCGTCCCTCCAGATGCACCGCTCCCGAACCTCCCGGTGGCGCGCGCAGTGTGGAAGCCGGCGCCCAGCCTTTCGACGTCAGCGGAATCCTGGCTGAGCGCCGGGGGACCGCACCACACAGTGCTCAGCACTGCGCTCGATATCGAGACCCTCGAGGACTACGCCGTGATCACAGGGGTCGAGCTGCTCCGCATCGGCTCGTCGACCACTACCGAGGGCTTCGAGCGCGAGCTGCGCTGGAACCAGGCGTACTATCGCCTGGCGCATGGGCTGGCCCGAGGCTAGCCGCGGCCGCCACGATGACCCCGGGACAACTGATTGTCGGTACGTACACCGAAAAGTTGCCGCATGTTGACGGGCGGGCGCCCGGGATCCTTTCCTGCAGCTACGAAGACGGCGCGCTGGGCCCTCCGAGGATATTGGCGCCCTCTCGCAACCCGTCCTGGCTCACGGTCGCCAAATCGGGTGAATTCATTTATGCGGTCAGTGAGACAACCGATTTTAAAGGCGAGGTGGGCGGCGGAGCCACGGCCTACAGGCGGGACGTCAACACCGGTGCGCTCACGCAACTAAACAGCCGGACCTCCGCTGGGGTTCACCCGGCACACATCGGGCTCGACGGCAGTGGGCGCTTTGTGCTGACGGCCAACTACACGTCGGGCTCGATTACCGTTTACCCCCTTAACGAGGATGGCAGCTTGGGTGAAATGCTCGATTACGTTCAGCACGTCGGGTCTAGTGCCCATCCCGCCCGCCAAGGCGGACCGCATCCCCACATGATCTGCCCGGACCCCGTGACCGGCCGTATCCTCGTCCCGGACCTCGGTCTTGATGCCGTGCTCAGCTATGAACTTGACGAGTCGGGCAAGCTCTTCGAACTGACGTCGCAACGTATAGGCACAAAGGCCGGTGCCGGGCCTCGCCAGCTAGCGTTCCATCCCAACAAGCGGTACCTTTTCGTTCTAAACGAGCTCGACAATACCCTTGTGGCTCTTCGCCGCAACGGGGGTTCTTTCGACGTGGCCGATATCAAATCGACTCTCCCGGAGGGGTTTAGCGAGCACAACCAGGGGGCGGCTGTGCGTGTATCGCTCTCAGGACGGTACGTGTACACGTCCAATCGAGGGCACGACAGTATTGCCATCTTTCGGTTCGAAGAACCGGCGGGCGAATTAGACCTGGCACGTTTGGTGCCGGCAGGTGGGAAAGAGCCTCGAGACCTCTGCCCCTCGTTGGACGGGAAGTACCTGCTTGTCGCCAACCAGGACAGCCACACAATCGTTTCGTTCGCCATTGATGAGAACAGGCCCGACCTGCACCAGGCATCGAGCACTGAGGTACCGAGCCCAGCCTGCCTTGTGTTCGCGGCCTGAGGCCGCGCAAGCTGCGTTAGGCGCGCCGCTCACGGTGGCAGCCGCCGGGGTAAGCCGCTTGGCAGGTCCGGTAGCCAAAGATGGCATGATCGAGCCGGCCGTAACGCGTGGAGCTAACCAACGAGGAAGGCAAGGTTATGCAGAAGTTGATCAACGATCCGGGGGACTTCGTCGACGAGGTGCTCCAAGGCATCATGAAGGCCCACCGGGACGACCTAAAACTCGCAGGAGGCCCCAGGGGGGTTGTCCGGGCCGATGCGCCTGTCAAGGGAAAGGTCGCGATCGCCACTGGCGGAGGTTCGGGTCACCTGCCCGTGTTCATGGGTTACGTAGGACGCGGTCTTGCAGACGGTGCTGCCATCGGCAATGTCTTCGCCTCGCCGAGCGCAGAACAGATGTTGTCTGTGGTGAAAGCCGTTGATGGTGGCCGGGGGGTGCTTTTGCTCTACGGCAACTACGGAGGTGACGTGCTCAACTTCGGCCTGGCTGCCGAGCTAGCGGAAGCGGAAGGTACCCGGACCGAAACGGTGACCGCCGCTGACGATATCGCCTCGGCCCCTAAAGGGGAAGAGAGCCGCCGCCGGGGGATCGCCGGGATCTTTTTCCTTTACAAGATCGCCGGCGCTAGCGCGGAGGAGGGGTCCGACCTCGAGACCGTCAAGGCCGTGACGGATCACGCCGCCGCGAACCTGCGTAGCTTCGGGGTTGCTCTGGCCCCCTGCATCATCCCTGCGGTGGGCCACGCCAACTTTGAACTGCCGGCAGGCCAGATGGAGATCGGCATGGGGATCCACGGTGAGCCCGGCGTTCGGCGCGGGCCACTGGAGACGGCCGATGCTGTAACCGACCACCTGGTGGCCTCTCTGCTCGATGACCTGCCACATGACAAGGGTGACCGCTTCGACATCTTGGTGAACGGCCTCGGCGCTACGCCGCCCGAGGAGCTCTACATCGTGTGCAACAGGGTGTTCACCCGGCTCGAGGAACGAGGACTTTTTGTCCGCCGCGCGTGGGTTGGTGAGTACGCCACTTCGTTGGAGATGGCAGGCATGTCCCTGTCTCTGCTGCGCCTAGACGATGAACTGGTCCGGCTGCTCGATGCGCCGGCGTACTCGCCGTTCCTGGTGCACCGATGAGCAGCTTGGTCGAGGTCCTGGGGGCTGTCGCGGCTTGCTTGAAGGACAGTGCCGACGAATTGAACCGGCTCGACGCGCAGGCCGGCGACGGGGACCTCGGCCTGACCGTGACCGCCGCCGGCGAAGCGGTGAACCGTCTTTTGCCCAGCCTGGAAGGCAAGAGCACCCCCGATGTGCTCAACGCCTGCGGTGTTGCCATTTCCAAAGAGGCCCCGTCTACATCGGGGACCTTGCTGGCTACCGGGCTGATGGGAGCCGCCAGAGCGGCCAGTCAGAGCTCCTCGAGCGGGGCCGCGGAGCTGGCGGAGCTGCTCGGTGCTTCACAAGCAGCGATCGCCAAGCGTGGTAAGGCCGAGCTCGGTTGGAAGACGATGCTGGACGCTCTGGCGCCTGCGGCGCAGGCAGCGACGACCAGAGCGGACGAGGGCGCCTCGCTGAGCGAGGCTCTCGATGCTGCTGCAGTGGCTGCCGACCTTGGCGCGCAAGCGACCCCGAGCATGGTGCCTCGTCTCGGCCGTGCGGGCTGGCTGGCCGAGAGGTCGGCTGGGCATGAGGATGCAGGGGCCCGCATGGTGGCGATCATCTTGCGCTCGGCCGCAGCCGCGAACCGGTCTCCGGGAGCCTGAGCCATGGCCCAAAGCCGAGACGCCGGCGACGAACAGGTTTTCTCGATGGTTCCCCAGGAAACGAGTACCGAAGAAGTCGATGCTGCCTGCCAGAAGGCTCAAGTTGCATTCGGCGAGCTCGGCGAGGTTGGCCGGCGCGGCCGGGCCGAGATGCTCGTCGCAATGGCCGGCTCCCTCGAGGCCCATGGGGAGGAGATCGTTGCTGTAGCCGACCAGGAAACCGCTTTGGGGGTGGCGAGGCTGAGCGGGGAGCTGAAGCGCACTTGTTTTCAGCTGCGTTTCTTCGCCGAAGTGCTTAGCGACGGGGCTTACCTGGAGGCCGCGATCGACCACAGCGGCCCGACGGCGATGGGCCAGCGGCCGGATCTGCGTCGCATGCTCACCCCGCTTGGGCCGGTGGCGGTCTTCGGCGCCAGCAATTTTCCCCTCGCGTTCTCAGTTCCGGGAGGCGATACGGCCTCCGCCCTGGCCGCCGGGTGCTCCGTGATCGTCAAGGTCCACGGCGCCCACCCGGCTACGTCTGTGCTTTGCGCGAGGTTGCTGAGCGAGGGAGCCCGCCAGGCCGGGCTGACAAGCGAACTCGTTGGCCTCGTTTTCGGGGAGCCGGCCGGGGTGGCGATGGTTGCCCATCCGTTGGTCAAGGCCGTCGGTTTCACTGGTTCCTTGGCGGGCGGGCGCTATTTGTTCGACGTCGCCAACCGGCGACCGGAGCCCATACCTTTTTATGGTGAGCTCGGCGCCCTCAATGCAGTTGTAGTTGGCAGTGCCGCTGCGGCCAGCAGGGCCGCGGATATAGCGACAGGCCTCGCCGGTTCGTTCACTTTGGGCGCCGGGCAGTTCTGCACAAAGCCAGGCCTGGTCTTCGTCCCCGAAGGCGAAACAGGCGGCTCTCTGGTCCGGCTATTGGCCGAGGCCGTGAGCGCCATAGCCGGTGCGCCGATGCTGACCGAACGGATCGCTCGAGGGTTCGGTGACGGCACGGCCCGTTTGCGTCAGGTCGAGGAGGTTAGGGCGCTTGCCGAGGGTCAGCCCAACCCTGCTGGCGCCTCTCATTGCGGCGTACCATTGCTGCTCGAGGCCACCGGCGTTGACTTTGATGATGCCTTCAAAGTCGAATACTTCGGCCCGGTATTAGTCGTCCGCCGTTACCGCGACGCCGCCGAGCTCACCCACCTCGTCGATGGTCTGCCATCTGGGCTGACTGCCACCGTCCACGCCGACGAGGCCGATGAACAACAACTGCGAGATGTAGTCGCGGCCCTGCGCTCGCGGGTCGGCCGTCTTGTTTGGAACGGCTACCCGACCGGGGTGGCGGTTGCCTGGGCGATGCACCACGGCGGTCCCTATCCGGCGACGACTGACCCGTTGCACACTTCCGTGGGCGCGACGGCTATCCGCCGCTGGCTGAAGCCCATTGCATATCAGGATGTGCCCCAGCGCCTCCTGCCTCCCGAGCTCAGGGATCTAACCGACCCTGAGCACGCCGTGCCTCGTAGGACCGACGGCCGCCTTACCCTGCCCGCTGGTGATTGAGAAGCGACAAAGAAATATAGGATTTTTGGTTGCCGGGTGTTTCTTCATGGAGATCCTGGACAGCACGATTGTCTCCACGTCTGCCCCGCGTATCGGCGCCGCTTTGCATGTGCCGTCCACATCTATCGGGTTACTGATCACCGCTTACCTGATAACTGTCGCGGTGCTCATCCCGCTCAGCGGGTGGATGGTCTCGCGGTTCGGCACTCGCAAGGTCTTCCTGTCGGCTATTGCGATTTTCACTGTCGCATCGCTCCTGTGCGCAACGAGCGTCAGCTTTGGTGAACTGGTCGCAATGCGGGTGCTCCAAGGCGTCGGGGGAGCCATGATGGTCCCGGTCGGCCGACTAACTGTTCTCTCGGGGACGGCAAAAGCTGACCTGATGCGCCTTATCTCTTACATCGTTTGGCCCGGGCTCGTTGCACCGGTCATCGCGCCACTGGCCGGTGCGTTTATCACCACCTATGCCAGCTGGCGGTGGCTCTTCACCATCAACGTCCCGTTGGGTGTGGTCGCGTTCCTCGTTGCCGTAAGGCTCGTACCACGTCTGGCGAGATCAGCCACTCCTCGGCTGGACTGGGTTGGCGTCGCCCTGACCTGCACCGGTCTCGGCGGGCTAACTTATGCCGCTAGCCAAGTATCCGAACCCACTATCCCTTGGAGCGCGACCCGCGATAATCGCCGCCATCTCACTGGTCATTATCGCCGGGACTGCGTGGCACCTTCTCCGGGCCCCTGACCCGTTGGTCGACTTGAGGGCCTTGCACATCAAGGCCCTGCGGACATCGCTCGAAGGTGGTTCGTTGTCCGGCATGGCGACGAATGCCATGCCCTTTCTCGTGCCCTTGCTTTTCGAGAACGTCTTTGGTTGGAGCGCAGTCAAGGCGGGCGGCATAGTGATGGTCCTGTTTATCGGCAATATCGGCATCAAGCCTGTCAACCGTTTGCTGCTCAACCGGTTCGGTTTTCGCACCGTGCTCACGGCTGCAAACCTAGGGCTAGCGGCTACAGCGGTGTGCGCCGGGCTCCTCACGAGAGGCACTCCGGTGGCGCTGATAATCATCATGCTGCTTGTCTCGGGCGTGGCCCGCTCCATTAACGGGACGTCTTACAACACGCTCAGCTTCAGCGACGTTCCTGAGGCCGAGATGGCCCATGCCAACAGCCTGGCTTCCACCGTCCAACAACTCTCCGCCGGGTACGGCGTCGCCATCGCGACCATCGGTGTGCGCGCCGGGATTTCCTTCCGGGCAGTGTTGGTCCACTCGACGACCTTTACTCCCTATACATTCGCCTTTTTCATCATTGCCCTCCTGCCACTGGTCGGCGCCGTCCAAGCCAGCCGGCTTGGCCCCGACGTCGGGGACGCTGCGCGGTCTATCTCGAGGAGCGCGGCTCCCGGGTAGCCGGCGCCGGATGGTCCACAGGCATATCCACGGTTCCCACCTCTGCACCAGGTAGCGTCCAGACAAGTGGTTCGCGGCGCAGTGTGGGACCTGGGGAGCAGTTCGTTCCAGGTATTGGCGTGCAAGCTCGGGCCATCGCAGAGCCTGTTGCCTGTACTGAAGAGGCGGTCGCTGCTCAACCTGGGCCTTGAGGTTGGCACTACGGGCATGATCTCGCCCGAGCGGGTAAGGGCGTCGCTCAGAGCGGCCAAACGGCTGCGCCGAGCCGTAGACACCGTAGGCCCCGACATCGTGGTGGCATTGGCCACCGCCGCCTTGCGTGACGCGGTTAATGGCCCGGAGGTGGTCGGTCGTCTCGAAAAGGTCATTGGTACGCCGGTCCGCGTCCTCGAGGGCAAGCAGGAGGCACGGCTGTGTTTCTTGGGCCAAAGAGCGGGCACCTATGTCGGTGACGAGCCGACCTTGAGCATCGACCTGGGCGGCGGGAGTTTCGAACTGGTCGTCGGTGACCGCTTTGATATTTACGAGGCCGCAAGTGCACCTCTCGGCCCGACCCGCCTCAAGGGCGAGCTGGGGACCGGGGCGGTCCTCAGCCGAGAGGACCGTAAGGAGGTACGCGAGCGCGTCCGCGAAGCACTGGAAACGGTACGGCTGGACCTCGCCGCGTACCCCAATGTCGCCGTGAGAACGGTTGTTAGCGGAGGGACGGCTCGCGCCCTGGCCCGGTTGGCCATCGCCAAAACATGCCGGCACGTCAGCAACTCGGACTGGGTGGTCAACCAGGTAGACCTACCCGTGGCGCAGGTAGCCGAGCTTGCCGAGATGCTCGCTCGGATGGATCTCGACGAGCGGAAGGCTCTTGCGGGAATGCCCGCCCGGCGCGCAGCAGTCCTGCCGCTCGGAGCTTGCATCCTTGAGGCGATCGCTGAAGAGCTGGGTGTTGAGCACTATGTCGTAAGCGAATGGGGTTTGCGCGAGGGGGCATTGCTCGAGGCCTTCACAGACCACGGGTACGTCGCCTAGCCGTTGCGGACGGGCTCTTCGCCTGTAGGCGCGGCCCCATCACCTGCACCGGCCGCACCGGCACGGTTTGGCGAGCCAGCGCTGCCGGCAGCGGTCCCTGCACCCCCGCGCAGCACGATCGGGTCGATGAGCAAGCCCTCGCCTCCTGGCGTCGCCGGTGCCTGGTCGCCGTCGTAGAAGTGCAGGATGCGCAAGCGGTACCAGATGGCCATTGTGTCCAGCAGCGAGCGGTAGACCGATCGCCACGAAACAGTGCTCGTGAACTGGTGGCGTAGCCGGATCGGGGCTTCCAGGAACCTCTTGTAGCCGAGGCGCCGCGCGATCACGAACAGCTCGAGGTCAAAAGCGAAGCGTTTTTCCACCATTCGGGGGAGCACGGCGGACAGGACGTCGCGCCGGATGAGCTTGATCCCGGTCTGGGTGTCGCGGATGTTGAGCCGGAACCCGATACGCACCACCTGCTGGTAACCCCACGAATACACACGCCGGAGGAACGGGTACTCGACCTCTGAAAGCGGGTGGCGCTTGGACCCCAGGATTATGTCGGGACTGTAGAGGCCCACCATCGTCTGGAACGAGTCGAGCAGGATCGGGTCGAGGTCGCCATCGGCGTCGATGAAGCCGAGGTAGCGCCCATGGCCCTTGGCGAGCCCTACCCGCAAGGCAGCTCCTTTGCCCTGGTTGTGGGCCAAGACCACGTTTGTGAGCTGCGGCCTGCTCGGCAGGGCCTCGTCGAGCTCCCGGTCGCTCCCGTCCGTGGAGCCGTCAGAGACGGCGATCACTTCGTAGGTGGCCCCGGAGGCATCGAGCACTGACAGGAGCCGCTCGATGGTGGGGACCAGGAGCTTGCCGGGGTTGTAATAAGGGACGACCACCGTTAGGTCGAGGTTGGCATCGAGAAGGGCCAGGTTGGCTCGTTCGACGAGGCCGGCCCGTGAGCCCTCAGTGTGCCCCCAGGCCACTACGAGCATCCCGGCGCAGACTGACGTAGTCGCTACGACCATGACGATGGCGATCTCGGTCATCGAGTGGTGCCAGATGGTTGTCCCGACGATCACGATGGCGACCGCGGGCCAGCAGAGGTTGACTGTGACCCGGCCGCCGCGGTTCAGGTGATAGTGGAGCAGGACCGTGACCAGGCCCAACAATGCGCTACTGAAGCTGAGCAGGCCCACCACGCTCGCAGCCGGCGAGTAGCGCAGCCCGAACAACGCGCTTCACGGTCCCGTGCGCGAAAACGCACACCACCACGGCCGCAAGGAAACCCGTGAGGGCTACGGCAGCTGACCCGAGAGCAAACATCAGCCGCTGGTTGGGCCGGCTGTCCGGCCCTACCAGGCGTGGGATGTCCGAGCCGACCAGCCGTGGGAACGTGAGCGCAGCAATGGCCCCGGGCGCGAGCAGCGCTATCTGCGCGATCGTTGCGGCAGCCGAGTACCAACCCGAGACCTCTCTCCCAAGCCAGTGCCGCGCGAGCGACGACGTCGATCGTCGTAAGGATCCAGTACCCGGTGAACGCGGCGCCGGCCAATTTGGCGTGGTCCCACACAAGGTGCGTTGGTGCTGAGCCTCCGACGACCGCCTGGCCTTGCTCGCCCGCTGTCTCCACGGCGAGCCCGGCACCGGGCGGCGCAGCACCGGCTCCCGACGGTACCCAGGCCACTTACCGGCACTTCGGGATGCCTGAGCATCTCGCGCAGGCCGATCAGGACTATGACGGCGGTGACGACTTCGCCCCAGACCATGGCTACGAAGGCGCCTTCGAGGCCTCCGCCACGCCGGACCAGCACAACGCCCACGACGATCCGCACCACCATGCCTGCGATCAGGCCCGTTGCCAGTAGCCGCAGCCGTCCCTGGCCGACCAGGACACCCTTGGGCACGACGCTGATCCCCACGGGCAGGGCGTAGGCCGCCAGCAGGAGAGCGCTCGTGATCGATGGCAGGTGGAGGAACCGCTCGACTAGAGGCGAAAGGGCAAGCAGGACGGCGCAGACCCCCGCACCGAGCAGGCAGGCGTCGACGAGTAGTGCCCCGGCCGCCACCGGCGCTACTCGTCCGTCTGGCCCGTGGGCCACGGCGCGGCCCGAGGGCCACTTGCAAGGCATTGGCCGGCACTTCGAACAGCAGAGCTATCCCGGCGAGCGCCGCAAGAGCGCCGAAAATAGCTGGGCTGGCCGAACGCGCTATGAGCACCAGGTAGGCGAAGCTGCCGAGGTTGACTGCAAGCGTGACTACCGCAACCGTCCAACGACGGCGCTGTTGGCGGTCCGTGGCCTGCTCAGCGTTACCAGTCATGCTTCGTCCCTCGGCCACAAACCGCTCGAAAATTCACTCAGGTACTCATCGGCACGGAGGGCGCGAGGTGGCCCCTTTTTTGGCTAATTGCCCAGCGTCCTTCTAACCGGAGAGTACCCTCTCCGACGAGCGCTTTATGACACCCCCCTCGCCCCCGCCCCCGGTCCGGTTGGACGGTCGCCTGGCGGTCCCGGTCGACATCCAACAGGTAACAGCCTCGGTGCGCTTCGACCTGGCCTCCCAGACCGCAGAGGTTTCCGCGACCGTCGAGCTGGTTATTGACGGCCCGGCCGGGTGCCCGGTGTTCGACCTGCGCCAAGAGATCGACGCCGCCACGCTCGACGGGAAGCCGCTCCCGCCCGAAGCCCTCGCCCACGAGGACATGGGAGCGGGCCACGAGGCCCGCATGAGGGTCGTCGACGTCGTCTGCGAAGGGGCCAGCTCGCACGTGCTCAACTTGAGCTACCGGCTGGGCACCCCTGAGGCGACGAGCGCTCTCCCAGTGGCCTGGTCGCCCTCCGGCGACGGCGTTTCCTGGGACCTCTTTATGGCGGACCTCGAGCCGGGCCGGTACCTCGAGATGTGGCTGCCCGCCAACCTTTGCCACGACCAGCTCTCCGTCCATCTCGAAGTCGAGGTCACCGGTACAGCGCGGCCGCACGTGCTGCTCGCTAACGGGGCTGTTGCCGAGGGCACGCCCGGGTTATGGCTGGAACGTCCGTTACCCCGCCATCTTCACGTCCCTTTCCCCGCTGCTAGTCCTGGCGCCCTCAGACCAGGTCAGAGCGCAGCAGGCGATGGTGCAGGCCGGGGGCAAGCAGGCTCGGGTGCGGGTGGCGCGGGTCGATGGGGCCGGCCCCGATCTCCACGACGTCACAGCCGACATCACGGCCTGGCTGTCTTACTTCACGGAGCGCTACGGCCCGTGGGCACACGGCGACGATTTCCTAGCCGTCATGTGGGACCTGCCAAGAGGGATGGAGTATGACGGCGCGACGACAACCTGCGAGCCGGCCGTCGAGCACGAGGTCTTCCACAGCTGGTTCGGCAGGGGCGTGAAGCCCGCGTGCGCGTCGGACGGTTGGATGGACGAGGCCATGGCCACCTGGGCGACAGCGTCCCGCCGGGCTGCTTCTGGGCGCTTTGCAGTCGAGGAGCTCGGCCTGGACGAAACGCCGAGCCTGCTCTACCCCGCTCATCCATGGAGCCGCCACACCCCCCGGGAAGCCTACGCGGCCGGTGGGCGCCTGATGTCGGGCTTGGCGCACATGGCCGGCGGCGCCGCGCAACTGCGTTCTGCGCTCGCTGCCTGGCACAAGGCCTATTCCGGAGGTCCTGCCACCACTCGCGAGCTGGCCGTCCACCTCGAGAGCTGGTGCGGACGAGACTTGTCCCCGTGGTGGGACCGCTACGTCCACGGCGCCGATAGGTAGAGCGTTGGCCCGGCTAGGCCTTGCGCCCGGTTAAGTTGTGCATAGTTAAGTCGTATTCGAAAGAGCGGCCGCGGTTTGCACAGTGCGTGAGGCTGGCTATACTGGCCGAGCCGTCTAACAGACGTCCGTGGTCGCCCGCCTGTCGTTGACAGCGGGGACGCCATGGCAGAACGTGAAACGAGCTCCGCCCGGGGTTATCCCGAGCGGAGCGTGCCGCGTAAGAGGACGAGGAATGCCCGCGAAGGCCCCAAAAAGAGCGATTGTCGGCGAGAAAGTCGGTATGACCCAGATCTGGGACGAGAGCCAACGCTCCGTCGCGGTCACGGTTGTCCGGGTTACGCCAGTCCGCGTTGTGCAAGTTAAGACCGATGATTCCGATGGCTACTCCGCGCTCCAGGTGACCTATGGTTCCAGGCGGCCTAGCTCGATCAACAAGCCGCTGACCGGCCACTATGCGAAGGCCAGGGTTGACCCAGGGCGGTCTTTGGTGGAGCTCAGGGTGGACGACATTTCTTCGTACTCCGTCGGCCAGGAGCTTGGCGTGGATATCTATGCAGCAGGCGACAAGGTCGATGTCACCGCCACCAGCAAGGGCAGAGGCTTTGCCGGCGCCATGGAACGCCACAACTTCAAAGGCCAGGGCGCCAGCCACGGCAACCATAAGCACCACAGGGCCCCCGGTTCGGTAGGTGCCTGTGCAACACCGGCGCGCGTTTTCAAGGGCACCCGGATGGCTGGGCGTTTAGGTAACGAGCGGGTTACTACTCTCAACCTCGAGGTCGTCTCGGCGGACGCTGAACGCAACCTGCTCCTGCTCAAGGGCGCCGTCCCTGGCCCACGCGGGGGCCTGGTCATGATCCGCGACGCTGTCAAGGGGAGCAAATGACCACTGCTGTCGAGGTCCGCGCGCAAGACGGGACCGTCACCGCGACCGTGGAGCTTGACCCGGAGTTCTTCGGTGTGCAGCCCAACGTCCCTCTGATGCACCAGGTCGTGCTGGCCCAGTTGGCCGCCGCCCGCAGGGGTACGCAGAGCACAAAGACCAGGGCCGAGGTTTCTGGGGGCGGTGCCAAGCCGTTCAAGCAGAAGGGGACGGGCCGAGCCCGCCAAGGCAGCACCCGTTCGCCTCACTATTCGGGCGGCGGCGTCGCTCTTGGCCCCAAACCGCGCAGCTACCGCCAGCGCACTCCCCGCAAGATGGTCCAGCTCGCCCTGAAGGGAGCTCTCTCGGACCGGGCGGGCTTGGGGCAGATCGCAGTCGTGGAGGCCTGGAACTGGGACGTCCCAAGCACCAAGGACGCTCAGGCCGCCCTTTCGACGCTCGGCTTCACAGGCAAAGCCCTCCTGGTGTTGTCCCGCGACGACGAAGGGGCTTACAAGTCCTTCCGGAACCTTCCCGAGGTCGACCTGATCCTCGTAGGTGAGCTCGCCGCGTACGATGTCCTCTGCTCAGACTGGGTCGTGTTCACACGCCAGACTCTTCCGGGCGACAATGTCTGGGGGGAGGCGCCAGCCACCGCAACGAAGGCTAAAGCAGAGCCCAAGGCCAAGGCTGAGCCCAAGGTCAAGCCGGCGGCCAAAGCCGGACCGGAGCTGGCGGCTGAGGTTGCGGCCGACGAGGCGCTCCCCGTGACTGAGGCCGCTTCCACTGAGACCACTTCGACCGAGGCTCCCACTGAGGCGCATGAAGCAACAGGTACCGGGGAGGAGGCCTGATGGAAGATCCCCGTGACGTAATCGTCCGCCCGGTCGTATCCGAAAAGTCTTACGCCCTCAGCGAAAAGGGCGTGTACATCTTCATCGTCCCGAGCTCTACCAACAAGATCGAGATCCGCAAATCTGTAGAGCAGGTTTTCAATGTCAAGGTCTCCAACGTCAACACTCTGAACCGGCCCGGTAAGCGCAAGCGCAACCGCAAGAAGGCGACTTATGGCAAGCAGCCCGACACCAAGCGGGCAATTGTGACGCTAGCTCCTGGGCAAACGATCCCATTGTTCGAGACGAGCTGAGGGTACTAATGCTGCGTTCCCGCAAACCCACCAGCGCCGGTCGGCGTTTCCAGACTGTCTCAGCGTTTACCGAGCTGACGACAGACCGGCCCGAGCGGTCCCTGACCGTGCCCAAGCCGAGCACGGGTGGGCGAAACTCATACGGCCGCATGACGGCCCGTCACCGCGGCAGCGGCCACAAACAGCAGTACCGGATTGTGGACTTCAAGCGCGCCAAGGACGGGGTGCCTGCGACGGTCGCTTCGATCGAGTACGACCCCAACCGCAACGCTCGTATCGCGTTGCTGAACTACCACGACGGCGAGAAGCGCTACATACTCGCCCCGGCCCGCCTCGCCGTAGGCGACGTGCTCCGCAGCGGCCAGGGCTCAGAGATCCGCATCGGCAACGCGATGCCGATGCGCTTCATCCCGGTCGGCTCGGTGGTCCACAACGTCGAGCTGAAACCTGGCGGCGGTGGCAAGATGGCTCGCAGCGCCGGCTCGAGCGTCCAGCTCGTGGCCAAAGAGGGCGATTTTGCAACGCTTCGCCTCCCCTCCACAGAAATGCGCCGCGTCCCGATCGACTGCCGAGCGACCATCGGCGAGGTTGGCAACGCCGAGGCTGAGCTAATAAAGATCGGCAAGGCGGGCCGAAACCGCTGGAAGGGCGTGCGCCCGCAATCTCGTGGCGTCGCCATGAACCCAGTGGACCACCCGCTCGGTGGCGGCGAAGGCAAGTCGTCCGGCGGTAGGCACCCTGTTTCGCCTTGGGGCCAACCCGAGGGCCGCACCCGTCGCTCACACCGACCTTCCGACCGCTTGATTATCCGCCGCCGCCGTGGTCGCGGCGCCAGGAGGTAACACGATGCCCCGGAGCCTCAAGAAGGGCCCTTCGTGGACGGCCACCTGCTGCGCAAGGTGGACGACCTGAACGGGCGGAACGAAAAGAGGGTCATCAAGACCTGGTCACGCCGGTCGACGATCATCCCCGACATGGTGGGCCACACGATCGCCGTGCACGACGGGCGCAAGCATGTGCCCGTGTACGTCACCGAATCGATGGTCGGCCACAAGCTCGGCGAGTTCGCCCCCACCCGGACCTTCCGCTACCACGCCGGCCAAGAACGGCAAGGGAAGCGCTAAATGCCGGGCCCCAAGACCAACGAACGCGAGGGCACGCGGGCGGTACTGCACTACGCCCTTGTGAGCCCCTTCAAACTTCGTCAAGTCATCGACGCGATCCGTAACAAGCCGGTCCATGAGGCATTGGACCTGCTCCGGTTCCTGGAGCGGAGTTCTGCCACGATCGTCGCGAAGGTGCTGCAATCGGCGGTGGCCAATGCCGTCAACAATGACGGCCTGCAGGCTGAGGAGCTCTTCGTATCCGCGTGCTACGTAGACGAAGGCCCGACGCAGAAGCGGTGGCGTCCCCGTGCCCGCGGTCGGGCAACGCGGATCCGTAAGCGTTCTGCGCACGTCACGATCATCGTGAGCCGACTGCCCGAAGACCGCCTCGAGCGGCTCCAGGCTCGTCGCCGCGCCGAAAACCTCGCCATGCGCTCACGCCGTGTTGAGGCCACCCGTCGAGCCAGCGCCGAAAGCGCTGAGGGACAGAGCCGCCAACAGCGCCGCCATCCGGAGGCCTTCCCGGTCCCTGAAGAGCCCGCCGTTACCGAGGAGGCCGAGGTTCCCGCCGACGGGGCTGTCGCCGAGGATGCGACCGGTACCGAAGATGCCGCCGGCGCCGAGGACGCGGTTGAGGCTTATGACGTGCCCGAGGCCGATGACGCTGCCGGAGGCCGATGAGGCGCCCGAGGTTGATGACGCACCTACCGCTGAAGCCGAAGGCCCTGAGCCAACAGATAGTCGCGACAGCGAGCAAGAGAAGGACAGCTAATGGGTCAGAAGGTAAACCCCTACGGGTTCCGGCTGGGAACTACCACCGACTGGAAGTCGAGGTGGTTCACTGACCGCGAGTACCAGGAATACCTGATAGAGGACATCCATATTCGCGAGTACCTCAACCGGGAGCTCGAGCGCGCTGCGGTCAGCCGCGTCGAGATCGAGCGCACACGCGACCGGCTCCGCATCGACGTCCACACCGCCCGCCCTGGCATTGTCATCGGCCGCCGCGGCACCGAGGCCGACAGGTTGCGGACGAAGCTTGCCGAGATAACCAAGAACCCCAAGGTCCAGTTGAACATCCAGGAGATCAAGCAGCCCGAGCTCGATGCTGCGCTGATGGCGCAGGGCATCGCCGACCAGCTCGCCGGCAGGGTTAGCTTCAGACGGGCAATGAAACGGACCGTCCAGACCGTCCAAAAGGCGGGGGCCATGGGTGTGCGGGTGCAATGCTCTGGGCGCCTTGGCGGCGCCGAGATGTCGCGCCGAGAGTCCTACAGGGAAGGGCGTGTGCCCTTGCATACCCTTCGCGCCGATATCGACTACGGCTTCCGCGAAGCCAAGACAACCTACGGCCGCATCGGTGTCAAGGTCTGGATCTACAAGGGCGACATCCTGCCCTACAAGACCTCCACCGAGGACAAGATCACCCGAGAGGCTGCCATGGCAGTGGGCGAGGCCTCTGGTCTGGGTGGCCCGCGCCGCGTCGTCAGCGCCGGCGGCGGTCGTCGTCGGCCGGAGATGGGCGAGCCGGGCGCTGTTCCTGCTCCGACCAGCCCGTCACAGCTCGAGCCCGCCGTAGCCGCCGAACGTGAGATCGTGCCCGTCGACCCCGAGCTCGAACGTTTGCTTCAAGAAGAAGAAGAGATCGAGCGTCGCACACGCGGCGACCACCACGAGACCCCGCACTTCCCGAGGGATTAGTTGCCATGTTGATGCCGCGCAAGGTAAAGCACCGTAAACAGCAACGTGGCCGCATGAGCGGCATGGCCAAGGGTGGCACGGAGATCTCATTTGGCGATTACGGGGTCCAGGCCCTCGAACCTGGGTGGATAAGTGCCCGCCAAATTGAGGCAGCCCGTATCGCAATGACCCGCCACGTCCGCCGCGGCGGCAAAGTATGGATCCGCGTGTTCCCGGATAAGCCCGTTACGGCTAAGCCAGCCGAAACCCGCATGGGTTCTGGCAAGGGCAACCCCGAATTCTGGGTCGCAGTGATAAAGCCGGGACGGATCATGTTCGAACTGGCTGGCGTCACGGAGACCCTTGCGCGTTCCGCCATGGAACGAGCCATCCAGAAGCTGCCGATTAAGGCGCGATTTGTGACTCGCGCTCATCAGGAAGAGGTCGAGGTATAGATGACCCGCCCAAGTGCACTGAGAGAACTTAACGATGATGAACTTGCGCACCACCTTGTCGAAGCCAAGGAGGAGACGTTCCACTTGCGCTTCCAGTTGGCGCTTGGAAAACAGGACAACTCAGCGCGGCTCGGTCAAGTTAGGCGCGAGGTCGCAAGGGTGCTGACGCTGCTCGGAGAGCGCCGGGCCGACGCCGCCCTAGCCGTAACCCCCCAGCGTGGGGCCGTTCAGCGGGCCAAGGCAGCCTCGCCGGGAGGTAAAGCGGCACCCAAACGTAAGGCTGCTACCTCTGCTGCCAAGGCCGCCGCTCCGGCGCGCAAGGCTGCTGCGCCCGCCCGCAAGGCGAAGGTGTCGAGCTGATGGCTGATAAGAACCCCACACCCGCTCAAGAGACTGTCGACGAGCCGGAAGAGACGTCGGAGACCGTCGCTGCGCTCGACGTTCCTAGCGAGACTGAAGCGGGAGCTGCCAGCGAAGTTGTGACGCCGGAGGATGCCGGCACAGCGAAGTCGGCTGCGCCTGCGAAGCCAGCCGCGACCTCAAAGCCGGCTAAATCGGCGGCTCCGGCCAAATCGGCTGCTGCAAAAGCTACGCCGGCGAAGGCTCCCAAGGTGTCTGCGCGGCGCCCAGCTGAGCCCTCTGTGGCGGGCGCTGCTCCCGAACCAAGGACCGGGCGGCGCAAAGTGCGCGAGGGCATAGTCATTTCCAACTCGATGGAAAAGACTGCCGTTGTAGCCATAATCGAGCGGGTCCGCCATCCTCGCTATGCCAAGACGGTGCAGCGCACCAAGCGTCTTTACGCGCACGATGAGGCCAATGACACCAGGGTTGGCGACCGGGTGCGCCTTTCCGAAACCCGTCCTTTGTCGAAGTTGAAGCGCTGGCGGGTTGACCAGGTCCTCGAGCGGGCGAGATAAGGGGACGCGGAAATGATCCAACAGGAAAGCAGGCTCCGCATCGCCGATAATTCGGGCGCCCGGGAAGTGCTTTGCATCAAGGTGCTGGGGGGTTCGAGGAGACGTTATGCCTCCATCGGGGACATCTTCGTCGCCACTGTCAAGGACGCGATCCCTGGGGCGAACGTGAAGAAGGGCGACGTCGTCAAGTGCGTCGTCGTAAGGACCAGAAAAGAGAAGCGCCGGCCTGACGGTAGCTATATCCGTTTCGACGAGAACGCTGCTGTGCTGATCAATGACCAGATGCAGCCTCGCGGGACGCGCATATTCGGGCCAGTTGGAAGAGAGCTGCGAGACAAGCGCTTCATGCGGATCATCTCGCTCGCTCCGGAGGTGTTGTGAAATGAAAATCCATAAAGACGACAACGTGATCGTGCTGTCCGGCAAGGACAAGGGCAAGCGCGGCCAGGTGATGCGCGCCCTGCCGAAGAGCGACAAAGTGGTCATCGAGGGCGTCCACCGCGTGAAGCGCAGCCAACGCACGACGCAGATACGCAAGAGAGCTGGGATCATCGAAAAGGACCTACCGGTGCCCGTCTCGATCGTGGCGTTGATCTGCCCCAAGGAGCACACGCCAACTCGCATCGGGTACAGGTTCTCCGAGGACGGCACGAAGCGCAGGGTTTGCGTTCGTTGCGGTGAGGGCCTCTGATGTCGCCGGCAGGTAAAGGCTCACCCGGCAAGGGTGGCAAGGCTCCCGCGGGCAAGGCCAAAGGCGGCAAAGGCGGCGCCCGAGCTTCAGCGGTCCCCCGCAGGGCTGCCACGCCCAATGCGGGGCCCTCGTCCAGAGGCTCGTCCTCGAGAGGGCCGGCAGCCCTCAAGGCCGCCCCGGGCCGCCCGCCCAGGCCGAGCGAGCCGCCGCGCCTGCGGACCCGTTACGCCAGTGAGCTGAAAGGGCCCTTCAAAAGGACCTCGGGCTCCCGAACCCAATGCTTGTACCGCGCATGGAAAAGATCGTGATCAACATGGGGGTCGGTAAGGCCGTTGCGCAAGCCTCCCTTCTAGAGGGTGCAGTGCGGGACCTGACCCTGATAGCCGGGCAAAAGCCCATTGTCACAAAGGCCAGAAAGTCGATCGCAGCGTTCAAGCTCCGCGAGGGCAACCCCATCGGCGCCAAGGTGACGCTGCGAGGCGACCGGATGTGGGAGTTCTTCGACCGGCTCATATCCCTTGCGATCCCACGCATCCGTGACTTCAGGGGGCTCTCGCCGAAGGGGTTCGACGGTCGAGGCAATTACACCTTTGGGGTAACCGAGCAGCTGATTTTCCCCGAGATCGACTACGACAAGATCGACGCGCCCAGAGGGATGGACGTGACGATCGTGACCACCGGGAGGACCGACGGTGAAGGCCGTGCCCTCCTGGATGCTTTTGGATTTCCTTTCCGCAAAGAAGGTGCCGCTTGATGCAGCCCCCGATCGAACTAGTCCCGAACGAGTCTTAGGAGCAAGGACTACATGGCCAAAAAGGCTCTCGTCATTAAGTCGCAGCGCAAGCCGAAGTACAAGGTCCGGGCCTACACCAGGTGCCGGCGGTGCGGAAGGCCGCACTCTGTGCTGCGTAAGTTCGGGCTGTGCCGTATCTGCCTGCGTGAGCTTGTCCACGCCGGCGAGATACCTGGCGTCACCAAGTCGAGTTGGTAGGAGGTAACGGCACATGACTATGACTGACCCGATCGCTGACATGCTGACTAGGTTGCGCAACGCCAATGTTGCGCATCACGACACGGTGCGGATGCCTTCTTCCAAGGTCAAGGAAGCACTTGCGGCGATCCTGGTCCGCGAGGGCTATATCACGAGCTTCAAGGTCACAAATGACGAGAAGCGCCCAGGCAGCTTCCTTGAGGTGACCATGAAGTACGCGGCCGACCGTACCCGCACCATCTCAGGTGTGAAGCGCGTTTCCAAGCCCGGGCTCCGTGTCTACACTGGGGCCGACAAGTTACCGCGCGTCCTCGGCGGCCTGGGCGTTGCCGTTCTGTCTACCAGTCAGGGCCTTATGAGCGACCGCGAGGCCCGCAAGCGCCGTGTCGGTGGCGAGATCCTTTGCTACGTCTGGTGACCCCGGCCGCGGTTGAAAGAAGTTAGAGAGTTGTTGAGGAGCGTCGTATGTCCCGAATAGGTCGTACACCAGTGCCGGTGCCCTCCGGAGTGAGCGTCGCGCTCGATGGCCGTTCTGTCACGGTCACCGGGCCTCGCGGCGTGCTCAGCCACGAGGTGGCGGGGGAGATCACCGTCCGCCAGGACGGCCAGGTGCTCGTGGTCGAACGCCCAGATGATGAGAGGGTTAACCGCTCCCTGCACGGGTTGACCCGCACCCTGGTCAACAACATGGTCGTAGGTGTGACCGCCGGCTTCTCGAAGGACCTCGAAATTGTCGGCGTCGGGTACCGTGCGATCGCCAAGGGCCCGGGCACCCTTGAACTTGCTCTTGGTTTCAGTCATCCCGTTGTGGTCGAAGCGCCTCAGGGGATTACTTTCGAAGTGCCGGCGCCCACCCGCATAACGGTGCGCGGCAGCGACAAACAGGCCGTTGGCGAGGTCGCCGCAAAGATCCGCAAGCTCCGCAAGCCCGAGCCTTACAAGGGCAAGGGCGTGCGTTACGCAGGCGAAGTGGTCCGGCGCAAGGCCGGCAAGGCTGCGAAGTGAGACAACTATGAGCAACGTGAAGGACAAGCAGAGCGCGCGGGCCAGGCGCCATTTCCGCGTACGGAAAAAGGTGAGCGGCACGACGCTGCGCCCCCGCCTTGCCGTGTTCCGCTCCAATCGCCACGTCGTGGGCCAGGTGATCGACGACATCTCCGGGCGCACGCTCGCCGCTGCCTCGTCACTCGAGCCCGCTGTGCGTGCGGCGGGGCCTACCGGCAACCGCACCGCCTCGGCGGCAGTGGGAAAGCTCCTCGCTGAGAGGGCCAAGGCGGCCGGGGTTACTAAGGTAGCGTTCGACCGCGGCGGTTTTATGTACCACGGACGCGTCGCTGCTCTGGCAGACGCGGCCCGAGAAGCTGGACTGGAGTTCTAGAAATGGCCGAGCAGCAGCAGCAGTACCAGGACCGCACGATAAAGGTCAACCGCGTCGCCAAAGTTGTGAAGGGCGGTCGGCGCTTCAGCTTTGCCGCGCTGATGGTCGTCGGCGACGGCGCAGGGACCGTTGGCCTGGGCTATGGCAAGGCCAAGGAAGCCGGGCTTGCTGTCCAAAAAGGCATCGAGGAGGCCAAGAAGACCCTCCTCAGGGTGCCCCTGGCAGGTTCGACCATCACTCACCCGGTGATCGGCGAAGCAGGTGCTGGCAGGGTGCTCCTGAAGCCGGCTGCCCCCGGGACCGGCGTTATAGCCGGCGGTGCGGCTCGGCCGATCCTCGAGCTCGCCGGCATCCACGATGTCGTAGCGAAGTCGCTCGGATCTTCCAACAGCATCAACGTCGCTCAGGCGACGATGGCCGGCCTGCGTGCGCTTATGCGCCCCGACGAGGTCGCACGCCGCCGGGGGCTTTCGCCTGAGGAAGTAACGCCCGCCGGGGTGCTGCGTGCCTACCAGGCCGCCCAGCAAGCGCCTCATGTGCCTTTTGAGGTCGCCTGATGGCTCCTACCAAAGCAGCCGCCGCAAAGGCTGAGCCGGGGGTCACTGCGTCGGCTACGACTGCACCGGCTGCCAAGGCTCCGGCTCGTAAGCGCCCGGCCCACACAGCCGAAGCAACAATCGAGCTCAAGCAGGTGCGTTCGGGGATCGGCACGAAGCCAAAGCACCGCGGCACGCTCCGTGCGCTTGGCCTCGGCAAGATCGGGCGGACCCATGTCCTACCCGACCGCCCTGAGATCCGTGGCATGGTGGCGCGTGTTGCACACTTGGTCGAGGTCCGTACACAAAGCGAAGGGGCGGCTAAATGAAGATCCATGACCTGGCCCCGGCCCCGGGTTCAACCAAGGCACGCCGACGCGTCGGCCGTGGTATCGCCGGCAAGGGCGGCAAGACCGCGGGCCGAGGCACCAAAGGCCTCGGCGCTCGCGACACGATGAGGCCCGGTTTCGAGGGAGGCCAGCTCCCCTTGAGCCAGCGGATCCCCAAGTTGAAGGGTTTCAAGAACCCTTTCCGAGTGGAGTACACCGTGGTCAACCTTGAAACCCTCGAGAGCATGGAGGCCTCACAGGTCAACCCCGAGGTGCTCCGCGAGGTCGGCCTGGTCCACAAGAAGGGGCTCGTCAAGATCCTCGGGGACGGCCAGCTGACGCGCCGGCTCAATGTTTCTGCGCATGCTTTTTCAGCTTCGGCGCAGGCCGCCATCGAGGCCGCAGGAGGCTCTGTCCAGGTCATTCCGCCGCCTTTCGGGAACGGTCGCCCGCCCGCCAAGGGCAACGCGCTCCAAAGCCGGTAAGCAGTGATGATAGGACTGAGGACTGACCGTACCGGACAGGGACACTAGGACCAGGAGCAGTTCGAGGCCGCCGCTATGCCGATACCCACCAGCATCCGAAACCTAAAAGCAGCGTTCCTTATCGGGGACCTGCGCAACAAGATCCTGTTCACCCTGTTCATAATCGGGGTGTACCGGCTGGGGGACAACATCATCTGTCCCGGTGTGGACTTCAACGCGGTCCAGTCCCTTGCCGCGGCTGCCAACAAGGGCGGGGTCATTGCGTACCTCAACCTGTTCTCCGGCGGTGCTCTGACCAAGATGGCCGTGTTCGGGCTCGGGATCATGCCCTACATCACGAGCTCGATCATCATCCAGCTCCTGATGGTGGTCATCCCGAAGTTCGAACAATGGCGGGAGGAAGGGCCGAGCGGTCAGCGCAAGTTGACCCAGGTCACCCGGTACATGACCATCGCCCTGGCCATCATGCAGTCGACCGGCCTCGCCTATGCGTTCCACAACGGTGGCGGCGGCCTGCTCGGTTCGTCCGTGCCGCTCAACGTGGACCTCATCCCCGATTTCACAGTGCCCCGCGTACTGCTCGTCGTGCTCACGATGACCGCCGGCACCGTCGTTGTCATGTGGCTCGCCGAACTGATCACCCAGCGCGGGGTTGGCCAAGGCATGTCGGTCCTGATCTTCACGAACGTGATCGCGGGCCTGCCTACACAGGGCGACGCGCTGCTCAAGTCCGCCGGCTGGCCCAAGTTCACCTTCCTGCTGCTGCTCGCCTTGACGTTCCTGGTGATGATCGTCTTCATCGAGCAGTGCCAGCGGCGAATACCCGTCACTTTCGCAAAACGGGTCGTGGGACGGCGAATGTACGGCGGCCAGAGCACGTACATCCCGATGAAGCTCAACACCGGCGGTGTCGTGCCCATCATCTTCGCTGCGTCCGTGCTCTACTTCCCCCTCCTCATCTCCAACGTCTTCCCGAGCACGGGCTGGGGCAAGGACGTCCAGACCTGGATCAGCACGCACCTTGCGCAGCCGGGAAACCTCGTCTACATCTCGATCTACGGCGTGCTCATCCTGCTGTTCGCCTACTTCTATGCAGGGATAACCTTCGACCCGCACCAGCAGGCTGACGTGATCCGAAAGCAGGGCGGTTACATACCGGGCATCCGGCCTGGTTACCCGACAGAACGCCACCTGCAAAACATCCTCTACCGGATAACCCTGCCCGGTGCACTGTTCTTGGCGCTCGTTGCGCTGTTGCCGTCCATTTTCCTGGCTCTTTGGAACATCCAGAACTACCCGTTCGCGGGGACCACGCTGCTCATTGCCGTAGGCGTGGCGTTGGAGACCATGAAGCAGGTAGACAGCCAGCTCATGTTGCGCAACTACGAGGGCTTCCTGCGCTAGTGAGCGCCGCAGAACTGCCCTACTCGCTGCCCGCGCGCGGTTGATGGCCGGTCCCGGGACAGGGGTTAGCCGGCCAACCCCGGATGGGACCGCCCGGATCGTAATGCTCGGGCGGCAGGGATCGGGCAAGGGGACTCAGGCGGCACGTCTGTCGAGCCTCTACGGGGTCCCTCACATCTCGACGGGGGACGCCTTCCGGGCCGCTGCCCGCAATGGCACAGAGGTCGGCCGCTTGGCGCAGGGGTTCATGGACCGCGGCGAGCTTGTACCCGACGATGTCGTGATGGCGGTACTGCGCGAACACCTCTTGCAGGGCAAGGCCGAGCCGGCCGGTTTCGTCCTGGACGGTGTCCCGCGCAACATCGCCCAAGCCGAGGCGCTGGCCGACATGGTCGGGCCAAAGGGCCTTGACGTTGTCATCAACCTCGACGTCAGCACAGAGGTGGTCTTGCGACGCATCGCCGGCAGGCGTGTGTGCACGAGCTGCGGGACCAACTACAACGTCGAGGACACCCCGACCAAGGTCCCTGGAGTGTGTGATGCCTGTGGCGGCAAGCTTGTGCAGCGCGACGACGACACCGAAGAAGCGGTGAGGCGCCGGCTCGAAATCTACGAGACCGCGACAGCCCCTTTGGTGGACTGGTACAAGGCCCAGGGGTTGCTCGCCACGGTCGATGCTGTTGGCGAGCCTGACGAGGTGACCGACCGCGTCGTCGAAGCTGTTGAGGCGGCCCGCCAACGCAAGGCTGTTCGTTAGGGCGGTAATCTGGTGGTATGAGGCGCCGGCCGGATGAGATAGACAAGATGCGCAAGGCCGGCAGGGTCGTGGCCGAGATGCTCGAGGTCACTTCGGCGGGTGCACTTCCAGGGGTTACCACGGCTCAGCTCGACAAACTGGCACGCGAGGTGCTCGAACGCCGGGGAGCTCGCTCCAACTTCCTGGGCTACCACGGTTTCCCGGCCGTCATCTGCGCCTCGCCCAACAATGTCATCGTGCATGGGATCCCTGGGCCCTATGTGCTCAAGGAAGGCGACATCATCTCGATCGACTGCGGAGCGATCATCCAGGGCTACCACGGAGATGCCGCAGTCACCGTAGCGGTCGGTGAGGTGCCGGCCCACACCGAGAAGCTGCTCCGGGTGACCGAGGAGAGCCTCGTGGCGGGCCTCAGCCAGCTTGTGGAGGGCAACCGCCTCCACGAGGTCGGCCTGGCCGTCCAGACCGTGGCCGAAGGAGCCGGCTTCTCTGTGGTCCGCGGTTACGTGGGCCACGCGATCGGGACCGAGATGCACGAGGAACCGGCGGTCCCCAACTACTGGCCTGGCAACCCGGGCCCCAAGCTGCGCACCGGTATGGTGTTCGCGGTCGAGCCCATGGTGAACGTCGGCGCAGCCGAGACCGTTCTCCTGGATGACGGTTGGACTGTCATCACCGCAGATGGGAGCCTGTCCGCGCATTTCGAGCACACGATCGCGGTGACCGACAACGGCCCGGAGGTACTGACGGTCCGCGGCTGAGGGGCCCAGTCGGGCGCCCACCACAGGGGCAGCCATGCGACCGCCGCGCATGGACGGTACGGCCCCGTATGCGCTATCATATAACCCCGTCCCCGCGGGTGATTTGGTGTGTGCGCCCAGCAGCGCTCAGCGCCTGCCGCGACGGGCAAGTTCGCTCTAGTGGGCCTTCCCAAAGACCCGATAACCCGAGGTACAAGAGCCTGTGAAAGTACGTCCAAGCGTCAAACCGATCTGCGAGAACTGCAAGGTGATCCGCCGTGAAGGCGTGGTCATCGTGATCTGTAGCACCAACCCGCGCCACAAGCAGCGGCAGGGCTAAGACAATCTATGGCCCGCATCGCCGGAGTGGACATCCCGCGGGAAAAGCGCCTGGAGATCTCGCTCACATACATCTTTGGTATCGGGAGGACGACATCGAACCTGGTGTGCTCCTCCACCGGGGTCAACCCGAACACGCGGGTCCGCGACCTCACTGAAGAGGAAGTCGCCAAGCTGCGGGCTTGGATCGACGCCAACCTGAAGGTCGAGGGCGATCTTCGCCGCGACGTTGCGCAGGACATCAAGCGCAAGATCGAGATCGGCTCCTACCAGGGCATACGGCACAGGCGTGGGTTGCCGGTGCGGGGACAACGCACACACACCAACGCCAGGACTCGCAAGGGCCCAAAAAGACCGTGGCTGGCAAGAAGAAGCTAAGGAAGCACTAGAAAATGCCAAAGCCGAAGCCCGGCGGTCGGCGCCCCCGTCGCCGCGAGCGCAAGAACGTCGCCTACGGGGTCGCTCATATCAAGAGCTCTTTCAACAACACGATCGTGTCCATCAGCGACCTGGAGGGCAACGTCCTTGCATGGGCGTCCGCCGGCAACGTCGGCTTCAAGGGGTCGCGTAAATCGACGCCGTTCGCGGCCCAGCTTGCCGCCGAGGCTTGTGCCCGGCGCGCCATGGAGCACGGGGTCCGCAAGGTCGACGTGCTCGTCAAGGGCCCAGGTTCGGGGCGTGAGACGGCGGTGCGCTCCATCATGAACGCAGGCATCGAGATCGCAGGCATCAAGGACGTCACGCCGATACCGCACAACGGCTGCCGCCCCAAGAAGCGTCGGAGGGTCTGATATGGCCCGCTACACAGGACCCGTATGCCGCCTTTGCAGGCGCGAGAAGATGAAGCTGTTCCTGAAGGGGCCGAAGTGCGACTCGCCCAAGTGCCCCATCGAGCGCCGGCCTTACCCGCCCGGCGAGCATGGCCGTGACCGAGCCCGCCAGGGCTCTGAGTACCTGACCCAGCTTCGTGAGAAGCAAAAGGCTCGTCGCATATACGGCGTGCTCGAGAAGCAGTTCCGCAACTACTACGAAGAGGCCAACCGCCAGCAGGGCATCACCGGCGAGAACCTCCTCCGGATGCTGGAGCTTCGTCTCGACAACATCGTTTTCCGCGCCAACTGGGGCGCCAGCCGTTCCCAGGCCCGCCAGCTTGTCCGCCACGGGCATGTCCTTGTCAATGGTAGGCGCGTGACGATCCCCTCTTACCGTGCCCGACGTGGCGACGTGGTCGCGCTCAAGGACAAGACGCGGAGCCTGATCGTTGTCCGCCACAACCTCGATACTCTGGGACGTCAAATCCCGCAATGGCTCGAGGCCGTCGGCGGGGAAGGCTTTGAGGTCGCGGTTCGCGACTTGCCGATGCGTGAGCACATCGACGTGCCCGTACGCGAGTCGCTCATCGTCGAGCTCTTTTCTAAGTAACGCCCGCGAGGAGGGCCGCCGCAATGCTCATTATCCAACGCCCAGCAGTCGAACCGCTCGGAGAGGAAGAAGACAATCGCCAGCGTTTCGCGATAGGGCCTTTGGAGCCCGGTTTTGGCCACACACTTGGTGTGTCGCTGCGCCGGACACTGTTGTCGTCGATACCCGGCGCAGCGGTGACCCAGGTCCGCTTCGACGATGCGCTCCACGAGTTCACCACCCTGCCGGGTGTCAAAGAAGACATAACCGACATCATCCTCAACCTCAAGGACATCGTCCTTTTGGTTGACACCGACGAGTCCGTGACGCTGCGCCTCGACTCAAGAGGCCCGGGTGCAGTGTTGGCCGGCGAGATCCAGACGACCGCCGATGTGGAGATCCTCAATACGGACCTAGTGCTGGCCACCCTCAATCCCAAGGGCCGGCTGGCGTGCGACATCACCGTCGAAAGAGGGCGGGGCTATGTGGCCGCCGACCGCAACAAGCGTTCCTCCACGATCGGTATCATCCCGGTCGACTCCATCTTCTCGCCGATCCGGTTGGTCTCGTTCTCCGTCGAACCCGCCCGGGTAGAGCAGTCCACAAATTACGACCGTCTGGTCCTCGACATCACGACCGACGGTTCGATAACCCCCAAGGAGGCTCTCGCGTCCGCGGGGAGCACCCTTCGCTCGTTGTTGGGCCTGGTCGCCGAGATGAGCGAGTCCCCCCAGGGCCTGGTCCTCGGTGAGATCGCCGGTGCTGGTAGCGGCTCACCCGACCTCGACCTGCCCATCGAGGAGCTCGACTTGTCCGAGCGGCCCCGGAACTGCCTGAAGAGGGCCCAGATCAACACGGTCGGCGAGCTCGTCTCCAAGACCGAGGACGACCTGTTGGCAATAACGAACTTCGGCCAAAAGTCCCTCGATGAAGTCCTCCAGAAACTGGACGAGCGGGGCCTCTCGCTGCGTGGGAAGCAGGGGCAATAACAAGTGTCTGGCATCCCGGGTCGTCCCAAGAAGGGCCGCCGCTTCGGCGGCGACGCCGCTCACCAGAAGGCCATGATGGGCAACCTCGTGGCCTCGCTGATCGCGGGCGAAGGCCTCGTGACAACCGAGGCGAAGGCCAAGGCATTACGCCCAGTTTTCGAGAAGTGCCTGACGAAGGCCAAAAAGGGCGGGGTCGACCACCAGCGCCAGGTCGTCGCGTTCATCCGCGACAAAGACATGGCCCACAAGCTGTTCGCCGACATAGCGCCCCGTTACGCTGATCGTTCTGGTGGCTATACCCGGATCCTCAAGCTCGGGCCGAGGCAAGGCGACAACGCCCCCATGGCCCGCATCGAGCTCGTCTGAGCCCGCTGAGCTCGTAGCAACCCAAGCAGAGACGGAGCACAAGCGCCGTCTCCGGTTGCTCGTTGCGTACCTCGGCGCCCCGTACCACGGGTTCGCGCTCCAAGCGGGGACCTATACGGTGGCGAGCGCCCTCGGAGCGGCTCTCGAGCGGATCCTGCGCCACCCGGTCCACCTGACCTGCGCTGGTCGCACCGACGCGGGCGTGCACGCCTGGGGCCAGGTAGTAACCCTCGACGTCGGCCCCGCGCCGACCTGGCCCGCCTACAACGGTCCGTAAACAAGATGCTGGCCCCGACGATCGTTGTGCGTGAGGCGACCTGGGCACCCGCCAGCTTCGATGCCCGGCGCTCCGCATTGTCGCGCGTCTACCGCTACAACCTGGAGTGCTCTGAGTGGCCCGACCCGCTCCAGGCCGCAACGACTTGGCACCTGGGAAGAGCCCTCGACCTCCGGGCGATGGCGATGGCGAGCGACGTTTTGCTGGGCGAGCACGACTTCACCTCGTTCTGCCACGCAGTGCGCGGCAACCCAGCGCCTCTTGTGCGGCGGGTCCTTCGCGCCGAGTGGTCCGATGGGGGCGGTTCACGGCTTTGCTTCGAGATCGAGGCTGGCTCTTTCTGTCACCAGATGGTCCGGTCCATCGTCGGCCTCATGGTCGAAGTCGGCGCCGGGCGCCGCAAAGCTGGCGAGCTCATGGGCGTCCTTGCTGCCAAAAGCCGCTCCGCAGCGGGCCCGATCGCTCCGCCACACGGGCTTTGCCTCTGGGAAGTGAAGTACGCTCCCGAGTTGTCCTAAAAGGGGACGTAGCCCGTACTTCCCGGGACGTGTTCGTGTACGCAACGAACCCGACCCGCGGGCGCACGTGTTCGCGTACGCAACGAACCCGACCCTCGGGCGCACGTGTTCGCGTACGCAACGAACCCGACCCTCGGGCGCACGTGTTCGCGTACGCAACGAACCCGACCCTCGGGCGCACGTGTTCGCGTACGCAACGAACCCGACCCTCGGGCGCACGTGTTCGCGTACGCAACGAACCCGACCCTCGGGCGCACGTGTTCGCCCCGTTATCTCACGTCTGGCCGGTCTTTGGTTCTCAGCTCCCTCGTCAGGATCGCCAACGTCTCGGCTTCGCCGATGCCCAAGGTCTTCATGCGGGCGGCGAACTGCCTGGCAGCTTGTGTAGCCAGCCGGCGTTCTTTCGAAGTCTGGTTGGCGACAACTGTGCCGTGCCGGCCCCGCGTCTCGACCAGGCCCGTCTCCTCGAGCGCACGGTAGGCCTTTGCGACCGTGTTCACCGCCAGGCCTAGATCGCCGGCAAGTTTGCGTACAGTCGGGATCCGCTCAGCGGGTAACAGCTCTCCTCGTAGGATTGCGTCTGCCAGCTGCGAGCGGACCTGTTCGTAAGGGGGCAGGCTCGAGGTGGGGTCGAGAAGGAGCAGCTGCACGGCGAGATTGTACCATTCATTGTCGCAATCGCCAGCTTTCTGCTCAGGTCTGCGCTGAGAGCGACTTTGTTGCCTGGGCGTAGACAACGTTCGTCTCGATCGTGGTGATCCGGCGGTCGGTTAGCGCAGCGAGGCACAGCGCCCGGACCGCGTCGCGTTCGTCCACGCTTATCGCTTCACATGTCCCCCGGTAGCCGCTACCTTGCACGATCGTCCAGAAGTCCTCGGGGGAGCGCAAAGCGTGTGAACCGGCGACGGCTTCCACCCGGACCTGCTCGGCCCCGGCTGCGCTGAGCAAGGCCGTCACCGCGTCGGGGTCGCTTAGAGAGTCCCATGGGTTGTAAACCCGCGTCAGATCGGGGCGCACCTGGTCCACCGCATCCCAGAAGTCCGAGCTCGCCGGTTCCCACAGCCGGGGGCCCCAGGTCGTCACCGCCAGCTGGCCGCCTGGGGCCACCAGCCTCCACAGGGCGCCTGCCGCGGCCGCCATGTCGGGTAGGAAAAACAGCCCGAACACGATAACGACCGCGTCAAACGAGCCAGGGGGATAGTCCAGGGCCTCGATGTCGCTGTGGCGGGTCTCGATGTTGTCCAGGCGCTTGCGGGCGGCTTTGGCTCTGGCGAGCGCCAGCATGTTGTCGGCGAGGTCGACCGCGACGACCCTGCCGCCCGGGCCGACGCGCTCCGCCGCGGGAAGCGCGGATGCCCCGGACCCCGCGCAGGCGTCCAGGACGACGGTTCCCGGTCGCAGGTCGAGCCGGTCAACGGTGGCCTGACCGAACCGGTCCCAGAAGCTGAGCGCGGGATCGTCAAAGAAGTCGGCTGCCGCGTCGTAGGTCTCCTGCGCCTGTCGTTTAGCGTCCTCCATCGTTGCCCCCTCATCGAGTTGGGCGGCACCTTTAACGGTCAGTGCCGCGGTATGTACAGCCGGCGTTGCAGGTCTCGAACACGACGACCTGGGAGAGGCCGGCGAGCGAGCCGATGAGGCGTTCCCAGATCCAAACTGCGAGGCGTTCGCTCGTGGGGTTCTCGAGACCTTCGACTTCGTTGAGGTAGTTATGGTCGAGCCGTTCCAGCAGTGGCTGGAAAGCGCTTGCAATATCTGCAAAATCCATCACCCAACCGGTCTCAGCGCCTACGGGCCCGTCGACGTTCAGTACCACGCGGAAGGAATGACCGTGCAACCGTGCACATTTATGGTCTTTCGGGACGTTGGGCAGCCGGTGCGCGGCCTCGAAGGTGAACTCTTTGAATATCTCCACTTAGGGGATCCCAAGATATTTATGGGTCTGAAGGCTGAGGCGCCAGAGTGGGTGTGCGAGGCAGTACTCAACCGCACGTGCAGTGTTGGCGTCGCGGTCGGGCCCGTCCATAGGCTGCAAGAAGAAGTGCTCGAAGCCGAGCTGGTCGACCTCGGCCGGGCCAAGGAAGGCTGTGGGAAAACGAGCTTCAGCTCGTTGCCGTGGCGCAGGACAAGTTGCGCACCCGCCTTGGGGCTTACGCAAATCCAGTCGATGCCGGAGGGGGGCTCGCAGGTCCCGTTGGTTTCTATGGCGATCCTGAACTCACGCTCGTGAAAGGCTCGTACGAGTTGCTCGTCGAGTTGGAGAAGGGGTTCGCCACCCGTGCAGACAACGAAACGGTGCGCGGGGGACTGTGGGCCCCATGCGGACTCGACAGCGCTTGCCAGGTCCGCTGCGGTCTTGAAGTGCCCGCCGCCCGGGCCGTCGGTCCCGACGAAGTCGGTATCGCAAAACTGGCAGGTCGCGATCGAGCGATGTTTTTCGTGGCCAGTCCAAAGGTTGCAGCCTGCAAAGCGGCAAAAAACGGCAGGAGTGCCCGTGTTGAACCCCTCACCTTGAAGGGTGAAGAAGATCGATTTCACCAGGTAGGTCATTGAACCGGCGACAGCCTCACTCGGACAGCCGCTCGCAGGTGGTCGCCTGGCCCAGCAGGTCCAAGCAGCGAGCCTCTTCGGCCTGGGTGAGGTCTGCAGCGGACCTGACCGCGAGCGGCTTTATCGCTATGCCGCCGCGGGCGTTGAAATCGCCGTAGACACGTAGGTACCTGGGCGAAAGCCTGGCGCATAGGTCGTCGGCGACCCGGTTGACGCAGGCCTCATGGAACGTACCCTCGTTGCGGTACCGCATCAGGTACAGCTTCAAGCTCTTGCTCTCAACGCAAAGCCCATCTGGGACGTACTCGACCCGGATCCGGCCGTAGTCGGGCTGGCCGGTGACGGGGCAGAGCGTGGTGAACTCGTTGCAGAGCAGCGACACCACCCAGGGCGATGTTGGGTAAGGGTTGTCGAAGGTCTCGAGCACGCTGGCGTCAGGATCGTCGTAGCGGTACTCGGTCGGGTTCCCGAGAGCCCCGAGGCGCGGTGCTATGGTCACTCGGCAAGCGTATGCGCCACGCTCGGTTGTCCGTCCCCATCCACCCCTGCCCCCTTGACGTTACGCGTCCCCGCCTGCGGGTTAGCGCGATTGGGATCGGGCCCGTGCTGTTGACTAGAAAGTAAGGGTCATGACAGCCATCACGACTGCCGGCCCTCCCTCGAGCCCTGCGAAGCCGCTGAAGCCTACTGACTACCGGCCGGCGCTGGTCAACGTGGGCACGATCGTCTGGCTCGCGTCGGAGCTGATGTTCTTCAGCGGGCTCTTTGCTGCCTACTTGACCTTGCGTTCAGCTACTCCGGTATGGCCGCCCTACCACGACGTGGTGGACGCCAAGACCGTGGGTGTGGCGACCGTCGTGCTAGTGCTGTCGTCCGGGACGATGCAGTTCGCCGTGAGGGCGGTCCATCAGAACAAGTTGGGTGAGTTCCGAGCTTGGTTGGCGTTCACGTGGGCCCTCGGGGCCATCTTCGAGGGAATGCAGATCGTCGACTACGCGACCCGTAATTTTTCGCTCCAGCAGAGCGCCTTCAGCGGGTCCTTCTACGTCCTTACCGGCGTCCACTTCCTGCACGTCCTCGGTGGCCTCGCTGCAATGGTCTTCATGTACCTCCGTTCACTCAACCCGAGGATCCGCTTCGGGGGCCACCGCAGCACCCCCCACGTCGAGATGCTTTCTTATTACTGGCACTTCGTAGACGTGGTGTGGATCGGCCTTTACGCGATGATCTGGCTCCTGCCGTCCACCAAATGACTAGCCCAGCTGAATGACGACCAAGAAGCTCCTCGCCCCCAAGCCCAAGGGCTCTTCTCGCAGCCGCTTGCGCCACGCGCTCATCGGGCCCGCCGCTCTGATCGGCGCAGCGATGGCCATGTTCGGGGTGCTGTTTTGGACCACCAGCGCTCCGGCGCAGATGAAGCCGGTCAGCACGAGCCCGGTCAGCATCCAGGTTGGCCAAACTCTTTTCGACGAGCACTGCTCTGCCTGCCATGGAGTGGGAGGCGTTGGGGGCAAAGGACCTGAGCTGCTCAACGTAGGAGCGGCAGCCGCGGACTTCTTCCTTTCCACCGGTCGGATGCCCCTCGGCTCGCCCAACGAGGAGCCGACCAGCCACCCGCCGTTTTTCAACAACCGCCAGATCGCCGACATAGTCGCGTACGTCAACGCGCTTGACATCGAGCACGGCACTCCGGGCCCTGGCATCCCCGATATCACTCCGGCTTGCAACAACGAGTCGGCCGACTGCCCGACCTTGTCCGAAGGCAACGCCCTGTTCATGATGAACTGCGCCCAGTGCCACGACGCCTCGGGCTCCGGAGGGCTGCTCAGCCACGGCTACGTCGTCCCCAGCTTGCGCCAGGCGACGCGTACACAGGTCGGCGAGGCGATCCGAGTGGGCCCCAGGCCGATGCCCAACTTCGGCCCTGGCCAGTTCACCGACCAGCAGGTCTCCGCCATCGCTGACTACGTCTATTACCTGGGCCACACCCCTGACCCTGGTGGCCTCGGTATCGCTCACTTCGGCCCCGTCCCGGAGGGCTTCGTCGGAGTGATATTTGGGCTCGGGGTACTGCTTCTTTGTTCGAGGCTGATAGGCAACCGTGGGTAGGCGATGACAGCGACCGAGTCCCCAAAGATCTTCACAGGTACGCACGGGCCTGATGACGGTGCCGGTGAAGGCACGCCTTGGCCCGGCGACGTCCCCCCCGACCAGGACGACACCTGGTACCCGCTGCGCGATGACCCTTGGCGCGCCAAGCGGATGGAGTACTTCATTGCCTTTCTCTGGGTGATCTCGGCGCTGTGCGGCGTCGGGCTCGCCATCGTCTATTGCACGGGTGGCCAAGCTCAGTACGAGGGCCTGTTCCTGCTCGTTGGGTTCGGCCTTCTCGGGATAGGCCTGTTGCTGTGGGCACGCAACCTGCTCCCCGGTCACGACGTCACAGCGAGCCGAGGCACCGACCATCGGACCTCGAGCCCCGAGGAACGAGCGGCCGTAGTGGAGTCGTTGTCAAGGGGGACCGACGCCATGATGGCCCGCCGGGGCTTCCTTGTGAAGAAGGTGCTCGTGCCGGTAGGTGGCATCTTCGGCCTCGCTGCGATCTTCCCGCTCGCTTCGCTCGGCGACCGTCCTGGAAGGGCGCTCTACCACACCAAGTGGTACGCCGGTGCGAGGCTCGTGACAGAAGACAACGTCGCGCTCCACGTGGACGACATCATGGTCGACGGGCTCATGACGGTCTTCCCTGAGGGTTTCATTGACGACCCGACATCGCCGGTCGTCGTGCTCAATATCGGGGGCGACCCGCTGAAAGCGCGCCGGGGCCAGGCGGGCTTCGAGGTGGTCTCGGGCGCCAACGGCATCGTCGCTTTTTCCAAGATATGCACGCACGCGGGGTGTGCGGTCAGCTTGTTCAACGTCTTGTCGATGCAGTTGATCTGCCCTTGCCACCAATCGACGTTCAACATCCTGCAGGACGCTGCGCCTGTGTTCGGCCCGGCGCCGAGGCCGCTACCCCAACTGCCTCTGGGGGTCCGCCCGGACGGTTACCTGATCGCCCTGAGCGATTTCGTCGAGCCGATCGGCCCGGGCTTCTGGAACAGGTCGGGGGACTGAAGCTGTGAGCTCCGTCGCCGAACGTTCGGCTGCCCGCAAGAGGGCGCAGCGCGAAGAGCAGGCCCTGGACTGGGTGGACGACCGCCTCGGCTCTTCCAGTTGGGTCCGCTCCGCGCTCGACAAGATCTTCCCGGACCACTGGTCGTTCATGGTCGGCGAGATCGCCATGTACTGCTTCGTGCTGCTGATCGTGACGGGCATCTACTTGGCCCTGTTCTACAAGGCCTCCGACGCGATAGTGATCTACCACGGTCCTTATAAGCCGCTCGACGGCCAGTCGATGACCGAGGCGTTCGCATCGACGCTCAATCTGTCGTTCAGTGTGCGAGCCGGGCTGGTGATGCGCCAGGCCCACCACTGGGCAGCGAATATTTTCATGGCTGCGGTTGCGTTCCACATGTGCCGGGTATTTTTCACGGGAGCGTTCCGCCGTCCTCGCGAGATCAACTGGGTCATTGGCGTCACGTTGTTGCTTGTGGCAATGCTCGAGGGTTTCTCCGGGTATTCCTTGCCCGACGACCTCCTCTCGGGTTCTGGTCTGCGAGTGGTTTTCTCAATTGTCCAATCGATCCCCCTTGTAGGGCCGTGGCTCGCTTTCAACGTATGGGGCGGGGCGTTCCCGGGCACCGAGTTCTTCCAGAGGCTGTTCGTCATCCACGAGTTCTTGTTCCCCTTACTCCTAGCGGGACTTCTCGGCGGTCATTTGGGGATCCTCTGGCACCAAAAGCACACGGACTTCGCCGGGCCCGGCAAGACCGAGCACAACATCGTCGGCAGCCGGCTTTGGCCTCAGTACATGATCAAGTCCACAGCCTTGCTCATGTTCATAGCGGCGGTCATCTTCGGTCTCGGGGGCCTCATCCAGATAAACCCGATCTGGGTTTACGGCCCGTTCGAAGCAGCCCGGGCCAGCGCCGGCACTCAGCCCGACTGGTACGTCGGATGGCTCGACGGCGGCCTGCGGCTCTGGCCTCACTGGGAGTTCCGCAGCTTCGGCCACGAGATCCCCAACCCGTTCTTCCCAGGCATCGTCCTGCCCGGGATCGTCTTCAATGTGATCTACGCCTGGCCATGGATCGACAAGAAGCTGTTCGGCGACTACGAAGAGCACAACCTCCTCGACAGGCCGCGGGACAAGCCGCTGCGCACCGCGATCGGTGTAGCGGCGCTGCTGTTCTTCTTCGACCTGACCCTCGCTAGTGCGACCGACCTGATCGGCAACGCCCTTCAGATGTCCTTCGAGCTTCTCATCGAGATCCTGCAGTACGGCTCGTTCATCGGCCCGATCGTGGGCGGCATCATCGCCTACCGGACATGCGTGCTGTTGAAGAACACCAATGCCCACCCGATCCAGCGGCCAGTCGGCGGGATCATGACCCGCGACGCCCAGGGGGGATACCACACCATTGGCCACGAGGGCGATGGCCACGACGGGAACGGCCACGAGGGCAACGGCCATGGGGGCAACGGGCACGGGGGCAACGGCCACGACGGGGGAGCTGCCCTCGCTCCAGCGGCCGGCGCCCACTCGGGCGAAGACTAAGCCGCCCGGGAAAGCCCGTCGAGCAAGGCGACCTCGTCGGGCGTCAGGGACCACCCCCACAAGTCGAAGTTCTCTTCGATCCGCTTCGGGTTGGACGATCTCGGTATGACCACAACTCGGTGCTCGATGTGCCACCGCAGCACTACCTGGGCCGGGGTCACGTCGTGTTGGCGGGCCACTTCGACCAGGCGCGGATCGTCCAAAGTTGTTGCGCGCAAGGGGCTGTAACCCTCGAGGACGACCCCGCGTGCCGTGCATTCATCGGCGAAGACCGGGTCGTAAATAGCCGGGCCCCATCTCACCTGGTTCACCGCGGGGGCGTCGCCCGTTGCCTGGGTGAGCTCGTCAACCTGGTCCGTCGAGTAGTTGCTCACCCCGGCGGCGCGCGTCTTGCCGAGCTCGCGCTGAGCGAGCACCTGCTCCCAGGCTTTTGGGCTCGCCCGCCCGCCGGGCGGCCAGTGGATAAGCCACAGGTCGACGTAGTCGGTGCCCAGGCGCCGCAAGCTCGCCTCGATCGCCTGGTCCGGGTGGTCGGCGTCGTCCTGGAGAAGCTTGGTCGTGAGGAAGATCTCTTCCCTGCTGAGCCCGCTGTCGCGCATTGCCTTGCCGACTTCGGCCTCGTTGCCGTACATGGTGGCGGTGTCGATGTGGCGGTAACCGGTGGCGAGGGCGTGCAGCGTTGCCTCGTAACTGGGCCGGCCCGAAAGGCGCCACGTACCGAAGCCAAGTAGCGGGATAGCGCCGTCCGGGCGGAGCGTGACAGCTTCTTGACCGGGCAACCTCATGGTCCATTATCGCCTGATTATCCAAAAGAGGCTCGTCGCGTGCCCTTGGCACAGGTAGCGTGTCGTTGTGGCGCGAGTGCTGTCCATAGTCCTCGCAGGAGGAGAAGGTAAACGCCTTCTCCCGCTAACCCTCGACCGCGCAAAGCCGGCGGTGCCCTTCGGCGGCCACTACCGCCTGATCGACTTCGCGCTGTCCAATCTGGCCAACGCGGGGCTGTTGAAGGTCGTTGTCCTGACCCAGTACAAAAGCCACAGCCTCGACCTGCACATCACGCGTACGTGGCGCCTCTCCACGCTCCTCGGCTCCTACGTGACCCCGGTCCCGGCCCAGATGCGCCGGGGGCCATGGTGGTTCTCCGGTTCAGCCGACGCCATCTATCAAAACCTCAACATCGTCGGCGACGAGCGCCCCGACTATGTCCTTGTGTTCGGCGCGGACCACATTTACCGGATGGACCCGCGCCAGATGCTCGAGCAGCACATCGCGACGGGTGCTGCCGCCACGGTCGCCGCGATAAGGGTGCCGCCGGCGCACGCCAAGGGCTTCGGTGTGATGGAGCCGGGCAAGGGGACCCTGATCGGCCAGTTCATCGAAAAGCCGCCCGACCCAGTGGCTCTCGCGGCTGGGCGCCCGCATCTTTTTGCTTCGATGGGCAATTACATTTTCAACGCGAATGCTCTAAGTGATGCGTTGCGCGAGGACGCCCAGGACGCCAATAGCCGCCATGACATGGGTCGCGACATTGTCCCGCGCTTCGTTGAAAGCGGCGACGCGCACTTCTACGATTTCCATGAGAACGACGTCCCGGGCTGCACGGACCTCGACCACGCTTACTGGCGTGATGTCGGCACCCTTGACAGCTATTACGAAGCGAGCATGGATCTCGTTGCGGTACGACCTATTTTCAACCTCTACAACACCGAGTGGCCGATTTATACGAGCGCTCCCCAATTGCCGCCTGCAAAATTCGTGTTCGAAGAGCCAGGTCGCGCAGGGCTTGCCTACAATTCGATCGTGTCCGGGGGGACCATAATTTCTGGCGGGACGGTGCGGGGTTCTGTCATCTCACCGGGCGTTGTCGTGCAACAGGGCGCCCTGGTGGAGGGCTCAGTCCTGATGGACAATGTCCGCATTGGTGAGGGCGCGGTCGTGCGGCGGGCCATCATCGACAAAAACGTAACGGTTGAACCTGGCGCTCGGGTGGGCGTGGACCCCGAGATCGACGCCAGCCGCTTCACCATCTCTGCGAGAGGCATCGTCGTAATTGGTAAGGGCGAAAAGGTCGTCGGTTGACCCGTGTTGCCCTTCTTACAAAGGAGTACCCGCCGGAGGTATACGGGGGGGCCGGGGTGCACGTGGAGAACCTGTCCCGAGAGCTCGCAAAGCTGCTCGATGTGGGCGTCTACTGCTTTGGGGCTCCCCGTGATGACCCGCTGGTGGCGGGCGCGTACGAGCCCTGGGATGCTCTCGCCAAAGACGGCAAAGGGACGGCGCTGCGCGCGCTATCGGCCGACCTCTGCATGGCCTTCGACGTTGCGGCCGCCGACGTAGCCCACAGCCACACCTGGTACACCAACTTCGCGGGCTACCTGGCGCACGTCCTGTACGACGTGCCGCACGTGATGACCTCGCACAGCCTGGAGCCGTTGCGCCCTTGGAAGGCCGAGCAGCTCGGCGCCGGCTACCGGCTGTCGAGCTGGGTGGAGCGCACCGCCATCGAAAGCGCCGATGCGGTGATCGCCGTGTCCAGGGCCATGCGTGACGACGTCCTGCGGGTGTACCCGGCAGTGGACGCCGCCAAGGTGAAGGTCGTCCACAATGGCATCGACACCGACGAGTTCTTCCCGGACCCCGCGACCGATGCCCTGGAGAGCCAGGACATCGACCCTGATGCCCCATATGTCCTGTTCGTGGGGCGGGTCACTAGGCAAAAGGGCATCACCTACCTCCTCGAGGCCGCCAAGGCCTTCGACCCGGCCGCTCAGGTCGTATTTTGCGTGGGGGCCCCCGACACGCCCGAGATCGAACGGGAAGTGCGAGGGCAGGTGTCCGAGCTGGCTGAGCAACGCAAAGGGGTCTTCTGGCTCGAAGAAATGGTGCCCCGACCAGCGCTCGTGCAAATCATCAGCCATGCCAGCGTGTTTGTCTGCCCGTCGATCTACGAGCCCTTCGGGTTGATAAACGTCGAGGCTATGGCCTGTGCCGTACCGGTCGTGGCAAGTGCAGTAGGCGGTGTGCCCGAGATCGTTGTTGACGGCGAGACCGGCTTCCTGGTGCCGTTCGTACCTAGTGGGGACGCCTTTGGCACGCCGGCAGCGCCAGAAACGTTCTCGGCAGAGATCGCGGAGCGGGTCAACCTTCTGCTGTCATCGCCCGAGTTGGCCAGGGCGTTCGGCGCCGCCGGGCGCGAACGGGCGCTCGCCGAGTTCACTTGGAAGGCGGTGGCTCGCCAGACGGTCGAGGTATACGACCAGGTCACAGGCGAGTAGACTGTAATCAGGGGATTTGGCAGCTATGCTCGATTAGTGCCCATTGTGGGATCTAAAGCAGGCACACCAAACTTATGATCCGTTTCAACCAAGTCACCAAGACATACAAAGGGACCGTGGCCGCTTTACGCGAGGTCTCGGTGGATATCAAGCGCGGCGAGTTCGTCTTCATTGTCGGGCCATCTGGGTCTGGCAAGACTACGTTTCTGCGGCTTGTGACAAAAGAAGAGCGCGCTGACTCGGGTGAGATTTGGGTAGCCGGTAAGGAAGTTGGTTCGCTCGCCCCTTGGAAAGTGCCCTACTTGCGCCGCAACATCGGCTGCATCTTCCAGGATTACCGGCTGCTGCCAGAGCGCACGGTTTACGAAAATGTTGCATTTGCACTAGAGGTGATCGGGCGTTCCAGAAGTTTCGTGCGTTCTCAGGTCCCCCAAATCCTCGAGCTCGTCGGTTTGGGCAAGAAGATGGACAGTCGTCCCAATGAGCTGTCTGGTGGCGAACAGCAGCGTGTTGCGGTGGCACGGGCGTTCGTCAACCGCCCCCTAATACTGCTCGCTGACGAGCCGACAGGGAACCTTGACCCAGGGACCACGGCTGGGATAATGCGGCTTCTCGAGCGGATCAACCTCTATGGCACCACGGTCGTCATGGCGACCCACCAGCAGGATGTCGTCGACGCAATGCGCAAGAGGGTCATCGAGCTGGACCGCGGCAATGTTGTGCGCGACCAGGCACGAGGCGTCTACGGCATGGTCGACGCCTAGGCCCGGCGGGGCTGCGAGATAGGAAAAGGGGCAACCGATGACGATGGCGAGCCCGTACGTGCTGCGCGAGACGGGGGGCAACCTTCTCCGCAACGTGGTCATGACCGTTGCTGCGATCGTAACGATGGCCGTATCGCTCACCGCCCTCGGTGGCGTCCTGATCATGCGCCAGGCGGTCAACACGGCGACTGTCCAGTGGCAGGGCGGCGTCGAAATGATCATCTTCATGGAGCCGCGCGCCAGCGCCCAGGAGATAGCCGCTATCAACCACGAGCTTGGTGGTATGACGCCAACGCAGATCAAGAGCTGTCGATTTCTCGACAAGGACCAGGCCTGGGCGGAGTTCAAGGACCTGTTCAACGGCCAACCTGAGCTGATCAAGGAAATGACGGCGTCGGCGATGCCGACCTCGTTCCAATGCGTGCCGGCGAAGGCGCAGAGCATCACGCAGCTGGCCAGCGAGTTCTCCAGCCAACCGGGCGTTTACCACGTCGGTTACCCGGGACAGATAATCAGCGAAACCCTCGCCCACTTCTCCGCCCTGCGCACGGTGGCCCTGATCGTGGCCGGCGGGGTGATGCTGGGGGCGATCGCGCTCGTGGTGAACACGATCCAACTGGCGATCTTTGCCCGACGGCGCGAAGTGGCGGTGATGAAGCTCGTCGGGGCGACCAACTGGTTCATCCGGGTGCCCTTCATGCTGGAAGGCCTCGTAGAGGGGCTCCTCGGAGCCGTTATAGCCTTCCTCATCACCTACTTCGCACGGGCTACCTTCGCCTCGTTCACGGGCAGTAACCCGATCGACGTGAACCAACCCCTCTACGTCAGCTCTCACGCGGCGTTACTGACCGGGTTGTTCATCGTGGTCGTTGGCGCTCTCGTCGGGGCGCTGGGCTCGGGGTTCGCGGTGAGGCGCTTCCTGTCGGTTTGACCTCGGCAACGGGCAGAGATCTGTCCCTAGGCGCTCCCTGCGCTGGTCGGGGCACCGTATGATGTGGCGACGTGAGCCAGAAGATCGAAGACTATGCCCTCATCGGCGACACTCATACCGCTGCGCTTGTAGGCCGTGACGGTTCGGTCGACTGGTTGTGCGTGCCGCGCTTCGACTCGGCGGCATGTTTCGCCGCACTGCTAGGTAGTGGCGAGCATGGACGATGGCTGCTGGCACCGAAGGAGGCAGGACCAGCCACCCGGCGCAGTTACAGGGGTAGCGCCCTCGTGCTCGACCAGGAGTGGGACACCCCGGGCGGGACCGTCCGAGTTACCGATTTCATGCCGCTTCGCCACCATCGGCCGAGGGTGTTCCGGCTCGTGGAGGGCCTGAGAGGTACCGTCGAGATGGTCACAGAGGTCGTGGTCCGCTTCGAGTACGGCTCTCAGGTCCCCTGGGTGGTCCAGACCGAGCACGGTATCCGCGCAGTGGCCGGCCCTGACGCGATCGAGCTGGAAAGCCCGGTGGAACTGAAGGGCGCGGACATGCGCCACACAGGGTTCTTCACAGTTAAGGAGGGTGACCAGCTCCGTTTCACGCTCGCCTGGGCGCCTAGTCTTCGAGGAGCGCGCCAGGGACCTGGACTTCGACACAGCTCTGGCCGACACACTGTCCTATTGGGACGATTGGGCGAGCAGGCTCAACGAAGTGCACGGCGACTGGGAGACCATGGTGCAGCGCTCCCTCGTGACCCTGAAGGCACTCACATACGCGCCGACGGGCGGCATCGTTGCGGCCCCGACGACCTCCCTGCCCGAGGCCCTCGGCGGCCCCCGCAACTGGGATTACCGCTACTGCTGGGTCAGGGATGCCACGCTCACCCTTAACGGCCTTATCGAAGCTGGTTGCCGGGACGAGGCCGAGGCATGGCTTTGGTGGATCGTCAGGGCGGCAGCCGGCAACCCGGCCCAGCTCCAGGTCATGTACGGGGTAGCGGGCGAGCGCCGCCTCCCCGAGCTCGAGCTCGATTGGCTACCCGGCTACGAGTCCTCGGTCCCCGTGCGGGTGGGTAACGCAGCGTCCCTCCAGTTCCAGCTCGATGTGTATGGCGAGCTGATGGAAGCCGTTCACCAAGCGCGCTCTCACGGGATTTCCGCGGCCGGCGCCATCTGGGATCTCCAGCGGGCGATCATCGAGTTTGTATCGGCCCACTGGGACGAGCCCGACCAGGGCATTTGGGAGCTGAGAGGGCCGCCTCAGCCCCTCGTCTACTCGCGGTGATGGCCTGGGTGGCCTTGGACCGGGCCGTCAAAGCAGTCGAATTGCATGGCCTGGACGGTCCCGTCGACGACTGGCGCAAGCTGCGTGACGTCATCCATGAGCAGGTCTGTACGCAGGGCTACAACCCCGAGCTGCGCTCGTTCACGCAGGCCTATGGCTCCAAGGAGCTCGACGCCAGCCTGCTGCTCGTCCCCGCCGTCGGCTTCTTGCCGGTCGATGACGAGCGAGTGGTCGGCACGATAGACGCGGTGAAACGGGACCTGATGGTGAACGGGTTCGTAGCCAGGTACAACAACGGCTCTGGTGTGGACGGCCTGGCCGGGGGTGAGGCCACGTTCCTGCCGTGCAGCCTCTGGCTGGTTTCGTGCTTGGCGCGCCTTGGCCGCGTTGACGAAGCACGCGAGCTATTCGAACGAGTGGCCGCCGTGGCCAACGACGTCGGGTTGTTCTCCGAGGAGTACGACACCGCAAGCAAGCGCCTTGTGGGCAATTTCCCGCAGGCCTTCACCCACGTCGGGTTTATCAACGCCGCCCGCCTGCTGGCCGAGGCGGTACAAGCCCAGGACATCGACCGCTACCTAAGCAGGCCACCACCTAGGTATCGCGGCGGCCTTCGTGCTTGGGCGCTAAGCGGCCTGGCGGGCAGGTTGCGCCAACGTCGGGTGAGTGAGGTACGCGTGAGCTTCCTGGACGGTCTCGACGATTGTCACGACCCGGGGTATGCCGACCAATTGGAGGACCCTGCGCACAGACGGCCTGGCAGCGCAGATGACCGCTCCGCCACGCCGGTCGCGGATCCGCCGAACGGTGCCGATGAGCGCGCCGAGCCCTGCCGCATCGACGAAAGGAACGCCCGAAAGCTCGAAGATGACCCTCTTTTTCTTGGCCAAGTGGGCGACGGCTTCCCGGAACTCAGCAATGCTCGAGTGGTCGAGGTCTCCGGCCACGTGGCACACAACGCTCGCTTCAGTTTCGTCACAACGGACTCTCACCTTGGCTCCTTTAGCCGAGCCGGTATGGGGCGGCTCGTCACTGCAACACTGGCCGACCAATCTGAAGGCCACCGCGACTCAATCTGAAGACCACCGCGACTTTTGGATCTCTGCGCCGCGGCGGGGCACCAAGGCCTATTCGTCGCGAGTATTGACCATGTGGTTGGCAGCAGCCTCGAAATACGTGAGCAGTTGGGACTTCTCCAAAGCGCCCAAATGAGCCTTCTCGAGGGCAGCGCTCATGTGGGACAACCAGCGGTCACGCGCGTCCCCGTCGATCCTGAAGGGAAAGTGCCTGGCGCGCAGTCGGGGGTTGCCACGCTCGTCGTCGTAAGTGCGCGGTCCTCCCCAAAACTGAGCGAGGAACAAGCAAAGATGACGACGCGGTCCGTCGAGATCGTCTGGGTACATCGGACGTAGCACCTCGTCTGTGGCGACGCCTTGGTAGAAGCGCTCCGTGAGGGACTCAAAAAACGCCATCCCGCCGAGGCGTTCGTACATGGTCGTCGCGGGCACCGTGCGCTCGATGTTAGTGCTGCCCCGGAGGTTGCTCTCGCGCTAGGATCCCCGTCTGTGCCGTGGCGCCTGCCGGTAGCGGCAGCTTTGGTCGTCGCAGTTACAGCCGCGGGGTGCGGGAGCCACGCCTCGACGAGCCGGGCGGCTACACAGGCATTTGTCAACTCGATTTATAGCCAGGCTCCAGATATTGGCGGTTACCGAACTGGGGCCCAGCTGCTCAGCTTGGGCCAGGCGATCTGCGCCGACCTTGAATCTGGTGCCACCGTGCAAGAAGTCGGGGACCGCATCCCGCTGCTGGAGGGGGCGCAGCCGCTACCTCCGGACGACCTCGGGGTCGTAATTGCTGCGGCTGTAAACGAGTTGTGCCCGAAGTTCCACCACCTACTCGGCCAATGAGCGGCTAGGGCTAGCTTTGCCGCGCTAGGCGGGCCACGCGGACAAGTAGGTCAGGACCCGGCCTCCACAGGAGATATGCGAGCCGTCCGTGAGCTCTTTTTGTTCGTTGCGCCCCAACTGTGCCCAGGCCTGCGGCCCTGGCCCTGGACAAAGCTCCCCCCATCAGCTCCGCGGTCGACCAGGTAAGCGGACCAGCCTTTGGCCTGGACCTCTGCATGCACCGGTGCCATGGTGTGGCCCTGGGCGGCGCGCATCGCGATTGCCTGGGCGACGCCGGCCTGCACCTCGGCGGCTGATGTCGGCTCTGTGCCGATGATGCAGGGCCGGCCGAGCGCCCAGATGGAACCGTCGTCGGCCAGGAGCACCCCGGCAGGCGGCCGTGGCCCGCTCACTTGCGGGATGCCAGCGAGGACCGGTCGACCACATCTCATGCAGGTGGTTACGCGCGGGTGGTTGAAATGCCCACGCTCGCAACGTACTCCTTGCACCTCTGGGCGATCGGCGGTGGTCGCAGCGGCGGGGCTCGAGGCTAGCGGGAGGGGTGGCTGCAACGCCGCAAAAACACTGCGCAGGTCGATGGAGCCCCCGCCGGGCGATGATGCGCCCGTAGGGGGAGCGATGGCTGGAGCTGGGGGGTTTGCGACCGGCGCTGCCGTCATGGCCGATTGGCTCGGCCCGGCGTTGCTGCCCGGCATCGGCCCGGGAGCTCCGGGGCTTGCGGCTGAGCTGCCGGGCTGAGCGCCGTAACCGGGCTGCCCCCCGAAGGGCAGTGGCCCGCCCGCTGCGGGCTGCGCACCGCTCGGAGGGGCAAGCGATGAGCCGGTGGCTTGTGGGCTGCCCGTCGCCTGTCCCGGTGCTGCCGGCGGGCGCAACAGTACGAAGCCCGAACCCGGCACTGCTCCTGACACAAGGTCGAAAGGGTTCCCTTGCTGGCTTTGGGGAGGAGGCGCGGCTCCGTAGGGCAGGATTATCAGCGGCCAGGGCCGGCCGATCGAAGTTGCCATCCAGCCAGGCACGGGCTGTGGCGCCAGCCACCGGCCGCTGTCCCAGGCCTGGACAGGCCCGTGCAGGAACAGGGCAAGGCCGTTGGCTCCCGGCCCGACGATCGCAAACGGTGCCTGAGGCTCCGGGTCGCCACGCTGCAGGACAGCAATGAAGGAGCTGGCGAGCTGGTCGCCTGCGTACGGCCCTTGTTTTTGAGCCTCGCTGACGAGGTGCGCCTGCAGCGCCGACGAGCACTGCGGGCCGGCCCAGACGGCAACGTCGCCGAAGCGCGCAACCAGACCGGGGCCAGGGAGGACTTCGAGCTTGTCTGCCACGGGACCAGTTACCTCCTCGAGATTTGTCGGCCATTGGCGGTCGACATGTCCGGTGTCACCACTTTGATGCTGCCTCGTCCAGGCGCTCCGCCACTTCGTTTGCAGTGGCGGGACGGTCCGCCGGGTCGACCGAGAGGCACTTAGCTACTACCTCGGACACAGGCTCAGGCAGGTTGCCTAGCGTCGCGGCCGGGACCGCCAGGAGCCTTGAGAGCGCCTGTACCACAGGTAGGTCGTCGAGCCCAGGGAAGGGCACCGTTCCGGTCACCACCTGATGGACCGTCGCGCCAAGCGCCCAGATGTCCGACCACCGCCCACCCTCGCCCCTCAGCAGTTGCGGGTCGACGTACCCAAGAGGTGGGTACCCTACCTGCGCCAACGGCGCTTGGCCGTTGGCGAGAGCAGGGGGCGAGAGCACTGCGTTGCCCGCCACTTCGTCAGCAGCGCTGGACGAGCCTGTTGCCACCAGGGCTACAGACTGCGGGCAGATGGCTTCATGGGCCTGGCCGTGCTCGTGAAGAGCATGGGCGCCTCGAGCAGCCGAGGCGATAGCACGCAGCCGTGCGGGCATGTCGAGCCCGGGCGGCGGAGATGCCAGCGTGCCTGTGACCGCGGTAGCAGCGCTCACCCAGACGACCGGTCTTTGTGCCCACTCTGCGACCCCGGCCTCGAGCCATGAAGGCAAGTGTTCGTCGCGCACCGAGGCAACCGGCTCCAGACGCGCCCGGGCTGCCGCCCACGAAGTCCTGGCCAGCGGGCCAAGCACCCAGATCGTGACGGGGGGATCGCCCCCGCCCAGACGCTGGGGGCGGCGCGCGCGTAGGCATGGCGCTGTACGGTCCTCGAGCACGGAGCTCGTGATCTCGTAATCGGCCACCTGGCTAGCCAAGCGGGAGCCTCCTTGGGCGGTCGTTGCTGTGGGACGCTACAGCGTATTGCACCAGCTTGTGCGCTAAGGAGCTAGGGTCAGCGTGGAGAGCGCTTCGTCTGCGGTCGCGGTAACCGGTGCTGCTATGAGCCACACCTCCGACTCGGTAGCTCTCGCCCAGGCGAGGATGCCTGTCGCTTTGGTCCCGTTAGCCAGATCGAACTGGTACCGCCAAGCCGCCGCGGCGTTGTGGAGCTTGAACGGGGTCAGCGAGGTCACGCGGTAGCGCTCGATCAGGAAGGACCCCACGATGGCGGGCAGGTGCCCCGTCGAAGGTTTGGTGTCCTGCTCCGTGACCGATTCTCCAATGCCCCCCGACCGTCCGGAGTAATACACGTCCGACGCAGCGTCGCTCATGAACGGCTGGAGCGCCCAATTGCCCGGCACCGAGAAACTCGCATATACCCCGGGAACTGCCTGCCAACCGCGAGGTACGGGTGCCTTGACGTTCGGGTAGCTCCCGTTCCAGTTGACCGTAGCCCATACGAGCACGCCGAGGCAGATGGGTGTGAACGCAAGCACAGCAACCCACCAACCCGCCTTGCGACGGTCGGCGCTGGTGGGTGGGTCGATCCGTGGGTCGTGGCGGCGGGGCGTCCCTGCGGGTTGGGCAATGTCGGGTGCCCGCTGCTTGGTCTCGGCCATCGTGCCCTTAGCCTGCCACGGCCGAAACGGCCGGCTCCGTACCGGCAGGGGCCTGGTCCTGGCAGTCCGAGCACGCCCCGAGCACATCGAGGCGATGGTCGAGGCCAATGAAGCCGTTGACGTTGGCCAAGCGGTCCAGGTAGTGCGACATGGCTTGCTCGAACGCCGGCGTCGGTGTGACGTCCAGTACCTTCCCGCAGCGGGTGCACAACAGGTGGTGGTGGTGCTCAGTGATGTCTTCGGCCAGCTCAAAGCGGAAGTAGTCGTCGTTTGCCGAGACACGCCGGACGACCCCAGCTTGTTGGAGGTCAACGAGGTGGCGGTAGGCGGAGCTGCGGGGCAACCTCGGCGCACGTTCCGCAATGTCCTCGATGCTGACGGGGTGGCCGGCGTCGGCCAACAGCTCCACGACCTCACGGCGGCCGTTGGTGTAGCGCTGGGAGATCCGCCGGAGCCGTTGTTGCACCAAGCCGTGCAGCGCTTCGTTCACCATCTCGACCCTACCGCGACCCCTGCACCGGCAAGTTCGAGAGCTACGACCGGGCCCCGCTTTGCGCCCCGACGTGCCAGAGCCGCGTCCTAACACGTACCAAACGACGGCGAACGTGCCCACAAAAAAGCCGATAGGCCAGTTGGACCAGAAGGAGGCGGTGATCGACACCCACACCGTTACCAGGCCGAGCGCGCCAGAAATGGCCATTGCCCGGGCGGGCCGGTCGGTCACGAAACGCGCGGTAGCCGGCGGGCCGATCATGAGGCTGAACACGAGCAGGGCGCCCACTACCGGCAGCGCCATGGTCGTCGCCACCCCAACGGTCAAGAGGAACAACAGCTCAACGCGGGCCGGACGGATGCCCTGGGCTGCTGCAAGCTCTGGAGCTATGGAGCTAAGCATCAATGGACGGAACAGTACGACGACCATGGCGGTGCACGCTGCACCAAGGACGGCCGTGGGCAGCAGGTCAGAGGAACTGACTGCGAGCGGTTCACCGAACAGCAGCGAGAACGTCTGCTCGGCGTACTGGGTGCTCAAGCTGAGGAAAAGAGAGCCAATACCAAGCAAGGTCACGAGGCACAGCGCCGTCACGACATCATGTTGACCGCGGCGGCCCCACCTCGCGATCGCGAGAACGCCGAGGAGGGAGAAAGCGCCGACGCCGAGCAAGGTGTTCGCCCCGATGAGAGCGGCGCCCGCCGCGCCGGTGAACGCACCCTGGGGGATCGCGTGCGCTTCGAAGCTAGACCCGCGGAGCACGACGAAAAAGCCCACGGCGCCCGCCACCAGTGCCATAACACTTGCCTGCAACCAAGTGCCGACCATGAACCCCGAGAACAGCCCGGAGAGCACCGCTACTCCTAAGCCCGCCGGGCCTGGCGACCGGGCTCCCGCGCCCGGTCTCCCGGCGGCCGGTCAATTGTGCAAGCAAGTAAGCGGCTAGGACCAACGAGACGACGAAAAAGCTCACCGGCCAACCTTGTTGGGCCGGGGGCCAGTCGTAGCTGTCATAGGCGAGCACGATCCCGGCCCAGGTGGCGCCGACGCCGATCAGTGCCGCCACCGCGATGGCCTTCCCGGGGCTCTTGGCGAGCCGCAGGGCCGCGGCAGCAGGGCCAATCAGTAGGGCGGTGCTCAGGATCGCGCCGATCGTGAGAGCCGACAGCGCCACCGACAGGGCGAGGGAGACCATGTAGACGAGCCCGACAACCCTCAGCCCGCGGCCCTGGGCGCTGGCCAGGTCGGGGTTGATCGAGCTGAGGAGCAAGGGCCGGTAGACCAGCCCGACGAGCAAGAGGGCCGAAATACCGAAGCCGATCACCAACGGCAATGTCGATGCGCTGACAGCGAAAATGGACCCGAAGAGCACCGTGACCGCTGCACCGGTGGTGCTTTGCGTCGTCGTCGTCAGGTAGAGCAGCAACGCCGACAGCCCGAGACCGGCGCCGAGCAACACCCCCGTGGCGAGGTCGCGGCCCCGTTGTCGTTCGGCGCCGAGGAGCTCTGTTGCGCCTGCTCCTGCTAGGGCCATCACCACGAAGCCGAGAAGTGGGCTCACTCCGAGAAGGAATGCGCCAGAGCCGCCAGTCGCGGTGACATCGGCGAAAGCGTGGCCGGCGAAGGACTGTCCCCGGACCACTGTGAAAACCCCCACCGGGGCGCAGACCAAGGCAACCACCGCCCCGACGACCGCAGCGTCCTGAACGGACGAGTTTGAGAACAGGCCCGGCTGAAATATCGCGTGCAGGATGCTCACTGCCGCCCCGGGCCGGGGGCAGTGACTGGGCCGGCCACCGTGGCGGGGCCGGTAAGGGGGGCGACGCAATCGTCTGCGCCCAGCTCGCAACCCTGCTCGGCCTGCTCTTGTTGCTCTTCGCCCACGGACACCAGGACCCGTCCATGAGCATGGAAAACATCAACGTGGTGGCGGTATAACGCGCTAAGTACGTCGCTGCGCACGACCTCTTCTGTCCTGCCGCTGACAGCACGGCCCGCCGCCAGGTAGACGACCCGGTCCATGACCGACAAGAGCGGGTTGATGTCGTGGGTCGACAGCAGTACCCCGACCCTTCTCTCACGCGCTACCCGGCCAAGAAGGCTCGCCGTGTCTTGTGCGCTGCGAGGGTCGAGGCTCGCGAGCGGCTCGTCGAGGAGCAGCAGCTGCGGCTCCGATGCCAGAGCGTGGGCTATCAAAACTCTTTGCTGTTCGCCGCCGGACAGGGCCCCGACCCTTGCGTCGGCGAGGTGGGAGGCGTCCACGGAGCGCAGGAGCTGGTCCACGAGCGCCCGCTTGGCGCTTGACCTGATGGGGATGCCCAACCGCCGCCCGTCAGCCCCGAGCTCGACGAGGTCCCTTGCCCGGACTGGCAGGTCAGGGTCCAGGACCACCTTTTGGGGCACGTAACCGATAGAGCGCCGCCCGAGAGGCCCGCGCGCCACGCGGATCTCACCCGAAGAAATAGGCACGAGGCCGAGGACCGCCCGTAGCAAGGTCGTCTTGCCGGCACCATTCTCACCTATGAGCCCAGTGAGCGACCCTGCTGCCACCGAGAACGAGACGCCCCGAAGGACCTCTTTGCCGCCTAAGCGGGCCACGAGGTCCTTGACTTCGAGGGCGGGATCCTCGCCGCTCGGGGTTGGTGCGCCGGCCGAAGTGTGCCCAACGGAGGTCGTCATCAGAGCTTTACAGTAGACACACCGCTCAGTGCGAGCTTGAGAGCGTTCATCTCAGCCATCATCCATGACTGGTAGTCGTAACCGGGTGTGGGCATTGTCTCGTAAACGCCGACGACCGGCACGTGCGCTTTGTTTGCGTCGGACAGGAACGTCGCGGTGAGGCTGTCAGTGACCTGCTGGTTGTAGAGGAAGACCTTGACCTCGTGCTTCGTGAGCAGTTGCTCTTCGATCGAGATCGCCTGAGGGGAAGGGTCAGTGCCGTTCATGATCGCCGCCTCTAGGGGCTCCGGGGTCTTGATGTCGACGCCGGCCGCCTGGAGCATGTAGTCGGCGACGGGCTCGGTCACTGCAACGGGGGCACCCGGGTGGCCTTTTTTGAAGCTCGCGATCGCGTTAGCCCAAGGCCGCAACGAATTGTCAAAGGCTTTGACATTTCTCTTGAAGTACGCGGCGTGTGCTGGCTCGATGCGGGACAGGTCGGCCGCAATTGCGCTCGCCACGGCGGGCATCGTGCGCGGGTCGTACCACAGGTGGGGATTGAAGGTACCGTTCGGGACGCCCAACAGCTGTTGCGCAACTATGACGTCGCGACCTGAGCGCTTGATGGCTGATTCGATCTTGTTCATGAAGGTGTCGTAGCCAACGCCGTTTTGGACGATTAGCTGCGCCTTGCTCAGCTCCTCGGCGACGCTCGCGCTCGCTTCGAACTCGTGAGGGTCTGTGTTGGGGTTGCTCATTACCGCTGTCACACTGACAAATGGGCCGCCGACCTGAGCTATCACGTTTGCGTACTCGTTTTCGGCGCCCACCGCAACCACTTTGCCCGGCGGACCGGCGGCCGTCGCAGAGGTCCCGGCGAGCAGGCCGGCCGCAGAACCTACGGCAACCGCCAGACAGAGAGGGAGAGTTCGACGCCTTAACTGGGCAGCTGCGCTCGGGTGTTCGGTCATGGTGCGATTATAATTCTAGACTCAGTCTCAGTTCAAGTCTAATTAGCTCGGCCTCGGTCGGTCGCTGCGCACGGGTAAGGTTCACCATCCTCACCAGAGAGGTCGCCTTCGTGATCAACCCGGTGCGGATCCGCCGCGTCGACGCGTTCAAGGAGCGCTGCCGCGACCTCGCAGCTACGAACGGCTGGCAGCCCCAGTTCATGGGGACCGAAGCGGGTGAGACAAGCCCCCAGCTGCAAAGCCATCTCTCCCGGTTCGTCGCCGGCACGGGTGACAGACTTGTTTTTGCGGTCGGCGGTGACGGCACGGTCCACGCGTGTGTTCACGCCCTCGCTTACAGCGGGGTCCCGTTAGCGATCGTCCCGCGGGGCACGGCGAACCTGTTCGCTCACGCCCTCGGTCTACCCTCCAAGCTTGGCCCAGCCCTGGCCGTCGGCTTCGGGAACTCCGAGCGACAGGTGGACTTGGCCGTCGCAGACGGTTCTCCGTTCGTCGCGATGGCGGGTATCGGCCTCGACGCAGCAGTCGTCCGGTCCACTCCGCGCCTGCTGAAGGACCACTTGGGCTGGGTGGGTTACGGCGTTGGTGCCCTTGCCCACCTGGGGAGCTCCACTAAGGAGATGACACTGCGGCTGGACGGGGGAGACCTCCTCGTCAGGCGTGCGCAGTCCGTTGTCATAGGCAACGTCGGGATCCTGCCGGGCGGCTTTTCGCTCCTCCCCGGTGCATCCCTGGACGACGGCTTGCTCGATGTAGGGATCCTGAGGCCAAAAGGTTTGCTGGGCTGGGCCTCGGTGGCGCGGTGGGTGGTGGCTGGGAAACACCATCCCGACCGCCACTTCGAGCACTACACCGCGCGACGCGTTGAAGTGAGCAGCCAAAGCGAGCTCCCTCGCGAATTGGACGGGGACCTCATCGCACCCGGTCGTTCGTTGGTGGTGAACGTATGGCACCGGGCGTTGTTGGTACGCGCCCCCAGCCCGGCTCCCGGGGGCCCTTCGGTAGGCTGAAGAGGAGTGCCGCGAGCGCGCTGGAATATAGACCGGGGCTGCGCCGTTGCCACGGCTAGGTAGCTCGGTCACACGGGCCAAAAAACCAGGGCCTACAAGGAGGCAGTAATGCCGGCAATAACTGTCGAGGACATATTGGTGCTCCCTCGCATACCTACACCGGGGCCGGGGGGCGCGCAGGGTCGCCCCGTGCGGTCGGTCACGACCGCGCCGAGCGGCCTCGAGGGGGAGGGCTTCCCGGTCCGCAGGGCCTTTGCGGGTGTGCCCCTTTCGGAGCTGGACCCGTTCATTCATATGGACCAGATGGGCGAGGTCGACTACGGCCCGGGCGAGCCAAAGGGAACGCCATGGCACCCTCACCGTGGGTTCGAAACGGTCACCTACATCATCGACGGTACTTTCGTGCACCAGGACTCCAACGGCGGAGGCGGTCGGATCACCGACGGGGATACACAATGGATGACCGCTGGTGCCGGGATCCTCCATATAGAAGCCCCGCCTGAGTCTCTCGTGGTTTCCGGTGGCCTTTTCCACGGCATTCAGCTCTGGGTCAACTTGCCGCGCGCGAACAAGTGGGAACACCCTCGTTACCAGGACATCCGTGGGCAGGAGGAGACGTTGCTCACGACCGAAGACGGTGGGTCGCTGGTTCGGGTGATCGCCGGGGACGTGGCTGGCTACCAAGGCCCGGGCTCGACGTTCACCCCCATCACGCTCGTTCATGCCACGATCAGCCCGACGGCGGAAATGAAGCTTCCGTGGCGGCCGGATTTCAACGCTCTTGTCTACTTTCTCGCGGGCGAAGGTTACGTCGGCGAGCAGCTTGCCCCCGTCCACACCGGCCAACTAGTTGTGTTCGGCCCGGGTGACTACCTACAGGTCGGCGCCTCCCGCTCGCAGGACGCGGCGAGCCCCAACGTGGAGGTGCTCGTGCTCGGCGGCCTTCCTATACGCGAACCCGTTGTCCATTACGGCCCGTTCGTCATGAACACCAAAGAGGAGATCGCCCAGGCGATGCAGGACTACCAAGCCGGGCGCCTCGGGACGGTCCCGGCTCAGGCGTTGCCCCATCGGCACCCCTCTGACGTCGAGCTGCCCGGCGCCTGACAACACCTGACAACGGCTGAGGCTCTTGCGCCTTCGGTATTTTCAGGCTTTTTGCTGTGCCGGCCGAAATTTGTACCTTTGTGGGTCAAATGACGATGTTACCTAGGCGAGCAGCAGCCATACTGAGGGTTACTTGACATCGGGCCAATAGGAGGTCAGTATCGTGGGAGTGGGCGTGCGGCGCGGATTTCTGGCAATTGGTACGTCAATTTCGGCGTTGCTCTTGGCGACCGGTTTGGCAGCGACGGCGATAGCTCAGCCGACGACCACTACAACGACACCAAGTACGACCACGACAACGGCTCCATCGTCGACCACCACAACGGCTCCGCCGTCAACCACGTCCACGGGCCAACCACGACGACCGGTCCCACGACGACGACCACTAGCGCGCCAACAAACCCGACACTGCTTCTCGATACCGCAATTGCCGCGTTCCAGCTCCAGCGAGGCGCCCAGTGGACGCTTAATTGGTCCCTCCTCGGCAAATCGGAGTCAGAGGTAGCACACGTCGGGCAGGCGGACGGCACGGAAACCCAGACACTCAATGCCGGCGGCCCGGCCGAGCATCTCAGCCTCGACCTGGATGGCAAGCTGTACGTCGAGGGCAATACAGCTGGGCTTGAGACCCTTTTAGGATTCAAGACCGCGCCGGCCAAGGCAGAAACCGGCCATTGGCTCGGGGTGCCTAAAACTGCGGCCGTGTTCACCACTTGGGCGGCTGGCCTCACCGTCGGCTCGGCGGCGTACATGCTGGATATCCTCGGCAGCAAGGCGGTGCTTGGGGCCACCACGACGATCGATGGCCAGGCCGTCATCCCGATCAGCCAATCGACCAAGTCGGAAGGCCTGACCATCAACCAGACCGACTATCTGAAGGCCTCCGGTCCGCCTCTGCCCGTCGAGGTCGTCGAAAATGTCGATGGTCTCGTGGTTAGGGTCATCTATGGCGCATGGGGTAAACCACCGCACGCGGTAATACACAAAGCTGCGGTGCCTTTCCTCAAGAGTTGGCTCGGTAAGTCTTAAGCGCTAAGCGCTGGCCGCTTCGGCCAATGCTTGGAAATTCTCGTGCAGCCTCGGTTCGCCGAGGCGCTCGCGCTCGTGTTCGGCTGCGACCCTCACACGCTCCCATGCCCCGGCGGCCCACCACAGGTCGAGGACCAGGTCCTTGTTGAGGACGTTCTGCTTCACTAGCGTCCCAACAACTTCTCCGAATTCCAGTACCTTTCGCACGGCAACATCGTTCGTGGACACGCTGGACGGGTCGAAAACATCCGACAGCAACGTATGCACTGCGTCGCTGAGGCCGAGGTCGGTCCCCCAGCGAACTAGCTGCACGACCAAGGCCGCATCATCGTATGTAGCTACCATCTAACCTCCTTATAAGACGCCGGTCAGGCGCTACGACGACCCTACCGCGGCCGCGAACTTCGCAGCGGAGGTACCTCCAGGTTGCCTATCCCTCAGCTATGCTGGGATTGGCTGTGCCGAGCATTGGGAAGCCGCGGCCGCCGTAACCAAGGGAAAGCGGCAGTCACCAATTTCAAGGAGGTCCTCGATGGGGAAGTCGGCAGTGCGGTTGAGGTGCTTCGCAGTACTAGCCACTACTGCGGCTGTTTTCGGCCTGGGCGTGCAGGCGGCGTCGGCGTCGGTTACCTCCAAGCAGCTTTCTGAATGGAAAAGCATCGACGGGACATTTGCCAAAGCAGATACGACGTGGAGCGCCTTCCTTACAAGCATGACGGGCAAAACGCCCGCATCAAAGCTGTCCAAGGCGTGCCTGGCGTTCGTCCCAGCCGTAAACAAGTTCGACACGGCGATAAAGGGGATCGGGTTCACCGGTAAGACCAGCACGGACATTGCGTCCCTAATCAAGGTGAACGAGAAGTTGGTCCCAATCTTGAGCCATGTAACGAGTATCCAATCGTTTGGTTCCAAGTTTTCTGCTTTAGAGCCGCAGTACATGGCCCTTCAGGCCGCATTGAGCAAAGACCTGGGGATCGAAGAAGCCGAGATCCAGGTCTGATGGGCTGGGCACGCATAGCCAGTCGTTTGTTGACAGTTGGCGGCGTGATCGCCGCAACGGCGTTCGCGATCACACCCTCTATTGCTGAAGCCGGCTCGCCGCCCGTGGCGGGGCCGTGCCATGCCTGCGGGCGGAACCTGATCGCCAACCCAGGAGCAGACGCGGGCAAAGGTGCCGATGCCGATGTAATCGTAAAGGTGCCCGATTGGAAGCCCACTGGTGCCTTCACAGCGGCGCAGTATGCCTGGGGCGCTGACCTGTCAGCCACGACACCTGGTCCGACGAAGCGCGGGAAAAACTATTTCTATGGCGGTCCTTCGGCGTCCGTCTCCACCGGTACCCAGGTGGTCAAAGTCGGCACAGGAGGGATTTCGGCCGGGAGGGTGAGCTATGTGCTGTCGGCTTGGCTCGGCGGTTACAGCGACCAACCCGACAATGCCCGTCTGATCGTGACCTTCGAGAGCTCAGCCGGCACGGCTCTCAAAACGACAACGATCGGGCCGGTGACGGTCGGCCAACGCCACGACGTTTCGGGCTTGTTCTTGCGCCAGGGAACTGGCAAGGTCCCTGCGGGGACCGAGCAGATCAAGGTCGAGCTCGTAATGATGTTGTTGGAGGGCGGCGATAACGACGGGCTCGCCGACAACCTCTCGCTTGTCTTGTCCTACAAGTAACTAGCCGGCACCCTTTGCCCATGCACGGGCCGATCGGGCCGATCGAGGAGATCGAGGACGGCGAAGTCCTTTGGCGCTTCGATACCGCCTTCCTGCGCTCCAAATGGACGTGCATTTGGGGTCGCGGCTGCCTTGGCATCCTGCCTCAGCCTTCGCCCGAGCTCGGCCAGGGGTGTTGTTCTGTAGGCGCCGAATTTGAAGACGAGGACGAAGCCCGCATGATCGGCGCGCTAGGCGCCACGCTCGACCCGGAGCGCTTCGAGTACCACGCGCGAAGCGCAAGCCGCCGGCGTTTACAGCGACTCGAGCCGCACGAGCACGAGAGTCGTCGATGGCGCGTGCATTTTCCTCAACCGGCCCGGTTTCAGCGGTGGTGCCGGTTGCGCATTGCACCTCGCTGCGCTCGACGCCGGCGAGCGGCCGCAGGACTGGAAACCCGCGGTCTGTTGGCAGCTGCCCATCAAGGTCGATTGGGAGGTCGTCGACGGTGGTACCGAGGTGGCGACCGTTCGGCGTTGGACGCGCGCCGACTGGGGGGCGGAGGGGGCCACGATGGCGTGGTGCTGCACGGAAGGGGACCGGGCCTACGTCGGCGAGCGCCCAGTCATCGAATCCCTCGCGGAGGAGTTGGAGGGGACCGTCGGCACCGAGGTGTTCGTCGAGCTCCGCCGGCGCCTTGGCTCTGAGGGCACCGGCGGCTCCACCCCGGGGGTACCTGAGCCCAGCTAGGCGACCTCGGGCAGGGAGCGGCGGGTCGCCGAGCCTAAGATCGCGGGTACCAAACAGAGGAGCCCCGGCAAGTGGACAAAAACGCTCACACCAGGTCTGGCCTGCCCGACTCCGAGAGTTTGCACGAATGCAGTAACTTTCTTTGTTATGTCTTCCAGGTGAACGTCGGGTGAAGTAGTACGGGCCGTCCCTTAGGCGGCTACTGCGACCTCCTACAGTGACTGTTGGAACGCAAGGAGTATTTGGGTGTCGGTCGGTTCAATGATTGAAGTCAAGCCGAGCAGCGTAGAGGAACCGCCGTCGTTGGTCGTCGTGCCATCCGCGGAAAAACCGAAGCGGAGCCGCCTGACCGTGGAGCTCGGGTGGCTACTTTTTCTCGTCTTCATTTACGACTGGCTCCAGGACCTGGCTCCTCTCCGGCGCAATCTGGCTTTCGTGAACGCACGAGCGCTGTTGTCTTTCGAGAAAAACGTCGGGCTTGACCCTGAGCGAGTCCTGGACCACTGGCTTGCCCATCAGAACGTCTTGGCGTTCATAGTCTCGAGCTTCTACTCGAACGGGATTTTCGTGGTCACCTTCGGTTTCGCTGCGGTCCTGTGGTGGAGCCGTCCCGACCTTTACCGGCCACTGCGCAACGACCTGGTGCTGACCAACCTCATCGGCTTCGCAGTGTTCTGGGCGTTCCCGGTGGCACCGCCGCGGATGTTGTCGGGCTACATCGACGTTGTCTCGAAGTCGGGAGGCCTGGGATCTTGGCACGGCTCGCTGATCAAGCATGCCGACCAGTTGGCGGCGATGCCCTCCATGCACATTGGCTACGCGGTCTGGTGCTCACTGGTGGCGTGGCGGCTCGCTCGGAAGCATTCGGCCAAGGTCGCCGCCATTGTGTTCGGCATCGGGTACCCGCTACTCACCGCGCTCGTCGTGATGGCCACGGGCAACCACTACCTTCTGGACGTCCTGGCTGGCGCAGCCTGTTGCGCCATCGCCGTGTTTGCCATCGAAGTGGCCCCGCGCTTGCTGCGGCGCCTCGTGGTCGGGAGCGCATCCGGGTGGACGACGCCGTTCCAGCAAGCGGCGTTCCAGCAAGCGGCGTTCCAGCAGATGGAAGCTCAGAGACAGGCAGGGACGAGGCCGTCGATCGGGGCCTCAAGACCGAGCGGGACGCCGCTCCCCTGAACCTGGGCCTGAGCCTGGGCCACCTGTCACGGGTAGCCCGGCGGCTTCCCATGCCGCGTAGCCGCCCAGCAGGTCCGACACGTCCTTGAACCCGGCTTCTCGCAAGACGCTCGCTGCAACCTGAGAGCGGGAACCACTTGCGCAGTAGACGACAACTGGCGCGCCGCGGTCCAAGTCTGCGAGCGATCCGGTAAGGGTCGCGAGAGGGATCTCACGAGCGCCGACGATGGCGCCTTGTGCTGACTCGGCCGGGTTGCGCACGTCGACCAGTTGGATGTCGTCCGGGCCACAGGCCTGAAGCTCGGCGAGATGCTCGACCGTCAGGCGAGAGCTCGTCTCGTGGAGCTCCGGCCGCGCTGCGAGAACGCCGGTTGGGGCATCTAGTTGGCCGACCACACGGTCAAGCCCGACTCGGGCAAGCCGGACCTTGGTTTCTAGAGCGCTGGCTGGGTCGCCGACCAAGACGATCTCGCGAGTGGGCGAGAGCACGTCGCCCGCCCACTCGGCGAAGCGCCCCTGCAGGGCGATGTTGACGGCTCCCCGGAGGTGGCCGGCGGCGAAGTCAGCTGTCTCGCGTGAATCGACCAATACCGCGCCGCCCTCGGCGAGGGCGAGCACCTCGTCGGCCCGGAGCATCCGAGGAGGGCTGTTGTCCAGGAGCGCATGAAGCTCCCGGTTGCGTTGCGCGTCGAACTCGAAATACTGCGGCCGGGCCGGTTGGTCCTCGAGGACCACTCTGACGAAGGTGTCCTCGTCCATCGGCCGCAAGGCATAGTTGGTGCGTCGTTGCTCGCCGAGGGTCGAACTGGTCTCGTTGGACAGGTGCTTGCCACACGACGAGCCGGCACCATGCGCTGGGAAGACGCGCGTTTCGTCTGGTAGCGCAAGGAGCTTGTCATGAAGGGAGTGGTAGAGGCGGCGAGCCAAAACGTCGGCCGAAAGATCGCTCCCGCCCGAGGCGAGAAGATCTGGGCGGCCCACGTCACCGACGAACAATGTGTCACCCGTCAGGACACCGAACGGGACCTCGGCACCGGGGTGTTCGTAGACAAGGATGCAGATCGACTCTGGGGTATGCCCCGGCGTGGCGAGGATCTCGAGGGTGACCTCGCCAAGCGACAAACGTTGCCCATCCGCCAAGGGCTCGACCGGGAAGCCGACATCGGCACCAGCACCATAGGAGATGACCGCCCCCGTCCGAGCCGCGAGCTCCAGATGACCACCGACGAAGTCGGCGTGGACGTGCGTCTCGATGACTCGTTCGACGGTCAGCCCCTCCGCCTTTGCCTCCTCGAGATAGATGTCGACGTCGCGGCGCGGGTCTATGACCACGGCTCGACCGGTCGTCTCATCGCCCACCAGGTATGACGCGTGGGACAGGCAACCGAGGTAGTGCTGCGTCAGGATCATGGCATCGTGCGTCCTCGACGAGGCTCCGCCTGCCGCCTAGCTGGGTTGGGGCACGATCCGGATATAAGGCTTGGGCTCCTCCCAGGTACCGAACAACTCTTTGGCCTGCTCGTTGTTCACTGAGCCCGCAATGATCACGTTGTCACCGGGCTTCCAGTTGACCGGTGTCGAGACCTTGTGCTTGGCGGTCAGTTGGAGCGAGTCGATCACCCTGAGCACCTCGTCGAAGTTGCGGCCGGTGGTCATCGGGTAGACGAGGATCAGCTTGATCTTCTTGTCGGGGCCGATGACGAAGACGTTACGGACGGTCTGGTTATCAGCAGCCGTGCGGTCTGCGGGGTCCCCGCTCACGTTCGATCCCAGCATCCCATAGGCCTTGGAGACCGCGAAGTCCGCGTCCCCGATGATCGGGTAGTTGGGCGCCGTCCCCTGGGTCTCTTCGATGTCCGCCGCCCACCCGGCGTGCTTGGCTATCGGGTCGACGGAAAGGCCGATCACCTTCACGCCGCGGCGGTCGAACTCCGGCTTGATCTTGGCCATGTAACCCAGCTCAGTGGTGCAGACGGGTGTGAAGTTTTTCGGGTGCGAGAACAGCACTGCCCACGAGTCCCCGATCCAGTCGTGGAACTTGATGTTCCCCTCGGTCGTTTCTGCCTCGAAGTCCGGTGCGGTTTCGCCAATCGATAGGCCCATTGTGGTGCTCCTGTTCATGTCGCTGTCCTGTCGTCCGGCATGCGACGGGTTCCGGACGAACCTCAGATCGCTCATGATCCTACCGTCGCTTCCTTGGCTAGATCCGCTAGTTGACCGATAGGTTTGGTAGATTTGTGGGAATGGGGAGCGTCGCCGCTCGGCCCTTCTCCGCGGGCCCTCCCGGGCCGGCGCCGGCCTGATAGGTACTGTTGACCATGTCACAGCGCAATGTGCTCGGCGGCGAGCTACAGGCTTGCGGGAGCCAGCCCCTCACAGGCTTCTACCGCGACGGCTGCTGCACGAGCGGGCCGGAGGACCGTGGTTCGCACACGATCTGTGCCGTCGTTACGGCGGAGTTCCTCGAGCACCAACGCCGGACCGGCAACGACCTGGTCACCCCGGCGCCGCACTACGGTTTCCCGGGGCTCGTCCCCGGCGACCGCTGGTGTGTGACCGCCGTCAATTGGCTGCGCGCCTACAACGACGGAGCGGCTTGCTTTGTCGTGCTCAGCTCGACGAACGAGCTGGCTCTCGAGATTGTGCCGCGAGCCGCTCTCGAAGAGCACGCTGTCGACGTGCCGTCAAGCCTGGACGGCCTCGAGGGCTAAGGGATCTAACCGCACTTAGCGACGCGCGCATTACCAGTTTGGCGGGGCCCGGGTGCTAATCTCACTTCCCCAATAGCTGCTTGACGGGAGCGAGTTGCAGGTTCCCGCCGGGGCGCGCGCGAGAGGACAGGTTAAATGCGAGTTGCAGGGCCCATAAGCAATTACCGCGGCCACAAGGTCGTTGCCGTGCTCGGCACCATGGTCCTTTCGGTGGTGCTTTGCGCCATTTCCGACGTACCGACCAGTTTCGCTCAGCCCGCGAAGCCCGTGAGCGCCGCGAAAATGGCCCGTTTACCCGACGGCTCGAGCTCAGCATCGAAACTGAAGGGGATCGAGGCTGCCGCGGCGGCAGAGTCCAAGGCGACGTTCAGCATTACCTATACATCGACGGGATCGGGCAGCCCAACCCAGTTCACCATCGAGCAGAAACTCCCAGACCAGCTGTTCAAGTCGAGCTCGGGCGAGGCGGTCTTCAATGGCAAGAAGGCTTATTACTGCTCGACGAGCGGGAAAAGCACGACGTGCGTTTCTTACGGCACCATCAGCTCGAGCCCTCTCGAAGGCCTTGTCGATGTTTACAGTGCTGGCACCTACATTACGGTTATGCAGAGCTGGCAGACGATCCTTGCTTACAACATTGCAGGCGTCCATATTTCGTTCACGGGTGGGACCTTTGCAGGGCAAGCCTCCCAATGCGTTAGCTGGAGCTACCAAGGGTCCAACGCCAAGTACTGCGTGACCGACAAGGGGATCCTGGCCTATGTGGGCGGCGGCAGCAAGGGTTCGAACTCCAACTTCGAGCTCACGAGGTATTCGTCGAACGTTAATAGCTCTGACTTCAACCTCCCCAAGGGCGCGAAAATGGCCCCCTCTCTTTGAGCCGGGCCGTCAGCCACTCTGAGCGGCCGGGTTAACGCTCGGCAGAATTGGGTAGGTGGCTGGTATGAGACTATTTGGTCATCGGACAATAGGGCGCGGGCGCGCGCCTCGCCCATCGAAATTGCTGGCAACCACCTCGGCCCTGACGGGCACGGTGCTTGCCGCCGGGACGTTGGTCGGTGTCCTCGCCGTTACGGCTGGTCCCGCCTACGCCGACGTCACGACCAGCACGTACACCATCGGCTCCCCGTCGCCCGCGGTGGCGAGCGCGGTTGCGTCGCCCAGCGGCGCCACAGTTGACGCGGCCACGAACTTCGAGGTCCGCTTCACCGTCAACCCGGCTTTGTCTGGGAGCGGCGCTGACTGGGTGACCGTGGTGCCCTCCACAGCCCTCGGTTCCACTCCGTCCAACATCGACCTGGTGGGCAGTTCGTGCATACAATCAGGCACGAACGGCGGTGCGTACTCTGCCACCGGGCTGACCATCGACCTACAAGGTTCGTGCAGCCTTGGCAGCGGCAGTACGGCCGAAGTCGACTTCAAGGCCAACGCGCCGACCTCCACTGGGACCTTCAGCTTCGCGGTGACCACTTCCAAGAACTCGTCAACTGCGACGACCAACACTGTGACGGTCACGACCGCTGGCCCGGTGCTTACGGCGGGTCAATATGCCTTCGGTGCCAACACGGTCTACACGATCGACAACGCCACCGTGGCAAGCCTCTCGGCCTCGCCTAACAACTTGACCCTTACCGCAGCAGCCACAAAAGGCACGGGCAAGATCGCCTTCGTGGGCAGTGGCTCGGGCGCCGGCTACACGGTGACCGCGACCCCCTCTGGTGGCTCGGCTACCTCCGACACCGTGACAAACGCTTCGGCCAGCGGTGCCACGGTTGTCCTGACACTGGCAACCGCACTGGCAAACGGGGACGCTCTCACGATCACCGCAACCGGGGCTAATCCTGCCTCCGGCGCGACCAGCGAGGCCGATGATATAGCGGTCCAACCTGGCAACGGTACTGTCGAGACCACCAACTCGATCGCCTTCGGCGGCTCCGTGACCGCGCTTTCAGTGGCCCCTTCCACCCTCGTGGCGGGAGCGTCGGCTACCTACTCGGTCGGCTTTACCGCCAGCGACGCCGTTGCGGCGGGCGGCTACATATACCTGACCGAGGGGGCTGGCCCACGAACTTTGCCACGGTCACCGGGATCGAGGTCATCGATACCACTCAAAGCTGGCACTTCGTAGCGACGGGGGCCATCCTTACCAACGGGTCGGTCACGATCCCGCTCAGCAACTCGGTCAAGGCCGGCGATTCCATCAGCCTGCTGATCGTCGGGGTGACCAACCCGACCTCTCCGGGGACGATCGGTGACTTTGCGGCAACGACTTCAGGCGACCCCGTGACCGCTAATGCGCCCGCTTACACGATCGCAGCAAACGCGAGCGGGGGTGTGCTCGTCACCGTCAACCCCACTACGACAGGGGCCGTAGCTACCTACACGATCGCCAACGTCCGGGCCTCGGGGGCTCTGACCGGGGGGGCGGGCACCATAAAGCTCGAGGCCCCGAGCGGGACGGTCTTCCCGAACAACTCCGCCTTTTACAGCATCACTGACTCGACCAACCCGAGCGGCTCAGGAACGGTAAGCGCCGCTGTCACCGGTGGAGGCACGAACAATGTGACTTTCACGGTCCCCAACACGATCGCTTCCGGGGACACGATAACCCTGACAGTGGCGGACGTCGTCAACCCCAGCACCGCGAGCGCCACAGACTCGATAACGATCGTCGGCAGCGTGACTTCCCCGCCACCGGCAGCCGCTACGACCACGACCACTCGACCGACTACGACGACTACCACCAAGCCGCCAGCCAAGAAGACGGTGCCGGTCATCGCCGACCCAACATCTACAGCCGACGTGTCCAAGGCACATCAGGTTCATATAGCGCTGAAGTGCACGGTCAAGGCCTGCAAGGGGACGATAACCCTGACCGACGTCTCCACCGTGGTGGGGTCGAAGAAGTACAGCCTCAAAGCTGGCAAAAAGGGCATCGTGGTAGTGCAGTTGAAGCCCAAGGGCATTGTTTTCCTCGCCGGTGCCAAGCATCACACGATCAAAGTGACTGCGAAAGTCACCGTCACTGGCGGCAAGACGGTCAAGGAACGCACAAGCCTCGTCGAGTAGTGGCCGATCTCAGCCCATGGTGGCGGTGAACTGCTCAGCCGCCCACTCGAGGTCGTCCAACATCGTGCGCACAGCCACTTGGTCCGCGATCGCAGCACGGGTCGCGGACCAGACCTGGCGGACCGGTTGTTCGCCCTTTACCCGCCGGACGACGACCCCCGCATGCACCGCCGCTCCCAGGGCCAGAAGGGGGACGAGCGCCACGCCAAGACCGGCTGCCACGAAGCCCTGCGCGGTGGGGTACTCGTCAGCTTCGAGCCCGTAACGCGGCTTGAACCCGGCCCGAAGGCAGGCTTCATTGACCACCTGCTGGCAGTAGCCGGGGCAGGAGTTGACGGCGATCCACTGCTCAGAGGCCAGAGCTTCAAGGTCGACCACGCGACGCGCGGCCAAAGGGTGCCCGCGGGGCATAACCATTCGGAACGGGTCGGCAAGCAAGTGGCGGCGCCGGAGCCCATCAGAGGGAGCGTGACCGGGTGCGAAGGTCTCTACAACGACTGCCACATCGATCGTGCCCGCGTGCAAGCCGGCGATCGCTTCATCGGGCTCGAGCACCGTCAAGTCGATCACTACATCCGGAAGGTGCCCCTGGAACGCAGCTAGCGCCTGTGGCACGAGCGAAGACCCAGCCGTAGGGAACGCACCGACGCGCACACGCCCGCCGCGTCCGGCGCGCAGCGTTGCCAACGCTTCCTCGGCCTGTTGGACCGACGCCAGGACCAGAGCCGCATGTTCGCAGAGCACTAGCGCCGCGTCGGTGGGCCTAATGCCACGACCGGCCCTCTCCAGTAGTACGGTGCCGGTCTCTCGCTCCAAGGCCGTGATGCTCTGGCTGACAGCCGAAGGAGTGTAGTTGAGGTAGGCCGCCGCACCAGACACCGACCCGCTCTCAACCACGGCCTTTAGGACCCTGAGGCGGCGCACGTCGATCATTAGGTAGTTAAGCTACACTAAAGCGAGAGTTAAGAACTCGTCGGTATTACTTAACGATCGGCGGGCCAGGATGGAGCCATGGCTTGGTTCCTCGTCCCACTTATAGTCATCCTGCTCTTGATAGTTCCCTACTTCGCCGCTGACAGCCGCGACGGCGCTGATTGGAAGCCCGCCACTCTGAAGGGGCAGGCGCGAGGCACTCGCCGGACGCTGCCTTTCTCCGGTTCTCCCGGGGCGTTAGTTGTGCGCAGGGCAGCGTCAACGGCGCGCGCCTCGCTTCGTCCTATGAGGCGAGAAAAAGACCCAAGCGGACAAACACCAGCCAAAAATGTAAAACATCTTGATATTGGCCTGACGCAAGGCCGGGCGCGGAGCCATTAGGTGCGCTTCGGCTAGTCGAAATCCGCTCCGCGCGCTACGTCGTCCCACACCGCCCACTCCGCCAGGCGCCGGCGGTATACCTCGGGCGCCACATCGGCGGCTCGTCGGCCCAGCAGCAGCCGCAGTGGTGGGTGCGCGCTGTTGAGGACCGTCAGCACCGCTTGTGCTGCCCGAGCAGGGTCACCCGGTTGGGTGAAGGCGTTTTCGCCGGACAGCATGCTTCGCCGCTCGGCAAGGACGTCGTCGTAGGCAGCCATCGGCTCCGCCCGGTCCATACTGGTCCCGTTCCAGTCAGAGCGGAACGGGCCCGGTTCCAGGATCGTCACTTTGATCCCAAAGCCTTCGACTTCTTGGGAAAGCGAATCACTTATTGTTTCGACCGCCGATTTTGAAGCATTGTAGGCCCCCAAATTTGAGGGCGCATTTACTACGGCCAGGCTCGAGAGCTGGAATATATGACCGCTTCTTTGCGCGCGCATGTACGGAAGGACAGCCTGGGTGCACCAGAGAAGCCCGAAAACGTTGACCTCGAACTGTTGGCGTACCCGCCGCTCATCGAGCTCCTCCACTGCGCCGGCCAGTCCATAACCGGCATTGTTCACGAGAACGTCTATTCTCCCAAAGTGCTCGACGCCGGCTGCGACAGCCTCGTTCACCGCAGCCCGGTCGCTAACGTCAAGTACCAGCGGGAGAACGGCACTGCCATGGGCCGAGACCAGGCCGTCGAGCGCGTCGCGCGTCCGAGCCGTCACGATGACCGAGTCGCCGGCACCGACCGCCGCTTCGGTGAAGGCCTGCCCGAGACCCCGTCCGGCACCAGTTACAAGCCATACGCGCGTCATTCCTGGGCCCGCCTCTGCACCTATGGATCATCGCCCCGGCGAGGCGACGCTGTCAAGGCCGCCCCTTTCAAACGGGCGAGCGTTTTACCCGGCGAAGCTGGACCTAGAAGTTCGAGCACAAACCGGCTGCTAGGCTGGAAGAAGTTGGTTTTGTCGTTTTCCCTCCGAAAGGCCCATCAATGAACCGCGTCCGCTTTCGCCTGGTCACAATTGTCGTAGGCTGCGCGACGACAACAATCGCTCTCCCAGCGGTACCGGCGACCGCTACGAACCTCGGCAATATCGTGGCCACGCCATCGTGCAACGACAGTTGGAGGAGCGCCGTCAGCGGGGCCTGGAGCGTGCCGGGCGACTGGACAGCTGGCGTACCGGCCACGAACAGCGACGTCTGCATCACGGTCCCCGGCACCTACACCGTAACCCTGGCTCCTTGGAGCATAGGTACGGCAGATCCCAATCACAATGGCGCCGCCGTCAATTCGCTAACTCTTGGTGTAAAAGGCGGGACCGGTACGCAAACCTTGGATATTGTCGGGCAGGGCAGCCAGTCGGACAGCAACGAGCAACTCAATACGATCTTCTTAAATGTCGCCGCCCCGAGCGTTATCACTGCTCATGGCCGCCTCGTCCTTGATTCGACAGACGGTGGTACAACGCTAAAGGGGAACCCGTCGGGCGGTTACGCGGCCGTCGTCGGGGCAACAATCCTCAACTATGGGCGCATCAATACCGAGGTCCAGGACCCTCACAACAAGACCGCGAACTTTACACAGATCGAGGCCCCCCTCGTCAACGAGAAACGAGCCAGCATCCACGACAGCTCGGGGCAGTTGCAGGCTACGGCGATCACAAACGACGGGACTTTCACGGTGGCGCCAAGGGCCTCGTTGAGCATCGTTTCGCTCCAGGGCTCCTATGGGAGCCCTGCAAGCTTTACCAACAACGGGCAGCTGACAAACGCCGGGACAGTCACCGCCTACCAGGGGGCAGGCCCTACGACCTGGGCCAGGCGGGTGGCCCGATCAGGGGCCACGAGATACTTCTCGGGACTGGCACGACGCTCATAGATAAGTCAGGATCCGGGCACTTCTTCATAAGCGCTATCGGGGCCCAGTTGCGGGGCAAGGTCCCGCTCGGCCAGACGATCACGGTGGTGGGGGAGGCCTACAACTCCAATGGGGACAACTACAACGGCACCACACTTGGGCTGGGCAACACCACCGTCGTCAACGACGGCACGCTCGTGCTCGATGCCCAAGGCTCAGGCAACAAAAGCGGTGGCCCAGCGGTCGTTGCGAGTGGCACCATCCGCAATAATGGGACCATCGTGGCTGAGGTCAAAGACCGGACCTGGACAGTCCAGCTCCAAACCGGCCTCGTCAATGAGCACAAGGGTAAATTGCTGCTGTCCGGTGGCGAACTCGCGGATAACGGTGGAACGGTGACAAACGACGGGACGGTCGCATTGGGACTGGGGACGACGTTCCTTCTGCAAGAAGCCGCAGCATTTACCAACAACAGCGACGGCGCGATCGTGCCGGATATCGCCAATGCCAAAAGCCTTGGACAATTCGTCCTCGCCGGCCCCTGCTGTGCGGGGCCGGCAAGTTCATCGCCGGCGGCAGCCTGCTCCCCGAGGTAGTCGGTGGGCACGTGCCCGCGGCCCACGCCGATTTCCAATTGGTCTTGCTATCGGGCGGCGCGTTCAGCGGTACTTTCGCTCACGTGGGCAACGGTTTCGCAGCCGACTATGCCCACGAGTCGGCGAGCCCTGCTTTCGTAGGCGTCATCTATCGCCACACGTCTTAGGGCGCCTGCGGATTGGCTACGAGCCGCTCGTTGACGCATGCGAGTACGGTCCCCCCTCCAGCGCCGTCGAGGGGATGATTAGTTGCGACGGTTCTTCAGGGTCGTCAGGGCCCTCGTTAGTCACGGCGCGGTGGTCAGGGTCGTGGCGGCCGGCGGCCTGTTCGTGGTGGCGGAGTACGCCGTATGGATCGGGATGCTGGTTTACGCGTTCCACCATGGCGGGGCGACAGCATCGGGCCTCGTGGCAATGGCCCAATTGGTCCCCGGCATCCTGATAGCTCCACTGCTCGCAACCGTCGCCGACCGGCGCTCCCCCACGCTGCTGCTGTTCGTGGGGTACGTGGCCCAAGTGCTGGCGATGGCAGGGGTGGCCGTCGCCCTCTTCACGAAGGCCCCTCCGATCGTGGCATACGCCTTCGGTGTCGTGACAAGCACCGCCACGTGCACCACCCGGCCGGCGCAGTCTGCCGTCCTGCCCTCGGTGGCCCGGGTCGCCCAGGAACTGACCGCCGCCAATGTGGTCGCTGGTTGGGCTGAAGACTTCGGGATCATACTTTCCGCGTCCATAGCCGCCATATTCTTGAGGATCGGTCGGATCGACCTGCTGTTCGCTGCGAGCGCCGCGCTCGTGACTGTCGCTGCCATCCTCGTGGCCCCCCTGCGGGTGACCGGGATTGCGCTTGTAGATGTGGATGATGGTCAGCCGGGGGGAAATTCTCTCCTCGAGGGGCTGTTCGTGGCCGCCAGGGACGACCGTGCCCGCTTGCTAACCGGTCTACTAAGTGCACAGTATGTTGTCGTCGGCGCACTCGACGTGCTGTTCGTGGTGCTGGCCGTCGGCGTGCTCCACCAAGGCCAGGCGTGGGTCGGTTACCTAAACGCGGCCTACGGTGCCGGAGCCGTGGCCGGAGGTGTCGTCACGGCCCGTCTGCTGGGCTGGAGGCTCAGCAAAGCGATCAGGGTTTCCGTTGTTGCCCTTGGGGCCGCCCTCGCACTCACTGGTTTTTTCCACGTGGCTGTGATAGTTGTCCTGCTAATCGTGGTGGTCGGTGCCGGCCGGTCTGTCCTGTTTGTGGCGGCCAGCACGCTGCTGCAGCGGGTCGTGCCTGCCCAGGTGGTCGGACGCGTCTTTGGGGTAGTGGAGGGGCTCTCGAATGCCGGGCTTGCGGTTGGGTCACTTCTGCCAGCACTTCTCATCTCCGTAGGCGGGGACCGCCTGGCTCTAGTCGCAGTGGGTGGCTTATTGCCCGTGGTGGCCGCACTAGGTGCGAGGGCGTCCCACGGCCTCGACAAGGGTAGGACCGTACCCGTCGTCGAAGTCGCCCTGTTGCGCTCCCTGCCACACTTCGCAGACCTTCCTGCGCCAGCGCTGGAGACGTTGGCCGGGGAACTTGCAATCGTCCGGGCGCTCCCCGGAGAGGTGGTCATAAGACAGGGGGAAGTGGGGGACCGATTTTACGCCATCGCCGATGGGGAAGTCGCGGTTTCTGTCGACGGTCACCTCGTAACGACGTTGGGGCGTGGGGAGGGTTTCGGGGAGGTCGCACTCCTTCGTAGTTCACCTCGAAACGCGACAGTGACCGCTATCGGTCCGGTCACTCTTTTCGCCTTGGGTGCCACCAGCTTCTTGACAGTGGTGGGTGGGCACGCTCCGACCCGTAATAGGACGGAGGATATAGCGGCCCACAGGGACCATGGCAAGCCCAGAACTAAGGACGCCGAGACCTAAATGCTCCCGGTGCGCGTTTTTCCATGATCACCAAGCAGAGCCGTTCGGTCGGTTACCTTCGAGACATGTCACCAATATCGGCACCTTCCGCCCAAATCTCACATACCCCACGGGCCCGGCTCCCCCGGCACTCGGCGAGATCCCTGTTCGCCCTGGCCGCAGCCAGTAGCTGCGTCGCCCTCTCCGGAGCTACCACAGCGGCCGCGTCCACCGTCCACTCCAGCGCGGTCACTGCATCCGCGGACTGCAGCAAGGTGGGCTCCGCCGCGGTCTCGAGCATCGTTGGCTACACCGTGCCGGCGCCGACCGCGGCCAGTGATAGTTATGAAGTCGACAAAGCACTGAGCATCTCTGCCACCGCGACGGACTGTAGCTACGACACCTTGCCGACCGCCGCCGACCCCTATGGCGCGAAGGTTGTCTCTCTCAGTTACGAGGTCTTCAACAAGCCCGTGACGGAGTCGATCCTCAAACAAGCCGAAGCTGCCGCGGAGGCGAAAGAGTCGGCTGCCGAAAAGGCGACCCATTTCAAGGCGACGTACTCGTCGTACTCGGGGCTCGGGGTTACCGCGATCTACTTTAAGATCACCTCACAACTCAACTTCCCCAAGGGTGTGCCATTGCCCAAGGGCATGAGCACAACATTCGATTTGCAGGGTATTGCAACGATCAACGGGAAGATCAGCTTCGGGGCGGCGGTCAACAACACCACCCTCTCCCAGTCGAGGCTCGCCTCGTTGGTCCGTTTGGCCATGAAAATTTAGAGCTAAATCCCCTGTTGCGATCGTGTCGTTGGGACTGCTGGTCTTTTGGACCGGGGGAGAGCTGTACGACCCCGACGGCTTTATGAGCGCTCGGAGGAGTTGACCCGCGGAGCCCGGTGAGCAATTCTGTAAGGCGATGGGATCCTCAATGCTTTACCGACAGTTGGGCGCGTCAGGACTTAGGGTGTCCTGTTTCGCCCTCGGGACCGCCTCCTTCGACGTCAGCAATGCGAACGCAAAGTCCGGCGTAGTTGACGTAGCCGCCGCTCAACGCCAAGTCGACATGGCGCTCGACGCCGGGGTCAACTTCATCGATACGGCTGACGCTTATCGCTCGGGTGGCTCCGAGACAGTGCTCAGCCAGGTATTGCAAGGACGTCGCGACCGGGTGGTGTTAGCAACCAAGGCTCGGTTCCCTACAGGCAACGGCCCCAACGACGCAGGCTCGTCGCGCTACCACCTGGTCCAGGCCTGTGAGGCCAGCTTGCGGCGGCTCCGGACCGAGCACATCGACCTCTACCAGCTCCATGAATGGGACGGTCAAACGCCGCTGGAGGAGACGCTTTCGGCTCTTGACCTCCTTATCAGCAGCGGAAAAGTGCGCTACGTCGGTTGCTCGAACTTTGCCGGATGGCAAGTCATGAAAGCCTTGGGGGTGGCCGCAAGAGACGGTCGCCCCCGCTTCGTGAGCAACCAGGTGTACCTCTCGCTGCTCGAACGCTCGGCCGAGTACGACATTGTCCCAACGGCCCTCGACCAGGGCCTCGGCCTGTTGATTTGGAGCCCCCTTGCGGGCGGGTTACTGTCAGGTAAATTCCGGCGTGGCCATCCCGAGCCCGAGGGCAGCCGTCACTCCGGGGGGTGGCACGAGCCCCCGCTCGATGACCGTGAGCGGCTCTACGACACCGTAGAGCTACTGGTCGAGATCGCTGCGGGACATGGCGTCAGCCCCGCCAGCGTCGCCTTGGCGTGGCTCGTCACCCGGCCTGCGGTGACGAGCGTGATAGTGGCGGCACGGACGGAAGGCCAACTTGCTGACAACCTGGCAGCAGCCTCACTGGAGCTGTCCGAGGACGAACAAGATCGTCTCGAGCGCGCAACGCGACCGCCGCTCATCTACCCGTACTGGCACCAATCCTGGTACGCGAAGGACCGCCTGGGCGAGGCCGACTTATCGCTTATAGGGCCCTACCTGGACGACTAGCGCTGTCGGCGCGGGACCTTATTTGCCGACGCGGTGCAACTTGCCTGGCAGGAAGATGAGCCAGCGCACTTTATAGCGCAGTGGCACGACCGCGCCGGGATCGACGGTCACGTCGAGCGTTGCACGCTGGACGGGGAGGATCCAGTAGAACTTCCAGGAAACCGAGATCCGATGGTTGCCGGGGGCGACCGGCAGGTTCTGGTCACCCCATGTCCCCTTCGTTTGTACCCCGTCAACCTCAACAATCAGCGGTTGGATCGTAACCAGGATCCACCAGATCGCCTGCTTTGCGTTGAGGCTTATAGCGGTCGATTGTGCGGACATAAGTCCCTCGTTTCATCGCACTTCCTGCACCCGCGGTGCAAACGAGTGTCTAGCAGAGCCCATTCGACGGCGGGTTGGATCTTCTTGTAACGCGGGAGGGAGCTGGTTGCGCAAAAAGAACCGCGCCGCCCAAATAAAGAACCGTGCCGGCGACGGGTAGCACCAGAGATGGCACCATCTGGGCTTGACATGGTGCCACGCTGGCACCATAATGGCACCATGGACCTGCGTCCCTACGTAGAAACGATCCACCACCAGCTCGCGGTCGCCGCCGAGGCTGGGGGCCATGAAGCGAGGGCGGTGGGAGAGCGCCTGACCGGAGCCGTCGAGCCTGCCGTGCGGCTCGCCTTGCAGGACGCGCTCGTCGCAGCCGCCGAGGAGATCACCTGCGAGCTTGCTCCCGGCTCGGTCGAGGTGCGGCTCAGAGGTCGTGACCCGGAGTTCGTGGTGCGGCCACCCCCAAGCTTCGGCAAAGCTCCACTGAGCCCCGGGCCCGATGAGGGTGGCGCCGTAGAGAACCCGTCGGCTGCCTTTAATAGTGCCGAACCACCGGTCGGGGTTGACCCTGGCGGGACGGCTCGGGTCAACCTCCGCCTGCCGGACCAGCTGAAGGCGCGGGCCGAACACGCAGCCGCGAACGAAGGCGTGTCGCTCAATACGTGGCTCGTGAAGGCAGTTACGGCCGCCGTTGACCGCGCCGGGGCCGCTGCGCGCGATGACGGTACTGACCGGTCGCGACGGCAACGATTTGTGGGATGGGCGCGCTAATACAGGCCAGCTCTCCCACCTTCTGAAAACCCAAAAACGACGCGCTCACCTTAGGAGGACGAATGCCAATATTTGATACCCCCGCGCCCATTTCCGTCACCATCGAGATCGACGTGGGCGATACAGAAATAATAGCGAGCCACCGCTCTGACACCGTCGTGGAGGTTAGCCCGACCAACCCGGCGAGAAAAAACGACGTGGCTGCAGCCGAGCAGACCTCGGTCAATTACAGCAACGGCCAATTGACAGTGAGGGCCCCGAAAGGCTGGCGGCGGTACGTCGCTTGGAACAGCGCGTCCGTCAATGTCAGGATCGAACTGCCTTCCGGATCTCGGCTGAGGGGAGAGGCCGACGTCGGCAAGCTCTGGGCGACCGGCGTGCTCGGTGAGTGCACCTTTAAGGTTGGAGTCGGTGAAATCCGCCTTGCCCAGGCCGGACCGCTGCAACTTCGCACGGGAGCCGGGGACATCACGATCGAACGGGGCGTCGAACAGACCGAAATAACTTCAGGGTCCGGCGCTATCCACCTGTCAACGCTGGAAGGTGCCGCCGTCATAAAAAACGCCAACGGTGATATCTCGGTTGGGGATGCCCAGGCGGACCTGCGGACGACGACGTCCAACGGGAAGATCTGGGTCGCACTGGCCCGTTCGGACGTCGAGGCCACGACCGCCAATGGGAGCGTGCAGATCGACGAGGTCATCCACGGCATCGTCCAAGCGCAGACGGCGACAGGCAAAGTCGAAGTCGGGGTCCGTCGAGGGGTGCCGGCATTGCTGAACCTCGAGACCTCGTTCGGCAAAATTGTAAACGACTTGGCTGCATCCGAGGCCCCGAAACCGGGAGAGCCCTCAGTCGAAGTCCGGGCACGGACAGGGTTCGGCGATATCCACCTATTCCGCGTGGGCGGGACTGAAATGGCGGTTGGTGGCGCTGCGAATGAGGCACCCGGTCATGCCTAGTAGCGCTCCCGCCATCGAGGTGAAGGGCTTGCGGAAGTCGTTCGGGGACAACGTTGTGCTTGACGGGGTCGATTTCAGCGTGGGACAAGGGTCTGTGTTTTCTCTGCTCGGCCCAAACGGAGCAGGCAAGACGACGGTCATCAATATCTTGACGACATTGATGCGCGCGGATAGCGGCACAGCGACGGTCAACGGGTTTGATGTGGCCAAGCAGGGCGACCGGGCCCGCGGTTCGATCAGCCTTACGGGACAGTTCGCGGCTGTCGACAACCTCCTGACTGGACGGGAGAACCTCCTTCTGATCGGGCAGCTACGCCATTGTCCGAACGCAGCGCGAACGGCCCAAATACTATTGGAACAGTTCGGCCTTACTGAGGCCGCCGACCGCCGGACGTTGACCTACTCGGGTGGGATGCGCCGCAAGCTCGACATTGCCCTGGGGCTGATTGGTGACCCAGCCATCATCTTCTTGGACGAACCGACGGCAGGGCTTGACCCCGAAAGTCGCAACACGACCTGGGACACCATAAAAGCGCTGACAGGCACCGGAAAGACCGTTTTCCTCACGACCCAGTACTTGGAGGAGGCTGACCGGCTCGCCGACGACATTGGCATTCTCAGCCATGGCAGGATCGCTGCCCGGGGCACGCCCAGGGAGTTGAAGGGAGTATTACCGCACGGCCAGATCGAGCTGCGCTTTCCGGGCCCTACGCAACTGGCCAGGGCCGCGCAGCTTCTGGCAGACCGCCACCCGGCCTGCAATGAGAGCGCTCTTACCCTCACCTTCTCGACAGATGGCACCATCGCGCAAGTCAACGGATTGTTCGCCCTGTTGCAAACGGCGGAGCTCGACGTTGCCGAGTTCTCGCAGAAGTCACCAACGCTCGACGACGCTTTCCTTCGGATCATCAGCAACCAGAAGGGCGTGGCATGAAACGCCGAATTAGTGATACCTGGATAATGACGAAGCGCAGTTTGCGTCATGTGGTTCGTAGCCCAGACACGATCATTACCGTGGCGGCGATGCCTGTCGCCCTGATGTTGCTGTTCGTCTACGTGTTCGCGGGCAGTTTCGGCCACGTGTTCAGTACGGGCTCGGTAAAGTACGTCGACTTCATCGTGCCAGGCATTGTCGCCATGACCGTCGTCAGTGGCATCGCCTACGCCGCCGTGCGCCTCAATATGGACATGCAAAGAGGGATGATCAGCAGATTTCGTACCATGCCGATCCTGCCTTCGTCCATATTGGGTGGTCAGGCCGTTTCTTCGTTGTTGTCCAACCTGTTCTCGGTGGCGCTGGTAGTACTTGTGGGATTGCTTGTCGGGTTCCGCTCGCACACCGGAGTTGCAGAGTGGCTCATGTTCGTAGCCTTGACCGTTCTGTTCACGTTGGCCACGACCTGGCTGGCAATCATGTTCGGTTTGCTCGCGAAGACGGCGGAGGGTGCTGGTTCGTTCAGCTACATCCTGTTGTTGCTGATCTTTGTGAGCCCGGGATTTACCCCGATCAGTAGCATGAGCCCACCAGTCCGCGCCTTTGCCGAGCACCAGCCGATGACGCCGATCGTCACGACAATGCGATCGTTGCTCGTGTACGGCCATGCCGGCACTAGTGCCTGGGCAGCATTCGCTTGGTGCGGCGGGCTGTTGGCCGCATGTTACGCGACCGCCATCTGGCTGTTCCGGGCACAGAAAGAGCGCATGGTCGTCGCGCAGTAGCTCGACGAGGAGACGGGAAGGTTGCGGGTCACAAGAGATAGGTGGGTTTCTCGGTGGAGACTGAAACGGTCGTCTTGGTACCAGGCACTGGCGCCCGTGGAAGGCTGCCGACCAATTCCGAGCCGTCGCCTATACCAAGAACCGACCCATGAGCCACACAAGGCTGTCGGGCTTCGAAACGCTGGCTTCCCAGCCAGACAAGGTACTTTCCACTTCACCTTGAGTGATGCCATCACGTATGAGCCAGGCCAACTCTTGGATGTTGCGACGCCGCCACCGGTTGAAAACCGACTGTATTGTCCCGCCAACGAGAGATGACGCGTAGTCAGTTTCGACCTCAAGGGGATAGCGAAGCAGGCACAACTCTTGCATTTCGGGCAAGTAGAAGCACTCGTATGCGCAGCCTCGCTCGGTGGACAGTGCCCATGCCCACCCATAAGTGATGCGTCTCGCATCCCGACGGGCACCCCTGAAGAATTCTTGGAGCGCCTGCCCTTGGCCAAGATTGGAGGGTCGAGGGTCCCAGGCCATTTCACTGGCACTGTAGCGGCTTCGGGGTTCCTGGAGGGGCTTCGGTTAGGGGCGAGCAGCGGCGACAAGGTTCTCGCGCCGGTGCCACCCCGCGCATCCCCGGCCGAGGTCGTACGGAGAAAGGCTTTGGGCCCCGGGTAAATATCTAACAACTAACATATACGGCGGCGGCTCGTCGACGACTGAGCCGAAAAGGGTGGATGCAGCATCAGCTCGTCCTCACCCTGTGTGCCTTGCCGCTCCGCTCTCCGTCGTCGTGTGCGGACGTGCTGGGCGGCGCTTGTTTGTACAGAACGTGGTCCTTTGCTGTGTGCTCGCGGTCGTCGTCCTTGGGAGTATTTACCTGCTGCGCCGCAACGCTATTGAAGACCAGGCTCGCGAGACGGACAATGCCAACTTGGACGGGCCCTAAGACCTTGTCGCCAACCGGCCGGAAGCGTTTTAGGCGACAGCAGCCTGCGACCAGGGGTGGCGCACCCGCGTCATCAGGTACAGCAGCGCCACTCCCAATGGGGACCACCCGCACGACAGCGAGAACGCCCCGAGCGGCTGAGCCAAGCGATCTTGAGGACCTGCCCGACGCCGCGACTACTATTTGGACATGCGCGCGACGGCGGCTGTCAGGGCGATAGTCCCAGTGGCTGTCCTCGCTGTTGTCTTGCCGGCGACGTCCGCTTCGGCGTCAAGGGCCACCACCAAGGGCGGTTCCTTCTCGCTGTCGGGCCAGGAGAGCGGCACCCTGGCTCTCGATGTCGCTAAGACCTGTGTACCCGACAACTTTTCGGCCGCCCCGCTATCGGAAGACATCCGTCTCTACCTGACCGATCACGGCCTCAAGCCGACAAATGCGTTGTGGTTCATGACGATTGAGGCTAAGTCCCCACGGACGGTGAGCTACCCCGCCAAGGCCCCCAATACGGTCGCCTTGGGAGCCGACAGCGGCATTAAGCCTGACATCCTGTGGAGCACGGGCTCCGGGGAACCGAGAGTGGGCTCAGGTAGTGTGACCCTGAAGCCTGGTTTCGAGGCGCGGAGTTTCAATCTCGTACTAGCTCCGAGCACGGGGGCGAAGGGTTCTGAGAAGATAGTCGGCCATTGGTCGTGCAAATGATCCTCGTCGGCCAGGACCTCTCGGCGCTCCGAACGACCTGGAGCGTACGCGTGGGCAGGCTGCGTTAGGGCGATGTCCGCGTTGGTGGGGCGAGTGCGCCTTTCGATCGTTATGGCAGTTGTTGCGTCGGTAATGTTCGCGGTCACGTCCCCAGGCGGGGCCTCTGCTCAGGCGGGCAACGAACTGAACCCCGACAGCCAAATCTACCTCACCTACCAGGGGGACCTTACTCGCATTACGTGGCTTGGGACTGGCTCGACTGGCCATAACTTCGGGAAGCTCAGCGTCACACTGGAGTGGCAGGCGTCGGTCCACTTCCCTGACCAGGGCAGTTTCTCCCGGGGTGTCGACATCGACTACACGACGTTGAAGGGGACGATCGACCTAGATGATAAGGGCGACCCGACGCCACAGACCTCGGGCTTGAAGTCGTGCAACGCCAAGCTGTCCGAGCGGCTCTCGGGCTACGAACAAACCGCGACAACTGAGTACGACCTGGCGACCCGGCTCTACGAAATGAACCTCTACCTGCCACCGCTCACGGCATCTCTTCTCAAGAGCACCGACACCTCAGGGGACTACTGTACCGTCGACCCGTCGCGGTCATCGGCGGTCGGCTTGGAGCTGGACGAGTGGCCAGGGCCCCTTACGTCCGACCCGCAATACGAAAATGCCTGGGCCGAATATGAGAAGTTCCCGGGTGGTCACGGGCCTTTTGTGAGCACGTTCGCCGATAACTGGTCGCGGCCACACCCCGGTGGAGACCAAACGGACGTCGCCAACATCACCGATACCGTTACGGCCAGCGACGTCAAGCTTGCGTTATCGGGGCCTGAGCCGACGGGGGCGGGACCTTACTTGACGAAGCGGATGAAGGGAGAAATCAAAGTCTTCTTCGGAAATGACATCAAGGCAGGGGTTGACGCGGCTAAGCCGTATTGCCTGGCCTACCTGTCCGGGGTGGGCACCTTCGGTACGGGGGTGCTCCTGCTCGGGAGCGGCACCGTAGGACCGGTACTTGTCATCGCCGGCGCCCTCGTGGCGTTCCTCGCGGAACCGTTCTGCGACGCCACCATCAAGCGTGTCGACGACGACTACCGCATTGTCAAGGACCCTCCGGGCACCGATCTGGACCAGGTCGCCACCCCGGCTAGCGTGAGCGGGGTCAAGTTCGAGAGTTGCAACAAGTACAAGGTCTCGGTCAGGCCGGAATGCCAGGCTCTCACCGCCGACGCTGAGGGGCTCATCGTGGCGGCCCGGCGCCTCAGCGCAGTGGCCGACGCCGCCACCGTAACAATGGACCGGTATTCCACGGTTACGGCCGCGTCTAATTGGGCCGCGAGCAAGACGCAGGGCCAACAGCTGGAATTGCTCACACGCGATGACACGCAAGCCATCGCAGCGATTGACGTGGCGGGCGGGAGGTTCGCCAAGGCCATCCTTGGTCTCCATATTGATTGGCGTTTCACGGCGCCGGACGCCGGTCGTGCCATCGACGCGGTACTCAGTCTGTTGGAAAAACTGCAGCTGACCAGAGGCGAAATCGCGCCCTACGCGGGGAGCTCGCTGACGCCTCAAGCGTTTGACGTGCTCAGCGACCAGAACGCTCTTTAGCCCAGTCCGACCCCTAACCGAGTCCTGGCAGGCCACAGGCGACGGGCGCTGGGGTTGCAGCCGGGAGGAGGAATTTCGAGGGGGTTCGCGGCTGTCAGGGCTGGCCCAGGATCCAACCGCTCCCTCCGGCCAAAGCGCGGGCCTTCTCCGGGCCCCAGGAACCTCGGGGGTAGATGACCGGTTCGGGCTTGTCCCCGAGCAAGGCCTCGGCAACTTCCCACACGTGGCGTAGGCCGTCGGGCCGGGTGAACAGTGAACGGTCGCCCAGTAGGACATCGTGGATGAGACGGGCATACGCCGGCATAGAGGCAGGCCCGATGGCTCCGCCAAGAGGGAGGACCGCGGAGGCAGAGGTGAGCGCCGTTTCTGGACCGGGTTTCTTAGTGACTAGTGACAGGGCGATCTCGCCGTCCCCTGAGAGCTCAAAGCTGAGTATGTTGCAGTCGCAGGGCATGCCGGGCATGAGCTCGGCCGGCCTCTTGAAGCGGATGCTGACCCGTTGGTGGCTCTCGGCCAGGCACTTGCCCGTGCGCAACAGGAACGGCACTCCGTCCCAGCGCTCGTTGTCCACCCACAAGCGAGCAGCCACGAACGTTTCGGTACGCGAGCCCTCGGCTACCCCTTTGATATCGCGGTAGCCCTGGTACTGGCCGACCACAACGTCATCGCAGCTCAACGGCCGAAAGCAGCCGATGACCTCCTCTCGTGCCTCGGCGATGTGCTCCGCGTCGAGGGACTTCGGGGCCCTCATGGACACCTCTCCGGCCAACTGGAACAGGTGGGTCACGAGCATGTCGAGGATGGCGCCCGTCGAGTCGTAGAAATTGGCCCGCATCCCTACATCGAGGGTCTCGGGCACGTCGATCTGAACGCTCTCGATGTGATGGCGGTCCCAGGCCCCCGAAAAGAGCCCATTTCCGAAGCGAGCTACGTGGATGGACTGAGTGGCTTCTTTGCCCAGAAAGTGGTCGATACGGAAGATCTGGTCTTCTCTAAAAACCTTGTGGGCCGCCTTGTCGAGTTCGGTGAAGGTCTCCATGGAGGTGCCGAAGGGCTTTTCGTAGACGATGCGCGACCGGTCAGCTATGCGGTGTTCGCCGATGGCCTCGGTGAGCGTTACGAACGCCGACGGGGGCACGGCGCAGTAGTGGACCCGCTGGGGGCTACCCCCAATGTCTTTCTCCGCGTCTCCCAGGACGTCAAGGAGGCTGCCCGGGTCGGAGGCCTCGAAACCTCCACCGGCGAAGCGGAGACGAGATTTGAACTCGTCCCATGGCCCCTCGGACGGCTTCGGGCCGAACTCCTCGAGGCTCTTGCGAGCTCGCTCCTGAAAGTCCTCATCAGAGAGGTTGCCGCGGCCGTTGCCGACCAGACGCCAATCCGGCGGGAGTAACCCTGCTTGGGCCAGGCGGAAGAAAGCGGGTAATACGAGGCGGTGGGCCAGGTCCCCAGTAGCCCCGAACAGGACGAACACTGTTGGTTTCGGCACCATCTGGTCATCAGGCATCAACGCTCTCCTCTGCTCTTCGGGTGCCCGGTGCCCCGGGACCCTCCGGTTCTACCCACCGGCGGCGGACTACGTCAGCATGCCCCGTCGGCCCACCGACCTACCAGGGTTCTTCCTCCTCCGATCGAAGAATGTCACCAGTTCGAGGTGGCAGATGCCGATATGACGGGAAGAGCCCACCCGGGCTGGTCTTGCCGTGTGATCGGAAAACTGATGGGTAAATGGTTGGGGAGGTCGTCGGGACCTCAACCGCTGGCCCCTCATCGCGCGGTTGCGGCCTCGGAACGACGTCCGATCTGGCTCGCAGCGGCCGCGCTCTTGGTCGTTCTAGGCATGGCGATCTCGTTCGTGGCGGCGGGTTCACTGGCCAGCGATGCCGCGGCCCGGTCGCGGGAAGCGTTCAAGGCTTCGTCCGGCAATATTGCCTCAACGCTGCAGTTGGCGATCCAGCACGAGAGCGACCTCAACGTGAGCGCTGGCGGTTTCATCGCGGGGGACCCGACGGCGTCGAGCGCCCAGTTCGACCGGTGGGCCAGCTCGGTCCAGGCGGTCGCCCGGTACCCCGAACTGGTTGGCATGAGCCGTCTAGTGATCGTGTCAGCTGCCGAGTTGCCCGCTTTCGCAGCACGGTCGGTCGCCGACCAGGTGGGGCCGTTGGCCGCCAAGGGCCCCTTTGTGGTCACGCCGCCGGGGAAACGACCGTTTTACTGCTTCTTGGTGGCGTCGGTGTCGGTGGGTAAGCAGACGCCGCTGCCGGCCGGCAGCGATTTCTGCCCTCCTGGGCCCAACCGGACAGCTGAGCTGGCTGCCGAAGATTCGGGCCAAGGCGCTTACCTGCCGTACCAGATCGGCACGACCGCTGTGTTGGCGATCCTCACCCCCGTCTACAGCCATGGTGTTACGCCGGCTACTGTCGCCGGTCGCCGAGCAGCGTTCCTGGGTTGGATAGGAATGGCGGTGCTGCCCGAGGTGGTGCTGGACAGGGCGTTGGCGGGCCAGCCCGAAAAGGCTGTGACCTTCACCTACCACGTCGGGCCTTCTAACGCGGTCTTCCGCAGCGGACAGGTCCCGGCCGGCTCCGAGACGGCCAAGATCAACCTGCACAACGGGTGGACGGTTACTACCTATACCGCGCAAATTCCCGCCGGGGCCTTCGACTACACGAACGCCCTGGACGTGTTCATCATCGGTTCCCTACTGGGAGTGCTGCTGGGCTCGCTGGTGTTGGTGCTAGGCACCGGCCGGGCCAGAGCATTGCGCACCGTGACTGAAAAAACCGGTGAGCTCCGCTATCAAGCCTTACATGACGCGCTTACCGGGCTACCCAACCGGGCACTGATCATGGACCGCATCGAGCAGCTCCTGGCGCGCAACCGTCGCGCGGGCACCCTCGGCGCTGCCCTTTACGTCGATCTCGATGAGTTCAAGAACGTGAACGATTCCCTGGGGCACGAAACCGGCGACCGGCTTCTGACCGCGGTCACTGCCGCGCCTCGAATCCACCCTGCGAGACGCCGACACCATCGGCCGAATGGGCGGCGACGAGTTCATCGTGCTCATCGACGGCTCTACGCTCAACGTCGGTCCCCAACTCGTTGCCGAACGCCTCCTCGACGTCCTGCGCCAGCCCTTCGAGCTCCCGGGCACGACAATTCCTCTTGTCGTTAATGCCAGTATCGGCATTGCCCTAGGGGACCGGGAAAGCGCGGGCGAGTTGCTGCGCGACGCGGATGTGGCTCTCTATCAAGCCAAAGCGGCTGGCAAGAACCGCTACGCAATCTTTGACCCCGAGATGCAAACCGAGCTCCAACACCGCGTCGAGCTCGAGTCCGAATTGCGCTCGGCCCTCGGCGGCCACCAGTTCCGGCTCGTCTACCAACCCATCTACAACCTCGACGACCTGAGCCTGGTCGCTGTTGAAGCCCTCTTGCGCTGGGACCACCCCACGCGCGGTGTCATCCAACCGGCCGAGTTCATCCCCATCCTCGAACAAACGGGCCAGATCCGCGAAGTCGGGGCCTGGGTGCTACGTGAAGCCTGCGCGCAGACCGCGGCATGGCACGCCCGAGGCGACACCCTGGACGTGTCCGTCAACGTGTCGGGACGCCAACTGGACGACGACGCCATCATCGACCACATCCGACAAGCCCTCAGCCTGAGCGACCTCGACCCCACGTCTCTGATCATCGAGGTCACCGAGACTGCGCTGATGCGCGACGTCCAAGCCACGGCCAGCCGCCTGCGGTCTATCAAAGAGCTGGGTGTTCGTATAGCCATCGACGACTTCGGCACCGGCTACTCCTCGCTCGCCTACCTCCAGCAGTTCCCGGTCGACTGCCTCAAAATCGATCGCTCTTTCACCAACGCCATCTCTGCCTCCCCGGAATCAAAAGCGCTCGTTGCAACGCTCGTGCAACTCGGCAAAGACCTCGGGCTCAAAACCCTGGCGGAAGGCGTCGAAACCACCGACCAAATGGACTACCTTCGAGGCGAGCGGGTCAACGAAGCCCAAGGTTTCCTCCTCGCCCGGCCCCTGGACCCCGCCACTATCGAAGCCCAGATCCTTGCCCCACAGCGCCCAACCACGATCGCAAACAGCCCCTAAAACAGGATATTCGGCCATCGATTTCATGAGCCTCCCGTCGCTCGTTCATCGTGGACCTAACCGGGCACTTCGCGTACTCCCGCGTCACCCCTTCAGTACAGGTACTTCTTGAGCTAGCTGAGCCGTGTGCGGCCTAATTACCACTACCTCTCTATGCGCGACGAGGCCTCCCTCACCAGGACCGGCAGCGCGCCCGCAAGCGCATCGTGTGGGTGCACGTGCACCAGCCAAGAGCCGTGAGCCGACCTCGGCGATGGCTGTGAACGGGCCCGGCTTGGGGTCATCTGCCGATGGCAAGGGCAAGGAGGGTATTGACCGCCGTTTCGATCGGGCGGGAACTCCGAAGTACCTGACCGAGTAGAAGCCCTCCTTCGAGCGCGGCGAGCAGAGTAGTGGCCAGGTCGTCCGGGTCGATGTCGGACCGGAGCCTCCCGTCGGCATGAAGGGATCTGAGCCCATCGCTGATGGCGGCTGCCCACTGATCGAACCCTGCCGCAATGAGCGCTCGGGCCTCGGGGTCACTCTCGGCGAGTTGACCAACGAGCGAGCCAAGTTGGCAGCCCCCCTTTGCTTTGGTGCGCCTCGCTGCGGCGATCACCATGTTCCGCCAGGCTTCGACTCCGTTCGCGCTGGCGAGCACCTGCCGCTGGCGTTTGACGATGGCGTCGGCTTGGTAGTCGATGACCGCCTGCACGAGTTCGTTCTTGTCGGGGAAGTAGTGGTACATCTGAGAGCCGCTGACTTCCGCCGCCGCCTTGACGTCTTCCAAGGTTGTCGATGCGACCCCGCGCTCATGGATCAGGGCGGCGGCCTCCTCCACTATTCGTGCCCGGGCGCGTGCTCCCTTGGGGGTGAGCTTCGGCCGGTCACTCGTCTCGTTGACCATGCCACCCATCCTAGCAACTTTTGAGTTTGACAGCCCAGTCCGGCTGTGTCATAGTGAGTTGCACAACCCAGTTTTACGAGAGAGGACAAACCAACGTATGACTGATCTAAGAGGCAAGACTGCTCTGGTTACAGGCTCGACGAGCGGGATCGGCAAGGCTACGGCCATCGCCTTGGCCGCCCGCGGCGCTCACGTACTTGTAGTCGGGCGCAACGAACAACGAGCCAAAGATGTGGTGGCCGAGATCGAAGGCAGCGGCGGTAGCGCAACGTTCAGCCTCACCACGTTGAGCGACCTGGGATCGGCCCAGGACCTGGTCGAGTGGGCCACTGAGGCGGGCGACGGTCACGTCGACATACTCATCAACAACGCCGGCGTCGCCTTGCTCTTGACGTAAATGGTTTCTATGACCTCATGGCTCGGGGCCAGTCGTCGCCACCGTAGTTCCCATGAGCGCGTGGCTTCGACGCACGAGAGCCTATGGGCTAATTGTTATCGCCGCGTTCATCGCCACCGGTGCGGCGTCGCTGGTCGCTCCTTCCCAAACTGCGCGGCGGGCGTCACGGCTCCCGGTGCCATCGGCACGACTTGCAACGTCGGCGGCTCGGGTTTCGGTCCCTCTGATGGGTTCGACACTCTTCTTGATGGCGAGATGCCGGACGATGCCGACGCCATCGGCACTTCCCACATCAAAGGTCGCACGGTCATCACCGTGTTGCATGCATTTAGCGCGAGCTGTAAACCGCTAATGAGCTTTGGGACCGAGCGGCACCGACATCGTACGTTGGAGGCTGCGCAGTCGTGGAGGGCCCAGTTCGGGGAGATCGACACCATCACCCCAACCCCGGCTTCGCGCTACCGCTTGGGCGGCTCAGACGGGCCCGTCGAGGTCGTCGGGCGGGTACTGGCCAACGGACGGATCGACCCGACCCTCGGGACATCCGGCAGGGCCCGGTTCGCTCCCGAGGAGAAGGGACTCGGTCCCATCCCACCAGTCCCTGGGGTCACCCCGGCCACCTGGTTCACGGAAGGCGGACGCTCAGTGACGCCCGTAGTTACCCCGATACCATCCCTCAAAAGACGTTCCAAGTCAGGAGCGGGAACTGGCTTTGAGAAGTAGTACCCCTGCACCAACTCGCACCCCAACGAACGCAACATCTGCACCTGGTCCAGCTTTTCAGCCCCTTCGGCCACGATGCCCAGCCCAAGGTCCCTCGCGAGGTGGATAATCGTCTGCGCAAGACGAGCCGAGCCCCGACTCAGCGCAATTCCATCGATAAATGATTTGTCGATTTTCAGCGTGTCGATGGGCATGTCACGCAGGGAGCTCAAGGACGAGTACCCGGTACCGAAGTCGTCGATCGCAATGCGCAGCCCTTGAAGGCGCAGGCGCGACAACAACTCGGACTTTGCAGCTATGTCGTCGACTAGCAGGCTCTCGGTTATTTCTAGGGTGATCTGTGCGGGATCCACGCTGCTGTGGCTTAGGGTCTGTTGCACCATGTCCTCGAACCCCGGATGAGACAGTTGTCGCGCTGAGACATTGACGCTCATCCGAAGAGCGCGACCCGCGCTCCGTGTCATCGTCGCAAGGTCCCGGCAGGCTTGCTGGAGCACCCACTCCCCGATGGTCACGATCAAACCGGAGGACTCGGCAACCGCTATGAACACACCGGGTGTAATGAGGCCCCGCTCCGGATGGGCCCAGCGGATGAGCGCTTCCGCACCGACGATCTCACCAGAGCTGAGGCTTACCACGGGCTGGTAGTACAGCCGCAGTTCATCGCGCGCCAGGGCTTTACGTAGTTCGGATTCGATCTGCATCCTGTCCAATATTTGTTGGTGAAGCGCAGAGGTAAATCTCACGCATGACCCGGCGCCCTCGGCTTTGGCCGCATTGATGGCTAGGTCAGCATTGCGCAGTAATTCCTGTTCCGTCTCGGCGTCGGGGCCACCGACTGCGACCCCAATGTTCACCTGCACGACGACTTGGTTGGTCCCCTCACCGAAAGGTATGGCGAAGCATTCGACGAGCCGGCTGGCTGTGGCATCGGGGTCAAATCCACCTGCTGGTCCCTCCAAAAGCACGGCGAACTCGTCCCCTCCAACACGAGAAATCACGTCTGCGTCTCGTACTTCAGCTTTCAGCCTCTCGCCCACCTCCTTCAGAATCTCATCACCACGGGCATTTCCGTGTAGATTGTTGACAGCCTTGAAGTTGTGCAGATCTACGAACATCACGCCGAGCGCGACTCCGCTTCGCCGACGGCGGCGGACCGCGTTGTTCAGGTGCTCGCGGAACAGGGCGCGATTGGCGAGGCCTGTCAGGGGGTCATGAAAGGCCTGGTGACGTAGCTGCTCTTCGAGAACTTTCTGAGCCGTCACGTCGCGACTGTTGAGCACCAGCCCGGCGACACTCGGCTCGTTCAGGAGGTTGGTAAGTACCGACTGGAGAGACCGGGACGACCCGTCCGCATGGCGCATGCGCCAATCCGTAGTCACCTCGGCCGTTGGGTCGGACAGGAGCTTTGTCACTAGGTCGGGCCACTGGTCGCGGTCGGCCGGCTCCAACATGTCCAGGAGGCATCTCCCGGAAGTTGCTTCGGGATCCCAGCCGAGCACACGCTCGACCGAGGGGCTTTGGAAAAGGACGATGCCAGCGCGGTCCACGATGGTTATGGGGTCGGACGAGTGCCGGCCCAATGCAGCAAACCGTTGCTCGCGGGCCCGCAGTTCCTCGCTCCCACGCTGCACTTTAACGACTAATCGCTGGTTCAAGGCTACGTTGTCCAACAGCGTCAAGATCTGCCTGGCAGTCAAGGCCGCCAGCAAGAGGAACCCCTCTATCGGGAGGAACACTCCGAACGACCGTCTCTCGACCAACCGCGCCATGACGACCGCCGCGGCTAGGCCGACGACTGCGTAGGGGGTCAGCACGCCTGCCAGGGTGACCCGGTCGGAGTCAACGTCACGTTCTTGCCTCGGTTCAACTCTCATTGCCCTGAGTGCCCCCAACCCGATTAAGAAATACCCGGCAACCCAGCCGGTGTCGAGGGCATTTCCGATGCCGTAGCTATTGGTTGCTGTTAAGTAGGCAAAGCCACTATCGGCGACTGCGAAGGAGACGATCCCTGCCATCACCAGCCCGAGGCACGCCCGATAGTCCTTTTCGGCACCGATCGCAACAATTACTGCCAGCGACACCATTGCCACGTCGCTGGCCGGGTAAGCCATGGAGAGGACCTGTTTGAAGAACCCGCCCTGACTGTGCCGGAAGGTCGGCCCCAGCACCAACGCCCAGCTGGCAAAGAGCAATGAGCCGGTGATCATGGCGGCGTCGAGCAGGGCGCGCAATCGAGAGGCCAATCGTCTCACCACGGTCGGGAACGTAAGCAAGCCGGCGATGAATAGTGGTACCGCCGCGAGATATCCAGCGTCGGCCAGCGAAGGGAAGGGCACGGGAATGTTGCGGACAACGTCGTAATCGCACCAGACGAGCTGTCCGCCCGCCCACGACGCACAGGAGGCAGCGAGCAGTCCCCAAGAAAGGCGAGCTCGCGGAAGCCTCCAGGAGGCCAGCCCACAGGTCACGGCCGCCGCCAGTGGTGACATGAGCTCCCCAATGTTGTCGACGACGTCTGTGGTTCGACGGCCGCCAATACGTAACGCCACCCAAGCCAAGAACACGCCGCTAAACAGCGCGAACACCCCGGCAGTCCGCCAAAAGGCTCGAACGTCTTGTTTGAGCTGGGTCATGTTGCGCCTCGTGGTCATCTTCGGCTAGCAAAGCGCGGAGCTTGAGTTGGGATGGTATGAAGACTCACGTTGCGTCGAATTCGACTTTGGACGGGGAGACCGTCGTGTGACGCAATTGTCGGCGGCCACAGCGAAAATGCCCGGTAGCAGTCGGCTAATTTCCACTAGCAGCCAACAAAACCCCTCAGTGGTCGACAGGAGGTCCTCAATTCTGGAAGCCTTCCCTGAGTGCAGAATGAGAAGCGACGCTTTTGGACTAACTTTTTGAGCGACTAACCTGCCGTCAAGTGGGCGCTTACGATCCTTCGAGCCAAGAAGACGGATCACAAACTCACAGGTCAGGCCATGTGCCATCGGTGCCGAGAAGTTCGGACCCGATTGTCAGGAAACCCGATTTGCAAGCCCTCTCTTGATGGGGCAGTCGCTCTTCGAGCCCCAACGTCGTCGCAGCGGTTCCGCGGTTACCCAAGCCCGCGTCGCAACCGCGAGAGGCGGCCGAGGTACCGATCCTGCAAGCGAATGCTGTCTGTCTGTTGCCACCTGGTCAGCGCTGCGACCGGGTGGGCCAAGCAATTCTTTGACACTCTGCTGCGTTCCGGGCACCTCGCGGTCCGGATGGAAGTTGGAACCCAGCGCAACGAAGGAAGTCGTATGAACACTTCTGTGCTCGGGCGAGTTTAAGAATTGATTGCATCACAGAAAGGCTAAATGGGTGAAGATAGTAGGCTCTCGAGCCGGTCTACGGGTGTCTACCAACAGAGCACTGCGGGGGTCGTGCCCGGATGGCCGGGTGGCACTCGCGCCCTCATGTGTCGTCACCGCGACCGTGCCACCTGCGGTTACATCCCTCATCGTCGAACGCAGCAAAAGCCGGAGGGTAACGAGCCTCAGGCTCTCCAGGTAACGAAGGATGGCCGTGACGGCTACTAAAGCGCTTTTGCAGTTGAGTCGGGCCGACGCCTAGTACATGCGAACTCTGTCGATTTCAAGAGAACAGTTTGAGCATCAAAGCAAGATCGTGCAACGAAAGGCCAGCGTCGGCGACGATGAGCAGCAAGGCGGTTGCGGAGACGACCCGGTCAGCGATGAAAGGAGTGAACCGCACCGGTTTGCGGTAGGCAGGCTGCGCGGTGCCCCGCCTCTCGGCGCTGAGCCCAGGAGCGCCAACGGTAACGAGTGCACTTGCAGCGAACGTCCCAGCGGGGGTGAAGGCACCGGAGTTGTCGGCGAGGCGGCGCTGCTGGACCGCCCAGGTAGCTCCTAACGCCACCAGTAAATAGCCGAGCACCCAGCCGGTGTCCAATCCGTTACCAATCCCGTAGCTGTTTGTTGCCGTAAAATAGGCGAACGAGCTGTCCGCGACCGTAAAGGATAAGATCCCCGCCAGGACCAACCCCAGGCTCACCCGATCTCGTGTTGCCCGTCGGAATGCCACCACCACCATTGCCGAGATCACTAGGTCACTCGTCGGGTAGGTCATGCCTACGAAGGGCGAAAGTACAGCGTCGACAGGCCGGTGGGAGATAAGCCCGGCAAGCGTTGCCCAGCCCCCAAAGAATACGGCGAACCCCGCGAACATCTCCACGGCGAGCCCCACCAGGCGCCTGGTGCTCCGGGTCGTCCCGTCAGAGAACGCTAGGAGGCTCACCACTGTCATCGGCACGGCGCTGAGGAAACCGATGTCGGCGAGCGACGGGAAGGGAACCTGGGCCCCGCGGACGAGGTCGTAGTAGCACCACGCCGCCTCTCCACATGCCCAAGTGAAACTGGACACGGCCAGGAAAGCCCACGCGGTTTGATTGCGGCGCTGCATGCAAGCTGCCGACATGCAAGCGGCCGCCGACACCAACGCCGCGACTAGTTCTCCGACATCGTCGACCGCGTCAGCTGTCCGAGCTCCGCCGATACCGAAGGTTACCCAGGCCAGGAAAGCCACGGTCAGGGTCGCGAACAGCCACGCGAGCAAGCGGAAACCTCTGGTGCCATCCGCTGAATAGATCATGATCACTCACGCGACCTCTCGGGCGATCGGCATATCGAGTCGAGCGCGTTGCGCCGGTTTGTGACTTTCGGCCCTATTGCCTTATCGCACTTTTCTGGTTGTGAGGGCTCGTGCCTTGATCCGCGTCAGCGCCCGCGGACATCGCGGCAGCGAGTAGCACTCGGGCCGCCGAGGGGTGACCGGTACCGATCGGACGTGGACAACTGGTCAACCTAAGGCGTGGGACATCGGACTCCCGCACTTTTACGTTTCGCCGAGCCTCCATTGCGGTCGTCTCCACCGGGCTCTCCTGGAACCGGCCCGGCGTTGCTGGACGACCCGGACGCCGGCGGAGAGACCTTACCAAACCTCGACGTCGGAGCGCGTCCAGACACGACTAATTGCCTCAGAGGCCCCTTCACCGACCTTTGTCACGGCTTCATTCGCGTGATGGGGCTCACCAAGATGACCGTCATGCTCGGCTTCACCCTGGCTTCTTTCAACTGGACCTGGCCCGCACTCTTCGAGCCAAATACCACCGGACGAGACGGGTCGGTCAGCGATTAAGCCGAAGCAGACGAGAGCTAAACCCGCACGCTACCTAGCCTGAAACATCGAGCGGCAAGAGGTCGAGGCACCTCCCCTACTAGGGGCTCTCCGCAGCGAGACCGGTTGACCGTTTGCCAGTGACGGCCGGCCTTTAGAGCGCCCGGCAACAAGTGCGAGCGCGCGAAAAACCGCTATGCGCAAACCGCCGCCCCTAGGACCGGTGGTGCACTGAGATTTGGGGGAAATGGAGCCACAAAGTGCCTCCGGCACCTGCAGGGCGGGAGTTCTTGATCAATGCGCCATTAAGTTCACGCACATCACTCCTTGGGATGATCGTGACACCCTATGACTTGGGATTTCCGCACACGGCGCCCTGAGTCTCCACAGCCTAAGAGCACGAAGCTCCACAAGCGGCGGCGACGCCACTCATCGACAGATCATTGAACCCGCTCTTACCGAGATGTCAGGCAGTAAACCACCATTCGGGGCGCGAGCCAGACATCCTTCCCTCTCTAACGATGCTGTCCCGTAACCCCCCATAGCGCGCCATGACGATCCACTGTCGCCCGCCAGCGACATGGGGCCCCTGTTGAGGTAGTTCCGCCAGCAACATAGGACCACCCCTCCGCCAGTTATGGGGCCCCGCCCCGCCAGTTATGGGACCACCCCTGGGTCCACCAGTGACGGCGCTGCTGCCGGTGAAGTTGCCACCAGGCCGACAGCGGCCCTCATGGAGGTGGCAATGGCATTCAGGGAGGTCCGTGTGTACGAAGTCAAGGAAGTGCTGCGCCTGTGGCTGCGCGGCAAGGGGACACGCCCGATCGCAGCGCTGGTGGGCCTGGACCGCAAGACCGTCCAGCGCTACATCGCTGCGGGCGTGCAGTCAGGGCTCGACAGAGGTGCAGGTGAAGACGCTCTGGACGACGAGCTAATGGCCAAGGTCTGCGAGCACGCCAGGCCACGGCGCCCCGATGGGCACGGGGAGTCCTGGGCCGCGCTGCAGGCCAACCACGACCAGCTGAAGACCTGGCTTGTCGAAGCTGAGCTCACGTCGGTCAAAGCGACCGAGCTCCTTTGCCGCAAAGGGGTGGTGGTGCCCGAGCGCACCGTGCAGCGCTATGCGCTGAAGGTGCTCGGTGTTGGCCGCTCCGCTCGCTCGAGCACGCTGCGGCTCGCCGACGGCGAGCCCGGCTCTGAGCTGCAAGTCGATTTCGGCAAGATGGGGCTGGTCCCGGACCCGGCATCGGGACGCAAAAAGGTCTGCTGGGCGCTAATTTTCACCGCCTGCTACTCCCGTCATTGCTTTGTCTGGCTCAGCTTCCGCCAGACCACCGAGGCCGTGATCGCCGGGTTCGAAGCGGCGTGGGCCTTTTTCGGGGGCGTGTTCAAGGTCGTCATCCCCGACAACATGTCCAGCGTTGTCGACAAAGCAGACCCGACCGGGCCTCGGCTCAACGAGGCCTTCGTCGATTACGCCCAGGCCCGGGGTTTCCTCGTCGACCCTGCCCGAGTGCGGACACCGACCGACAAGGCCAGAGTCGAGCGAGCCGTCCCCTTTGTCCGAGGCTCGTTTTTTGCCGGCGAGAGCTTCGTGGACCTAGCCGATGCGCAAAGAAGAGCCGAGCAGTGGTGCCGGCAAAGAGCCGGTCAACGAGTGCACGGGACTACGGCGGCTCGTCCGGCCGAGGTCTTTGCCGAAGCCGAGGCGCCATGCCTGCTCCCGGCACCAATGCTGCCTTACGACCTGCCCATCTATGCCAAGCCCAAGGTCCACCGCGACCACTACATCGAGGTGGCCCGGGCGCTTTACTCGGTGCCGGGCAACCTTATCGGCCAGCGCGTCGGCGCTCGCGCCGACCGGGCGCTGGTGCGCGTCTACTTCCGCGGCACTTTGGTCAAGACCCACCCCCGCCAGGCCCGGGCGGGCGCTCGACCGACCCGGCCGACTTCCCGGCTGAAAAGACCATCTACGCCATGAGGGACCTTGCTCGCCTTCAGGCCATAGCAGCCTCCCATGGCCCGGCCATCGGGGCCTATGCCAAGGTGATATTGGACGACCCGCTGCCCTGGCGGAAGATGCGCCAGGTATATGCGCTTTTGGGCCTGGTCAAAAAATGGGGCCCAGAGCGAGTGGAGGCGGCTTGCGCCAGAGCGGCCGATGCCGAAGCCTTCAACGTCGGCCTTATCGGGCGCATGCTCGAGCGGGCGACCGAGGGACAAGACACCCTGGCCCCGCCCAAGCAGCTGTCACTGCCCGGTCGATTTGCCCGTCCGGCCGAGCAGTTCGCCATCAACAGGCCGGGCACCACCCCTGCGCCGGGTGAGGCGCTCGATGCCAACGTAGGCGACGTTTTTAGGCCCCAGGGCCGCGTGCGCCGAGGTGCGCCCCGATGACCGCCCCTGCGCCTGTCATCACCGCAGAGCTGAAAGCCGTGCTCCGACAAGTCAAGCTCGGCCGCTGCCTGGACACCTTGCCTGAACGCCTGGCGTTGGCAAAGAGCGCTGACATGGCCTACACCGATTTCTTGGAACTCGTGCTGTCGGACGAGGTCACCAGGCGCGAAACGACCTCGGCGTCGCTCAGAGCCAGGGCCGCCGGGCTCGACCCCGACATGTGCCTGGAGAACTGGGACCCGGCCACCAAGGTCAACTTCGACCACCAGGTCTGGGACGAGCTTTGCTCGCTGCGCTTCATCGATGCCGGCCACAATGCTTTGGTGTTGGGCCCCGTTGGTGTCGGCAAGACCTTCATGGCCACCGCCCTTGGCCATGCCGCCGTCCGCCGTCGTTACAGCGTCATCTTCAGCCGCACCGACGTGCTGTTGAAGCGTCTGCGGGCCTCACGCCTCGACAACAGCCACGACGTCGAGATCAGAAAGCTCGTCCGGGTGGACCTTTTAGTCCTGGACGACTTCGCGCTCCAACCGATGGACGCGCTCGACACGGCCGATATCTACGAGCTGATAGTGGAGCGCCACCGAGCCTCGTCCACAGTGGTCACTTCCAACCGAGAACCAGTTGAGTGGCTCGGTCAGCTCTCGGACGCCCTGTTGGCCCAGTCCGCGATCGACCGGCTGAAGTCTGCCGCCTACGAGCTCGTCCTAGAAGGCGAGTCCTACCGCAGCCACGAAAAACCCGGCCTGCCCGTCGGCACGATGGCACCAAGGCCCCGTCGCCGACGGCGCTCTTGACCTAGTCGACGCGAACCGCGATCATCGCATTGCCAACACTGGTTACCCGGTCAGGTGGACCCATCACCCTGGCGGAGCGGGGCCCCATCAAGCTGGCGGGCGACATC